>NZ_JAELUP010000107.1:80716-213313 GCF_016424485.1 Paenibacillus roseus
GTTCGGCTGGCACCCTGGCCGGACAAGTCCTTCCTTTCCAGGTTGGAGCGCAGCTTGCTGGAAACCTTCCATTTTATGCAAGTTCAACACTCCCTTTGCAGTAAATCCACAAACTCTCTTCAAGGTGCCACAACTATTATGCATTAACGACGATCACTGGGACGTCATTGTCCCAGTGATCGTATTTAACTCTTTCTGAAAGTCAGGAGGTTGAGAATCCCATGTATGGAGATGAGCAATGGTTATTGACCGCTCGCAGTACGGACCCAAACATTGCTAATAATGTCATGCAAAATGTGATCCGTTTAATCTCGGAAAGAACTGAGATGACAATAATGAAGGTGATTGATGGTGAAAATTCCCCTCGTCAAATCGTCATCCAAGCCACTGCAAGTACGGTTCAATCGCTGCAAAATCTCTTTGGAGAAAATGTCATTATCGCACCAGATAAGCCATTGCAACTCTTTTAGCTTCCAACAATCCAATGTAAAGTGAGATGAGCATCATGCCCCAAGACAGCAACGAGTTAAGCACACTTCCACTTGAGGAACGAAAACAATATATGATAGCCCCCCGTCCCGGACAAACTGCTAAAGCAGTTGGCTTACAACCAATGGCTGCAGGAACAATGGATCAAATACTTTCTACTTTAAGTCTTGATGTTGTTCGCAGAATCAAACGCCATACTGAGACCATGCGGACATTAGGAGCCAATACAAATGAAGCCACGGATATCGTCATCGCCAATTTAGCCCCTGATCGTGCCGAGCTTCTACAAAGAACCGTTCCACCTCATTTAATGATTGTTGAAGATAAACCTCTATCTTTTAACCGTACAGTCGAATTAGCAAGCATCGGTTCCATTTCACCAACTGCAGAGGTAACCACTCGCAAATATCGTTTTCGTGTAATTGGATTGGGGGAGAAACCTTTACCGAAAGTAACCATTCAATTAGCTGGAGATGCGTTCCCCGCTCAAAAGATTACCGACGAATCGGGTGAAGCTGAACTTGAACTGGTTACACTCGGCTCTAGGCCACCACGTTTAATTATTGTAACAGCGCCTGATAGTTACTGGGATATTTACCTTTCGAACCCTCAGCTTAATGCTGAATCGATTAATATTATTCGAATGCGTTCATTATCGGAGACGATTCCCCAATTCCCGGATCAATTCAAATGCGGATGGGGGCAGCGCATGATGGGTCTTGAACAAATACCCAAGGAAATAAACGGTTCTGGCATTAAAATTGCTATTATTGATAGTGGATGCGACAATGAACATCCACTGCTCAAACACATCCAGTTGGGTCAAGATTTCTCTGGAGATTCTCAATCAAGCGGTTGGAACTCGGATCAAATCGGTCACGGAACACATTGTGCCGGAATAATCGCTGCACGCAGTGTTGACGGGGGTAAAATGAGGGGATTCGCACCAGAAGCAGAAATACACGTTCTCAAGATTTTCCCTGGAGGCAGCTATAGCAGCCTGATTGAGGCTCTGGATTACTGCGTTGAACACGGGATTGATGTCATTAATATGAGTCTGGGTGGAGATTCAGAAATTAACCCGGTCGTTGAGCAAAGTCTTGCTGCTGCTGCACAAAAGGGAATTGTTTGCATAGTCGCAGCCGGAAATTCAGGTGATGCTGTAAAATATCCAGCATCTTCCCAGCATACATTTGCAGTTGCAGCTATTGGAAATCTTTCTGAATTACAGCCCAATACATGGGATAGCACAACCGTTCAGCAAAATTTCCTCGATGCAAATGGCCTTTTCTCACCCAACTTCTCTTGCTTCGGGCCACAAATTTCAGTGTGTGCGCCAGGGGTATCTATTGTTTCTACGGTACCGGGTGGAGCTTATAAAGCAGAATCGGGGACTTCCATGGCTGCTCCTCATATCACCGGGTTAGCTGCTCTTCTTCTTGCGCATCACCCTTTGTTTCAAAGCCAGTATAAAGCAAAGGACACGCAAAGAGTCATTGCGCTTTTCAATATGATTCGCTCTATCTGTATACCTTTAGCATTTGACAACAATAGGACAGGTGCGGGATTGCCTGGTCTTATTCCTACTCTATCGACTCTTCTGGGGAGTATCGCTTCCACAACAAATGCTGATCAAACAGCACCTTTCGGAATCACACCGCCGATTGTCGCATTCTCCAATGCAAATAATCTTGCAGCAGCCCCCATACAGGGTCAAGCATCGTTTTACTTGGAGCCAAATCTTCGCATGCAGAATTGGTTTGCCCCTGGTCCTATCGCTGGTTCATTTATAGTTCCTGCCTCACTTGCAGCTGATGGTCTGACACGGGCTCAGTTCATCAAGCATTAAGTATCTAACGGTCGCTATGGTGCACACTTATCAATTGGCATATCAGAGAGCAGAAATTTAAACAAACGTCCGTTTTGTCAAAAATGCACGACATATTGCAAACGGACGTTTGTTTATGACATATTCAATTAATTGGGTTTAAATCCGCAAATTGTTTATCCTTCCTCCTGGACGCTGAACAATATTAACGTTGCGAAGCGAACAGATATATTAATAGTGCAATCTATAAGTATAGCTCATTTCTATGAGAAGTTAATTTGAGACAAGTTAAATCTACCACTGTTTATATGAATATAAACTTTTTTTAGAGACGCACACTTAACGCTCTCAATCAATCATCCAATCATTTTCACCAAACTTCCAAACTCCAGTTCATCAAACTTCGTCTCTACCGTGCTGCGGTTTAGCTTCCATAGGCACTGATCCAATGCCAGCTCCAGCGGAACGTCACAGCGGATTGTGGCCAAATCGCGTGACAGATGCAGCATGTCCAGATCAGCCTCAATCTTGGCCCGGATGCTCTTGGACAGCTGCGGCAGATTGTCCAGAATGTTCTCAATCGTGCCGTATTCCTGCATCAGCTTGAGCGCCGTCTTCTCGCCAATGCCCTTTACGCCTGGATAGTTGTCGCTCGTATCGCCCATAAGCCCCTTCAGGTCGATGATCTGGGCTGGAGTCAGATTGCGCTCCTCCAATAAAAAGGATGGCGTATAAACAGCATAATTGCCATACCCCTTTTTCATGATGACTACGGTTACGCGCTCGTTCACCAGTTGCAGCATATCATGATCGCCCGTCAGGACGAACACATCTGCAGCGCCGCTATGTAATCTGGCAAGCGTACCGATGCAGTCATCCGCTTCATAGCCGACGATGCCAACATTGGGAATACCGAAACTGTCGACAACCTCCTTCACAAGATCGAACTGCGGCTTCAAATCGTCCGGCGCGTCCGGGCGGTTGCCTTTATAATCCGAGAATTGCTCCGTCCGAAAGGTCGTGCTCCCCATATCCCAGCAGCATATGACATGCGTGGGGCCAAAGCGCTTCACCGCATCCAGAAAATAACGGACAAAACCGTGTACGCCATTGACCGGTATCCCTGCGCTCGTCCGGCGAATGGAGCCTGTAAACGAAGTGGCAAAATATGCGCGAAACAGCAAAGCCATCCCGTCTACCAACAGCAGCCGCTCGCGCCCCTCATGTGTCCCGTTCATTGTTCATCCTCCAGTTTCCTCAAAAATTTCCCGATGCACCGCGCTGCCTCAAGCAGCCTGGACTCATCCTCTACCAAAGCAATCCGCACATAGCCTTTCCCTTCAGCGCCAAAGGCCTCGCCCGGTACGACAACCACTCCGGCCTCCATCACCATTTCCCGGGAAATCTGACGGCAGCTCCAACCTTTCGACACGGCTACTGGCGGCAGCGGAGCCCATATAAACATCGTGGCGCGCGGCGAAGGCACTTCCCACCCTACTTCTGCCAGAGCGCGTACGAATATATTGCGCCTCCGCTCATAGAGCGGGCCGACCGGCTCCAACTCCTGACGCATATCCGCCTCCAAAGCCGCCACCGCCGCCTGCTGCACGGCATCAAACACGCCATAGTCCAGATTCGCCTTCAAGTCTCGCAGCGCCGCAATTGCCTCACGGTTGCCTGCGAGAAAACCGATTCTGCAGCCGGCCATATTGAAGCTCTTCGATAAAGAGTGGAATTCTACCGCAATATCGAGCGCTCCGGGAACTTGCAGAATGCTTGGCGGCCTGAAGCCGTCAAAGGCCATCTCCGAATAGGCGAGATCATGCACAACAAGCACGTGATGATGCTTCGCCAACGCAACCAGCTTTTCCAGAAAAGGAAGTTCCGCTACAGAAGCAACAGGATTGCTGGGAAAATTAAGCAAAATAAATCGCGCCCTCTCCCATTCTTCATCAGTGATGGCATCAAGATCAGGGAGAAAGCCGTTTTCCGCACGCAGCGGAATGTAGATCGGTTCCACGCCTGCCACAGCAAGTCCCGCCGCATAGATTGGGTAGCCGGGATTCGGGACGAGGGCCCCGTCTCCGGGGTCTGTAACCGCCAGCGCCAGATGGGCCAGTCCGTCCTGAGAGCCCATCAGAGCAACAACCTCCTGCTCCGGGCATAGCTTGACGCCAAAGCGCCAGTTCATCCACTCCGCAGCCTTTTCCCGAAATGCGGCGCTGCCCCGCGAGGCCGGATAACCATAACAGTCAGGGCGCAGCACCTCGGCGCCAAGCGATTCCCGAATCAACTCCGAGGGCGGTCGGTCAGGGCTGCCAATACCCAGGTCAATGACATCCTTTCCGCTCCGAAGCGCCTCCGCCTTCCATCCTGCAATTTCGGCAAAGATTGCCGAACCGAGCGCATCCAGTCGTCTGGAGCGCCATGTTGT
The DNA here is from genome assembly GCF_016424485.1 of Paenibacillus roseus. GTDB lineage: Bacteria > Bacillota > Bacilli > Paenibacillales > Paenibacillaceae > Paenibacillus_D > Paenibacillus_D roseus. Next base: position 85,468 of record NZ_JAELUP010000107.1, read on the forward strand.
TCCTGTCTTCACGCTAGTCTCCTCCATCACCGAATTCCCTGGCTAAGGCTCATCTCATGAATGTTCCACATCATCAGGAGCAGAAATACTGCCAGACCGCCGTACGCGAATCCGAACTTCCAGCGCGTTGCCGCAGGAACTTCATAATAACGGTCATTCTCATATTTATCGTAGTCGACGCGGACAAGAATCTGGAACTTTTCCTCGCCGTCATCTTTTTTCACCATCCTGCTCTTCTCAAGCCGAACTTGACGGACAGTAGCGGGTATAGGCAGCTCTAGCTCACCGCGGAACTGAATCACATCCCACTCAAACTGCACCATATGCTCTCCCGTCAGCTTGCAGTAGCTAGTGAACGGCAGATCGCGCTTATGCTCCTGTCCCGAAAAATACCAGTCCGGAAGCTGCAAATGACGGATATCCACCTCATACACGCCGCCAATAGAAAGAGGCTTCGTCTTTTTTGAAGATTTCAAATAGGTCTGATACATATTCCAGGCAAAATACAACCAAATCAAGATCAGCAAAAAGCTGCGCCAGTACACAATGAGTACAGCCCCGCCAATCAGCCCGACAACCCATAGCCAGCGGCTGACTGCCGTCGCAATACGCCCGCCGTCCAGCGGATGAATCGGCAGCAGGTTGAACAGATTGATCAGAAAGCCTACATTCGCCAGTACGAAGAGAAGCGGATTGTCAAAGATATAACCTGCCGCATAGACCGCCAAAGCTCCGATTGTGCCAATGAGCGGCCCTCCGAAAGCGATATAGGCTTCTGTTTCCGCGTCCTTGGGATGGCGCTTCATTGTAATCAATGCTCCGATAAACGGAATAAATAGCGGGGCGCTCACAGGCAGTCCTTTACGCTTTGCAGCCAGCACATGCCCCATCTCATGCACAAGTATAAGGCATACAAATCCGACCGCAAACCAGATCGGACTGATCAGTGCGTAGGCTCCAATTGTAATTCCCATACTGATAAGCGGGCCGGCAAACTTGCCGAGCAGCAGCAGCAAGGTCTTCCCTTTTGTTGCAAGAAACAGCAGCGCCGCGCCAATAAACCACCACGGATTGCGCCCCTTGCTCTCACCCTGTTTGCTCTGTTCCATTATTCACCCCAGACCTGTTCCAGCTCCGCTTCCTTAAAGCCAACGGTAACCGTGCCGCCATCCGTAATGACCGGGCGCTTGATCAGCCTGCCGTTGGAAGCGAGCAGTTTAATTTTATCTTCCTCGCTCATCTCCTGCAGCTTGTCCTTGAGCTTCAACTCCTTGTACACTTCACCGGAGACATTAAAAAACTTCTTGCTATCCAGTCCGCTGCGTGCAATCCATTCACGAATCGTATTTTCTGAAGGCGCCTGCTCGAATAAATCATGAAGCTCAAGCTCATGTCCCTTCGCTTGCAGCCATTTGATCGCATTGCGGCAGGTACCGCATTTGGCATAATGATAGACTTGTAATTTTAACATGATTGATGCCCCCTAATCGATTTCATTTGGCAACGCCAGGAGCTGCTGCTCCAGTCTGAGCAAATCAAACGGCAGCGGCGCTGCAAAGGAGATCCGCTGTCCGGTCCCCGGATGAGTGAATGCAAGACGTCGTGCATGAAGCGCCTGTCTGCCGGCAGCAGCCTCGGCCTCCGACATCCAAGGTACCAAATGCGTTTCTGTCCGTCCATACATCTGATCGCCAATTAGATTGCAGCCGAGATGCTGCATATGCACGCGAATCTGGTGTGTCCGTCCGGTCTCCAGCCGCAAAGCGACCAGTGCCGCCGCACCGTTGCCATAGCTGTGCAAGGTCTCATAGTGTGTAACGGAAGGATAGCCGTCCAGAGTTACAATTCGAATATGCGGCTGCTCCGGGTCGCGGTCAATCGGCTCATTCACCGTCCCGCTGGCAGGAGTCGGCACATTAAATACAAAAGCATAATACTCCTTATCCATCTCGTCACGCTGCATCTGCTCGGACAGCTGCTGATGAATATACGGATTTTTGGCAATAGCCACTACTCCCGAGGTGTCCTGATCCAGGCGGTGAATCGGTCTGAACCTGACCTGCTCGCCGCGCTGCTGCCAGTGATAGACGACGCCATTGGCCAGTGTATTCGTATAATGACCGTGTGTCGGATGCACAATGATTCCCGCAGGCTTGCTGACAACAAGCAGATCGTCATCCTCATATAGAATTTCTAGCTCCATCGGCTGGGGCAGAATATCGTCTGACCGCTCCTTCTCCATGCGAATTGCGAGCTGGTCTCCCGCGTTTACCTTCTCGGAGGTATACACCCGGTTGCCATTGAGCGTAATGCCCTGTTCGGTCAGCTTCAGCCTAGAGAGCAGCTTGCGGGACACGCCCAGTCTGCGCTCCAGGACTGTCCGTACCTGCATCCCCTCCTCATGGGGAAGAACATCAACAATTAGCGGATCATAGTAATTTATGTCGGTCATCGTGACAGCCCATCCGCCCTCAGCCCGGGAATATAGGATACATCGGGTATCCCAAGCTTCGCATTGGCCGCACGGGCCGCCGCAAAATAAAAATCGGACAGCCGGTTCAGATAAGTCACAGCCTCTGTATTCACTGTATGACGTCCGGTAAGTGCGACCACTGCGCGTTCAGCTCTGCGGCATACCGTCCGGCATACATGCAGCGCCGCGGCGGCAGCACTCCCTCCAGGCAAAATAAACTGCCGGATTTCAGGCGCCTGCTGCTGATAATCATCAATCCACTGCTCCAGGCGGATTGCATACTCTTCGGTCAATTTATATTCAGGCTGATGCTCATCATCATAGGACAAGTCGGAGCCGCAGTCGAACAGTTCATTCATGATTACCTTCAGACGCGCCGCCATTTCCGCAAGTTCCGGGAGCGGCTCGATCACCGCAAGCGCCTGTCCGGTGAAGGCATTCAGCTCATCAATCGTGCCGTAAGCCTCGACACGCGGATGATCCTTCGGCACCCGGCCGCCGATCAGCGCCGTCTGCCCTTTGTCCCCGGTACGGGTATATAATTTCATTTGCCAATCGCCCTCTCTTTCTGATAGCCGGGGTAATCGAATGTACGCCTACAAACCCTGCAACTATCAGCAATACTACTAGGCTTACTATACCATATCCCTATTCTTTTGAAAAAGCGCTAGCGCCGGCAAAGGATGAAAAATCAGTCCAAGCATCATTTACAAGCGTCAACGACATTGTCGTCCTTTGACTGGCAAACATTCCATTTCGGGTAGAAATAGAAGCTATTTAAAAACAAAAAACCGCAAGCGGTACTATTAAGAAGTATCCGTCTCACGGTTAGCGATGAATATATTCGATTGTCAGAAGCATAGACAGCCCCCCATCAGGTCGTGGCATAAATCCGCCTGGCTCTCATGTATTCATTAATCTTCGTATCCAATTTGCGGCTAATTTCGATAATAATCTCTGAATTTAACGTCGAATCTTGCAAATAAGTCTGTTCCATAACTTTGCGCAGCTGATAGATTTCATCCTCCAGCCTTCGAATAGTGGGGGATAAATGGTTCGAAGACCTGACGGCATCTTGATCCTTCGACAAGGAAAAACCCTCTCCCGCATAAGCCATCTCTATCCCTCCTTATCCCCACGCTTCATATGGCGCAGAATGCCCGGCATGCTTGCGGCGTCCCGCTTGATCAAAGGTACATGTGCTCCGCTTGCAGCGAATGATAGACGAAGTATAAACCTGGAGGCTTATACTCCGCCTTATTCAACCGAAATGCTGAAGACTTCAACTACCGTTCTAAAGTTATTGTTCTAAAATTACTGTTGTAAATTCGCTACATGATGTCTGCTAACTATTTTGGCTGGGCCTGAGAAGAATAAATTCTTACATTTTAAGAAGGTCTTATTAAAATCGGATTTTGCTAAATTATATCAGAATTTCTTTATAAGAACAAATAGGATTCTTTAACTTTTCAAAGAATGGACAAACTTTCCGATTCGTTCAATCGCTTCCGTTAATTGAGCGACCGAAGTTGCATACGAGCAGCGGATAAAGCCCTCTCCGCCTTTGCCAAATACATTGCCTGGAACCGCCGCAACCTTGTGCTCCTTCAGCAGGCGCTCGGCAAACACTTCGGATGAAAGCCCCGTCGACTCGATGGAAGGGAAGGCATAGAATGCTCCCTGCGGCTCATGGCATTCCAGGCCAATTTCCCGGAACCCGCGGACGACAAGCCTTCTGCGCTGATTATAGGAATCGATCATCTTCTTCATCTCATCGATACCGTTCGTGAGAGCTTCCAGAGCGGCAACTTGACCCATAATCGGGGCGCACATTACCGTATACTGATGAACCTTGAGCATGGCCGAAATTAATTCCAGATGTCCGCACACATAGCCCATCCGCCAGCCTGTCATGGCAAATGCCTTGGAGAACCCGCTAACCAGAATCGTCCGGTCCTTCATGCCCGGAATCGAGGCAAAGCTGACATGGTTGCTACCGTAAGTCAGCTCGGCATAGATTTCATCCGAAATGACGATCAAATCATGCTCCTCAACAACCTTGGCAATCGGCAGCCAATCTTCATACGTCATAATTCCGCCAGTCGGGTTGCTGGGGTAACAGAGCACCAGCACCTTCGAGCGCGGCGTGATGCTGGCCTGCAAAGATTCAGCCGTCAGTTTGAAATCATCCTTGGCAAAAGTCTCAATACCTACCGGAATCCCCCCGCTGAGCGCTGTAATCGGAGAGTAAGAAATATAGCAAGGCTCCGGCACGAGAATTTCATCTCCCGGATTGATCAGCACGCGAAGCGCCAAGTCGATCGCCTCGCTGCCCCCGACGGTAACAATAATTTCATTGGCCGGGTCATAGGCAACATTGAAACGGTCAGACAAATAACCGGATATGGCTTCCCGCAGTTCGGGCATCCCGGCATTGGAAGTATATTGCGTCTTGCCTCTTTCCAAGGAATACACGCAGGCTTCACGCACATGCCAAGGCGTCACGAAATCCGGCTCACCCACGCCAAGCGTAATAATATCCCCGTCCTTGCTTTCGCTAACCATATCAAAAAAACGGCGGATTCCCGAAGGCTTGATGGATCTGGCCATAGGAGACAGATAATCGGCCATGGAGGAGCGCTGTCCAGGCAGGGAAGTTTTTAACTCTTCATCTTTTATCATCATCTTCACCACCCTTGGATTTACGGAGAAATAGGCAAACGGTGATCATCTTCATGCTCTTCAAAGATAATGCCGTCTTGCTTATATTTCTTCAATATAAAGAAGGTCTTGGTCGACAACACCGAATCTATCGGAGATAACTTGTTGGAAACGAAGGAAGCGACATCACGTAATGTCGAGCCTTCCACCTCAACGAGCAAATCATAATCTCCGGACATCAGGTAGACCGATTTCACTTGCGGGTATAGATAGATCCGTTCAGCAATGCCCTCGAAGCCGCGTCCGCGCTCCGGCGTAATTTGCACCTCAATCAAGGCCGTTACCTTCTCCTCGCTTACCTTGCTCCAGTTGACTACCGCCGCATATTTCACAATGACATGGTCCTTTTCCATCTCATCAATCGCTCGGATAACGTCCGCCTGCTCCACATTCAGCATCGTCGCGATCAGATCCGGTCCGCGCCGCGCGTCTTCCTTCAGCAGCTTCAATATTTCATTTTTCAGCTCTACCATGTCTAGCCCTCCCAGCAACCGTCTAAATACATAATCTTTATATTACAACGAAACAGGGGTTCCTGCAATCAAGAGACGGCGCGGCGGGAACAAAAAAACCGCCGAAAACCGGCGGCTCTCTGGTGAAACTAGCTGTAGTAGGCGGGACTTTGCGGCTGCTGCAGTTGGCCCTGATGTACCTGCCCTGGCGTTACCAGATTGGCAAAGCCCGGAGGGTGTTGCTGCTGCTGTCCGCCGGTAATTCTCTGTACCAGCTGCTGTGTCTTTTGCAGGTTTTGCTTGTTCTGTTGAATCTGCTTGTCAATATCCTGCTTCAAAGCTGGAGAGGATGTGCTGTACATATTGTTTTGCTTCATTACCCTGTACAGATCACCTTGCAAATGCAGCGTCGTATTCAGCAAATTGGTGAACAACTGACGGACATTGTCACAGTTGGCTTCGGTTGCTCCGGTTGCGTACTCTCGAGTGACGCGCTTCAAGTCGGCAAGAATGGTATAGGCCAAATCCTCGTCGGGCAGCAGCGCTTGATGATGATTTTGGTACATGTTTGGCTTCCTCCTTGTGCGGTTATTGATTGCCTGGCTGTGTTGGAGCAAGTGGTAGATGGGCATTCAGCGCATTAAGCAATGTATTGTAGTTTTGCTCATGCACCTGCTGGAATTGCTGACAAATCTGACGAATTGCCGGATTCGTTGCTGTTGTAGCAGCTACTGCGTTTTGTTTGATAAGCAAGTCTTCATTAGAGATGGAATCCACAATATACTCCACTTCCTTGCCCGTTAATGGCTGCATCATGTAATATCCCTTCCGCCTGACCTGGCATATATTTTCATTTTTGTTAAACGACTTTCGTATTATGTCCCCGGCCTTTGCCGCTTATGCACCAACTGCTTCAATTAACGCCCTGCCTAAGGAACATGTACACTCTGTACCTGCTCATACGCAATAAAACTTCTCCCTCCTGCCTCTCCCGTAAGTTCCAGCATCTGCTCTCCTGCTGCTGCCAGTACCCCTGTATCGGAAGGGAGCAGCCCCATATTCAACACGATAAGTTCTCCCTCCAGCTTTCTGAGCTGGACATTGAATGTTCGGGCTAATGTAACCGGTGACGGGCGGGGAGCCAATTTTCCCGGAGACAGGTTGTAAGGGGCGGAAGCATCAGGCGCGTAGGGCGACATATATTTCAAATGCTGAAGCGATACCGCAACCGTATGATGCACAGGCGTGCAAAATATAAAATAATCATTCATGACACTTGAAACATAACCGTGGACGGGACGTCCGGAAGCAAAATATATTTCTGAGAAAACGCCCCGGGCAGCCGTCAAAATCTTGCGGCAGGACGGCTGGTTCCCGTGGATCGCGCCCTCCTTGGAATAGACCGGTTCTGCAGCGTCTATCTTTGTTTCCGTCTCATAAGTTCCCGGAGCCAATTGTTCAACATGACGAAATGGGACATAGATATAGCGATAACCGTTGAACAAGACCAATATATCCTGTCCCCATCCGGCCACAGTCCCTTCAATGGCAGCAGCCAGTCCTCCCAACTTAAGCTCGACCCTCCGGCCCATTAATGAACCAAACCGTTCCATTCAACCCTCTCCTTTCTGCAAGCAGCCATGCTTATGATGCGGTCTGGACCATTTCCTCTACCTGTAACGTCTCGTGATTACTCTTGTATGTATATGTATCTTCCAACTATCCTGTACAAGATAAATGAGGATTTTTATAGACTGCTATTAGGTATAAAGTTCAAAATCGTAATCAGCGCTTGACTTCTATCGAAGGAGAAGCGCTTCAGGATAGAGGGTTCTTCCGACCACCGACTCCTAGTAATTCCGCCTGTTTCTTGTCCGACCCTAGCAAACTGCTGCATTTGACCAGTGCCAATCATAGTTCTATTGCATAGCGTGTAATAGAACGAAATAAGGAGATGATAGAATGACGGTAAAGAAAAGAAATGTCCGTAGCATTAATCGCAGAGTAAAGGGCGCTAATCGGCAAGGACTTGGCAACCGCAGCAAACACAAACACAAGCATAAACATCGCAGTCATATTTGGGAACATCGCACGCAAGGCAAACGGTCCGAGGGCAACCGGGTAGAAGGGACAACAGGCGTGCGCTCGCCGGGCAACCGGTCCCAAGGCAACCATGGCTATGGACAGCGCAGTCAAGGACATCACAGTCAAGGACAGCGCAGTCACGGGAATCGCAGTCAAGGACATCAATCCCAGGGAAAACGCAGCCATGGACATCGTTCTCAGGGCAACCGCAGCCGCGGCGACCGTATCGAAGGAGAAAGAGGCAATAATTTCTACCAGCTCCCGGCTAACTGGCCGCCGCACTGGTATTCGCAAGATGCTCAAGAAGGCCAGGAATAACGAGTGACCATAGACATTCGTCCTGAATAAGGTAAAGTGATAAAGCCTATCCGTTGCGATAGGCTTCACTTTGTTTGTTCAGGAGGAACAGCCATGCCGGTTGAAGCATTGCCATTGCGCAGTATCCATATTGATTCAAATGAAATTAAACGGATGCAGGAAGAGGATGTCTGGAGCACCCGGTTCATCCAGGTAACTTTGGAGATGGATGGTATAGCGATGCCCGCCCGTATCCGTCACCGCGGAGGACATACCAGGCTTTATCCGAAAAAATCATACGAGGTCGTCCTGGATAACGGGACTGCTCTTCAATGGAATGCGGAATATGATGATCCGTCCATGCTCCGCAATGCGTTGTCTTTTCACTATTTCAATACAATCGGGGTAGAAGCGCCCGGAACAAAACATTGCAATGTAGAATGGAACGGGCAGCCGCTCGGCGTATACCTGGAAATCGAATCGGTAGACCAGGCTTTCTTCGAACGCCGTGGCCTGGAATGCCGTTCCATCCACTATGCGGTCAACGACAGCGCCAACTTCCGTCTGACAGATCCAATAACCCGGAAGCGGAAGACGTCCTGGTATGAAGGCTATGAACTGAAACTGGGGAAAAAAGCGGACCGTAGCCGCCTGATTGCTTTTATAAGGAAGTTGCACCAGACGAAGGGACGGGAACTGAGAAGCCATTTGCTGGAACGGCTTGATACGCCACAGTATTTGAAATGGCTGGCAGGAGCCGTGCTGACAGGGAATTATGACGGATTTGACCAAAATTATGCATTGTATGAGGTAAAGCAAGGAGGCAAATACCGGATTGCTCCGTGGGATTATGAAGGGACATGGGGAAGAAATTGCTACGGCAAGCCTTGCGGAGCAGAACTTGTCCGTGTTCAGGGATACAACAGGCTGACCAAATTGGTGCTCGCCGTTCCAACCTGCCGCAGCTATTATCGCAATCTGCTGACCGAACTGCTGGACACCTCATTCACGGAAAGAGAGCTTGGCCCGCTCGTGCAAGCCATGCATCAATCCATTGCTCAGAATATCCAGCGAGATGTTACACGCAAATGGTCTTATACTGCTTTCGAGAATGAATACAGCATGATTATGAATTATATACGTGAACGAAGGCGCGTGATCCAGAAGGAATTAAAGCAGTGGAGACGCGCCGATCGTCAAAAGATTCCCATGCTCAAATAGCGTTCTCCTGTATCCGGAGCGATGCAAAGCACAGTTTTACCTGCCCCAAGACGCCGGGCGACCTGCATAGCTGCCCAAACCGATGCGCCTGATGACGGGCCAAGCAACAGCCCTTCCATTCGGGCCAAATCCCGTGTCGTTGTCAACGCATCCTCATCTGCAACCTGTATAATTTCATCGTAGACAGATGTATTGAGTATAGCGGGTATGAATCCCGGACTTGTGCCTACCAGCTTGTGCGGGCCAGGCTCTCCGCCGGAAAGCACCGGAGACCCTTTTGGCTCTACTACGGCGATATGCAGGGATGGAAGCTGCTCCTTCAGCGTCTCTCCTGTTCCGGTCACTGTGCCCCCTGTACCTGCAGTGGCAATAAAAGCATCGAGTTTGCCATCCGTTTGCTGCAAAATCTCCTGCGCTGTCGTGATCCGATGAATATCCGGGTTCGCCTGATTTTCGAACTGGTTGGGGATGAAACTGCCCGGGATACCAGCTTGCAGTTCCAGTGCCTTGTGAATCGCTCCCGGCATCCGTTCGGACGCAGGAGACAGCACAACCTCAGCCCCATACGCTTGCAGCAAGCGAATCCGTTCCACACTCATATTGTCCGGCATGATAAGAATAAGCTTGTAGCCTTTGGCTGCGGCATTCATCGCCAGACCGATCCCCGTGTTGCCGCTTGTCGGCTCAATAATGGTAGCGCCTGGGACAATTTTCCCTTCACGCTCCGCACGGTCTATCAGCGCAAATGCGGCACGATCCTTTACACTCCCGCTCGGATTGAAGCGCTCCAGCTTAACCAGCACCTCTGCCCCTTCAAGGTTCGACAGGCGGCTGAGCCGAACGACTGGTGTTTCACCAATTAAATCTGTAATGTGCTGTACTACACGCGGCATATTAACTCACCCTTTGCAAATTATCCTTCATAAACCACCAGCCAATCAGCGGCGCTGCTCCAACGCCGAGCAACAGCCAAACCATGGCCTGAGGCGAACTTGCCCATGACATGACCAGCAGATAAATCATAAGACTGAGCATCCTGCCCAGCACAAGACCGAGCTCGCGCAATATTACGTATTCCTCCCGTTGACTGGCGTTGTCCTCCGATTGGCCGATCATATCGAACACGGAAGAGGTCATCGGGATGGAATACAACGGGATGAACAAGGCGGTGCCGATTCCGAACCAGAGCAGCGTTATGTAGTTCATTTTCCATAGCAGAGGAAAAATGACGACTACGAGCATGATGACGCCAACCAGCATCGCCTGCTTGCGCCATGTCCTCCCGATCCAGCGTCCAATCAACCAGAAGGCAACCAGACCGACAAGGGATGTCCATAATGTGAAGTCACCCAGTTTGCGCTCATTCGATGTAGCGATAAATACCATCAGACCGACGAGAAACATAAATATGCCTTCCCGCAGCCCCTGCGCCATCAAGGCAAAAAAAACATTGCGCCATGGCAGACTGCTGTCCTTAAGCTTGCGCCACGGGAGAGACCAGTCATAGGTTCCGCTGGACTCTCGCTTCCTCAGAAAGAAGCTAATGACAGCAGCCAAACAAAATACAAACAGAGAGATAGTAAATATAATCTGGTACCCGCGATTGCCTGCAAAAGCTGTTATAAGCACCCCGGAAATCCAGGGAGCGACGATTCCGGACCCTGAAACGAGCAAGCCGGCCCACCCGTTGAAGCGGTCGCGATTATCAGGCTCGGTAATTTCAAAATACACAACATTGTATGCAAGCCAAAAAAAACCTGATGCCATGCCATTAAGAATTCCAAGCGGAATCACATACGCTTTGGCTGCCTGACCAAGCATTAAGACGGTCAGATAAAAGATACCGGAGAGCATAACGCCCACCCGCAGACAGTTCATTTTGTTATGTTCCTTGACCCATCTGCCCGCAAGCCAGAATGTCAGGCCGGAAATAAAATGCTGACATAAGGTGAACCAGCCGATCACCATAAAGGACTGACTGGCTTTCCATAGATAGACCGGCACGAAAGTTCCGGACAACGCATTGGCCACTGCAAACAACGCGTGTACAGCGAGCAAAAGCGCCGCTTGCTTGTCCAATGTTCCAGGCTTTCTGTCAAAGCTTCTGCCGCCTCTAGGGACGGTAACTATTGTTTCAGTGTTCTTCTGAAACGGCGCTTGCCAAACCGATCGGGTACGCTCCACATCATTCCCTCCTGCCTGCTGGAAAAACTCTTCCATAAGGTTCCCTAAAGCGAGGGGGGAAATGCTGTACATTGATTACCAGCTCAGAACTATTCTGTAGCTTCGCTCAGTCGCTGGGCAAAAAAGTGCTGGTCGGCATAAGACAATCTGCTCTTGGTCTCAAAGCAGGACGGGCATACATACCATACGATTTCAAATGCATTGCGCAATAACGGCTTGGCCGATTCTCCCGTCTCACGCAGCGTAAAGCCGGCAGCGCTGTCGTTTTTTTGCCGTCCAACTTCAATCATAAACTCCCGGCAGCTCGAGCACTCAGGCATGTCCTCCTGTTCGGCCAGCAGTTGCTGCACGTGATCTTCTAATGCAAGAATAGCCTGATGCGGAGGACGCCGGTTTGATGCCTCGTCCTCTTCTTCTACCGGATACTCCTCTTCCGAAGGTCCGAGTTCCTCATCCAGCTCTTCTTCATCTTCCTCCAGGTTCAAGCTGATGGTTCGATAGCCATCAAGCTCGTTGTCACAATGAGGGCAATGCTTTTCCGGTCCCAGTTCCTTATCCCAGACGATTTCTGTCTGACACCAGGGACATACAGTTGATTCAGTCACAAGTTACAGCCCCTTTCATAGCAGATACAATACGCCCAGCACGACGAACAATATCGCGAGCGCAAATAAAGTTCCCCATAAATATTTCATTGCCTGTGTTCCTCCAGTACCCTGCAGCAGTTATTTACTTAGAAGCTGCCTTAAATAATGGTTGCCCCGATCAGATAGGACAAGGAAACCGAAATAATCATCGCAATAAGGCCTACAGCCCGATTGTCATTTTTGATTTCCTCATCGATTTTGAATACAGGAGTTAAAAACTCAAATAAAAAATAGGCGGCAAGCAAAATAGCAAAGCCAAACAACGCCCAAATCATACTCTGGTATACCGTGTCATTGGCCTCAATCGAAAATCGGAACACATTGCAAATGCCGAAAATTTTACCGCCTGTCGCCATAGCGACCGCCACATTGCCATTTTTGATCTCGTCCCAGCAGTTGTAACGGGTCACCAGCTCAAAGCAAAACAGGCAAAATATCAAGGCCATTACGGCAACCGATACAAACGCAAGTGTAGAGGTATAGGGGTTGCTTAGCAGCCAATCCACCTCTCGTTGCATATTGTCCCTCCTTATTCCAGCTCGGCCACCGTCACACCGGCTCCGCCTTCATTGTAATTGCCCAAGCGATAGCTTTTCACATGCCTATGCTTGCGCAAGAAGTCCGTGACCCCAATACGGAGCACGCCAGTTCCTTTGCCATGAATAATGTAGACCTGACCCATATTGGACAGGAATGCCTCATCCAGGAAACGGTCAATTTCCATAATCGCTTCTTCAACATTCGCCCCTCGCAAATCAAGCTCCGCACGAACCTGATCGTCACGGCTCCGCTTCAAACTCGCCGCCTGTTTGGGCTGCTGCAACTTGGCAGGTGCTTGCTTGATCAACTCCAGATCGCTTAAGCTGACCTTCATTTTCAGAATACCAAGCTGTATCTGTGCTTCACCTCCAGAAACTTCCACAACATGACCCTTCTGATTCAAGCTGTAGACCATAACCTCATCGCCCGCTTCGATCTTCTGCGACGCTTTGTTTTGGGCAGGCTTGTTGCCGCCTTGCTTTTTGAGTTGAGGCTCGGCTTCTTCCAGCTTCCGCTTGGCCTCAATCAGCTTGTGCTGCTTGACTGAAGCGCCCTCCTCTAGAGCCAGCTTGCGCAAATCAGCAATAATCTGCTCTGCTTCACGCTTGGCTTTGACAATCGCTTCTCTTGCCTCGTCCTGAGCTTTGGCCAGCATACGATCACGCTGCTGTTCAAATCGTTCACGCTGTTCCTCAAATTTCTTGCGCTGCTCCTCAAGCTCACGGCGCAACGCCTCTGCCGTATTCCGTTCTGCTTCCGCACCCAGACGGTCTTCCTCAAGCGAGGCAATCATATTTTCTACCCGCATATCCTCTTCGCTAACTTCGCCGCGCGCATGATCAATAATGTTACGCGACAATCCGAGCCGCTCGGCAATAGCAAAGGCATTGCTTCGCCCCGGCACGCCAACAAGCAGCCGGTATGTAGGACTAAGCGTCTGAATATCGAATTCCATACTGGCATTGATGACACCTTTACGGTTGTACGCATATGCCTTTAGCTCGCTGTAGTGGGTAGTTGCCACAAGACGGCAGTCGGTCTTGTGGATATGCTCCAGAATGGCAATCGCCAGCGCAGAGCCTTCCGCAGGATCTGTCCCAGCCCCAAGCTCATCAAGCAGCACAAGGCTCTTGGGCGTCATGAATTTCAAGATTCGGATAATATTCGTCAAGTGGCTGGAGAACGTACTAAGGCTCTGCTCGATGCTCTGCTCATCTCCGATATCTGCATAAATGGCATCAAATACGCAAAGCTGCGTGCCGTCCTCCGCCGGAACGAATAAGCCCGACATGGCCATTAAGCTCAACAGGCCGATCGTTTTCAAGGAAACGGTCTTGCCTCCCGTATTCGGTCCGGTCACAATAATGCCTGTAAAGGAATTGCCCAACTCAACATCAAGCGGGACGACAGCAGCAGGATCAAGCAGCGGGTGCCGTCCGCGCTTAATTTTCAGGAAACCCCGGTCATTCATCCGCGGAAGCGTCGCCTTCAGACCATGCGCATAGCGCGCCTTGGCAAAAGCAAAATCCAGCTTGCCGAGCAGATCAAGGTCGATCATCAAATCAGGCTCGTATTCAGCTGCGGCAGCCGTCAGCTTCTGCAAGATTTTCTCGATCTCCCTGGTTTCGGCAACCTTAAGCTCGCGAAGCTTGTTATTCATCGCAACCATCGCTTCCGGTTCAATAAACAGCGTCGCCCCGGAGCCGGACTGATCATGCACGATTCCTCCAAAATGGGAGCGATACTCCTGCTTGACCGGGATGACATAACGATCATTGCGCAGCGTTATCAAGGAATCCTGCAGCATTTTCTGCACAGAGGAGGAACGAATTAATTGCTCCAGCTTTTCCCGGATACGGGATTCGCCGTTCTTCAGTTCCCTGCGGATTGCTGCCAGCTCTGTGCTGGCGCTGTCCATAACTTCGGCCTGCTCGTCAATACAGGCATTAATCTGATTCTCCAGATCCTTTACCTCGCTTAGCTGGTCAGCAAGTGATTGAAGCAGCGGAATCGGATCATTTTCATGCAGGTTTCCGATATGGCGTTTGATCTGCCTGGAGCCGCGCGCCGTCGTGGAAATCGCCAATAATTCAGCGGGATTCAATGTGCCGCCAATTCTAGCTCGCTGTAGGGCAGGCGCAATATCGGTAATACCGCCGAACGGAGCGCTGCCTTTCAGACGATCTGCTTTATAAGCTTCATCTGTTGCTTGCAGCGAAAGCTTCACTTGTTCAAGGTCGGGATTTGGCTTTAACGCTTCCACGACAGCTTTTCCAAGAGAGGTGGCCGCATGAGAGCCGAGCCTATTTATAATTTTGGAATATTCAAGGGTAGTCAGTATTTTATCGTTCAAATCGAGCACAACTCCTCTCAGCTTTTATTATAGCGGATGAATGGTGCAAGCGCCATGACCGGAGACAATCACATCCACGAATGATTCCTTCTTTTAAGGGAATAGTATAACCAAGCACATCAACTCAAGTGTAGGAGGTCAGCAAATAATGAATTTCCTTGGACATCTTGTTCGATTTATCGTTTCAGCCCTTGTGCTGATGGTTGTTGGCTTTATTGTTCCCGGTTTTAGCGTCGGCGGCTTTTGGAGCGCATTTTTCCTCGCTTTGGTCATCGCCGCTCTCGGCTGGGTAATCGAGGGCATCTTCGGAAAAAAGGTAACTCCATTCGGCCGCGGAATTGTAGGTTTTATCGCCAGCGCATTCGTAATCTGGCTTGCCCAGTTCATTGTAGGCGGTGTTGCCGTAACGATGCTTGGAGCAGTCCTTGCAGCCCTGGTAATCGGGATCATCGACTTGTTCATTCCGGTCAGCACGCCTTATGAAGCTGGACGCAGCCGCAGCTAACTCCGATTGCAAGCCAAAAGAGCCTTTGTCCTTTTGTGATAAAGGCTCTTTACATAAGTTTCGGTATAAGCTGTTCGTACTTATTTAAAGCGCGTTCATCATTTATACATATTAACTTCAACAGTTTGTCACTTTATAACCGATAAAAAAACAGTACAATAATAAGGTAGAATATTTTACTATCTCAAACTGGGGGCTCGCGATTCATGAATAAAAAGCTATTTTTCTTCTCAGCAATTATTGCGATGATGCTCGTACTGGCTGCCTGCGGCAATAAAGCTGGGGAGCAGGCTAACAATAGTTCGGCAGCTGAAGATACTGCCGGACAAGCCATTGTCATCTCAGCCAAAAATTATGAATTTGATCAAAAGGAATACCGGGTCAAAAAAGGAGAACCTGTTAAAATCAGCTTGAAGAACACTTCCGGTACCCACGGCATTGAAATTTCCAATCTGAACATTAAAGTTACACAGAAGAAGCCACAGACCGTTACCATCAATGAGCCTGGCACCTATGAAATTCATTGCAATATCCCTTGTGGATCAGGCCATGCCAATATGAAAGCAACACTTATTGTGGAATAAATTAGCTTAAAACCAAAATTAGTGCTTGACCTCTAGGGAGGCGTGGAACGCTGCGTGGCAGAGGATTCTTCCGATCGCTGTTAAAGCCCGATTCCTTGATTTCATGGAGGTTAGCAGGGGGAATCGGGCTTTAAAGGCGACCACTATCGTTTCTCCAGAATTCCTCTGCCCCTTCGCTGCTTTCTCCTGTTTGTCAAGCACTGATTTTAAGGGGGAGTCATAAAATTAGCTCAAATCAGTGTTTAACCTCTAGCGAAGGAACTGCTACTATTTCGGCGGTAAATGCGACAGACGCATTCATCGCCTTTTTTTATGCGAATGTCATAACTAAATGTCCTCTGGCTAGTGGTCAAAAATTCAAGAAAACAAAAAGGCAGAGAAGCCCGCTTGCCGTCTTCTCTGCCCATTGTGCCATGATCCCGGATCTAGCTTTGTTCGATTAGCTCAATCCATTCATTATATTCTGTCTGAAGCTTCGAATATTCAATCCGCAGCTTGTCATGCTCCTGCCGCAGCGCATCATGGGCCTGCTTCAAAGAACCTTCCTCCCGCTCACGGGAAACAAGAATATCCTGCAGCCGCTCCAGTTCCTCGGACAGACGCGTCGCCTCGGCCTCAGATTGCTCCGACTGTCTGTTCAGTTCCTCCAACTGCCCGTTCAGCTCCGTCTCCCGCCTTTGCAATCTTCCCTCCTCATCCTGGGACAGTTCTGCAAGTTCCAGCGCTTCCTGTAGCTTCGCTTCGAGCTGCTGATACTTATCTGTAAGCTCCTGTTCGCGGGCTTCATGCTGCTCCTGCTCTTCTTTCAAGCGGGTGTACTGCTCCGTCAACTCTCGGTACTGCTCTTTCTGCTCATTGCCAAGCTTGTAAGCTGCGGACAACTGTTCCCGCTGTTTGATCAGTTGGTCATCGAGCTGCTGGAGCTTCTGCAATTGCTCTTCTTCTTTGCGCTTATACGTCTCGACAGCTCCCTGAATCTCCTGCTCGATGGCTTGATGCTTGCGCATCTCTGCTTCAAGCTCATGCAATTGGCTTCTAAGCTCGTCTTCTTGCTCCATCAGTTCCAGCGTGCGATTCTCCGCCTCATCGCAGCGGACGCTCCACTTATTCAAGTCCAGCTCATATTGCTTTCGCAACTCGGCGAAGCTGCTTTGCCAAATATCCTCTGCTTCCTTACGTGAAGCCATATTCATTTCTTCCAGTTGCTCACGATCCATCACCCACTGGCTTGAAGCCGCCGACAAGCGTCCGCTCCATTCTTCCTTTAATTCTTTGAGCAGATGCGTCTTCTCGTCCTGCCACTGCTTTTGCTTCTGGGCAGCTTGCTCTGCCGCCTCGCTTTGGATACGCTCCAGTTCGCCTTCCCAATACTGTTCCCGATCCTGCTGCGCCTTCCATTGTTCTTTGACGACACGCTGCTGTGCAGCCTCCGCCTCCTGCTTTTGCCTGGACAGCTCGGACTGCCATTGCTGCTCAAACTCTATGCGGCTTGACTCCTGCCGGTTAAGCAGTTCCTGTTTTTCGGCCTCAGCCTGCTGCTGTGCGGATTGTAGTTCGTCTTGCCAATATTGCTCCCATTCGGCAAGCGCCGCTTCCTTCTCATGCACGAGCGCCTGCTGCTGCTCATTCCACTCTTCGCTGCGGCGGGCAAGCTCTGTCTGCCATTGCTGCTGACTCTTCTCCAGCGCCTGCAACTGCTCCTGCTCCAGAACTTGTTTTTCCTGCGCCCATTTTTCTTCAGCACGGTCGAACTCCGACTTCCAGTACTGCTCGCATTCAGACAGCTCAGTCTCTTTCACTTCCTGCAGCTTCTTCCGCTCATCAGTCCATGCCTGTTCCTGCTGTTCAAGTTCGGCAAGCCGCTGCTGCTCAAGTTCCGCACGCAGAGCCGTCTGTTCCTCAAGCAGGGCCTGTTCTCGCTGCTCGGCGTCGGTACGGAATCGTTCCTGCTCCTCGTTCCAATGCTCCTCGAATTCGGCAAGCATCTGCTCCTGCTCCTGACTCAGCTTCAGCTTCTCAGCCACCCACTGCTCCTCGCGGCGGGCAAGCTCGGCCGCAGCTAACTCCTGCTGTGCAGCGAGCGCCTGTTCATGCTCTTCAAGCTTGAGCTGCCATTGCTCCTCGACCTCCTGGCGCTGATGAGCGAAGCTCTCACGAAGTTGCTGCTCCTGCTTCTTGCGCTGCTCACGCTCCGCTTGCCACTCCTCATCGCGTCGCGCCAGTTGAATTTCCTGCTCCTGCTTTAGGGCAGCCAGGGCCTGTTCATGCCTTTCATGTTCAGTCTTGCTCTGCTGCTCATACTGTTCCTGCTCGGCCAGCCATTGCAATTCCAGCTCCTCAAGCTTGAGCTTCTCCTGCTCGGCTTTCTGCTCCAGCTGTTGGCGGCGGGCATCCCATTCCTGACCGTGTTGGGCCAGTTCATCTGCGGCGGCCTGCTTGGCTGCAGCCAAGCGTTCCTCATGCTGCTCCAGATCAGCAATTCTGCCGCTTTCCATCTGCTCCAGCTTGGATTGCCATTCGGCTTCCTTCTGCTGACGCTGGCTGGCAAAGCTGTCACGCAGCTTTTGCTCCCGCTGCTGCGCCTCCTGCCTTGCAGCCTCAAGGTCTGCTTTGCCGCGGGCTTCCAGCTCCGCAAATGCCGCGGCATGCTCCTGCTCCAGTTGTCCAAGCCGCTCCTGCGCTTGCTGTTCCTGGCGCTGCATAGCAGACTGCCATTCCTCAATCTGGTTCTCGCGCTCGGACCGCCACTGCTGCTGATGCTCCTGCAGCGTTGACTCGCGCTCAGCCGCTTCCAGCTCCAGCACGCCCTTCAACTCTAGCCACTCCTGTTCGCGTCGGGCAAGCTCCGACTCCAGCTCAGCCCGTTCTTCCGCCAGACGCCGCTCATGCTGCTCTTGAACAGCCTGCCACTGACGCTCTGTTTCCTGCCGTTCCTCCTCGAAGCCTTCCAGCGCAAGCCCATGCTTGCTGTTCCACTTAGCTTCCAGTTCCTCCAGCTGCCTGCCATGCTCTGTCTGCAGGCGCTCCAATTCGGCCCGGCTGCGCGCCTCCTGTCCGGCAAGCTCTTCCCGCAGGTCGCCCATTGCCGTCTGTACAGCCTCCAACTCCCGGGTCAGCTTCCTGTTGCGCTCAGTTTCGACCGCCAGCTGCCTATTCTCTTCCCTAAGCCGATTGACCTCATCAGCCATATGTACAGCGGCGAGCACCGCAATCCGCGGCATATCAAGCCGGCTATAGGCGTTCGCAAGCTTGTTCATATTCTCATCCACCATCATGGCGACCTGTTTGATATATTCAACGCTTGAATGTCCTACCAGCTTGTACTGATTCCCATATATGTCAACTGTAACCTTTGTGCGTTCAGCATCCATCACGTTTGTACCTCCCCAAATAACTTTTCAATCGATATACGCGCCTTGCCCAAGCGAGCGGCAGCCTGGTAAGCAGCAGCCCGACAAAAGTAATGCCATATATCCTAAGAAGTCATGACAACATTCGTTTTTAGTAGAAAGCCTGAAGTCGATAAAATAGCGGGACTTGTAAATAAGCGCTTGCTGCGATTCAAGTAACGAAGTGATAGAAATGAAGAGTTCTGGAGAATCATATCTGTTCAAAACCTGTTTCATGCCTTGCATCCTTCATGATGAACCGTAGAACCCTTCTATCCGCAGCCTAACACGCGCCGCCCCAAAGCGAAAAAAACGTTAAAAAAACAAAAGCCATATCGAAAAGTTCCAAAGAACTAATTCGATATGGCCCAAGCGGTTTCCTGCCTATTTTCTCAATTCCGCATGAAAAGATTGTTCTAATCTTTCGACGACTTTGGCGTGAAGCTCCGTAACTTCCTCATCCGTCAAAGTGCGCTCGGCATGGCGGTATACAAGGGACAGCGCCACGCTCTTCTTGTCAGCTCCGAGCCGTTCGCCGGTATAGATGTCGAATACCTCGACCGACTCCAGCAGCTCGCCTGCCGTCTCCACGATTGCCGTCTTCAGACTGCCTGTCTCCTGCTTCCGGTCAATGACCACGGCAATATCCCGAGTGCTCGCCGGAAAGCGCGGCAGCGCGCGGTATACAATTGAGCTGTCGGCAGCTTCATACAGCGCCTCGAGGTTCAGCTCGAAGACGTACGTATCGGCCAGGTCCAGCTCACGCTGCGTATCCGGGTGAAGCTGTCCAATATAGCCGATCGTCTCACTGCCGCGAGGCGTATCCAGCAGAATCGCGGCCGTACGCCCCGGATGCATCTGCTCCGGCGCAGCCGCTTGCAGATTCACCTTGCCGGACAATCCGAGCAGTTCAATGACGGCTTCCAGAACGCCCTTGATATCGTAGAAGTCCACAGCTTCCGCCTTCACATTCCATTGCGGATGGCGGCGGCTGCCGGTCAGCAGCGCAGCCAGCTTCTGGCGCTCATGCGGCTGGCGTGTCAGCTCGGCTTCGTCTGTCAGGAACACGCTGCCTGCTTCAAAGATGGCGATATTCTCGTTCTTGCGGTTGCGATTGTACGCCGCAATGTCCAGCAGATTCGGCAGGATGCTTGTACGCAGCACGCTGCGGTCCTCGCTCATCGGCATGGACAATCTGACCGGCACCGCATTGCCTGAGATGGCCGGGAATAAGCTAGTACGCTCCGGTGAAGTGAAAGAATAGCTGATTACTTCATGCAAGCCGGCATCGGTCAGGCGGTTGCGAATCTGACGGCGGATTGCCTGGGATGCGGTCAGTGCGCCCGGTGTAGTCGCGCCCTCGATTGGCGTCGTCGGAATATTGTCGTAGCCGTACAGACGGGCAATTTCTTCAATAATATCGACATCGCGGGTGATGTCGCCGCGGCGGCTTGGCGCCCTCACCACATAGCTGTCCGGCTGCGGCTCTTCATACTCCACATTCAGACGGCCAAAAATTGTCTTGATCTCGAGTCCCGACAGCTCTGTACCGAGGTAACGGTTGATCCGTTCACGGGATACGCTGATCTGCACAGACTTGATCGCTTCAGAGCCGGCGGCTACGACGCCTTCTGCAATATGACCGTCTGCATATTCAGCTATCAGAGAAGCTGCGCGTTCCAGCGCCTTCAGCACAACTGCCGGATCAACTTCCTTCTCGAAGCGGATGCTTGCTTCGGAGCGAAGGCCAAACTGGCGTGATGTTTTACGAACTGTACCTCCGTCAAAATGGGCGGATTCCAGCAGGATGTTGACCGTGTCCTCAGACACCTCGGAATTTGCACCGCCCATAACACCCGCAAGGGCGATCGGTTGCGTACCGTCGGTAATGACGAGCATATGCGGCTCCAACTTGCGCAATTGGCCGTCCAATGTCTCCAATGTCTCGCCTTCGCGGGCCAGACGGACATCGATTTTGCCGCCGGCTACCTTGTCCGCATCAAATGCATGCAGCGGCTGTCCGTATTCAAGCATGACATAATTGGTAATATCGACGATATTGCTGATCGGTCTGACACCAGCTGCAATCAGGCGATTTTGCATCCATTGCGGGGACGGAGCCAGCTTGATGCCTTTAATATAGCGCGCAGCATAGTGGGAGCACTGCTCCGGCGAGCTGATTTGAACAGAAATATGATCCTCTGCTTTGGCCGAGGAAGCAGGAATCTGAAATTCCGGCAGCTTGACCGAACCACCGGTAAGAGCAGCAATCTCATAAGCAACACCGAGCATACTCAGCGCATCGGAGCGATTCGGCGTCAGATCGAGATCGAGAATCTCGTCATCCAGACCGAGCACGTCCGCAATCGGCGTACCTAGCTTAAGGCCTTGCGGCAGCACGAGAATGCCATCCTGCTGTTCCTTCGGGAGCAGCTTGTCGTTAATACCCAATTCCTTCGCAGAGCAGATCATTCCCTGTGATTCCACGCCCCGCAGCTTGGCGCGCTTGATGGCCAAGCCTCCGGGCAGCTTCGCGCCTACTGTCGCTACCGGTACATGCTGTCCGGCATCCACATTGCGTGCGCCGCAGACGATCTGCAGTTCTTCGCCTGTACCTACATCTACTTGACATACATTCAATTTATCCGCATCCGGGTGCTTTTCCTTTGACTTCACATAGCCGACGACAACACCGGTCACGCCCTGGTTGCGCGCCTCGACGCCGTCTACCTCAATGCCGCCGCGAGTAAGCTTCTCCGCCAGCTCCTGGGCGCTGAATCCGGACACATCCACATAATCTTTCAACCATTTATACGATACCTTCATTCTATACCCCTTCTTTCTTCGCTCTTATCGCTGGATTCCCACGGTCACATTCTTGCAAACTGGCTCAAGAAGCGCAGATCATTCGTGTAGAAATGACGAATATCGTCAATGCCGTATTTCAATAGCGCAATCCGTTCAACACCCATTCCGAACGCGAAGCCGCTAACTTCGTTCGGGTCATAGCCGCCCATCTCCAGTACACGCGGATGAACCATGCCGCAGCCGAGAATTTCGAGCCAGCCGCTCTGCTTGCACATCCGACAGCCATGTCCGCCGCATTGTACGCAAGTCACATCCACCTCGGCGCTAGGCTCCGTGAACGGGAAGAAGCTTGGGCGCAGCCGAATTTGCGTCTGTTCGCCGAAAATTTGCTGCACGAATTGAAGCAGCGTGCCCTTCAAATCGCTCATGCGGATATTTTTATCAATAACCAGCCCTTCAATCTGATTGAACTGGAAGGAGTGTGTCGCATCATCATCATCGCGGCGGTATACCTTGCCCGGGCAGATGATTTTAACAGGCGTCTTGCCGTTCATTGCCTTCATCGTACGAATCTGTACCGGTGACGTCTGCGTACGCATCAGAATTTCATCCGTAATATAGAACGAATCCTGCATATCGCGGGCCGGGTGATTTTTCGGCAGATTCAGCGCCTCGAAGTTATAATAATCGGTCTCCACCTCAGGGCCTTCCGCGACCGTATAGCCCATGCCGATGAAAATATCCTCGATCTCCTGAACCACTTTGTTCAGCGGGTGAACAGCCCCGGCAGCTGTCTTTGTTCCAGGCAGCGTCACGTCAATCGTCTCCGCACGCAGCCGGTTTTCCGTCTCCTGACGAATGAACAGCTCCTGCTTCTCGCTGATGACCGCTTCAATTGCCGCGCGCACTTCATTGCCCACTTGTCCGATAATCGGACGCTCTTCATTGCTCAGGCTGCCCATGCCGCGCAAAATTTCCGTCAGCGCCCCCTTCTTGCCCAGGTACTTGATCCGCAAATCATTGAGCACACCCGGATCGGCAACCTGCTTCAGCTCCTCCAGCGCCTCCTGGCGCAATGCTTCCAATCGTTCCTTCATGAATAGCCCTCCTCAACTGGATATGCAAGTGAAAAATAAAAAAAGGCCCTTCCTCCCCCGCAAGGGACGGAAAGACCGTGGTACCACCCTAATTCAGATTGTCAGCCCCGGCGAAAAGCCAAAACCTCAATCCCTCAAAATCCGACTAACGGTTCGGCGCCGGGTTATCCTAATGGGACTCATTTTGAACAAAATGACGACCGTTCAGCAACCTGCTCAAGAGCGAACTTCGGCAGCCTGATTTCATAAAGACACTTCCAGTCTCCGGTGTCCTCTCCCTGAATGAAGGCACTGCGTACTCTTCTCTTTCATTGCATTTCATTTCATTTCTTCATTATATGCAAAGCTCGTTGGCGATGCAAGAGGGGCTTCTTATTTATTGCCCAGCAACACTTGGGTATACGGCGAGTCGATCGGCAGCATAATTATCGTCTCCCCTTGAATGGTCGTCACATAGCTTTCCAACGTACGGTAAAGCTTATAGAAATTCTTGTCCTTACCGTAAGACTCATTATAAATTCTCGCTGCTTCCTGCTCGCCTTCAGCGACAATTTTCTTCGCATCGGACTCAGCTTTGGCAATCAGCTCTCTGGCCTGGCGATCTGCATTGGACGTAATTTTGCGGGATTCCTCATCCCCTTCAGACAAATATCCTGCGGCAATCGACTGCCTGTCGGAAATCATCCGGTTGTATACGCTCTCCTTATTCTCCTTCGGCAAATCGGTGCGCTTGATGCGAACGTCTACGATTTCAATCCCGTAGCTTTGACGCTCCGACATTTCGGATACATCTTTGGTAATATCATCATTTAGATTGCCACGCGCCGTATCCTCACTGATAATGCTCCCGTACTCCACCTCGGAGAGCTTTCTTCTGACTGTGTTGTATACGGCGTCGCCGATACGTCCCTCAGCGGCTGATACGGTGCGCAGCGTTTGCAGAAACTTCTGCGGCTCCTTGATCCGCCAGACTGTGTAGTTGTCGACGTTGATCGGTTTTTTATCCTTGGTCAAAATCGGTGTCGGGTTGCTCTCATAAATTTGCTGGTACTTCGGCAGGCTCGTCACCGTCTGAATAAACGGAATTTTTACCTTGATGCCCGGATCTTGATGAATTCTCTTCGCTTCCCCGAACTGGAGCACAACCTTGTATTCGCCTTCATTTACGACAAACAGTGAACCAGACAACAGTACGACCAGGACGACAGCGCCAACTATTGCGGGAATCCATTTCTTATTCATGGCGTGTTTCCTCCCTTTTCATCCTCGGATGACTGTCCCTGAGACGATGGAGCCTGAGGCGCCGCCGGCGGCACAACCGCTTGGGACTGATTCGAACGGGATGGGCCAAGCAACTCGTTCAGCGGCAAATATTTCACTGTATCCCCGCCGCCATCGGTAATGATCACCTTCGCATTTGGAAGAATCTTCTCCAGTGTCTCCAGGATGAGACGATCGCTCGTGATATCCGGATTTTTCACATATTCATTATAGACCGCGTTGAACTTGGCGACATCCCCCTGAGCGTTCACGATTCGGGAATGCTTCTCCGCTTCGGCCTGCTCAATCAGCGCCTGCGCTTCCCCTCTTGCTTTAGGAAGCCTGTCGTTGACATATTTCTGCGCCTGGTTGACCTTCGTATTCTTCTCTTCGCGGGCATTCGTCACTTCTCTGAACGCCTGCTGCACCGTGCCCTCCGGCGGCTCGATGTCCTGGAATTTCAAGTCGACAATATGAATACCGGTGTTGTAATGCTGCTGCAGCTCCTCAAGCTGCTTTTTGACCTCGCCTTGTATGACCGTCTTCCCTTCTGTGATCGCAAAATCCAAATTGGTTGAGCCGATTACAGAACGAATGGCAGATACAGCGGAATTGCGGAGAAACTGCTCCGGATTTTCAATATTATAGAGGAATTTTTGCAGATCGGAGACCTTCCACTCTACGACTGCATCAGCAGAAACGAGATTTTCATCCCCTGTGATCATAAGCGCTTCTTCTTCAATCCCGATATTTTGTTGCCCGTCTGCCTGTCTGTAGCCAATCTGAAGCTGCTGCGTCAAATTAGCCGGTACAATAACTGCCTGTTGAATCGGATAAGGCAATTTAAAATGAAGCCCGGACTTTTCCTCCGTATGCGAATATTTGCCGAAGGTCAATATCGCGGCCTGCTCCTGCTCCTGAATCGTGTAAAATGAACTCCACCCGATAGCCAGCGCCACCACTACAATAATACCGGCAATAATCTTCTGAATAGAGCCCTTTGGCAACTGGGGCACTCCATTCTGTGGGCTCTGGTTCTCTCTCCCCCCGGGAAAAACCTCCATCTGTTCACACCCTTTCTCTAATGGTACGGAATTATAACGCTTCCTTATAAAAGCCGTATGATACATCCATACGCATCAACCAGCCAGACGTTTCAAAAAAATCAGTCCTTCTTCGGATTAAGTTCCTCCAGCATGTTTAACAAGTCATTCATTTGGGTATGAATTTGCAGGAGCTTCTCCTCCGACACATCGCTCTGATCGAACAGACGCAGCGGAATATTTTTCACCTTATCCTTCAACTTTGTTCCCGCCTCTGTCAGTCCGACCAAGACAGTGCGCTCATCTTGTTTGTCACGGATGCGTGTAATCAGCCCCATCCCCTCCAGCTTCTTGAGCAGCGGCGACAAGGTGCCAGAATCCAGATACAGACGCGCGCCCAGTTCCTTCATGGGCAGCTTACGTCGCTCCCATAGCACCACTAACGTAATATACTGCGTATAAGTCAAGCCGAACTCATCCAGAATAGGCCGGTACAGCTTAGTCATCTCTTTCGAACAAGCATAAGCTGTGAAGCACAGATGCTGCTCCAGCTTCAAGAACAAATCCTGTTGCTCCATCATATGATTTTCTCCTTTCTCTACCACATGTTCATGTTGTAGCTCCATTATAGTGATTTAATAGATGATTTACAATCTAATTGTATACAATTAATTTAATGGCAACCTGTTGACAAGTGAATTTAGATTGTATACAATTTAATTGCAAGCAATAATGATGGAATAGCATGACTGCGATACCACCTTAATCGCACGACAATAAACCAATTTATGTGGCTGCCACCCACAAGGAGGACTATACAATGAGTTTATATGACATTCAAGTCAGCACCATTCGTGGAACTGAGCAAACCATGACCGATTACAAAGGTCAGGTGCTCCTGATTGTAAACACAGCCACCAAATGTGGCTTTGCCCCGCAATTCAAAGGCTTGCAGAAGCTGTACATGACCTACAAGGATCAAGGCTTCAACATACTGGGCTTCCCGAGCAGCCAATTTATGAATCAGGAGCTGGACCAGGATGACCAGATTGCGGAAGCTTGCGAAATCAATCACGGCGTCACCTTCCCGCTGTTCTCCAAAATCGATGTCAACGGGAAAAACGCGCACCCGCTTTTCAAGCACCTGACAAGCGAAGCTCCCGGCGCGCTTGGCATCAAGCAGATCAAATGGAACTTCACCAAGTTTCTCGTAGATCGCGACGGCCGTGTCTTGAAGCGCTTCGCGCCAACTGACACACCGGAGAGCATTGAACAATATATTAAAGACCTGCTCGCCCGCTAAGCATCCGTCATTTACTTCCATAAAGACCAAGCAGCGCTTTTTGCGCTTTGCTTGGTCTTTTTTTTAGAATATCAGATTTTACAAGAAGGCGTGTAAATTTGATCGGGTACATTTTTTATTTTACAAATCCTATATTTCGACATTTTTCTCTTAATTTATCATTTATACTGAGTTTGTTAATGCTATTTTTACAAAAATGAGGATATTATTCCTAATAGTACGAATGTTTTCAAAATCAGGAATCAGCATATTACTACACCAATGTTCCTCGTCCGTCAACTTCACACGTAAATCACAGTTCGAGAAAACTCGCCTCATTTTACAACCAAGACGGTCTTTATCCAACTTGACTTGGCATTCCTTTTTACCAAGGCTATCAGATGGATTATGTACGGGTCATCCCCTCTTCGAGCATCTATTTTTTCCGTTAGTAGATTTAGAGCAATGTGATCTTATATTTTGACAGTAATGTTGTATTCAATATTATGAATATTATATTTCCCATTTATTTATGTAAAATGCTTGAATTGCTTGGGGGGACTGCTGCCTGATCCATTTGAAATATAAAAAAAACAAGGAGGCATATTTATGAAGAAAAGAATCATGATCGTTCTCAGTATGTTATTAATGACAAGTCTCGTATTTGCGGCATGCTCCAAGCCGACAAACAATCAGCCTGGCAATACCGGCAACAACAAGGGAACAACTAGCGAAAGAGAAAGCCCTGCACAAGGAGATGCGGGTGGCAATGCGAGCCAGGAGCTGCGGTATAATCTGCACTCAGAGCCTCCTAGCCTTCATCCGGGACTTGCAAATGACAATGTATCCGGCGGCGTGCTGAATCAGATTCTTGAAGGTTTGACGACAATCGGCAAAAGCGGCAAGCCCGAGAAGGCGATAGCCGAGCAAATTGATGTTTCGGATGATCAGAAGGTGTATACCTTTAAACTTCGTGATGCAGTATGGAGCAATGGCGACCCGGTCACGGCTCATGATTTCGAATACGCCTGGAAATGGGTACTGGACCCCGCTAATGAGGCCAAATATGCTTATCAGCTTTATTATATTGAAGGCGCAGAACAGGCCAATACGGGCAAGGGCTCGGATGATGCCATCGGTATCAACGCGCTGGATGAGAAAACATTGGAAGTCAAACTGGTCAATCCAACGCCATTCTTCCTGGAGCTGACAAGCTTCTATACGTATCTGCCGATTAACAGCAAAATTGCGGAAGCCAATAAAAACTGGGCGGACAATGCGGGCGATCTCTATACCTCCAACGGTCCTTTCAAGCTGGTTGAGTGGTCCCACAACGACAAAGTCGTGCTGTTAAAAAACGATTCGTATTGGGACAAGAATACCGTCAAGCTGGATAAAATTACGATGACAATCGTAAATGACGAAAATACCGTGCTCGGCATGTTTGAGAAAAATGAGCTGGATTGGGCCGGCAGCCCGATCGGCGCCCTGCCGACAGATGCAATTCCGTCGCTGCGCGATTCCGGGAAGCTTCATTCACAGGCCGCTGCCTCGACATATTTCTATAAATTCAATACCACAGAGAAACCGTTTAACAATGCGAATATTCGAAGAGCTTTCGCCTATGCTATCGATAGACAAGCCATCATTGACAACGTGACGCAGGGCGGCCAGTTCCCGGCGACCGCTTTTGTACCGCCTTCCATTTTTGCGGATAACAGCAAGGGATTCTTTGCTGACAATGATATCGACAAGGCCAAGGGGTTCCTCCAAAAGGGTCTCGAAGAGCTGGGATATAAAGACGTATCCGAGCTTCCTGCCATCACTCTCTCCTACAATACAAGCGAAGGCCATCAGAAGATCGCCCAGGCGATTCAGGACATGTGGACGAAAAATCTTGGCGTAGAAGTCACGCTGGAAAACTCCGAGTGGGCGGTTTATATTGAGAAGCTTCACTCCCTGGACTATCAAGTCGGGCGCATGGGCTGGATAGCAGACTTCAACGATGCGGTCAATTTCCTGGAGATGTTCCGCGACAAGGACGGCGGCAACAACGATACCGGCTGGGAAAATGCACAGTTCAAGGACCTGCTGGCCAAATCCTCCACTGAAAAAGACGCTGCCAAGCGCACGCAACTCCTGAAAGATGCAGAAGCTATTCTGATGGATGAAGTACCGGTGCTGCCGATCTATTTCTATACGAATAACTGGGTCGTGAACGACAAGCTCAAGGATGTCTTTATTGACGGCTTGTCCAATATTTATTTCAAATGGGCTTACTTTGAGGCCTGACCCTCATGCTGAACACAATCCTTATCAATAAATACGGAGGTGTCCGGCCATCATGTTGAGATACATCGGCAAGCGCGTGCTGTATATTCTGCTTTCTCTATGGCTCATTGTGACAGCAACGTTCTTCCTTATGCGCTTTGCGCCCGGCAATCCATTCACCTCAGAGAAGCGGCTTCCTGCGCAGATTGAAGCAAACTTGAAAGCACATTACGGACTGGATCAGCCCTGGTACGTGCAGTACGGGGAATATCTGGTCAAGATTGCACAGTGGGACTTCGGTCCCTCATTCAAATACAAGAGCCAAACGGTTAATCAGCTCATTGCCGACGGCTTCCAAGTATCAGCTGTATTGGGCCTGATGGCGATCTTCATTGCGCTGGCAGTCGGCGTCATTCTTGGGACAATTGCTGCGCTTAAGCATAATCGATGGCAGG
Source organism: Paenibacillus roseus (assembly GCF_016424485.1). Taxonomy (GTDB): domain Bacteria; phylum Bacillota; class Bacilli; order Paenibacillales; family Paenibacillaceae; genus Paenibacillus_D; species Paenibacillus_D roseus. Next base: position 115,135 of record NZ_JAELUP010000107.1, read on the forward strand.
ATTACGGCGCCATGATTATCGCCGTAGCGGGGATTTCCGTCCCCTCCTTCATTATGGCGACCGTGCTGCAATACGTATTCGCCCTCCAGCTCGGCATTTTCCCGGTCGCCCGCTGGGAGTCGTTCATGCATACGGTACTTCCGGCGCTGGCGCTGGCTTCGACGCCAACGGCTTTCATCGCCAGGCTGACCCGCTCCAGCATGCTGGAAGTGCTGAGCAACGATTATATCAAGACAGCCAGGGCCAAAGGCCTCAGTCAATCATCAATTACAGTCCGCCATACGATTCGCAATGCCATGTTGCCTGTCGTCTCTTACATGGGACCGCTTGCAGCAACCATTATTACCGGAAGCTTCGTCATTGAGAAAATCTTCGGCATTCCGGGACTTGGCTCCAGCTTCGTGCTGAGCATCGGCAATCGCGACTATACCGTCATTATGGGCGTTACCGTGTTTTACAGTATTATCTTGCTTCTGTGCGTCCTGCTTGTAGATATTTTGTACGTGCTGATTGACCCGCGGATCAAGTTGACCGGCAGAAAGGAGAGTGCCTGACAGATGGAACCGGTGCTTCGAGACAAATTCAAGCTGGCAGGCATCAAGCATCAGGATGCGGACAATGTATCCCGAAGCGGCCTCTCTTTTTGGCGGGATGTAATGACCCGTTTCTACAAGAACAAGCTGGCCATGATCGGACTGGCGCTGCTGATCGGACTGGTATTTATGGCCGTTTTCGGTCCGCATATGACCGGTTATGATTACCGTACGAACAATCTGAGCCAGAAGAATCTCGCTCCTTCCGCCGAGCATTGGTTCGGCACGGATGATTTGGGACGCGATGTATTTACCCGCACCTGGGAAGGCGCGCGCATCTCTCTCCTTATCGGCGTATCTGCGGCGCTCATCGATCTGCTGATCGGTGTCATCTGGGGCGGTATTGCCGCCTATAGAGGCGGGAGAACCGATGAGGCCATGATGCGTGCCGCAGATATTTTATATGGCGTGCCTTATCTGCTGCTGGCAATTCTGTTCATGGTGGTGCTCGGCCAGAGCCTGGCTACGATGATTCTGGCGATGACGATTACCGGGTGGATCAATATGGCCCGGATTGTACGCGGCGAAGTGTTGTCGCTCAAGAACAGGGAATATGTGCTCGCAGCACGGACACTTGGCGCAGGCATGAGTCGAATTATGCGCAAGCATCTCATCCCCAATACGATGGGCCCTATTCTGGTTACCATGACGCTTACCGTTCCGACGGCGATTTTCACCGAATCGTTTCTGAGCTATCTTGGGCTCGGATTGTCACCGCCGCTGGCGAGTTGGGGAACGATGGCCTCCGACGGGCTGCCCGCCATCAAATATTATCCGTGGCGGCTGTTCTTCCCGGCAGCGTTCATTTGTTTGACAATCTTTGCATTCAATGTCATCGGAGACGGTCTGCGTGATGCACTGGACCCGAAACTGCGGAAATAAGGAGGAGCCGGAATATGAGAGACAAGCTGCTAGAGGTCAAAAACTTAAAGGTGTCCTTCCGAACATACGGCGGAGAGGTCCAGGCTGTGCGCGATATTTCGTTTGATGTGTACAAAGGAGAAACACTGGCGGTCGTTGGCGAATCCGGCTCCGGGAAGAGCGTGGCCGCCCAGTCGGTCATGAAGCTGATTCCGATGCCTCCGGGACAGATCAAGAGCGGGGAAATTCTACTGAACGGCATCGATCTTGTATCGAAATCAGGCAAGGAGATGGAGAAAATCCGGGGCAAAGAGATCAGCATGATCTTCCAGGACCCGATGACCTCGCTGAACCCAACGATGAAAATCGGCAGGCAAATTACCGAGGTGCTGGCAAAACATCAGAAGATGTCTTCCGGCGCTGCTAGGGCACGAGCGATTGAACTTCTCAAACTCGTCGGCATTGCCCTGCCGGAGACGCGGATGAACCTGTATGCCCATGAGCTGTCGGGAGGCATGCGGCAGCGGGCGATGATCGCCATGGCGCTGGCCGCCAATCCGCGGCTGCTGATTGCCGACGAGCCGACTACAGCTCTGGATGTGACGATTCAGGCGCAAATCCTGGAACTGCTCAAGGAGCTTCAAGCGCAACTGGGCATGTCGATTATTTTCATCACCCATGATCTGGGTGTTGTCGCCAATATCGCTGACAGGGTTGCCGTTATGTATGCCGGGCAAATTGTCGAGGTCGGAACCGTCGATGAAATCTTTTACGATCCCCGTCATCCTTACACATGGGGACTGCTGGCCTCGATGCCCGATCTGGATACAGACAATTCCACGGAGCTCATGGATATTCCCGGTACGCCGCCTGATTTGATGAATCCGCCCAAAGGTGATGCGTTCGCGCCGCGCAACCGGTTCGCGCTGGAGATTGATTTTGAACAGGAGCCGCCAATGTTCCAAGTATCTGACACCCACTTTGCCAAGACATGGCTTCTTCATCCGGAAGCCCCCAAGGTAGAAATACCCGAAGCGGTCAGACGGCGGATGCGCAAGCTTGCTACGAACTACGACAAGCCTCTGCTTGCGGAAGGAGGAAGGCATCATGGCTGAGAAGCTGATTGAGGTTGTAAACTTGAAGCAGCATTTTCATATGGACAAGAACAATATCGTGAAAGCGGTAGACGGCATCAGCTTTGATATTTACCGCGGAGAGACGCTCGGACTTGTCGGTGAATCAGGCTGCGGCAAATCGACGACCGGGCGAACCATTATCCGGCTGTATCCGGCCACAGAAGGCCAGGTCTTGTATGAAGGCGAGAATGTCCATGGCCGCAAAAGCAGGTCCGCGCTCAAGAAGTTCAACCGCAAGATGCAAATGATCTTCCAGGACCCTTATGCCTCGCTGAACCCGCGTATGAAGGTTGGAGATATTATCGCAGAGGGCATCGATATTCACGGTCTGGCAAAGAATCGGGAGGAACGTACGGCCAAGGTTCATGAACTGCTGAACAAGGTCGGGCTGCACCGGGATTACGCCGGACGCTACCCGCATGAAGCCTCGGGCGGACAGCGGCAGCGGATCGGCATTGCCCGCGCGCTCGCCGTGGACCCGGAGTTTATCATCGCGGACGAGCCGATCTCGGCGCTGGATGTGTCCATCCAAGCCCAGATCGTCAATCTAATGAAGAAGCTGCAGCGTGAGAACAATCTGACTTACCTGTTCATTGCCCATGACCTGTCGATGGTCAAATACATCAGCGACCGGATCGGCGTGATGTATTACGGCAAACTAGTCGAGCTTGCGCCGGCGGATGAGCTGTACAACAACCCGCTTCATCCATATACGCGCTCGCTGCTGTCGGCAATTCCGGTCCCCGACCCGGATGCAGAACGGGCACGCCGGCGCAAACTGTATGATCCGACCATTCACCAGTACACAGTGCTGGAACAACCGCAGATGCATGAGGTCACACCAGGGCATTTCGTTTATTGCTCGGAGAGGGAACTGGAACAATATACCTCAAGAATGGCAATGGCGAGAGTGGGCGGATAGATGAGCAAAAAGGAGAGGCCGAGCGGCCTCTCCTTTTTGCTCATTTACGGAGGCTCGATGAATAAATCGCCGGTTGTCTATTCCTCGTAAATCTTGGTCAGCAATGCGCCCAGTTCTTGCAGCGCTTTCTCTTCCTGATCACCGTCTGTCTCCAAAATCACTTCATCATTTACGGCAATTCCGAGCGTCAGAATGCTCAGAGAGCTCTTGCCGTTTACCTTTTTGCCGTTCTTGCTCAGACTCACCTTGCATTGAAAAGCGGTAGCCGCTTGAACGAACACTTTCGTCGGACGGGCATGAAACCCCGATGGATTGAGTACAGTAAAAGTTCCAGTTGCCATTTCTCTCATCACTCCTTATTAACTGTTTACATGTTGCTGCACAACTTGTTTAATCTCTTGCTCGCTTCCAAGCTCCAGCACGCTGTCGATCCGCTCTGCCCATTGCTGCCTGGACAAACTGCGGATTTGCGCTCTGGCCGGCAAGATGGAGCTTGCGCTCATGCTGAACTCATGCAGTCCCATGCCTAGCAGCAGCGGTATCGCCGACTCGTCGCCCGCCATTTCGCCGCACATGCCAACCCACTTGCCTTCCTTGCTTGCAGCGGAGATGACCATGCGGATCAGACGCAGCACGGATGGATGGCAAGTCTGATACAGATAGGATACGGTCTCATTCATACGGTCGGCCGCCATGGTGTATTGAATCAGATCATTCGTACCGATGCTGAAGAAATCGACCTCTTTGGCAAATTGATCGGCCGCCAGCGCAGCTGCCGGAATCTCAATCATGATCCCCACTTCAATCCGCTCTGCAACCTCAATGCCCTCGGCGATCAGCTTTGTACGCTCTTCCTGGAGCAGTCGCTTGCACTCGCGCAACTCCTCCCGAAGCGCAATCATCGGGAACATAATCTTCAGATTGCCGTAGCGGCTTGCCCGCAACAGCGCACGAAGCTGAGTGCGGAACAGGTCCTGCTCCTGCAGACAGAGCCTTACGGCGCGAAGCCCAAGGAACGGGTTGCTTTCCTTCGGCAGCTTCATATATGGGAGCTCCTTGTCACCGCCAATATCCAGCGTGCGGATGACAACAGGCTTGCCGTCCATTTTCTCCAGCACATACTTATAGACGTTGAACTGCTCTTCTTCTGTCGGCAGCGCGCTGCGCCCCATATACAGAAATTCGGTACGGAAAAGCCCGATGCCCTCTGCTCCGTTATCCAGCGCTTTCTGAACATCCTCCACGCTCCCAATATTAGCGGCAAGCTCCATATGCGCGCCGTCTGCGGATACGGTCGGCTCCGATTTCAACCCGGCCAGCTCAGCACGCCGCTGCTCGTATTGCTCCTGAATGTGACGATACTGCTCTAACTCCCCATCACTTGGAGCCACAATAATCTTCCCTTTGACAGCATCGAGAATAATCATTGTGCCTGTCTCAATATCCATCAAGGATGACCCGGCGCCAACGATTGCCGGGATACCAAGCGAACGGGACATAATCGCAGAGTGGGAAGTCCGGCTGCCAATTTCAGTAGCAAAGCCGCGCACAATATTGACATCCAGCAAAGCAGTATCTGATGGCGCAAGGTCTTCGGCAATAATGACCGATTCCTCCGTCACGCCGGAGACTGTCGTATAGGCAGCGCCATGCAGCGCCGCAATGACACGCCCGGATACGTCGCGGATATCTGCCGCACGCTCACGGAGCAGTTCATTGTCCATAGCGAGCAATGCGTCAATGAAGGTTGCCGCGACACTGTGAAGCGCAAAATCTGCATTGACATTGTCCTGTTCAATTTGCTCCATTGCCACATCAATCAGGTCCGGGTCTTCAAGCAGCAGCAAATGGGCCTCGAAAATTTCAGCTTTCTCCTCGCCCAATCTCTGGCGCGTCAGTTCATGAATTTGCTTTAACTCTGCCTTCGCCTTGCCGATTGCCTGCCTGAATCGATCTGTCTCTGCCGCCGCATCTGCGACTTGTTTTTGCACCGGCTTGATTTCGTCTCGCTGCAAGCGATAAGCCTTGGCAATCGCATAGCCGGGAGATGCGGCGATACCGCCAATTGTTGCGGTTCTTGCTGTATGCTCAGTCATTGGCTCCATAACTCCTTTCATCGTTAATGCGCTCCTTTATTCAAATGATGATAATTGTCCAGGATAAGGGCAAAAAGCGGCTGTCCAGCTTCAATCCCGGTATAACGGGTTATGGCCTGCTTAATTCCTTGCGTCTGAATTGTTTCCTGAAGTTCCAATGCCTCCGGGTCATCCTGATAATCGAAATGAAGAGCTGACGCCATTGCTTTTACCAACTGAATCGGCTCCAAACCAAGCTCTACAGCCTGGAGCGCAGGACGGACAAGACGGTCCTCCGGTGACAGCTTGCGGATTGGCGAACGGGCTACCCTCACCGTCTCATCGGTCAGATGCGGATTGCGGAACCGCTCCAGAATCTTACCGATATATTGCTCATGCTCCTGCTTGTCAAAACCATAGCGTCGTACCAATACAGCACCAGTCTCTTCCAGAACCAATCTCACTTCCCCGGCAATAGACTGGTCTGCCATAGCTTGTTGTATCGTATCATAACCACGCAAATAGCCGGCGTAGGCTGCACAGCAATGACCGGTATTCACGGTAAAGAGCTTGCGCTCAATATAAGGCTCCAGGCGGTCCACATAATGGACGCCTTCAATTTTATGATAACCCTCCAGCACAGCGCTGCGGTCCACGACCCATTCATAGAACGGTTCGACTGTAACTTCCAGCGGGTCCTGATGGTGCTGAATCGGCACAATCCGGTCAACGGCGGCATCCGGGAATGCCACAATCCGGTCCGCTTGCTGCCGGGTCGCCTCATCCAGAAGTCCGTAAACATGCTCCTTCAGACGCGAACTCCCGCCAATGGCATTCTCACAGGCAATGATATGAAGAGACGACTTGGATTGCTTCACCCGTCTGGCAATACCCTCGGCAATTCCGGCAGCAATATGCTTCAGAATGTTGACCCCGACAGCTGTTGTGACGAGATCGGCTTCGGCTACATGCTGAGCCACAAGCTCCAGATCGGCGCCGTTAATGGCGGTCACCCCTGTCACCTGCTCGGCATGCCCGGTGCCGTCTGCCAGCACAACCTTGTAGGAGCCCCGCTCCCTCAGTTGGGATACCAGTTCCTCATTTACATCCACAAAGCATACCTCGTAGCCTGCACGGGAGAGGATCAGCCCAATGAACCCTCTTCCGATATTCCCTGCGCCAAAATGGACGGCTCTCATGCTTCCATCCCGCTTTCAAAGATGCGAATCATTTCCTCGGCTGTCGATGCCTTCAGGATCTGCTCCAAATTGTCTTCGTCGGAGCAGACCATCGCAACATTGGTTAAAATGTCCAGATGATCATCACCTTCAGCGGCAATCCCGACCAGCAGATATGCCCTCTCTCCATCACCAAAATCAATGCCGTCCGGGAATTGCACAATGGACAAGCCTGTAGATTGGATCAAATCTTTGGAATCTTTCGTGCCGTGCGGAATGGCCAGGCCTCCGCCCATGTAAGTAGACAGCGTTTGTTCGCGCTCAATCATTTTATCCACGTAGCCAGGCAGCGCGTGTCCGCCGCTGACCAACAATTGGCCTGCTATTCGAATCGCTTCCCATTTATCCTCGACTTTGGCATTCAACTTTACCTTATCTACAGATAGAATACTCACCACGTCATCTCCGCTTCTGTTTTTGTGTAAAAATAGCCAAGCAGCGCATTCGCCATAAAATCCTTAATCGCAAGCTCATTGCCTGTTGCCAATACATCCGGCAGCTCAGGAAGCAGCAGCAAAGTGCTGATTTCACTCAACACCTCCAGGCTCTCCTTGCCAAGCGCAAGCGGTCCAAGCATCAGCATCATATAGGATGCCGGGCGGACGCTGTGCGCCTGAAGCAGCATGGGCTGTTTCAATTGAAACATGACAACCAGCGGCTGCAAAACATCTTTGCTTCTCGCATGGAACAGGGCTAGCCCTGTATCCGTCACAATCTCGCTTCCTTGTTGCTCTCGCTCCAGCAATTGCCGAACAACAGCATCTATATCGTTTATCGCGCCGCTTGCCGCAGCAAGCTTGCAGGCATCAAATAAAACTTGCCCCACATCAAGTCCTTCGGTATCCGGCAGCTTATATAGATGAAATCGCTCCAGCAGGAAACAAATTTCGTCGAGACACGCCTTCAATTGCTTCAGCCGCTGTGATGGAGCGTTCTTGACTGCAAGTTGTTCGTTCTGCGTGCGCTGCTGTGCGTACAGGAACCAGTGCTGTAAAAATCTTCGCAACTGGCTCGCCTCGTTATCCGTGAGCAGCGGACTAATCTTGAAATATTTATCTGGCTGCAACGGCAAATCAATCGTTGAAATAATAACATCGTACTCGTTCTCCGGTATTCTGGCGGCTTCATACCAGGGCACATTGCCGACAATAACAACTTCCGGCAGTTCCCTCTCCAGGCGCACAGCCAGCAGCTTGGAAGAGCCGATCCCGCTGCTGCATACGACGATCGCGCGGACTGGAGGGACAGGTTGTGTCCCCCGCTCAAGCGCAGCGCCGAAATGCATGACAAGAAATCCAACTTCCTCATCGGGTATCTTCAACTCAGGGAACACTTCGTCCGCTCCCTGCCGGACACGGTCGAACAAAGCGCTGTAGTCCGCCTTGATTTGGGGCAGCAGTGGATTGCGGATTTCACTCCCCTCCCGGATACGCATCAGCGCCGGAACCAAATGGCGAAGCAGCCCGTCACGCAGGGAATAATCCCTGTGAAAGGCTGCATCATAGTGGCGATCCATAAAGCCAATGAGTTGAACCGTCTTCTCCAGCACATCCAGATCGCCATGCGGCAGAAGCTCGTAGCCGCTCTCTTCCTCGGAATACTGCCGGATCAGACCGCTAATGTAGCGCTGCTCCGACGCAGGCAGCTTGATTGCAAACTCTTCTTCAAGCTGCCGCAGCAATGACGCAATCTCTGGACGAAGACAAGCGTCCGGAGACTCATCTGACGGAGCGATAAGATGGCCGTCATGTATTCTTCGCAGGGCAATGGAGAGCTGGAGCAAAAGTTTCGTATAAGCCTGATCCGTCAGCTCGAGCGGATGCTTCTGCTCAAGCTCCCAAAGCGCCTGCTCAAGCTGGAGCAAGTTGCTCTTGCCAATCTGATCAAGCATCAGACTAATGACCGGCTGCTCTTGCGACCTGAGCGAGCTGCCGAACAGGTCGGAATTATCGATGTATTGCCGAGCCAGAGTCAGCAGCAGTTCGCGCTTCACGTGCTCGGAACCCTCGAGCAGGACGCCATAGCCGCGGCGCCGAACAAGCTGCAGGTCATACTTGATTATACCCTTTTCCAATTCGTCCAAATCGTAGCTCATCGTAGCAACTGTCACATGCAGGTTATGGGCCAGTGCAAACAGTTTGGCCGGCTCGACACTCTCCAGCAGCATGCATAATATAAATATCCGGCGCTCTTCCGCCGTATATTCGGTATAATTCATGCGGGAGAGCTCCTGCTTGAGCATGTCAAGCTGCGCCGGTTGCCCGCTAACCTGGATGCCAATCCCGGACTTTCTTTGAAGCTCGATGCCGTATTTCTCCAGCAACAGCTCAAGCTCCGGCAGCTCTCGATGCACAGTGCGGGCACTGACATTAATTGCAGCGGCAATGTCCGCAGCCGTGATTTCTTCCTTGCTATTCAGCAACAGATCAAGAAGCTGCCGCTGCCTGTTTGTTACCTTCATCGGCATCATAGTCCTCTTCTAAAACAGCATTGTTTTATTTCAAGCGCTCAACCAGTTTGTCATATTCGGGACTTTTCAGAAAATTGTCAATGGAAATATGCTCTGCGCTTGGCGCTTTTACTCTCGCCCGGTCAGTCAAGGTCTGATGGGTAATGACGATATCTGCATCATTCGGAATGTCGCTGATCGCGGTATTCGTTACAGCAACATCGACATTGGCCTCTTTCATCTTTTTGCGCAGGATGGAAGCTCCCATTGCACTGGAGCCCATTCCGGCATCACAGGAGAAGACGATTTTGCGAACGTCCTCCTTCGCTTTTGCAGCGCCTGCTGCTTGTGCTTGAGCAGTTCCGGCTGTGCTTGTCGCAGCACCTGACGAAGTTCCTTTAGCCTCGCTCTTCATTTCGTTCATCTTCGCTTGCGCCTGCTCCAGATCATCCTCGTCAGCGTTTTTGCGCGAGGTTTTGAGAATTAATACCGCGACGAGGAAGGAAACAACCGTTGCAGTGATAACGCCTGAGAACACTGCCAGCAGACCGCCCTTAGGCGCCATGGCCACATAAGCAAAGATACTGCCTGGCGATGGCGTTGCAACAAGACCTGCGTTGAACAGGGAGAAAGTAAATGTACCCGTAATCCCCCCGGCAATTGCAGCTACAATCAATAGAGGTCTCATCAAAATGTAAGGGAAGTAAATTTCATGAATCCCGCCCAGGAAGTGAATAACAGCCGCTCCTGAAGCAGATTGTCTGGCAGACCCGCGGCCGGCAATCATATAAGCCAGCAGAATGCCAAGCCCAGGACCCGGGTTGGACTCCAACATGAAGATAATGGACTTGCCCGCCTTGGCTGCCTGATCCAGCGCGATCGGACCGAGTACGCCGTGATTGATCGCATTGTTGAGGAACAAGATCTTGCCAGGCTCGATCAAAATGTTCGCCAGCGGAAGCAAGCCGTTGTCAACCAGGAACTGCACGCCATTAGCCAGCACACTGCTGATTCCTTGTACAACTGGTCCGATAGCAACATAAGCGATGATGGCAAGCAGCCCGCCGATGATACCCGAAGAGAAATTGTTCACCAGCATTTCAAAGCCGGAACGGATTCTACCTTCCAGCAAACGGTCAAACTGCTTCAATATCCATGCCGATAATGGTCCTATTATCATAGCTCCCAGGAACATCGGGATATCTGCGCCGACGATAACGCCCGTAGTGGCCACAGCTCCAATGACACCGCCGCGAACGCCGTAAATCATGTTGCCGCCTGTATAGCCAATCAAGATCGGCAGCAGGTGGAACAGCATAGGCTCAACAAGTTTGGCCAAGCTCTCATTGGGAAACCACCCGGTCGGAATAAATAAAGCGGTAATCAGCCCCCATGCAATAAATGCACCAATATTCGGCATTACCATCCCGCTCAGGAATCTTCCGACACGCTGTATGCCTACTTTAGCGCCGCCTGCTCTCTGCTTCTTTGCGTCAGTCGTTGTCACTGCAGCTCCTCCTTTTATAATAACGTTTTCATACTTGTTTACACCAAAATAATAGGCCACAATCCGTTTCGCTTCAACAAAAGGAAAATTCTATTCCGTCATGAATAATGTTGACAGGATTTAATAATTCATTCATGAAGTTCAGATGGGGAGCGTTTTTTTACTTCTTTGTCCGAGCCTTCAGGTGGGAACAACCTGTATAATACGTGTAAAAGGCTGCTTTTTTGGACAAAAAAATTAGTGTTTAAAAAGTGCAAGGCCAGGAAATAAAAAAGTGCAAGCGAGAAAACGCAGCAAATAAAAAAATCCAATTGAGTGTAAGCGTTATCACTTTTATAGTGAATCGTAAGCAGATGGGGAAAGGGTACAGAAGAATGAAGATTCGCGAACGCTTTAACAAATTCAGCTTTTTCCACAAAAGCTTGATCATCACACTGCTCATATCCATTATACCGGTCACTGCGCTATCGATAATGACCTATTCCATCGGTGTCCGGGAAATCAGGCAGGAGGTCGGAAGAACTCAACAGCTCCAATATGCACAAGCAGCCGAAAGATTGGATGCCCAGTTGAACCGGCTCAAACTGACCGTCAATCAATGGGCTTATCACCCGTTTTTGATGGAGTTGAACAAACAGTATACGGTCGGCAGGGACGTTCGTTTTACGCTGGATTTATTCAATCAATTAATCGTCATGAAGAACGCCGATCCGCTGATCGAGAAAGTATCCCTGCTGCTTCAGCAGGAATCGCTGCTTCTGATTGAAGGCGAGAACGGCATCCGTACGATTGATGATGACCAACTTGAACGTCGCTATCAATCGCTGTTGGAACATCAGCGCAGCATTTTCTGGGGGACTAATCCTGAATTGGCAGCGAATCAGGAAGAGGAAAAAAGAAAAATATTTCCACTCGCTTTGATTCAGAAAATACCGGTCACAATGGAACCTGTCTTTGGCGCGCTAATTGTAGAGTTGAACAAGAATGAGCTAAGGTCCATGCTGAAGGTGCTCAGTCCGCCTGAACAAGGAACTGCTTTTATACTGGATGAAGGAGCTGCCTACCTCGTCACCAATGACGAGCAAACCGAAGCTGCCGACAACGGGCTTAACGATGAGCTTCGGCAAACCGTGCTGCAAACCGGTCAACGCTCCGGAACCTTTTCCTTCAGTTCGGGAAGCGATAATTATGTTGTCACTTACGACCATTTGGACAATACGGATTGGCTGTATGTGTCTGCTGCTCCCTTGTCCCATTTGCTGAATCCGGTGAAGCATCTGCTTAAAATACCGCTGTTCTCTATTCTGCTTGGACTGTTGTTCGCCCTTGTCTTGTCCTGGCTCGGGTCCAAGCAGTTGTACCGCCCTTTGCAGCAGCTGACACGCGTATTCGGCTATGAGTACAGCAAAGACCAGCAGCGTAGAGGCGAGTTTCACTTCATCGAGTCACGCTGGCACTATTTGATCGGGGAACGCAGCCACTTGCAGGCCAAATTGCAGCAAGCTACCCCCGCCTTGCGAGAGGGCTTTCTGCTTCAACTTGTACAGGGCCATCTGGATTCCTTATCCGAGCAGCGAATTCGCGAGCAATTGATCCAGTATGATATCCATACTCAGGATCAGCAGTTTTCCATGCTGCTCATTCAGCTCTACGGATTTACGCATTATTACGCCAATTTGGCCAAAGGAGATGAGCAACTCATTTCCTTCGCGGCCGCTAACATTATCGATGAAATATTGAAACAGCAGGCATTGAAGGCGTTTGTCATCAACTTTCAGGACTTGACCATCGGCGTATTGCTTCTCTCCCCTGCCGACCAGTCAGGAGAGAACATCAAGTCGGGATTGTTCGAGCTGGCCCATGCGGTAATCTCACCTTTGCAGCTTTATTTGAAGCTTCAGGTTGCCGTCAGCCTTAGCCCCATCGCCACGGTGCTCAAGCAAATCCCGTCCGCACTGGAAGATGCCCGCCATGCGATTTCCCATCGGGACATCGCAGCGGATAATGCCGTTATCGACGCGGAGGATATCGTTCTGAGAGGGGATCATTCAACGCCGTATCCATTCATTGCAGAGAAAGGATTAATTCAATTGATTCAGATCGGCGCCGAAGAGCAGGCGCTTGAGCAGGCGGATGCGTTCATGGCAGCCTTGCAGTCCCATTCAACTAAAGAATTTGCGATTCAGCAAGGAATGCTGCAACTATTGGGCAATGTTCAGTTCGCTATGCTGCAAATCGGCTGCAATCTGCAGCAGATGCATCGCGGGGTCAATCTGTTCGATCAATTGTTGCACATTCGCGAGCCCGCTGGCATGTTGTCCTGGTTCAAATCGATGATCATTACACCGACGATCCGGGAGATGCAATCGATTAAAGATCTGAAATCGAAGCAAATCATTGATAAAGTGCTGGTCATGTTGCAGGAAAATTACATGCACGATATTTCGCTGGAGATGTGCGCCGACCGCTTCGGAACTTATGCCCAAAAGCTGAGCGCCAGCTTCCGTCAAATTATCGGGATCAATTTCATCGATTATCTGACCCGCCTGAGACTGGATAAATCCAAGGAGCTGCTGATCAGCACCCAAATGAAAATTAACGACATCGCTGAACAGGTCGGATATCAGCCGACCTACTACAACCGCATTTTCAAAAAGCACGAAGGTATGACACCCGGTCAATTCCGCGAAAAGCATACCGATGGAGCTTGATTTAGGAGGAACACAATAATGAAGCTGCTGGACGGCCTGCGCAAGGATTTGTTTCTATATTTGCTGATTCTGCCCGGCGTACTCTATTTTCTTATTTTCAAATATGTGCCGATGTGGGGAATTGTCATCTCGTTTCAAGACTACTCCCCTTATATGGGCTTTTGGAAGAGCCCTTGGGTGGGCTTCGAGCATTTCACGAATCTGTTTAAAAATCCAGATTTTCCGATCCTGTTCCGCAATACGATGATGATCAGTCTGATGAATATCGTCTTCTATTTTCCGATGCCGATTATTCTGGCGCTGATGCTCAATGAGCTGAGGACAGAGCGGTACAAGCGGGTTCTGCAATCGATTGTTTACCTGCCGCATTTTTTGTCCTGGGTTATTATCTCCGGGATTTCCTTCCTCCTGCTCTCTCAGAGCACCGGAATCATCAATATGATGTTAATCAAGCTGGGATTTCAGCCGTTTGATTTTCTGACGAACCCGAATGTATTCTGGCAGATGCTGACTGTTCAAAGCATCTGGAAGGAGACCGGATGGGGAACGATTATCTTCCTGGCCGCGATGGCTGGCGTCGACCCGCAGCTGTACGAGGCGGCTAGAATGGACGGGGCAAGCCGCGTGCGTCAAATCTGGCATGTGACGCTTCCCGGAATCCGCCATGTCATGGTCACCCTGCTTATTTTAAGACTCGGGAGCATTATGGACGTCGGCTTCGAGCAGGTGTTTCTAATGATGAACAGTGCGGTATCCAATGTAGCCGATGTGTTCGAAACCTATGTCTACCGCAACGGCATTCAGCAAGGACAATTCAGCTACAGCACCGCTGTCGGACTGTTCAAATCGGTCATCGGCCTCATTATGGTCGTAGGAGCTAACAAGCTGGCCAAACGCTACGGAGAGGAGGGGCTGTACTAGATGAAAGAGGGTAGAATATTCGGATTGATCAACGGGTCGCTGCTCGCCGTCATCGGCGCCCTCACGCTCTTCCCGCTGTATTACGTCTTTGTCGTCTCCTTCACCGATCCGGCAGAGTATATCGCCAAGCAAGGCTTTGTCCTGTTTCCTGAGAAATGGTCGTTGCTTTCCTACAGATACATTTTGTCGACCTCTTCTTACTTGCGAGCGACGGGGGTCAGCACATTCCTGGCTACTGTCGGAACGGCGCTCAGTCTGATGGTCACAGCCGCGCTCGCATACGGACTATCCCGAAAGCGCTTGCGCATACGCAAGCCGCTCATGTTGATGGTACTTTTTACGATGCTGTTCAGTCCGGGCATTATTCCGCATTATATTCTCGTTCGCGATTTGAACCTGATCAATAATCTGTGGTCGCTCATTCTCCCTTCGCTAAGCAGCGGATGGTATGTCTTCCTGATGAAAAGCTTTTTTGACAGCATTCCGCCAAGCTTGGAGGAAGCTGCCATGGTAGACGGCTACAATGATTTCAGAATTTTCTTCCGCATTATTCTGCCATTGTCTCTGCCGGCGATCGCCGCATTCGGACTGTTCTATGCGGTCGGCTACTGGAACACCTATTTCAATGCTGTACTGTACATTAATGATTCAACCAAGTGGCCGCTGCAAATTTTGCTGCAAAACATTCTGATCGACTCTTCAACATCCTCATCCGGCTCGGGAGCGGCAGAGCTGATGAACGAGCAGCAGCTCCCCGCCCAGACGTTGAAGATGGCGGCGGTGGTCGTTGCCACGCTTCCGATATTGTTCGTCTATCCACTGCTGCAAAAGCATTTTGCCAAAGGGGTCATGCTCGGTTCCATCAAAGAGTAGCTCCAGTGATTGCCCATTACGATAAAGGGGGTGACCACTGGCTCCTGAGGCTGCCAATCATCAGAGGAATTTGGCTTGCAATTCGCAGTTTCAACAAACAGACATCGCAATCAAAAGGGAGGATCTATATCGATGAAAAACTCGCTTAGCAAATTTGCCAAAACCGCAGGCACTGCCCTACTGGCATTGACCCTGCTCTCGGCCTGCACATCCAGCCCGGCTCCAGGGTCCGGGAATGGGAATACCCCGAGCAATACCGGCGCCGGCAAAGAGACGGGGGGAACAAGCGAACAGCCTGTGTCCATCAGCATTATAACTGAATTCAATACACCGGAGGCTCCTGGGCCAGATAATCCGGTGCAGAAGGAATTCGAGAAAAAGACCAACACGAAGCTCAATATTATGTGGACGTCCCCCAACAGCTACGGAGACAAGGTGAATCTGATTTTGGCTTCCGGGGATATGCCTGATCTGGTTAAGGTGCTGGATTTCAATAGCTCCCTGATGAGACAAATGGTCAAGCAGGGCGCATTCTGGGATTTGAGTCCGTTCCTCGCCGATTACCCTCACCTGATGGAGTATCCTGAGAGCGTATGGGAAAAGACGAAAATTGACGGCAAAAATTACGTCATCCCTTCTGTGCGTCCGTTGCACGGCGGACCATGGATGCCGATTGTCCGTAAAGACTGGCTCGACAAGCTGCAACTGGAAGTGCCGAAGACACTTGACGATTTGTTCAATGTCATGAAGGCTTTTGCCGAGCAGGACCCGGATGGCAACGGAGTTAAGGATACAATTCCGCTGCTGCCGCGCAACGATCTCGGCTGGGCCGAGGGAGTGCTGAACCACAGCAATGGCAAATGGAAACAAGTGGACGGCAAGCTGATCGATACAACCTTCGAGCCTGGCACAAGAGAAGCGCTGGAATGGCTGAACAAGGTGTATAAGGCAGGTTACATGCCGGCAGATTATGCGGTGATGAAAGAAACCCAATCCGAGGACTTGGCCAAGACAGGACGCGTAGGCATGTACCCGAATACGATTGAAGCCATATGGAGGGTGCAGGCGGAACTGATCAAGACGAACCCGGAAGCGGACTTCCTGCCGCTTAGCTACCTGGAATCCGATGCCGGCACTTATGCTCCTTCCTCGCCTGGATTCAATGGCGTGTTCCTGATTCCGAAATCGGTACCGGAAGAGAAAGTGAAGAAAATTCTTGAGCTGATGGATTACGGCGCTTCCGAAGAAGGCTTTACTCTGGCCTGCTACGGCATCGAAGGCATTCATTATACAGTCGGGGAAGACGGCTTCAAGGTCGCCACGGATCAGGCCTTCAAGGACAGTGTCTCCCAAAGCTCCTTCGGTAAAATCTTCGAGCGGTTCGACCAATATCTCTGGGCTTACCGCACGGGCATGCCGAAGGAAGTATTCGAACGCAACAAGAAGATTGTTGACGAGCGCCAGACGCATTCGGTTGATGATCCAAGCGTCGGCCTGATCTCGGAAACCTGGCTGAAGATCGGACCGGATTACACTAAGAAAATGAACGACCTCAAAACCAAAATTATTATGGGACAGGAGCCGATTGAGGCGTGGGACAAATATGTAGCCAGCCTGAAGGCGGACGCGAACTATACGAAGGTTATTGATGAAATGAACGAAGCGTTCGCTGCAAGAAAGCAATAAGCTTCTCCGGACGGCCGCATCTATTGATTACCGCATGCGACTGCCCGTATCCAGGCACAAATAGTGTCCGGCCCGCTGGTCGATTGATTGACCAGCGGGCCGGACACTTCTTCATGCTGTATTGCAAGCAGCCGCAAGCTGCTTATTCACGGATTACGCCGCCAAGATCAGCAAGGAATACCCGACGAGTGCCGTCTACAAAGCCGTTGAAGATTACATGCCGGTTGTCGGGGGCCCAGGCAGGATGCGGATCTACCCGCAGCGCCGATGTCGTCTTCGTCCCAGGGTTGCCCACCGGAATCCGGATAATCGCCCGCTCACTGCCTCCCTTCAAATCGATGAGCCTCAAAGGGACCGTGCCGTCACCGTAAGCGACATGCTCCTGCTCGTAGGCATCCGTTAGAATATGGCGGCCGTTCGGGTGGACCGTCGGATGACCGGAACCGGGAATTCCTTCAATAATTGTACTCAGCCCGGACCCGTCGTAGCCAGCACGCACCAGCTTGAGCTTGCGGTCGCCATCCAGGCACAGATTCATCGACAATGTCCGGCCATCCGGGTACCAATTGATATGATGACCGCCTTTGTCCCATTGCTCCGGACCGACCGCAACATGAATATCGCTGCCATCGGGCTTCATCGTAATGACCCAAAATTTCAGATTGTGCTTCATCAGCATGTTCCACGGCTGCTCTTCCTCCGTATGGAACCAGCGCATTGTGAAGATCAGACGATCCCCCTGCGGATTGAACTTGCAATGGAAGCCATAGCATTCGCCATGGGCGTACAACTGCCGATCAATAGCAGGCTGCGCCCGGTCGAATACTTCTTTAATAGAAACGAGCAGTCTTCTTTTGCCTGTCTCGGTATCGGTCACATACAATCCGTCGTCCTCGCTAAATCCGAAGTTGCGCGGAACCCGATCATCAGGTACCATCACACCATACCCGTATTGCGTACGCCGCATTCGCTTCATACAAGCAGAGATGATGGACTTTCCGTCCGGGGAAATCCGGTAGATGCCCCCTTCAAGCCTGCGCTTCGCGCCGGTCAAGGGATTCAGCTCCACACAATAGGGCTCCCATTCTCCTGGTTCGACATCATTGTAGTAGAGCTTCTCATCGCTTGTCCCCCAGTTCAGATTGGCGCCAAGCTGCGGTTCCCAGCCACAGGTGGCTGCAATCGGGCGCTCTGTCCCGGTATGCAGATCGATGAGCGCAATGACAGCTTGCTCGCCGGGCTGCGGCAAGCGCTCTTCCTGCGGCATTTGCAATACGGCAACGTATCTGCCCGATGGGCTGACAGGGGAAGTATCGAAGAAGCGGTGGAAGCTTCCTTTGCTATTCGGGGTCAAACACCACACCGGCACAAGCGGATCGTACGCCGTATAACGGGGAAATCGTTCACTAATGATCAATATAATCGCTCCTTTGCTATCTATGATGTTCATATTTATTGTAAATACAGACCCGGCAGCATGTGTTATCTGCAAACAGACTGCTTTTGTCTGCAGATGACATCTGGTGCGATTACGCATAACAGGAGGTGCACATGAAAGAATTCGGCATCGATATTCAGTGGACGGCCCGCTATCAATATCAGCAAGGCGGCAATCTTCATATACATGACCACAGCTTCTATCAAATGATCTATTTTGTCGACGGTAGCGGAAGGTTCAGTCTGGACGGGCAGGATTATCCGATTGCTCCGGGAGCCTTCTTCTTTATCAAGCCCCATGTCCGTCACGGCTTCACAGCGCACCGCGCTTCCGTAATCAAGACACTCGATTTGAAATTCCATATCATCAACAAGGAATTGGAGTTGCTTGTCGCCAAGGTTCCCGGCTCGCACCTGGATGATGGGCAGAACGTGCGCGCCTTATTGGAGGCGATTCGAAATGAAGGGTTAACCAAGCGCCCTTATTTCAGTCACCTGGCTGCCCTCCACTTACTGCAATTGCTCTACCTGATTGCACGTTCACAGACAGAGCTGACACAGCAGCAGACGGCGTCCCTCCCCGTACCTGCGGGAATGACCTATGAGCCGCAGGAGGCGGCGCGGCAAGTTGAAAGCATGATTCAAGCTCACTATGCCGAAGACATTACCCTGCACAGCATCGCCGCCCAGCTCGGCTATGACCGCAGCTATCTGAGCCGTGTGTTTCGCAGCAGTTACGACTGCACGTTCTCCCAGTACTTGCGCCGGTTGCGAATTGGCAAAGCCCGGGAGCTCCTGGCTGACACCAGCTTCAGCTTGAAAGAAATTGCGGAGCGAACCGGATTTAAGACAATCTATCATTTTAACCGGGTATTCAAGGAATTGGAAGGCGTTAGCCCTGGAGGATGGCGGCAGAAGGAGCAAGGCGGAGTGAGGAAGGATGTTTATTTTGGGGAGTGATCACAGTCCGGATTGCTGTTCTTGGTCATGAATGGAATGTTTTAATCCAACTTCAAAGAAATTTTTAATGTGAGTGCTATCATTCGCTCCTCACCAAGCTCCCCGTTTTACAACTCAAGAATCAACCAATATTTTCTATTTTAGAGTAATATGGTTTATGTATATGAGATGCTGGAAAATCGAATATGTCTCTTTCGATAATTATCCTTTACATGGTAAAATAGAACTATTTTATAAAAATATCAAAATAAAGGTTGAAACTATCTTTTATTTTGATTTATACTTTTAGTTGGGTTTCTTCTGGGAGTATGCCCCAATTACTTTATCACATGCAAAAAAGAGTGATGTGTGATGAGGAGAAATTTTCATTCTACTATTCAAGGACCATGGAAAGAAAAGGATGAAGGATCTTCGTATTCATGGATTTACTCAACTCCTTCAGGCAATAAAGCAAATTGGGATACCAGGTAGAAATTAGGATTTATGGATTTGTCATCATAATGATGACAAATCCGTTTTCGTAGAGGAGCAGTCATTATGAAGAAAGTCTTACTAACATTTCTACTTTTAATAGTAGCCATCAGCTTATTCAGCTTTGATGCCTTGTTCAAAAAACAAATTGCCAATATACTTTATGATGATTATAAACTCATGACTATACATTATTTTGAAGAAGAAAGAACTACATCAACAAATGTAATTCAAGAGTTAGTGGACTTTTCTGTGGATGAAGGAGTAAATATATCCCGTTACCATTTCATTAATGAGCATACTCTTCATATATACTCATCTAACATTCAGAGCGATTCTCATATTAGCCTTATCAGTGGTGAATGGCCGTATGATAATAATTACATTTCTAACAAATCAGTGATAGATCAGAATCAAAGCGGGACTATTGCATTCCCTATTTCTAACTTGGAGGTTAAATACTTTGACTTTCATCAACTTAGAAATGTAGGATTAGGTGGAAGTTTTTATTTATCGAAATCGGATAATGAATTACTTGAGCGAGCCCGTCAAGCATTTTCATCTTTTGGTGAAGTTCGTTTTGAAGAAGTTCAAACTAACCCGTTTTTAATGGTAAATGTAACTCTATTTCTTGTTGTGCTATTTGCACTCGTTTCTTATAGTATAATTATCTTCTATTATATGATTCAAAATCGGACACAGTTTTATCTTCACCAATTGTGGGGCTATACTGTTTTCAGTAGTTTTCTTGCTTTTATTAGACCAGTATTTAAATCAATTCTTATAATTATTGTTACTGGGCAAGCTCTAGTTATTACTTTAACTATATATTATAACCAGACCTACTATTTGATTGATATTGTAGTTGTCTCTATAATTATTTCGTTGATAATGTTGCTTGTTACAGTGGTCTTATTGGGAATCAGCCTCTTTTTTATTCGTCAATCAGGTATTGATAGTGTTAGTCTGAAAGGAAGCCCGCCTTTTAAAAATTACCAAATATCCTCTGTAATTCTTAAAGCTATATTTAGCATGATACTCTTATCGATTACGGCTTTCTCATTTATGAAAGCATTGGACTTAAATCAAAAATTAGCCAATCAAACATATTGGAATGAAACCAAAAACATATATAGAATTCAAGTAGGTCCTTTAAATATATCCGGAGATTTAAAAAAAGAAAAATATCTTAATGATCAATTCGAAAATTTATACCAATCTTTGAAAATTAATAAAGACTTATTCCTTATTTATGCAGCTAATTTTGTTAAAATTTATCACAAGGATATAAGAGGTAAATATCTGTTTGAATATAATTCAGAAGGTGAGGAACAATTTTATTTACCGCGTGGTCGTAGTATCGTTATTAATGAAAACTATTTAAAAATTAACCCCATACTTGCTGCCAATCAGAGAGAGATTCTGGATCAATTGAACTCTAACCCGATGATTTTGAATCTTTTAGTACCTGAAAAATTCAAGAAATATGAGCAATCAATAAAACAGAATTATCTAAAGAATTTTTACTTTCAAAAGGTAAGAGTGAACAATATATATAATGAAGAATTAGGGGCTCCATTAAATACAATTGATATAACAGATTTAGACATAAATATTATATATACCAGTAACTCACAGTCTTACTTTACATTTAACTCTAGTTTAGGGGATCCTAAAAATAAAAATAAAATTGTAGATCCTATAGCGATAATTTTTAATGAGAGTGTGGACTCATCTTTTATTGGTGCTTATACGACAACCAGTTTATATTTTTACGATGACTCACAAGGGAATGCATATAATAATATTATTGGATATTTAAAAGAAACAAGAACTTTAGGCTACATTCCTTATGTTACATCTGTTTATCAAGAAAATAACGCAGAGATAGTGAGGTTGACACAACAACTGTTACAGCAAATTGTCGCACTCTCTATTATGTTTATTCTCTCTTGTGCTTTTTTGATTGTATTTGTTTGGAGCTACTACATGTCAAATGCCAACCAACTTTATCTTAAATTTTTATTTGGATATTCTTATTGGAAAACAAATAAGCTATTAATTTTGAGTTCTATTTGTATTTATTTTATTTCAGGTATATTAGTTTTCTTTTGGCTGCATACAGAAATTGTTATACTATCTACACTATTATTAATTGGTACTGACATGATCCTTATTTATTTATATAGCAGATACTTAAATCGTCAGCATATGGGAAAAATTCTTAAAGGAGAAAGTTTATGATTCAACTAGAGGATGTAAATAAATCTTATGAAGGAAGACCACTGTTGACAAACTTCTCAATAAATATAGACACAAATCAATTTGTTACAATTACAGGTAGAAGTGGTTCAGGAAAATCAACACTTCTAAATATAATGAGTTTATTAGACGTCCCTGATAAAGGAACAGTTAAAGTTCGAAATATTTTAAATCCGGATCGTAAGAAAACCCAATGGTTAAGAAGATTTCATTTTGGCTATATTTTCCAAAATTATGTACTTATGAATCAAAACACTGTTGAAGAAAATCTTCTTTTATCAACCCAATACTCTAAAAAGGTAAGTTCAAATGAGTTGATAGGAGTGCTCGAAAAAGTAAAACTTGACGGGAGCTACTTAAAGAAAAGGATTTATCAATTAAGTGGCGGTGAACAACAGCGATTAGCAATTGCCCGAATAATTTTAAAACCATGTGATATTATTTTTGCTGACGAACCGACAGGAAATTTAGATCATCACAACAAAAAAATAATACTCTCCTTGTTCCATGAATTACAGCAAAAAGGAAAAACAATTGTATGTGTTACCCATGATGCAGAGATTGCTAAACAATCTGATAAAAATATCGAACTGTAGAAATCAATAGGATGTAACTCTTGTAAGTATATAATATTCTGGAGGATAAAATGTTGAAACATCTAGGGATATCATTAATTAATTGTATAATTATTATTGTTGCTTTGGTCTTACATCGGATTATTTTTCGTGTTTTTAATATCTCCTTTGAAAATGTTTTTATTTATTGGGGGATATTCATTGCAATAATATTTGTACTTACATTATTAATTTCTTTAATCTTCTCAAAAGAAAAATCGCGAAACATGTAATCGAATACTGCTCTCTGCGCCTAAGCCCAGGGAGCAGTATTCGGTATTTCGCTTCATTAAAATATTCAGAAAATATCTGGTCAAACTTTCGTTAAACTGAAGCTCGTATGCCAACCTTCTCCCCAGCCAATTAACTAAGCTTTGCGCGGCTTGCGCACAAGCGCGATAATAACTGCGATTACGCCCAGTGCCAGCGCCGCAATTGCCATTCCACGGTCCACACTGTTGGAGCCTGCTGTTGCGGCCTTCTCCTCTTGACCGCCTGCCTGATCTGCCGGCTGCTGAGTGGTTGTGCCGACGCTTGCGCCGTGGCCTTGATTACTGCCGCCTGCTCCAGCGTTTACGACAGTGACCGATGCAGGATGCTGACCGTCTGATGCTTCGACCCAGTCTACCTTGCTGCCGTCCGCGTAGGTCTGATAAGCCTTCCAGTTAAGCTCGGTGGCATCTGCGCCAACCTTGCCCTGGAAACGGAACTCGGTAAACTCGGTTACTTCGAGTCCTTTGCCTTCAGCCGTCCACTTGATAGCGGTAATTTTGTCTCCTTCTCCCTTGGTCAGCTCATAAGTCCAGCCCGGCTTTGGCTCAATGCGCAAAACTTCAACACCATCGGGAACGCGTACTTCAATTACCTTTGTTGTGGTTCCACTGGTCTCACTCGGAACCCGAACGGCAAACACCTCATATGAACCTTGGCTTACTTCTGCAGGACGAACCGTAACATGCGCGCTTGCAATCCCCGCAAACAAAAACAGCGCCATGGAAATGAGTGCCGCGCTTAATAACTTTTTCATTCAAGAACCCCTCTTCAACTTGGTAATCGTATCTGTACCCAAGTATAATCATCTCTCGGCAATAAGACATGACTCAAAAGGGCTATATGTCCGTGAACAAACTGTGAGCTAAATGATCAGTTGGAGAAAGGGCCTTTTGCAATGCCCTGCTCCATTGCATATCGGGCTAGCTGTACGCGGTTGTCCAGATGGAGCTTTTGCAAAATATTTTTCAAATGATTTTTGACCGTGTGCTCGGAGAGATGAAACAGCGAAGCGATCTCACGATTGGATTCTCCTTTGGCAACACGCTCCAGAATTTCGGTCTCCCGCGGCGTGAGCGGAGAAACAGGAACACCGCCCTGAGATCTGCGGCGAGAAGCCGCGGCCGCCTGAGCCTGCTCTCCCTGAATCGGATCATCTTCCGCCGTGCCGGACCGGGCCCGCGATGAAAATTCCTGCAAAATTCGAAAGGCCAGTTCTTTCGACATTGGCGCTTCATCCACCGCGATCGCCCGCAAGTATTCATGCCAGGAGGACGGTTTTAAATTTTTAAGCAAATAGCCTTGCGCCCCTCGCTTGATCGCCTCGAACAGGTCGGTAATGTCATCGGATACGGTAACCATGACAATTTTAATATAGGGCTGCGCAGCCTTGATTCGCTGCGTAGCCTCCAGACCGCCCATACCCGGCATATTAATATCCATCAAGATTAGATCCGGTTCCAACTCGGATGCCAGCCGAATTGCCTCCTCGCCATTCACCGCTTCAGCCGCAATTTCAAATGTCCGGTCCGACTCCAGCACCGTGCGCATGCCCTCTCGCCCGTGCGGGTGGTCATCCACGATCAGAACACGGACGGTACGTACCCGGTCCGCCATTCTTCATCCGCTCCCTTCGCTTATAATAGTCACCTGTGTCCCCTGGCCATGTTCTCCCGGAAGGTTGTGATTCCTATCGGGAAGACCGATCTCAAGCCGCCAGTCCATTGCCGCAGCACGGCTCTCCATTGACCTGATGCCATAGCAGCCTTTGCGCTTAAAATTCTCTGCGTCTGCCCCGATGCCGTTATCTGTCACTGTGCAGACGAACCCTCTGCCGTTATCTGTATGCGGATAGCATTGAATGACAGCAGTGGTAGCCCTCGCGTGCTTCTGAACATTTATGAGCGCCTCCCGCAAAATTGCCAGCAACTCTACCTTTTGCCTTGGCGTCAACCAGGCATCGGCCAGCTGCCAGTCCAGTGTCAGCTGCAGCCCGCTGTCCTCGCGAATTTCATCCAGCAGCTTGTGCATGGACTGCATCCACGGCTTGTCGGTCACAACAGGACTGCTATGCAGCGCCGCGATCGACTGTCTGACATTGTCATAGACATGCCGGACCGTCTCTCGAATTTGCTCCGTCTGCTGCTTGCCCTCAATGCTGCTCTGCACCTGATC
Organism: Paenibacillus roseus; assembly: GCF_016424485.1. GTDB lineage: Bacteria > Bacillota > Bacilli > Paenibacillales > Paenibacillaceae > Paenibacillus_D > Paenibacillus_D roseus. The sequence continues at coordinate 140,296 of NZ_JAELUP010000107.1, forward strand.
CAGCTTATCCAGCTTGACAGAGAGCAGAAATAAGGACTGGGAAATGCCATCGTGCAGTTCGCGCGCCAACTGCTGCCGCTGCTCAAGCGCGGCCTTAAGCGACTGCTCTCTGCGCAGCGAGTCCTGCGCGTGCTCCAGCACGACAAACAATTTGCGCAGCAGCGTAATGGTGACAAAAAACACAATAAAAGGAGCCAGCAAATTGCCTAGCTCCATGGAAACATAAGGGAGCAGCAGCGTATGCCGCAAATACTCCCACAAACCGATTGTCAACGTAGGGATTGACAATATCAACCACTTAAGCTGCTTATATGTCAAGGCTGCTCCCCCTCATCAAGATTAATAATTCCGGAATTCTTCCGTGAATACAATCTCGTCATCTTCCGGCGTCAGGATGCGAACTTCTGCCATCCATTTGCCTGGGAACGGAATGAATGGACCCTTCGCCTGATAAGTGGACTTCGTAAAATCCGGAAAAGCGTCGATCTCTTCATCCTTGTAAGGTTCCACCGGAACTTCGATAGCTCCAAGATCCGGCTTATCCAGCGAACGAAGCAATAATTTAACCCGTTTCGGCTCTGTCGCCTCGCCGGATTTCTCCGGCAGCCAGATCTTGACGGTAAACCGGTTCTCGCCGGGAACATTCGGCGTAATCCGCAGCGTAAAGTGCTTATCCGTCCCCATCACATGTTTGGAAAACGGTGTATTCGCAGGAAGCGGACTAATATACGTAAAGATACCAACGACGATAATGATTGCGGCCATCAGGCCAACATCCACTTTAAGCAGCGTACCGGAAGGCAAGTCGCCGCGCCGCACTCGGAATCTCAGGAATGCGCCGGTCACGATGACAAACAACACGAGAACTGTCTTGATCACAAGCAGGATTCCCCATGATGTATAGAACAAATAAGATAAATCCGGCAGGAACAGGAAGGTACTGAGCAGTCCGGTTATCGTGAGCACCACAATGCTAATCCAGGCAACTCGCGAGAATGCTGCGGCGAAGCGTCCGGCATCCTTGCGCTCCTCCAGCCATAGCACCAGCAGGAAGGCCAGACCGCCAGCCCAGATTGCCGACCCGGCCAAATGGACAATATCAAGCAGCAACGCATACCATTTCGGCTCATAGGCAGCGGCATGGCCGTTGAAACCCTCTAGCACAAGCAATGCGGCAGCCCATAGTATTTTGATTATTGCCGAGCCGGATTTCAGCACCAGGAAGCCCAGCAGCGCCAGAACGAGCAGAATCAGCCAGGAAATTCCGACCTCGGTCTTTGTAAACAGCTTGGCCCAATCCGATGTCGGCTGCCCTTCCATCAGCTCACGGGCATGAATGAAGACGTAAAACAGGCTGACAATGAGCAACCCGCGAATCGTCCACAGTCCCCATTTGCCGAACAGTTTGCGATGTACCTCTGTCTTATTTCGCAACATGCCATACCAAAGCATCAGTCCCGTACTGAGCAGCAGCGCGGCATAATACAGCCCTCTGCTGAGATATAGCAGGAGTTCGCTTACGGTGACTTCTGTCGTGGCGCCATGCCCGGAATGTCCCAACTGCTTATGCAGGTCAAAGGCGGATGCATCCCTGGCGTTAGGCGGATTGCCAACGACGAAGATATAGGAGCCGGACACCGGATGACCGTCCGCAGATACGATCGAATAGGACACCGTATATACGCCTTCACCAAGCTTCGGCAGCTCAAGAGAAATTTCTTTGCGATTCTCGGAGACCGTATGCTTGTTCTCCGTTACCGGCTTAGAGGTGGAATCCAAAACCTGAATGCCTCCGATTCCGGTTTCGATCTGTTCATTAAAATGAACTTCGACCTTTGGAGGGCTCTCGTTCATTTGCGTGTTCGGTTCCGGCACCATCGATTCGGCGGTAGCATGTGCGTGAGCCTGCATTGGCGCATATGCCCATGACGCCAGCATCATCAGGATCAACAGGGCCGGCGCAATCCCTCTTTTTAACGTCATGCGATCCCCAGCGATACGGTTATTCCACATGCTTTAACAACACCTTCGCTTTCCTCATTCTATTGTTTACGATCATTAGAAAAAATTTCAAATGTAAAATTATGATCTTTCGATAAGTCTATCAGATAGCAGATTAAAAAACAGCCCGGTCCCTTGCTTAAGTATACTTATTATTTTTTCCTGCGCATCCTGCTTCACAAAGACGTCAAAAAGGTCTTCCCATTTTTTGAATAATTCTTATGATGAGACTTTCTTGACACATACCATATATTGTAGTAATTTTAATTTTATAACCTATATATTGTGTTATCGATCTTTTTATAACGACAGGGAGTGAATTGCCTTGGACATCGTAAAACGCAACGGACAGAAGGAAGAGCTTATTTTTTCCAAGCTGAAAAAGGTCATCGATTTTGCCTGTGACGGGTTTGAAAGCTGTGATCCTCTGGAACTGGAGACGGCGCTGCTGCCTTATTTTCGCAACCATATTACGACCAAGGAAATTCAGCGCACGCTCATTCAAGTTGCCGTCGAGAAAACCAGCGCAGAGCAGCCGAACTGGCAATATGTCGCGGCCAAGCTGCTCGTCTATGATTTGTACAAGGAAGCACAGATTAATCGTAAATACGGTTATTTTGGCTACGGCGATTTTTACTCCCTGATCACTTATTTAACAGACAAAGGCTTTTATGGCCGTTACATTCTGGATCATTACAGCCGAGAGGAAATCCGTGAACTGGGTACTTATATTGTTCCCGAACGCGATTACCTCTTTAATTACATCGGCTTGAAAACGTTAAGCGACCGCTATTTGATCAAGGGCTTCGACGGTGAAATTCTGGAACTGCCGCAGGAGCTGTTCATGGGTGTGGCGATGCATCTTGCGATGAAGGAGCAGGACAAATTGAGCTGGGCGCGCAAATTTTACGATGTGCTCAGCCGTCTCCAGATGACGGTTGCCACCCCGACTCTGGCGAACGCGCGCAAGCCGTTTCATCAGCTCTCAAGCTGTTTTATCGATACGGTCCCGGATAATTTGTGGGGCATCTACAATGTAGACGCGAGCTTCGCCCAGGTGTCCAAATTCGGCGGCGGCATGGGCATCTATGTCGGCAAAGTGCGCAGCCGCGGCTCGGATATTCGGGGGTACAAAGGCGTTGCGGGCGGAGTCGTCCCCTGGATCAAAAACTATAACAATACCGCCGTTGCCGTCGATCAGCTTGGCGTTCGTTCGGGAGCTGTTGCGATCTACCTGGACGTTTGGCATAAGGATATCTTTGATTTTTTGAATCTCAAAACGAATAATGGAGACGACCGGATGAAAGCCCATGATATTTTCCCGGGCGTCTGCATCCCGGACCTGTTCATGCGCAAGGTCGAGGATCGTGACTCATGGTACCTGTTCGATCCCCATGAAGTCCGCTCGCTGATGGGATGGTCTCTTGAGGATGCCTGGGGCGAGGAATGGGAGCGCCGTTATGAGGAATGCGTGAACCATCCTGAACTGTCCAGAGAAGAGGTTCCCGCGATTGAAATTATGAAACGGATACTTGCGAGTGCCTTTGAGACGGGGACGCCGTTTGTATTTTACCGCGATACGGTGAACCGGGCGAATCCGAACAAGCACAAGGGCATTATTTACTGTTCCAACCTCTGTACCGAAATTTGCCAAAATATGAGCGCGACCGAATATGTGTCAACGACGCATGAGAATGGCATCATAACAACGCAGGTAAAAAGCGGCGACTATGTAGTATGCAACCTTTCTTCCCTGAACCTGGGACGCACCCGCAAGAAGGAGGATATTGCCAAGGTAGTCGCATGTCAGATGCGGATGATGGACAATGTTATTGACCTGAACCATTATCCGATCCCCCAAGCGGAAATTACGAACCGCAAATACCGTGCTGTCGGGCTTGGAACAAGCGGCTACCATCAATGGCTGGCGCTGAACCGGATCAATTGGGAAAGCGACGAGCATCTGGAGCAGGCGGATGAGCTCTACGAATGGATTAACTATTGTGCTATTCTGGCATCGATGGAGATCGCTCGCGAGAAAGGCGCCTACCCTGCGTTCGAGGGAAGTGAATGGCAGAGCGGCGCATATTTCGAGCGGCGCGGCTACGACAGCCCACAGTGGCAGACACTGAAGGAAAGCGTTGCCGAGCATGGCGTCCGCAATGCCTGGATGTTTGCGATTGCGCCGACAGCCTCCACCTCGCTGATCGCGGGTTCGACGGCCGGGATTGATCCGATTTTCAATAAATTCTTCATTGAGGAAAAGAAAAATGCCGTCATTCCGCAGACGGCTCCTGATTTGAATGAGGATACGTTCTGGTTTTACAAAGAGGCGCATCATATTGATCAGCACTGGAGCATCAAGGCCGCGGGACGCCGCCAGCGCCATATTGACCAGGCGCAATCTTTTAACCTGTATATTACGCCAGATTATACGGCCAAAGATTTTCTTGAACTGTACATGGAAGCATGGAAACACGGACTGAAGACGGTCTATTACTGTCGCAACCAGAGCCTTGAGGTCGAGGATTGTGTGAGCTGCAGCTCTTAATTTAGAAGGAGGAAGCACGGATGGAACTGAGCCGAAAAAAGCTGTTCAACGAGGATGGAGACAGGGATTGGGGCAAGCGCCGGATGATCGGCGGCAATACGACCAACTTGATCGAGCTCAACAACGTAAAGTACGACTGGGCGACCAAGATGTACAGGACGATGATGAACAATTTCTGGATTCCTGAAGAAATCCCGCTGGCGCAGGACGCCAAGGACTATAAAAATCTGTCTCATTCCGAGCGCAACAGCTATGACAAAATCATCAGTTTCCTGATCTTCCTGGACTCTCTGCAAACCGCCAACCTGCCGAATATCAACGAATATATTACAGCGCCGGAGGTCAATTTGATCCTGACCGTGCATACGTTTCAGGAGGCGGTTCACAGTCAGAGCTACTCCTATATTCTCGACAGTGTCTGCTCTGCGGAAGTGCGTGATCAGATTTACAATCTGTGGCGAGAGGATAAAAATCTGCTGAAGCGCAATCGGTTCATCACCGATCTGTACGAGAATTTCATTGCCGACCCTTCAGCCCAGAACCTGATCAAGACGATTATGGCCAACTATATTTTGGAGGGCATCTACTTTTACAGCGGATTCAGCTTTTTCTACGCGCTCGGGCGTCAGGGCAAAATGCTTGGAACCGTATCGGAAATCAAATATATTCAACGTGACGAGCTGACGCATCTGGCCTTGTTCCAAGGCATCTTCCGCGAGATTCGCAAGGAAAACCCGGAGCTGTTCACACCCGTGCTTATCGAGGAACTGCGCCAGATGATGCGCACGGCGGTCCAGCATGAGATTGCGTGGGGGCAATATATTACGAACAACCAGATTGCCGGCCTGACGAATGAGATTATCGACCAGTATATCAAGTTCCTGTCTAATGAGCGTTTGAAGAAGCTGGGTCTCGACATTCTCTACCCGGAAGTCACCGAGCATCCGATGAAATGGGTCGAGAGCTTCAGCAATATGAACGGCATGAAAACCGACTTCTTCGAGCAAAAGGTTACGAACTACAGCAAGTCATCGAATATGAATTGGGGGGACTTGTAGCGGGCGGAAATGTCCATAAAGCTGGTTCAGCACAGTTGTTTGTCAGGCGCAAACGAGCTTTGCCCCCCTTGAAGGGCAAAAACTGAATATCGCGCAGAAAAAAGCGGCACTCCCTCAGGAATGCCGCTCATTTTATTTATCGACCCAAGAATTAATTCATCATTTTCCTTTGCAACGCAAATTTCAAGGCACTTGCATGGAGTGCGACATTGACCTCATCAATTTTAATGACGGCCTGATTGTTTCAATCCACACACTCACATGGAGTGCGACCGCTTGTCGCGCAGCATCCTTGGGTTCGGGATCTGTTTCAATCCACGCACTCACATAGAGTGCGACGCACTCCTTATTATGAGGGAGTGCTTTTTTTTAAAAGTTTCAATCCACGCACTCACATAGAGTGCGACACGCAAACCAAGTCTGCAGCCTACGAGAGTTATGTTTCAATCCACGCACTCACATAGAGTGCGACAGCGAAAATAGGCATGAAATAGCTATGTAAAGCATAAATTCTCTAGTTTTTCAGTTTAACGATGCCAAAAGAATATTGATAGGCACTTGACTTTTTACAAAACGAAAGTTTTTCGTGTTATTTCGACAAGTTTCGAGGTGCGAAGGAACCGGGAAAATCATGTGCACTTCACATTCGCACCTGAATTGCTCGAAAATTTCTAGGTTAGAATGCCAGACATTTTTTAAACCCCTTAGCAAAAGCATCCAGTATTCTTCTCATCATAAGTGATACGTTCCAATAATTCAATATGAACTATTCAATGAATAACCAAATAAAATTCCAGCACAACTATGCAAGTGGATTGCGTTATTAATCCCTAAATCCCCATAACGTCTGCCCGACCTTGCAAATCAAACCGTAGAGCATTATGATAAGAGTATCATCTCGTTTAGTATCAGGTACTAATATCTTGTAATAAATTTCTGACCTCTAGTGTCTGGTACAGAGACAATTAAAGCAGCAGATTTACTATCGGAGGTTTATCAAGTATGACAACTACTGGAATGCCAGGATTAATGAGCGGAAAAAATATCGTCGTTACAGGAATTGCGAATTCTCGCAGCATTGCTTGGGGCATTGCCAAATCATTGCATGAAGCAGGAGCCAATCTGATTTTCACGTACCGGAAGGAACGCTCCTTCCAAAAACTGACCCAACTGCTGGATGAGAACGGCGTAAAGCCGCTGCTGTGCGTCGCATGTGATGTTTCAAGTGACGAGAGCATCGCGGCTGCATTTGCAGAAATCAAAGAGAAGGTCGGCGTCATTCATGGACTGGCCCATTCTGTCGCGTTTGCGGAAAAGGATGACCTGCAAGGGGAATTCGTTGCTACGACAAGAGAGGGCTTCCAACTGGCGCATGATGTCAGCGCCTACTCTCTGGTCGCTATGGCAAGAGAAGCGCGGGGGGTGATGACTGAGGGCGGCAGCATTGTAACCCAATCCTACCTGGGCGCTGAACGGATGGTGCGCAACTATAATGTGATGGGCGTCGCCAAAGCATCTCTTGAAGCAAGCGTCCGTTATTTGGCTGAAGATTTGGGCAAGGAGCAAATTCGCGTCAATGCGATTTCTGCCGGACCGATCCGCACGCTCTCTGCCAAAGGCGGGGTTGCCGGATTTAATGACATTATTACAGCAATGGAGGAAAAGGCCCCACTGCGCCGCAACGTCGACCAGGATGAGGTTGGCGATGCCACCTTGTTCCTGCTCAGCCGCCTGTCCAGAGGCGTCACTGGCGAGGTCATTCACGTAGACTCCGGTTTCCACATTGTGGGTTATTAAAACAGAAATGGTGCTGTGCCCCTGCGATCACGCGAGTCAGCACCATTTGTTTATGTGTAGATTCGTATTCAGCGTGATCCTGACGGAAGCCAAAACGCTCGAAGCAGCCGGAATCGGCATGATTGGAGCTATTTTTGCTATTCTGATAACATCCACTGGGAGTAGACAAAATGATGAATTTGTCTATCAAATGGTGGACAGCCACCTATAGTAAGCCTTCAAATTCTCATTACAAGATATAGCATTATCTCATAATCGGCCCTCTATATATAGGTATATCAACCTAAGAGCACTTCGACAACTTATCCGTATGCGGTGTCCACCATTTGACAGACAAAACGGGCCAATTGCCCTTCCACAGAGGACATCCAGGCCTGTTTTCAGTTTAATCCGCTCAAATCGTTCAGTTTTATCCTAATGCCAATTGCACTTTATTCTTCTGTGAGCCTTGCGTCTGTATCCACTCAGCAAACTCCAAAGCCGGAATAGGCTCGGAAAAGTAGAAGCCCTGCGCCTCTTCGCAATGCTGCTCTTTTAAAAACTCCAGCTGATCCATCGTTTCTACCCCTTCAGCGGTAATTCGCAGCTTCAAATGCTTGGCCATGGCCGCAATCGTCGAGACAATTGCCGCATCATTGTTGTCATGGAGGATATCGCTGACAAAGGAGCGGTCAATTTTCAGCTTGTCGATGGGAAGCTTTTTCAAATAAACCAAGGAGCTATACCCGGTTCCGAAATCATCCACACTGATGCGTACGCCCAATGCCTTGAGCTTATTTAGCGTCTCTACGGCATAATCGACTTCCGTCGTCAAACTTTCGGTAATTTCCAACTCCAAATACTTGGCTTCCAGCCCCGTCTCCATCAGTATTGCTCGCACCCGCTCGACGAGCTGATACTGCTTGAACTGACGCATCGATAAGTTGACAGAGACAATAATCGGCGGTATGCCCTCGTCTTGCCACTGGCGATTTTGACGGCAAGCTTCGCTCAGCACCCACTCCCCCAGAGGAAGAATAAAGCCGGTCTCTTCGGACAATGGAATAAATTCGCCAGGCGGAATCATTCCGCGCTCCGGGTAATTCCATCTGACAAGCGCCTCTACTCCGACCACTCTGCCCGTCTCTAATTCAACAAGCGGCTGGTACATCAGCACAAATTGCCGTTGCTCCAATGCTTTGCGCAGGTCATTTTCAAGTCGCAGCCGCTCCCCCGCCCGCTCATTCATCTGCGGCGCGAACAGCTTGAAATCATTTCGCTGCGCCTTGGCGCTGTACATCGCCACATCCGCATTTTTAACCAGTACGTCCACACTGTCCCCATTATCCGGGTAAAAGGAGATGCCCAGGCTGATTGTAATGTGATATTCAGCATCTTGGAGCATAATTGGCGAATGGAACAAGCGCATAACTGCCTCTGCGGTCGCCGTCGCCTCCTCCGTCGTTCGCAAATAGGGCAGAATAATCGTGAATTCATCGCCGCCCATGCGGAATACGCATTCGGGATACGGAACAATGCTTTGGAGTCGGCCTGCAACCGCTACAAGAATCTCGTCGCCTACAGAATGGCCAAGCGTATCATTAATCGTCTTGAAGCGGTCAATGTCGAGCAAAATAACCGCCATTTTTTTACCGCTGCTCCTGGCCCGGGTAAGTTCCGAGTCGAGACGCTCCCTGAGCAGCCTGCGGTTAGATAGTCCGGTCAGCTCATCGTGATAAGCGAGGAAATTGATGCGTTCTTCGGCCTGTTTTTGCTGTCGGTGCGGCTCCTCAATTGTCACGTAGTAAATTCCCCTGAGCAAGTAATAGTAACCGACCAGATTATACAGATAACCCACAATCATATCGGTATCCCAGGCGGTGCGCGAAATCATCAGTGCAATATTGGCAAAAAACAAGAAGATGAGGGACTGGATAATCAGAAGCAGCGCCTGCGGACGTGCCTCGCGATGCCGATACATGACCATAATAATAGACATTGTGAGCAGCCCCAAAGTAAGCATCCTCATCGCATTATGAATCATGTCATAAGCGTTGCTTTCCATAAATTCCGGAAACTCGTGCATCACAAATCGGACGGACGCACATAACAGCGCTCCCCCGACAAGAGCAAGCGTAAATGGAACGCCTCGTGCAGAAGCCCGTACCTGTCTGTCATCCCGGGTAAAAATAATGAAAATGCCAAGCGCCATCACAAGTTGTCCCACACTGCTGATTACGCCGTAGTTGTAGGTATTGCCTGCATCCCTATAAAGAAAGGACATTCCCCATAAGGAAAGCATGTCGGCAAGCTCCAGCAGGCCTATTACGATAAATAATGCCGCAGAAAGCAGGCGCTGTCTGGTCAACGTCTGTACGAAAAAGACCGCTCCCAGAAAAACAATGGAAAAGCACATCGCAAAGCTGAAAAATTTGATGATCGTCTGAAAGGGCAAATAATCCTGAAATTCAAATACGGCATAGATTGAATCACGAAGCAACAGCATGATGGCAAAGCTCAACCCTGCTGCAATTGCAACGCCAATTGTTTTGAGTTCCGCCCTTTTTATTGTCATGCATTCCTCCCTGGCGCGGCAACGCTAACCCCTGATGACCGCAGCCCTTCATTCAGCATCGCTGCAAATGAAGCCGCATGGATGCCATCACCATGGAGACATATGGTATCGGCATGGATTGGAACACCTGCGCCTTCCGGCGTGAATACCCGTTCTTCACACACAATGGACAAGGCCTGCTCAAGTGCAAACTGAGCGTCGCCAATAAGCGCATCGGAGCTTGTCCTCGGTGTCAGACTGCCGTCTTGCTGATACGTGCGGTCAGCAAATGCTTCTGCGGCGACAGGGAGACCGGCTGCGGATGCAAGTTCCAGAAGCAGGCTTCCTGATTGGGCAAACAGAATAAGCCGGGGGTTCAAATTCAGCAGCGCCTGAATGACGGCCTCTGCAAGCTCCGGCTGATTGCCCGCCATATGATAGAGTGCTCCGTGCGGCTTCACATGGGAAAGTTCTCCCCCGGCAGCTTGGACAAAGGCATTTAACGCTCCAATCTGATAGAGCAGATAATCATAAATTTCCCGGGCCGTGACCTGTATAGCGCGGCGACCGAAGCCCAAACGGTCGGGGAATCCCGGGTGCGCCCCTATCGCTACGTCAGCGGCAAGGCACTTGGCAACCATGTCCCGCATCGAATGGGGATCGCCGGCATGAAAGCCGCAGGCAATATTAGCGGAGGATATATATGGAAGCAGCAATTCGTCTTGCCCAAAGGAGTAGGGTCCGAAGCCTTCCCCCAAATCACAATTCAGATCTATTTTTTTCAAGTAGAAGACCCCTTTAATCGAAATTTAAGAGATGCTTGAGCTGTACAACTTACTGAAACACTGAAATCACTGTTGCAAGCCGATATCCCGCTATGGATGTTTTTACAATCCGCTCATAGCAGCTTTAATGCCCGCCGCGAGTTGAGCCAGCTCCTGCTCGCGTGCAAGATCGAGTTGTTGTGCTTCAGCCAGGTCAATCGGCTGAAAGCGTATGGTTGCGCCCGGCCGCGCCTGGGCAAGCAGCGGCAGGTCGACGTGAGCGACCTGCGCAATCTTGGGGTAGCCGCCGGTGGTCTGGCAATCGGCGGCTAGCACAATCGGGCTGCCGCCCGGCGGTACCTGTACGGTGCCGGGCGCAACCCCGTGCGACAACAGCTCCGCACGGGTGGTTCGCTCCAGCATAGGCCCGCTCAGGCGCAGGCCCATGCGATCCGACGCGGGAGCCACACGGAACGGCTCCCGGTACAAGGCGGTGCGGGCAGCTTCGCTGAATTGCCCGCTTTCCGCCCCCGGCATCGCGCGCAGCACGATGCCGTCCGCGCCTGCGCCGCCGTAAGCGCGCGGCGGCGCAAACCAGCGGGGCGCCGCCATAGCTATCGCTTGGCGGCGGCCCTCCGCAAGGACGCGCTGGCGCAGCCGCGCCTCCAGCGCGACCGCGGGCGGCGCTCCATCCCCTGCTGCCATGCAGGGGATCGCGTCGCCTGCGGCGAGCGGGCGGCCGCTCAGGCCGCCAATACGGACGCGCACATCTGTGCCGCGCCCGCCGAGCTGCGGCGGCACATGGATGCCGCCCGCCACCGCAAGGTACGCGCGGCATCCCGCCGCCGCGCGCCCCAGCGTGAACACCGTGCCGGCCGCAAGCCATACCGGCCGCCACATGGGCAGCTCCATACCGCCGACAATTCGTGGCTCCATGTCTGCCCCCGTTAGCGCAATGAGCATATCCTGCTCTGCGCGGAGCACAGGTCCTGACAGGGTTAGCTCCAGACCCGCAGCCTGCGGTTCATTGCCTGTCAGCAAATTCGCTACGCATAGCGCATAACTGTCCATTGCTCCGCCTGCCCCTAGACCCGCGTGACGCAGTCCCGGACGTCCCATATCCTGAATGGTGGTATAGAACCCCGGTTCAAGCACGGTCAGACTCACACTATCCACTTCCCTTCACGATCCAGCTCATGCTCCCTTACCGCTACAAACTTCACCCGGTCTCCAGCTCGCAGCAAAGCAGGCTCTTCCTTAGTCTTATCGAACAAGCGCACTGAGGTACGCCCGATAATTTGCCAGCCGCCCGGGACACTGACCGGATAAATGCCTGTCTGCCGTGCCGCAACCGCTATCGAGCCGGCAGCCACACTTTTGCGCGGCTCGGCTCTTCGAGGCTGTGCCAGTCTCTCCGGCAAACCTGTCAGGTAAGGGAACCCCGGCATAAAACCAAGCATTGCTACGGTATACTCGGCTTCGGCGTGCAAGGCGGCATATGCTTCCGCGCTAACTCCCGACCGGGCAGCCGCTTCTTCAAGATCTGGCCCAAAGTTGCCGCCGTAGCATACAGGTATATGCACAAGGCGGGATGCCGTCTCATCGGCTTCCCCTTCCGACATCTTCAGCAGCCCTTCGATTCTATCCAAGGCGATTTTATAGGGAAGCTTGTTCTCCTCTCGAAGAGCCATCCCTCTATCATTTTCTCTTTCTTCCTTCATTAATTGGAAAGGATTATAGTACAGTGTCACGGTTTCGTAAGCAGGCACAATATCTTCCAGCCAGGATGGACTGGAGCTTCGCAATCGGTGGGCAATTCGCGCAAGCATCTGCCAAGTCTGCTTGTTGCCTGTCGCAACCGCAAGTACGATTGCCCGGTCTCCCAGCGGAAACACTCGCAATGTCTCACCCTCTATGTTAAAAGCATACTCCACATGCATCATGCCCCGCCTCCTCCGTTTCATCCAACAATGAGCGTTAATAATCTTTGTTGCTTCCAAAAGTGAAACTCCGTGACATGGAATGAGGTTACACTATTTTTCTCGTCTACCCTTTAGTTTGTATGAAACATCCTATTTTTGTCCAGATAAAAACAGCCAAACACCTTGCGCTTTGAACTTTGCACAGGTATTTGGCTGTTTTTTTGCAATCTAACGCTAAACGTGAACGACCTTGCCGTCCTGCGACAGGCAAAGCATCGTTTCGCCTATTGCTGCTGCGTGTATCGGAGAATGACTTCCACAAGCAGCTCATTGAGCAGCTTCACATCATATTGGCCGACGTCGGGCTTGATATGCTCATTGCCGATTCCACTGTCATCTGTTAAAAAGATATAGCTCCCTCCGGTCGTCACAGCCAGCGTGCGAAGCAAATATTCGGTATCCTTGTTGATGCCGCTGGAGGCAACCGGAATAATTCGGACGCCCATCCGGGCAGCCTCCTGGGTAAGCTCCCGCATCCGGGTCAGAGACTGCTTATCGTCATGGGGCGGTGCGTCCAGAACAAGGAATAGCAGGCGCGCTCGGGCATTTTCGCTCCATTCATGCTCATACAAGGCATTGCGAAGCGCCTCATCGACCGCTTCCGGATAGTCTCCGCCCCCTTGCGCCGTCTGGGCAGCCAACTGCCGAATGACCTCATCGACATCCTTCGTGAACGGAAATGATCTGACCAAGTATTCATCATAATGATCGCGGTAAAAGTTGGCCGAAATTCGCATCGTCAGCTTGTCTTTACTGCGCTCCACGGCCTGTGTGACTACATCTTTCAACTCCGCAGTCAGATATTGCAACTCATCTCCCATCGATCCTGTCGTGTCGACAACCAGCATGACATCCACCAGCTCGGAAATGTCCGGCTGGGAACCAATATCTATTTTCAAAGGCTCGGATTCCGAGAAATTGACATGCTCAACATGGGCTACTATTTGCCCGCCTGAACGCACTTCAATTTGATAATCTCCTTTTGATTTGCGCCACTTGGGCGCATCAAACAGAAGCGGATATGCATATGCTTTCCCTTGCATATCCGTCCTCGCCTCCCATACCGTCTCCCCGTTCTTATTCTTGACCGTTAGCCAAACATCCGGCACAGAGCGCCGGCCGGCCGTCACTTCGACCACAATGCGCTGAAGAGGGTACATCCCCCACAATTGGATGGCTTCCGAACCGTCATGTCCATTCAATTGGTTCAGCCAATCCCCCCATTTAAGCGCGTCATCCCATTCTCCTGCGGTTAGCTGGCCCGCTTTGGGTTCAGGTCCGGCCTGACCTCCTGTAACTTTGTTCGACTGTTTTAACTCTTTTTTCTCAACAGGCTCTGAAGACCTATTTGATAATGCCTCCGATGCTGACGTAATAGAATGATTAGCAGAGGCATTATCTCCCGCTTTTGGGGAGGGCGCAGTGGAAATCGAATTCGAACTCGAAGAGCACCCTGTTACTACCAGTATAAACATAACGAAAACCATCAGCCGGGAAGCCACACTCCTTTTCATTGAACCATCCCCTTATTTATGTTTTATTTCCAGACGCCTCCATTTCCGAATAAGTTGCAAATCAGGATGGCTCCCTTTAAAATTTTAAGCAGGCACTCTAGAGCAGACGATACTGCAAGGAAGGTAGGTTGCATATGGAGCAATACGAATTGATTGAACTGGGGATTGAACAAAACGGACGCAAGGAAAAGCTGGAATTTGCCTCTGCGAAACTGGTCATTGTAACAGAGATGGGTTCACGGCTTTGGTATATTGATGTTGACGGCATTGCACAACATCAGCTATTGGCTGATTTTAGTACAAGCGAGGATATCGGCGTTACGCTTGACGGTATTACCGTAGGGGGCAAATCGTTTTCGGGGTATGGCTTTTTTCATCCCAATCCGCAGCACCAGGCCGCGGCCATCCGGGGAAACGGGGAAATTAGCGGGTTTTAGAACAACTTATTTAGAACAACTCATCATCGAAAAAAGCAACTATTTGGCTAGTCGGCTGCATGTTCATGCGCGCTGACTGGCTTTTTCTTTACCGTATCCGAAATATTAGGTCATATTTGTACGAGGGAGGTGTAAGCAATCAAGCTCCAAGCCACGTCTGTCGTTCCAAAGTCACCTTTGGTACATCCGACCTGTTTTATAGCTACTGGCTTGTTTTAACCGGTTCAAACAAGGAGGCTGCCTTCCAGGTATCCCCGCCATCTTCCGTGATGTACAGTAAAGTGGGATTGTCATGATCGGATATTGCCCACCAACCGTAGTTGGCGTCCGCAAAGCCAAGCTGCTGAGGTCCGACTCCCGTTAAAGACTGTTTGCTGTTGTGCCAGGTTTTTCCTCCATCATGGGTCCAGCCGATTGTGTTCGGGTTGTCGCAAGCATGACATACTCCGCTCATATAAGCAGTTTGCTTATCCACTACATAGAGCAGTCCAGGTCCTGAGCCTTCATTCCTTGAGCCACTTGGATCATCTGCTGGGATTCCCGGCGCTGGTCCGGCTCCAGCGGTTGAATTGTTAATGACTGTCGTCCATGTTTTCCCGCCGTCGCTTGAATGGAATAAGGAATATGACGTTTGGGTCATTCCGGAATCGCCGACAAGTTCAATCCAAACGTCCTCTTTGCCCCCTGAACGAATGACCGTCCCCGTAAGTTCAGCTACAAGATCGCGCGACAACATTTCTTTCCACGTTTTTCCTCCGTCTACTGTGCGCATGACGTTTATTTTGCCATTGCCATTCGTTACCGCCCAGCCATAACTGGAATTATTAAAATACGCATCCCCTGCAATGCCGTCAGGCACCGGCAACGAGGACCAGGTTGCACCGCCGTCAGTTGTATGCGCCCGGCCGCTCAAGCCTTCCTGCTCCGTAACAAAATGCAAAAACCCGTCGTTCGGTACCTCACCAGCCGCTCTCCAGTTGGAACCTCCATCTGCTGTATGCAGCAACTCCAGCGATCCTCCGGTCATTTGGCCATTCGTACGAATGGTCGCCCAAGCCTGCCGGTCATTGAGCGCAAACAACTGGTTGACCGTTCCCTCCCCTTCATGCTGGATCTTCCAGTCCTTTCCACGGTTATCTGTTCGTGCGATCCAGCCGTCACCGCCAATCCATCCCTTATTTCTATCTGCAAGCCTGAGCGCAGTGATCTCACCTGAAGGCTGATGTCCGTCATCAGCAATCTGCGCTATACGACCCGGATCAACTGCAGAATTCCCGTCACTGGAAGCATTTGCTCCGTCAGCATCTGTTCTTGCCCCATTACCCGCACCCGTTGTATCGCCATCCGCTTGATAGTCCGGGGACAGTATTTCCCCCCGATTCTGGCATCCGGCCAGTATAAGCAATACCGCAGCGAAAAGCAGCAGCCATCTTAACTTGATCTTCATGACGCATGCCCCTTTCTTCTTACGATCCTGTTGTCCGTTCATGCAATACCGACTGTTAGGCCCCCGCTTTTACTAATTACGGGCAGGCTCTTATCCACCTTTTTAGGATGTAAATTTTTACCCGTTCCAAACTATGATGAATCACGGAGAATCACAGTTCCCCCTGCAACGGTACTCACGAAGCCCACTCGATACGATGTCCAAATACTTCCACCTTATCTTAAAAACTAAAAAAATGCGTTGACACCTCAAACTATGGGTGGTACTATACATTTCAAATAATAGAATTCCGATCGGAATTAAATTGGAGGTTCCTATGAAAATCCACTTACCCGCTAACAAACTATTGCTCAGCGCGGCGCTTGCGGCAACTTTGCTGCTCAATCCGCTGGCTGCTTCTGTACACGCAGCACCAACTGCCGCTGCAGCAACAAGCTATGAAACGGAATACGGCGTTTTTCTGAAGGACAAGTACAACATTGCGATTAAAGAGAACAGCACTCTGACAAGAGGCGACCTGATCGATTATGTCGCTGCCTTGCTGCCTAAAGCAACTGCTGAATCGACAGCGAAGTTCTCTGATTTGAACCAAGGCGATCCCCTGTTCGCCAAGGCTGCACTGCTATATGACAACGGAATTCTGAACGGACCAGCAGTCGCTGCCAAGCAGCCGCTGACCAATCTGGCTGCCATCCTGATTGCCCTGAGAGCTTCCGATCTGAAGGAGCTTGCTTACTCCTATCCAGAAGCAAAGGCGAACGCTGCCCTGACCAAGGCCGGCATTCCACTGTCCGTACTGGATCTGAAAACAAAGCAGGAACTGGCCGCGGCAATCGATACCGGATTGTTGCCGAAATCCTACCAGGAGAAACTCGTATTGAGCAAACCTGCTTCCTCCCAGCTTGTTCAGGTACTGCTTGGCAAAATCGCTACTTTCCAGGGCAACTACAAGCATTATCTCGGACTCGTTAGCGATGCAGACATCTATACCAAAATTCAGGATGCCTACCATACATCCAACATCATTCAAATTCCGAACCTGCAAAATATAGTGGATACGGCTCTCAAGCAAAATGTCGTAACAGGCTACAACTTGAAAGATTCCCGTTATGATTCCAATTTCGTAGAGGCCTTGTCCATCACCTACGGACACTCCGACCTCAAGCACATCATTCAACTGATTGGTTTGCTGCGCAGCGAATATCTGGATGCAAAAGTTCAGTTAGAGCCTAAAACATCGGCATTTATTCATTTGAAAGAATGGGGAGAGCCGTACGAGAGCGAAACTGCTAAAGTTGTACAAATCGAAAACGGCAATTATATTACGTATGCCAAAGAGTTTGATCTGAAATTCGAATTCCACACTGTTGCAGACAAAGAGAAATTCCAGGGCATTATTTTGAAATATGCGAAGAAAAACGAAAAAGATCAAAAAGGCTTGATCGCCGGTTCCTGGTGGCAGCCGCTGTATTACTCCCTGACCAAGCTGGATGACTACAAGCTGATTGCCAATAACAAAATTGTTGATGGTCACTATTATGCACAATCCTTCTCCCTTCCGGAAAAAGCCGCCGAGGTAAAAGAAGGATTTGCGAAGGTCGATCCATCTATTAAAGTAGAGTCCTACACGTTCTGGGTAGACGTTCCTTTCTTCAACTACCTGAACGGTGAATCACTGTAATCTTTCTTGCCTGGTCAAATCATGATTGCGGCAATATAGACATTAAACAGATGCCGCATCTGTGCAATAAATATATCAATGGGTTCAGAAAAAGGAGTGCATACCGCCGAGGCGGCTGCACTCCTTTTTCACATGTAAGGGCAACTTTCTTTAATCACCAATGTCTAGGCACCTGCATATTTTGTTAATGCAAGCGGTAACGGCTAATACCTGGTTACAGGCCGAGCAGCCGTTGGTCAGCTTATCGGTTTACTATTTATTTGGAGGTACTATCATGACTGAACCTGTACAGGGATTACAAGTTGTGTATCATTGCGATAAAAATGTTGTCGAGCATATCAAGACACACCTGGATAAAATCCAAGCGGCCCTGCATCAATGTGCTAACCGTCCGATCCGTGTCCAGACGATTAACGGCGCTACTTACGACGGATATATTTCCGATGTCCAACACGGGCACCTGTATCTGATGACATCCCAGGCTGGCTTTGACAACCGTGCATTCAGTCCATTCTTTCCGCAAAATTACTATTACAATAATGTCATTCTTCCGCTTGTCCTGTATGAATTGCTGGTAATCTCCCTGTTGTAGCATGGCTTGAATGCTGCTCGCCAAAGCAGTAGCCTCTCTTCAAATTTGTCAACACGGCTACAGGCGGCAATTATATGTTTCTCGCCAGAAAACCGCTTCTCTGCTCGATTTACTAGGTCTGTAGCCCTGGTACTTACTAGCGTTGGAAGGGGGGCGCTGCTTATCTTTGTCTTGCTGCTGTACCTGCCGCTTGTCGCCTCCCGCTTGCTGCGCAAGCGTAAGCAGCTTGCCGCGTCCTCCTGACGGGCAAGCTGCCGAGAATTCTCTCTATCTCTAACTGAATGAGGCCTCTCTCCTTACTTCTCCTCCTTGTGGTCAGACACCAGCTCCTTGGCCGACGATTTGAACTCATGGAGCGTCCGGCCAACAGCTCTGCCAAGCTCAGGCAGCTTCGATGGCCCAAATACGATAAGCACCACGACCAGAATCATAACCAGTCCCGGAAACCCGATATTTTGCAGCATCATACTTCACTCCTTGGAATGTATTTTCAAATTAGTCCTGATTGTGCAATTTCGGATAAACCGCAACGGCTTCGATTTCAATCAGCCAATCCGGGTTGACAAGTCCCGCAACCCCTACTGTAGACCGTGCAGTCTTTACCGGATTGCTCTTGTTATCGAAGAACTGGGCATAAGCGTCGAACCACCCGGTATAATCGATCTTGTTCCCCTTGGCTGCGTCTGCCACCAGATACACCCGCAAGTAAACGACATCCTTTATCGTCAGCCCCTGCTCCTTGAGCTGCTTCTCGATCTCCTTCAAAACACCGATGCCCTGCGTCTTCGTATCGCCGTACCGTTCATAAACAGTCTTCCCGGCCTTATTCAAGACCGGAGGAACTGTACCGCTCGTATGGAACGTTGCGACACCCGCAGGAATGGCCACCGCACTTGAAATCGGAGAGGCTGGATTGCCGTAGAACTCCGCTTCATAAATTGGTTCCAGCGGCAGCTTGGCAGGCTTGCCCGGCTCTGCGGCATATACAGTTGCCCCGACGAAGCAGAAGGCAATGAGGAGCGCCGGCGCCCATTTTTTCAATTTCGTTTTCAGCTTCATATCCATCTTTACAGCTCCCTTCTTCTATGCCTTCATCACACGCTGATGAATATCCGTCACGACAAGACGCGCGGATTCAATTCCTCCGGCGATCCAGCCTAAAAGATAGCTAACATGCTCCCCAGCCAGGTAAATTCTGCGATCGGGCTTGCATAGCAAAGGATAATGAGTTTTACGATCCTCTTCCGTATAGGACGCCCAACCACCCAGACTGTACTTGATCTTCTTCCAATTTACGGAGAAAGAAGTCTCAAATTCCTTGTAGTATTGCGGATGAATCTTGGCGCCCTGCTTAAGCGCGTGGTTCTCTCTTTCTTGAAATGTCATATTGCCCAGCTTATCCGCGTTAGGGCCATAATTATAATAGCCAAGCAGGATTCCTTTTTTGGAGAGATACTCGGTAGGCGGGTAGAAGATGCCGAGAATATCCAAATTCGTCAGGGTACTGCCACCGTAAATATTCTCGTCTTCCTCCCAGAATCTGCGACCAAATTGCAGTCCGATTTTGCCGGACGAGTCATAATCGGTGCTGCGGATCGCGCGGCTCATAGCGGGAGAGAAGTCCGCAGGAATATCTTTTAACACGGACAACGGAATGGTACAGATACAGTAGTCCCCTGTTACCTCCTGGTCTTGCCCAGTCTGTAAATCTGTATATACAATTCGCACACCGGAATCCGATTGCCGAATTTCCTTTACCTCGGCATGATGCTTGATCCGGTTGCCCAGCCGCTTCTCGAATGCATCCGAGATCGCATCCATGCCGCCGACCGGATGGAACATAATCATCTGCTGGTCATAGGTATATTCGCTGCTGAAAAAGTTGCCGAAGCCTGTATTCAGAATCGCCTTCAAATCAAACGGATCGCGGATAACCCCTGCATCCAGACGTCCGCCCGGCTCTTCCTTGTACCCGCCCCGCGAAGACCCCTTGTAGAACAAATCGGCATTCAGGTCGCCCTCTATCTTCAAGTAAGTAACCAACTTTTCTTTCTCTTCCGCCGTAAGCGGCAGGTCCAGTGCTTTCTGGTCCACCGCCTTGGCCAGCATCTCCGCTACATAACCGCGAATATCCGCTTTGGCTGCGCGCTTTCGAATCTTTTGCCCGGACAGTGCTCCTATATTTTCACCGTAGAAATAGGCATTATCATTGACATTATTGTACGGCTCCACGGGAATTCCGAACTTGCGGCAATATTCCATCGTGACATGGAATTGTGGAACTCGCATTGGTCCAGCGTTCAAATACAACCCCGGTGCGAATCTGGCTACCTGCTTGGCAGCGCCAATCTCTGTTACCGTCGTACCCCGGCGCACCGACCAAATCCGCCCTCCCGACCGCGCTCTTGCTTCCAGAATGACGCAATCGTAGCCCGCTTCACCCAACTCGTATGCTGCGGTCAGACCTGCAATGCCCGCCCCAAGGATCACGACTTTTTTACCGTTGCGGCTCGTTAAGGCAAGATCGCTTTTCCCCGGCGGGGTGAAGGCTGCCGCTTTGAGCGTTTGCGGAGAAAGCAGCCCCATTGTTCCCATTACACTGAACAAAGCTGCTGATCCGCCGATTTTTCCGACCGTCGTCAGAAACTGTCTGCGGCTCATTTCCTTTGGGCGATCCTCATTAAGCATTTATGTGACATCTCCTTTGCCGTATGATTGAACTCTACACGGCAACAGTATCACGGCGGTAACGGATTCGTCAGCATTTCATGTAACCAGATGTAACATAGAAGTTTTCTATTAAAACCAGCTATCGATAAAAAATTGGTAATCAACACCAGTGTAAAAAACATGTCCCCTTAGAACTTTGTAGATTAAGCTCGTATGATCAGAACATTTGTCGTTATGATCAACAAAAAGAGGACATCCGGCCTTTTTGACGAAATTACGGTTATTACATAGAGTCTCCAAGAAAAAAGGATGAAGCTCATCAATGACAGCCTGGGGACGCATTCTTCTCACGACAAGAGTATGTAATTCAGGTATAGAACGATAGAACTTGCAAGGGTCAAGTGATTTTTTTTGATTTTAAAACATACAATTCCCATTTGTTTAGTAATAAATTATTTACATATAAGATTACTTTGTGTAATATAAAATAAATTTGTAATATCCTATTAATCCCATTCGAGTAGGAGGTTATTTTATGGAAAAAAAAGTAATGAGCATTGGCATTGTTCGTGAATTAACCGGCCTGACCGCGCGTCAAATACGCTATTACGAAGAAAGACAGCTTATTTTTCCGCAGCGGACTCCGGGAGGTGTCAGAAAATACTCGTTTTCGGATGTAGAGACGATTAAAGAAATCCATCAAAAGCTGAGAGACGGTTTTCAAACAGTGGAGCTTAGAAAGAGGGGGCTTAAAGCGTTAGGCACATAAACTTGAGGAACGCGAGGAAAGAAGGTTTCCAAAATGAAAAGCGACAGCATTATGCCGATATTGGCTCATATTAGCGAACTGCGCAAGCGGCTGATCAAGATTTTCATTATGTTAGCGATATCTACCGCCGGGGGACTATTTGTGTCGCCTCGAATTTTGAACCACCTGAAGACTGTCCCTCCCGCATCGGAAATTAGCTGGAACGTTTTCTCTCCCTGGGATGGTATTCGGATGTACATGAATATTGCATTGATTTTCGCCGTTGCGGTCACACTGCCTTATATTTTGTTCGAACTCTGGCAATTTGTGAAGGCGGGACTCAGCAAGCATGAGCAAAAGATGGCGCTTCGCTACATTCCTTATACCGTACTATGTTTTGCCACCGGACTATCCTTTGCGTACTATGTAGTATTCCCGATGAGCTACACGTTCACGACCAATATTTCACGGAAGCTCGATCTGGTGGAAACGTACGGCATTACTCAGTATTTAGGCTTCATGATGAATATTATTTTGCCGGTATCGCTGGCATTCGAGCTGCCGGTAGTGGTGATGTTCCTGACGGCGATCGGCATCCTGACTCCCAAGCGGCTGCGCACGATGCGCAGGTATGCCTATCTGGTGCTGGTCATCGTATCCGCGCTGATCTCGCCGCCGGAATTCATTTCGCATCTGATGGTGCTTGTCCCGCTGATTGTGCTATATGAGCTAAGTGTCTGGCTCTCCGGCATCGTCTTCCGCAAGCGCCAAGCGCGCCAGGGACTGGCAGTTGCAGGGGCCGGGGTGGGGGAGGTTCAGGGATAATAGCAAGGCGTAGAATAATTTTAAAACATCGTTGAAAGACCCGAAGAACCGATGGTGTGTACCATGAATTTCTGCGGGTCTGAACTTGTTCTTTTATACAAATTTCAGACAATCAAATCTGCTATTCATTTGCGTCTTTTACCATATTATTAAACATTTCTACATAAGCCAAATGAGGGAATAAAATCGGATTATTCACAAGCATGAGCATTTGATTTAATTGGAAGGTCAAGGACAAGAGAGCAATTTCCTCTTGCTGATCTTCACTGTTCTTTTGAAATACTTTGTAATGTTCAAGCTTGAATTCTTTGGCAGCCTTGAAATCAATATTTTCTTTTTTGAATCCTTGGTACTTTTTATTTGCATGATTCAGACTATTATACCAATCCAACAGACTGTTCTCCGACGAGAATGTCACCTTTAAACGCCCTGCTTCCGGGCCAATGACAAGATCAAACATCTTTCTAATGCTTTTCGGCCTCTCCTTTTCGTTTGTATGGCATAAAATCCGAATGGGCCTGGTAGCTGTCTGAGTTGTCTTTTGACCATTAAACTCCCCATCAGGATCAATATCGTACTCTCCAACAGCCATGTAACTGTGCATTCTGGCTATTGAGCGCAAAGACGTTTTCAGGTCGGTAATACTATCAACCCAACTCTCTAGCTTCTTCCTACTTGTAGTTTCACTCTTGCATTGAACCACCGCAGCCACTGCCTCGACAGGGATAAACTTCATTTGACCATAATTAAAAATATAAGGGGTGTATTGCTCATCAAAAATTGCCAGATCGACTTCGTTCGAAACTGTTCCTTCTGAATCGATTATAAATACCGAACGTTCGATAGAGAATTTTTTGGGAATGATTTGAGTAAACATCGCCTTCCATACCTCTTCCCGAAAGCTACCCATCGTCACATTATGGTGACTTTCCATTTCTAACTGCTTTACAATCGTTTGCTCCATTTGAATGTAATTTTCGGCAATTTTTTTAATTATTTTAGAATGATCCTGACTCATTATCTGACCCCTACTCTCCTCATTCTTCATGTTCTCTATACATGTATTTTAGAATCACAATTCCTGCTTTTCTTGCTTTAGCAAGGATGAAATAAACCGTCCATAACCGGAATTGGTCTTCCCTCCTACACCCTCTTGCTGCAGAGCCGCAGATACAATTTCGGCCGCGATTTCAAGCCATTCGTCACTATGACTGTCATTACCTTGATAAGCAAGCTCTAGACGAAAACTTCCCCTTACTTCCAAAAAATGAACGGGCACAGGGGTATCATCATCATGTGGAGCAGAATCAGTAACATCACTGGATTGATTCAAATTAATTTTGTTATAAAGCTGGTGATGAGGAGTCAAAACATTCAGGTATAACGAATCCTTGACTGTCTCCGGAGTTATAAGCGCATCAAAGTAGCAAACGGATGAAGCCTGCTCCTGAGAGCCAAACAGAACTTGATAGTATGCCCCGCCCTGCTTGAATCTCGGTTCATCTTCGCCCAAGTACCGATGACAGAAATGTGCTGCCATCCCTTTCAATGCGGTTCCGGCAATATACGGAATGCCATATATAGGATGAAGCGTAATATGTGTTTCCAAAACAGATGGTCGCCCTTGCCCCGTCACAAAAGCGGATTTACATGCCAATTCACTATGAATATAACAACGTTGTTGCCGATTCGAAATCTCGTAAAATCGATTAAAATGCTCCTTATACCAATCCTGCTGTTTTTCTGTCTTCCAAGCTGTTTGAAATTCCGTTATAACAGATTTATATAAATCGTCTTTCGTTGTCTTATTGCCCACAAATTGGAATAAACTAGATTTTTTATCAAAGCCATTCAACTTCGTCAATGACAAATAGGCATTCATGATTCATCCCTCTCCTCCTCCACTGCATCCGACTGTGTTACGCCCAGAATAGCCTCAGCATAACGTTTATACCAGACGGAAGCAGCGAGCACTTGACGAGTTAATAGACGGTACTTGTCCATTTCATCCGGGATTTGTTTCCTTAGATTTACGTTCAATGCACGCGAAATATCGTCCAAATACTGTGATCGCATTCCTTTATCACTGCTAAAAAACGTCACCGTCAGTCTTAGCCCGTTAAGCATGACCATCGATGGAAAACGATGACACAGACTTCCGTACTGTTGCTGCTGTTGGAGGCTCGTGCTTTTAATATTTTCGATACACGCCAATGCCGTTGCCGCATAATGATGCTGAACTGATTTCAAGAGCGTTCACCCCCAAAGAATCGCAGGCGAACCCTTCCCTTTCCAACTGTCGCGTTGGCGCCGATCTGAATATATTGCTCTCCCGACAACTGATGAAGCAGTTGCTTTTCATTCAGGCTGCTCCCTGGCGCGTTCACTCTGTCGCACCAAACGATTCCGTATAGAATAGCTTCTGTTGGGATATATTCCTCATACCATAGCGCTCCACGTTCCGTTGTTTTCTTCTCCTGGTCAATGCGAATACGCGGAACGATTTCCGAGCAGCTTGTCGCAAAGTATTGGAAAGCTTCATCGGATACGATGACAAATCGCTTCGCGAACCATGATTTGAACATGTCGTCGCTTTCATCGAATAGCTGATCCGTCAGCCAACTCATCCATTCTTCAGGAATCAGACCGTCTGTATTAACCGGGCATCTGAATTCGTCCAATTCTATGTATTTCTGTCCTGGTGCTTCCCCTGTCACAGCAGTTGGCATATTCACAATGGCATAGTCTCCCGATTGTAATACAGCGTCTATTGAATCCCAGTCCAATGTTGGCATCGCTGTACCTGTGGCTGCCAAATCTCGCTGCATACGCTTTAAAGCAAAAGGACAGCTCACATAAGCAAAGGTCCCGTACCGGCTCGCTACCGGAAAAGCCAGCAACCGGGCATCCGAGAATATGAATGCTCCAGCATAACCTGAATCTTCCTTATGCGAGGAAGCTTTGCCAAACGCAGCCTCAACCCATTGCAAGTCTCCATTTGTGAGATAATACTCCCTCTCGACGCCCTTGATACTGGAACCCGGCACATAGGGCCATTCCGTCGTCTTTTCTCTAATGATCGGCATATCAATAATTCCGATCCCTTCTCCTGTCCCTACATGCACCGGACTGAGACAATGGACGGTATACAATTTACTGTTCTTCATCCCGCTTCTCTCCTTCACCTGTACTGGATGCCGGCGTCCATGTTCCCCAAACCGCCAGCCCAAATCCGTCTTCCTTATCAACAGCAACCTTCCTCCGGTTTATATCGGATACCGATTTCAGCCACAGCTCTCTGACCAAGGCTTCAGGATTACCGCTTTCTACTTTAAAGAAGTAGACGCTTCCCGCCGGAACCATGCGACGTACCGCCTTCGGTCGCTCCTCTTTGTAACTCCATCCCGATACCGGCTCCGAGCGTGGGATACAGGCCCAACACAGTCTTAATTTCACGTGAGGGCTAAATGTATCGTCCGTTTCCAGATTCTCGTCCAGCCATTTTGGCAGCCACCCTCTCGAAAAATAGGCAGGGGTCACCAGCACCATTCGGATATATAAGGTTTTTGAATGCAGCTTCCCGTTTTGCAAGGCATCGGGATAACGCCAATAATCATTCTGTACATCTTGGCTGAAGTGCGCTAATCTCCTTTTTCCGCCAAGGGAGTGCAAAGTCGAAATAGGTTGGTGGAGCTCTTTTAAAGCCATTACCTGATCGTCAAGTTCTACCAGCAAGCTCATCCCGTCGGGCAAGATCAACATTTCAGTGCTGAACAGCTTTTTATCGTGCGCCGCATAAGTTTTCGCATCGATTGCCGTATGGACCCGGACCTCACGCTTGAACGACGCAAGAAAATGACTATCGCTTGTTGAGTTGCCGTTTCTTGAGGCCTCTTTCCATTTCTCCAGTTCTCTCTCCCAATCCACAGGAGTCAGCTCGTCCAGCAGCCACTGATTCATCCATTCACTCGATACGAAGGCAGGCTTGCCCGTCCACAGCTTGCGTATTGACGCTTCGGCAACCGGCCATAACAGCTCTGAATACCTTCCCTCTTTGTCCGTGCCCAGGAACCCCTGACCCGAATGGGTTAGCTGGCGCGGTCTTCGAAATGAAACCTGGATTGCTCCTTCCTCTGACTCATAGACATCAAGGTCCTGAGGGAACGGGAAAAATATACGATCTCCCAACAAATAGAGCGGTCCCCGAACAACTGACTTTTTTATCGCATCCATTTTATTTGTCTTAAAGATAGAACTGGTTGTCATCGGCCCTGAAACTTGCTTTCCAATTAAAGTACGCAGCGTACCGGCTACCACACTGGGGAAAATCGTTCCTGTACTATGGGCGGCTGCGCCAGGCGTATCTCCGAATGGTCTGCCATCCCGAATCAAAATCGGTTCAAGAGGCTGTATGCGTATCGTCTTGTTCATATGGATCACCTTCTTTTACCAATGTCACTGCAACTATGAATTGCTCTGCAACTTGAGCAAACTGATGTACGACTTCTTCTGGTTCTCCCTTGATGTCCCTAAATAAAGGCAGAACTTCCTGCACAGCTTGATCGGCTTTTGCTTTATCGGAATGCTTCTTGGCAATCAGCCTCGCCACTTCATAATTGAGCAATTCCTTTATATTTGTCTTCCAGCGTACGCCATGCTCAGAGGTTTGTTTCGGCAATAGCGCCTGATATTCCTTATAAAGCGAACGCAGCTCATAAGCAAACCCGTATGAAATCGTTCCTTTTCGATATAAAGCTTGAATTTCACCTATATTTGTTATCGGGTCTGCATCGAAGGAAATCGTAAATTTCAATGCGTCTCCTCCATGTCGTTTTTGAAAATGCAAAGCCAGAGCATTTCGTTCCTGCTTTGCTGCTTTTTCTGCCGATAAAGCCAGCTTCCTGGCATCCTCCAGCATTTCGAGCATATGGACAATCGCCAGCCCCACAGATAAGGTAGGCGTGGTACCTTGCTCAACACTGTCTGGGAACGCTTCAGCCATCTTGATTCCAAATTGCCGTCTCAGCTCATCCACCGCAAGAAGACAAGAATTTAATGGCAAATAAGCCATAACATCATCGCCGCCGCTATAAACCAATTGCCCGTTATAATTGCGGATAACTTCTTCAGCCTTCTCGGCAAATTCCGAGAGACTCTTGGTAAAATTCTTATGCTCTTCAGGAGTCTGCAACTTTCGCAACTGTTTTCCGATCCGGTCACCGTCACACATCAAAAATGCATAATAAGGGGTTGGTTCTATTCCAATTTTTGCATAAAATGTTCTTAGCTCCTCTGTAAAGCATTGTACATATTTGGTTTGCTCGTCTTGGCTTAATGATTTTATCGCCTTTTCGGCTACAAATTCCTCCATGCGATTTTCGTAAAACAGGCGCGTATCATATTGAGAAATTTCTTTTTCCGTGAGTTTGAAATCATTCGAATACTTTGCTTTCAGTTCCTCGTAATAGCCGATGACCCCGGCCTGAATTTGGCGAATACGGGCATCCGGCTCCCCTATTTTAGTAATGAAGGACTGAAAAGCGACATCACAGACGGATTTGAATTCGCGCTCTTCCAAGGTGTATCTGGACAACCGTTTGACCATCGAAATAGCGTCCAGCGCTTCCCGATTCTTAATGCCGTATCGGCTGTATTCTTCATAACGCTCCTTATACAGGACGGACTCCCTTCCGCCATCCAGTGTGGATTTGATATCTCCATAAATCGCGGCAGGATCATTCTGTCGGAAGTCCTTCAATGTTTTACGGGCTGCCATCAGCCCCTCCGTATCCTCCAAAACATTCTTATATGGCTTATCCATCCTATTCCATACTGCGTAGAACTCGATTACGTCTTTAATTTGCCGTTTCCAGATTCCGTGATTAATCTTTTGGTTCAGCAACTGCTCTGCCTGCGAAGCATAGTCACGCCATTTAAGATCAACCGCTCTGCGTATGGCCAGCGCAACAGCCCGGGGATCATCGGTTGCAATAATGCCAAGCACCTTATTAGCGACACTGGCTACCTTGCTGTAAGGCGAATTTGAAGCCGCTTGAATCTGATTACTAGCCGGGAAGATCAGGTCCCCGCCATGCTCGGTAAATGCAATTGCAGCAGCTTTTGCAAGCTCTGCCAGCAAGTATGAACCGAACCATAAATCTCTTGTTTTGCGAGCCTGTGCAATGAATTCTTGTACAGGGCCGATAGAGAACAACATCATCACTTGCTGCGGTGATTGTTCCAGGCACGTTGCCCCGGCTTGAGAGGTTGAGATGGTTTCTTTTGATGCGAGTTGTTCCTTTGGTTTCTCTGCCACTGCTTTACCCCCTCACTTTCTAAAAAGGCTTCAATTGCTGAAATTACTGAAGTAGCAGTTTCATTCCTTGTAATACTCATTGGGCTATCTGGATAGTCAAGATGGGAATAAATAGATTCTGGTCCTATATTTATTTCTGAAACATTACTTTCAACCTGTTTGAAATGCTCCTCTTCCCTGGTATTTTTCTTTGGCTTATATTCTTTATCTTCCTTGACAGTTAGTTTTAATCCCTCAACAGGTTTATGGTTAAGAACAATGATGGCCCCTACAGATTTATGCGGCTCTATCGCCAGGGCTTTGAGTATTAGCGGAGAGGCCAGTCTGGTTTTTCCGGCTTTAGCGGGAAGTAATTCTGTTTTATAGGGCTCACGCTTGTCATGAAAGCTTGCTTTCAAATTCTTGCTTTGTGTAAAGTTGAATAGGATTGGCAACCCCAATTGCGCCCTTGGAAATGCATAGGGTAGTTCTTCTTTAGTCTTATCAGGCAAAGTAGTACTGTCATGATGATCCGGTTCAGCCATTCCTGTAATTCTGCGAAGTGAGTCGGCTTCCGGCCAGTGACTTCGCCCAATTTTTTCGTCTTCCTTGATATTCCTGGATTGTCTAAAAGTCTGATAAGTTTGGATAACTTCTCCCCAGACATTCTGAGGACGAGCATCCCATGCCGGTTTTATGCCTTGAACAATATGTCTGTCACGGCTTAACGTCGGCCATTCCCGGTATTGACCCGCAGGAAGCAAAGACAGCTCATATTGTCTTATTTTCTCTGCAAACCATTTTTTAAAGTTTCGTACTTCGTTCATTCCGGGCGAAATTCCATCACAATGCATACTTCCGCAACCACGGCGCGACCTGCTGCCAAGCCCACCGAAATTAATCCACGCCCACAATGCAGCCTCGATTTCTTTCCTCAGATCAAGTTCGATTTCAGTTGTAAAGGGGGGTGAACTGTTCGAAAGCCTTATCGCTGGCTCATCTTCATATCGTATATACAGACGGAATTTGTAAGTAGGCTTAATATAGAAAAGCTGCCCCTGCTCTTCATAAGGGAACAAAGCGTATTTAGGGAATCCTTTTTTAAATTTGATAACTTTTTTTTGGTCTTTGTTTAGTATAGTTTCCTTGGCATCTTCAACTTTCGCCTTATCGGCTGTCACCCATAACTTTACTCTGCTTGGCGTATCGGTATCTCCAAATATGGCAACCTCATGCTTCCGCAGATCGCGGACATTGTCATACATGGCCCCCCTTGTAGCACGCCACCAAAAACGAAGATGACCGCGTATGGAACTGCTCCGAATAGGGAAATTTAGATTTATCTTGCCTTGTTCACTGCTTCCACCAAACATGGGGGTGACCAGCGTAATCACATATGGCTCGATACGCTCCTGTTGCTCTTGCAATTGTTTCAATTTCGCTCTCACATTAGTTAATATTTGCGATGGAACTTCATTTTCAGTCGACATAAATTCACCTCACATCTTTATCATTTTCTGATCTTCTTGCACGGGATGCTTCATTCACAAATACAACTTAAGTCCCGGAAAAAGACAGGATACTACTAAATTCGACCTACACCCTCATTAACCTCCTTCATTTTACAATTTTATTTTTAAAATGGGTTCAGAAGATAAATTTGTATATAATTTTAGGTGAGAGCTACAGAATGAAGCATGCGCTCATGAAAGAGCGGTGAAAAAAATTCCCCATGATGAGGATGGGGAAAAACGCACGATTTTTTTGGGGATTTTTGCTTGACGAAATACAGGCGGCAGGCTCCTGTTTTGCGGCTGCTGCAGAATATGGAGTACCTGCTGTTCTTCCGCCTCGCTCAACTTGTTGGCAGGCGCTGGCCGCGTGGCGTTAGGACGTCCGTCCTCGGTGCCGCCTTGCTTACGCCAGCGTTGCAGCGTTCGCTGCGTCAGTCCCAGCTCCTTACAAGCAACGGCTTCTCTTGCGCCGACGGCAACGGCCTCCCCAATCAGTGTGATGGCTTCCTTGCAATCTGAGGCATGGATCATTCGTCCTCTTGATCCCCCCAGATCGCTTGGGCCTTTTTTCGCAGCACTAACAAAGCGGCTGCCTCTGCGAGCGCTGCTTCTTTGCGCCTCAGTTCTCGACTTAACGCTTTGTTCTCTTGCTCTTTCGTCCGCAGCTCCTTCTGCAGCTTGCCCGCCTGTGCGGCCATTCCACCATTGGCTTCTATACAGGCATCCCGCCATGCTTCAACTTGCTCGACGAACAACCCTTTTGTCCGACAATACTCCGACAGCTCGATTTCGCTTAGGCTTGCCGTTTCGATGACCACGGCGAACTTTTCACGCGTATTCCAACGCTCGGGTGACACCTCCTCTTCCCTTGCGCTTTCGCCGCCTTTTTCCATTTATATAGCGTCGTCTCGGACAGACCGCTTTCCTTAGCGATTCCACTGACCGATTCGTTGTTCGGCGGCAGCATACGTTGGACGATGCTCTGCTTTAACTTCTCATTCACTTGCTTCATTGTCTCCCACCTCGTCTATGAGTACGACAACTATTCTGACACAGGGGGAGACGGTAACCTGTATTGCACGGTCGGTTTGGGGCAACCTTGTCCTTTTGGCCAAGGACTCCGTATTGTACGCAAGCAGGTACAGCAAGACCGCCTTCGGTATGTCTACGAGTGCGGTCAAAATGGCATTCCGTTTCATAAACCGTATCACTTGGCGGGGAGTTACCCCAACACCGCTGCCCCCTCCACATTTGTTAGATGTTCATCTAAGATTTTTTCCACAACGAGTACTTTTTTCATCTCGGCGTTAGTCAATGTGATTGTCTCCTGTCCCATAGTGACATGATCACGGATCAACAATATTTCTATAAATAACCTTATTGTGAAATTTAATATAATATAGTATAATAATGTTTGTTATTAAATAAAATAAGGTGGTGGAATGAAGTGTTAAGTTCTTGGAAAAGAACCGCAGTTAGTCTACTGATTGCATCAGTATGTTTTGCTAGTATTCCTATTATTGTTGCAGCTGAGGCCAATAATGAGCCCAAACCAATTTTCAGTGTTCAACCAAGTGAAAGTGATTTGGAGATTCTTAATTCTCAGCCTAAAGAACCTGAGCCAACTGCTTGGTTTGTTGACAACAATGGGGTAGCAAGCTCTACACCTGTTATTAGCAAAGAAGAGTTGAATGGGGAGATAACTTATTCTTCCAGTGGTGAGGTTATCACGCCTTCATTTGTGGAAGACTACGGTACTTATATTTACTCTTACTCATGGCAGCATTATGTTCAAAATTCCGAATTAACTGATCCTTATCGATTTTTTTATGGTTTAGTGTCCCTTGAAAACAGAACGGGCTCCAATCAACAATTAAAATACTCTCAAACAAATTCTGTTTCTAATACTTGGAATGTATCTGGGAAAGTAGATATAGAAACTGAGTTTAGAGTTGCTATGCTTGCTAAATTAAAAGCAAATATCGGAAGTTCCGTTTCCAAATCTTGGACCCAACAATCCAGTTCAACTATTGAGTCGACAATGACTGTTCGCCCAGGGTACATAGGTGAACTGTCAAGATATAAACAAGGTGCGTACAGCGGTGGTTCTGGTGTTTGGAAAAAATATAAAATTGTAAAATCTACCGGAGAAGCGACTGATTTAGGGTTTTATTATGAAACAGGTACGGCTTGGGGTATTTGTGAAAATATTGACCGCTGGAGGCAAGTAGAAATTAAGCTATAAAACACACTAGATAACGCAGCAAAAGTCTCATACTTTTGCGCGTTATCTATATTTATTTACTCTATAATCCACCATGGTTATCAGAAAGAGGGTATAATAAGTTGATATCACTTAATTTAAAATATTTTTTTAAGCTTTCTCCCCTTCTTTTAATAATGTTTCTGGCTCTTGGGATTTCGGGATGTCAAAATTTTAATAACGGACCATCAGATAAATTGATAACTTACGAAGAATATTCCAATCTTTATAGAAACTTTTCTACTAATTTTAATCCACCTGATTTAACAAAAGTAGCTATCGAAGATAGAATTGCACTTGTAGCTATAGATAAAGAAAGTTCGTTTGGCAAAAGGAGCTATCTTACAGTAAGTGGTCAACAGGATGAACGTGTTTCTCAAAGGCGTCTCGCTTATGAAAATACCTCCGAAAAATACATCGTGTTTGTTGACTTGATTTACTTAAATAAGCTACTTGACAATGATCTCGTCTATTGGAACACCAACTCAATAAATCAATACAAAGATAATGCTTTGTTAAAAAAATTTGATGATAATATTCTTAGCTATCGTAATATCTTAATAAAAATTACGATGTTTTCAGAAGGTGAGCAGAACGCTGCAAGTAGTGATGTAATTAGAAAAACAACGTTATCCATTGTAGATTTCTTAGAGTCAAATCAAAGTTCTAATCCATAATGTAATAAAATACAGTATCAACGTCATAAATAACGGCCACGACTTGTAATCATTGAAAAGGACTGCCCCTCCCGCAAACAAGCAGGGAGAAAGCAGTCCTTAATGGAACAATATTCAATTCCGAATTTGCAAATCTTTATTTCAAAATAATCGCATGAACCTTGCCTGGCCCATGGATTCCGATCGTCAGATCGTTCTCGATATCCGCGCTGCGGCTTGGTCCGGTAATGAGGTTCAGAGAAGACGGCATATCTGTCACATTCGGGAACTGCTTTTTGAACAGTGCAAACGCCTCTCCCATCCGGTAAACAATCTGGTCCGCACGGAACACAGCGACGATCGCCTCCGTCAGCAAGCTGACCGAGCGGCCTTTGCCGCCCTGGCTGAACAGCGCCAGCGTACTTGTGTTGGCAATCGCGCAATCCGGCCATACTACCCCAAGCCGGCATTGCTCTGCCGCATGAAGCAAATGCGAACGCCTCGCCCAATTGCCGTCCGGCCCGGTCGGCAGACCTCCCAGTTCAATGTGGTCCGCTCCACCCTCGCGCCAGGCAACTACTTCAATTCCCGCTTCATTCAGGCTCTGATCAAAGCCCAGCTTCTCCAGTCCCTCATGCTCCCAGCGGGATATGCGCTTGATGCCCAGTTCTCCGGCAAGCTGGCGAATATAGGCCTCCACCGCCTGCGGCGCTTCGGCCTCATCTACGACAAGCGTCTTGCCGCTCAGAGCAGTCCAGCTCTGAATAAATTCATCAATCAGCTCATCTTGCGTCCGTGTACGCTCCCGGTAAAAATCCGGCACCCCGATGAATGGCCTGGAAGGCGCTTCAGCCAGCGGCTCGCGACGGCCCAGACGGCTGGAGATATTGCGCATAAAAGCTTCTTTGCCTCGCATTGTTCCTTGCTGTCCGCTACTCACTTCGCATGGCCTCCCTTCGCCCTCGCACCTGCCGTATTTTTCGCAGCCAGTTCTTTTTGCAGATCGCCCCAGCGGTCACGGAATGACTTCTTGGGCAGCATCGGCAGGAAACGCGACTGCGTCCAGCCGGAAATCGGCGGCGGCCCGGATTTGATCATTCCGCCGCGGACGAGCGGCTTTTGCATATAGTAGCCCATCTTCGTCGCCAGCTTGAACAAGGTAATATTCCCGAACACCGTCTGATACGACTTGAACGCAATCCGCTCAGGCAACGCTGTCAGCTTCATCTTCACCTTGCGGTGGCGCAGATGGACAAGCATATCATGGAGCGGAATTTTCATCGGACACGCCTCATAGCACGCGCCGCACAAGCTGGACGCATACGACAGGGTGCCCGCTTCCTTCATATCCTGCTGGATCAGCGGCGTCAATACCGCCCCGATCGGTCCGCTATATGTCGTACCATAGGTATGCCCGCCGACATGGCGGTACACCGGACATACATTCAGACATGCCGCGCAGCGGATGCAATGCAGCACCTCCTGAAAGATCGGATCTCCAAGCTGCTGCGAGCGGCCATTATCCAAAATAATGACATGCAGCTCTTCCGGTCCGTCGAGGTCTTCCGGACGCTTCGGTCCAGTAACTAAGGACGTATAGGTTGTCAGCTTTTGCCCTGTTGCGCTGCGCGCCAGCATATTCAGCACAACCTCCAGATCCTCCATCGTCGGCACCAGACGCTCCATCCCCATGACCACGACATGCACCTTCGGCAAGGTGGATACCATCCGTCCGTTGCCTTCATTTTCAACCAGCGTAACTGAACCCGTCTCTGCTACGCCGAAGTTACAGCCCGTAAGTCCAATATCCGATTCCAAAAAGTAATTGCGAAGCTTCTTGCGGGCATATTCTGCAAGCACCTTGGTTTCCGGCTCAAAATGCTGCCCGGAGGCTTCCGTGAATAGAGTGGCAATTTGCTGCTTGTTCTTATGAATCGCCGGAATAATCAGGTGCGAAGGCGTCTCCTTGGCAAGCTGCAAAATATACTCGCCCAGGTCCGTCTCAATTGCCTCAATATTCCGTTGCTCCAGATGATGGTTCAGATGAATTTCCTCAGATACCATCGATTTTCCTTTTGCTACGAGCTTCGCCTTTTGCTTGTCGGCAATCTCCATAAAAGTGCTCACCGCATCCGATGACCCGTTGCAAAAATAGACGTTGCCGCCCTTCTTCGTTACATTATCCGCGAATTGAGACAAATAGTAGTCCAAATGGTTAATGGTATGCTCGCGAATCGCTTTGCCGCGGTCACGCCAAGCTTCCCAATCTCCGAACATATCCATCGCTTGCAACCTGCCGGTTTTCAGCTTATCGGTTGTGTAGGCAACTGCCTTACGCAAAAATTCATCGCCGAGCGCCTGCTTTGTCCGATCCTTCAGCCCGGAACCAATCTTCTGATCCAGCGCCGCTGCTTGCCCTCCTGCACTCATTTCGCTTTCCTCCCTTCCTCAAGAAGCTGTGCCAAATGCATGACCCGAATCGGTTGTCCTTCCTTGTTCAACCTTCCGCCAATGCTCATCAGGCAACCCATATCCGAACCGACCAGTACCTCTGCGCCTGTGCTGCAAATGTTGGCAACCTTCTCGCACACCATCGCCTCCGACATATCCGGCATTTTAATGGAAAAGGTTCCCCCGAACCCGCAGCAATCTTCCTTGGCAGGCAGATCGACGAGTTCGACGCCTTTGACACTAGAAAGAAGCTGCATCGGTTCCTCTTTAATACCGAGCAGGCGGGATGCGTGGCAGGATGGATGGTACGTCACTTTATGCGGGAATTGTGCTCCCAGGTCCGTCACCTTCAGCACCTGCACAAGAAACTGCGAGAATTCATACGTTTTGTCGATGAGCGCTTCCGCCTTCGCCTTCCACACCGGATCATCTGCAAACAGATGCGGATAGTAGTGATGAATCATCCCGTTGCAGGAACCGGATGGCGAGACGACGTATTCGCTTTGCTCAAAGGCGCGGATAAGCGTCTTTGCCACCTCGCGCGCTTCATCCTGGTAGCCGCTGTTGAATGCCATCTGTCCGCAGCAAGTCTGTCCTTCCGGAAAATCTACTTCACAGCCGTAATCATGGAGGATGCGCACAATGCTTTCTCCAACCTCAGGAAACATTTGATCAGACAAACAAGTAATAAATAAAGACACTTGCATGGATGGACACCTCTGCTTCTGTTTTCTGGACTCAATCTTATGTTATCAGGTTATCAGACATCTGTAATAAAGGAAAGAGGGTTATTGAGATTTCACAAAATAATTCGGATCCCCGTGCAATTATGTATAGTCTCCCCCCGTATCCTGCACAAATGACAAAAGACACGTTTGCCTCGGAAGGCCGTGTCTTTTGTCACCATTATTTTAAGAGAGCAGGTAATTACAATCGCTGCAAGTTGAGATTGCCTCGCTCATTGACGATTACTACGCCTCGACGTTGTATCCCTTTTTGCGAATAACTTCTTCTATTTCATTGATCTGAATCTTTCCCTCATCAAATCGAACGTCAACTGTACCTTGTTCCAAATTCACATGTCCCTCGGCGCCGATTGCACTGATGGCTCCTTCAATTTTCGCAACACAAGAGCGGCAAGACATTCCTTGTACCTTTACAGTCGCTTCTTTCATTCGTTTTCGCCTCTTCCTATAAGATTTTAACCTGCAATTTGTTGTTGCAAATGCTCTAACGAAACCCGATGCACAAATTTACTGAATTTCTCTTTGCCTTTTGCATGTCCTTTATAAAATCCAATGATAGCAGTAACAGCAGAGATGAGCTGCTCCTCTGTTAATCCGGAACAGAGTAGTTGGGCGAAGGAGGTTTTAAGCCCCTTCGATTCACCGCCAACATAGATATCAAACTTGTCACGCATTTTGACAACGCCAATATCTTTAATCAGCGGTTCGCTGGTTCCTAGCGCACACCCGGCGTAGCCAATTTTAAGAGGCGCAGGCGTTGCAATTCCAGCTATTGCTTTATTCAATGCTTCTGCGGTTTCAAGCCCCGAATCTTCGGAACCTTTACAGAAGTTACAGGCAATCAGACTTTTGGTTGCAAAGCCTGCAGGATTCACTTCAAGACCATTGCGCTCAAGTTCCTCCTTAATGGCTTCCCGTTGTTCGATCGGAATTTCTACATATAGTTGTTTGAAACTGGTCATTTCCACTTTTGAATCTGGTCCAATGATGTTTCCGACAGTTACAAGCTGGTTTGGAGTGAACAAGCTTCCACCAAGCTGAATCGGTGGACTAACAGCGATTTTGACCGTTTCCCTCACAAGTCATTCACTCCTTTATTCAGGCATTATTTTATATGGAGTGCAAAAGGTACCGTGAACACTTTCCCTGGATGTTGAAATTGACCTTCATTTTTTGGGTTCCTTTTTACGGGAAAGTGATCACGAAATCAGCCTTCAAGGGCGCAGCCTTTTCATCCGTACTTCTCTAGTGCTTTACTTTCACACGTTGTAAACGAAGCGCATTGAGGACCACGGAAACTGAGCTTAATGCCATCGCCGCACCCGCTACCCAAGGTGCCAGCAAGCCGATTGCTGCTACTGGAATACCTAGTGAATTATAGCCAAGCGCCCAGAAGAAATTTTGCTTAATGTTCCTCATCGTCTTGCGGCTCAAATAAATGGCATCCGGAATGCTGGACAAATCACCGCGCATAAGCGTAACATCTGCTGCTTCCATCGCAACATCTGTGCCTGTGCCGATTGCCATTCCGATATCTGCTGTCGCTAATGCCGGCGCGTCGTTGATGCCATCCCCGACCATTGCAACTTTCTTTCCTGCTGCCTGCAGCTTTTTGACTTCCTCCGCTTTGCCTTCAGGCAAAACCTCTGCAAGCACATGCTCAATGCCGACCTCAGCCGCAATGGCTTTGGCAGTACGTTCGTTGTCTCCAGTAATCATAATGACTTGAATACCCATTTCTTTCAACCTGCTAACCGCAGCCGCAGAGGTTTCCTTAATCGTATCGGCTACTGCCACCAATCCGGCATACTTGCCATTAATCGCTGCAAGCATAGCCGTTTTCCCTGCTGCTTCCATCTGTTCCATGACGGGAAAAGCAGATTTTGCATCCACGCCGTATTTGTCCATCAGCCGGCGCGTTCCGACAAGGACGCTGTTTCCTTCTACCGAAGCCTGTATACCATAGCCTGGAATCGCTTCAAATGATTCCGTTGCCGGAAGCTCAATATTTCGCTCTTGAATGCCTGCGACAATCGCTTCTGCAAGCGGATGCTCGGAGTTTTTCTCAGCAGCACCCACCAATCTGAGCAATGCCGTTTCATCTCCATCCGTTACTACATCAGTAAGTTCCGGCTTGCCTTTTGTAACAGTTCCTGTTTTGTCCAAAATAATCGCATTAATCCGGTGAGTCTGTTCCAGATGCTCTCCGCCTTTGAATAAAATCCCGAACTCGGCTGCACGGCCGGAGCCTGCCATAATTGATGTTGGCGTTGCAAGACCGAGCGCACAAGGACATGCGATTACAAGTACCGCGATTGCTTTCTCTAATGCACTTGCGAAATTACCCTTCTCCACAAGCAAATACCAAATCAAAAACGTTACAATCGCAATACCGACAACAATTGGCACGAAAACTCCTGAAATTCTATCAGCAACCCGTTGGATCGGCGCTTTAGAGCCTTGCGCTTCTTCCACTACTTTCACGATTTGCGCCAATGCCGTTTCCTTGCCTACACGGGTCGCACGAATACGAAGCATCCCATTTTTGTTGATTGTAGCCCCGATGACAGGATCGCCAGCTTTCTTCTCCACCGGAATGCTTTCACCCGTCAACATCGACTCGTCAACCGAGGATTGGCCCTCCAGCACTTCTCCGTCTACCGGTACTTTATTCCCTGGACGTACAAGCACGATATCTCCGACAATTACTTCTTCTACCGGAACGGTCAATTCTTGTCCATCACGGATGACCAAAGCTGTCTTGGCTTGCAGCCCCATAAGGGATTTGATCGCTTCGGATGTGCGACCTTTGGCTAGCGATTCGAATAACTTGCCCATCACTACCAGCGTAATAAGCACCGCACTCGTCTCGTAATACAAGGAAAGCTCATGATGCGCGCCACTGCTGCCAAACGTCCAATCAAGTGACAGATACAAACTGTAGAAATACGCCGCTGACGTACCTAGCGCAATCAACACATCCATATTTGCACTTTTATTGCGCAGTGCTTTATAAGAACCGACATAAAAATGCCAACCGATAATGAACTGCACAGGTGTTGCCAGAGCAAACTGGAACCACGGATTCATAAAAAAGTCAGGCATGTAAATCCAGGAAGTAAAGGAAAAATGCGCAACCATACTCCATAAAAGTGGGAAAGAGAGAATCCCCGAAATGAGCAGCATCAATTTCTGGCGACTGATTTCCTTCTTACGATGGTCTTTCTCAGAGCCGTCTTCTTCTTTTACATGAGCCTTGTAGCCGAGTTGCTTTACTTTAGCTTGCATATCTGTAATAGATATTTCATCCGGCGAGTATTCGACACGGGCTGTTTCCAACGCAAAATTGACTGTTGCACTGGTCACGCCAGGCAGCTTGCCGAGTCCTTTTTCGATTTTGTTGGCACAAGCAGCGCAAGTCATGCCTTCAAGTTGAAATTGAGCCGTTTCTTTGACCGTTGCATAGCCCAATTTGCTAATTTCTTGTTCCATATCGTTGAGCTTGACCTTGTTCGGATCATACGTTACGCTTGCTTTCTCCAAAGCAAAATTCACATTAGCAGAAGTTACGCCATCAAGTTTATTTAAACCTTTTTCTATTCGGTTTGCACAAGCGGCACAAGTCATGCCGCTAATTTGCAACGTAGATTGTTTATTGGCAGAGCCCGAAGTTGTCGCCATCTTCTATCACATTCCTCTCCAGCATTTATGAATTAAACAACATCGTACCCTTGTTCTTCAATTATTTCCTTGATCTTTTCAAGATTGGCTTTGTTTTTATCGAATGAAACATCCACCGTATGATGTTGTAAATTAACTTTTCCCGATACCCCAATTTCCTTTAAAGCACCTTCGATGCTATTGACACAATGCTGACAGCTCATTCCCTCTACTTGCAATGTAATGTTCTCCATTTCTATTTGCTCCCTTCACGGATTGTCTTATTAGTAATTTCCAACAACTTAATTATTTATAAATCTAAATAAACTATACCACTGTACCCTATATTCTGTGTAAATAAAATCAATAATACAAGTGAAAATAACAATTGAATTATTTCATTAACTTATTAACGGTGACCAACAACTCATCAATTACTTCAAGTTCTCCGGCTTGAATACGATCAACTATGCAACTTTTCATATGATTTTCGAGAAGAAGCTTGCTGACTCCGTTTAATGCCGCTTGAATAGCAGCAATCTGGTTCAGCACATCATCACAATAAGTGTCTTTTTCAATCATGCCTTTAACACCTCGAATCTGTCCTTCAATCCGATTTAATCGGGAATTAAGATTGCTTTTCACTTTTTCGGAATGATTGCTTTTCCGCTCATCATTTGTTGAACAGCACGAGTGTTCAATTTCATAACGGATTACATGAAGTTGCTCCACATTAATTCACCTCGCATCCTTAATTGTTAATTTACCATACCCCCCTAGTGTATGTCAACTGTTGTTCAACATATTTTATTTAAGGCCGAGCATCAACCGGGAACCCCACCTGGGTATTTACTATATGGTATTTTTCACTGAGCAATTGTTTTAACACAAAGGGCTAATGATTGTCATCACGACAACCGTCGGCAAATTAAATAGGTACTTTAAAAAATGTTTTTATGGATCACGTAACTCTTGTAATTCATGGAAAAAGCATCACATTCGATTATCTGAAATCGTTTATTTTGAAATAGCTAAAACGAATAAATGATACGGCCAAGCTTCTATAAATAACGGACAAAATGCTGATTAGGCGATAACAAGCAGTATCAGCTTGTTTGGATTGTGCAATTCGTAGTCGTCTACAGTGGCTTGCAGACCGGAGAGAAACATAGATTCATTATCACAACATGTGCATCTGCAAGAACATTGCCCGGTGAAATAAAGAGAATTGGCGGATAGGGACGTTTGAACACTTGAAGCACATAAAAAGCGACCTGCAATTTTTGGGGTACAAAAACGGAAACGTTTATGCGACGTGATTAACAAAACGGTTCTTATCCAGCAAGCGGCAGTTTCAATTCACGCACTCATATAGAGTGCGACTATTACTGTGTTGGAGGATCAAAACATTCCTGGAGTTTTAATCCACGCACTCACATAGAGTGCGACGGCACACATACCGATTGCTGACTACGATTCGTCCGCTGTTTCAATCCACGCACTCACATAGAGTGCGACTTACGCGGCTTGTTGGCGTTTGGAGGCCGGATTCGTCTGGTTTCAATCCACGCACTCACATAGAGTGCGACAAGGGAGAGACCTTGCCACCAGGTAACCCCATTACGTTTCAATCCACGCACTCACATAGAGTGCGACAGCGAAATAAAGCTATAAATATTACAACAGGGTCCAAATCAACTGATTTATTCCAATTATACCGTTTGAAAACTACTATTTCACGACTTGACTTTTTTATGATTATATGATTTTACTTCTTTTTCGACAAATTTCGAGGTGCGAAGGAACCGGGAAAATCATGGGAGCTTCACATTCGCACCAAAAAAGGGAGGCCCATCTTTTCAAATTATTTTAGCAGCCTGTCTATTTTACTCCCGCTCCAGATACTTCCGCAGCACTCTCTCCACATGCTCCAGGTGCTCGCGCATACGCTGCTCGGCTTTAGCCGGATTGCGGTTCACAACAGCTTTGTAAATGGCG
The DNA here is from genome assembly GCF_016424485.1 of Paenibacillus roseus. GTDB lineage: Bacteria > Bacillota > Bacilli > Paenibacillales > Paenibacillaceae > Paenibacillus_D > Paenibacillus_D roseus. Next base: position 182,479 of record NZ_JAELUP010000107.1, read on the forward strand.
CGATGCTCCAGCCACAGGCGATGGGAAACCTCTTTGCTGCTGTACATCTGCAACCTCCGGGTCTCGCGGATGGCAATCTCCATCTGGGAGGATATCGAATCCAGCAGCCTGACCATGATCGAGTTATGGGTCGCCTTAGCCAACAGTTGATGGAAGCCGATGTCTGCCGACTCCCCTTCCTGCTCATCACCCGCATGTTGTTCCATAATACTGAGCAGCTTCTCGAAGCCCGCCAAATCTTCATCGTTCCGCTTCACTGCCGCAATAGCCGCATTGGATATCTCAAGCGCCTTCCTGGCTTCAAGCAGCTCCAGAATCGTCTCTCTACTCAGCAGCAACGTATCGAACTGTGGCAGCTCCAGCTCGGCAGCAGTCGTCTCCCGCACAAAGCAGCCTTCGCCATGGCGAATATCAATCAGCCCCATCGCCTTGAGCGCGCTAAGCGCCTCCCGCATGGTGGAACGGCCTACCTGGAACTGCTCGGTCAATTCTTTTGTCGACGGCAGCCTCTCTCCTACCTTCCAGCCGCCGTTCATGATGTGCTCCTTCATCTGATCCGCGATTTGTTCATAAATTTTGCGTGTTGTAACTTTGGATAGCGCCACAGTCTTCCCCTCCCCTCCTTTGCCCGTTTATCTCTACTACCATTATATTGCACCAGGCAGCTTTAGCAACTTTCCCGTTCCCTAACAAAAGACTGACACCGCAAGCAAAATGGAGTCGTCCGCCCTATCAAGCGACATATTTATTTTGCTCATTCACTTAGCAAAATTAAAAACACGGCCCGTTCCGGACCGTGTCATTCATTCTTAATTACCGTGCGAAATTTCAGGCGTCGTCAGCTTGTCGTAGAAATCAACCGAGTTATCCTTGTCTGCGGTATTGCGGAGCGCCATCGCGGAACGCGGATGCTCGTCCAGCATACCTGTAATCATGTAGGGGATGATGTAGCCCCACTCTTCCTTCTCGCGAAGCGGGATCATGTACTTCTCGATCATATCCAGCACCGGACGCAGGCTGTAGCGGGAATTTTTCAAATTGGCAACGAGCAGTTCCGTCGGGCAGTTGCCTGCCGCGCGTCCCATACCGTATACGGAAGCGTCCAGCAATTCAACGCCTTTCTCGGCAGAGATCAAGGTATTGGCAAATGCCAGTTGCATGTTGTTGTGCGTGTGTACGCCCAGACGCTTGTTTGGCAGATACTTGCGGAATTTCTCGACCAGCAGGCTAAAATCATTAGGAGACAGGCTGCCGTAAGAATCTACAATGTAGACAACGTCGACAACGCTGTCGTTAATCTGCTCAAATGCTTCCAGAAGCTGATGCTCCATTACATTCGAAAGCGCCATAATATTCAGCGTCGTCTCGTATCCGCGGTCGTGGAACAGTTGCACCAATTCCAGCGCCTTGTCCACATCCTGAATGTAGCAGGCAACGCGGATCAAATCCAGCAGGCTTTGCTCGCGCGGCAAAATATCATTTTCATCAACACGCCCGATATCGACAAGCGCAGACAGCTTCGTGCCCAGCTTTTGCGGAATGACTTCACGCAGGAAATTATCGTCCAGGAAACGCCACGGACCGGCTGAATCGGCGCCTTTAAGCAGCTTCGGGGAATTCTTGTAGCCGATTTCCATATATTCCACACCAGCCTCGTTCAGGCTGTGGTACAAATGCTGAACAAATTCTACGCTAAAATCCCAATTATTGACGAGTCCGCCGTCCCGTATCGTACAGTCTACAATCTTGTAATTCGCACTTGTCTTTGCACTCATGTGTTCAGAGCTCCTTTTGCATAAAATCGCTATTCTCTACATCATACTTGATTGCCGCCTGGAACGCAAAGCTATTTTCAAGCCATTTTCCTGACAATTGAACGGCTTCACAGCATTCTAATTACCGCGTATTCTATACAACCGTAAAAATCAATTGAAGCAGATTTAGCTGAAATGATTTAACCTATTTTGTCTCTTTGCTATAATGTGAGAAACAGACAAGAAGGAGATGAACCTTGCTTTGCAGCCCCCTCTCGAAAATATAGCTTCCATCCAGACAGCGGGAACGCTAAAGCCTGATGTGAAGCCGACCGTGTTCCGAATTCTGATCGCGATCAGCATTGTCCATCTGGTCAATGATACGATCCAAGCGGTTATTCCCGCCATTTTGCCTATACTGAAAAACGCTATGAACCTGTCCTATATGCAGGCCGGAATGATCGTGTTCGCGCTCAATATGACGTCATCCGTCATGCAGCCCGTCGTGGGCCTCTACTCGGACCGAAAGCCTACGCCGTATTTGCTGCCGATCGGGATGGCGCTAATGACTCTCGGTGTTCTGGGCATCGCCTTCTCACCCGGCTACTGGACGATTCTGCTCTCTGTCCTGTTCGTCGGACTGGGATCAGCCGTGTTCCACCCGGAGGCTTCCCGTGTCGCCTACATGGCCGGCGGCTCCCGCCGCGGACTGGCCCAGTCCATTTTCCAGGTCGGCGGCAATTCAGGACAGTCGCTGGCCGCTATTATGACCGCGCTGATTTTTGTTCCGCTTGGCCAGCTTGGTGCCTTATGGTTTACCGTTATTACACTGGCAGCAGCAGCCGTGCAAATCTCGATAGCCAAGTGGTATCAAGGTTATATTAAAGCCCATCCGATGCCTGTGAAGAAGGGAACCGCACGCACAGTGTCGCCGGAACGAAAAAAGCAAATTACGTTTGCGCTTGCAGTCATTATGTGCCTGCTGTTCGTTCGCACCTGGTATCATTCCAGCATTATGATCTATTACCCGTTCCAGCTCATGGAGAAGTTCAATTTGAATCTCCAGCAAGCGCAAATCTATATTTTCCTGTTTGCAGCCACCGGTGCGCTGGGCACCTTCCTTGGCGGGTCGCTATCGGACAAGTTCGGACGCCGCAATGTGCTGTTCTTTTCCATGGCAGGAACGGTCCCGCTGGCGCTGGCGCTGCCTTATGCTGACGCCTTCTGGGCGTACCCGCTTGTGGCAGTGATCGGGTTGGTTGTTATGTCCGGCTGGTCGGTGACCGTTGTTTACGCGCAGGAGCTTGTACCCGGCATGATCGGCACCGTATCCGGACTGACAACCGGCCTTTCCTTCGGACTCGGAGCGCTGGGCGCTGTTGCCCTGGGCGGTATGACCGACGCCTTTGGACTGAATGCCGTGCTCAAAGTTGTCAGCGTGCTGCCGATTCTCGGTTTGCTGACCTTCCTGCTGCCAACCGATAAAAAGATCAAGGAATGGTATTCGGAAGAATAATGCTAGAGGCAAGCTATACGATTGTGGGATGATCGCAGTTCCACTTACAAGGCTCCCAGGCGCATCATAGCCTGGGAGCCTTGGTGTTTCCAGTTCGCTCAAGTAACTATGCTCAACCGGTACACCAGTTGATGTAACTGCGAGTCCCGTCAACGCTCATTCTTGCTCAGCTGATAAGCGTTATTTACCTGCTCCGTCAACTCATCTCCGCCCGCCTGCCTCCACTGCTCGACAAACTGGTCGAACGCGTCAACCGGGAGCTGACCGTATATAATTTTGTTGAACGCCTCCCGCTCCATCTGAACAAGCAGACTGCTGCGGCTCTTGGCAATGCCAAGGGATCTGCCGGAATACCAGTTATGGTAGCGAATACCCTGCCGATCATAGTCCATCACAATGGATGCAGCCTCGATCTCCTCTGGTCTTCGCTTCGCCTTTACCTGCTGCTCGAACGGCGTCGTCGGTTCCTCCGTAGCGAGCTTAACCAGCGTGTTGATCATCAACTCGGGAATACGAGCGCCCTCATAGCTAAGGGAATAATCCATCGGACTGATGAACTGGGGATTATCCTTCACCAGTTTGCCATTGATAAGGTCGTAGTCATATCCCTTGGCAAATCCGTATTCGAACGGCGAGCCCTCCGCCGGGTTCGCGTAATGCTCCATCAAATAGTTGTAGTAATGCAGAAACGCCTCCGGGTGCTCGCTGTCCTTGTTGATCAGGATAACTCCATTCGTCGGAGCCGGACTGCCGGCTCTCACCCCTCTCTTCCCCTCCGGACCGGCCGGCACCGGGAACGCCCTGTACTTGGCCTCCGGCGCGTAGCTCTTGAGCTTCGGGAACGGCCAGTCAGGCAGCCAGTGAGGTCCGGCAATAATACCCGCCTTGCCCGTCGTGAATAATTCTGACGCCTTCACTTCATCCCAGGTGCTTGCATCCCGGGCAATATACCCCTTCTTCATCCACTCGCTCAGCTTGCCCAGCGCCTGCTTCGCCGCGGGTTGGACCGAGCCGTATTCCAGACGATCTCCGACCTTATTCCACTGGGAGTTAACGGCCCCGTACGCCCCGAACAACCAGCTCAAATCCGTCATCCATGCATTCAGATTCTCGCGCAAAGTTACCGCCAGCCCATACGTATCATCCTTGCCGTTGCCATCCGGATCGAGATAGGTGAATGCTTCCATAATCCGCTCCAAATCCTCGATCGTCTCAGGTGGGTCGAGGTCCAGCTTCTCCAGCCAATCCTCGCGAATCCATAATACCGGCTCTGTATTCATCGTATAGTCCAGCAGCGGGAGGGCGTATTTTTTGCCGCCAATCGTTACGTTCTCCCACATCTGCGGATAGCTGGCCGCCGCTTCCTTCCAGATATCATTGGCGTACTTGTCAAACAACTCATCAACTGGCATAAACCGGCCGGACTCCATCAGCTGCATCATCGTTTCATAGGAGCCTCGGTAGGAGACAATGTCCGGCAACGCCTCGCCCCTGCTGATCGACAGCAGCAGTTTTTTAGAAAACGCATGATTTTCCTCGGGGATAGCCCAAAGCGTTTCGGTCTTCATGCCCAAGGTGTCTTCGAGCCAGCGGGTGAACACGTTATCGTCCCAATCCTCATTATCCCGGAAGGTAGTCGAATAGGTGTTGTGCTTCACTACTCTTGTCAAGGTAATCGGCGGATCATACTTTTCCCCGTTCCAGGCCGATCTTCCGGGAACTGATTGATCCCCAATATCCTCAGGCAGACCTCCGCCTGCCCGACAACCCGACAATCCCATAATCAATATTAAAATGACCGCTGTTGCTGTCAGTTTCCTCATTCCCGCTCACCCCTTCAGCGAATCCCGGAATTCCTGCGGCGTCATACCGGTATCCTTGCGAAACTGTTTAATAAAGTAGGTGGTATTCACAAGGCCGACCCGGTTGCCGATCTCATAAATTTTCAACTCGGTATGCTTCAAAAGTTGAATCGCTTTGTCTTTACGAAGCCGTTGAATATATTGATTGATGCCTTCTCCGGTCTCCGACTTGTAGATTTTGGACAAATAGGTCGGATGCATGAAAACTTGCTCAGACAGTGTCTGCAAGGACACATCTTCAGCCAAATGATTCTCAATATAGCGCTGCACATCCTGAATAGTCTGGCGGCGACTATCCTTCAGTTCCAGCAGCGATTCATCTTGCAATTGACGCAGCATGCGCAGCGTGCGGCCAAGCAGTTGCTCGGCGTGATGATACGTATTGCCGTCTATCAGCTGCTCCAGCCCCCGACCGAGAAACTCCGATATTTTCCTCCCGTTTCGATGCAAGATATAAGTGAAGGCGTTATAGATATGGAAATAGACCTCAATCAGATTATCCCGTGACTTGTATTTGTCATCGGCCATCTGCCCGAAGATATGCCGCAGCTTATCCTCCGCCTCCTGCCATCTGCCGGTCTCCAGCAGCTGCGAGAGCACCGGTGGTTCGTAAAGAGAACTCAGCGTATGCACATCCTTGTCTTTAGCGTAGCCGGAGAGCTTCATGCAAAAACCGCTTTCCCTGCCAATCTGCTGGCGAAAGACGGTAAGCATCTCATAGTAATCCGCAGACAGCTGTTCGGGAAAATGCCCCCAATTGCCAGCCAGAATCGACAGCTGACCCTTCAAGAAAACCCTTACATTATGCTGAATACGCGAAAAAAGCGCGTCAATATACTCATCCTCCTTCATATGCAATGCGGATAAATAATGATTGCGTTCCTGTTCATCACCCTTCCACTTGAATAGAAAAATATGATAATCATAGTCATCCTTGCCGTACCAGACATCAAAGCTCAGGCCGAAGATTTCCTCCACAATATTATAGACTGCGTATTCCAGCAGCGGCCTGCTGCCCTGATTGAACGACTGAAAGCCATCCTCCAGCCGGATCATGAATTTGTTATAGCGGTCCCCAAACTCGAACGGCAGGTGCAGCAACTCCAGCTTGCGCTCCCAGGTTTCACGGGGATATTGACTGCCATAGAGAAATTCCAGCAGCAGGTTGCCTCTCAGAAGAGACTGATTTTCCTTGACGGCGCGAACGGCCTGTTCTCTGGAGCTGATCTCCAACCATTCGCACTGGAGCTGCTCGGTCAGCGCCTTTACCTTCTCGATAATTTCCTCGTTCAACACCGGCTTGAGCAAGTATTCCGTCGTCTTGAGCTGCATCGCCTTCTGTGCGAATTCAAATTCCGCATAGCCGGACAGAATAATGCACTTGGTTCTCGGCCACACCTTGCGAATTTCTTCAATTAACTCCAGTCCGTTCATCTTCGGCATATGAATATCTGTAATAATAATGTCCACTGGCGCTTCCTTCAGCTTATCCAGCGCTTCAGGCGCCGAATAAGCCTTGTGCACGCCGCAAATCCCGATTGAAGCCCAATCGATCGTATCCGCCAGGCTGTCCACAGAATGCGGCTCATCATCGACAATCATCAGTTCAGTCATAGTGATCCGCCTCGCTTCCCGGGTCCTTCCAGCGAAGGACGATTTTCAACCCGTTTAATTCTGTTGATTCAAAAAGCTCAATCCCCGCGCCTTCTCCAAAATGCATTTGCAGACGCTGGTTGATATTCCACAACCCCGTTCCCATATCGCTGCCAAGCGGCTGCTGCATACGTTCTGCAATGTCGGCGATCTTGTCCGCGGTGATCCCGACCCCGTTATCCTCGACGATGATCCGAACTTCGCCGTTTTCCCTGAACGCGCTGATGTGGAGTCTGACCGGCTCGCCGGTTGTTTCAATTCCATGCTTGATCGCATTCTCAATAATCGGCTGAATAAGCAGCTTCGGAATCATGACGTCCTTCACCGAATCCGGGATATCATATTCCATGTCAATCTGCACGAACCTTAGCTGTGTAATCTTCAAATAGTGCTTCGTAAACTCGATCTCCACCGGGAGCGGAACTGTTTCTACCTCAATCCGCGTTACATAGCGGTAATACTGGCTCAGATGGTAGGTCATCATAACGACGTCGTCGTGCTTTTTCAGCTTCGTCATATTCATAATAAAGCTCAGGCAATTGTACAGAAAGTGCGGGTTAATCTGGGATTGCAGCTGCTTGAGCGTCGCATCCCGTGACCGCAGCCTTTCCTCATAGACTTTCTCGATAAGCTGCCTGATCTCCATAGTCATTTCATTGAATCGGTCAAATAAATATTGGAACTCATTATCCCCGCTTCCGCTGAGGGTCGTATTCACATAGTTGCCCTGCTTGACCCGCTCAATATTGCGGATCAGCTTCAAAATCGGCTGCTGCACATTTCGATACAACATAAGCACAAGACCGACCGCAACAGCCAGCAGCAACAGCATTGTCCCGTAAAACTGCACCTGATTGGAGCGAATCGGCTGCAAAATCGTCTCCACAGGCACATATTCCACCACATGCCAGCCCAGACTTGAAACTTTCTCATAGTAGAGTTCATAGGATATGTTGCTCATACGTATTCGGAAGTTTCCGCTATCGGACAGCTCCCTATTGTGCAGTTGAGGCTCCAACTCCCGCAAGTGACTGCGCATGTACCGTTTGCCTGAAATGATCTGACCCGTGTCCGATGAATACAAAAAGACTTGCCCGTTGCTCGCAGATGCAAACTGGTCCAGCAGGTTCTCAATATTGTGTTGCGGGAATTTCACCTCGATCACCATATGCAGGTCTTCAAGCTTCTTATAGACAGCCGGAACCATCGCATAGTAAAAAAAGCTTGGCCGGCCATCCTCATCCCGCCGGCTTGCCCATTCATTGCTGGTTATTTTGCTCCCGAGCCGACCCGGCTCGAAGGGCTGTACCGTCGATTTGGCCAGCATACGCTTCTCCAGCATCGAATAGATTGCCGTCTCGCTGGGCCAGGCGGAAGAAATATTATTCAAATCAAGTTTTTCGAGTATCGCCGCATGCAGCCTTACCTCTTCATAATCTGTCCGAATAAAGGAATACCCCATGAATTGCCTTACATTGGGGTCCTGCGTCATGCTGACCGCGAAGTCGGATAGGCGGTTGACGGAATCGTCCATCTGCCTGGAGAAGAAGTGGAGCTGTTTTTTAGTAGAATGATGAATGAGATCCTCGACAACCTTGACGCTCGTCCGATTGCTGTAAGCGTATAATAGAAGCGCCGGAACAAGGAATAGCAAGATTACGAGAATCATTTTGGTCAATATGGTATGTCTGAACATGGCCGTCTCCTGCCTCTCCACTGCTGAATAGGGCCTCATCCGCTGCGAACTCTTCTATTATAACCTAGAGTGAAATAGAGAAGTATTCCTATTTTTACATGATATTTGAATTCTCTCTTGCTTAATCAGTCCGTTCGACCCGTTCAAGCTTGAACCAGTTCAAATTGAAGCCGGAGCCGTCCAAATGAAGCCGCAACACCCGCTCCCCCTCCACCAGCAGAAAAGGTTCGCTCTGAATGGTGGTCCATTTCTGCCAGTCTCCCGTATCTTCCAGACCTGTGGCCGCAAGCGCCTTGCCGTCATCCTGAAGCTCAATGTTGCCTTCAGCACCCACTCCTGCTACACGATAAGACGCACGGTACATCCCCGACTCTTCCACATCTACCGGATAATCCAGCCAGTCGCCGCGCTGGACCCAACCGATATTCAGGCCGCCCTCAGAGCTTGGTTCCGTTCGTCCGCTGCTCGCTGCCAGATACGCCTCGGCTTCGATTTGTCCGGGAATGACCGATGGAAGAACAAATGGATAGGATACGGCGCGAATGGTAGAATCATGCATCCCTTCCTTCATGGCAATAGCCTTCAATTGGATCGTCTCTCCCTGTCCCTTAATTGCAATCGGACCTGTATATAACGTCGAGCTTGCACCCGGCACAGAGCCATCCAGCGTGTACCTGATCTCTGCGCTTTCCGTCGCGGATGCAAGCGTCGCCTGAATCTCCCCAAACACACTTCCGTCCTGCGGATTGACAGTCGGCACCTTCACCCGCTCCTTGAATGTCCCCTTCTCAGCTTCCTTCCACCGGTAGGTCGCGACTGTCTTCCCCGGCAGCGTATCCTGCCACTCCCCGTCTGCATACAATACCCGGAACGGGCGGGACTCGCGGCTGTTGTTGACAACAATCATTACTATAGCGCCGTCTTCGTTCCTGAACGCAATATTGGATACCTCCGGGCGCACCTCTTCCTCCCCGTTCATCCTTGGCTCATGGCGGTCAAAGCTCTCGTCATAGTAATTGCTGTCCAGACGCAGCGCGCCCTGCCTGATGAACCGCGAGAAGTGGCCCATCATATGCGACTCGAAATTAATCGTATAGTTGTCAGGTGTATCGGCATCGATGGTCACCAAGGTGCGGCCTGCCGCCGTACTGGATACATTCGGCTTGCCCCTGCTGTCCAGCAGCGTCACCCAGGCGTTATAGCTGCGGGCATAGTTGCGGAAATATTGAATGATCCGATCTGCCCCCCGCGTCCCCCATACAGACCGCTCCGTCATATAGATCGGCTTGTCGGGATGCGCTTCATGCGCATCCGTCATGACGGACAAGTGCCCCCAATAATCATGAAAGGCTGTGCCGTCAGACAAAGCGTAAGCTTCGGGGTCGTCGTAAATTCTCTTATTTTGCAGCTCCCAGTCATAAATATTGAATTCATGGACCCAGACCTGTGTGTCGATAATCTCCCCGTGCTCCGTACTGCCAAATTCCTGTTTGAGCAGCTTCAGCAGCTCGATTTGCTGTCCCAGCGAAAACTCGGTCATGGGATAATCGACATGAATGCCCGGTTCATTATGCAGGCTGATCGCATAGATCGGGATGCCCTGCTCCGCATAAGCCTCAATCGCCTTGCGGTAATACAATGCCAGAGCAGGCATATATTCACTCTTCATCTTGCCGCTCTTGGACGGGCCGCCTTCGAGGCGTCCGCTGTCCTTCATCCAGCCGGGCACACTCCAGGCCGAGGCGATAATCTTCAGCTCGGGATTGTAGCGCAGCGCTTCCTGAATGACGGGAACGATATTGTAGTCGATATCCTTTTGAATCGAAAAGCGCTCCATCGCCCTGTCTTCTCCGCCTGGCGGATTATCATTATAGCTGTACCATTCCCGGCCTGTGAAATCCGATGTTCCAAGCGTAATGCGCATGACGTTCCAGCCAAGACCGCCCTTTGGATCAAGCAAGTACTGCAGAACCTTCTCGCGGTTCTCCCTGCTCATGCGCATCAAATTATAGACGCTGGATTCCTCCAGCGAGGACCCGACGCCAAAGTATGGCTGGTAAGTAATGGAGTCGTCGATCGTGAAGGTTCGAATAGGCTCGGCTGCGCTCCCCGGCTGATGCCATTGCAGACTCGCCTGTTGCTCCAGCACGCGCGAGCCGTCCTCCGAGGAATACCAGGCTTCCACATTCACAGAATCACGTCCCCCTCTTTCCCATAGATAGACAGCTGCGCCAGCTGCCAGAATGCCGGCAAGCGCAATGAACAGACCTGCCTTTAGGGCCGTCCGCTTGACAGACATGAATGTCCCTCCTTTGATGCCTTCCGAATAGACGATTGCTGTCCCCGATAATGGAAGACAGCAATCGCATGAGATTTAAAATTCAATTAATTTCTGGCATCCAGCAGCTTCTGCCGCTCTGCTCCTACAGCTGCCAAAATATCATCCTCGATTTTTTGCAGCGCTGCTTTGGAATCCAGATTCTTATCCATGACCTCGGCTATGCCACTGCCCCAAATTTCGCCTGCCCGGCCGTCCAGCGGCGTCGCGAAGGACGGCGGAACCTTGTCAAGCAGCGCGGCATAAAGCTGATTCATATTTTGGTTGCCCAGGTACGGGTGTCTGACATTTTTGAATTCCGGGAATTCCCAGGCTGGCTTATAGCCCGGCATCATCCCCTTTTTCGTCCAGATCAGCTGCCCTTCATCCGTAGCCAGATTCCACTTGACAAACTCCCAAGCCAGCTCTTTATTTTTGCTTTGAGACAGAATGGACAACACGGAACCGCCGTTGCCGCCGTAAGCGCCGAATGGAAGCCCGGTCACTCTCCATTTGCCAGTCTGCTCTTCTCCGCCCCAGTCCTGAACAATATTGGCACCCCAGGAACCCATGTACAAGAAGGCCAATTTGCCATTTTTCACCGCCTGCTGCCCTTCCTCAGACCAGATGGATTGGCCCAGATACAGCTCTTCTTGCGCAATCTGCTTGGAGATATCCAGCCCCTTAACGAACCCATCCGTATTACGGCGGTAGTTCAGGTCCTTGTCAAAGAACGAGATGCCGTTGTTCATCAGACCGACCGGCTGATCCCGCCATTCCAGCAGGTAGACGCCTTTGTTTTTCAGCGTTCTCGCCATATTGAGGAAGTTGTTCGAATCGGCCATGTACTGCATCAGTTCGGCAGGATCGGTGGGGAAGCCGTTCTCCTCCATAATATCCTGACGGTAGTACGTTACAGAAGGCGGCATATCCCACGGCATCCCGATCAGGCGTTTGCCGTCAATCGACAGCCAGCGGTTCCAGTTGGCATCTGTAAAATGCTCGCGGTACTGCCCGGCGTTGTAAGGTTCCTGCAGCAGGTCTTCAAGCCCTTCAATAGCATTAAATTGTCTGAAATAACCACCCTCCAGGAACAGGACGTCGGGTCCGCCGGAGCCGCTGGCAATTGCCGTCAACGCTTTCTCATGCATCTCTGCAATGCTCATGACAACAACATTGATTTTCACCTTCGGGTATTTGGCCTCGAACGCCTCTATCGATTCAGGGAAGCTGTCCGGGTTGAACGACCACAACTCGAGTTCCCCGCTCAAGTCCTTGACCGGCTCAGGCTCGGGCTCCGATTTGTTCGAACCCTGATCGCCGCCTCCCGTATTGCTGTTGACAGAATTACCGTTAGTCGGGGTCGTGCCCGAACCACTGCTGCAAGCCGACAGTGCAGCCGAAAGAGCGAATAACAGCATGAATAAAAAAATCGATGTTTTTCTCATTGCCTATCATCCTCCATTGGATTGGTATCACGCTTTTGCTGGCGTTCCATTCACGCATTTATGCCGGACATCGCCTCCCCCGAATCGTATCACTTTGTCTGTTATTCGCCCGCGATTCCTGCGCGCTCCACACTTTCGACAAAATAGCGCTGCGTGAACAGATACAGAACCAGCATCGGTAAAATAGACAGCATTGCCGCAGCCATAATCTTGTTCATCATCGTCGGCGCAACACCGATCGTCTGGGCAGCATTCAATCCGGCTGTCGCAGCATCAATCTGGGCGGAACCGACACCGTTGAAAATGGCCAATGTCTGTGAAAGGTTGTAATAATTTGGCACGCGCAAGTACAGATTCGGCTCGAACACATCGTTCCAGTGCCAGACAACGGAGAACAGGAAGACAACAAGCATCGCCGGGCGGGCAAGCGGCAGCATGATCGTCCAATACGTGCGGAATGCACTCGCGCCGTCTATTCTGGCCGCCTCCTCCAGCACAAACGGAAGCCTGTGAAAAAATTGAATAAATATGAGCACGAACAGAGCGCCTTTCAGCCCATGTCCGGTCAGGCTCGGGACAATAAACGGATAAAAGGTGTTGATCCAGCCGAAATCCGAGAACAGTTGAAACAATGGAACGATAATCGTCTGCGGCGGTACCAGAAACGCGAACAGGACGAGCGACAGGAATAAGGTATAGCCCGGAAAACGATACCGCCCGAAGGCGTAGCCGGCGAGCGCGCAGCTGAATACCTGCAGCGCCGCGCTGCCGAAGGAAATGATTCCGCTGTACATGAATGCATCCCAGTAAGTGCGGCTTTGGGCGCCGCCCAGTGCCAGAAACGCATCCAGATAATTGGAGAAGGACAGGCTCTGCGGAATCCACTGAACCGTCGAATCCGAGACATCCGTGGACATCATGAGCGACTGCGAGACAATGAACAGCAGCGGATACAAAAATACAAAGGAAAGAGAAATCAGCACTGTGTACAGCGACAACTTGCTGATGAACAGGCCGCCTCTTTTCTTGGCGGTGACCACCCAGTCGGCCTGTACCTTGTCGCTCCATTTTTGGGTTGCCGTTTTGGACATGCGCTATCTCCTTCCTTCCGTGTTGCTCAAGTTTTTGCGGAAAAGCCAGAATACGAACGCAATAATCAGGAAAATCATGAGGAAATAAATCCAGCCGATCGCAGCGCCATAGCCGTAATCATTTTGATTGAACACAACAGTACGTATATAGGCCATCATCTGGTTATTGGCCGCAGTAAACGAATTGACAATCGTAAACAGTGTGTTCACCAGAATCATCGGAGCAATCATGGGGAAAGTAATTTTCCAGAAACTCTCCCATTTTGTCGCGCCGTCAATATCAGCCGCCTCGTAAAGGGATGAGGAAATCGTCTGCAGTCCCGCGAGAAAAATCAGAATCTGGACACCGGAATTCCACATGACCAGCGTCAATTGATCAGCCAGATTGAGCAGCGGCTCCAGGATGTTTGGCGGAATGACATTGCTCAGTGTCATGAACAGCCCCGTCGAAGTGAAGAGCGGCATCCGCTCCGCGCCCTGCTCCAGAATTTCCGCCAGTACGGCTCCCGATGCGATAATGACCGGGAGGAAGAAGACGCCGCGGAAGAAGGTGCGTCCGACCAGCGGCCGGTTCAGCAGCAGCGCCGCAAACATGGCGAAGATCAGAATGAGCGGCACCTGGATGAGCAGCTCCAGGAAGGAGTTTTGCAGCAGCGGCAAAAAGTTGACATCCGTCGAGAATGCGCGCCGGAAGTTCAGCGTACCGGTCCATTCCGGGGTTAGCCCTTCCTTGGTGACATTCATTTTGTTAAAGGCGTAATAGAACGATCTGCCGAGCGGAATCGCCATAAACATGGCGAAACCGATCAGCCAAAGCGAGAGGAAGGAGTAGGCTTCGAGCACCGTACGCATCCGGATAGTCAGCCGCAGTTTTTTCTTCATGGTTGCTCTCCTTCCAATACAATGGCGTAATCCCTGGCGGCCAGCGTATGTTTCCCGATCAGTTCGGACGTGTCGCCGTAGTTCACAATGACGTAAGAGCCATCCTGATAGGTGGTGCGGAATACATGCTCTGCCAGCTGCTCATGGTTGACAATCTTCATGTCCTTCACATGCGCCTTGAGCTTGGCGAAGGTCTCATACTCATTAACCGCCTGGTCAACCCACGTGGAATACTCGGCGCTGTACAAGCGCTCCACCATGGAACGCGCCAGCTTCGTCGTCGGCTCATACGTCAACTCGTAGCTCGGCAGCGCGCCGTACTCCAGCGCCCGCAAAAATTCGAGCTGCGGATCATCTCGCAGGTTGGACGGACTGACCGTGTAAGGCACAAGACCGTGAATCGCAATCTGATAGAATGGAACCGCCCCATCCTCAAACGTGAAATCGCTGGCATATACCGGAATATTATCGATCCGGTCGACCAGCCCAAGCGTATAGGCATAGCCGTAATCAACCGCGGTCTTGCCCACCTTGCTTCTCATATCCCCCAACGACTTCTTCCATACGCCTGCCGTCACACTCCGGTCGGTCAGACTCTTCGGATCATGGTCAGAGTAGAGCGTATCTCCCATATATTGCAGGTGAACGCCTGCAATGCCCAGCTCGGCATATTGACCCGATTCTCGCGATACGTACTTGTCATAGACGCGCTCAGGCTTAAGCAGATAAAATACATGATCCCAGTCGGAGAACCGCGTACTGATATAGTAATGTGGCACTTTCCTCACTTCGCGGTCAATGCCGCGGATGGCATCGCGAGATGTCTTGAGCTTGCTGCTGTCCTCGTAAGGCTTCACATAGTTGGCCTTCAAGTACAGGTCAATGCCGTGCTCCTTGGCATAGCTGGCCAGACTCGTCAGCTCTTTCTTGCCGCCTAGCTTGCCTTCTATCGGGAAATGCCCCGGCTGGTTGCCGTACACCCCGTCTTTCGACCAACCGTCAATGGTCAGCTCCAGACTCTTGACACCCTTCTCCAGGAAGGCGTCAATAATCGCTTTGGCCTGGTTGAAAGTCGTCATGTCCACATAAGTGTTGCCGACAATCTCATCGCGGCGCACACCCCCGAACAGTCTGACCTGAAGTGGAACCTGATCCTGCTTCACCGGCTGCACCTGGCGGTCCTTGATGAGGTAATCGCGGTAAGCGTGAGCCATGCCGATATAGTCGGCCTTGTCATCCGTCAGCAGCACATAGCGCACCGTCCGGTCTCCGGTTACCCGCTGCCCCTGGAACAGCGGAATTTCACCTGATTTGCCGATAAAGATAATGTCATCATTGCGGTACATGAACTCTGCGGAGGCCCGGTACATATCAATGCCCCGCATCCCCGGCAGCGTGGCGTTGACTCTTGCGTCATAGTCGCCTTGCGTAATGATAGCGAGAAATCCCTGACTGCCATCGCGGTAGATGCCATATACCGGCAGCGCAGCATCCTGCTTCACATTCGGCTTGCGCATATAAAAATCGTTAAAATCCTGATTCACCCGCTTCTTGAAGGCATGGTCACCGCCATAGACGAACTCGGAATATCCGTCAAAATATTGCGGGTGCGCCTCCTTGAAGCGAATGAGCGCGCCGGAGCCGTCCGGGACGAATACAGCCCCCTGCTCCTGTTTGCCCTGCGCCCCGAAGAACGGCAGCAGCTCCAGCGTTGTAATCTTGGACCTCCCGTTCTCGTAGATCGAGCTGTCCGGGATAGTCGCTTCGAATCCCTGGTCAGTCAGCCGGTATTCAACCGCAAAACCGAAATTAAGCGCCTCATTATCGAAGTCAAAGGCGAAGCGGACGCCCTGGTCGATTTTTTCCATCTTCGTCGCCGCCTTCTCCTTCTTCGGATAGGTCTGGGAGGGGCTGACTCCCTGGGTAAACCGGACATGGACCGGCGCCTGGACAAATTCCCGGTTGTTGGACGGCATTTCGCTGCCCACGGGAGGCGCGCTGAACCATTCCTTCCCTGAGGACGATTCGACAATACGCACATTGCCAAGCTCCTCATTAACGTACAGCTTGTAACGGCTGTTCTCAGCGACAAGCGCTTCAGCCTGGCCGGCATCCGGGTCGGCCTGGGTCGGCAGGACGAAATCCTCCACGACCTCTTCCTCTACTTCCTGCGCTACCGGCTGTACCGTGTTCGGCTTCAAATCCCGGGTCACGTAGATCACGACGGCGAGCAGGATCAGAGCCATCACGGCAGCGGCGGCGGTTATCCATTTTTTATGTCTGCTCAAGCTTGCTTCCTCCTCAAGCATCTCCGTGGGAGATGAATTGTATAGCCTAACCTACAGCCGGAACTGGACTTCTTTCACAATTCCGATCACAAACTCCACCGCCTGATTCACCAGCCCGAAGATGAGGAATCCGACAAACCAGATGACAAGCATGCCGATCAGCGACAGCAGGATGATCCATATCATTTTTCCCAGCTCGAAATCATGCAGAATCTTCACTTTGGCCAGGAACAGGAAGACGACCCAGCACTGGATAAAGGTATAAATGCCATAATAGGTCGTATTCTCCCCTTGCGTCAGTACCTGCGACACCAGCGCCAACGGAACCGACAATACGATATAGGGAAGCAGTGCATACGCGGACGAGACAACGATGTCCTTGAATTTGCCTTCCCCGTCGAGAATTGCGCTCACGGCCCAGTTGGAGATGCACCAGGTCATCCACGGCACCAGAATCCAGAATGATTCGAACAGGAACGAAACCTGGTACGATTCCCGCCCCTCGAAGGAGAACCCGGTCAAGGAAATACGAAGGATATGCACGATCACCATCAGTGCCAGAAGAATCCCGGCATGAGACCACCTGGCGCGGCCTTCGAATTGGATATCATAGAAGAAATCCAGCGGGTGCAGCAGCGCCTTGCGCGTATTGCTCAGCAGTTCCATCAGGAGCCACTCCTTTCCGTAACGTTCCCTTGCGCGTATTCCTTGGGCCGCAATTTTCCCCACTGCTTCCGCAGCAGCGGCACGCCGAATCGGAGTACGAGAAACAACACAATGATGCTGATGAACACAAGCTGAAAATTCTCCCGCAGCCATTCCTTGCGATATTCCTTGAGCGATTGTGAATAATTGTATTGATCCCGGGCCATCTTGTGGTAGGCCATCGCTTCCTTCCACCGCTCTTCCTTCTCCAGCGCCTTGCCGATGCCGCTGTAAGCAAGTTCATAATTGCTGTTGATCTCCAGCACCTTTCGCCATGGCTCCTTGGCCTCCTGATACCGCCCGTCAACAAACAATGACGAAGCTTCATGCACCAGATCGCCGAACGGAGTCGTGCCAAAGCGGTCAATCCTGTTGCGTGTTTTGTCAACGATATAGATGTTGCCGTCGCTTGTCTGGTCGATCGCTACCGGCGTCTGAAACAAGCCGTTCTGGGTACCCAGCCCGCCGAAGACGAACAGCAGGCTTCTGACCTTGTCGTACTGGAACGCTTTGCCTGTCGACAGATCCAGCGCCGTTACAACCCCCTTGTCATCCACCGTCAAATCCACGAAGGAGGCTATATCGAAGGAGCCGTACGAGAAGACATCGCCGAACTTCTTCCGGTTGTGCGCCTGCGTCCAGTCCGGATTATACGTATCGACACCGACAGCGCTCAGCCGTTTGACCTGGTTGTACTCCGTGCCGAGCGTCGTCGTCCAGATGAACCCTTCCTCATCCTGGTACAGATTAGAAAATTCCTGCGGCCTTACAGCCGCCAATTGCGCTTTCTGCTCGTCGGTCGCAAACAACCTGATCAGGAATCGCTGCCAACTGAATTCCACCATATTGGCTCCGAAATAGCCTTTGAAAACGCCATTAGGATCAATTTGCAAAAGTCCCGAGCTTGTGCCGTCATTCGCGATAATCATGTAGTCCCGCTTATCGACAATCAGCTTTGCCGGAGAGAACAGAAAGTTTGCTCCAAGCAGCGGACTGTCAGGCGCCTTGATTTCCTTCTGGAACACCCCGTCATGGTTGAAAATAGCGATCCGGCGATTTTGGGTATCGGCTACATATACGGTGCCGTCATTCTTGACGAAGATGCCTTTGGGACCATTCAGCTTGCCTGGGCCGTCCTCGTCCCCGTATACACGGACCAACTGGTGGCTGCTGTCAAGCAACACGATCCGGTTATTGCCGCTGTCCACTACATAGATCGCGTTGTTGTCATTGATGTAAATATCCTCCGGCGCTTTGAACGGACCTGACGGCAGATTATAGCCGTCAATCGATTCCTTGTACAAATAGCCGTTGATCGACGGGGAATCCGATCTTGAATTCCAGATGTAGCCGTCGTATGGGCTGCTCGCAGACGCTGCCGCCGGGATGCCGAGGAGAAGCGCTGAACTAATGAGCCACACGAGGACAGCTCTTGGTAAGCTTGCTCGCATCGTTCCTCTCCCCCTATTCTTTCAGCCCTGAATGGGCCATCGTCTGAAGCACCATCCGCTGCGTAATGACGAATACTAATATGGTCGGGATAATCATCAGGAAGCTGGCCGCAGCGAACGTGCCCACCCTGGCGACCACTCCCGCTCCGCCGCTGATCGTCTGAATGGCGATCGGCAATGATTTCATATCCTCCTGCGTGGCGTATACCATCGCCGGGTACGGGTCATTCCACGCCTGGATGAAGCTGAACAGCGCAAAGGTCGCAATCGCCGGCTTCAGCATCGGAATAACGATAGAGAGGAAGATTTTCCACTCGCCTGCCCCGTCAATTCTGGCCGCCTCCAGCAGCGGCTCGGGGATCTGCTTCGCAAACTGCACCATGAGGAACATCCCCACCGGCGAAGCCAGATACGGAATGATCTGGGCGATATACGTATTCATGAGGCCGACATTGCTGATGACCAGATACTGCGGAATTTGCAGTACCATCGGCGAGAACATCAGCGAGAAGACGATCAGATTGAAGATCGCGCTGCGAAACGGCATGTTGTGCTTGGCGAGCGGATAGGCGGCCAGCGCCGATACGATAATCCCCCCGCCGACAACGCCCAGCGTGACAATCAGGCTGTTGAAGATGTAGCGCGTGAACGGCACAAAGGATGAACCTGTAACCAGCAAGAGCTGATAAAAGTTGTTCCATGTCGGGTTGATGAAGAAAAAGCGCGGCGGGAACAGGAATAGCTCGGCCGTCGGTTTGAATGCGGTGGACGCCATATATACAAGGGGGGCGAGCATCAGCAGCCCGAATGCGGTCAGCAACAGGTAGAAGAGCGATCTGCCCCAATTGAATCTCAAGCCTTTTACCATGATGATGTCAGTCCCTCCCCAGCCACTTAAAGATAAGACGATTCAGTCCAAGCATGATCATGAACAGGACGACCGCAATGGCCGATGCGTATCCCATCTCGAATTTGATAAAGGCGTAATCGAACAAATGCGTCAGAATCGTATGTCCCGCATAGAGCGGACTCGGTATGCCGACGAGTTGGACACTGACATCGAATACTTGCAGGGAAAATACGACCTGGAGCACCGCGCCGAACAGCAGCTGCGGCTTTACGGATGGAATTGTAATGTACCACAGCTCCTGCAGCTTGAACTTGATGCCGTCGATCGCGCCCGCCTCATACAGTTCCTTGGACACATTTTGCAGACCGGCGAGGAAAGCCAGGAACCCGATCCCCATGCTCATCCAGAGCGACACGATAATAATGACCGGCACGATTGAATTGACATTTTGCAAAAACAGATACGGTTCCTGGATAATACCGAGCTTGAGCGCCCAATAATTGATCAGCCCTTTGCGGTCTCCCGCAAACAGGTACAGCCATACAACCGACATCGCCGTCGCGCTCGTAATCGAGGGCGTATAAAAGCATAGCGTATAGAAAAAGCGGTATTTCACCGGCACCTGGCTGATGAGCCATGCGAGCATAAAAGCCATCACATAACCCACCGGTCCGGTAATCATCGCGAAATTAAACGTAATGCCGATCGCCTTCAAGAAAATATCATCATCGACGAACAGCAGCCGGTAATTGGACAGCCCGATGAAGCGCGGGCTTTCGATCATGTTGTAATAGCTGAAGCTGAGTCCGATCGAGGTGAAAATCGGAATAATCGTAAAGAAGGTGAATAACAGCAAAAATGGCGCGAGAAACAGATAGGATAGCTTGTGGCGCTTGATGTTCTCCCACAAGAGCGCCAGCTTGCTCGGCTTGCCCGTTCCGGGGCTGAGGGGACGATCCGTCCCCGGTACTGTCTTTGTTGTCGCGGTACTGCTCATCTATTTCGCCCCTCCCCCGGTATCTAAGCGGCCGCCGGCAGTGTAGTCATCGCCGAACTCTTCCCGCTTCTTGCGAAGCTCCTTGTTAATTTCACGGACACCGTTCTCGATGGCCTCACGCGGAATTACCCCGTTAAGCACAATTTCGTTCCAGATGTTCGCAATATGCCGCGTTGTATAATAGCCGCCAAGCACAACCTCGCGCTCGCGGAACCATTCCCATTGCTCCAGTACGGCATCGATATCTTCGGATTGCCAAGGCAGGCGCGTCAGCGCTTCGACATTCGCTGTATTCCATCTCGCTTCAACGCCGAGCAGCGATTCCAGCTCGGAGCCGAACCGCTCCTGCGCGTCCGCTCCCGTCCACCAGGTCATGAACTCCCAGGCCGCGTCCTTATTTTTCGCGCTGTTGAACATGACTGCCGTCTGTCCGAGACCGCCTGTCGAGCGGTTAATCTTGCCGTCCGACTGCTTGAGACCCGGGATCGGTTGCATCTTCCACCATCCCGTAAGCTCCGGCGCTGCCGTAGACAGCATGACATAAGTCGTATAATCGGCGACCCCGATCGGCATTTCGCCGGTACGGAAACGGTTGTAGAAGTCGGCCTGCTTCTCAATCTTGTAGTTCGTATATAGTCCGGTCCACATCTTGATTGCTTCCAGCGCTTCATGGGAATCCAGATCGGAATAACGCCCATCGTCCTTATACAGATCACCATTGCGCTGGAACAGGAACGGGGCAAATTCATTGACCGCGTTGTTCGGGGCATTCGGCGCATGCGGGTAGAAGAAATCCATTCCGCTTTGCTGCAGCAGCGGGATCAGGTTCATGACTTCTTCCCAAGTCTGCGGAATCTGGTCTTCCGTCACGCCCAGCTCTTCCATAATGTCCGTTCGATAGAACAGCATCGAGAAGTTCTGCGTCTCCGGCAATGCGAAGTTGCCGCCGTTATACCGGTACGGGATGAGAGCGCCCGGCCGGAATCTTGATGCTATTTCCTCGTAATCGCTGAATGTGGACAGATCGACCAATCCGCCGCGAACCGCGAAGTCAATTGGCACTTCCCCTTCCACCCCAAGCGCTACGTCAGGCGCAAGGCCTGATGTCTGAGCAAGCAGGAGCAGTTGCATGGCTCCGGCAGGGATAACGTTGACATTGACCTTGATGCCGCTCTCCGGCGTGAAGTCCTCATCGACCATCTGCTTGATGATCTGTACCCAATCGCGGCCGCGGGCGACCCAGACATCAATCACTTCTTCGTCATCATAGACATTGCCGATACCGCTGTAGTCTTTTGTAAACGAATACATAAAATCCATGACTGTTGTTCCAAACCGCTTGATGATCGGCGCTTCCGCCTTCGGCCACGGATGATCGACCGATTTGATCACAAAATAATCGATAATTACGCTTTGCGTACTCAGACCGTTCACCCACAGTCCGAGTGAAGATTGCATATCCGTCAGCGAAGCCAGACGGCTTGGAATCAAATCGGTCTTCGCTGCCATTGCAAGCAGCTGATCGCGAGCCTCGCCCAAGGTACTGACCTCGGATGAACCCTTCGGCACGCCAAAGTCATAGAGCTTATTCATCGCATCATCCAGCGATCTGGCCATCAGATGGATTCGCGGAACGAGATTCGGGATGCTTCCCTCAAGCTTCCAGTCGCGGTTCGGGTCCGGGTTCGTTCCCGTAATTTGCAGAATTTCTCTGGACAGCAGCGAGATTTTGCTCGTCGTATCCAGCACATTCTCGAATACCTCGCCAAGCGATCCGACCTGCACCTCCATCCGCAACGTATGCTTGCCTTCCTCCAGATAAAAGAGATACTCCTCGTCCCGATCCGTCAGGCTGTGAAGCTGCCAGCCTTGCTTGAACGGGAATTTGGCATGATTCATTTCCTTGAATGGCACTTTGCCGTCAATCATCACCATGCGTTCAATCGGAATTCCGTTCAGGAACCATGCCCCGAACCTTGCGCCAATATTGTACAGACCGCTTTCCGGCACCTCGAATTCCCATTCTGCCCATTGGCCGCCCTTGCGCCATGCATCGCCGCCGAAGCTATTCAATGTAATCGCTTTCGAATTTAACGGCTCTGTAGCCGGCTCCCGGTCTTCCACACGACGCAGTGTCGGATCGGACCGCAATGAGGAGCCTTCCGCCTGCACCTTGATGAAGTGGCCTTTCGTGGGCTTATAGCCCTTCTCGTCATATTCAGCCACAAGCTGCTCATAGCTCGGGATTTGTACAGGCGAGAATACTTCCAGCTCCCCAATTGCTGCCGGCTCCCGCATCGCATTGATGCGGATCGTATGCTCCCCTTTGCTCAAATAATAGCGGAACGGCTCGGACACCTTGCCTTCGGCATCGCGGAACTCGCGGTACTGCCAGCCAAATACCTCTTCCCGGCGCGGGTTGAATTCATTGCCCTGATTATCCTTGGTCGTCGGTCCCGCTTCTCTCCACATCCGCTGGAATTCCATCTTCTTCGACTGGAAGAAAGGGAACTCGCCGTCAATCTGGACATTGCGCACAATAGCGGAACGCTTGCCCTCAAGCGCATAATAGCTCATGGCCAACTGGTAAAATCCATCCTCTGGAACGTTCACCTTGTATTCCACCCAGCTGTCCTCGCCATCCAGTATGAGCACATCGCCTGTCCATCCGTCCAGACTGCTGGCAACAGAGGTTCCTTCCTCACTCCTCGCTGCGTATTCCATAGACGGAACCGACAGTCGGAATCCTGATGTATCCTTGGCTCCCTCCTGCTCCAAAGCCCTCATATATTTCAGGTAAGAAGGCTCCAGCCTGCTCTTGATGTCCTGATCCGCCAGTATGGAACGCTCATCGACATCACTATAGTCGGGTATGCTCGCCATCGCAAGATCATCAAATCCGCGCGTGCTGTTCCAATAGAGAATAGCAACGGCAACCAAGGCAAGCACAATCAGACTGACCATATAGTTACGTAAAATTTTTGCAGCTCTGCGAAGCACGCATACGTTCCCCCTGTCTAGTGGCTAGATTATTCCACATTGTATCAAGCGGCCCCGGGACGTGGAATCGCACTTTATTAGGCTTATAGTCTTTTTTCAACCATTTGGGTTTTGAAGTGTTTAATTCCTAATTTTTACCTATTTTTAGATTGCTTTTTTCGCGGCTCTCATCGTATTCTAAGTTGAACAAAAGAAACAGAAGGGAAGAACCTTTCATACGCAGGTCCTGCCTGGATTTCATTTGTTCAACTTTTATCATGATCAATCGGGGAGAGGGGCTGATTTGAATGTACAAGGATCAAGGCCGTGTGCAAGGATTTCTGCGCGCAAATGGGGAGCAGATTGTAAACGGAGACGGCGAGCCGCTGCTGCTGCGCGGGGTCGGACTTGGCAATTGGATGCTGCCTGAAGGGTATATGTGGAAGTTTTTCAAAGGTGCGGATCGCCCAAGGCGGATTGAGAAGCTGATCAGCGACCTCATTGGAGAAACGAACGCTGAACAATTCTGGAAGCGATTCCACGACGATTACATTACGGAAGCAGACATTCGCAAAATGGCGGAAGAAGGCCTGAATTCTGTCCGGCTGGCGATTAATTCCAGACATATTATTGAGGATGATGAGCCGCTCAGATGGAAAGCGGACAGGATCGGCCGAATTGATCGGTTGATCGAATGGTGCCGCGACTATCAGCTCTATGTCATTCTGGATCTCCACGGCGCGCCGGGCGGCCAGACCGGAGCCAACATCGATGACAGCGAGCAGGATCAGCCCGGGCTGTTCCAGTCAGAGGAAATGCGCGAGCGGACGATCCGGCTGTGGCGAATGCTCGCCGAGCGCTACAAGGATGAATGGATTGTAGGGGGATATGACCTGCTGAATGAACCGCTCCCGGAATGGTTCAACCGGTATAATGAGCAGGTCATGCCGCTCTATCGCGATATTACGAAGGCCATTCGTGAAGTGGACGCCAGCCACATGATTATCATTGAGGGCGTTCACTGGGCCAATGACTGGTCCATCTTCACGGAGAAATTCGATGACAACACGATGCTGCAATTCCATAAATATTGGAGTGCAGTGGATACCGCAAGCATTCAGCGGTTTTTGGACAAGCGCAAGGAATGGAACGCGCCAATCTATATGGGTGAAGGCGGGGAGAACTGCTGGAATTGGTACGTCGGGGCGTTCGGGCTATTCGAGGACCACAATATTTCCTGGAACTTCTGGCCCTGGAAGAAGCTCGACAACCGCAACTCCCCCTGCTCGATCAATCGCCCCGATGACTGGGACCTGATTATTGCCTATGCCCAGGGTGAAGGGCCGAAGCCTGAGCCGGAGAAGGCGCAAGCGATTCTCGATCAGTATCTGGACAATATCCGGTTTGACAATTGCCTCTACTCGCCCGAGGTGCTGCGTTCCGCCCAGCGCAAGCTGCCGCTGCGTATCCCGGCTGAATACTACGGCAATCAGGGCGCAGGAATTGACCATTACGCGGTGAGCGAAGTCGCTGAAGGCAGCTTATTCCGCCAACATGACGGACTGCTTATTCAGTTTGTTCACGGGGAGTCCGACAAAAAGCCTAGCTTCAGCAGCCACGGCCACGTACAACAAATTGAGGAAGAAAAGCTGTCTGTTCGATTGAACGAAGGAGAGTGGGTGCGCTACCGTGTATACAGTGAAACAGACGAGTCCTATTCCATCCGGGTACATGCCCTGTTCCAGGATGCCAACGGCTCGCTGACCGTCAGGTTGAACGGACAGCCGCTCGGAGAGGCTGCACCGAATGCCGGAAACCTGGCCTTTCCGCAACCTGGTGATGGAAAAATCCCGGCTGCCTTCAGCCCTGTTCCTTCAAATGGCAGCAAGACTACCGAAGATGAAGTGGCGTCTTCAAGGATTGACGGCAGCTCATTGGCCTTGGATGACTCGGATGGCGGGGATACAACTGCTCCTGAAGCTGCAGCGGACAGTCCCGCTTCCTGGATTGTCTATGAAATCGCTAAGAGTCAACTCCTGCACACAGGCCGGCATGAACTGCATGTTGAAGCGGCCGTTGGCAGCGTGAAGCTTGATTGGATTGAAGTGGTGAAATGCTGAATATCAGTAGAATTAAAGCGAATGCCGGCTCCCTCTCCATGAAGATACCGAATTCATGGTTCTTGTAAAATCCATTGAAGGTAAAGTTAGTAGAACGAAGGAGAAAATGGGGAAGTCTTAAGTGTAAAAAGGTTTTTGATGAAGAATTTCTGGATGATTTGGAGGAAAAGTAGATTACTTATAAATACTATGTGTGATGAAGCATAAGCCGGCCGTATCACAATGGATTTATTCTGGTTGAGTGTTTGCTTGACAGAAGGTAATGAAGTCCGGTAGAGAAGTTATGTCGTAGTTATGAACAGCGCGTACTATTTTTTCAATGATCGTCTGTTCAAAATCTTTAGAGGTTGACGGATCTAATGTTCTTGTTTGCTTTCTTATCAAGGGGTAATACGCTTCGATAATCTTTTGCATTGCTTGACGTTCACCGTATTGTGCTTGTTGGACGGTTTCAAAGAGTTCATCGTTTGTCATTTTTTTTATCACTCTCTCCTATCAAAGCAATCTTGAACTCCTGCATCGTGTTTGTAAGGGAGTCTATCTTTTTTTCAAAGCGAAGCAACAAATACCCTGTCACAACAATGGGGAAACCGAGCAACTTTCCTCGTTTTAGATACTGCTTGCTGAGTAACATGAAGCATTACAGCTATCTCGCTATCCTTTGAAAGCGCTGAGTATGCAAGTGTAACAACGATTTTTTGTTTGGAAGTAAGGTTGGAAAAGCCCTCATACAAGCATTCATTGTTTAGCTGCTCTTGAAAAACAGTAGGATCTACGGTAACCTGCGGTAAATCATCACCACTGTAGACATACGACAGTATTTCACCAATCTCTGCCTCTTCCTCATCCGATATTTGTTTATTATAAATGGTAAGTTCCCTTTCCTCCGAACGTTTAACTTTTCTGACGAAATCTATTCTCCCGTTGGTAATCAGTGAATTAAGATATTTGGTGAAACGAAGAGCAAAGAAATGTTTTTTAAACGAAAGATTAAGTTTTTCGAGGTTTTCTGGAGTTGTATCGTCAAAGTATTTGCGAACCAAATTTACGTTTGCAGGGTGTGAGCAAAATCCCCGCAGAACAGGATGTTGAAGGGCTACCTCAACATCAAAAAGAGGGGAAGGAGTACTTTTTCGCATAAGAAGTCATTCCTTTCGATAAAATTCATTTTAGGTTCCTACTTAATACAGTGTCATAACTGTCAAAAAGTACAACTATTAGGGAACAAATGTTCCTATTTTATTATAAATACTTCTGTCCTTTTTGAAAAGGTTGGTATACCATAAATCATGAAAAACGTTGTATAGACGAAACAAATAAGGCACAGTGTGCGTTTATACGGAAGAGAGTAAAATCCCTATTTAAGTCCAGCGTTGAAGCTCTATTGCCGTTCAACCCGTGGCCCGACGTATTATCGGCTGCCTTCATCTCTACGATGTGGTCTTCGCAACTCCTGGTGTTTTTATCAATATCCGACTGAATCATCTTTATAGTCTATAAAAAAAGTGGGAATCGCTGAAACAAATCATATTCGAATTCGTCTAATAAAGAGGGGATGTTAACGCGCTAAGATGCTCTCTACGACAAAAACCATTGAGTTATTATGATGGTTACCTCATCTTCCCTTCGAATTACAGTATGGTTCAGATACATACATCATAATTTAATGAATGATCTAACCTAAGGAGGAAATGTGATGAAGAAGACCAAAACTGCGATTGTTTTTTTAGTCCTAATTGGTATCTTTACGATTCTATTAGGATGTAAGTCATCTGAAGATCTGACTCAATCAACAAGTGAAGAAAAATCGGATTTACCGATTGATCATTCCGTTAGTATTGATAAGGGTTCTAGCCAGTCTGAAAATCCAATACCTACAGAGACGACAAATGATCAACAGCCTCAGTACATCGATGAAAGTAAATATGAAGGCGATGAATTAGGGATCGTCAAGACATTAAACAAAATGCAGAAAGCGTTATACGAAAAGGACGTTGAAGCATATAACTCAATCATTGCAGAAGATGGGAATCGAGAAAAAGCTGGGCCTGGTTTTAAAATGTACTTTATAAGTTTCGACACATTAGACTTCACAGTGAAACCCGAACCTACACCTCCTGAGGGTGCTATACCTGTTTGGATAGAATATACAGAGAAGGTCTATGGAAGAATAGAAAAAGACAAGCAGCTGTTTACATTTGTTTTCGAAGATGATGCCTGGAAATTACTTTATGTAGCTGATTATTTGCGGTTTTAAGAATAAAAAATGCGCTTTATCACAAATTGTGATAAAGCGCATTTTTATTAAATCTTAAAAACCACTGCCATTGTTCCATGTAGTAGGGTTAACCCGTACCATACTGTACACTTTACGGGGATCGTTGGGATCTGGGTCCGGTTGCCAAGAATCATCAATCAGGAAGGAGCCAGCTGGAACTTGACGTTTGTAGCGCAATTGGGAAGAGCCGCCACCATCTAGGTGCACACCCATACTACAACCTAAGCCTTTCATAAACTTTCTAACTTCCCATACAGAGGCATTCTCAAATGTGGCTAGGACAATTGTTCGGTTTGAACCGCTAGGACCGGTCGCACCATAGCCAATGGCAGATCTACCGTCAAAATTAGTTTTACCTGCCCATGAATTAGCATATTCAGGGTTACCGACGATATCGTTAATATAAGCTGTTTCTTGGGCAGACTCTGTGCCAGTGTACGTTTTTTGTAAATGCAAGCTATATCCACCTATAGCCCATTTCACATTATTTGCAGTAGCGCCTACAGTATTACCGCTATGATCCGTAGTGTCATTATATTTTTTCACGACATGCGTTTTCATAAAACTAAGGTTCACAGCAGGATCAAAATGGTAGAGGACTCCTCGTTTGGTCGTTTGCCCAGGCCCATGACTAGAATTAGCTGTTTGATCACCGCCGGTTCTTACCGCGGCATTGTTATTAACAGCTACTCCCAAAAGTGACGAACCGTAAAAGAATGTCCCGTTGATCCCGTACATGTTGGAATTCACAACGCTCCCATCAATTTTCACCACAGATACACAATCAAGATCCGCGATGATGTATCGAACTTCTTTTCCATTCTGTGTCGTTTTATGAGTATTAGCGATAGTCATTGTAAATCACTCCTGTTTATTTTATTAGAACATCATCCGGATGAATGTTCTGCCTTCATTTTTCAAGCGCCAATTCTTAAGTCGCTCTTCTTGTTGAAGACATTCGGGATACCACTGTGCCTACTGTATCCCTCAATAGGCACCATGGGAATGTCATTTTATCAAGCTAATCATCGAGATGACTCTTTCCAATGTCTCTCTATGATTGCCTGATGATATATACAGTGTCGCGAGTATAAGAAATAACAACTAGTACCCTATCAACTCTAATAGTAGAGATTGGATGAATATGACAAGCACTGTATTCCGCAAGATCCACTACCTTGCTGCGAAATCCTTTCGCTGTCGCGGCCGCCATATACGTTTCGATATGCGCCAAAACCGGCTTGGAAAAATATAATGGTAGCCGGTGCTGCAAGATATGGTTGCGAATTGACGCATGATCGGGTACGATGGCGGTATGAGACATAGCGAACTCTCCTTGGTAGATAGGGTTGTGGTGACTACTTTTTACCACAAGGAGCGCGCTTGTCTCTATTTTTTTCGATTTTACAGTTTAATGGAAGCGAATTTGCTCATTTATAGTTATAAATACTTCTGTCATTTTTGAAAAGGTTGGTATACCATAAATCATGAAAAACGTTGTATACATCATAATTTAATGAATGATCTAACCAAAGGAGGAAATGTGATGAAGAAGACCAAAACTGCGATTGTTTTTTTATGCCTAATTTGTATCTTTATGATTTTATTAGGATGTAAGTCAGCTGAGGATTTGACTCAATCAACAAGTGAAGAAAAATCGGATTTACCGATTAATCATATTGATAAGGATTCTAGCCCGCCTGAAAATCCAATACCTACAGAGACGACAAATGATCAACAGCCTCAGTACATCGATGAAAGTAAATATGAAGGCGATGAATTAGGGATTGTAAAGACATTAAATAACATAGTGAAAGCGTCATACGAGAAGGACACTGATGCATATAATTCACTCATTACAGGAGATATGAATCCGATTAAAGGGAAGGTTGATTTTAAAAAGCAGTTTTTGAGTATCGATAAATTAGATTTCACGGTGAAACCTGACCTTACACCTCCTGATGGTGCTAAACCTGTTTGGGTAGAATATACAGAGAAGATCGATGGTTACGAGGCAATTGAAACAGATAAGCAATTGTTTGTGTTTCAGTTTGAAGATAATGTTTGGAAATTACTTTATATAGCTGATTCGTGGCAGTGGTAAGAATAAAATAAAAAAATGCGCTATGTCACTGTTTGTGATAGCGCATTTTTTTATTTCTCTAGAAGGTCTGTCAATCTAAATGTGATATTTCAGACAGCATTTTACGAATAATATCGTCTTAAAAAAAACCACTACCACCATTCCAGCTTGTAGGATTAACTCTTACCATGTTGTAAACAGTACGGTTAGGCTCTGGATCAGGTTCCCAAGTATCATTGGAAATGCTCCCTCCTGGCTGGATTTGGCGTTTATAGCGCAATTGGGAGGAACCGCCACCGTCAAAATGTACGCCCATAGTGCAACCTAAGCCTTTCATGAACTGCCTAACTTCCCATACAGAGGCGTTCTTAAATGTAGCTAGAACAATTGATTTGTATGAACCACTGGGCCCAAGCGCACCATAGCCAATGGCAGATCTACCGTCAAAATTACTTTTACCTGCCCATGAATTAGCATATTCAGGGTGACCGACGATATCGTTAATATAAGCTGTTTCTTGGGCAGACTCTGTGTCAGTGTACGTTTTTTTGTAAGCGAGGTATATTATTAATTTGAATTCGACCCTAAGAAGAAAACGAAACGAAAAACGTACTGATTAGAATTGTGTGTTCTGATACACCATGGACGTTCTTCGTAAATGGACAGGCCGCGTTCAAAACTGGGGACAAATGCTGTTACAGTTGTCCGTTTTCTTCCCCGATCGCGTTGGCCAGTACCTGAAGTATGGGGCGGAGTTCCCCTCCACAGTAGCACCCTTACATTCGTTGTAGAGTAGAAGAGCGCCTTTCCTTTCAGGATTGTACACTCCCCCCTCGCAGAACCGTGCTTGCGCTATTTACGCACA
>NZ_JAELUP010000108.1 GCF_016424485.1 Paenibacillus roseus
TGTAATGCTCCCCAATGTCAAGACACGATTTTCTGAGGAATAAGTTAATCCTCCTTGTCGTGTAGTCTAGCAATTTAGGATGCGATTTTTTCAGATGAATGAGCATAGAATTGATCGGGCATGGCTCCGCCTAGCGATTTATGAGGCCGTTCCTGGTTGTAAAATTGGACATAACGAGCTATCCCTTTACGCAGCGCCCGAGGGTCTTCAAATTCGTTGAGGAAGATACATTCGTACTTGAGCGACCGGAAATAACGCTCTGTGCGGCTGTTATCCGTTGCTCGGCCTTTACCGTCCATCGAGACCCTCACTGCTGCTTTCTCTAGCAGTTCAAGATAATCAGCATTGGTGAAATGGGAGCCCTGGTCGCTGTTCATAATCTCTGGCTTGCAACGACTGAAGGCGCGTTTAAGACATTTCAGCACAAAGCCTTTCTCGAGCGTGCTGGACAGTTCATAATCGATGATTTTACGACTGTACCAGTCGATGATGTTGAACAGGTACATGAATCCCTTGCCCAGCCGGATATAGGTGATGTCGATTCCCCAGACCTGATTCGGACGGTCAATCGTTAACCCACGAAGCAGGTAGGGCCGGGTATACTTGGCATGAAGGCGCTTGCTCAGGTTCGGCTTCGGATAGATCGCCTCCAGGCCCATAAGCTGCATAAGGCGGCGTACACGCTTACGATTGATCTCGAAGCCTTGCTCTCGAAGGAACCATGTCATTCGCCGGTAGCCGAAGTACGGGTGCTTCATGTAGATCTCATCGATCCGATGCATGATCTGTACGTTTTCTTCGTTCTCACGATGCTCCTTCTCAGGGCTGTATACGCTGGTTCTGTTAATGCTAAGAAGGTCTGCCTGACGCTTGATCGTGATCTCTGCATTGTCACGCTCGACCATGGCTTTACGTGTTCCGGTCGATTCATTTAAGACCAGATTTTTTTTTGAGCCAGTCGACCTCAACAGTGAGTTGGCCAACCAGCTTCTCTAGATGCTCTTGTTTGCTTTCGTACTCCTTTCTCACTTTGTCGACTTCACTCGTCTTCTTCTCAAACACCGTGGTGGCACGCTCTAGAAACTCCGATTTCCAGCGGCTAATCATCACGGGGCTAAGCTCATATTTAGCTGCAATTTCGTTCACGGTTTGCTCCTCACGGAGCACCTCCAACACGACTTTGGTCTTAAACTCTGCGGTATATCGGTTCCGTTTTTCCATGGCTTCATTATAACTTATTTTTTCCCCTCCCGTGTCTCAACCTATGGGAGCATTATAG
>NZ_JAELUP010000011.1 GCF_016424485.1 Paenibacillus roseus
TCCGGAATGCCCTGAAACAGCTCTAATAAACTTTTTTTCATCACAAGTTCATCTCCTGTTGGAAGCTTATCCTTGTGATTTCAACATTCACCCTTAATTTTCCCTTGCTTGTGCTCAGTTTCGTAAGCGATTGCCCTGAATAGCTTACTTAGGTAGTGAAGTCTAGCAGCTTGCTTCATGCCCCGAAATTGGATTTAGGTCTAGTATATTACATTTTAACTCAACTTTCGCAGCATGAAATCGGTAGATAAGCCTTGATGTAGCCGGGCAAAGCGGCGATCCAGTGTTGGAGTTGACGTTGAATCAAAGTCGAGAGCTTTTTCCCGGCTTTGGAGGCGACTTCCTGAATCAGGTCCAGCAGCTGTTGCAAAGCAACAGCCCAGTCCAATTCGCCGACTTCGTCGAACAGTAAATAGAATAAGCCGCCAAACGACCGGGCATCGGTACTTTGGCGATGCTGCCAAGAGAGCAGAATGTAACGGGAAAAGACAATCGTCGTGTGGCTCACGAGCAAATCATACGAGCGACCCTGGAACTCTTTTGGCAAGCGAAGCAAGGACTTGGTGCACTTAAAGAACACCTGTCGGGTAAAGGACTGGCGCGGTGCCGGCGGTCCGTTTCCAGCCCCTCCCCATAAGAACTGCTCTCGTGAGGTTTTCCCTCAAGCAGTTCACCCCGTAAGCTTCATCGAAAGGGTTATGAGATCTATCGTATAGCGGACACTTTCATCGAAACCCGTTAGCGTTTTTCAGGGGATGGACTTTCCAGTCCCAGTACAACCCAAGCACGTCATAAAGGTATTCGTTACTCCATCTCCGCCATCCAATGCTACTTTTCCGTCTTCGTTTCCTTCTGGTCAGCAATGTTCGGATTTTCATCTCCGTGTAGTCGCGTACTTCGCTAAAGGCGTCACTGGAATTCTCCACCCGAAAATAGTTCACCTATCCGGCTAAGATCGCATTTATTTGTTTGACAATCTCCTTGGCTGGTTTTGCGCCACCATTTCGTATCACTTCACGGATTCGCGCTTTCACCGCTGTACGGGCTTTCTTTTTCGGTGTCATGAGGATAAACGTACCGGTTTTGCCTCTGTTCTGGATCCTCCGCAGGTCAAATCCCAGAAATGCGAATGCATCTCCTTTTAAGGCATTGACCATTCGCGTTTTCTTCAAGTTGAGTTCCACACCCAAAGGCTCCAATTGTTCGCGTAGTCGTTGCAGGGCTAGTTCTGCCCAGCCACGCTTACTGGAATGTCCGCTCACTGTGATCAGCATATCATCTGCAAAGCGATGGTAGTTAACAGCTTTAAATTCTCCTTCCGCTGTTTTCCGCCTTATGGCGTCAAACGCCCAATCGACTTCGTTTAGGTAGATGTTGGAAGCCAGTGGTGAAAACGGACCACCTTGCGGTACGCCGATTTTACCTGCTGCCTTTATCACCTGTTTGACCAACTGCATGATCTGCGGATCTTGAATACGTTTTGCGATCTTATACAGCAGTACCGAGTGTCTTATGGTGTCAAAGTATCGGGACAGGTCCACATCAATGACCATCGTCATCCGACGTAGTACACTGCGCCTCACTTCTGCCAATGCCTGATGGGGAGAGCGTTTCGGTCGAAATCCATAGGAGTTCGCACAGAAGTCTGCCTCAAAGATCGCCTCCAGAATCATTTTCAGAGCCCCTTGCACTACTCGGTCTCGAATACTTGGAATTTGCAGCGTCCGCATTTTTCCATTTGCCTTCGGGATCTCTACTTTGCGGTTAGCTTGTGAGCGGTACGTTCCCGTTTGAAGTTCAATTTGAATGTTTTCCAGAAACGGGATAACCCCTTCACGCTCTACATCTGCAAAGCTTTTTCCGTCAATACCATGGGCACCTCCGTTTTTCTTCGCTAGTTGGTATGCTTCCTGAAGGGTATTCATATGGGTGACATGTATAAATAGTCCCCAAAAACGGTGTGTAGGTTCGACCTTCGCCTTTCGATATATCCGTCGGCTTAGCTCCTGCAAACTGATAGGTGTTTTTGTCATGGCACCCTTGCCTCCTTTGGTCGTACGGATTTGCTTACAGGTCCGGGCCCTTCCTTCCCCGCGCGTTTTGCTGCACGCGGATCATTAGTACTACGGCCCGATCCGCCACCCTGGCACCTGCCTGTCCCACTTCCCGATCGCGGTTATAGGGACGGCCTCCTCGATGAGCTTTCTTCACCGGATGCCAAGGGCTTCTCCAGTTTCCACAACCTCTTTCCCTCCATGTCGCCGGTGAGAACTGCCGTTTCAGACGCTTTCGGTCAGTTCTTGCTGCTTTCGCGCGTTATCGACCGTCTCAGTCCACAGGAATTGCGTGTAACGAGGCTACGTCTACGTTCACTGTACGTTACAACCTGGAGTTTTGCCGACGTTCCTAGAAAACGTTTTGTCAGAGGGCTTCTCCGGTTCACTTTCGTTCCGCGGTGCCTCTCAGGCTACAAGAGTTTCGTCTTTTCTCTTGGTCGGACTTTCACGGACTAGGGGTTGTGTCCTTAGCTGGACACGCCAATGTCCCAGCGCATCCGGTAAATCCGGATGATGTCGGAGGCCTCCAGCGTCAGATCAGTAGAAAGCAAACCCAGCCACTCGTTTTTCTTCGAGCGATGACGAACAAAGACAACGGTTACTGGAATGCCTGGCACCAGTTCAGTACGGATGAGACGAAGGATATTGCGGTTTCTTCCTTGGACACGCGGCGCAGCCGCATACAGCTCCTTCAGACTCAACCGCCTGTCGCCTACGAGAAAGCGCTTGTTGTCGTTCTTAACCATGCCGATGACATGCATCCTGCGGGAGAGCACTTCCCCGATGTGTTTATGATCAAATAGAAATGGAGGTTTCGATCAATAGAAATTCCTTGTTGCGATCAACAGGAAATCCCTGTTCTGATCATCAGGAATTCCTTGATCGGAACTGGAAATTCCTTCGGTGGAGAGAGCCCCCTGCGTCGTCATCGTAAAACCGATAATTCTCCTTGTACGGCAACAAGGAGGAGAAAGGATGACGAAGAGCATGGAGCAGATTCACCGCGTGAAAGAGCTGCAACTGCAACAGCTGGGACCTTATCAGATCGCCAGGGAGATCGGGATGGATCCAAAGACGGTGCGCAAGTATATGGAGCAGGAGGACTTCTCTCCTAAGGCACCGACAGCGGAGGCGCGCGTATCCAAGCTCGATCCGTACAAGGCCACAATTGAAGCTTGGCTGAAGGAGGATGAGAAGAACCGCTACAAACAACGGCACACCCGACAGCGCGTGTACGACCGGCTTTGCAGGGAGCGTCCGGCGTTTGACTGCTCCTATCCAACGGTCAACCGATACGTGCGCCTCGTACGCCAACAACAGAAACTAAGCAAGAACGGCTTTCTGGAACTCCAGTGGCATCCGGGTGAGGCGCAGGCTGACTTCGGTGAATGCGATGTAATCGTGAACGGCATTCACAGTGCCTGCGGCTATTTGGTGGTGTCCTTCCCGCAGAGCAACGCGGCCTTTGTGCAGTGCTTTTTGGGAGAGACGTCGGAATGTCTCTGCCAAGGACTGATGGATGTGTTCCAGCATATCGGCGGCGTGCCGAAGCGCTTGGTGCTGGACAACGCAACCAGCGCGGGAAGACGTATCGGCGAGACCGTGAGACTGACCCAGTTGTTCCAACGCTTTCAGGCGCACTTCGGCTTTGAGGTGACCTTCTGCAATCCGGCCAGCGGGCACGAAAAGGGCAATGTGGAGAACAAGGTGGGCTACGTCCGTCGCAACTACTTCGTGCCGCTGCCCTCCGCGCCGTCGCTCGTCGAATGGAATACAGACCTGCTGCAGATGTGCGACCTGGACAACCTTCGCGAGCACTACAAGAAGGACACGCCAATCTGCGAGCTCTTCGAGGAGGATCGAAAAGCGATGCTGCCGCTGCCCCGGCTGCCATTTGAAGCCTGCCGCTATGAACATCTGAAAACGAACGGTTACGGCAAGTTCGTACTCGACGGTAAGCATACTTACACGTCGTCACCCATGTACGCCGAGGAAGAGATTGTCGTCCGAGTCGGCGCTCATGTCATTGAGCCGCTCGATGCGGCAGGCGATCCGATCTCCAGGCACCACCGGCAGTTCGGCAACATCCGTACCGATACAGTCGATTGGCTGACGATGTTGGATTCGCTCATTGCCAAGCCGGGTGCCTGGAAGAACAGCGCGATGCGTTCCCAGATGTCCTACGACGTGCGCGATTATATGGACGATCTGGACCGCAGCGGCCTGCGTCAAGCGTTGCGCATGGTCAAGGACCTGTCCGAGCGCTACGGCCTGGATGTCGCGGTCACCAGCTTGCAGGAAACGATTGTCCGTCGGCGTGCAGACGGCATCTCGGCGAACACGGCGATGATTGCCGCCCGCATCGCCGGGTACGGACTGGACACGGAGGCGACGCCAGGACCGGATATGCGTCTGTACGACGACGCCCTGATGCCGATGCCGACAGGAGGACTCTGATGGATAGAAGCCAGATTCGAAGTGAGATCGCTCAGTTTTGCAGGCAGCTCATTCTGAGCCAGAACGCGGTACGATTATGCGATCTGGAAGCGACGCCCAAGCAGGAAGAATTCCTCCACCAAGTGTTCCGGGAAGAGCTGGAGCACCGCGAACGGCTGCGAAAAGCCAGGCTGTTCCAGCGTGCGGCCTTTCCCATTCGCAAAACGCTGGAAGGCGACGAACTGAATTCGCTGCGGCTGCCGTCGACGCTGCATCCGGACGAACTGACCTCGTGTCAGTTCGTCCGGGACAAAAAGAACCTGATGCTCTACGGCCCTGTCGGAACCGGCAAAACGCATCTGGCGATTGCGCTGGGTGTGAAGGCTTGCGAGCTAGGGATAGCGACGCGTTTCTTTACAGCCGCAACGCTCGTCACTCGCCTGAGCGAGAGTAAGCGCGCCGGGGCGCTGGAGCGTACGATGAAAGATATGGAGAAAGCGGATCTCGTGATTATTGACGAATGGGGCTATCTGCCGATGGACCGGGAGGAAGCGCAACTCTTGTTCCAAGTCATTGCCGCGAGCTACGAACGACGTAGTCTGGTCCTAACAACCAATCTGGAGTTCTCCAAATGGGGCAGCATTTTTACGGACGACCAGATGGCGGCGGCGATGATAGACCGACTTGCCCATCACGGACAGCTCATTGTTTTCGAAGGTGAGAGCCACCGCTTGAAACACGCCCTCATGCGCCAAAAATGACCAGGAAAACTGGAAATTAACCAGGGATTTTTGATGATAAAACCAGGGAATTCCTGACGATAATACCAAGGGAAAACCGATGAACAGACCAGGGAAAAAGCGATGACCAAACCAAGGAATTCTACTTGACAAAACACACCCGATGAGTGGCGCGTGCGTAAACCAGCTATCCATGAGCACATACGAAGCCGAGAATCCGGCTTGGGGGGCTCGATCCAGCATGGCCGCAACGACCTGCGGAGCCGAACAAAAAGCTTCCTTCCGGCGCTTGTAGCCATGACTACGCTTATCGATGCCCTCCATCATTCCATTGATACCGGAGGTAGCCGAGCTAAGCAGCGTAAAATCAATCGGAACGAAGGAGTGTCCATCAGACCAGCCCATGGTCAGCATGCGGAAGCCTTTGTAGAAGGCACCTGTCGCATGGTCCTTAAAGCGAGCAAGCATTTCCACGGTCTTGCTTCGGTTGCGCTCTAACATGGAGTCATCTAAAACAAACGCCTTCTCTCGGAGCTCGGAGGTGAGCGTCTCCATGCGCGAGATGGTATCGCCGCTAAGTGACAGCAGAAATCGTCGCCAAGCAAAGCCACCGTGATTCAAAAAGCGGTAGACGGCATCCTTGCCGGGGAACGCCTCCCCTTTCTTGCTTTCCAAGAGGCGAAACCAGTTCTTCTGGTAGAACAAGAGAACGAACACGAGACGGAAAAGAGCGGAGCAGGTGTAGCCACATTTTTTCTTGAAACCCGCGCTGCGCAAGTGTTTCAGCACATGTAACTCCTGAAACGCCGGTTTAATTTCGTTTGGCAGTTGATCAAATGACGGTTGTTGGTCTATCATAGGGAGGACACCTCTTCTGTATGGTAGTGATTGTTCGACACCTTCACTTTACCAAACGAAGCGGTGTTTTTCTATGGCGTCAAGTCAACTATTTAGTTGACTTCAAACCTATACCACGCCTACTGCTAAGCTAATTTTCACTCTGCGAAAGTTGAGATTTTAACATGATTGATTTTCTACATTAAAAATAGAATCAATAAATTGAACAGCAGAAGAATAAATAGAAACCTGGGCTGGTACATTTATATTCATTTTTGAATCATTTTTAAGAATCCACGCACATCTCATATGAATGTCGAGTGCGCCTACAATGTCATATTCCCATGAATCCCCAACAAAAATGCACTGATCTACACTAGTTCCTAATTGTTCAACGCAATAATTATAGATATATGGGTGTGGCTTCCTTACATCTACATCATCACTACATATGATAGTATCGAAAATCCCCTCGAGTCCGGCCTTTTCAATTTTTATAAATTGCGTCTCCTTCGTCCCGTTTGTACAGATCGCAAGTTTATATTTTCGCTTTAACTTCAACAGTTTTTCTCTTAAGCGCATATCAGGAAAGATCTGTTCCCGATAGACACTAAATTCCCTAACCAAATCTTCTAAATGTTGTTTCTCTAAGAAGACTTGTATGTTGGTAAGGGCTTCATTCCAAACAAACTTACGAATCTCTATTGAGTTGCCAAGGGGTTTAAGTCTACTCTCATAGTTACTCCAAAGTTCATCAGAGATAAGTAAATAGGACTGAAAAATATCTTGTTCACTAATACTGGGGCCTACATTAAATGTACTCACAATAAAGGAACTAATCCGCTCAACAGAACGAATCCAATTTCCGTGATCATCGATTAATGTGTCATCTAAATCGAAAATAATTGCATCGAAATTTTTATACATGGCCATCATCCTGATTACGAAATAATTGTATAGCAACTACAGCCATTGCAACATTTTTAGCCCTCTCCTCGGAGGAACGCTGCCAAACTTGATCTAATCGAAAATACAATTTACTAAAAAGCAACGCGTAAACACGTGAATAATTAATCGGCAATGATTGCAGTTTATCAAAAAACCAACTAGTGGAAAGCATACTCCGATGCACGTCATCCATGAATTCGTAATCAACAAACGTACCATTCTGATTAACGGCGATTGACTCATTCTGAGTGACATTTAAGTGCTTGATTGCAGATCCAATAAATTTAGCTACTGTGTAGTCCAGGTCGATATATCCAGAAAACTCGAAATCCAATGCATAATAATCTTCAGCTTCCGTTACAAGAAAATTACGAAAGTGATTATCACCCGTAAACATGCTGATCCATTCTGGCGTAGTCTCTATCACTTTATCGCATCTGCTTAATTCTTCATATATTGAACATCCCAACCGTTTCCCATTAACAATAATAGGGTTTAAAAATAGTGGGTTTAATCCCTGTATAAGTAGTTTTCGTAGCCATTGGATCATCAGTTGAGGTGTCTGACCCGTGAAATTTATTAATTCAATATCGTAAGGAATCATTGTTTGTCTTGTTATAGTCACAAACCGGTCTAGTAAGTCTTCCAATATGTTCATAAATCTCTCTGGATGAATAGTCGCATATTTAGCAAGCTCTACTGCATTTTCAACATAAGGCATAATCATTATTGGTGTTTGTGAGATATATTTAATTGCTGCCGGAATAACTGGTAATACCCTGCTGAATCGATTGCGAAATTCGTATTCCACCTCGAGTTTTTCTCTGGATCGCCCTAACTTGAATACTTCTTTAATTGGGGTTTTATTGTATTCTACCAAAAACAAAGGACTAGAGCTTGGTCTAATTTGCTGAATCCCTTCTAACTTATTATTATATTTTTCTATATCCTGATGGCAATCATCTGGCTCCCCCATATATTTTGGAGGAACCTTGCTAATTATGTGAAGGGCCTTTTCATACCACTCTATGTTTACTTCATAGGGTTCAACTTTCATCAAATTATGCATATCATATGTTTCTTTTCTTTCAAAAATGGACCATTCATTGTCGCGGTTTTCTCCTGCATAAATAATTCGAAAGGAGTCCTGTTCATCCAAATACAGACTTGGATAAAACGCATAGAGATGATCCTTGCTCGTTGAAGGTCCTCTAAATATCTCTGGTTTAACTCGATTCCACTTCAATCCATCTTGGCTTGAAGCCAACATAATGCCTCTCATTAACCCGCCGCCGTAGGCCATAACGAAGAGCTCGTTTACATATTTTACAGATGGACAATCCGTAGCATAATCATCAGGATCTCCTTGATTTCCTAAGTCAAATACTACCCCCTTTTTATCCCAACAATATAAATCGCTGCTTACAGCATAATGAATACGTCGATTATTGTAATTCCGTCCAACATACCACATGTGAAATTGACCATTGACCATTAATACGGATGGTAAAAAGACGTGTTCTTGATCTGTATGAAGAGATGGTTTAAGGACCTCTCTTGAGGATCCCCATGTTTCTCCATCTATACCTTCGATAATATATAAACTCCACATATTGCCTATTTTTCCGCTAAAAAACAAGTACATCTTGTGATTTTGTTCAAGGAATGAACATCCCATCATTTCATCAAACTGATTTATATCCGGGAAACCAAAGCTAAGTTTACGCCAATTCCCCTTAGTTATTTCCTCATAGAGTTGAATGGTATTCGCCCCAGAAACATACCATTTCTCGTATTTTGCCACCTCGTCTTCTAAACCCCAGAGCCTATCAACATACTTTTTTTGAGAAACTGGACCTGTCGTTACAAACATTCTCTTTTTCCCTTTATAGTAAAAAACAAAGGGCGCGAAGAAATCTACCCCACCCTTTGATAATATTTGGGTTGAAAAACCCATGTCATAATCCCAACCTTTCGATATTCTTTCTTAAAGAGCGTGCGTTACATGCTTCTTCAAAATCTTTTATTGCCAAACCAACAGAGGAGGTCTTGTGGGCATTAATCCGATGGTTTTGTCGTCGATGAACGCGTTACCAGAAACACTTGCTTCATGATTTTTTCACATCTTCTTACGCACGCTTCCCCCCTCCCTAAACAGAGCATTTTGACTATTCAGTCGTGAGACCCCTAGTTCAACTGTTTGAAGTGGGAAGTTATAACCAAATGTCGTATGTAATAGCCGAGCTAAAGCTTCGATCGTAATTGGTGTCTCTTGCAGCACATTATAAATTAATGTATCGATATCTCGTCGAAATCTCCATGGGAATACAATATTTAATGGATCAGACAACTTCCGAACACTAAAATCCGGAAATAGTTTAGAATGCTCAAAATGATAAAAGCTAGCAACCTTTACTTGATTTGAACCCAGTGATAGTATATCTTCTTTAAAAAATGAAAGTGTTCTCCCGCTATCGATGACCTCGTCAACGATTAATATTTTTTTATCACTCACGAATGAATGGAACTGTCCTTTCCGTTCGTCGGTGACAAAATACAATGGCGAAGGAATCTTATCGTTGTAATTCACCTGACAGCCAACCATTCTGGCGTCGGGAAAGTAATCTAATAAAGATTGTCCTACAATCCATCCCCCTTGAAAAATACCCACAATAATTTCTGGAATAAAATATGCTGCTTCTATTTTTTTAATTAAATTTTGAATATGATCTTCGTAGTCCTCCCAAGACATAACGTAAGACTTATAGATAGGATTAATTTCAAAAATCATATTTGGCCCGCCTTTTTTAGTATTTCCGATGAAAATCGGTTCCAGAGCATTCCAACCAAACGATCAGAACCATCCACAATTTTTTTAAAATGGGGATTGGAACTCTCATACTTCTGATTCCGTTGTATCTTCTTAATTGCCCAATAACTACGGGCAACCGGCAAATACCCATCAATACCCCTCGCGAATTGTTCGATCTGATCGATGCATTCATTGATCGGCATCCCTTGAGAGGTTAGCTCTTCTGGATGGTTATAAATCGTACCAATGTCTAAAGTTAATGGCACAAAATGAATGGGGTCGCTTGTATTCATTAATAAATTTAATACTCTCTTATGTGTTTTGCCAGAAAAAATGGAATCATCGGTATGAATTATGATTCCATTCATCTTCTCAACAGTAAGAGTCTCGTATAATCCCTTCATCCGGTTCATCTCCGCCTCGTGAACGGAAGTACGTATCACATGTTGCTGAACCTTCAGAACACCTCTATTTAACAACATAGCCTTCCACAGATATCCAATATGAATGCCTCCAAATGCATTACTTAGGATATGTAAAGGGGTATCTTGGCTTGGTAGCAAGGGTATGACCTTATTTTCAAACATGGAACATACGATCCACAACTGATCTCCTTCGCGAATTGAGCGCACCCACCCATTAGCGCCAACACGTTGAATAAGTTCTCCAATACATTCAGCTTGCATAGTGATATCACTACTTTGAAGCACTTGTTTCAATCTTTTCGATTTTTCGTGAATAGAAGGGTTTTCCTTCCAACGGCGGTATCCTACATCGATCAACATCTGTGCGGCTACTTCTAAACCATGCTCAATCGCTTCTATCCACT
This sequence comes from Paenibacillus roseus, assembly GCF_016424485.1. Taxonomy (GTDB): domain Bacteria; phylum Bacillota; class Bacilli; order Paenibacillales; family Paenibacillaceae; genus Paenibacillus_D; species Paenibacillus_D roseus. The sequence continues at coordinate 10,660 of NZ_JAELUP010000011.1, forward strand.
TTAAAATTTGCTTCGGAACGCTTTCATTTTCTTTGTGGTAATAACATTCTATACATAGTCCTGTCCATCTCATAGAACAAAGATCATTAAAAATCCACTCAAAGTAACTTAAAGAAGCCAGCCAGGTTGGAAAGAATATAGAAGGCTGGGTAATCTCATTCTCAATCTTTGAGAAATACGAAGCATAAAGCATCCATCTATTGACAAGTTCGAACCAAGCCATATTTTCATTAAAAGAAGACGCTGGCAAATGTATCGTAGGATCGAACTTATAGTAATCATATCCGCGGAAGATAACATATCGTTTATCAAAATGAGCTCGTTGTGCAAAGAAGTCTCGCAAAATTAGCGGGAGCTGCGACCATTCATCCCGCATAATTCTGAATCCACCTACATCGTCGATATATTTTCGTAAAGGTATGTCCCTATTTGTAAAGCAAATATGCTCTGATGTTAGTAGCTCTTTCTCCCATTTCCTCTCTACTTTTTTCCCCATTTGATATACTTCTCGACGTAATAAGCGTACTCTATCCTTGTAAGTCTCCATATCAACCTCTCTTTTAGTAAAATTAATACTTTACCAAATTGGCACCTTCTACTGAAAAAGTATGCACTTTGCTCATTGCCTCTTTAATAACTCGGACATTTTCTGTGTAATTCGAGTCTTGTCTTAGTCCAAGCCAATCGCTAAAAAACGATAAATCCTCCATTGCAATAAAAGATTGATCAATAATTGCATTCTCGTCCTCAGCTTTGTTGCCGCTCTCACCATCAAAGCAAAGAGTGGGACAAATCACCTTACTTACACGACCGTAACCTTCTCTTATATACGAACCCGTAAGCTTCGCTATCTCCCACGGCATCAACATTATCTTTTCTTTAATCGATTTCATTTGATCTGACGTCTTGGTTAATAACTCATCTATGAGCGCATCAGTAATTAACTCATGTTGAGTCAATAAATACGCCGTTCCCCCAGCATTCTCATGAATGTTTCGAAGGCTCCCAATTCCTACCGTTCCATAGATCGTCCCAAGACCTACATGAGCAACTGCTTGCCATCCAAATACTAGAAGAGAGCCGTTTTTCACAAAGAGTATAACTCTATCATTGGATAGCATTGAATTCTCCTCAGGCTGTGCCAATAGCTCCTGGAACAAAGCAGTTGTTTTTCCGGCCCCTTTGTTCCCAACGTACAATGTTACCTCACCTTCTTTTTGAACGCCAGAAGCATGGAGTATAACTCCACCGGAATTAAGCAAGTCCCATATCTGTAGCTGTCTGATTACACGATATGTGTCCATAAACAAACCTGATAAGTTGTCGCTTTGAACATCTATCTTATTCTTTTTTTTCACTATCTTGCTTCGATTCGTTGTATTGTATATGGTTGTTACGCCATCACATTGCTTGTATCTTAACGATTCACCGTACTCACCGGTTAAGTAGTCGAAATCGACCATATGATCCATAGGCACTTCTTCCACTAAGTTAGCCTCTACATATTGGTACGGTGAATGAATAGTTCCCTTTTCTGGATACAAATAATGATCCATATGCTTTAACAAATCTAGCGACCTACTTTTCAACTCAATTACACGCATACAATTGGAATACTGTCTTGTATACAATTTTATTCCCCCTCCAAATTGGATAAATTGTTGGATACTTTAATGATCGCTTTCGCATAACTTTCAACAATCTCTTTTGATGTAGGAGAAATAAATGGAGGAAGACTCAGCAAATTTTTGTAATATTTATCGCATCCAACGAATGGCCCCCTAAGAATAGGTCTCCATGTGTCTTTTGCAAACTCTAAACCTACGTAATCTTTAGAGAAAATCTCCATATGAGTAAGTGGTTTCACTGACGGTCGATGGATTTCGACTCCTTCGTTGCCTAGAATCTCAATATATTCATCGCAAGTGATCGCTTTACCCTTTCGAAATAGTTGATTTTCTACAAATGTTGGTTTATAACCGAAATGGCCCCCCATCGTCACATGACTGCGAACGGATGGAGCGATTATCCCCTTAGATTTTGCTATAGCTTCATTTAATAGATTTACGTATTTATCTCGATGCTTTATCTTATCAGCAAGAGCTGCAAATTCATGCTTTGCAATAACGGCTGCTAACGGATGTATACGATATTTCAATCCATAACCGGTTTCTGCAAACTGCTTCAAAAACGGATCGGTTACGTCTGTTATAGATCTTCCACGATAATGCCCTACCAAACATGCTCTCTCGTAATACTTGCGATGTTTTGTTATTAGGAATCCGCCTTCTCCCGCTGGTACTGTTTTTGACGCCTGCATGCTAAACACGGAAATGTCGCCAAAAGTCCCTACTTTCATACCCTGATAAGTAGATCCGAAGGCGTGGGAGCAATCTTCTATAAGCTTAATATTCTTTTGTTTGCAGATATCTACAATCTCTTTCATCTCTGCTGGATGTCCCCACAAATGAGTGACAACCACACAAGATGTATTCGGTGTTATGGCATCTATTAGCCCTGCCGGGCTAATATTACCGTTATCCTCTTCAACATCTACTAATATAGGAGTTAAACCACAATGAATCGCAGGTGTAATACTTGCATGAAATGTCGATACTGGAACGATAATTTCAGATCCTACCGGCAAGTCTAGTGCAATATAACTCGCATGCAATGCATTGCTTCCCGAGTTCGTTGTTAATACATAATTAGAAGAGAAATAATCTTTTATTAGCTCCTCAAGTTCCTCCACTACACCCGATACGTCTGAAATAGAAAGGGGTTTTCTTTCTACTAAATAATCGTGAACTTCTTGTATACATTCCTCGCTTACAAGCGGCCAGACATAATGTGGTGAAGGAAATTGTACTGCCTTTTCCCCACCGTCGATATATAATTGATCATACGTGTTCATATATCCACTTCTCCTTAGCTAAGTCCTAATTCATTACGCAAATATGATTGTCCAACCGCAGGGTGGAATCCGATCTTAGACAACACTTCCGCCTCATTCCATGATCCAATATTTCCTGCATACCAGAACATTTTTTCGGAGTATTTTTGTCTGATCTTATTTAATAACTCTAAGTTCGGCTTTTTCCTATAAATAGACGCTTTCACATCTACGATTTGAATTTGAAATGGTCCAATCCTATACACCGTGTCAAGCACGTAATCCCAGGTTAGATCTACCGTCCCGTCAAATCCATACGTTCTGATTTGACTGTCATTAAAATCAACTGAGAGAATGACTTTTTGGGCTAAGGAACTTATCATTAATGACCTGAGAAATGTATGGTCTATATCATTATTTTTATACATCGCGGAGCTTAATATAACACCTTTGGCTCCAGCTTCTATGAGTTGGTTTACCCTCTCTATACTTGAGACTCCCCCCGCCACCCAATAGTAATTTTGTTTTCCACTAATGAAATTTAGCAGGATGTCATCGTTATTCCCGTTATGCTTTGAACGATTAATATCTACAAGACAGATAGGAACGTTATTTTCAGTTAGTCGCTGAGTAAGCTGTACCGCATTATCCCATTCCCTATTTATTATGGTTCCATTAAAAAAATCAACATTTAATCTCCAATTTTTTAAGCTACAATGACTTGGTGGCAAAAGTGAAGCATTCATTGCATCACCTCGAAATACACCTTTTCTGGATAACTGCGCTCAATCCAGTAGTTACCGGCATCTTGTATTTCTTGCTGCATCAAGGCGAATTGATCTTCTCTCCAGATATTTAATTTTTTTGCTTTACTCATATTTAACGCAAGTTGGTCTAAAAGCTCTGGGAGCTTTAGTTCGTCAATGTTTTTTGAATACTCAGTAAACTCTCCGCGTAATATGAATTCTACCAGTTCTTTTTGCTTAGAGTGATGGAAATAGGAGCGCAAGCTTGGGAAATCTAATATCATACTAACTTGTTTACTGCACCCAGCGTACTCAAATAATGTCCACGAGGTTTCCAAACTTCTACAGTAAGGCTTCCCTCCCAGATCAGATATTAACTTTCGACAGGCCTTGAATGTGTTCCCTGTCCCAAAGTTGTCGTCCACGATCAACACATTCTTATCCTTTATGTACTCAGTAAACGGCGAAATGAGTCCCTCAGGTATGATCTTGTTTAAATTCCATTCACCATTCAGTCCATAGAAATTTGTAGATGATTGATCGTAAAATCCAATTCTTAAAAAAAATACGGATTGTTGATTAGAATAATTATTGTATAATCGTCTAAGCCGCTCATACCCTGCCCAATAAACTCCCAGGGCCTGAGCCCCGTATAACGGAAAAACAACAATATGAATATTATTGTTTTCTGTTACATGTTGTTTCAAAAACTGAATTTCATCCAATATTTTAAATTTATTATCTACTTCTCTGAAACTCCTATATTCCACTCCCTCAGGGATTGATGCAGGTAAATACGCAATCATATCCCAGTCAATACTATCTATTTCCTCCTTGGGATACGGTAACGAGTATAATAATGAAATATGGATGGATGCTAGCTTCTCCGTTGTTTCATTTAGCTGAACCAGTAATTTTGTATAATGATCATTCTGCTGTTTATGGTCGGTAGAGTACTGCCAGTACATATAGGTGACGGCCATTAATATATTCAATAAATTTTCAACAATTGCAGCGGTTACAAAGGGTAGAAAAAGGATATATTTTGTTCGTTGCATTAGTAACTCATAACATAACTGTGCCAATTCGGGGAGATCTCCTACAGCTGATTTAATATCATAGTAGTGTTTCCCCCTACTAAGACACCAGTGATGATCAAGCACCGGCAAATATTTACTTACTGTATCGTGGGAGCCATCAACCATGGACAAGTGCAAACGTGAAAACTGTAATGTTCCCAAAATATCGCAATACGGTCTCCATAAATCTGAGCCTGTTTTTTTAAAGTCATTAAAATAGCTATCAAGTTTCATTATTAATTCATCCTTAGCACTTGTTTTATGATGGTTATTCTCAGCTCATAAATGATACAAAATCCTTTCTGTTCAAAGATGCGTATATTGAAGATAGATCCTTAAGCCGTCCATATTTTTTCTTAAAACAAAAAATATCCCAGTAACTTAACACAGGTAATTCATTGTCCTCAATCTTAACCATACTTTTGGTAATAGGTAGCCTAAGGGGCTGGCAGTAATGTTGTGTAATATCCATATCAATTGATATATTCCAAAGGTCCGATGAGAAACTTAGCCCGTATTCATCTTGATATCCAAGCTTACACTGAACATTTTCTGACATGTAACTGATGATGTTTCCTATCTCTTTCGCAGATTGAGTTTCTAATAACACAAAATCGATGTCATTCGAACATCTGTTTTTTTTCTGAAGATACAGTGAGAAACTACCCCCAAGGGCGTACTGAATATTGGATTTTTCTAAATATGAAGAAACTTCAGCACAAATACGAAACATATTTGAAAGCATTCCATTATATTCATTTATAGAGTTTACTACATTTGGGTACAGTTTTTGCTTTACATCTTTAGTTGTAACATACAAGTGGACTCCAAATATTTTCCTGATTTCTTTCAACTTTGGATACAACTCTAAGTAACTCGGATTACGGAATATAGATGAACTTTTCGGAACAATGGTTAAAAAGTGGGGAAAGTATAATGAATGTTGAGCTGCTTCAATAGGAGCCAAATGATTCTCTATACCGACTAAATAATAAATAGCGCGCATGATACGCCGCTGATCATTGCTTAGTAAACGAACACTATCTTGAAATTCATCAATTCCGTGATACTTTCGGATAAAGGGAATCATTAAGTGGGATAGTCCTTTTCCCTCATCAAACATAAGCTTCATAATTTGATAGTAAACAGAAATATGCGATTCTACTTGTACTTCAGTATCATCGAAGATAGGATACATATATTTACTTACTAGCAGCGGATAAAGGGTCATATGGCGGTGTATCGTTCTGTTCATCGAACCAAGGTCCCTATTATGGTTCGGTTCAAAAGTAAATAATCACTTAACACACCAGGTCTTCGTCCATTCATCAACATTATTGGAACCTGCTCCCTCTCGGCTAAATAAGGAAAAAGCTCATCTACTAGGTCCTGTTGCAGTTCCTTTAATTGTTGAAAGGAAATATCCCTAAGGAGTTTGTTCTCTTGATCCAATACCCCATCTACACTTTTCAAGAGAATCAGCTCTGGTAAATCAAACATTTTACAAAAGTAAAGAGCCATACTATCCGAACTAACAACAGCATTATAACGAAAAGGATCCAGAACAAAGATGGCTTGAGAAGGCATAAAAACGGGAATTTTACCTTCCTTCAATATTTCCCTGCATTCGATCACGGTAGTAAACGGTACGATCTCTTTAGAATAGCTAGATATAATTAATGCATTTTGATCCAGAGCTAATACGGTGCTCTTATGCATAACCACTTTGCCTAATTTCTGCTGAGAAGCATAATTTTCTATATAATTATCAATTGTTCCGCCACCAGGAAAAATAATTATGGATTTCTTAGAATTAATAAGAAGAAGTTGCTCTACGATCATTGCGCAGGTTGCGATGTCATCCAATAAGCTGCCGCTAAATTTTATCATGACATCAGCAGGTATTGAATTAAGGCCTTTACTAAGAGACATCCAGCATCTCCCCTTTACCAGAATTCATCTACATTCACTACAAACTTCATTTGAATTTCAAGATCGTAGGACGGTTGGGGTGAACGAGACGCTCTATAAAAGATAACTTGTACGTGGCTGCTACTTCATTACTGTTGTAGTGATAAACTTCATCTAGATAAGACAAGTCTTGGGGTTTAACTTGATTCAGAAGCTCAACTGGTACAACCTCTCCATAAATCTGACAAAGATTCAACAGCGTATAGTAAACTCCCTTGGTTGATTGTGTGAATTCAGCCTTATATACCACTTTTTCCCAATTCAACTTGATGTTCTTATTTGCAATCAAATAGTAAATATCGCAAAGCTTATATAAAACGATGTCATTGTATGATGTTACCTCTTTTAGTGTTGTCACTTCCTTATAATAATGAATGCATAAGAACACTAGGAAATCTTCCCATCCCAACGTTTTAACTGTTACGTCACCGATTGTTACCGAACTCGAGCATGCAATCAGATCATGTACTGCGTTATCCGTTCGATTCCCCGTATTCAAATCTAAAGAAAACTGCAAATCCACATCATGATACCTGATTAAAGAACAGTCAGGCGTTTTCAAAACAAATGGGTGTACCTCGTGGGAGATTAAAGACCATAGCATGGTATCCTTCCTGCTACTTTTTATAATGTCCTCTTCACCCATCAACATTTTACCTTGTACGTACCCTAACTTGAGTAAACACTGCATGGCTTTGTTTATTTGGCTGCTATGTATTAAAATATCCGTGTCTCCAAAATTTCGAGCCCCGAGGTCCTCATACACGCACGAAGACAATATAATACCTTTTAGCATTACATAGTCTATTCCGTCTTCATTTAATGCTTTGCAAACTCGATTTGTGTATTCCCACTGTTCTTGCGTTTTATTTTTTTGCATGATATAGCTTTGATATAACATAGACAGAAATTTTTCATATGAAAATTTGATTGCCTCTTCAGAAAAATACAAGTTAAGATTTCGATATGCGATACCGGAAATGCGATGGTACTGAAGCAAACCTATTACTTTACTCCAATCAAGATAAGACTCTAGTAATTCAACAATAGATGCCCGTTCATCGTCTGCCCATAGTGGTTTAGCAAGCAACAACACTAACTTATCTTCGTTACTAATGTTCAAATTAATTACCACAATTTACGCTCCATTTCATTTATTTTTAATGAACTACATCTTGGTTTATGCAACAGTTACTTTTCCTTTATGAAGCGAGTAACAAATATCTGCGTTCTCAACGGTAGATAATCGATGAGCAATGATGATGGTGGTTTTCCCTTTCCTCATTGAATCAATGTTTTCTTGAACTCTTCTCTCTGTCTCTAAATCTAACGCTGATGTGGCTTCATCTAGAATTAATACTTCAGGGTTGCCAATAATTGCTCTTGCTAAGGAAACTCTCTGTCGTTGACCCCCAGATAACGTAATGCCACGTTCCCCTAAAATCGTATCATATCCTTCAGGAAGCTCACTGATCGTTTGATGTATCTCAGTGATTTTACATGCTTGGACGATCTGATCCTCTGAAAAATCACGTCCCATAAGTATGTTGGAACGAATCGTATCTGGAAATAAATATGGATCTTGAAACACTGCATGTACTTTATGAGTCCATGATGCTCTCGAAATTTGGTTAAGTGGAATCTTATTTATTTCAATTTTCCCCTTACTAGGTTCGTGAAATCGAAGCAGCAATTGAGCAATAGTTGACTTCCCTGAACCACTTTCTCCAATAATAGCTACCTTTTCCCCAACAGGGATTTCCATCGATATGGATTCCAAAACTCTCGCTTGCTCATTTGTATACGAGAAACTGACATCTTTTAAGACAATGTTTTGGATGGCATTGGTAATTGCAGTATTGCCAATATCGATCTGTTCTCCTTGAATAATATCTTTTGCTTTGTACATGCCTCCATAAGCATTGGAAAATTGCATAATTGAATTATATACACCCTGTATTGCATCAAGTAACTGAATAGATAACTGGTAGAAAACAACGAATGTTCCTATCGACACGTTCCCTTGAATAACCTGATATCCTCCATAACCTAAAATCAATAAATTGGAGCCCCATCGTAATGGTTCTGAGATGTAGAGCTGCTTTCTTTCCAACCTGACCATAGCAAATATCTTATTCAGATACCGTTGAAAGCTTTGTTTGAGCTTTTTAACTTCCCAATGAACTTTATGAAACGCAACGACTTCCCTTGATGAGGAAATTCCCTCTTCGATATTGACATTATGTTCAGTTTTTAATTCATTTCTCTCAACCGATAATCTCTGGATTCGCGAGCCAAAGTATTTGCCTTGAACAATAAATACTATGGAGAGAGGAATAATGATTACCAATAATTCCGGCATAACATAACCTACAATTGCTAAAAGCAAAATGAGATTGAGCAACTTTTCTATTAGTTCTGGAAAGATCCAAATATATACATTCTTTGAATTCATAAATTCATTTAGGTAAGATACAAAACTGCCAATTCTTTCTTTCTGGTAATCTTTTACTGGCATTCTGTAAAGAAACTGCATGTACTCTTTTCTCATAATCAGTCTCAGTTTATCTGAGGCACGTTCGAATAGGATGTCCTTAAAACACCATGAAGCAATGTACAAGCATGCCATCAAGAGAAAGAAACCTAAAAAGTATGGAAACAAGTGATAATTACCGGCAATAAATACATCATCAATGATATATTTTTGACTAATCGTAATAAGCAAATTAGTTACAACAGAGATTACCAGCAAGATTAATGCACTAATGTAAATGTGCTTGACTTGTGCAATATAATTAAAGATCCATCTAAGTGTTTGCAGCACTTCTCTTCTCCCCCATTAGAAGTTGATAAAATGCTCCTCTTCTCTCAAGCAAACTGTCATAAGTTCCAACTTCAGCAATTTCACCATTTTCTACAACAACAATTTTGTCAAAATGCTGAATGGTGGATATTCGATGTGCTACTGCGATCGTCGTTCGACCTTTAAACAATTGATCCAAGGCTTTTTTAACTTCCGCCTCATTCTCATGATCAAGTGCGGATGTCGCTTCATCCAAGACAATAATTCTGGGATTCTTCAAAATCATGCGAGCAATGGCAATTCGTTGTCGCTGACCACCTGAAAGCTTGTTCCCACGCTCACCGATGACTGTATCGTATCCTTCAGGCAGTGCGATAATAAACTCATGAGCTGAAGCTGCTTTAGCCGCAACAATGATGTCTTCATCCGTTGCATTCTCATTGCCAAATTGAATATTTTCCTTAATGGTGTCTCCATATAAGTAGGTTTCTTGGAAAACGTAACCTATGCTTTCTCTTAGCTGTTTTAATGAGAGTTGTGTTAAATTAACATTGTCTAGATAAACCGTACCTTCACTTGGATCGTAAAATCTGGCTAGAAGTTTAATCAAGCTGGACTTCCCATGTCCGCTCGTACCAACCAATGCGACTTTTTCTCCTGGCTGTATCGAAAGGTTAATGTTCTTCACTACATCCGATGAGGAAGTATAACCGAAACGGATATTTCGAAATTCAATCCCTCCTCTAACTTGAGACAGTTCCTCTGGGTGTTCGATTTCCTCAACATCGGGTGCAAGCTCCATAAAGGAATATAGTCGAATGGTCTGATGCAGCAAAACTCGCTGTTCCGTCAAATTCGTAATTAAAATAGTAAGATCGAACATCACCTTGTAGTATAAAATAGTGAAGGCTATAAACTCTCCAATTGTGAGCAGTCCTTTAGAAACTAAATAGTATCCGCTTACAAACATTAAAATACCACTAAAGTAAACCGCCACTCTTCGAAATGCCCCTCGGTAGTTGATCAGTTTGAAAAATATTACATTGATAGCCGCTGTCTTTTGGTCTTGTTTCAGCAGCTGATCCAGGTTCCACTTTTCTTGCCCATAAGCTCGCAGTTCCATCATAGCGGAGATACTATCATATTGTTTTTTGTTTAGTTCTGCATGAGAATCCGCCAGTTTCTTAGCATATTCAGCAGACTTCCTTTCGAAATAGGGCCCAATCAGATAATAGATAAGAATTCCTGGTATAAACACTAGTGAGAGCTTCCAATTGAGCATTGCCATGAATGTAAAGGTCACCGCAAAAGAAATTGTATACTGAACAATGGTCGGAAGGTACTGTCGATTGATTTTCTGGATTGCTTCAACCTCTGTATGAAATAAGGAGTAAATCTCACCAACAGGATACTTTTCATAGAATGAGTACCCTAAACTGCGCATCTTTTGAAATACACCTATTTGCATATCACCTGCAACCCACTCCTGCACTTTACGATCCGTTACATACTTCAATATGGTGGCGATGATTACAATTGTAATCACACCTGACAGTACTGCGAGTATTTCTCGATATCTCAACAAATCATTAGATGGAAGAACGTCATCTACTAGCATTTGAATAAATTTGGGTATTACAATTTGTGCGGAAGCAATCATTAATCCTAGGAATAAACTAGTTACAAATAGGCCCTTATACGGTTTAATAAAGCTAAGTGTCCACCAATATATTTTCAACAGTTGGCGCTTTTGACTAGGACTAGATTGATTTCCCGCTTTTATTGTAGCTTGTTCCATAATTTCACTCCAGTTTAAGTAACTGTGGCTTGCTTTAATGCGACTGCGATACTATCCACTAATATTTCGAGGCCCTGTCTTAATATTTCTGGCTCTATTGTTAATGCTGGAAGTATTTTTACGACCGTATCTTGCCGTCCGACACACTCGACAATCAATCCATTCGAGAAACATTTATCTCTGATTTCATTTGCTTTCTCTTTGGCATGTATGCCACTAAAATCAATGCCCCATATCATTCCTTTACCTCTTATTTCAATATTTAGTTCAATACTGGAAATATATCTTTCAAGGATCGTCTTTATTAATGAAGATTTCCAGCCTACTTCTTTTTGAAACTGACTCGAACTCCATAACTCAAGTCCAGCAGTTGCTGCAACAATTGCCAACTGATTACCACGGAATGTGCCATTATGTTCCCCTGGAGTCCAAATATCATATCGCTCATTTATTAATAAGAGAGCCATTGGCAGACCATAGCCGCTGATGGACTTAGATAGTATAACGAGATCAGGAACGATGCCAGCATCTTCAAATGACAAGAAGGAACCCGTACGTCCACAGCCTACTTGTACATCATCGCAGATAAGTAAGATCTCATGCTTTTTACATATTTCATTTAGCGCTTGTAACCATTCAATTGGAGCTACATTAATGCCGCCTTCAGCTTGAATGGTCTCTACAATAATAGCTGCAGGCTTGTCTACGCCAGAGTGATCATCCTGCAATACTTTTTCAATATAATCAATTGAATCAATATTGTAGGTGTCACCCGGGTACGGAATAAAAGTAACATGGGATAATGGAATACCGGCTGCTTGTCTATGATAGTGATTACTTGTAACAGAAAGACTGCCTAGAGACATCCCATGAAAACTGCCCGTAAACGCAAATACTCCAACTCTTTTAGTCACTTTCCTGGCCAGTTTAATTGCCGCTTCAACAGCATTCGTACCAGTCGGTCCACAAAACTGTACTTTGTAGGGATAATCCCCCTTATCTAATATTTTTGAACGAAATGTTTGAAGAAACTGTTCTTTCGCTACTGTATACATATCTAACGAGTGGACGATGCCGTCCGATTCTAGATACTCTATAATTCTTCTCTTCATATGCTCGTGGTTATGACCATAGTTAAGCGCGCCTGCACCTGTAAAAAAATCAATGTATTGCTTCCCTGAGGTAGCATATACAAAGGAGCCTTTGGCACTTGAGAATGTATCAGGAAATGATCTGCAGTACGATCTTACATTGGATTCAATCTCTTCAAATATACTCACCACTGATCATCCCTCTTTAGCAATAGCTCTATATTGACCACTCATCGTTTTGTATTGATAAAGCAAGTGGTTGTACACTTACTTCAAGACGAATACTCTCGTATATCTCTTTAGCAAGCTTTTGAGCCTCTTGAATACTGCAAGAAACTGTAAGTACCCTGGCAAGGATATCCGTATTTGATGTAGCACTATTAATATATTCTTCTTTCTCTTTAAGAAGGATGATATGAATATCATTTCGATTAAGGTATTTCTCTTCAATATTTAATCGGTTCATATATCCTGAGACAGGACTTGTTACCTCTAGACACGTTGTGTACTTAGAATCGAAAAAAGCTATATCAGGCATCTCACCAGTGACATATAGTGAGCAAACGATGTCGAAAATAGAGATTCCCAAAGCATGATCAATCATCCATGGATTAGGCGGACCGACCAATCGCGGGTTGACTTCCAAGATATATATTTTGTTTTCAGGACTGACTATATACTCGATGTGGCATGGGCCAAAATCATATTGAAAGTCCTGAACAAATCTCTTCGTTTCTTCAACGACCATCTCTGCAATGTCTCCATGGATCGGAAACGTATACCCTAGTTCTACGAAATAAGGTAACTCGCTCATTAATCGATTGGTTACCCCGAACATTTGAAGCTGACTGCCTGAGGCCATAAATTCACAGCTATATATGTTACCTTCAATATATTCTTCCAACAAAAAGCGCGATTTCAACAAGGAACCCGTATATCGCGAGAGATAATTTAGTTGTTTATAGCAATCCCTTAGTTCCTGCTCGGACTTAATGAGTTGCACCGCAACTGACTCATTTCCATTGATAGGTTTGAATATCCATTCTTTCTTCATAGCCTTGTTATAAAACTGAACTGCGGCAGTTAAATCCTCAAAAGCGTAAAATTCCGGAACGTTATAATGGAGTTCCTTTTGACTTGCCCTAAACTTATCTTTATGATGAAAAGTCAATGCAGATCCAGAGTTCAAGGAGCGGTATCCGTAATGTTCACATAGCTGGCATACTGAAGGTATAAAAAAGTCACTTGTTGAGCAAATCGTCTCGATTGTATTTGAATTGTGAAGTTCACTTATGATTTCAACAAGTCGTTCATGCTGAACAATTCCTCTGTCCGTAATGATTTTCGTGGCATGATCTATATTTTCTTGATCATAAGGAATAACACCTGCAGTAAGAAATATTACATAAAATCCTAGTTTTCTGAAAGATGGGATCTCAACACCCCGATTGCCCGACTCAACTAATATGACTGAACGATTCATGGTAGAACACCATATTTTTCTGAGAGTAATTTTTTGATTTTGGTAACTCTTGAGAAGTTTTCAATCAATAGATCTTGATCATCAATTTGAATATTAAACTCAACTTCCAAGTTAACAATTAACTCGATCGTCTTGATCGAGTCCAAGCCCTCATTTCGTAAGTCAGTCTCATAGTCAAAGTTAACTTCTCTATTAAATACTTCACTTAACTTCTTAGAAATTACCTGTTCCAACGTAGAAAATTGTGGGATTGTCAAAGTAATACTCCCCTCCCCACATCTATTTCAGGCCATTCCTTCAGATCTGAACCATGTATATCTTTGAGAGCTTCTTTCCATCGGTCAATTCCAAATGCCGCACAACCGGAATGCAATGCGGCTTCGTCACTACCTTTTATCTCATACTTGGAACAAAGCATATCCTGACAGTAATTAAAGGACGCAATTGAAACTTCTTTACCACTTGATGTGGTAACAAGCAGTTCATATTTAGCATTGCTCATCATCTGGTATGTTCCTTTTGTCTTCAAATCCTGACTAAAGAAGAATGGATCAGTAGCTGTAGTAATTCTTCCCTTCAAACCTAAAGATTCAAATAAAACCCAGACATCTTCCATAATTTGATTGCGCGTCTCAACTACTGGGTTCTCTTTTCCGATATATACAATTTCCCGCATCGTAAACTCACTGCGTCTAAAGTTATCTTTTCTCCATTCGATTTCGTGCCGGAAGCAATTTCCCTTCCCTGTGAGCATTTTTCCATCAAGTAGAATCTTCCCCTGTAGCTCCTCATAGCAGTGGTAGCATATACAAGGCTGTAGTATCTCACCTTGAAATACAAAGGATTCATCATAGGAATCTATTTGGGCCTTCTTGCGAAAATTGTTAATCGCTTTGTAATCATGCGGCACAGTTGTAACCCCGTATATGTTTTGTGGGAAATGGATGTGATATTGGTTTCGTGTCATGTTGTGTTTGCTTAACACAGATGGATATTCTCGCTGTTCTGCCCCATGCTTTATTGCAATTTTGATAAATTCTTTATCCAGACGTTCCATCAACATAATGTCATACTCATTCATGAAATGGGAATATCCCAAATCATCTTTATTTACTCCCCATTGTGCAGAGTTACCCGGAACCAGATTACTTTTTACAACCCGTTCTTTTATAACACGTGTATTTTCAAGACTACTGCACAGATCCTGATAAGACTCTCTCAACTCGCTCACTTGCTCTGATTCCATTTCATTATCATTCAGAATCAATTCAACAACATGCTTATCTTTGCAATATGTCATTCCTAAAATACTTTCCGATAAGTATGGAATTCGCTCTTGCAAAATCCCTACCTTATCTACGAGCTTCGCCGGTATGACAAGTGATACATTCATTATGTTACCCCTTTCTATAACCATCGGGTTCGGTGAGTCAACACGCCTAGTTCATGTTTGGCAATCATTTCGTAAGCTACATCGTATTGAGGGGGGTGAAATTGACCTGCCTTCACATCTTGATACAGCTTCGAAAGTACATTTCCATTGGTGATGCTGCTGATTCCGACAATTTTCATCGCGAGATTGACGACCTGTTCTGCATTCTTTACAACAATCTCTTTGGCCATCAAACTGACGATATTGATATTGTCAACTGAAGGCTTACCTTCAAGAAATAGTTTAAGCAGTTCACAATATCTGATAATTTGCGAACGACTTCCCTCTAGTAGAATCGATATTTCTGCAACTGAAAATTGAACACCAGGGAAGAAAGATAAAGTTCGATTTGTATGAGGCACTTGTTTTTCCTTACAGTAGTCCAATACAAACTGGTAAGCCTTCTTGGCTATACCATAGTATACCGATACAATACTTAGTCGATATAGATAGGCAAACACATTCGTTTTCTGTAATGCATCTTTTTCCTTTAAGAGAACATCATCATGTGGAACATGAACATTGTGAAAGCGTACACTATTGCTATAACTTTCTGTCATTGATATGGTATCCCAATCCTCTTCTATGCAAATGCCTTCAGCACTTTTCCTTATGAGTAGGATCGCAATTCGCGCCTCATGTCCTAGTGGATTATCCACATAACAATATACGGGAAGGAAATGTACAAACGGCTCTAACGAAACAAATTTTTTTACCCCATTTACTAGATATCCATCCTTTGTCCTTTTCGCATGGATTACGAAGTGATCTGGAATCAACTGGTTTTCCCTCACAAAATAAATTCCCGGCTCGTTCAGCGACCCAAATAATTTTTTATTATCAATATCTGTGCCCATGACTTCATCCAGTTTCCCGTTCGGAAGTATATGTTTCATTCCCCATTGCGTGTATAGATGCATCGAAAAACTCAATGCAGTTGAGGGACAAGTTGCCGACAGGCCTGAGATCAACTCAAAATAGTCCGTTGGTTTGACCCTAGTATTACAAGTGTATTGATGTGCATTATTTTCAAGTAAGAAGTTGATTTTATCTGAGAAAGATTTTTCGCTTTGTGCTACATACTGAGCAAACCGTATGACATTTTCCAATTGAATCTTCATTTATTTGTCTCCATATGTTATTGTATGACATATTACACAATCTACCATTTATTTTTGTCATATACAATAGATTCTGTGAAATATAAACATATGCAAATTGTTAACTGTACTTGCCAACACTCGCTTCAATAATTTGGAATTGAAAAAACCAACAGTACCCCAATGCCGCTCTGAGCCGCGTTTAAATTTGGGCTAATGTAGCTCCTGACTGTGCAAGGTAGTAGATATATTCAATCATGCACTGCTTTTTCAGTGAACGGTAGTGAAGCAAGCCATCTGTCAGGCTCCCCCTGCTATCATAGATGCAACACACGGAAACAATCATCAGAAGAGTCAGATAACGCTCAATGGCTTGAGTTGATCGAACCTGGTAGCGATCCATGGCTAAATATACTTTGGCCGTTCGAAAGTAAGTTTCAACTGCCCAGCGTTTGCTGTAGTAGCTAAGAATCTTTTCGTTTGTCGGTGAAACATTGGTGCTTAGAAATGCTTTCATTTGTTTGGGATCGAGCCCCTCCCCTTCTTTCCAACCCAGAAGTACAACGACGTTTTCCAAGAGATTCAGCTTTCCTTCATAGCGATACACGCGATAAGCGGAGGAGCCGCTGGGCACCAGATCGGTGTCCGATTTCGAGATATAGGAAGCAAAACCCCTGAGGATTGTCGAATGCCTTGAGGATAGAAAATGCGGTTGGTTTTCAAGCCACGAATCACATGAAAGCCTTGCTCTGCACTGGCTTGGAGAACAGAAAAGGAGGGATACTAGGAATCCATGAGCACATAGGTTGGATGCTTGGACACCGGAGCGGACCTAATCATCTCGCAAGCCAGTTCAATTTTACTTGTCCCCTGCGGATCATAAAGCTCGGTAGCAAAAGGATACACCACATCACCTGAGCGAAGCAGGGTGTTTATTGCATAATAAAAGTGCCGAGAATGGCAGCGTAAAAATGCTCAAGTAACGGCAAGGAAAAAGAGACACTTGCCAGCCCCTATTATTCTCCTATCGTTAGGTTTGCGAGAACTTGACGAAGGAGACGGGAAGGAATGCTGAAAATGCCTCAACAAGAGGATATCAAATTTTTAAGAGAATCAGAAGGGCTATCCGTGAGTGACATCGCGAGACAGGTGGGCATTCACTGGCGAACCGCCAAGCGGTACGCCGATCAAAGCAATTGGAATGTATCCCTCGGGAAACGTAAAAGCAGCAGTCCTGTCATGGGGCCGTTTATGGAGATGGTGGATACGTGGCTCGAGGAGGATCAGCTTCTCCCGCGCAAGTAGCGGCACACCGGCGTTCGTATCTTTCAACGCTTAAAAGCAGAGCATGCTTTTACAGGTGGGCAATGAACGGTGCTGTCTTACGTGAAGCAGCAGAAGAACAGGATGGCCTTGGAACGGGCGAAAACGTATGAGCGACTAGAGCATCCACCTGGGGAAGCGCAAGTGGACTTTACGACGATTCAGGTGAGCCGGGATCAGCAGCTCATGACATACAAACTGCTCGTCGTCTCCTTTCCGCACAGCAATGCGGCGTTCGTCTACCCGATGCCGGCGGAGAATCAAGAATGCTTCCTCGAGGGGATGAAACAGTGCTTCCAAGAGATGGGCGGTGTTCCAGGGCGGATCTGGTTCGATAATCTGCCGGCCGCCGTTGTCCACATCGAGAAGGGATGGCGAGCGCCAGCTCACAGAGGGCTTTCAGCGATTTTGCGCTCACTACCGAATCGAAGCCGTGTTTTGCAATCCGTACAGCGGACACGAAAAGGGGAACGTGGAGAGTAAGTGTGGGTATGCCAAGCGGAATTGGGCGGTACCGCTTCCGCTGTACGAAACCCACGAGCAGTTGGTCGCCTATTTTACGGAGCAAGCACGGCAGGACCGAGAGCGATCCCACTACGCTAAAGGCGTCCGCATCGCGAAATTGTGGGAAGCAGACCGTGCGCATTTGCTGGCCCTGCCGGAGGAGGCATTCCAACCGTTCCGACTCGGAGCGGCGGTTGTGAACAAATACGGCGAGATTCGCTTTGAGGGGACTACGATCCCGCTGGTGGGCCTTGTACCGCCGGGCAGCGAGGTGTTCATTCAGACCTTCTGGGATCGGCTGGTTATCTTGACGAATGAGCATCAACAGGTGTGTGAGGTGCCGCGTCCGTATACCGGTAAAACGGCCGAAGTCACCTGGGAACAAGTCTTTGCCAACCTGCTCCGCAAGCCACGCAGCGTCAACCACTCGCAGTTCATACGGATGCTGCCGGAGACGGTGCAGGCCTATGTCCGTGTGGTGGATCATGCCATCCGCAAGGAGCGGCTACAGGCGCTTGCGCATTGGTGTAGCGTCTACTCGATCGCGCAAATTGCAAGCGGCGTCTGGCGAGCCTACGGTCGCCCAGCTCACAGCAGCGCTCGGCTTGATCCAAGTTAACCGCAACATTCCGGTAGCCTGGCACGAGACGCTTTCGCCTCCGGGTGCCCAAGCGGCCACAACGCTACAACCGTATGATCGCCTGATGGGGGTGAGCTGACGATGAAACCCGATTTAGCGGAACTATGCCGGCAGCTTCGATTAGCGCATGTGGTCGAGTATGTGGCGCAGCAGCAGGATGAGCAGACCCGCGAGCTCGTCGAACGGCTCCTGCTGGCTGAACGTGAGGGACGGCGCCGAGACCGGCTGGGCAAGCTTGTCGGGCAGCGGGATTTCCGCATTTGAAAACCTTTGACGGCTACACGCGCGAGCATATTTCGTTTCCCTCGGGTTGTACATTGGAGACGCTGTTAGCGATGAATTGGCTAGGGCAGCGCGAGAATTTGCTGCTCATGGGGGCTGTCGGCACTGGGAAAACGCATATGGCGACAGCGCTAGGGGTAGAGGCTTGCAGGCGAGGGCACCAGGGCAATCGCTTACGAAACTGAGCACAAGCAAGGAAAATTAAGGGTGAATGTCGAAATCACAAGGATAAGCTTCCAACAGGAGATGAACTTGTGATGAAAAAAAGTTTATTAGAGCTGTTTCAGGGCATTCCGGA
>NZ_JAELUP010000109.1 GCF_016424485.1 Paenibacillus roseus
AATCTACACCGACATAAATCAGTTTATCCGGCGTTAGTTGAACGTTGGTCATCGTTCGTTTCACTCCCTTGTATGTCATGGATAGGAAGGGTTACGCATAGGGCGGAGATGACATGCTGTCTGCCCCAAAACTCTGCCCCATGTGTAACCATCCCTGATCGGATGGCGCGGCAATTGCTGTATCATGAGCTTGCATCCTCAGTTCGAGCGGACAAACCGCAATGATACAAAAGCAAAGTCTCATGTACATGCAAACACCATTATGGACGATTCATTTCGTAGGCAAGAAAGGCTTTCGCCAATCGCAGATGCAATAATTCCAACCGTACATTCACTTCCAAATGATGGACGTTCATTAACACTTCTTCGACCATCTGCGGATGAAACTGATCGCCATACCGAAAGATATAGTCTCATACGGACTTAGACCGTAGCACCGATGAATTTTATGCGGCAGGATGGTATATCCCTTATGCTGTCCTGTAAAGTTGCTCTCCTTGGCAACTTCGTCCATATACGCATTAGCAGGTTTGGTGTTCTTAGTCAACCAGAAGTCGTTGTACTTCGTTTTCATATGCAATTCCTTCCTTCTTGTGCTGTTATGCCGCCACTAAGCGCCTGTGGAGTAGGGAAGGCGGCTAGCCCGACACGTAGCCTTACCTGTTCGATGTCAACTGGTCGTCACCAGATTTATTGACTTGCACAGTAACTAT
>NZ_JAELUP010000110.1:0-1208 GCF_016424485.1 Paenibacillus roseus
GAACTTCACCACTTTATTGTTGCTGTCTACTTCGTAAATGCCGATGTACTTGTTGACCACCGGATCAACGCCCGGAATGTTGCTGCCCGGCGTATATGGATTGATTACGCCAACGCTTGGAGCGGAGTCGCCCGCCTTCGGCGTTGCAATCTTGCTCGACGACACCTTCACGACCAGATGGTTCCCTGTTCCGACTGGAATTGGCGGGTTGGTCGGAAGCTTGGTCGTATCGGGATCAGTTCCAGGCTCTGGCACAGGCGTTGGATACAGCTCCGGCGCCGCTTCTGGCTGCGGACGAACATCCCCTTTGCCCAGTACGATCAGAGTGAACTTCACCACTTTATTGTTGCTGTCTACTTCGTAAATCCCGATGTACTTGTTAACCACCGGATCAACGCCCGGGATATTGCTGCCCGGCGTATACGGATTGATTACGCCAACGCTCGGAGCGGAGTCGCCCGCTTTTGGCGTGGCAATCTTGCTCGACGACACCTTCACGACCAGATGGTTGCCCGTTCCTACCGGAATGGACGGATCAGTCGGAAGCTTGGTCGTATCGGGATCAGTTCCAGGCTCTGGCACAGGCGTTGGATACAGCTCCGGCGCCGCTTCTGGCTGCGGACGAACATCCCCTTTGCCCAGCACAATTAGGGTGAACTTCACCACTTTATTGTTGCTGTCTACTTCGTAAATCCCGATATACTTGTTGACTACCGGATCAACGCCCGGGATGTTGTTGCCCGGCGTATATGGATTGATTACGCCAACGCTTGGAGCGAGGTCGCCCGCTTTTGGCGTGGCAATCTTGCTCGACGACACCTTCACGACCAGATGGTTGCCTGTTCCGACTGGAATTGGCGGGCTGGTCGGAAGCTTGGTCGTATCAGGCTCATCCCCTGGTTCTGGTACAGGCGTTGGATACAGCTCCGGCGCCGCTTCCGGCTGCGGACGAACATCCCCTTTGCCCAGCACAATTAGGGTGAACTTCACCACTTTATTGTTGCTGTCTACTTCGTAAATCCCGATGTACTTGTTAACCACCGGATCAACGCCCGGGATGTTGCTGCCCGGCGTATATGGATTGATTACGCCAACACTTGGAGCGGAGTCGCCCGCTTTTGGCGTGGCAATCTTGCTCGACGACACCTTCACGACCAGATGGTTGCCCGTTCCGACTGGAATTGGCGGGCTGGTCGGAAGCTTGGTCG
>NZ_JAELUP010000110.1:1218-1808 GCF_016424485.1 Paenibacillus roseus
TGGCTGCGGACGAACATCCCCTTTGCCCAGTACGATCAGAGTAAACTTAACGACTTTATTGTTGCTGTCTACTTCGTAAATCCCGATGTACTTGTTAACCACCGGATCAACGCCCGGGATGTTGTTGCCCGGCGTATATGGATTGATTACGCCAACGCTTGGAGCGAGGTCGCCCGCTTTTGGCGTGGCAATCTTGCTCGACGACACCTTCACGACCAGATGGTTGCCTGTTCCGACTGGAATTGGCGGGTTGGTCGGAAGCTTGGTCGTATCGGGATCAGTTCCAGGCTCTGGCACAGGCGTTGGATACAGCTCCGGCGCCGCTTCCGGCTGCGGACGAACATCCCCTTTGCCCAGCACAATTAGCGTGAACTTCACGACTTTATTGTTGCTGTCTACTTCGTAAATGCCGATGTACTTGTTAACCACCGGATCAACGCCCGGAATGTTGTTGCCCGGCGTATACGGGTTAATTACGCCAACGCTCGGAGCGGAGTCGCCCGCTTGCGGCGTGGCAATCTTGCTCGACGACACCTTCACGACCAGATGGTTGCCTGTTCCGACTGGAATTGGCGGGTTGGTCGGAAGCT
>NZ_JAELUP010000110.1:1818-2145 GCF_016424485.1 Paenibacillus roseus
CTTCGGCGTTGCAATCTTGCTCGACGACACCTTCACGACCAGATGGTTCCCTGTTCCGACTGGAATTGGCGGGTTGGTCGGAAGCTTGGTCGTATCGGGATCAGTTCCAGGCTCTGGTACAGGCGTTGGATACAACTCCGGCGCCGCTTCCGGCTGCGGACGAACATCCCCTTTGCCCAGTACAATTAGGGTGAACTTCACCACTTTATTGTTGCTGTCTACCTCGTAAATGCCGATGTACTTGTTAACCACCGGATCAACGCCCGGGATGTTGTTGCCCGGCGTATATGGATTGATTACGCCAACGCTCGGAGCGGAGTCGCCCGC
>NZ_JAELUP010000111.1 GCF_016424485.1 Paenibacillus roseus
ACAGGTCAATCATGATAGTATCTGACCATAATGAACCTGTTAGATGTAACTCTGATTCGTTAGTTAGGTTATAAAATTAAAGCGTTTACGTGCGTACAATCATATTTAGGGAATTTCATACGGGGGTGATGAAGGATAAGTTCTTTTGGACTGAGCCGCATGATTCATTCGGCACTGGGTGGGGGGGCGTTATCAAAAAAAGAAACCACATGGAGTTGTTACACTCGCATGTGGCAATTTTACTAAGAGTAAATATAATAATCGAAATTTATTGATGCTCCTATTTCACTGGCAAAATGAATCGTATCAACTTCAAGGTAAATTGCAGGCTTATCATTGTTTTCTATTTGAATCACAATCATAAACGAAAAGCTCAGTGAATACATTGCTTTCAGTTGCAACAAGTTTTCTGTTTGAGGTTTAATCTTACTAATAATAGAATTTAACTGATTGTTTATATCAAACGATTCTTCGTAGAGAGTGCCTAGTGTCCAACACGTTTCTTGTCTAGGCCTATTCGTTTTAGACAATTCGCCTTTATGATATACATTTGTAGGCAAGAGATTTAAAGTTTCGGTTATAACGTGAGTTGGAAACTCGTCTCCTAAAATACTGAATTTTGCCGCTACTGTTGTGTTTTCCAGCATACTCATCACCCCTTCAATTATTTAAGAAAGTACCCAGTAGGGGTTGGTTCGCCTACTCCACCTTTTCTCATACCATATATTTGCCCTGATGCTTTGTCGACATATAAATCATAGTGACTAATTTTAGCATTCTCCCCAAACACTTCACGTTTTACTTCGTGAGCATCAATCCCTTTCCTCTTAAGATATTTATCATCAATTTTTTCAACATTAATCCTTATTCCTGGCCCTTTTCTACTTTTTATTCCTAATTTTGTAAAACCTTTTGATAACCCACCACCTGTAAAACTAGTTCCAAACTCGATACCTGCAACAAAGTACTCTAAAGCCATACCGTTTTTGAACACTTCTTGTTTTGCTAAAAAATTCAATTTCTCCTGTGTATTACTCGGCGCATTACGATATATTAAATCACCATAAAAACTCCACTCTAAATAAATTTCTCCAATAGAATAATCAGTGTAATAGTTATAAGATTTTAATGGACCAACAAAGTTTTTACCCATCTTTATTAGGTCACCATGATGCTTGTGGTCAGGACTCCACGTAGATGTTGAACTATTACATGATCCAGGGTGTGACCAGTTACCATCAGCAGACTGACACCATTGACCTGTAGGATCAATATTCGTCAAAGGATTATTATGCACATACGTATACAAATTCAACGTCAGCGGATTCTTGTTATCCCCCTCATACGTATCCTCATTCATAAACCGCCCTACACTCGGATCGTACCATCTGGCCCTCAGGTATTGCAACCCGGTCGTCTCATCCCAGTATTCTCCGCTATACCTAAATAGATTAGGCACGGTTTCACTCGCCGTTATTGGATTGCCCCACATGTCATACGTGTAGCTGTTAAGTACATTGCCAGCCTGGTCGGTTAGCTGCGTGACATCGCCGTGGCCGTTATGGGAATAGTACGCCCGGCTGCCGCTGGCATCCACCCGCGCTACTAATCCGTTTCCTCGCAGGTAGCTCGCTTTGTGCGTGACCACTCCATTCGATACGATCCCTTCCGCTATGATGTCCGCTCCATCATAGTAATAACGGGTGGTTACGCCCGCTTCTGTCCGCTCCGTTAGCAAGCCATCTCCGTTATAACGGTATGTTACCGTTTGGTTGTTTTCCGTTACAACCTCCGTTAACCGATCCCGGTCATCATAAGCGTAGCTCATGTCCGCTATTTTGAGAAGCGTATCACTTGTCAACGTTTTGCGATTCCCGCGCTGATCATAGGTGTAGGTTTCATTAAATTGAGTCGATGTCGCGATCCGGTTTAACGGGTCATAGCCAAAGGTATAGGCGGTACCCCTCTCGGTTTTGCCGATCTGGTTACGGTTTTGGTCATACTGATAGCTCAACGCCTCCAGTGTGTTTCCCGTTTTTGTATGGGTGAGCGACGTCAGATTTCGTTCATCATAGCCATAGCTTGAGCGAATTCCATTACGAAGCTCAGCCGAAGCAACAAGTCCATTTTTCTTGTAGGTGTAAGTTGCATCCCATACGTTGGCCGCAGAGCCTATTGCATCCAATTGATTTCTGGCGTCATAACGATACAAGCTCACGACACCAAACGGATCGGTCATTTTCGTCCGTTTGCCCTGGTTATCGTATTCATACTCGGTTTTACGGTTATCCGGGTACGTGACGGATTGCAGCCAGCCTGAGCCAAATTCATAGCTGTATTGCGTTTTCCCAGTCCCATCTTGCATCCAGAGTCTGCGGCCTGCTGTATCGTAGCCCATCGTAATCGTTTCCTGATTCGTGGTACTGGAGATTTGCCAATTCCGATTGCTGTACGCATACAGACGAGTTTGACCTTTCCGATCGACAATCTTTGTTATATTGCTACTGGCATCATAAAAATAGGTTTCTACACCGCCCGAAGGATCGGTTTTACGAATGACGCGGCCCATCTGGTCGTACTGCTTCGTCATTTGCGTATTGTCCGGATATGTGGTTTCCTTTAGGTTTCCGGCCAGACTGTAGACATAATTGGTTGCATTGGCTTCCGGATCGGTAACAGTTGTGAGCCGCCCTAATATATCGTATGCGAAAGAGCTTGTTAGTCCCTTTGCATCCTTTTGCGTTACCAAATTTCCCGCGTAGTCATACGTATACTGCCCCATGCTCTTGAGTGCGCCCGCAGCATTCAACGCTTCTTGCTTGATCGGACGCCCCAAGATATCTAACGTTTCTTTGGTGATATTGCCTTCCGGATCGGTCGTTTGAACGGTGCGCTCAATATCATTGTAGAGAACGGTGGTGGATGCATTATTAGCTCCTGGGAACTGCGTACTAATGATTCGGTCCCACGCATCATACGCATACGAAGTTCGGTTCCCGGCGGCGTCATCGCTGTAGCTCAACCGTCCATAGGCATCGTAGCCATATG
This sequence comes from Paenibacillus roseus, assembly GCF_016424485.1. Lineage (GTDB taxonomy): Bacteria > Bacillota > Bacilli > Paenibacillales > Paenibacillaceae > Paenibacillus_D > Paenibacillus_D roseus. Next base: position 3,049 of record NZ_JAELUP010000111.1, read on the forward strand.
TCGTCATCCCTTTGCCATGGATTCCTTCTTCTATTTTTAACCCTAGCGGGTTCCATTTCACGAGATGATGTACACCGGTCTCGTCTATAACTCTCACTTGATTCCGATAATCATCAAAGAGGACACCGGCTCTGACTTGGTTAGGATACGTTACTTGCGTCATCCGCCCCAGCTTGTCATATTCCATTTGCGTCCTATATCCTCTTCCATCCGTGTAGGACGTCATCTCACCCGTCGACATCTTGTACCGAAAATGCTGTACTACTGGCGTAATCTGATTATCCGCTCCGGTCACCACAATAGCTTGCAGTGTTGGAAAACCGGCCTTGTATAACTCAAAGTCGTATTGGTTGAAAATGGAAACGTCTCGGGTGTCATCCTTGATTGTAATCGTCGTTGGATTCCCGTAGCTGTCATATATATAGCTCGTTTGGGCCTTCAGGGAACCGCTGCTGTTATTTTCCTTCATTTTGACCGTCTTGATGCCGTTCGTGGTCGGATAGCGTTCCAACTCGACAAACAAGCTTTTATTCGATTGAACAGGAACCGTATAACTTTTTAACAGATTTCCTGTATCATACGTATAACTCGTCGTGTTGGTATACGGATCGGTCTCGGTGATCACATTCCCGTACTCATCATAATCTCGGGAGACGATGCTGGCTGTCGATTGCAAGGAACCTTGTTTGGTCTGAGCGGTCACTTTGGTGGGTACCGGCCAGCGTTTCACCCGATTGTATTCCATCGTATCGGTGAACTGCTGGGTGCCACTACTTTTGACCACTTGCGTATTGTAGTAGACTTCCGGCGTATTCTCGTCGATATACACGCGGTCATAGGAAGAGGTCGTCTGGATTCTCCCGTTGTCCACGGTGGTGGAAAACGAACTGTTGGAGGACCGGACCGCCGCTCCGTCACCTGTGTAACTATACGTGACCCGATTGAATTTCGATTCTGAACCATCCGTATAGGTGACCACGTCTTCTCTTGAAGTCGCCCGATAAGCCCGTTCTT
>NZ_JAELUP010000112.1 GCF_016424485.1 Paenibacillus roseus
CATCACTTTTTATTAAAATATGTGAAAAAATTCATTTTCCAGGAATTCAATTACGTTTTAATTTAAAGATTCAAAGTAATTATAAACTTTCCATATAATGAATTAAAAAGATTTTTTAATAATCTAATCAAATATAAATTTTATTTATGAATCAACACACAAAAATGAGTATTCTTCAAAAAGAAAAAACATTAGATTTTTTGGAAAATTATGATTATGTTTTTTTTATACAGTGGACACCTCAAGATAAAGAAATATGGTCTTCATTCAAGAAAAAATGTTATGCTGTAGATACTATCTCATTATTAACAACAAAAAATTCTGTTTTTTTGAATATGGAAATAGACTCACTACCTCAAATTGAAGGGCCTAATATTTTTTTAGGTTGTAATGATTATACTAAACTAAATCTAATATTTAATATAATAAAAAGTACACCTAATTTAATTTTAATAGGAACTAGAATTAATTCTTATCTTTATAATCACTTAGATTTAAATACGTATTTTCAATCA
>NZ_JAELUP010000113.1 GCF_016424485.1 Paenibacillus roseus
TGTGGCTTTCCTCTATACTCTGCTCGGCCAGATGCTGGCCGGTCAATGTGCCTGCTTTGATATGCTCGCCATGCACCGCTTCAGCTGTCAATTTTTCAGACGTGATGGCTCCCGCTTGAATGTGGCTGCCTTGTATACTCTGCTCTTCCAGATGTCGGCCGGTCAACGTGCCTGATTTAACATGCTCGCCATGCACCGCTTCGGCTGTCAATTTCTCAGACGTGACGGCTCCGTCCGCAAGATGCTGCGGCCCCACGCTTTCTGCCTGCAATTGCTCCGAGCCTACCGTTCCCGACTGAAGCTTGACGCCTGGAATGGCGCCGTCCTGCCACGTATCAACCGAGAGTGCGTCATCTGCCAAATGTACGGAACGGATAGCCCCTGCCTGAATATGACGGCTCTGAACGGACTCCACGGCCAAATGCTTGCCCGTTAGTGTTCCTCTGGCGATATGATCGCTCTGGACCGCTCCAGGAAACAGCTTGCTCCCGGTTACTGAGCCGTCCTGAATGGCATCCGACCCAATAGCGGAAGCCGCAATATGAACGAAGCTGACCGATCCTTGGGCAATATGGCGGGCTGTAACCGACTGCGGCGCAAGATGCTCCGATGCAACCGCATCACCAGCGATTTTTTCACCGCTTACCGCACCATTCTGGATCGCTCCTTCAAAGACAGCTCCATCCGTCAAATGCTTGGCCCCGACCGTCTGCTCGGCCAGATGCTCATACTCTACGCTGTATGGTGTCAGATGGCGTCCGTCGACAGATCCAGCTGTAAGCTTGGCGCCCGTCACGCTGTCATCTGCCAGCTTGGATTCCGTAACTGCCCCGTCTGCCAGCGCCGATCTTGTCACTGCATCATTCGTTAAATGCTCGGCCCTTACCGTTTCTGCCGCAAGGTGTCGGGTTGTTACTGCTCCATCTGCCAGCTTTGAAGCCGTGACCGCTTCCTCTGCCAGCGCGTCTTCCGTTACAGCCCCTTGCACCAGATGCTCCGCCCTTACCGTCTCGGCCACCAGATGCCGGGTTGTTACTGCTCCATCTGCCAGCTTCGAGGCTGTAACCGCACTTTCCGCCAGCGCCAGCTCATCAACAGCGCCTTCGGCCAGATGATCGGTGCGAATGGACTCCGCCACAATATGCGATGAAATCACGGATTGCAGCGCAATCTTGCTCATGGTAACGGCTCCGGTGGACAAATGCGCAGCCCGCACCGATTCCAGAGCCAGCTGTTCTCCCCCTACAGAACCTGGCTCCAGTTGGTCTTGGCCTACTGTCCCCGCCTTCAGCTTTGTTCCGGGAAGCGATCCGTCCTGCCATCTGTCCACTGTGAATACCTCCGGGGACAGATGGGAAGGCGTGATGCTGCCCATACGGACATGACAGCCCTGAATCGTATCCGGCTTCAGATGCTTGCCGGTCACCGTTTCCGAGGCCAGATGCGCTCCTTGCACAGACTCTGCAGCCAGTTTAACGGATGTGACCGCCCCGTCTTGGAGCTTCTCGATTCCGACGGCGCTATCAGCCAGTTGCTCACTACCCACTGATGACGATGAGATATGGCGAGTCGTCACAGATTGTGCGGCAAGTTGCTCCGACGTGACCGCATCATGTGCCAGCTTCTCTGTATGAACTGCACCATCTGCCAAATGTTCCCCGCCAACCGCAGACAGGGCAATGTGCCGGGATGTCACGGACAGGGATGCAAGCTGTTCCGATGTGACCGCATCGTCCGCCAGCTTCTCTGTATAGACTGCACCATCTGCCAAATGTTCGCCGCCAACCGCAGACAGAGCGATGTGCCGGGATGTCACGGATATGGAGGCAAGTTGTTCCGATGTGACCGCATCGTCCGCCAGTTTCCCGGTAGTGACCGCTCCTTCCAGCAAATGCCGGTTGTCAATCGAGGTCTCGGCAATATGGCTGGATGTGATCGTCTGGGGAGCAATCTGCTTCGATGTAACCGCATGATCGGCCAGCTTGTCGGTAGTGATCGCTCCGCTCTGGATAGCGGCGGCAAACACTGCATTCTCCGCGAGGTGCTGTTCGGTTACGGCATCGGTTGCGATTTGTTCCGGCCCCACGCTGCCAGACGCTATGTGCCGCGTTGTAACCGAGCCGCTGGACAGCTTGCTTGTCGTTACACTTCCTTCACCAAGCTTCCCGGATGTGACGGCGAAGTCTGTCAGTTTGTCAGTCGAGACCGATTCCGGGGACAACTTCACCGAGTTGACGACGTAGTCGGCCAGATGATGCGGGAACACACTTCCCGCGGCAAGCTGCCGCTCTGTAATAGAGCCCGGAGCTAGCTTCTGGGTCGTTATCGCCTCCTGCTGAATCGCGCTGGCACTAATTGCTCCTTCTGTGATATGCCCTGCTTCAACAGCGCCTTTCTGAAGCTGCCGACGGCCAACAGCCTCCTCGGCGATCGCTTCCTGACCTACGGCGCCCTTGAGCAAGTGATGGGATCTGACCGCTGATGGGGCGATTTTATCGAAGGATATCGCGTCATCCACAATATGCCGGGGCATAATCACTTTATCGGCAAGCACCGGCGATGTCACACTGCCCGGGCTCAGCTTGCCGCGAACTACAGCCCCGTCAGCAAGCTGGGATGCGCCGACAGCGCCCGGACCGATATGCCCTTCTCTGACTGCGGCCGGAGCAATGGATGCGGACTCTACCGCTTCCTTATGGAGATGCCTGCTGCCTACCGAAGCGGATTTCAGATGTGCGCCTCCCACAGACTCCGAACTCAGATGCTCCTGCTTGATACTCCCGGAAGCCAGCTTATCTGCTGTTACGCTGCCGCTGCCGAGGTTGCGCTGCTGGACGGCATCGTCAGCGAGCTTGCTGGAACCCACGCTGTAATCGGACAGCTTCGAGGCAGTTACGGCATGGTCCGCCAGCTTGATTGTCGTCACGGACTGTTCAGCCAGCTTGCTAGACGTGACCGACTCATCCACAATATGACCGGCGTCAATCTGGCCGGAGCCAATATGAGTACCGTATAACGCACCCTCCTGCACGTGTCTGGCTCCGACGGAGCGGGGGGATAGAACTTCCGAGGTTACCGCGCCCTCTTTCAGTTCGCGGCTGCCTATCAGCCCAGCTGACATATGCTCGGGGCCGATGATGTCCGGAGCCAGATGACGCCTCTGTATGGCTGCTTCGGCGATATGGTCCGGTTGCAGCGATCCTTCCTGCACATGGGCGGAAGCAACGGCGCCCGGACTAATCTTCTCACTGGTGACCGATTCATTAGCCAGTTTGCCTGTCGTAATCGCAGCCTCTGCCAACTTCGAGCTGTCAATGCTCTCATTGGCCAAATTTTCGGTGCGGACGGCGCCGCTTCCTAACTGTGCAAATCCGATCGTTCCCTCTTCCAGCAGTTCCCCCGATATGCTGGAGAGGCTCAAATGCCTGGCTCCGATGGACCGCTCTATAATTTTGTCCGAGCTGATGCTGCGGTCCGCGAGCTTCTCCGGGCCGATGCTATTGTCCCGGATCTTTTCCCCGCCAATAGATAAATCCTGGATATTGCTGCCGGACACAGCTTGCGGAGCTATATGCTCCCCGTTCACGGAATTGGGAGCCAGCTTGGAGGCCGTGACGGATTGCTCAGCCAACTTCAGACTATTGACGGAAAAATCGACAAGGGCATCATTCCCCACACTGCTCTGTTGCAGATGCTCGGTTCCGACTGCCCTTCTTGACAGCTTCTCTGAAGTAACGGAGCCCGAAGCCAAATCGTCCGTATGGACGATTGGCATCACTCTTGTTCTTTCTGCGGCAGCTGCTTTGCGTTCATGGTATCGCTGTGCCCGTTCATCTTCGCTTAAATCGACGCCTTCAGCTTCTGCGGCAGCTTGATGATCCGGAAATTCCGCGGCTGCAGGGTTCTCGTGATCAGCTCCAGCTTCCTGGCTCACAGCTGGTGCTTGGTAGAAAGGATCTGCCGCTTCCGATACAGCTTCTATGCCTGTGGTCTGTCGCAAGTCTGTCGCAAAGTCCCTTGACTGAGGCCCCAACTCCCTCCGAGCCTCAGTTCCTGTCTCAATTGCCTCAGCAGTCGCGGCGTGAATGATAGCCCTGTCTTCAAAACGCTCCTTCACAGGCACTTTCGTTGTCGATTCTTCATCCAGCCATTCAAGCTCGGACGTTCTAGGATTATCTACATAGAAAAGCGGCCTGCGCCCTTTTCTGCTCTTGCTTCGCTTATTGGTTGCCATCGCTTTCTCCTTTTCCGTCTATTTTATTGTTAACATATGCATGCGAGGTTGGGCAGGTCACTATGAATTCGCATCGAATTCCAAGCGCTCAATTATTCAAAAAAAAGACCTCCGCCCCGCCGATAACCGGCAGAATGGAGGCCCTACGCATGTATGGGATTCGCTAATCGCTCAGGCAGCGCTTCGCTCATCTTCTGGATGATGGAAGCGGCGTGCAATATATAAAACCGGCGTCGAAGCGATGGAAATCACGAATTTGAAAACATACGTCGTTATAAGAATTTGCAGCCACACTTCCCAAGGATAGACCATTGCAAATGCAATGGTGCAGAAGACGAGCGAATCGACAAGCTGACTGAGCGTTGAACTGCCGTTCATTCGAATCCATAGCTGGTTGCGTGCGGGAAATTTTTTCTTCAAGTAGCTGAACAGCCGCACATCGAGCAGCTGGCTGACAAAATAAGCGGCCAGGCTGGCCAAAGCCAATCGCGGCAGCAGGCCGAAAATCGTCTCCATCGATTGCTGCGCCTGATCTCCCGGCTGAGGCTGGAACACCAGCGCCATCTGCATCATAATCGTGGATGCAATCAGCGAGAAAAATCCGAGCCACACAGCCTTGCGCGCATCTTTAGCCCCGTGCTTCTCATTGAGCAGATCGGTCGCCATGTAAATCGAAGCATAAATCGTATTGCCGAGTGTCGTGATGATCCCCACGACCTCAATCGTCTTGACTACCTGAATGTTCGCGATTACGGTAGCAAAGGCTACCCACGCATACAATCCGTTCTTGCCGAACAACCTGTAGCTCACAATAAACAAACCAAAATTGGCCAGCACGAACAGCAGGCCCCATAGCAAATTAAACATATCCTTCTCCCCTTAGTTTTGATAACGCGGGATGGTCTCGAACCGCGAACACAACAGGACGTCCCCACTCCTGACCTGACAGAAGGGGGACGTCCGCTATGATAATGCAATTACTTTACTATACTTTATGGAGGGACGCAAGAGTCGGAATTTAGGGACACCAGCCTTTATCAAATGGTTCTGCGTGTGAAATACAGCAAACCTCCTGCCAGGAAAACTGCAAAGCTGCCCAACACAACCGCTAACAAAGTATCCGTCGGCACCAGGAAAGTCCCTGCCCCGAGCCTGTCGGGCAGCATCGCCAGCACTGGCTGCGCCCACGGATAGAAGGGGCCGTAGTCATTCGAGTTCGCCACCAGCATATTAGGCAGGGTGAAGATGACATTCACGGAAAGCGGCGCAGCGAAGCTGGCCCATGCCGTTGAGACGGCAAGCTGGAGCGCTGCAAGCGGAAGACAGGCTGCCCACCCTGCTGCAACATGGAGGAGTACCGCTCCCCAAGGAAAGGGAGTCTCCACTCCTTCAATCATCCCGGCAGCAAGCAGGCTCACAACCGTCAATAGCTGAACAACCGCTAACAGACCCATGACCGCCAGCAGTTTGACCAGATAAACGCCTGACCGGTGAACAGGCATGGCAAGCAATTGCTTCCAGCCGCCATGAATATGTTCGTAACGGCATACGAAAGCGGAGAACACGCCGGTCAGCAGCGGCAGAAAGAGCAGCGCGTGCGTATAAAAAACTGTGGCTTGCAAAAACACCCATGGATCGACATCCGGCGTCATGCTTGCCGTTGCGCCGATTAAACCTGCCAGCAGTGGACTGAAGAACAGCAGCAACCAAACTTTGCTTCGCCGCAGCTTTAACCATTCGGATCGGATAATAGGCACCATTTTACCCCACATCCTTTCTGACAAAATGGATCGTTCCCAGCAAATAGAACACGGCTCCCGTCAACAAACCCGCCACCATGGAATACATCGGTTCCGCCCGTACCAGGAACGGCCATTTCCATGGCAGCCAATCCAGGCTGGATGGGCCATTGAGCACAAAAATAGAGACTACCAGTCCGGCGATGCCGATCGTAAGCGGAACCGCCTGATTGCTAATGGCGACCGATAGCCATACCTGAACAGCCAGATAGGGGAGAGCGCTCAGAAAGCTGCCGTACATGGCGATCAGCAGACTCTTCCACGGTAATGCCTCAAGCTCATGGCCAAGCAGAAGGCCAAGCAAGATCGTCCCGACCATGGCCAGCGTAGTGGAACCGAGCAGCAGCAATGCTGTCACCCCGAATTTGCCCAAATACAGCCTTGTTCTTCCGACAGGCAGCGCCACTGTCTGCTTCCAGGCATTCGTCTGATGCTCCAGCGAAGCAATCATGGACGAAATGATTGTCATCCCCATCAGAAGCGCGGGGACGAGCAAATTGCTGACGTTGATCATGAGATAGCCCCATGGGTCACTGGCGTATTGCTTCATCAGAAAATCAAAGCGCAAGCCATAATTAAGGGCCTGCAAAGCAATGACGCCCGTCGGGCCGATAACGACCAGAAACCACACCATCTTCCGCCGCAGCTTCAAAAATTCGGAGGCCAGAATGTTGCCCATCACAACTCCCCCTCTCCGCCTGTCATGTGCAGGAAGACGCTCTCCAGGGAATCACCCTGCTCTTCCACTCTGGAGACTTCCAACCCTTGCTGGACCAGCATTCTGACTATCGCGGCGATTCGCTTGTCGTCCCCTTGGGGCACATACAAGCTGCCGCCTGACAGCTCCGCCTTGAAGCCGTTGGCGTGGAGCAAACTCAAGGCCCGCTGCCGATCATCCAGGCCAATATGAATTTGTTGTTTGGAGCGTCCCTTCAGAACCTCCAATTGGTCTTGGAAGATCAGCTTTCCTTTGGTAACAATCCCGACCTCTGTTGCCATCTGGCCGACCTCGGACAGCAAATGGCTCGATAAGAGCACTGTCAGCCCGTATCGGGCCGGCATGCTGCGAATCAGTTCCCGGATTTCGATAATGCCCGAAGGGTCCAGGCCATTGGTCGGCTCGTCCAGAATGAGCAGTTCCGGCTCCCCGAGCAGTGCAGCCGCGATTCCCAGCCGCTGCTTCATCCCGAGCGAGTAGCCCTTGACCATCCGCTTGGCGTCCTTGGTCAATCGGACGATGGACAATACCTCATCAATTCTGGATTTCTTTACACCCGGCAGCAGCAGCCGAATCGTCTCCAGATTCTCAATGGCATTCAGATGCCCGTAGTAGGACGGGTATTCTACCAGCGATCCCACCTTGCGTAGCAGCGCAACTCGCTCTTTGCCGATGCTTTTCCCGAACAGTCGTACTTCCCCGCTGCTCGGCTTGGTAAGGCCGAGCAACATTCGGATCGTCGTCGTTTTGCCCGCCCCGTTCGGCCCCAGGAACCCGTAGATTTCACCTCTTTTTATTTTCAAATCGAGCTTGTCAACCACGTTTCGGCCGCCAATTGTTTTGGTCAGCCCTTTTGTTTCAATAACTATATCCGTCATCATTATTCACCTCAGTTACAATCCTACATAACTGAGGTTAAATCACTGTCCGGGAGAAGTTTAAATTTCGTTTAAAAAACGTTGGGCAATTTTTGCTCTCGTCCCTTCGGCCGTGCTCTCCAGCGCCCATTCCAGCTCCATATCCTTCAGCATGAGCGCCACAATGGACAGGCCGAGGCCGGCTCCCTTCCCTGCGGATTCACTTTCCACTCCCGGCCCCCGGTCCGCAATAGACAGCTCAAATCCCTGCTCCACAGCGCTCATAGTGACCGCGATATATTGGCCTGACGCAGCATGGTTAATGACATTCTGGAACAAATTATCCAGTACACGCTCCATCCATTGCGGATCAATCCGTGCATATATCGGTTCCTCGGCAAGCTCAAGCTCGAAATCGAATCCTTCCTGCTCAAATACAGGATACCAGTTGGCTGCGGCTCCCCTTACGAGGCGGACAATATCATGGCGTGCCGGGTTGAACGGATATTTGCCGGAGGACAGCAGCGTGTAAGAGAACAAGTTCTCAATAAGGCGGCCCAGATAGGCAACCTTGGCGTCAATCAACTTCAGAGATGCTTCCCCTTGCTCGCTCAGCCGCTCTTTGCCCAAGCGGTATGCATGGCCCTGGATCGTCGTCAACGGTGTCCTTAAATCATGCGACAGCGAAGCGACAAGTTGCCTGCGCAATGCTTCTTCCTCCTGCTCACGCTTGCGGGACGACTGGAGCTTGTCGATCATCTCGTTGAAGGCATACTCCAGATGGCCAATCTCATCCTGATTCGACACCTTGATCGGCGCAGGAATCCCGCTGTCCCCATGGCGGTTCATCGCCTGCTGGAGACGCAGCATCCGCTTGCGTATCCGATAGAAGAAGATGAAGGATACTGCCAGAAATCCCGTCACAAAGATCAGTGTGGTAAGAACACTGACAAAGCCGTAGTTATACCAGTACGGCGCTTTGATCTCTTTCAGGATATCCCTTGGCACCTGCAGTACCATGAATCCCTGATTCGGATCTTGTCCGATAAACGCCACGGTTGTAAAAGGATCGGCCGAATACGTGTTTTTCATAAACTGAATCGCTTCCGCCGCTGTCCAACTCTCCGGGTAATTGTGGCTGATATGCAGCTGTAGCTGCTTCTTGCCGGCAGCATCCACCCACATGACGCCAGCTCCCCGATAAGCCTGCTGCAGTTCCCTCAGCCGCTTCTCAATGTCTGCCTGCGATGCTCCACTTAGCTGGCGGGCCTCTGTGTGCCACTGCTGCTCCAGATCGCTGCCGTTTGTATAGCCAAACTCCGGCTCCTTTTCAAGCTGAAATAAGCTTGGCACATTAAAAAATAACAAGGAAGAAATGATAAAGCATACCGGCAGCCAGACGATTCCCACCAGAATAATGACGATATACTTTTTCAACAGCGAATTTTTAATCTTTTTCATTGTTTTACCCGATAGCCGATCCCGCGGATCGTTTCAATAATGACAGGGGCACTGGGGTCGACTTCAATTTTCTCGCGCAAATAGCGAATATGAACCATAAGGGTCTTATCCCCATCAAAGAAGGGTTCCCCCCATACCGATTCATAGATTTGCTCCTTGGTCAAAATCCGGTTCGGGTTTTTCAAAAAATACACCATGATCTGATATTGTTTGCCAGTCAGAACAATTTCCTCCCCGGTCCGGGTATCTGTAATCCGGTAATCGGGGAGTTCAATACTCAAGTGGTTCTTTGTAATTTGCCTGGTAAGTCCGTAGCGGCGAAGCAGCACCTCAATCCGCGCCGCCAATTCATCCGGATGAAACGGCTTGGTCAAATAATCATCTGCGAACTGAAGACCAAGCAGCTTGTCATCGACCGACGTACGTGCCGACAGCATCAAAATTGGAGTTTGCGGAGCTTCCTTTTTCAGCCGCCGCCCGATTGTAAAGCCATCAAGCCCAGGAAGCATAATATCCAGAATGACCAGATCGGCATTGCTCACATACTGTGTAGCTCCTTCCCCCGACTGCAGCCATTTTACCTCAAAGCCACGGCTCTCCAGATCCTCTTTGACCCAGCTGCCGTTGTCCAAATCGTCTTCAATATATAAAATGCGCCTCATATGCTCACCATCTCTCGATCTGAAAATCAATGATATGGATGATATTATAATGGATTATAAGGGAAGTTTCCTCTTTTGGTTTTGGTCCGCATATATGCCCGAATACTGGGGGAGAACAATAGAATCATACTGGAAATGGCATAGAAGGAGAGAATTCCGAGCGTGGCGGCAGGGTATGGCAGATTCATGGGAAGTATGCCTGCCAGACCAAGCAGACCGACTGCGACTGTTATCAGCATAAGTCCTGCCAAGATAAATTTCGCCCAGACAAAACCCGAATAAAGCAGGAGCAGCAGCGCGCAATGTATGATAAAGGATACGATTTGGCCTGACAGAAATAACGCAGCGAATTGATAGATCAGCAATATTGCAATCACACCTGACAACAACAGCTTCCCTTGGCGTATAGATGACATGCCTTCCTTCCTCCCTTTCCTACAGCATATATGGTTACGGTATACATTTAATTATAACCAAGGTTGAAATCATCTTCCAATCAGATGCAAGCAAAAACAAGCCGATATATGCTTTTTAGCACATACGTCGACTTGCTTGTTGAAATGCCTATCCCATCGCTCACTACAGACTTTCTATCGGCTTTAGAGGGTTCAGGTCGTCTAGGCTTCTAAACTCGTAGCCCCGCTGCCTCGCAGCATCAATAATGGCCCCTAGCGCCTCGGTGTTATCCCGTGAGACCGAATGGAGAAGCAGGACTGCGCCAGGGTGAAGCTGTTTCGTCACATGATCATATGCATATTGTCTGCCTCTTTGCTGCTTGGTATCCCAATCCTTGTAAGCAATGGACCAGAATACGTTCGTGTATCCCATCTCATGGCTTACCTTGAGAGTATGCTCGCTAAAAATCCCTCGCGGCGGTCGCAAATACCTCATGCCTGGCTTTCCTGTCACCTGCTCCACCGCCAGCTTTACTTTATCCAGTTCTTGCCGAATTTGCTCCGTAGAAATCTGAGTCATATCGGGATGGCTCCAGGAATGGTTGCCGATAATATGGCCTTCTGCCGCCATTCGTTTCAAGAGCTCCGGCTGATCCTTAATATAATGGCCTGTCACGAAGAAGGCTGCCGGTACTTTTTTTTGCTTCAGCACATCGAGGATTTGGCCGGTGTAGCCGTTCTCATACCCGTTATCGAAGGTCAAATATAAGGATCGGTCTGTACTGTTCCCCAAAAAAATACCGCCATGTCTCTCCAAAATTTCCTTGAACCCTTCCTCGTTGATGGAGGCCGCTTTGCCGTTCACACTCTTCTTGAAGCCGAAATGGAATGGTCGGGATGCCGCATCCGCCGCCGCGGGCGAAAAATGAAGCGCGAGCAGGAAGAACACCCCCAGAAGCGCTCGGCTGCGTTGACTAAACAATGAAGTTACCCCCTTAGCTTTCGATAAGGGGTATTATGCCGCATTCGATGTAATTCCATCCAAAGAAATCGATTTTATCCTTGACCATACGATATCTATTTATTGCCGGTTATAAGCAAAGTAACACTTTTGTCCAGATTGAAATTCCAGTCTACAAAGGAATCCTGAACACGCTTGTTCAGGATGCTGTCAAGGATGTTGTTATTGTGCAGAAAACTTTTTTCCAGATTTCTCTTGGCTCGCTTTAACAGCTCTCCTTGTCCGAGCCGGATCAACTCTTTTTCCAAATGAACCAGAATGCCCTTGCGGATGATAACCAGCATTCTCGGGTTCATTTCGAAGGATACAATCTCATCCGGGATGCGCTGTGTTTGCTGGCTCAAGGTATCCATTTCACGCTCCAACTGTTGCTTGCCTGGATAATCCGTATCTACGGGCGCCCCTTTCATTACGGAGCCCTCGCATATGCCCAGCAGCATCATCGTCTTGCTATGCAAGTTCCAATCGTAATAAAACTCCTTGAGTTTGATGCCTGTCAAAGCTTCCACATAGCTTGAAATCTCGGGAATAATCATTTGCAACAGCTTCTCACGTATCTGATGGATAATCGTTTCATGATTTTGCTCCAGCAGCACTCTTTCCGATGGGGTTACAAAATTGCGCAAATAAATTGATATTACATTAGATCCAATCGATACAAATACCGATTCCGGACCTTTGCCAAAGTGGTCGCGAAGCATTTTCCCCGTGTAGCTGGCTATTAATTGCTGATGTTGGTTTATTTGTTGACTCATAGGATTTGACTCGTCCATAACTTTCTCCTGTCTATGTCTGAATGCTACTGCCGGGCTGCGCTATGACAAGTCCTGTTATCCCCCTATCTAAGAAATATCGGCAATTTTACGGTCACAGTAGTACCGCCTTGTCCGTTATTTTGAAAGTCGAGCACGCCCTTATGCTCGGAAACAATTCGATTACAAATCATAATGCCTAAACCCGTTCCCTGCTCCTTCGTCGTGTAGAACGGCTCACCCAATCTTTCCAGCATCTCCGTTCTGATTCCTCCGCCCTGATCTGTAATCTGGACCTTTGCCCATTGATTGGAACTAGTAAGATGAATATCAATTCCGCCTCCATCATCCATTGACTCGATCGCATTCTTAATTAAATTGATAAAAACCTGTTTAAGCTTATTCTCCTCACCTTGCACCACAAATACATCGTCTTCTACTTCTTGTCCGATCTTTAACTCAACATTATATAAGTTGGCCTGAGCATTCAGGAGCAAAACCACATTATTCAGCAGAGAATCGAGTCGAACCCTCTCGAGTGTAGTCGGCTTCGGAACCGCCAATTCCAGCAACTCACTGACAATCCCGTTAATACGGTCAATCTCTGTGAGCATAAGGTCAGTATACTGTGGGTTTTTCCCTCTCCCCAGTTGAATAAATCCTTTCAAGCTGGTAAGCGGATTCCTGATTTCATGCGCGATTCCGGCTGCAAGCGTACCTGCCAGTGTCAGCTTTTCTGTCTCCTCCAGTCGCCCTTGCAGCTTTCTATTATTTTCATGAATAGCATGTTGTTCAGCCTCGTTAAATTCTGAGAGCCTTTTTCCATAAATATGGTGCATTATTCCGATCACGACAAGCCCCGAAGATAGGCAAAATCCCCAGAGCGCAATCTGCCATGTACTGTCCAGTATGTATAATATAAATTGATTGGCCAGCACAATCCCAACCCCCAGTGAGACGGCTAAAGATATGGGGAGTTGAAAAATCTGTTTAAAACACATTCCCTTTTCCCCCAACTTTTCAAAAAAATGTAATAAATAAAAAGCCTAACTGCTCTTGTAAGAGTAGTTAGGCCATGCAGTGACTTGGATTCCGAAAGAATCTTTCACTCATTTACCTGTAATACAATCTTAAAGGTTCAACCCTATATAAGCTGAACGAATGACTTACGAGCAAGACTGCCGCGTGTGAGGTTCTTTCGATTGGTTCTCCATAATGATACACGCAGGCCCTCCCACTCTCATTGTTCTTGTTCAATTTATATAGCTAAAATTATGTATTCGTGGTGTTGATTTAGATGAACCAGCAGCAAGACGGTATTGCACTGCAATATATCATTCGGCATATATCCGCTCCCAGTCGACCCCATTATATCACATGGTCATTCACAAAAAAAGCTATAATGATGCTCCGCAGCAAAAGATTAGTTTACTGGATTTGACATTTCTTCTACGTATCCGTTATGTTGTGTATAAAACTATCTCATCAGTAGAGGGGAACGAACGTATTTGAGCAACTCCCACATGATCAGAAAACTGCAGAAAATGCCGAAGACGGAACTTCATATGCATTTGGACGGCTCTGTACAACCATCGACCCTACTGCAACTCGCTGCCCGCAGCGGTCAGCCTTTGGAGTTCCAGGAACCAAACGAATTGCTGCCTTGCATGCAAGTTGAGGAGGATTGCCGAAACTTAAAGGAGTACTTGGAAAAGTTTGATTTCGTTCTGCCTTACCTGCAATCTGCTGAAGCGTTGGAGCAGGTCGCCTATGAAGCCGTCTTCCAGTGTGCGGAGCAGGGCTGCCTGTACACGGAGGTGCGGTTCGCCCCACAACTCCACATTCTCAAAGGCCTCTCCGTGAGCGATGTTATCGCTCACGTGCTGTCTGGCTTGCATAAAGCCAACACGGAGCTAGGGATTCTAGCACAAGGAATTGCTATCTGCATGCGCCATCACAACGAGACGCAGAACTTGGAGACTGTAGAAGCTGCTGCCGCATTTCTTGGCAGAGGGTTGGCTGCAGTGGATCTTGCCGGAGATGAGGCCTCCTTCCCCGCGAGCAATTTTCGCTCTGTGTTTGCCCGAGCTCGCGAGTTAGGACTGCCGACCACGATACACGCAGGGGAAGCTGCCGGAGCTGATAATATACGTGAAGCTGTCTATGGTCTTCACGCCTTGCGAATCGGACATGGAATCCGGCTGCAGGAATCGTCGGAGTTGGCTCTAGCTATCCTTGAGCTTGGTGTGCCGCTCGAGATGTGTCCGACAAGCAACATCCAGACTAAAGCTGTCCCCGACTGGGAATCCTACCCGATTCGGGATTACTTCTCTCAGGGTATCAAGGTTACGATCAACACCGACAATCCGACCGTATCCAACACCACATTGACCCGTGAATATGAGCAACTGCATCAGCGCTTCGGCTTTACTTGGGAGGAACTTAAACAAATCTCCCTCAATGGCGCAGCGGCGGCATTTCTGCCTGATGACGAGAAGCAGCTTCTGAAAGAGAAGATGCTTGAGCGATTCAGAGAACTGGAAGCTGAGGAAGAGTGATTGAACAACGCTATATGCACTGGGAAATCTTAACCGCTTTTCCCGTCGGAGACGAACAACGTTTTGTTTGCACAGAAATAATCAACAGGGGTGGAGCGAGCTCGCTTCACCCCTGTTGATTCGTCCAAATTTCCCTTCAATTCGGCACAACTTAATATTCCTTGTGGCTTAGAAATTCATTAGGAACATCATCTTCATGTTCGGGATTGTTATTTTTATATTGGCTTTTTCGGCCCTTTCCGAACTCGCCGCCGTGGACATTTGATGTACTCTGGCCGTTGTTGTCGCTTCCTTGATCGTGATTGCGGTCTTCATTTTCATTATTCGGCACTGATAATCCCCTCCTTCTGATCACTTATTTTTTGAAGGCTGGGAAGAATTTATTCGGGGGTCGTACGGCTAAACGAATTTTTTAAATTGATTATGTTTGTTAAGCCATCATCCACTTTGTCAAACCCCAATATCCATCAGAACAGCAACTAAGTTTGTGATATATTGAGTGGAAATTAATCTCACCTTTGGTTGGTTAGCGATACTTCTATTTTACCAAGAAGGCTTCTTTTTGATTACCTCAAAAGTCTAAAAGATAGCGGAGGTATTTAATGGTCACCATTAAAATAAAGACCTTAATTGAGTCCAGAATTGAAACTTGTTTTGACATTGCATGTGATCTGGATTTGCACAGTCAAACCGTTTGGAAGTGGACGAACGAAAAAGTAATAAGCCCCAGAATAAAAATAAAAAAGGGTGACACTGTAACATTTAGGGCCGTTCATTTTCTTATTCCTCAAAATTTTACATCGAAGGTAATCGAATATGAATGGCCTTTTCACCTAGTCGATCAAATGACAAAAGGTGCTTTTAAAAGCTTTAAACATATTCATGAATTTCAATCGACCGGCAACAGCACAATCATGACAGACACAATCATATTTGAAGCACCCTTCGGTATTATCGGGAAAATAGCGGAGGCAATGAATCCCTTACTCAAGTAACAGTTTATTTATATGGATTCTTCGCATCGCTCCAGCCTTTCTTACGTAACCCTGTCCGGATTGTACCGCGCGCTGGGTTAACGGCGAGTAAACTCCATTCAACTCCATATCGCGCCTCTGCCGCGCTGTAAACTGGATGTAATGCTGAAATTTTGCACTCCGCTACAACAAATCGTCCTATCCTTGAAGGGCTTCCTCGATCTATGTTCTCAGCCATCTCTGGTCAGCAAGCAACTCCAGAGAAACATTGAACACCCTTTAATAAGGGCTGGCTTGGCCCAAAAAGTTCGGGCTGACTTCCCTGTCCTGGTAGGACGAATGAAAAATATGCGTCGTTGCCGGGGAAAGCGGCGGAATAAGCCAGGACCAACGCCCTGTAACTTCACGCCCGTGGGCGGCTTCCTTCTCTTCGAAACGCTTAAATTGAGAAGCTGCCGTATGATGGTCAACGATCGTAACGCCATGCTTCTTATACGAATCCAAAACCGCCACATTTAACTCGACTAATGCACGATCCTTCCAAAGCGTGGAATGATGATGAGTGTCCAGTCCCATCGCCTCGGCAACTTTAGGCAGCATATTGTACCGTTCTATATCCGCCAAATTGCGCGCCCCGATCTCGGTTCCCATATACCAGCCGTTAAAAGGGGCTGCCGTATACTGGATACCGCCAATTTCCAGCTTCATATCGGAAACGATTGGCACCCCGTACCATTGCAAGCCCAACTGATCCAGCGCCGGAAGATCCGAGTGTGTGATCGGCACTTCCACGACCAGCTCCTGAGGAAGCTGGAACCATTGCGGCTCAGCACTGCCCACCTGGATAACCAGTGGGAGCAAATCATAAGTAGTGCCCGCCCCTTCCCATCCAAGGCGTTGACATTCCTTCGTAAAGGCAACGGAAGCCGGGTCGCCGACAATTTCCTGCCCGGATTCATATCCGGCATACCGAATAAGCTGATGATTCCATATGCGAATGGACGGCTCGTCTATTGCTGGCCTGAAAACGGTGATTGTCGGCCGAATACGCCCGCCATTTGTCGCCCAATCGATATGGCGAAACAGCGCAGCAGCCACGGCTGCTGCGCTGCCCGCCTCCCGCTCATCGAATACATGCAGCGACTCCCAAAACAACCGTCCAATGCAGCGGTTGCTGTTGCGCCAGGCCATCCGCGCGCCATGCTTCAGTTCTTCCATTGTATGTACATAGTAGCCTGCCGAAGCAATTGCAGCTTCAATCTCCTGAAGCCGACTGTCAGTTTGCAGCTTTGACTTCCCCAACTCCTGGTAACAAGCTATTATGAATGCTTCTGCCTGATTAAAAAGTGACTGCCTGTCCATACCGTGCCCCTTATTTTTTCTAAGTATTTTTATTATATATCAGGAGGGGGGTGAAGCCAAATATTCTTATATCGAAGGAAGAATGATAGAAATTGTGGTGCCCTTATTTTCTTGACTGGTGATAAGCATTTTGCCCTTGTGGCCTTCAATAATATTGAAGCTGACCATCATGCCGAGTCCGGTTCCCTTCTCTTTGGTCGTAAAGAATGGTTCGCCAAGACGCTGAAGCTTGTCCGTTGGGATTCCGCAGCCCTCATCTCGAATTTGAATATTGATGGATTGATCGCCTAAGCGCTTCATTGTGACACAGATGCTTCCCCCGTCAGGCATGGATTCAATCGCATTTTTGAGCAAATTGATAAACACCTGCTTGAGCTGGTTCTCCACGCAATTAACGAGCGGCAGCGTCTCCTCCAGCTCCGTCAAAATATGCACCTGGTTCATAATTGCCTGTGTATCTATTAACAGTAGTACATCATTCAAAATGAGCAGCAGATTTTGCGGCTGAAAATTGATAATTTTCGGCTTGGAGAGCAGCAGGAGCTCATTAATAATATGCTCGATTCGCGTAAATTCGGAGAGCATGATCGAGATATATTTTTCATTGCCTCCCTGCGCTTTCATTAGTTGAACAAAACCTTTCAGCGCTGTAAGCGGGTTGCGAATCTCATGGGCAATGCCCGCCGCAAGTTCTCCTACGGCTGAGAGCATTTCCGATTTGCGGAGCAGTTCCTCCGTCTTTTTATGCTCCGTGATGTCCTCGGACATTTTTAAATAATGAATAATTTCGCCATCCTTATTCTTGATCGGTAGAATGGAGCAGCTTTCCCAATACCATTCGTCCCCTTGCTTTCGACGGTTTTTCAGATCACCGGACCATTCTTTCCCGTTCTGTATGGCATGGAGAATCTCAGTGACCTGGCTGAGGGATGCCGTGTTCTCGGTCAAATAATCTTTTACATTGCGGAAGAGTACATCTTGAATTTCATGGCCGGTCTTTTTCGTAAATGCCGGGTTGATATACTCTATCGTGCCATGAATATTCATGATCATTATCATGCTCGGGCTTTGCTCAATTGCGTAAGAGAGCTTTTCCAGTTCCTTGCCTGCTTGCTTCAGCTCCGTGATATCAACAAAAGTCAGAACTGTCCCACGGATGAAATTCTCCATCGTCCGGTAAGGTAGAATTCTCATGCTGTACCATCGGTTCCCTGTGCTCTGAATTTCGCGTTCAATCGTTTTGGAGGTGGAAAGCACCTGTTCAATATCCTCGAACAACGCCTGATATTTAAGTTGATTGGTAATGTGATGAATGGGACGGCCAATATCTACATTTATCAGGTGGAACAGTTTGGTCGCCGAGGGCGTGAATCGACGGATACGCATGTCTGTGTCCAGAAATAAGGTACCGATTTTGGTGCTGAAAAGGAAATTGTCCATATCATTATTCAGCTCAGTCAGTTCATGATTTTTCCGCTGAAGTTCGAGATTGACATTGAGCAGTTCCTCATTGGCAGCCTGAAGCTGCTCATTACTGCTCTGGAGCTCTTGGTTATAATTCAGCAGTTCCTCATTGGCGGATTCCAGCTCTTCGATGATGTCTTGCGACTTCGTCTGGAGCAATTGGAGTTCTTTCTCCAGCTCTCTTGTCCTGGGGCTGGCCTTGCGGTAGAAATCCCGATCTGTACTTGCAAGATCTGATTCGGATTCCACCTCGAAAAAGATTGCGATCAGCCCTGATTCATTTCTGTTAGAAACCGGCTGAATGGTAACATGCAGCAGCGAATTTTCCCGTCCGTCCTCCGGATTGAAATTATGAAATACTACCTTGGCATTTTCCTTTCTGGCGCGTTGCAATGCTGTTTGCATTACAAGAGATAATTGCGGCGAAAGCATTTTGAACAAATTAAAGCTGATTTTCCCCTTTGGCATGCTCAGAAAATGACTCACATGACCGGAAGTATGTACAATGTCATTTTGCATATTTACAAGAATGCAAGGCGGCAAATACTCATCGATTAACGACCCATACAATGAATCATCCTTTTTTAGCATTTCCGATGGCTTCAAGTGCATACTGTCCAACAGCGGGGCAGACATACTGTTGTCCATGACGCCCCCCTCCGTGGAGGGGCCGGAAAATTTGATTGGTTCTGCGGACATATTGGTTGTACCTCCTTGCATCTGCTTTCTGAAAAAAACCACATCGTCTATCCGTGGTTCTTCTCCTTGTTAAAAGCAAATTCCTGCCCTGTGTCAAAGGTTCTACTATTTCGACATGATTCATCACTTTTCATTCCCCAGGCCAGCTGTACAAGGCTGCTAGAAAGATGCCCAAACTGTCTGCTGCAATCTCTTCAAACTGCGATAACGGCAACGGATTGACGCCCTGACCAAGCTCAATGGTAAAACCGGGTCTGCGCCAATCCACCTTATGGATAACTGAGGGCAAACATGACTTTATACGGAATATAGAGAGGATAGCTTATAGCAGTGTGCTGAATTTTAACGGATCAGTTGGAATGAAGTTCTCGCTCGATGAGAAGTTGGTTGTTGCGGTGAAACTGTTGCATATTGCGCGGATAGGGGCAACCTTGAATAAGAGCGGCCATACGCTGTTCATCCCCGGCCACAATCGCTGAGCGCAAACTGTGAATATAGTGTTCGTCCTTATCCTGCCTGCGGCGAATCTCCTCTATATCTTCGGTAAATTGCCCATGGCCCGGTACAAGCATCGAGATGGAATGACGGGCCAGAATAGAACTCACCTTGGCAATCGTCTCCTCATAGCGCTTGCTGCTATGATAGATATAAGGGAATTCCAAATCAGACAAGTAATCACCCGCCAGCCATACGCCGAGCGGCTCTACAATGGTGAAAATCCCGTCATCATTATGGCCTTGGGCATGGTAGAAGGTGAGCGTTGTATTGCCAATCTTAAGCTGCTGGCCTTCTTCACTTACGGGATAAGAAACCTCTGGATAGATGATGGGATAGTCTCGTGTTACATAGTAATCGTCATCAAATGTGTGAATTTTCTCCAAAATCTGTTCTCTCTGCTCGTCATTCTTGTCTGCCAAGGCATAGCTGGCAATAACTTGAGCCTCCGGGAAGGCGCCGCATCCAATAATATGGTCAAAGTCCGAATGCGTGAACAGGATATATAGCGGTCGATCTCCAGCCTTGTCGATTGCATAACAGCGGATACGCTCCACCTCGTGCGGAAGCCAGCACGGGTCCGAGACCAGGACCATATCCTCCGTTTCAATAACTGCCGAGACTGTCTTATAAAGCGTGCTCTGAAAAATAGCAATTCCGTTATGCTCCCATTGCAGCAGTTTGGCCCTCTCCTCTCGTGTATCGCCTCGAATTGTGCCCTCAAATCTTGTGCCGGACAGGGAAGGTCACATGTACGGTTGTCCCGATCCCCTGCTCGCTTGTGTACTCAATCGTCCCATGATGATCCTGAATGATATTCATACTGACCAGCATGCCCAGGCCTGTCCCCTTATCCTTCGTTGTATAGAACGGCTGACCAATACGCGGAAGCTGGCTGGTATGTATCCCGACGCCTTCATCAATGAAATCGGCGCATATTTGACCAGATTCCATATAGAGACGAACCTTCAACAAGCCCCCTTTGGGCATAGCCTCTATGGCGTTCTGTATAATATTCACGAATACCTGCTTTAATTGGTTCGCCTCGCAATACAAGGATGGGATGTCGCGCTCCAGTTCGATTAAGATGGCTACATTTGATAAATTCGCCTGTGTTATAAGCAGCTCAACCACTTCTTCAATAATATGTCCCAACTCATTCAGCTTGTACTGGGCAGTCTGCGGCTTTGCCAACATCAGCAACTCGCCGACAATCAGTTCAATGCGCTCAAATTCGCTCTGCATAATTTCATAGTAGCGTGCACGTGAATCTCCTTCCGCACTCAGCAGAAGCTTGGTAAAACCTTTGAGCGCCGTCAGGGGGTTGCGAATTTCATGCGCGATCCCTGCAGCCAGTTGTCCTGCTGCCGACAGCTTCTCTGACAATCGCAGCAGCTCTTCGGTCTGCTTTTGCCCGCTGACATTTTGCACAATCCCGAACATGCTCAGAGGCTCCCCTCGTTCATCCAGCATTAACATGCCTAATGAGTGGATCTGAATGGACCTTCCCTGGGGGGTTATCATACGGAAATGAGAGTCAAACGGGCCTCCGCTTAAGCAGATATCAATTTCTTGCTGGACACGTTCGAGATCATCCGGATGAACAAGCTGAATAAAATCATTTCCCGTATAGGCAAATTTCGCCTCATCCACTTCTATCATGTTCATCAGCTCTTCCGACCATACTAGCTTTCTAGTCCGTAGGTTGTAGTCAAAATATCCAAGTCCGGCCATTCTCTGGGACAGTCGGAGATTATCCCTCATCCTTTTAATCTCCATCTCGCTGCCCTTGCTCTCCGTCACGTCCTGAATCACGCCTATGGACACCCATTCCCCTCCGGACTTCTCCAGATTTTCGCTCTGGACACGTAAATATCGGATGTCTTTGCCTGGCGGGAGGATACGAAACTCACATTCATACAAGTACCCTAGCCCCTGCAAATTCGCTCGTTCTATTATAGCGCGTACCTTATCCCGATCATCGGGATAAACATATTCCATAAATTGATTTATGTCAGGAGGCGTGTCACTCTCCATTCCGAAGATGGTGAACATCTCTGGAGACCAATACGTGTACACATTGTCAGAGTTGCGTTCCCAGCAGCCAATACGGCCGAGCCGGCTTGTAATAGACAACCTCTCTTCCAACTCCTTGCGGCGGGTAATATTCCGCCAGATGCTAATGAAGTTGTACCCGCGCTCATTCTCCGGTCCTGTGATCCGTCTCACAGAAGCTTCGAACCAGTAATACAGAACGTTGGTGTGCCGTAGTCGGCAAGTAAATTGCAACTCGTCGCTCCCCTTCAAGCTGCTTCCGTGTAATGCAGCCCCGATGTGCAAGCGGTCGTCGGGATGGACCAGATTGAGTGCATCATCCCCCACCAAAGTAAAAGGACGATAGCCGAGCAATTTGAACGCTGCAGGAGAGACATATTTGAATTTTCCTTCCTGATCTGTATAGCAGACAATATCCGTCCCATGGTGAGGCAACATCTTGAATAGCTGCCTGCTGTTTTCCGGCATCACTGGACGAATAGCATTCAGATTCCGAAGAATAATCAGAATACCTATCTGCGAAGGATAGACCGTCGCTTCAAACCACTGATTTTCCGGGGCGTAATAATCCGTGAACACCAAACACTCCTGAATCGAAATCTGTTCAGGATAGCTGCTGAATAGTCTATAATTAAGCGCCTCAGGGAACAGCTCTACGGCATCCTTTCCTATAAGCGCCTCCTTGCTCACAGATAACCGGTTGGCAACCGTAGTGTTGACAAACACGATCCGCCATTGCTTATCCAGAACAAGACACCCATCCGGCATACCATCGAACAGAGCCTCCAGAGCCTCCAAAGACTGAAAGCCAAATCCAATTTGTGATGCGTCCAAACCCAATCCCCCTCGCACCTTGATTACAGTATGTATTCCATTGTCTGTATAGCTGTTATAAATCCCTCTTTCCGTTTACGGGTTTCATATCCACGGTTACAAAGAAAAGGACTCCAGGCACTTGTCATATAATGCTTCTGTTTGGGGCGACGGCTTAATGCCGAGATCGCTTCTGAGAATGGAGGCAAACGCTTCATAATGCTGGCGTACGGCCGGACCATTGTTCAGTTTGGCATAGCCCAGCAAGATATGCCTGCAAATTTCTTCTGAATACGGATCACTTTCCTGCAAAATTTCCAGCCGTTTTACCGCTTGCTCTTCCCGCTCCGTGTCCATTTCATAACGGACAAGGGCAAGAGAGCAACCGATATACTTCCGAAGCAGCTCCCGTCGCCGCGGCTTCGACCAATCATAGTCATGTTCAGCCAGGTAGTCTCCCTTGTACAGAGCCATAGCGTCGATTGCCCTGGTTCTATCCTGCTCTGTAGCAACCCCGTCATTTAGACAAGCCGACTCAAATTCCTCCACATCTGTCATCATGTCCGTTGCAGCAAGCCGGTAGCTGTCTTGGGCATACTCTACTGTCGCTTGGATGTCTTCATCTTTGAGCATTTTACGAATCTGATAGATCGAGGTATGCAAGTGGGTAATGGAACGATCCTGCTCGTAGGCGCCCCACAACTCCTCCAAAATTTGATCCTTTGAAACCCATTTATTCTTATAATGAAGCAAAAAAGCAAAAAGCTCCTGAGTCTTGTTGGTCCGCCAGCGCAGCTTGGCAATGCCTGTAAGCTCCAATCTTTGAAAACACTGAATATGAAAAGTTCCGGCTTGCTTGTCCTCCAGATGCCGGCTGACAGGTGAGTACATTAGAATTCGGTCGAGTGTTTTTACGAAGCGGGCCGGGTTGACCGGCTTGAGCAGGTAATCCAATGCCTGAAGCTCGAAGGCTTCCAGTGCATAATCCGAGTAGGCGGTGATATAGACAATGTGTACATTGCGGTTGAGTTCCCGGATTTTCTCCCCAGCCTCCAATCCGCCAATTCCCGGCATGCCGATATCCAGAAACACAACGTCTGCTTGTTCTCTTGCCAGGTGCTCCAGACCGGCTCGGGCCGTCGTGTATTTGCCGGATACTTGATATCGCCCGTCATCCCGAAGCAGTCTCTCAAGCTGCATGAGAGCAAGCTCTTCGTCATCGATCAATATCGCTTTCATGACTTACCTCCTCGTCAAAGCGGTCTCATGCAGATTCCCGGGACAGCATTCCTGCCGTATCCCATCTTAATCAACCGCCTAAACGTTTGTGCCGCCCAGCATTCTATTCTTACAATCAACTACTGCGTCCGTAAATTATTGTCCAGTTAACAAAATTGTTAAATTAATCATATAGCAGCATCTATAAGCCGTCAATTTGAATTAAGTACCAATAACTTCCTAAATTCTTACTTCACCTCCCTTATTACTAGAATTTAGTTTTTTATAGGCTTCAGCGCCACAATACCGAGAGCTAATTGTGACAGTTATGCAAATTTTTTTGCAATTCCGCAACCTTCCGTGTTGCTTTGCGTCATATTTTGGGTATTCATCTTTTAGATGATGTTTTATTTTCTATTCGTTCAGCTTATATAGCTTAAAAGGAGAAACGCGATATATGAAAAGAATTCAAAAACAATTAGCTAAAGTCACTATCGGTTCCATGCTGCTTGCTTCACCATTTACCGGGGTTACCGCCTGGGGAGCCGGCGGGGCCGAGGAACTAAATACTTTGCAGTTCCAGCAGAACAACGCAGCCTTTCAATTCAATGGACAATCCTCTTCCGCCGTACAGCCTGTGACCTATGCACAGGGCGCAAACTACATTCCATTAAGCACAATTGCCAAGCTTTACGGCTTCCAGTTATCCTATGACGCGACTTCCAAGGAATCCATTGCAATCAAGGGCGATCTGGAAGTCCGTTTTGCAGCCAATACCAAGCAATATAAAGTAAACGGCAACGTTCAGACTGCTTCCGGTGAACTGTTCACCCAACAAGGCAGCATGATGGTTCCGATTCGTACCTGGTCGGAAATTACAGGCAGCCGTTTTGTCGTATCCGGCAACTCCTTTGTCCTCACCTGGAACAAAGAAAAACCAGAGGTAAAAACGCCCCCTGTTGCACAGTTTTCCACAGACAAAACCGAATATAAGATGGGTGAGCCGATCCAATACTCTAATGAAAGCTATGACGATAACGGGACTATTGTCAAGACCGAATGGACAGGCAGGGAACGCGCATTTTTCCGTCCGGGCTTTGTTCTCATTACGTTGAATGTTACCAACAACCATGGTCTGACCAGCTCCGTGACCAAGGAAATCCGAATTACGGAAGAGACTATGCACTCCGAAGAGGAGTTCAATCTGCTCTATACGCCGGTTGGCGAGAAATATACATTCGATGGCACACGCGTATTGCGCATGGAATCCGTATCCTATGAGATTGAGTCACAGCCGATGACCCTGATTCGCAGCAATAGTCCGGAATATTTCCTGGAGGAGGGCATTGCTTATCAGGATACGATCTCGGGCAAATTCCGCATCAACATTCATAACGGAAACCGTTCGGGCAAAGCGCTGACCATTTATCTGGTTGCCACCAACAACCTGGACCATCCAGTAACGTATAATATCGATGCCTTTGGCAAAGGCGGACCGACAACATACGTATCGACCAGCGGCAAGAATGCTGTAGCTCGCTTCCTGGACGATCTCGCGCACGGTACGCCACGCGATAAAGTGGTCGTGAATCCAGGGGAGTCCATCGTCGTCCTGCCTGAAGTCGCTTCAACGCCATTAAAACCAAATCTGATCATGACGTCCTACACCGAGATTACAACTAGCGATGAGCTGCAATTTACAGTCGCTGCTGTAGACGCCGATGCGCATCCGAACAAGGATATATTTGAAGTTTTACCGGAGCTCAAAAAGCTTGACCGGGATGGGCGCCACGTACGCGGCACATTCGAGAACGCCAACCGTTCTCTTCTTGTCGACGAGACACTAGGCTATAAATCCCAGCGCATTGTCATCGGCGACCTGAAGCAGGATACCTTCCTGGATGGGATGGA
Source organism: Paenibacillus roseus (assembly GCF_016424485.1). Classification (GTDB taxonomy): domain Bacteria; phylum Bacillota; class Bacilli; order Paenibacillales; family Paenibacillaceae; genus Paenibacillus_D; species Paenibacillus_D roseus. Next base: position 25,449 of record NZ_JAELUP010000113.1, read on the forward strand.
TTCCATGTTAGGTCTACCGGAGAACAACAAAGGAAACACCGGCGTCCGCTACAATCTGCAAGTGAAAGTTGCGCCTAATACGCTAATTGGTCTCAATGCCCGCGGCGGTCATTATGCCGGCGCTTTGCTCGTAAACGACAAAGTTGTGCAGGCTGTCGAGAGAAGCATTCTGAAGGACCCTAATGATGTAGGTGTACTGTACCGCACAGGGAATACAGAAGAAACCGTCAATCTGACTTTGATTATCGCTTCCGGCAGCAATTTGCCGCTTAATTTTTTGTTCCTGCCAATCAATGGTGAGAACAAGTAATTGACAGTTACTCATAGAATTTTACTTTCATAAGGCATCACGCGCACAAGGCCTCCCATAATACGGAGGCCCTTGAGCTGCTTTGAGCGAAATACAGTCGAACTGTTAAGCGCTATCGTTTATAATACAATATAGTAGTTAGGAGGAGAGTGAGGAATGCAAACCACACGCAAGCCATGGATAGTCTTGCTTTCATTTGTACTGATCGCATCCATGATACTGAGTGCCTGCGGTAAAGCGGAAGAACAGCTAGAGCCCGACCCTTCCATTAAGATCGTGGTCAATGGGAAGGTCTGGAACGATACCGGTGCAGCCGTCAATTCCGAAGGCAGACTGATGGTTCCTTCAGAATTTCTGAAGAAAGCGGTCGAGAACGGCGAGGAACCGCCCGCAGAGCATGTAGAGGGAACCGTCTACTTTAAAAATCAGGTTGCTGTGTTGATGTACCATGACGTTACGGAAGGCGAGACGACCAAGACGGCTCTGTCGGTCAAGGACTTTGAAGAGCAGATGGAACTTTTGAAAACCAATGGCTTCCATGTCATCAGCATGAAAGAATATTCCGATTTTATGCTGCAGCAGAAGGCAGTGCCTGACAACGCGGTGCTCATTACTTTTGATGACGGATATGAGAGCTTTTACACCCTGGCTTACCCGATTCTGAAAAAATACGGGTACCCGGCAACCAACTTTGTTATCGTCTCCTTCGTCGACCACCGAATCGGCGTGCCGAAGATGACCTGGGATCAGATGCGCGAGATGAAAAAAGAAGGCATGACCTTCTACAATCATACGTACAATTCCCATCTGTACATTAATGTCGATAAAAAAGGCCGCACGAAGCCTGCGCTGACGCAGCCGATGTACCTCGACAATGAGGACCGCAAAGAGACTCAGGAGGAGTATAAGAAGCGGATCACCGATGATCTGGTTAAAGCGGAGGAGCGGCTAAAGGAAGAACTGGGCAACACGGACAGTATTATCGCCTTCCCTTATGGCGCATTCAACCAAGATGTGCTGGAATTATTGAAATCACTGAACATTCACATCTCCTTTACCGTCAGGAAAGGGATCAACTCCAGCAAGGATGTGAACGGGTTCCGGGTCAACGGCGCCGACGTCAAGGAGAACCCGCGGATTGTGATCAATCATTTGAAAAACCTAACGGAAGCTTCCTTTGAAGGCTCAGGCAAGAGCGGCAAAACCAGCAAGCTGGTGTCTTTGCGCCAATACTGTGACAAGAACAACATTAGCTTGGCCTGGGACCCTTCCACCAGGGAGGCCCGGCTAACCTTTGCTAAGAAAACTTAAGCATACGAACAAAGCCTCTGCTTCGTGGATAGGAGCAAGGCTTTTCCCATATGTCCGTATCGGTCATTTGTCAAACTATGCCCGCTAGAAAAATAACATTTTAAATGAAATTAATCCAGACTTATCCGGTATAAAAAATAAAATTTTGTCCAATTTAAAATTTATAATTGCAGTTCAGCTGAAATAGGTCTAAAATGGACGTAAATGTGATCAAGCCATTCTTATTCCAGCCTTTGTATGCCCTTATTCTGGCCCTATTGTGAAATTTATCACAACTTGTGATAAGCAATCTATAGATCAGTCTAAAGCATCTAAGCTCGCGCAGGAAAAAAAAGAGTGGTTCATTCAAGCATGGGAGGCTGTTTTAAATGTCGGATACATTAACGCAACAACCGGTAGGAGAAGCTTCAGGTTCCGCACGCGGAGAGCTGGATATTCTGGATCAGCTTATGAAGCCGGAGGTTCAGAAGTCCCTGACTGAGCTGGTCGAGCATCTGCCGAAGCTCGCAGAGATGGTTACAATTATGACCAAGGCATATGATATTGCCCAGACTGTAGCTACAGACAAAGTATTGATCAACGATTTCGCAGGTGGTCTGTCGGAGTTTGTAAAGCCGATTACGGATAAAGCCAAGGGCATTGCTTCCGCAGCTGTAGAAGCGGGCGACCGTGCTCAATCTGAACAAACCTCCATTGGATTGTTTGGTTTGCTTAGAATGCTGAAAGACCCTCAAGTTCAAAAGACGTTGCGCTTTGCGCAAGCGTTCCTGGATGTGCAAGCCGAGCGTCAAAAGCAACGTTAATCTGATCGGAACATAATTAGAACGGAGGATAAGTATGTCGAAGCATATTCTAATCTTGGGTGGAGGCTATGGCGGACTTCTGACCGCACTGACTGCCCGCAAACATTTTTCTGAACAAGAAGCAACCATTACCGTTATTAATAAAATCCCTTCCCACCAGATCGTAACTGAGCTGCATCGTCTTGCAGTTGGCGGCCTGGATGAGCGCAACGTTGCACTGCCTTTGAGCAAGCTTCTGAAAGGCAAGTCCGTAAACCTGGTGATCGACTCTGTACAAAGCATTGATCTGAAGCAGAAGCAAGTCAAGCTTGCTGGCGGCAGCACGACTTCCTATGATAACCTCGTTATCGCTTTGGGAAGCGAAACAGCATTCTTCGGCATCCCTGGTTTGCAAGAATACAGCATGACACTCAAATCCGTTGAGGATGCAAACCGTATCCGTGCACACGTAGAAGCACGTTTGGATGCTTATGCAAAATCCAAAAACCCTGCGGACGCCAACATCGTAATCGGCGGCGGCGGCCTGTCCGGTATCGAGCTGATCGGTGAACTGGTGGATAAACTGCCTAAAGTTTGCGAAGAAAAAGGCGTGGATTTCAATGAAATTTCCCTTTATTGTGTTGAAGCTGCACCTTCCATCCTGGCTGGCTTTGCGCCTGACCTGGTTGAGCGCGCGAAGATTTCCCTGGAGAACCGCGGTGTAAAATTCCTGATCGGCGTTGCCGTTACCGAAGTTCAAGGCAGCAAAGTACTGCTTAAAGACGGTTCCTCCATCGAAACCAACACACTCGTATGGACTGGCGGAGTAACCGGCAATCCGCTTGTTGCAGAGTCCGGCGTTGAAGTTAATCGTGGACGCGCAACTGTTAACGAATTCTTGCAATCCACTTCCCATCCAGAAGTTTATTTGGCTGGTGACAGCGCAGTTGTATTCGGACCGGAAGGCCGTCCTTACCCTCCAAGCGCACAAGTCGCATGGCAAATGGGTGAGGCTGTTGGCTACAACCTGTACGCAGTCTCCAAGGGCCTGCCGCAAAAAGCCTTCGATCCAGTATTCTCCGGAACACTGGCGAGCCTGGGCAGAAAAGACGCCATCGGTACTATCGGCGGCAATCAGCTGAAGCTGAAAGGTACGCCTGCTACCCTGATGAAGGAAGCAAGCAACGTCCGCTACCTGTCGCACATCAACGGTCTGTTCTCTCTGGTTTACTAATTCAACTGACAAGGGGGCTCTTAAGAGCTCCCTGTTTTGTTTTTTTCAAATCCAATCTCGAAGCTAAAAGAGACTATGAAAATAGGATCATTGACTGAATGTGCCAGGTATAATCATTAACATATTGGAATATTTTTTCTTATTGGATCTATCTTATCAGGGAGGATTGATCATGGAAAAAAACAATTTAATAGCGTCTGGGTCAAATCACGAAGTTTGGACAAATGAGTAGAAAATTAGTCGCAATATCTATTCTGTTGCTAGCCTACTTTTTACTGTGCTGGGTGGTAGACCTTACAAGCAGCACCATTGTTATGAATGCTTCAGGTCGTCCTTACCATATTGAATATCATTTCTTTTACAACAAATATCTTTTTTATAGTGATCCTAACGTTACAAGCAATATTGAAATGAATATCAAACTAGATAGAATATTTATCCTTGGTGCGGGTAGTATTTTCTTGGTTTTATACATATTTAAAAAATTTAAAAGAAATAACGGCTCAACCTAAAAATTAGTGGTTCACATAGGGCAGAGAACAGCGTAGAGGCAGAGGAATTCTGGAGAAGCGAAGCGCTCGCCTTTTAAAGCCCGATTTCCTCTGCTAGCCTCTATCATATAAAGAAATCGGGCTTTAACAGCGATCGGAAGAATCCTCTGCCACGCAGCGCCACCTCCACCTAGAGACCAACCACTAATTTGGGTTTTGAGCCGAAATAACAGCCTATAACTTATTTCCATCACAGTTATAGGCTGTTATTATTTTTATAAGAGAAAGGCCGGTCATGCTTGAACACTTTCATAAAATAACCGATAATGAGACCGCTGAGACAAGCGGCGAGCACGGTTCCTGGTCCAATTGACCCTCCCAGGAAGAAGGCTAGAATAATGCAGACGATTTGAATCACGATCCGCGCTCTTGCAACGCTCCACCCGGATTTCTGACGGATAATCAGCATCAGCCGGTCAAATGGCATCGGCGCAAAATGTGCGCACAGATAAACCGCAGTACCCAGCCCCGTTAGCAGCATTCCCGCCGAAAATACGCCCAGTCGGGCAATCCACCATTCAGGCTGCAGCCACTCGGCAACTAAAAATAGCCATAGATCAATCCCAAGTCCCGTGACCAGCGCAGTTAATACCCCCAGGTATTCCGGCCGCTTCCCGGACATCAGCGCATTGGTGACAACCATGATGAGCCCCAGTATAATCTCCCAGTTGCCAATCGTCAGTCCAAACGTTCTCGATAGCCCGACCAGCACCGCATCGAAAGGACCAGTACCCCGACGGGATTGTACGGTTAGCGCAACGCCAAGCGTCAGGATAAGCAACCCTGAGAAAAACAGCATGAGCTGGCGCTTGCCCAGCCTTACGCCCATTCTTTCGTCATCGTAACATGGGGAATGTTCTCTTCCATGAATACATCCGAGACAACAGCATAACCCAACCGCTTATAGAAATTCTCTGCTTGTACTTGGGCATTCAGCTTGGCTTTTTTCAAGCCTTTTTCCATGGCCAGACTCTCCAGTTTCTCTACAACGGCTTTGCCAAGTCCATATTTGCGATGCGAAGCCAACACACATATCCGCTCCAGCTTGCCTGCGTCGCCTACAACACGCAAACGCCCGACAGCAGCAGGCTGTCCCTCAACGTACACTAAAATATGGTCTGTCGACGGATCGACATCATACTCGTCAAATTCATTTTCTTCCGGCACACCCTGCTCTTCACAAAAAACAACCTTCCGAATGCGGGAGGCAGCTTCAAATTCCTGCTCTGTTGTAATGCGTATCGCCTTCATCTTGTATTTCCCTTTCCTTTCCTAACCGTTATGATAGAAGTGTTAAAGATTTTGTTGATCTTCACACAGGTTAGCTTGAGTATAGATCATAATATTATTGTTGTAAATACAACATTTTTAAAAACAATCTCGTCCCTGCCATTCAAACAGGAAAGGAGAAACAAGTGTGCAAGGAATTCTTCGAGAAATCGGCATGATTGCCCGCTGCCTGGACACGATCAGCAATGCAGAGTTCAAAGAATACAACCTCTCCAAGGGACAATATCTCTACCTGGCCCGCATCTGCGAAAATCCCGGCATCATTCAGGAAAAGCTCGCGGAGATGATCAAGGTCGACCGGACCACTGCAGCCAGAGCTATTCAGAAACTGGAGCATCAAGGCATAATTTATAAATCCGACCATCCCGAAAATAAAAAAATTCTAAACCTCTATCCAACCGAGAGAGGTCAGAATCTGTATGCCTTCCTTAAGATGGAGGAACAGCACTCCATGAATGTCGCTCTTAACGGGTTCTCTCCTGCGGAGATCGAGACGGCGCTGCTGCTTCTGCGTAGAATGAGAGAAAATATTGAGGAGGATTGGAAACTGATTAAACGAGGTGAGAAGCGGGCCTATATGGATCAAGCACGAGCGGAGATTGCCCGCCAGAAGCTGTAGACCACCCCAAATTTTAATCAAGCTCAATTTATAGGAGGATACTGCGCTTTTTCAGCCGCAGTGTTCTTTTTGTTTTACATGAAGATGCCACCAAAGCAAAGGCAAACCTACCGAACATAAGAGACAACCCTTTATAGATATTGCCTATAGAATAAATGTTTTTTATATATTTCACTCTTGTTCTCATTTTCTTTACAATGAAAACAACTTGATTGAGGAGGATGACCAGATGAATCCGCATATAAAGCAGATGTTTGATTCCAATGCCAGTCACTTTGATCCCGAACGGAGACAGTTGATTCCTTGCTTTGATGATTTTTATGGTATGGCTTTGTCTCTTGTCGAGAGTGATAATCCCACTCCCCGTATTCTCGATTTGGGTGCAGGCACCGGGTTGTTCTCAGGCATGGTGCTGCAAAAGTATCCAAACGCCCATCTGACACTGGTCGATCTCAGCGATAAAATGATGGAGGCTGCACAAGCCCGCTTCAAGCAAACAGCCAATATAGAATATATTGTAGCGGATTACACCGAGTATGAGTTTCCCGGTTCCTATGATTTTGTCATCTCGTCCTTATCCATTCATCACCTGACGCACCCATTGAAGCAGCGGCTGTTCTCCAAAATCTATCCCCTGCTGCAAGATGGCGGCTCCTTTATTAATGCCGACCAGGCCGCAGGCCATACGCCTCAAGCAGATGCCTATTACCGCAAACGCTGGCTGGAATCCGTATATGGGAGCGGACTTTCCGAAGCCTCTATCCAGGCATCAATCAAGCGGAGAGAGCTGGATATCAATGCGAAGCCGGAGGACCAGCTTAACTGGCTGAAACAGGCGGGCTTTGCGGATGTAGATTGCGTGTATAAACATTTCGAGTTCACCGTTTTCTATGCTCACAAGCATAGCGGCTGAGGCCATCTTTGATAGCGATCCACAGAGGATGAGGGCATGGGTCGCACCTGCGCTTGCAGCATTGCTATTGCTGCATATAGACGCACATTTATGCGTAGCGATCCCTGATATTATGCACGCCCAGGCCCCGCTGCCACTGTTCATACCATTGGACAATCGGATCGCTAATCGTAAGGCCCATCTCAAGCTCAAGGCGCAAGTTGAGGAGCCAATACTGCTCTTCTAGCCCTGGCCGGTTATCTGCTAGAGCATATAATTTCATCAGATTAAAATAACTCTCTTCATGCAGAGGGTAAAGCTGCTGGGCCGTCTGGTTGATTTTTATAGCCGAAGGGAGGAGAGCGTGTTCCGTGTAAAATTCCGTCAGTTGCTGGACATGGTGGAGCCACAGACGACACAGGCGTTCCCGTTCATGCTCTGCCCACAAGTAACCATATTCTCCTAAGTAATCGCCCTTATACATGCCGAGTACACGTTCATACTGCTCTACCGTATCCATACCAAGCGGCTGAAGGAGCTTGACCTGCTGCTCCCATTCCTCCGTATCGATTCGAACATCGCCTATGTCCAGCTTATAGCCTGTGTCCAGACGGCCCTTGGTAATGGAGATGTTAATATTCATCGTCTTGAGCATGCGTCGGATCAGATAAACTGTCGTATACAGTTGTGTCGCTCCGCGCTCAGTGTCGCAATCCGACCATAAAAGCTCTATCAGCAAGTCCCGATTAACAACTTTATCCCGGTTGTAAAGCAAATAGGCAAACAACTCCTGCGCCTTGGTTGTCCGCCATTTGATCGTCGTCGGCTCCTGTCCCGGAAGCTGGATCTGCATGCTTTGAAAACAAGTCAAAATTGGCTGTATGTTGGGAGCCAGCTCCGAATTTGGAATGTTCAACTGCGTGGTTAGCCGCTCCATCGTCTTGCGAAGCCGGTCCGGGTGAACCGGTTTCAAAATATAGTCCAGCGCACACAGCTCGAATGCCTGTACAGCATAGTGATCGTAGCCTGTCACAAAGACGATGGCAACCGACGGCAATTGAGTCTGAATCTGCTCCCCCATCTCCAAACCATTAATTCCAGGCATATTAACATCGAGAAAGACGACGTCCGGCTTCAGCTGTTTGACCATATCAATGACTTCGGTCGGGTTGGTATACATGCCGGCAACCCAGACATCTTCCGCAACCTTCTCCAACGTTCTTTTTAATTGCATTAGCGCCAACATTTCGTCATCGACCAGTATCGCTTTCATTCGATTATCCCTACCTTGCTATCCAATCTTCCTGATTCAGCATAAATTAATCGATTTTGGAACTGCTATTATGTAGTCTATCATTAAATTAAAACGATGCCTAGTTTTTCTATAATCTGCAAATTGTTCACTCGCATCTATATAAACATATAAGTTGAACGAATGAAAATAGCTACTTTACATTTTAATCGATTCCATCTAAAAGAAAAACGGGTGACGCCTATACTCTACAGAAATAAAATTAAAAAAATCCCCGCCAAACAAATGGCGGGGAAACATCAAAAGATTTAGCCGTCCTATGAAGGACAATACGATAAATAACGGGTCGCTTGTTTATTTGCGTGAAGCCCACTGTTCTCCGCCTTCTTTGCGGGGCGTAAAATCGTGATCAGTAGACGCTTCTTCAATATCAAAGTATGCCGGGTGGCTGATGTCAACATCGGACCAACTCGGCGTAGGCACGCCATACAGCGGACCTCTGTTGAACAGACGGTTCAAAATCATAATGGCTTCCGCGCGGGTCAGCTCCTGGTTCGGCTTGAATGTTCCGTCTGCAAACACCGACATCAGGCCTGTTGTCTGAACAGCTGCAATGATGCCGCTTGCCCAATGTCCCGCAGGCACATCCGCCAAGCCAACTGTCTCATCTGATTTGCTAAGTTTCAGCTGATTGTAGACAACAGCTGCCATCTCAGCGCGGGTAATGCTGCCTCCCGGCTTGAAGCTGCCATCCTTATAACCCTTCATCAAGTTCGCATCGCTGGCCTGGATGGCCAGCTTACTGGCCCAGTGCGCAGGAGACACATCCTCGAACACTTTGCCTTTCAGCTCAGCAGTTTCAAGTCCACTCAGTCTGACGAGCATTGCAGCCATCTCTGCTCGGGTTACGATTTGGTCAGGACGGAATTGCCCGTCCGGGTAAGCATGAATATAAGCTTTGTGTGAATCTGCTTCCTCTGACTCAACATGCACAATCGAAAGAATACCGAGTTTGTTCGTTGAAAACTTCAGAGCCAACTCGCCATTTTCCAGTGTCACAATTTCAGGCTCAACCAGAGACAGCTCTTTGCTCCCATCTCCATGCTCGATGTATATGGCAAGCTCCTTCAAAAACGCTGCACGTTCCGCAGCACCGCTTGGCAATTTGACGCCTGCAAGCGGCAAAGTAACGATAATCGGAAGGTCTGCGAGATTCGAATCAATCTTCACTGGACGGGATACGACCTTCACCTTATCCGTTCCGGCAAGCTGCTTTACTTGCTCCGAAGTCGCCACACGCTGCTCGAGGTCGTTAAGCTGCTTCTCGTCGTTGACCAGAGTCATACGGATATAGAATGCATCGCTGACACCTTCCATAGAGCTGCTTGGCAACCTGATCGTACCGCTGCTCGAATGGATTTCCAGATCAAACTTGTTGCTTTTCAAAATGTCGACCGTCGCCGAAGGCACATCAACCCTAAGCTCGCTCACTTCATCCTTGCCGCCCGGCACAACAATACGGACTGCCTTTTCCCCCTGAGCTGTTGCCTTACCGGCCGCTTCTTGTATTTTGGCCGGGCTCAGCGTCAACTGGTCGGTAAGTCTGCCGTCCTCATGCTTTGTACGCTCCAGATCGAGCTTTACGGCACGATCTGCTTTATCTGCACCAGACAACACATCAACCGCAACTTTCTGCTTGCCGTCATTGCTTGGTCCAGTCGGAGCAGAAGGGTAATAGGGAATGAGCACCAAACCTTGCCGCGCTTCTTCCAACTTGCTTAAAGCATCCGCCACCTGGGCCGGAGTCGCATTGGCCTTGTCCAATAGACTCTTCGCATCAGCCAATGCCTGCTCAAGTGCCGCCCAGCTCTTCGTCGTATATCTTCCGCCTTTCAAATTTTCAGCGATAATCTCGTCATATTGGGCTTGCAGTTCCGTCTTATCGACCAGAGCGAGACGCGCAGTCTCCAGTTTTCCCCATGCTGCATCCACAGCAACCTGGGTTGTGTCGGCATCATCCAGCACAGCAGTCGCTTCTGCCAGTGCTTCTAGAAGTGCCTGCCAAGCCTCCGGAGCATAATCGGTTTCTTCCAGGGTTCTTACCTCAACCACCTTCGCTTGCAGTGCATCTTTAACAACCAGCGCCTGGCGGGCTGCATTCAAGTGTTCAAGGGCATCATTGATTTCCTGCCGGGATGCAGCCGGGTTGTCCAGCACTTGCTCTGCATCCGCCAAAGCTTTCTGGAGTACAAACCAATTAGCGGGCAAGTAGTCCGTTTCCTGCAACCGGTTGATCTCGTCGGTTTTTTGCTTCAAAGCATACTTGTTTACCAATGCATCTCTTGCCGCATTCAGACTGGCTTTGGCAGCATCGACTGCTCTTTGAGTCGCATTGTCGTTATCCAGCATCGCTTGGGTGTCATTAAGCTGCTGCTGCAAGGCATCCCAGCTTGCTTCCGTATAATGATCTGAATTCAGATTTTCAGTCTCAATCCGATTTTTGGCTCCAAGCAGGCCTTCTTTGTCGACCAACCCTTGACGGGCTGCATTCAGCTTGCTCAGAGCATCGTTAACTTCCACCTGGGTGGCCTCATCGTCTTCCAATACCGCTTCCGCTTCATTCATTGCATCCTGCAATAGCTGGAAATTCTCCGGCGTATAGTCCTCTGAATGCAATGGCTTCAGCTCGGCAACCCGGTCTTCCAGTGCAGTCTTGTCGACCAGAGCTGCCTTTGCTTCACTTAGCCTGGCAAGCGCTGCATCAACATCGGTCTGGGTAACATCATCATCAGTCAGAACCTCTTTTGCCGCTTTCAATGCAGCATCCATTGCCTGCCATCTGTCCGCATCATATTGATCCGGCTTTAGCTTGTAAAGATCATCCTTCCGGGCTTGCAGGACCGCCTTGTCGACCAGGTTGGATTTGGCTGTATTCAATTTGCCCAGCGCCTCATCCACCTGTTCCTGGGTTGCATTGGCATTGGACAGCACCGTTTGCGCATCCTCTATTGCCTTTTGCAATTCAGTCCATCTCGAAGGGATATACTCGCTTTCATCCTGAATGGCATCAAGAATTGCATGGAGCCTGTTTCTCAAAGCGTCCGTCGCTACAAGATCAACAAGTATCGTCCCCGTATCCTTGAGTTGCTCAGCATCGTGCAGGGTGACCGTAATTTTGCGTTGTCCGGCTTCGGCTACAGATGTATTCTTATAGTTAACGAGTCTGGCAATGTTCTGGGCGACCATTGAAGTAACTGAGGTTCCGACTACACGGACATTGTCGATGTACAAAGAAGCGCCAAGTCCGTAGCCGCCTGTTCGATCATAGGAACCCGCCACAAATCTGAACTGGTAGTTGCCGTCAGCCGGAATAGTCCCGCGCGAAGTCGTCCAATCTTTTTTTAATCCGCGTCCGTACATTAATTCCGTATACTGCCGGGTATCAACGTTATATAAAAAACCGTATACTTCATAGTCGTCTCCGCCATTTTCGGCCTTCCAATCAAAGGCCAGGCTGTCACCGGCTTCCGCCGCAAACGGACTGCTTACCGCATCTGGACCAAATACGCTTCCGTATGCATTATTCGCATTGGAATTGGAAACCAGAGCGCCCGAGAACCACAGTCTGAGAACCTGGTTGCCGCTCTCGGTAATGACAGCTGCGTTGAAATTGTTGTTACCGTTAACGTTCAGGCTCCGTTCTACGCCCTCATTTGCCCAGGCAGGTCGGCCGCTGTAATTAACGTCTGTAGAAAAAGAGTAAGGTGTTGACGTTCCATTCTGCACGACATTTCCGGAGACGGTATATGAAGGACCATTGCCGGATATCGTTACCGGCTTCCCTTGGGTCTTTGTTGCCAATGTGCCAAGTGTTACTTTGGACTTCGTAATTGTCCATCCGGCATCAGTGCCCTGTTCAAAATCCCCGTTCGCCAGTGGAGTGGAAAAATCAATCTGAAGCTCTTTCCCTCCCTGACCGTTATTCACAGAGTTGACCGAACCTACCTGCTTGGCAATTGTGCCATCGCCAAGATATACAGCATCCCCTACAATCGAAATCTTGCCTGCTGTGTTGTCCGGATTTTGCACCCGTTTAACAGACAAATTCTCGCTTGACCGCGCGTCGTCCACCTTGAATTTGATGAGGCCGCCGGAGAGCGTGCCCTCTCCACTCACTTTTACATTCGGGGCCAATGTGACCGGATCATGTCCTCCAACATAAGTAACATTGCCCAGGTCAGATAACCGAGGCCCGTCGGCAGCAGATGCATTGCGCGGGCTCCAGACTGCAGACAGGCTGGCAGCTGTCATCGATATAACCAACAGCAGAGCCAGACGCTTAAACCAATCCGTTTGACGTTGCACTATCATGTTCTAATCCTTCCTTTCATTTGCCTTGGCAAATCTGAGTTCAACAACAACCGACAGATTTTGACGTTATTCTCTCAGGGGAAGTATAACAATCCCGACCTATACCAAACCTATACAATCATTTCTTGTATAGCTGGCAGCAGCCAAGTCACCGAAACAAACGCAAACAGAGCTTTCGCCGTCTTTCAACGGACAAAAGCTCTGTTTCATGTTAATGCAACCTATTCCGTGATCTCCGCATACACCAATACCGGCGCTTCTGCGTGATCACGAATCTGGATATTGGCGCGGATCAGTTCAACAACATCCGCAACATCCTCCGAATTCGAATGAATCGTTGCCAGCGGCTCGCCTGCCTGCACAGCATCCCCGACCTTTCGGTTCAGCATAATGCCAACCGCCAGATCAATTAGCGAATCCTTCGTTGCTCTTCCAGCCCCCAGAAGCATTGCGGCACGCCCGATTTCATCAGCTGTGATGCTGGCTACGAAGCCGTCGGCATCCGCATTGACTTCAATTTGATAGGCTGCTTGCGGCAACTTCTCCGGATGGTCAACAATTGAAGGATCGCCGCCCTGACTCGCCACGAATACCTTGAACTTCTCCAGCGCCTTCCCGCTGCGGATCGCTTCCTTCAGCAGCTCTTCCGCTTCATCCAGTGACTCGGCCTTTCCTGCAAGATATACCATCTGCCGACCAAGCGCCAGGCACAGCTCCTCCAGATCCTTCGGCCCCTTGCCCTGCAGCGTCTCAATGGCTTCTTTCACTTCCAGCGCATTGCCGATTGCAAATCCGAGCGGCTGGCTCATATCCGAGATGACCGCCATCGTCTTGCGACCGACGCGGTTGCCGATGCCAACCATTGCCCGTGCCAGCTCTTCGGCATCCTCTACCGTTTTCATGAAAGCTCCCGCCCCTGTCTTCACATCGAGCACAATGGCATCGGAACCGGCTGCAATTTTCTTGCTCATAATGGAACTGGCGATCAGCGGGATCGACTCCACTGTAGCCGTAACATCCCGCAAGGCGTACAGCTTCTTATCCGCGGGAGTGAGATTCCCGGACTGGCCGACGACAGCAAGCTTGTTCTTGTTGACAAGTCCCACGAAGTCCTCTGACGTCAGCTCCACATGAAAGCCGGGAATCGCCTCCAGCTTGTCGGTTGTGCCACCGGTGTGCCCAAGCCCCCTTCCCGACATCTTCGCTACCGGAATGTCCAGAGAAGCCACCAGCGGCGCCAACACCAGAGTCGTCGTATCGCCAACCCCGCCCGTTGAATGCTTGTCGACCTTCACCCCTTCAATAGCGGAAAGGTCGATGGTATCACCGGAATGCACCATCGCCATCGTCAGATCGGCCCGCTCCCGCTCTGTCATATCCTGAAAGAACACTGCCATTGCAAAAGCGCTGACTTGATAATCCGGAATTTGATCTTTCGTATATCCATCCACAACGAAACAGATTTCTTCCGTTGACAATTCGTGCCCATCTCGCTTCTTTTGAATCAGATCGACCATCCTCATGGGGATGCCTCCTTTTACTTCAACTCATTCAAAAAGCTGGCGCCATGCTCCGGCATCGTCACGCTGAAGTTATTGGCTATTGTCGCGCCAATGTCGGCAAACGTCTTCCGAAGCGACAGCTCGCGGCCGCCGTTCTGGAACCGCGGGGAATGCACAAGCAGCGGAACATATTCCCGCGTATGATCTGTCCCCCGGTAGGTCGGGTCATTGCCGTGATCCGCCGTAATAATGAGCAGATCGTCATCACCCAGTTTCTCCAACACCTCAGGAAGCCGCGCGTCATATTCCTCCAGTGCCCGCCCATACCCTTGAGGATCGCGCCGATGTCCGTATACAGCGTCAAAATCAACCAGATTCAGAAAGCTCAGCCCTTTAAACGATTCATCCAGCACCTTGATTAACTGGTCCATGCCATCGGCGTTGGACGTGGTGCGAACCGCCCGGGTCACGCCCTCCCCATCATAAATATCATTGATTTTTCCCAGCGCAAGTACATCAAAACCTGCGTCCTGCAGCTCATTCATAACCGTGCGGCCAAACGGCTTGAGCGCATAATCATGCCGATTTGCCGTCCGTTGGAATGCTCCGGGCTTGCCGATAAACGGGCGGGCTATAATCCGGCCCAGCATATAAGGGTCTTCCCGCGTAATCTCCCGGCAATATTCACAGATCGCGTACAACTCCTGGAGCGGAATAACCTCCTCATGTGCGGCAATCTGGAGCACCGAATCGGCAGATGTATAGACAATGAGCGCCCCTGTCCCAAGCTGCTCCTCACCCAGTTCGACAATGATCTCGGTTCCGCTGGCCGGCTTGTTGCCGATGACCTTCCGTCCGGTGTGCTGCTCAATCCTGGCGATCAGCTCATCCGGAAAGCCATCCGGGAAAACACGGAAGGGCGTATCAATCTTGAGGCCCATAATTTCCCAGTGACCCGTCATCGTATCCTTGCCGCTGGAGGCCTCTTGCATCTTTGTATAATAAGCGAGTGGCTTGTCGGCCTTGTCAACACCTGCAATCTCCCTAATATTGGACAAGCCCAGCCGCCCCATGTGAGGCATGTATAGGCCGCCAGTCGCCTCAGCAATATGTCCAAGCGTATCCACATCATAATCGTCAAATTGAGCGGCATCCGGCGCTTCGCCGATACCGACCGAATCCAGTACAACCAGATGAACCCGCTGAAATGTCATCATACATCCAGCTCCTTTCCCGCAAGCAGGCTATGTTTTCATATCCCCGGCCCTGAACGCTCCCGGCAGCAGTTGCGCCATCGTCCACTCCTCAGTATGCCCGTGAAGATTGCTGAGAAATACCCGGGTATGCTCGTCGCAAAATTCAGCAAGCACCTGTCTGCATGCTCCGCATGGGGATACAGGACCGTCCGTATCCGCTACGACTGCGATAGCTTCAATTTTTTGCTGACCCTCTGATACCGCTTTGAATATAGCTGTGCGCTCCGCGCAGTTGGTCAAACCGTAGGAGGCATTTTCAATATTGCAGCCTTGATAGATCTGCTTGTTCCCCGCCAGAACAGCCGCTCCGACTGCGAATCCCGAATACGGCATGTATGCCTGCTTCCGGGCCTCCAATGCCTGATGAATTAATTCCTTTTCCATGTTCACTATGCTCCCTTCCATGATGAGACCAATTTTCCAACAGTCGTTCTAGCTTGCAGTTCCACCTGATATTCCCGTCATTATGCACCTAATAGGAAGAAGCAGACTGCTGCCCCTTCATAATCTGTACGCCTGAGCTGCATCCAAGGCGCGAAGCACCGGCCTCGACCATTGTCTTGGCATCATCATAGCTGCGTATCCCCCCGGAAGCCTTGACGGACATTTCAGGCTTGATGGAATTGCGCATCAATGCCACATCTGCTGCCGTGGCCCCGCCTGTCGAGAAGCCAGTAGACGTCTTTACAAAGTCTGCCCCTGCTTTTGCTGCCAGCTCGCAAGCTTGTACTTTCTGCTCATCGGTTAGCAAACTGGTCTCAATAATGACCTTCACCAGCGCCTTGCCCGCCGCCGCTTCGACAACCGCTCGTATATCCTGCTCCACTATATCAAGCTGTCCGCTCTTCAATGCTCCGACAGGGATGACCATATCAATCTCCGCGGCCCCGTTCTCAATTGCATTACGGGTTTCGAAGGCTTTGACGGCGCTGGTAGAAGCCCCTAGCGGGAAACCGATCACCGTACACACTTTGACCTTAGTTCCGGCGAGCTGCCCGGCAGCAGTCTTGACCCATGCGGGATTCACACATACGGAAGCAAAGCCGTACTCCTTGGCCTCCTCCGTCAGCTTGATGATTTCATCATAAGTAGCGTCAGCGCGCAGCAGCGTATGGTCGATCAGGCCGGCCAGACTATTCATAAACACCGCCTCGTTTCTGGAATAGATTCCATTCCTATATGTACATGCTCATTCTACCATGTCTCCATTGATAATCCAAAAGTGCGGCCACAAGCGTAAACGACTTGCCGATTTAACAGGCACAGCGGCGCTTCGTGTAGAACTCCATAACAGGTTGCACGAATGACTTTCGGTTAGCGCCGCCGTGTGAGAGGTTCTTCTGGACGCTGATTAATCCCGAATTTCTGCTCACAAGCGTAAACGGCTTTGCCGTCCTTTGACGGGCAAAAACTTCGTTTCGCGGAGAAATATAAGCTCATTTATAGGCTCAAAACCAGAATTAGTGGTTGACCACTAGGTGGAGGGGACGCTGCGTGGCAGAGGATGCTTCCGATTGCTGTTAAAGCCCGATTCCTTTATAGGATAGAGGCTAGCAAGGGGAATCGGGCTTTCAAGGCGACCACGTGCGTTTCTCCAGAATTCCTCTGCCCCTTCGCTGCTATCTCCTCGATGTCAACCACTAATTTTTAGATTGAGCCTTATAAATATTTCAAAAAAACCTCCGGCGTTCAATTTCCGCCGGAGGCTTATCAATGCGATGTATTCAACAACTCATGCAAGAACATATTATGATCTTGCCAGCGGCATGATCAGTGCCAGCGTTTTCGCCGCCTCTTCCCGGGTGGAACGGTCCAGCGGCGAAAAGCTGCTGCCATAGCGCCTGCCGAGAGAATCCATTAGTTCTTGGCTTCAGACGCTACCTTCAAGAGTACTGTCACAGCTTCTGCTCTTGTCGCACGGGCATACGGCTCAAAGCGATTTGATCCTTTTCCACTCATGTAGCCGCGGTTCTTGATAGCTGCCACTGCTTCCTTCGCCCAAGCAGGAATCTGTTTATCGTCGTTGAAGCCTGTTGAAACGGACGCCTGCAAGTTCAAACGGGAAGCTTTAGCCGTCATAACCGCCATTTCGAGACGCGTAATAGGCGCGTCAGGCCGGAACGTTCCATCCGAATAGCCTGTAATATATCCGGCTTGGACTGCCTGTGCTACTGCTTTTTTCGCCCATTCTCCTATTTCCGTAGCATCTTTGAAGTGCAATTTTGTTCCCGGTTCAGCCATTTGCGGATGCAAGGCATTCATCAGCATTACGGTAAATTCTGCGCGAGTCACCATGCGGTTTGGTCTGAAACTTCCATCCTGGTAGCCTTTAGCGATACCTTTGTCAACCGCCCGCTTAATTGAAGATTCGGCCCAGTGACCGGCAATGTCAATCAGCTTAACCGGCGTATTGTTTTCCTGCTCCGGCTCAGTCCCTTGCCCGACGGCAAACACCGCAAACTTCGTAAAGTGATCGACCGTAACGGTAATCTTGTTGCCGTTTATCGTTCCCCCGGCTATTTCAATCCAGCTTCTTTTTTCTTCATCATAGTAGAATACAGAAGGTCTTTGATAGCTTTTTAGTTTGTCAGGATTAAATATAAAGGTCAAGGTTACCGGCTTTTTGAAATTACCCTGAAAATTTTTGGTGATCTCGAAAGCATTGCTCGCAAGAATCTCTTTGTCTGTAAGCAAACCGTCCACATTTGTTAGCTTATCGATCGTTATTTTTAAATCTCTATCTGCTGCACCTGCCGGAATGAAGACGACGACTTCATCTTCCAAGCTGACTTCGCCCTCTTGGCCGGCTAGCAGGCTCAGCCTGCCATCATTCGATTTATGCTTGCCGGGAGCATAGCCTCCGCCTGTCGGTGATGTCGAGCCTCCTCCGTTAGACGGCGGTGCGTTGACCGTTAACGTGTACGTCGTTTTTGTTACGCCGTCTTGGGCAGTGACGATGACTTTATTGCCCGTTGCCAGTGTAACGGCGACCGTCACTCCGTCAGCTTCATACACTTCGAACGTCGCGTGCGCCGCTGGCGTAATTGCAGACTTGAACGCCGCTAGCGTTGTACCGTACGGAATGTTCTTGATCGTCTCGTTCCCCGTTCCACCCGCGCTTACTGTTCCGATTGTTGAAGTCAGTGTTGCATCGCTGCTTGGTGGTGCGTTAACCGTTACCGTATATGTCGTTTTTGTTACGCCATCTTGGGCGGTGACGATGACTTTATTTCCTGTTGCCAGTGTAACGGCGACTGTAACTCCATCCGATTCATACACTTCAAAAGATGCGTTTGCCGCTACCGTAATCCCCGACTTGAACGCCGCTAGCGTCGTGCCGTACGGAATGTTCGTGATCGTCTCGTTCGCTGTTCCGCCTGTGCTCACTGTCCCAATTGTCGACGTCAGCGTCGCATCGCTGCTCGGCGGGGCGTTGACCGTTACCGTGTACGTCGTTTTCGTTACGCCATCTTGGGCAGTGACGATAACTTTATTTCCTGTTGCCAGTGTAACGGCGACCGTCACTCCATCCGATTCATACATTTCGAATGTCGCGTGCGCCGCTGGCGTAATTGCAGATTTGAACGCCGCTAGCGTCGTGCCGTACGGAATGTTCGTGATCGTCTCGTTTGCTGTTCCGCCTGTGCTCACCACCCCGATTGTCGACGTTAGCGTCGCATCGCTACTCGGCGGTGCGTTGACTGTTACCGTGTACGTCGTTTTCGTTACTCCATCTTGGGCGGTGACGATGACTTTGTTGCCTGTCGCTAATGCGGTGGCGATCGTCACTCCGTCGGCTTCATACACTTCGAACGTCGCGTGCGCCGCTGGCGTTATAGCCAACTTGAACGCGGCTAGTGTTGTACCATACGGGATGTCCGTAATCGTCTCGTTCACTGTTCCGCCAGCGCTCACTGTTCCGATTGTCGAGGTCAGTGTTGCATCGCTACTCGGCGGTGCGTTGACTATTACCGTATACGTCGTTTTTGTTACGCCATCTTGGGCGATAACAATAACTTTATTTCCTGTTGCTAGTGTAACCGCGACCGTCACTCCATCCGATTCATACACTTCAAAAGAGGCGTTTGCCGCTACCGTAATCCCCGATTTGAACGCCGCTAGCGTCGTGCCGTACGGAATGTTCGTGATTGTCTCGTTCGCCGTTCCGCCTGTGCTTACCACCCCGATTGTCGAAGTCAGTGTTGCGTCGCTGCTTGGCGGTACGTTAACCGTTACCGTGTACGTCGTTTTCGTTACGCCATCTTGCGCAGTGACGATGACCTTGTTGCCTGTCGCTAACACGGTCGAAACGGTCACTCCATCGGCTTTATACACTTCGAACGTCGCGTGCAACGCTGGTGTAATTGCAGACCTGAACGCGGCTAACGTCGTGCCGTGCGGAATATTCGTGATCGTCTCGTTCGCCGTTCCTCCTGTGCTCACTGTCCCAATTGTCGACGTCAGCGTCGCATCGCTACTAGGCGGTGCGTTAACTGTTACCGTGTACGTCGTTTTCGTTACTCCATCTTGCGCAGTGACGATGACCTTGTTACCTGTGGCTAACACGGTCGCAACGGTCACTCCATCGGCTTTATACACTTCGAACGAAGCGTGCGCCGCTGGTGTAATCGCCATTTTGAACGCCGCTAGCGTCGTGCCGTGCGGAATGTCCGTGATCGTCTCGTCTGCTGTTCCGCCTGTGCTTACCACCCCGATTGTCGAGGTCAGTGTTGCATCGCTGCTTGGTGGTGCGTTGACCGTTACCGTGTACGTCGTTTTTGTTACGCCGTCCTGGGCCGTGACGATGACTTTGTTGCCTGTTGCCAGTGTAACGGCGACTGTCACTCCATCCGATTCATACACTTCGAACGTTGCGTACGCCGCTGGCGTTATCGCCAACTTGAACGCGGCTAGCGTCGTGCCGTACGGAATGTTCGTGATCGTCTCGTTCACTGTTCCGCCAGTGCTCACTGTTCCGATTGTCGAGGTCAGTGTTGCATCGCTACTCGGCGGTGCGTTAACTGTTACCGTGTACGTCGTTTTCGTTACGCCATCTTGCGCAGTGACGATGACCTTGTTGCCTGTCGCTAACACGGTCGAAACGGTCACTCCATCGGCTTTATACACTTCGAACGTTGCGTGCGCCGCTGGCGTTATCGCTGACTTGAACGCGGCTAGCGTCGTACCGTAAGGGATGTTCGTGATCGTCTCATTCGTCGTTCCGCCTGTGCTTACCACCCCGATTGTCGACGTCAACGTCGCGTCGCTGCTTGGTGGTACGTTGACTGTTAACGTGTATGTGGTTTTTGTTACGCCGTCTTGGGCGATGACGATGACCTTGTTGCCTGTCGCTAACACGGTCGCGACGGTCACTCCGTCGGCTTTATACACTTCGAACGTCGCGTGCGCCGCTGGCGTAATTGCCGACTTGAACGCCGCTAGCGTCGTACTGTGCGGAATGTCGGTGATCGTCTCGTTCGCTGTTCCGCCTGTACTCACTGTCCCGATTGTCGACGTCAAAGTCGCGTCGCTGCTTGGCGGTGCGTTAACTGTTACCGTGTACGTCGTTTTTGTTACGCCGTCTTGGGCAGTGACGATGACTTTATTTCCTGTTGCCAACACGGTCGCAACGGTCACTCCGTCCGATTCATACACTTCGAACGTCGCGTGCGCCGCTGGCGTAATTGCCGACTTGAACGCGACTAATGTTGTACCATACGGAATGTCCGTGATCGTCTCGTTCACTGTTCCGCCTGTGCTCACCACTCCGATTGTCGACGTCAAAGTCGCGTCGCTGCTCGGTGGTGCAACGATCGTTACCGTGTACGTCGTTTTCGTTACGCCGTCTTGGGCAGTGACGATGACTTTATTGCCTGTTGCCAGTGTAACGGCGACTGTCACTCCATCGGCTCTATACACTTCGAACGTCGCATGCGCCGCTGGTGTTATCGCCAACTTGAAGGCTGCTAGTGTTGTACCATACGGAATGTCCGTGATCGTCTCGTTTGCTGTTCCGCCTGTGCTCACCACCCCGATTGTCGACGTTAGCGTCGCATCGCTACTCGGCGGTGCGTTGACTGTTACCGTGTACGTCGTTTTCGTTACTCCATCTTGGGCGGTAACGATGACTTTATTGCCTGTCACTAACGCAGTCGAAACGGTCAGTACATCCGCTTCATATACTTCGAACGTCGCGTGCGCCGCTGGTGTTATCGCCAACTTGAACGCCGCTAGCGTCGTGCCATGCGGGATGTCCGTGATTGTCTCGTTCGCCGTTCCGCCTGTGCTTACCACCCCGATTGTCGAAGTCAGTGTTGCGTCGCTGCTTGGTGGTGCGCTAACTGTTACCGTATATGTCGTTTTCGTTACGCCATCTTGGGCAGTGACAATAACTTTGTTGCCTGTCGCTAACACGGTCGCAACCGTCACTCCGTCGGCTTTATACACTTCGAACGTCGCGTGTGCTGCTGGCGTTATTGCCAACTTGAACGCTGCTAACGTCGTGCCGTGCGGAATGTTCGTGATCGTCTCGTTTGCCGTTCCACCTGTGCTTACCACCCCGATTGTCGACGTTAGCGTCGCATCGCTACTCGGCGGTGCATTGACCGTTACCGTATATGTCGTTTTCGTTACGCCATCTTGGGCAGTGACAATAACTTTGTTGCCTGTCGCTAACACGGTCGAAACCGTCACTCCGTCGGCTTTATACACTTCGAACGTCGCGTGTGCTGCTGGCGTTATTGCCAACTTGAACGCTGCTAACGTCGTGCCGTGCGGAATGTTCGTGATCGTCTCGTTCGCCGTTCCGCCTGTGCTTACTGTTCCGATTGTCGACGTCAAAGTCGCGTCGCTGCTCGGTGGTGCATCAATCGTTACCACATATGTCGTTTTCGTTACTCCATCTTGGGCGGTGACGATGACTTTATTTCCTGTTGCCAGCAAAACTGCGACCGTCACTCCGTCCGCTTCATACACTTCGAACGTCGCGTGTGCCGCTGGCGTAATTGCCAACTTGAACGCGGCTAGTGTTGTGCCGTACGGAATGTTCGTGATCGTCTCGTTCGCTGTTCCGCCTGTACTAACTGTTCCGATTGTCGACGTCAGCGTCGCATCGCTACTCGGCGGTGCATCGATCGTTACCGCATATGTCGTTTTTGTTACGCCATCTTGGGCCGTGACGATGACTTTATTTCCTGTCACTAACGCGGTCGAAACCGTCACTCCATCGGCTTTATACACCTCGAACGTCGCATGCGCCGCTGGCGTTATCGCCGACTTGAACGCCGCTAGCGTCGTACCGTACGGAATGTCCGTGATCGTCTCGTTCCCCGTTCCGCCTGTGCTCACTGTTCCAATTGTTGAGGTCAGTGTTGCGTCGCTGCTTGGTGGCGCATTGACCGTTACCGTGTACGTCGTTTTTGTTACGCCATCTTGGGCAGTGACAATGACTTTATTTCCTGTTGCCAGTGTAACGGCGACCGTCACTCCATCCGCTTTATACACTTCGAACGTCGCGTGTGCCGCTGGCGTTATCGCCAACTTGAACGCTGCTAACGTTGTAGCGTACGGAATGTCGGTGATCGTCTCGTTCCCCGTTCCGCCTGTGCTCACTGCTCCGATTGTCGACGTCAAAGTCGCGTCGCTGCTTGGCGGTGCGTTAACTGTTACCGTGTACGTCGTTTTTGTTACGCCGTCTTGGGCAGTGACGATGACTTTATTTCCTGTTGCCAATGAAGTGGCTACTGTCACTCCATCCGATTCATACACTTCGAACGTCGCGTGCGCCGCTGGTGTAATTGCCAACTTGAACGCCGCTAGCGTCGTGCCGTACGGAATGTTCGTGATCGTCTCGTTCGCTGTTCCGCCTGTGCTTACCCCCCCGATTGTCGAGGTCAGCGTTGCGTCGCTGCTTGGCGGTGCATTAACCGTTACCGTGTACGTCGTTTTTGTTACGCCGTCCTGGGCCGTGACGATGACTTTGTTGCCTGTTGCCAATGAAGTTGCGACTGTCACTCCATCCGATCCATACACTTCAAACGTCGCGTGTGCCGCTGGCGTTATCGCCAACTTGAACGCTACTAACGTCGTGCCGTGCGGAATATCCGTGATCGTCTCGTTCACTGTTCCCCCAGCACTCACTGTCCCGATTGCCGACGTCAGCGTTGCATCGCTGCTTGGCGGTGCGTTGACCGTTACCGTGTACGTCGTTTTTGTTACGCCGTCTTGGGCAGTGACGATAACTTTGTTGCCTGTTGATAATGCGGTGGCGACCGTCACTCCATCTGCTTCATATACTTCGAACGTCGCGTGTGCCGCTGGCGTTATCGCCGACTTGAACGCTGCTAGTGTCGTACTATACGGAATGCTCGTAATCGTCTCGTTCGCCGTTCCTCCTGTGCTCACTGTCCCGATTGTCGACGTCAACGTTGCGTCGCTGCTTGGCGCATTAATTGTTATGGTATACGTCGTTTTCGTTACGCCATCTTGTGCAGTAACGATGACTTTATTTCCTGTTGCCAGTGAAGCTGCAACGGTCACTCCATCCGCTTCATACACTTGGAACGAAGCGTGCGCCGCTGGCGTTATCGCCGACTTAAACGCCGCTAGCGTTGTGCCATACGGAATGTTCGTAATCGTCTCGTTCGCCGTTCCGCCTGTACTCACCGTCCCGATTGTCGAGGTCAGCGTCGCGGCGCTGTTCGGTGCTACGGTAACAGTAACTGTCCATGTTTGGCTGGTATTATCTGCGGCAGTCACCCTGTAACTAACCGGATTGGTAAAATTGTTAGCGGTCGTACCGCTCACCTGCGTCACGGTGCCCACCCTTGCGGAAGCTCCTGGCGATAAGCTGAACGAGGCCACAAGTCCGTTTAAGCTCGTGCCGTACTGAACCTCGATCGCTACCGTACGAGAACTCACATTTATCGTTGCCGGACCCGTTTGCTTGTCGAAGCTGAAAGACGTTATCGCCTTCTCGCTGCTTGGCGCAACCGTAACAGTAACTTTCCAGTCTTGTGTGCTGTTGTCCTCTGCCGTAATCGTATACGTGACTGTATTCGTGAAATCGTTAGCCGTCACACCGCTCACTTGCGCCACTGCTCCGACCTTGGCTGAAGCTCCTGCCGACAGAGTGAAGCTCGCTACCAAACCATTCAGATTCGTACCGTGAGCCACTTTGATCGTTACGGTACGCGCTGTCGTATTAATTGTTGCGCCTGAGGTCTGCTCGGCCAACGAAAAGGCAGTTATCGCTTTTGCGCTATTCCTCGCGATCGTTACCGTATAGGTTACTTTGTTTACTCCATTCTGTGCGGTTACAATAACCTTAGAGCCGGTAGCCAACACCGTTGCTTCCGTTACACCATCCGCGTTATAAATAACGTACGTTGCCCCAGCCGCCGCTCTAATGGCAGCGTTCAATGCACTAAACGTCGTTCCATAAGGAACCGTGATCGTTTCATTCGCCGTCCCGCCTGTGCTCACGGTTCCAATAGTCGAGGTCAGTGTCGCGTCGCTATTAAGATCGATCGTCACTCTATACACTACCCTGGAAACACCATCCTGCGCGGTGACAATGACTTTCCTCCCCGAACGCAGCGATGTGGCAACAGTCGTTTCATCGCTATTGTAAATTTCAAATGTAGCTCCAAATGCAGGTGTAATCGCTGCCTTCAATTCGGCCAAGCTCGTCCCATAAGGGATGCTGGTAATTGTTTCGAGCGCTGTTCTCCCTGTGCTCACAACCCCAATGGTCGAGGTCATTGTAGCGTCCGTATTTAGAGCCACCGTAATGGAATAAGTGACTTTGTTCACTCCATTTTCCGCAGTGACAATCAATTTTTTCCCCGTAGCCAGCGTCGTGGCAACGGTTATTCCATCGGCATCATACACCTCGAATGTCGCGCCGTCCGCCGGGGTAACAGCAGCCTTCAAAGGCGCTAGCGTCGTACCGTAAGGAACCGTAAAGGTTTCATTTGCCGTCCCCCCAGTGCTTACTACACCGATTGTCGACTTTATTGTTGCGTCCCCGTTCGCTGTGAAACTCACCGCATAAACGACTTTCGTCAGGCCATCCTCTGCGGTAACAACAACCTTGCTTCCTCTTGACAACTCCGTCGCCAATGTGGCTTCATCAGCATTGTAAATATCAAATGAGGCGCCAGGAGCCGGGGTAATTGCTTTAATGAGTGCATTCAGCGTTGAGCCATAAGGCACATCGCGAAGCGTCTCATTTGACGTCCCGCCTGCGCTGACTGTTCCTAATGTGGTGGCAAGCGTGGCATCGCTTGAGGGCGGCAGCACGGTTGCGGTATACGTTGTCCGCACGGTTCCGCCCAGGGCGGAAACAACGATTTGAACGCCTGTCTTTAAAGTAGTTGCTAACGTCGCGCCATCGGCATCATAAATCTCAAAAGTTGCTCCGGCAGACGGTGTAATCGCCCCCCTTAACGCCGCCAACGTGGTACCGTAAGGGATGTCGGTTATCGTTTCGTTTGCCGTTCCGCCCGCACTTACAGTACCGATCCCGGAGGTCAGCGTGGCGCTGCCCGCTGCAGAAACCCAGCTGGCATATAACGTCGTCGTCTCAGCGATCGCGAAGGAAGACCCTATTCGGTAAAATTGACCGCTGCCGTCAGCCTTCGTGTTCCAGCCATCGATCATATATCCTGCTTTGGTTAAATGGAATCCGGCATCGAGAACGACTTTCGTTCCCGGCATATAAGACACACTCGGTGGAATGGCGCCACCTTCATTGCCGTTGCCGTCATAATCCAAATACGCCTGTATTTCTCGCAAATACGGGTACCCGCCATTGTGCTCGGGAGCGATCGCCCATCGATTCGTAAAGTCCCACTGGTTCGCCGAGTCCGCTATATACGTAGCGATTTGCTGCATTTCCGAGGTTGACTTGCCCGTTCCGCCCTTCGAGACGGATTGTCCGGTAGTTGTATGATCGAAGAAACTGTTGACAGTCGTATCCGAATAGATACGCCCAACCAGACCGCCGACTTCTCCTGTTCCGCTCACCTGTCCGGCAGCATAGCTGTTGCTGATCGGTCCGTTCACGTTCCAGCCAACCAAACCGCCGGTCGCTTCTGCTCCGCTTACTTTTCCTAAAGCGTAGCTGTTGCTGATCTTCTCTAGCACATTCCAGCCAACAAGTCCGCCGGCAAGAACTGCCCCTTTTACTTCGCCTGTGGCAAAACTCCCTTCTACTTCCCCGTTACTGTTGGCTCCGACCAGTCCGCCGGCTTGCGTACCGTAAACATCGCCTGTCGCGAAGCTGCTAGCAATTTTCCCTGCCAGGCTATAGCCGACCAACCCCCCTGCATATTCAAAATCCGTGCTGCCTTTGACAAGGCTTGACGAGTAGCTTTTTGTAATTGAGCCATAGTCGGTTCTGCCAACCAGACCGCCGGCATCGCTGCCTCCGCCGGGGCCGCTAATCGCTGCTGACGCATAGCTGTTGCTGATAGTACCCCGACTGTCATAACCAACCAAGCCGCCTACTTCGAACTTGCCGCTTATGTTGCCCGAGGCAAAGCTGTCGCGGATCGTTCCAGATTGATTATATCCAACGAGTCCACCAACGTTTTCTAAGTCCTCAATGCCGCTCACTGCTCCCGCGGTGTGGCTGCTGCCGATAATCGATCCTTGGTAGTTCCAGCCGACCAAGCCGCCGGTGTTCTGTGACCCTGTGACGGCCCCTTCGGCATGACTATCCGTTATCGTTGCTTCAGCTCGCGATTGCCAGCCTATCAGTCCGCCTGTGTGAAGAGAGCCATACACAGTTACCGCAGCAAAACTGCTCAGAATCTCCCCGCTGTTAACGCCCGCAAGCCCCCCTATATTCTCCTCCCCACGCGAGTTGCCTGCCGCATCGCTGTTGCGAATTGTCCCCGCGCCATTGCTGCCCACAAGCACGCCTACGCCCTTTTTCCCCGTAACGCTTCCTGATGCATGGCTGTTTTCAATTACTCCGCCTGCGTTTACGCCAGCCAAGCCGCCTGCCCAGTTTCTTGCGTTTATCGTTACATTGTCCAGTTTGAGGTTGGAAATGACACCTTCTTCCCCGATATAACCAAATAGACCTGCTAAATCTCTCGTGCTGTCAGTGATGGTTAAACCGTTTACGGCATAACCGTTTCCATCGAAATGCCCTAAGAACGGGGTGTCTCCTGACCCGATAGGCACCCAGCCTCCCCCGCTTGCAAAACTGCGCAAATCGATATTCGTTGTTAGTTTGAAATAAAGATTTTCACGTAAATAACGCTCCCTTACCTTGTTAAGCTGGGAGCCGGTACTAATTAAATATGGATTGCCTGGGGTGCCGTCTCCCCGAAACTCATCGGCTGCTGCGGAAGCGTTGCCGTACCCGAGCAGCCCAGAAGGCAACGCGGAGGTCAAAACCAGCAATGCCAACGCAATTGTGAATACTTTTCTGCTTAAATGGATCATCGTTCAATTTCCTCCCTGAATCGCCATTTTCCATATCGCCCTTTAACCGCATTGTATGCTAACCGGATAAAAGAATAATGAAAAATTCACCTTAAACTTCGCCTCAGAGAGCGACAATTTTATTAAAAAATCCCGCCAATGGTTACCCCGAATTTCTGCTCACAAGCGTAAACGGCTTTGGACAGACAAAGCTTCGTTTCGCGTAGTAAATATAAGCCATTTTTTATAAATGTAAAACTTATAAAGGCTCAACCTAAAAATCAGTGCTTGACAGACAGGAGAGAGCAGCGAAGGGGCAAAGGAATTCTGGAGAAACGCTAGTGGTTGCCTTTAAAGCCCGATTCCCCCTTAACTCCCATGAAATGAAGGA
Organism: Paenibacillus roseus; assembly: GCF_016424485.1. GTDB lineage: Bacteria > Bacillota > Bacilli > Paenibacillales > Paenibacillaceae > Paenibacillus_D > Paenibacillus_D roseus. The sequence goes on from NZ_JAELUP010000113.1 coordinate 53,648, forward strand.
ATCGGGCTTTAACAGGGATCGGAAGAATCCTCTGCCACGCAGCGTTCCCCCTCGCTAGTGGTCAAGCACTGATTTTGGTTTTGAGCCCTTATAAATGGCTTATATTTTAAAAGAGCCTCCGGCGTGCTATTCCACCGGAGGCCTATCCATGCGATCTATTCAACAACTAATGCAAGAACATATTATGATTTTACCAGCTGCATGATCAATGCCAGCATTTTCGCTGCCTCTTCCCGGGTAGCATAGTCCTTCGGGGAAAAGCTGCTGTCGCCTGCTGCATCCTGGCTCTTGCCGGCTACAATACCGGCTTGCTGCATTGCAGCGACCGCGTCCTTGGCATAGTCAGAGATAGCCGATTGATCCGCAAAGACTGCAGCCGGACTATGCTTCGGAAGCTCCACCTTCATCGCATCAGCAAATCGCTGCAGCATTGCAGCGAGCTGCTCGCGGGTAATCGGAGCATTCGGGTCGAATTTGCCGCCCGCCGCCCCGTTTACAATGCCTTGAGAAGCTGCCCATTGCACGGCATTGGCGTAGTAAGCGTTGCTGCTCACATCGGAGAAGCCGACTCCGCCTTGTTCAGCAGTTTTGTCAATCCCGCCGATCCGTGAGAGAATCAGCGTAAAATCCGCTCTGGATATGTTCGCTTTAGGCGCAAACTGGTCGCCGCCCACCCCTTCAATAATCTGTCTGGACGACAGATAGGTAATGAATGGAGAAGCAAAACTTGATCCTGTGTCCACAAAACTTTTCTTGTTATACCCGATCACAAAGTGGGAGGCATAATTCACGACGAAACTGACATTTTCGCCTGATTCATTAAAATGTCCGTTGCGAACCAGCTCCAGCTCGCCTTTGCTGTCCCGAGCATAAATAACGATTGCTTGCGGGTCTTCATTGGTCAAAAGGCTGTAAGGAATGCCGACCTGGACAAGTCCCCCGCCAAAAGCGGTGAATGGCTTGCCGTCTTTCGTCACCGTCAACTCGTACACAGGGCGGTCGCTTGCCGCTCTTGAATCTGCCGGCGTGTTCGCTCCCGAAGCTTCCCCGGCGAGTTTGCCAGCTGCTGACTTGCGGATCGCCAGTGCTACCTGCTTTGTATCTGTACCTGCTGCAATAGAAGCCAAGGCCGCCTTGTCAAAGGATAGAGTCCCGATATCGGTGTTTACGTCTACTCTCGCCACACCCTCTGACACCAGCTTATCGAGAGATGCTTTCGGCAGACGTACGACTGCCCCGGTAGTCCCTGCTTCGGACTTGAGTGTAATTGTCAGCACTGCGGTCCCGCCCTTCGGCGTTGCTGCTATCAATGTCTTAAGTGCTGCGTCCAGTCCGTCAGCCGTTAGATCCGCTACCGCTTCCCCGGTTTCACCCTTGGTGGCATTCACTGACAGAGAAGCTGTGGCCAATGATCCTTCCGTCTTCACCGTGGCCGTTCCGCTTTCACCTGCTGTATCGGTTCCTCCCGTCGCATTGCCGCTTGCGCCTCCTGGATTGGAAGGATAATAGGGCACTTGACCGGACACTGTGACTTTGCTTTCGGCAATGCCATATCCATCCTCACTAATCGCCGTAATGACAGCATTGCCCTCCGACACTGGCGTTACAACACCGTTTTCATTCACCTTGGCAACCCTGATGTCCGAAGAGGACCAGATTACAGATTGGCTGCTGCCTTCAATCTGTTCTGATACAGCAGCCGAGAGCTTCTCGGTTGCTCCGCCCGCCTTGAGACTAAGCTCTTTTGTGTCCAGTTCTACCTTGGTTACGTTCATTTGATAGACCGCAACTGTACCGCCCACCTCATGCGCGACAAGCAGCAACGGCAATCCTGTCGGACTCGCTGTCGCTGGAATGAATTCCAGCCCTTCAGGACCGGTGTCCGTATCCAGTCCTTTATTAAATTCACGCGTGTTCGTATAGTTGGCAAAACGTGCCTGGCTCGGGTCTGTCACATCATAGAACATGACGCCGCCAATGCGCTCAAGCCCGGTGAACGCAAAATATTTGCTGCCGACCTTGCCAACCTTGATATCCTCCGGCTCCGGCCCTTTCTTCGTGCTGCGATGGTCCTTGGTCACATTGTCATTGCTGACGTTGAAGTAATCCGGGAGGCGCTCTGCGGTAATCCGCTCAAAATCATTGCTGCTATCGAATACCTGCTGCATGGTCTTGCTGTCCCAAATAGAGAACGAACGACCGCCATACAGGTAGATCCCGTCATTTCCCATGTCGCTGGCTGCATCCAGCTTGTCATATTTGTCTGTATTGGCCAAAAATCTCGCCGCAGCCGATTCCGGATTCAGCTTGCTCTTAAGCGCTCCGACAGTGCTGCCGTTCTTCCGGTTTGGCCAGTCTGTAGCGTCGCCTTCATTGGCAGTGAAGATGTACGTCGTCCCGTCAATCGTCTTGGAAGCCAAACCATCCGGCATATACATGCCGAAGAACGGTGCGTTTTCCAGCTCAATCGCATTGTTGCGGGCCATGTCCAGGCTGTTCTGAGGCAAGCTCAAATCTTTGTATCCCAGACCTTTGACCGACAGCACCTTGCGCTGTGCAATATCGATGGTAGCGACAGCATTATTCTCCTGCAGGGAGACATATGCCAGTTTGCCATCCTCGGAGATCGTAATGTATTCCGGTTCCAGATCGAATAGCGCGTCAGCTTTTGTCCCTTTGCCGGTAATCAGTCCTGTACCGTCTACAACGCCGCGGATATGCACCAGATCGTCAATGACATCCGGATTGTCGAATTTCACGTGCTTGACTGAATGATCTTTGGTATCGACGATGGTTATGCTTCCTTCCGGGTCCGCTACGCCTGCACCGCCGCGCGGCTCCGCTTCATCCGCTGTCAGAATGTAACGCCCGTCCGAGGTTGAAGTAATCATATCCGGTTGAACGCCCGCCTCATACGTGCGGATCAGCTTGCCAGCGTAATCCAGAATTAGAATTTTACCGTTCTTGTTCGGATCGGCATGCTGCACAGAAACGGCTATGCGTTTGGCCAGCGTATTGACATCTACGCTGGTGAGGTCCCCATAGACAAACGCCGGATCGTTTTCCTCTGCAATTGCTTTGACATTGACAGTCCCTGACTTCGCCAAATTCCCGCTTGAATTCAGTGGAATGATATCCAGGCTTGGCGGGTTGGTCGACCCGTTTACGAGATACAGGCTGCCGTTATCCTTGTTATACTTGACGATCTCCGCCACGCCGCCATCCTTGTTCGTCACCCCTACCTTATATTGAGCGACTTTGGTGACACTGAACAAATCCTTCACCAGCTCTGTCTCTGGCTGCACGGGGCGAATGACCAGCGCAAACTCTTGCTGCTTCGTCTCTGCGGGGACAGCGCTGTCCGTAACCGTGACAGTTACCGTACTTGAACGTTCTGAACTCGGTGTACCGGAAATAATTCCTGTATTCGCATCTATGCTCAATCCCTCAGGCAGACCTGTTGCGCTGAACTTATAGGCCGGTTTGCCCCCTTGAACCGTAATCTGTGCTTGATAGGGCTTGCCAGCGTAGCCGTCAGCAAGGGCTGACGTAACAATGCTCAGCTGCTCCGTCAACTCGCCGCCGTCCCTCCATGCTCCGTCCGTGCTGCTGCGGGGCTTGTACAAGGCCAGATTGTCGCTTGTAATGTCAAAGTATTCCACCTGTTGAAAGTCCATCTTGTTATTGTCGGTGTCTTTCATATCAATACGACGGATCGCTTTCTTCTTGGACGTTCCTTCTGCGGAGCCTGTCGGGTAAGCCGTCTCAAAACCATCAATATCGCTGTCCTTGTCATTGCTTGCGGTCCCGATCATATCGACGTAGCCCTCAGGTTTCTGTGCAAACGGATTTTTCAGCTCGCCCGGGAGCAGTTCCGTGTTGTTCAACAGCACAACCTTCATGCCTTTGTTATTCAAATAAATATCCCAATTTTGATCTGCTTTCCCAGTGAGATCTAGATTCAGCCTCTGCGCTGCTCCCGGAACATTTGTCGCCTTCCCCAGGACAAGGAAGGAGGAACGTGCAGCAATGGTGCCGGTCAGGTCTAGTTTTTTCCAGTCTGTGGTTGGACCGTTCTTGGCATTCGAGCCTCGATCGGCATATTGAAGAGACCAGCCTTGCAAGTCGATTGCCTGATCTGCCGGATTGTATAATTCAATAAAGCCATGGGATATCCGAATTTCAGAATCGCCTTCCAGCCCTCCGCCGTAAACCTGATTGATGATGATATGCGGAACCGTTGCATCGTAGTGACCATTCGTATCATACGGTGTTCCGGCCACTGTAAGATTTGCCCCATAAACCAGTGACGCCGGACCAACAGTTGCGAGCAGGCTGGACGCGGTAATTTGACCGGCCAAGAGGATCGCCGTTATTGCTTTGAGCTTCTTTTTTCCCATATCGCTCAGGTTCACTCCCATTCATTAGTAATGTCTCAACTAAGAATTATAAAAGAGAAGTATTATCCCAAGCACATAGTAAAATTAAGACAGTGTAAATGCTTTCGTGATTCGTGAACATTTGCTATTTTGAATTTATATTATTTGATAAAATGGAGAGGCGTTGCAGTCGAAGGATTGCAAGCTACAGACGACGCTATGGGAAATCCGATTGACGGACTAATGAAAGCAGGGGAATGAAATGATCATGTTTTATGTTTTATTCGCAATTATTGTGCTGGGCATTGTCAGTGTGGATGTCCATCTGCGGGCGATCCGCAAAAGCAACGAGGAAATCGTGGAGCTGCTCAGGGCGCAGAGCAAATCCCGGGAATCTCACTAAACCGGGACCTCTCTGCTGCCCTTCGCCATCGGCGCTTGACACAATGGACATTCCTTCGCCTCCAGAGCGTGTTCAACTTCACTTATTCTTGTCCAGGCCTTGCACGGTTTGCCCGTACAGAACCAGGCGGGTACGGCAACCATTGTCTTGCCTCTCTGCACTTCCCCGCTCTCGAACGGAGCCAGCACAAACCGCGATACCGCCGCCTTCCTGCCACGGTACAGGGAAGGCGAACTGATCAGCAGCTCTTCGCGGGCTCGCGTTACGGCTACATAAGCAAGGCGTCGTTCCTCCTCCAGCGCGATTTGCAGCTTCTGCATACCGCTTTCCTTCGTGTAAATATCCTTCATTCGGTCGGCCTCCAGCGCCGAGCTGTGCGGCAGGCTCCCTTCGCAGGCACCAATAAGCAGCACAACAGGGAACTCTAGCCCCTTCGCGCGGTGAATTGTCATCAGGGCGATCCGGTCCCCCTGCTCCTGGCTTTTGCCCGCAGCATCTGTGCTGCTTTTCAGCTTCACCTGATCGATAAAGGCTAGCAGCTCTGAAATCGTTCCGAAGCGCTTCGCGGACGTCTCCAGTTCATCCAGCAGTTCCTTTTGCAGTTCCTTGTGCTGGGTCATCTTGTGATTTTCGTTCGCTTCAATATAGGCGTCATAGAACTGCCTGCGTATGTATGCAATGGCCTGCTCAGGCTTCATGATCTTGAGCGAGCGGATCAGCGCAAGCCGCTCCTTGATTTTCTCCCGCTGGAAATCCCGCAAGCCCGGCAGCGACCTCAGATAGATGAGCGGCCCCTTCTTCGGTCGAATCTGATCATGGGCGCGTATATGCGCCATCGCTCGTTCCCTGTTCAGGTAAAGGGACGGCATAATACTCTCCATGGCCTGAAAATTCCGCCGATCCTGTGACAAGCGCAAGTAGTCAACGATCGGCTTCACCAGTCCGTGGTCATAAAGCAATATGCCATCCCCATATTCAATGTGCGGAATATCCTGGAGCATCAGTTGCTCCAGCATGGCTCGGCTGTTGCTGGCAGCGCGGTATAGAATGGCAAAGTCCCCATAAGAGCGCCTTCCATCGTCTACCTCCCGCTTGATATAACCGACGATATGCTGGGCTTCCTCATCCGAAGTAGCCGGACGAATATACTGCGGTTGCCCCGTTCCCTGACGGGTGGCTTGCAGCGTTTTTGTGCGTCTTCTCACGTTATGACGGATAATTTCATTGCCTAGCCCGACAATGACCGCGGTCGAACGGTAATTAATATCCAGGGTCACGACCGCCGCGTCGGGATACAACTGTTCGAATTCCAAGAGAAATTCGCTCTTGGCTCCGTTAAACGAGTAGATCGTCTGGTCATCATCGCCGACGACCATCAGATTGCGCCGCGGCGCTGCCAGCATCCGGACCAGTTCATACTGAAGCTCATTCGTATCCTGAAACTCGTCCACCATCACATAGTGGAATCTGTCTTGCAAGGACCTCAGCAGCCCGGGATCATCCTTAAGCATACGGTGAGCAACCAGCAATACATCGTCAAAATCCATTTGCCCGTTATCCTGTTTCCACTGCTCATAACGGAGCAAAATCTGTTTCATATCCTTCTCGCCTGCCGTATTCCCCGGCATAGCGGCAACAGTCAGCATATTCAGCTTATAAGAAGAAAGCAAGGAAAGCAGCGTCTCAGGCTGGTAGGGTCCCTGAATGCCAAGCTCCCGCATGATTTGCTTGAGCACTATATGCTGGCGTTGTGTACTGCTGAAAATATCCTGTTCCACCCCTTGGCGGCGAATCAACTGCAGGAAGAAGGAATGAAATGTTCGGGCGTACAACTGGGCAGTCTCGCGCCCGGTCATCCCCGGCAGCGCAGCAATTCGCTCGCGCATCTCCGCCGCAGCCTTGCTGGAGAAGGTCAGCAGCAGCATGCGGCCAGGAGGAATACGCCGGACAGAAAGCATATACCCTGTCCGGCAGACCAGCATCGTCGTCTTGCCTGCCCCCGCCCCGGCCAATGTCAGCAGCGGTCCGTCGCCATGCCGCACCGCTTGAAGCTGAGGCTCATTCAGCTCAATGCCAATTCGCTCCAGACTGCGGAAGTAGCCTGAATCCGGCGCGTCTTCACCGACCAGTTGTCTGGTGGTGGCAAGCGAAGCCAACTTGGCCTCCGGAATATCCTTCTTCGCCGCCCCGGCTGGAGTCGGAGAGGTTGTTATCAATAAAGTCACTTCACTCATCATTCATCACCTTTCCCTGCATCGGCTGCAGATACTCCCGAATTGCCCCCGCCCAGCACGCCAGAGTCGTTATCCTTCCTGCTTCTGAGCGAATCAACGCAAGAAGCCCCGCCTGTAACCGGGCGGGGCCGTCTATCGAGTTCATTCATACTTCGGGTTAACATCAGGAAGTTGCGGATACAGTCCCTTTCAACTCCAGCACCCAGCCGAACGGATCAGCCAGCTCGCCGCGCTGTATGCCGGTCAGTTCATTATACAGTCTGGCGGACAGCTCGCCTGTGCGGCCTTCCCCGATAATAATTTTGCGATTCTCCCAGTTCAGCTCCCCTACAGGGGAAATAACCGCAGCCGTTCCTGTACCGAATGCTTCCACAAGACGGCCTTGCTCCTGCGCCTCGAACAGCTCTTCAATGGAAAGGCGTCTTTGCTCGACCTCCACGCCCCAGCTTCCGAGCATCTGGATAACGGAATCTCTCGTAATCCCTGCAAGGATGCTGCCGTTCAGCTCTGGAGTCACCACCTTGTCGCCAATACGGAAGAAGACGTTCATGCTGCCAACCTCTTCAATATATTTGCGGTGCACGCCATCAAGCCACAACACTTGCGAGTAACCCTGTTCCGAAGCTTTCTCCTGAGCCTTCAGTCCGGCCGCATAGTTGCCCGCTGTCTTCGCCTGGCCTACACCGCCTGCAACCGCACGCACATACTCCGACTCCACATGAATGCGAACAGGATGAATACCTTCCGCATAGTAGGAGCCAACAGGAGACATGATGATCATGAATTTGTACTGACGGGACGGCGCAACCCCGAGCAACGGCTCGGTAGCGAATACATAAGGACGGATGTACAGGGAAGTTCCTTCCTCGCGCGGAATCCAGTCCTGATCGACCAGCACAAGTTGTCTAAGCGCCTCAAGGGCCAGCTCTTCGTCTACATCTGGAATGCTCATGCGCTCGTTGGAGCGGTTCAGACGCTTCAAATTCTGCTGAGGACGGAACAGCAGAATGCGGCCATCCGCGGTGCGGTACGCCTTCAAGCCTTCAAAGATTGTCTGTCCGTAATGGAATACCTTCGCCGCCGGGTCCATCATAATCGGCTGGTAAGGAAGAATTTGCGGGCTGTGCCAGCCTTTATCCGCGTCGTAGTCCATCATGAACATATGATCGGTAAAGCAACTGCCGAAGCCAATTTTACTAACATCCGGCTTGGGCCGTTTAGTCGTCGCAAGCTCGACTGATATTCTATGTGTCATTTGTCGCAACATTCCCCTATCGATAGATTTGTTAGTTGAATGATATCAATTCTTTTCGTATATTGAAAATATCTGTTTTATAGATCTATTATACCTTAAAGGTATGATGGATGGGGAGGAAATTCATGGACCTGCGTCAGCTTCGCTATTTTCTAGCCATCGCCCAGGAGGGGCAAGTCACGGCAGCGGCCAAGCTGCTGAATATGGAACAGCCGCCGCTCAGCCGCCAGCTCAAGATGATCGAGGATGAACTCGGCGTAACGTTGTTCGACCGCAGCGGCAGGCGCCTCAAGCTAACCCCTGCCGGTGAACTGCTCCGTCAGCGGGCCGAACGGCTGCTCCAGCAATATAATGAAACGATTAAAGAAGTCCAGGAGTTGGATGAAGGCGTGCAGGGCGTTCTATCAATCGGAGCGGTTGTGTCCTGTGTGTCTTTGCTTCCCCCCGCCATTAAGAAATTCAGGGAGAACTACCCGCAAGTTATGTTCAAAATTCATGAAGGAGATCACTTCCTGCTAGGCGATCAGCTTGAGAAGCGCAATATAGAGCTAGTCGTAGCTCGCCTGCCTTTTGAGGCTAACTTTGACACTCAGCACTATTCCATACTGCCGCTCCCTTCCGACCCCTTCGTGGCTATCGTTCCCTCCCATTGGGAGCAGTATGCCGGGGAAACGTTCATCACGCCGGAAGAACTGGCACGCCATCCCTTCCTGACATTGAAGACCGATCAGACAACAGGCATGCATGAGCGGGTCATGAGCGAATTCCGGTCTCATGGCGTTCTCCCCTCCATTATCTGCGAATGTTCCAGTGTAGTCATCATTATTGCTTTGGTAGCTTCCGGCCTCGGCGCAACCATACTGCCCAAATCGGTCATGGCCTCATCGCTGTTCAATAACGTGCGAATGCTGGATATGGAGCAGGCAAATTTTCAGTCCGATGTCGGCATTGTGTGGCTCAAGGAGCGCTACCTGTCGCGCAGCGCACGGAATTTTATCGATAGTTTCACCGAGTAGTTCGAAAAGAATGCAACTTTTCCATGCTGAATCGCATGAAACAATAACATCATGACCCACACAAAATGCATGAAACGTGTAATTTAATGATGGAGGATGCCGTGATGTTAAAAAACAAAATGAGTCTACTTGTCATTCTTTATTTGTTCTTCGTCACTATTGTTGGTCGCCTGGTATTTATTTTCCCCAACGCTAAATTTCTAAATATGTTGAATGTAAATAACTTTTATATCATTTTCTGTGTATTGGCTATCTTATTTATGTTATTGATTTTTGCTGTTTTAAAAGTAGAAAAGACAAAAAAAAATGCTCATTACGATTATATTAACATCAATACTATTAATACCAGTCGGTCTTATCTATTATGTTAATCTTCCAAAATTCACTTATGAAGAAGCTGCAAATAAAGTTAAAGATTACGAAGCTCAATCAGGAAAATCTGTCCAATTGCATCTGCCAACACACAGAGAGGATAAACTGGGACTAGGGGAAAAATCTTTCTTTAAAACTACCAATCATACGTATTACATTTATTTAAAAGTTGAAAATGATACTGTTGTCTACAAATTCAACCCATTAGATGGTTCGTTTGAAAAGCATTCTGGTGACAGAACACTGAATAGTGATTAAATCTTTGCTTGCTTGATCGAACGATCTGGAGCAGAGGCTGCGAGACTCGGGGGTTCAGTTGATATCATCATATTTGAAAATCAAACAATTAAACAGTTTTTGGCTATGGTTTAACAGCTAAACTGAATAAGACTTTACCTGTACGCCGCGTAAAGGTTTACACTGGCAGAAGGGGGGGGGATTAGAGATGAAGATCAGAGAGGCGGCGCGCAAACTGGGGATATCTGTAAGAGCCATCCGCTACTATGAGGAAAGAGAACTGCTGACTCCGGTCAAGGAGCGGCAGAGCGGCTACCGCGTGTTCTCGGGCGAGGACATCTGGAGGCTGCAAACCATTATCGCATTGCGGGAGACTGGCATGAACACGCCGGATATTAAGCAGGCACTGGAGAATACGGCAACGGGCTCTCCGGACGGCCTGCGTCGCTACCTGGAGCTGCACCGGTCAGTCATCATCAAGGAGTGGCTGGAGCTAAGACAGATGATCGATACAACGGAACATATGCTGTCGCAGCTAGCAAAACAGCAAACCGTCCCTGTAGAGCAACTGTTCGAGCTGGCGATACGATCCCGCGCCTTGCAGCAGCAACGGCGGAGCTGGGAGGACCGCTGGAATTACGACCAGCTTGCCCCGAATCATGATCAGACGGTTGAGCGCAGCGAAGGCGTCTACAGCGATTATGAACAGGCAATGGATTGTATCTTGTCGCATCTCTCGCCACAGCCCGGCGAAGCCGGACTCGATCTCGGAACCGGGACAGGCAATCTCGCCGGAAAGCTGCTGGCTCGGGGCGCCATCATGTGCGGGGTCGACCAGTCACAAGCTATGCTTACGCAGGCGCAGCAGAAATATCCGCAGCTGGAGACTAGAATCGGCAACATGCTCGCGATCCCGTTCGTGGAAGGGAAATTCGATTTTGCAGCGTCCAGCTTTGCCTTCCGTCATTTAACGCCGGAGCAGCAGCTTCTCGCCCTGCAGGAGATCCACCGCGTGCTGAGGCCCGGGGGCCGAATATGTATCGCGGACTTGATGTTTACAAGCCAGGAGGCGCAGCGGCAATACGGCGGGATGCTGCAGGAAGGAAGCAGCCATGCCGTCCTGCTGCCGCATCTGACCGATTGGCTCAAGGAGGTCGGTTATGAGGTGCAGACCAGGCGGATCAATGATCTGCTGCACATTGTGCACGCCGTGCAACAAGTGTGAGCCTGCCCGGTCCGACGCGCTTATATCCCCTCTGTAATCCGCTTTGCACGGGCAGACACCTGCTTGAACAATTCCTCTTCTTCAATTGTGAGCAATTGTCTGCCGCGCATCAGAACTTTGCCGTTTACAATGGTCGTGTCCACATCTGCCCCATTCGCGCTATAAGCCAAAAGCGATTCGAGGTTGTGAGCAGGCTGCAGATGCGGCTTTTTCAAATCGATCAGTATCAAGTCCGCTTTTTTCCCGACTTCCAGCGTTCCGATCACATCCCGGAGGTTCAGTAATTTCGCGCTTTCCCGGGTAGCCATCTGCAGCGCCTGCAAAGCTGGCAGCCGGGTCGGATCGCCATAATCGAGCTTTTGCAGCCAGGTCGCCGCTTTGATTTCCTCGAACATGTCCACTGTCGTGGCACTGCCCGCCCCATCTGTTCCTAATCCGACAGTGATGCCTTGCTCCATCATGCCCAGCACCGGAGCAATTCCGCAGCCGAGCTTCAGGTTGCTGACCGGATTATGGGAAACTCCGCCCTTCATCCCCTTTAGCAGGCCGATATCTTTGCGAGTCAAATGTACGCTGTGAGCAAGCAAGACATGTGTCCGCTCGAAGAGGCCGAGGTTATACAGATATTCCGCCGGAGTCTGATTATATCTCTCCCTGATTGTGACCACTTCTTCTTTCGTCTCGGCCAAATGCGTATGAACCGGCAGGTTCAGCTTTTCCGCCAATGCAATGACTTCCTTGAATGGCTCTGGCGGGCAGGTGTACGGTGAATGCGGCCCCAACATCGTCGTGATCCGCCCCTCCGCTTGTCCGTTCCAGCGGGCAACCAAATCCAGCGCCTCGTTCATCCGACGGCCGCCATCATCCTCCAGAAATACCATACCGCGAGTTAAGGATGCGCGCATGCCAACCTCTTCGACCGCGCATGCCACTTCGTTCATATGGATGTACATATCCGCAAATGCGGTCGTACCGGATCGGATCATTTCCGCCATGGAGAGCTTCGCACCCCAATAAATATCCTCGGGGGTCATCCTTGCTTCCGCCGGGAGCACTTTCTTATCCAGCCAATCCATCAGCTTGAGGTCATCCGAGAAGGCTCTCAGCAAGCTCATCGCCGTATGCTGATGGGCATTGACAAATCCCGGTGCAGCGACCATGTCTGTGCCTTGAATGATTTCATCTGCGTCCGCATCCGGAATATCCGGGCGAATATCGGCAATCCGGTCGTCTTCAATTAATATATCTCCCCTGAACGGCGCTTCACTATTCATAGTTAAAACAGTTGTGTCTTTGATTAAAATCTTCATTTCATGTCCCTCCAAATCCTTGTCCTGCCATCAGGATAAACGTTGACGCCGCGTAAAGGTCAAGACGAAGCGCCAAAATGAGGGAGCATCCAAATTTCAAAGTATGCAGAGGAGCATTCTTAATGATTTGTTGCAAGACATGTGATATCTTATTCATAACAATGAAAGAATAACAACTATGGCTATCTTAACTTCAAGGGATAGCGTTCATTAAAAATCGATGGAGGCGTTCGAATGAATCATCTAATTGTGTACGCACACTCTGAGGAAGGCAGCTTCAACAATGCCATACTGGATACCGTAGTCAAGGCTTTGGAAGCCAAAGGTCACGATGTGCATGTCCGCGACCTTTACAAGCTGGGCTTTGACCCGATCTTCTCCAAGGCGGACTCAGCCGCACTGCGGGCAGGGAATCCTCCGGCAGATATTAAAACCGAGCAAGAGTACTTGGCTCAGGCAGATTTTATCACGTTCATCTATCCGATCTGGTGGACGGGACTGCCCGCGATTATTAAAGGCTATGTGGACCGCACTTTCTCCTATGGTTTTGCTTACCAGTATAATCAGGAAGGCGGCATTGACAAGCTATTTGCAGGTAAAAAGGGAGCGATCATCAACACTCACGGCACGCCAAGTGAAATATACGACGCTATCGGGATGACAGCCGCTTTGAAGCAAACGTCCGGCAACGGAATTTATGAATTTTGCGGGATTGAGGTGGCAGAGCATCTCCTGTTCGGCGGGATTCCCGCTTCCACTACTGCTGAGGAGCGCAGCGAAATCCTCAATCAGATTGAGAAACGCTTCAGCTCGTTTTAAACCTGTACAAGACAAACAAGCCGCGGTATCCGCGGCTTGTTTGCTTTTTCATGCCTGACTTTCCCTCTGTATCTAGAATTATCGGGAACCGTTGCTGTGGGGTCCGCCGTCAGCTCGCAATAAAACCCCACTCGCGCTGCCGCCTTTCCCCTACAGTAGACGCTGGACGTTCTGCCGGAATGCGGATGATGGCAGAAGCCGCACTTGCTGCAGCAGGCAGAGGCACTGCAGGCACATTGGCTATCGTCACGCTTGTAGTCAGAAGGTTATTGCCATTTTGCCTTAATCTGAGGTTGGCGGAACCCGTTGTACCCGGCTTGATACTTACAGTCAAATCTTTATAGGCTCGTCCTTGACTATTCGAAGTTACGCTGAATGCCTCCCCATAACCATAAGAAGTCGGCCACGACCCGTTTGCGTTCTGAATCTTGGCTACCTGCGTCCCCCCTGTCAAATAAATGCCCAGGCTGAAACCGGACACCGTCGTATTGGCTGGCAAATTCTCAACGACAACCCGAATTTGGAAATTCTGCGCATTCGGGAGCTGATTCTGATGCACGAAGCTGTAAGCTACACTTTGAGGAGCTGGCGGGCCGCCGTAAGAACCCGGCTTGAAGGTTGAAGAATCCCACCATTTATAGCCTGCGGCCGGAGCAGACCATGGTTCAGGCTGCGGCTCTGTAGATAGGGCAGGGTCTTCAAATGAGAACAGGGTGGTCGGCTGGTCCAACTGCAAGTTGGGCACCTGAGTCAGACTTGTGTAGTTCTCCTGCTTAGCCAGCCAATTGATCAGATTGACCAGCAAAGTTGCATCATCCTGCTCCTTAAAGCCGTCATACGTCGTTTTGGACGTCCCTGTCTCTTCGCGTAAGTATTTTGGAGTCGCATCTTCTACAGGCGACGAATCCCCTATAAAAGCCGCTTTGCCCAAGCCTACTTTGGCGACTGCAACATAGGGTCCCTCGGCAACTCCCCCGCCATTATAAACGCCCTGATCAACCGCAGGACCCCAAGCTGCATTCGTCTGCGGGAGATACACAATTCCCTTGGCCTTCGTCGGATCAATAATTGCCAGTGTTGAGCCAGCATGCATCGCAACCGTTGATACCCCTGTCGTAATGCCAAAGGCTTGTCCTGGAGATACGATTCCATTGGCGGTCACATCGCCCAAGGCATTATAGCGGAACCTTACGCCAAAATTATTCGCAAGCCAGTCCGAGCTGACAACACCCTGCATCGCAGCAGAATTGCGCTCATCCAGACTCATTCCCTGGGCAGGATCGGTCCAGGCTCCACGACGGTAGCCGTTGATTACCTCGGAACCGTCCCAACGATTTTTATTGCGATCGGCATTGTAATGGTCCCCGATGAAGAAAATGCTGCCGCCATTATCAACATACTGCTTCATGGCTGTCTGTTCACTTTGCTTGAATGGAATGTTAGGTTCTGCAATAACAAATACATGGTAACCGGCCAAATCACTGTAGGTAATTGGTGTTGATTTGCGAAGTTCTCTTACTTCAAAACCATCAGTTGCAAGCGTATTGCCAAAATCAGAAAAACCTCCGTCAATGACCCAATCGGCTGCTCCGGTCGTCGACCCGTGCGTGTTATCGAACAGGATTTTCTTGCCGGCATTCTGGTTGACGACTTTAGGTAAAATGTACGGCGCAGGATCACTTGGCCCTTCAGCATGTGCTGCCGGAAGTATGGGCACAGCCCCCAGTTGCAGCGATAGCGCAATAGTGAGTGCAATACCCGCTTTTAACCACTTGACTCCGATTTTGCCAAACTTCATCATCCAATCCCTCCATTGATTACTTAATTTGGTGAGGCAACTTCATTTTTCCATACAAGTATTTGTGGAAAATAAAGATGATGTAAACTATTATTTCTATTTTTATAAAAAAGGAGCTAAGGAACGAATCACGAAAATAGAAGCGATACGAAAAATGTTCAAAAAAATCCCAACCTTTTTGCAGCATTCCACACTATTTAATTAACAGGAACTTTCAAGGGCACATGCAGGAGGCGAAAATGAAGGCGAATTTACAAAGTGAGATTTTAACGCCAGAAAGAATACGAGGCTATATCAAACCCATCTTCGGATTTGCTCTGAACCGGGTCAAGCAGCGGGCGGAAGCAGAAGATCTGGCACAGGAAATCCTGCTGCAATTGATCAAATCCGCCGCATCTGATGCCAGTATCCATAACTTTGAAGCCTATGTCTGGACGGTTGCCAGATATACCTGGGTCAATTGGTTGAAAAAGCGTGCGCACGCGCCCAGAACAGTCGAAGTTAACGGAATGGCCGAGCTTCTCCAAGATCGTGAACCGGAGCCTTTGGAACAACTGATTGAGACAGAGGCCTACCAGACGCTCCGCCGGGAAATCTCCTTTCTCTCCGACATTCATCGCCGCATTGTGGTTCTTCATTATTATGACGGGCTGAAGCAGCTTGAAATTGCCAACATCCTTGGCATTCCTGCAGGTACAGTGAAGTGGCATCTGTCCGATGCCAGGAAGGAATTGAAAAAGGGGATGAATCGTATGCGAAAAAACGGGATTTTAAGCGTGAATCCAATCCGGCTGACGGGCACAGGACATTCCGGCACACCGGGAAAAATGGGAGAAACCAGTGATTTTCTTGGACGATCGCTGGCTCAAAATGTGGTGTATGCAGCTTACCATCAAGCATTGACCGTTCATGAGGTCGCTCAGGAACTGAGCATGCCGCCCGCGCTGCTGGAGGGCGAAATCCAGCATTTGACTGATTACGGCTTCCTCATAGAACGTTCACCTGGGAAATATCAGAGCAATACGATTATTTGGGATTCATCAGCCGAGCACATGGAAGTCAGTCATCGGCATTACCAGAGATGCGCCGCCCAAATTGCGGACGCGCACTTTGATGCGCTTATGGAGATTCAAAAACAGGTTGAGGACAGCGGTATTTATTACCCGGACCAGGACTACAACTTTCTGCTCTGGACCTTGCTCGCTAAAAATATAGAGGAGCAAGCCAGGTGTTATCAGCCTGAAGGACTAAGCTTTGAAGCAGTTGCGCCGATAAGGAAGGACGGCAGCCGCTATATTGCTTACGCTTTGCTGGAGACATTGAATCCGCCTGTAGTTAGCTATGATCCGCAGCATTACTACATTTGCGGTACCATGCACCGCTATCAGGAGGGCAGCCCCCTGTATTTGTGGCAGCTCAATACATTTTGGAGCCAGCGGCAAGATTGGCGCTTCCTGGACTTCCAGGATGTTGAGATATGCAGCAGATTTTGGACCAACGTACTGTCCGACGATGAGCAGCACCGCGAAGACTATGCCTTTCTGCTTGAAAAGGGATATATCGTTAAGCAGGATGGGGACTATCAATTCAATACTGTCTGGATCGATTCTCCCGATACCTTGAGCCGGTTAAATCAAGCGATGCCTGACTTGTCCGGTCTGTATAAGCCAGCGATCAGCGAATTGTACAGGTCATTGCTGGATGTATCGCTTCAAAATCAGCCCAAGCATCTCGAACGCCAAATCTCCCATATGACACTTGGCAACAGCTGTGGGGGGACGTTAACGGCTTATGTATTCAAGCATCTGGTAGACCGCGGCAAGCTACAGGCGCCCAAGCCTCACCAAGCGAAGACGGTCACAACGTGGATGGGGCCGGTACGTTCTTAATAATTTCAAAAGGTCCTGATTGGGCGAAAAAATTCGCCTTATCAGGACCTTTGCTACTATTATGGATCAGCCTAGTGGCCGCTTTTCTCCGCAGTTTCATCCGAAAGGTTCAACTTCTCGATAGCCTTGAAGAACAGGCTGAGCACGATCGACAGAACCGTTGCCAGCGCCATCCCTCTCAGGCTGAAGCTTCCGATGTTAAGCGTAAAGCCGCTTAGTCCGACCACAAGTACAATACTCGTCAGCAACAGGTTCGTTGTTTTAGAATAGTCTACTTTCGTCTCCACCAGCATCCGGATACCGGAAACTGCGATGACCCCGAACAGCAGCAGCGATACGCCGCCTTTGACCGGATCAGGAATCGTATTAATAAGAGCAGCCAGCTTGCCCAGGAAGGACAGTACAACTGCGATAACCGCCGCGCCGCCGATAACCCAGACCGAGTAGACACGAGTAATGGTCAGAACCCCGATATTCTCTCCATATGTGGTGTTCGGTGTTGAGCCGACGAACCCGGACAATACGGTAGACACCCCATTCCCCATCAGAGAACGGTCAAGTCCAGGGTCCTTGGAGAGGTCTTTGTTGACAATTTTGCTCGTGACAATCAAGTGTCCGATATGTTCTGCAATGACAACGAGCGCAGCCGGCGCAATAATCGCGATAACGGACAGCTCAAACTTCGGCGCATAGAAAGTAGGCACGGAAAACAAAGATGCATTCTGGACAGGAGTAAAGTCCACATAGCCCAGAACGTACGCCAGCACATATCCGACCACAAGACCGATCAGAATCGCGATGATTTTCAAAAAACCGCGCAGCATTACGTTCGAAATAACGATCGTAAACAAAGTCACGCAAGCAATGAGCACTGCTGTCGGGTCCATCACCCATGCGGCAGCAGCTCCAGGGTCCTCGGGAGCTATAAAACCGCTCATTCTTGCTGCAACCGGCACCAGTTCGAGACCAATAACGGCGATAATGGCGCCCATTGCTGCCGGAGGGAATACGACATCCAGCCAGCCTGTACCTGCCTTGCTGATAATTAGAGCTACGATGATGAAGATTATACCGCTGGCAATGAAACCGCCAAGTACTTGTTCATAGGAATGGCCTGCGCCAAGAACAGCCAGTACCGGCGACAAGAAAGCAAAGCTTGACCCAAGGTACGCCGGAATTTTCCCCTTACAGATCAAGATATAAATCAGAGTTCCGATACCATTCATCAAGAGGATCGTGGCCGGATCGACTTTGAACAGGATCGGGACAAGCACTGTCGAACCGAACATGGCGAACAGATGCTGCAGACTGAGCGGCAAGCTCTGCAGCAGCGGCAGGCGTTCGTCGACTCGAATTTCGCGTGGCTGACCCAAACTTAAGCACTCCTTTCAATATGTAGTTCTATCCTTACAACGAGCGCGCAATACCGGTCCCCCTGTCACAAGCAATTCCAATCGTGGCGTCGTTGTCTCATAAGGGCACGGACTGGCCGCAAAAAACCCGCTATATATCATATCAGATTTCGTGGAAATTACCATGGGAATTAAAAAAAATCATCCTTTTCCAGCAGTTCGGCCGCAAACGCCCCATTGGGGTCCGATCTTCTATTCCCGCAAAATACCGCCCACTAGACAGATCGCGCGTCATCAGACAGTTTTTATGATATAATAAACAGCAAATTGCACATTTGAGGGGATGCAAATGAACTATATAAGCACACGAGGGAATGTTGGAGAGGTCGGTTTTATTGACGCCGTACTCATGGGGCTGGCGGATGATGGCGGATTGCTTATTCCAAAGCAGATTCCCCGATTATCTGAAGCTGAATTGACAAGCTGGAGCAAGCTGGACTACAAAGGCCTCGCGCTGGAAATTTTCTCCCGCTACATTAACGAAGAAATTCCCCAGGACGAACTGAAGGAGCTGATTGAAGCCAGCTACTCTACGTTCAGGGATTCCGATATAACGCCTGTCCGCAAGCTGAATGACAACTCTTATGTACTGGAGCTGTTCCACGGCCCAACCTTTGCGTTCAAGGACGTCGCACTTCAATTTCTAGGCAACCTGTACTCTTATATTGCTCGCAAGCGCAACAGTATTATTAATATTCTCGGCGCAACCTCAGGCGATACCGGTGCTTCCGCGATTGAAGGTGTGCGCGGCAAAGAAGGCATTCGCATCAGTATCCTGCACCCGCATCAGCGTGTGAGCAAGGTTCAGGAGCTGCAAATGACCACCGTAGACGATGCCAATGTGCTTAATCTGGCGGTAAAAGGCAACTTCGATGACTGTCAGACACTTATCAAAGAACTGTTTGCCGACGTCGAATTCAAGAACAAATATCATCTGCGTGCGATCAACTCGATCAACTTTGCCCGTATTTTAGCGCAAACCGTTTACTATTTCTTTGCTTACTTCCAGGTGACGGCGGACGCTCCTGGAGAGAAAGTGAATTTCAGCGTGCCGACAGGCAACTTCGGAGATATTTTCGCAGGCTATCTGGCGAAGCAAATGGGATTGCCGGTTAACAAGCTCATTCTGGCCACCAATGAAAACAACATTCTGGAGCGTTTCATCAAGGAAGGCGTATACCAGCCGGGTGAATTCCACATCACCCACAGCCCGTCGATGGATATTCAGATTGCAAGCAACTTTGAACGCTACCTGTTCTATCTCTACAACGAAGACGCTTCGCAGGTTGCCGACTTGATGCGCCAGTTCAAGACGGAGGGCAAAATTGTCATCGACAGCGAGAAGCTGAAGCAAGTTCAAGCGGATTTTGCAGCCCATGGCGTGAAAAATGACGAGTGTCTGGATGCTATTCGCACCACTTATGAGTCGACTGGCTACCTGCTCGATCCGCATACTGCTTGTGGAATTGCAGCTTCCAGCCCGTATACCGGCAGCGATGAACTTACGGTTACGCTGGCAACCGCGCATCCGGCGAAGTTCGACGAGTCGATTCAACTCGTCAACATCAAGCAGGAGTTTCCTGTACAGATCAGCCAGCTTTTCGACAAGCCGCAATACCAGACCGTAGTTGAGCATTCCAAGGCTGACGTGGTTGAACATATTGTGAAACTGTATCAGGCGTAAGAAACGAATAGCGTACATTGCATATTCGGGTTCCGATCATAAATCGCAAAAAAAGTTGGGCGGAAAAATGTTTTCCGTCCAACTTTTTTAAGCTTGTAGTCATCGGAGGACGGCAAAGCCGTTTACGCTTGCGCACTTGCTTGTACAGGAAGGCAGCGAGGCGGATGCCTGCTACCTTGCGCAGCTCCCAGCGTTCGGTGTTTTGCCGCATGACGGCGATCGGTCGTGAGATGAAAGCTTTCCGCCTTTATCTCGTATACGGGTAAGCAAAATGAACGGTTGACCCTTCGTTAATGGTACTGTGCAAGGTAAAAATAAAATTGTCAGGATAATGCAAACTTAACCGTTCGTACACATTTCGAAGCCCGACTGTTGCCCGCGGAGCGTCTTTAGACATGCGAATAACTGCCCATACATGCTCAATTTCCTCGCTTTCCATTCCTTTTCCGTTGTCAATAATCTCAAAGTGCACCATTTCATTCTGCAAGTATCCCTTTATTGTAATCAAACCGCCCTCTTCCAGGGGTTCAATTCCGTGTTGAATGGCATTTTCTACGAGAGGTTGAAGCATGAGCTTGTGTATCCGACAACTTTGTACTTCGTCGGAGATTTCCATGTTAACCTGAAAAGTGTATCGAATTTGTTGAATATATAAATAGCTATTCAACAATTCGATTTCGTTTTGTATAAGAATCATATCTTGACCTGTGGCAATAGTGCCTCGGAAGAACTTACCCAGTGCTACGGTCATATCGCATATTTCCGTTACCCGATGCTCGTAGGCAATCCAACTGATGGACTCCAGCGTGTTGTATAGGAAATGGGGATTAATTTGCTGTTGCAGGGCATTCAGATGCGCCTCCTTTTCCAGAAATCGAAGGTGGCTTTCCACCAGTTTGGATTGGTAATTTTCTTTAATCAACTCATCTAACCGATTTACCATTCTGTTAAACTGACTGGAAAGGATGCTGATTTCATCCCTACCGTAATAATTCATACTGACATCCAGGTTATTTTGCTGCACTTCTTGCATGAGTCCGTGCAATTTAATAAAAGGTCTCGTAATTGTGGAAGCAATATAAGACGAGAGCAGTAATGTAAACAAAAACAATGAGATTGCCAGGATACTGCTATATGTGATAAATGGATACAGCTTATTGATGATTGTCGATATGGGTATCATATTTATAATCTGTAGATGTAATAAATCCGTAGTTGTCATAATAATGACCCGATCATTTTGTGTTACAGTAAGCTGGCTGCCATTAAAGTTATCATTTTGAATTGCTCCCAATAAGGAGCCCGTCTCCGGTTCTATTGAACGCGTTGGGTAGAGCTTAAGATTATCAGGTGATGTGACACTATAGGTTTCTGTTTCAAGCGACGGCAGATTCGTATTCATAAAGTTAAACATATTATTATCTGCTATGATGACCAGGTATCCCAAATATTTGCCGAAGGGTTCTCCTGTACTGCGAATCGTTCTAACAAACGATACGTCAGAACTATTTATACCCTCTCTGTCAGAAAGATCGATTAGCTTCAATTTATCGTCGTCATGGGGAAGCCGGGATTTAATCGCTTCAGATAAGTTTGAAACAGGCAAATTGTCAAAGGTGGAACTAGAAAAGATGTTAGTTCCGCTTTCATCAAATAGCTGGATCATTCGAATATCATCGTTACTGATTTTAATATCAAACAGAAGCTTGTAAATATTGGACAAATGATCGGATGAAATGGATAACCCTTTTTCCTGGGTTTTCATTACACTTTGAATGTCGGAATCAGTAATCAATTTAATTGTAGCTTCGTTTAATGAATGAAGTCGATAATCCACATTTGTCTTGATTTGTGTATTATTAAAAGAAGTAAGGGTTATCAAATGATCTCTCATAAACTGGTGTTGAGCGACGGAAGCGTAGACGGTAAAGATCATAACCGGAATCTGAACTGTAATCAGGAAATAGACAATAAATTTATTCCGCAATGACAAGTTAGACATGAATCCGGCTTTGATTCGAATTTGATTTTCTTGTCCAATTCTTAACGTAGGTAATTGCCGGGCCAGTCTGTGTATCGGACGGCTAATTGTCTTTGCTATATAATAGGCAAGCACCGTATTGAGCACGATTAGCCACCCCGCAACGACAATTGCATTTTTAGAAAACGGGGAGTTTTTTATTAGCGACTTGATAGGTACAACGCTGTGCATGACCAGATGGAGAGAAGGGATCGTTTCAGTTGTGACAAGGTTGTCGTTTTTCAAGAAACTTGTCCAATCCTTACTCTGAATCGTGTCTAAGGAAGTGTTCGTCCATATCAACTCATTGTCCAGCGTAGTAACATATATATTATGATTGGCGGATGAATCCGATAAAATCGTAGGAATCAAACTATCATTCATTCTCAAAATCATAACGCCATCTACGGAGCTTCCATCAAAAGATAGCAACCGTATCATCGTTAAACTGCCTTCCATCTGACGATATAATTTTAGCATCTCAGGATCGGCTTGAGAGGCTTGGGATGAATCCATATGAAAATAAGTGACACGATTCATTTTGTCGTTGAATTGATGCAGTGGAAAACTTTTCTTCCATTGATCGAAATTGATATCTCGAGAGATGTTTACTGTATTATTCTTGTAGAGCTTGAGTGCCTGAATCGAGTAATTGTAAAAGGTGTTGTTCCTTCCAATTACATAAATGGAGTCGACGTAATTTCTGGTTGTAAAGGTGTTGTTGATAGCAGAATCAACCTGGTTGTAACGTCTTAGTGTTACGGCTTGAGGTTCAAGAGAGACCCCTGTCGTTATGCTCGTTTTAAATGTATTGCTTGTTACAATCGTATCCAGCTTGCGATCGATGTCTTCCAGGATCGTTGAAACCAATTGGTCGGCTTGGCGGAACGTACTTCGTTCAAAATCCATTTGTGTCCGTTGCAAAAGTTGCGACATAATTTCTTCTGATAGAAAGTACACGCCAATCATCGCAAAACAAACTAAGAAGGTGGAGGCAATGGTTAATTTCATTTTGACTGTAAATCGATTAAAAATCGGAATTCGCCAAGTTCTTGGGGTCACATTAATCACCCTTCGGTTACGATGATTTGTTATTTCTGTACTCATTAGGGGTCATGCCCGTTGTTGCTTTGAAGAGATCCGAAAAATACTTTGCGTTTTGATATCCAACGGTTTCTCCGATTTGTTGAATCTTCCAGTTCGTTTGTTCCAGCAGATTTTTAGCTTTCGTAATTCGAAGGTCTTTGAGAAAATCAACGAAATTAACGCCAAAGTTTTTCTTGAACTGGATGCTCACGTAGATTGGATTTAAATGAATCGTCTCGGCGACATCCTGGAGCGTTATTTTTTTATCGTAATTTGCTTCAATAAATTCGGACGCTTTCAGCATTAGCATTTGGGTGGAAGAGATGCTTGTGTAAAACATTTGAGATAGATGATCCACGGTTTTGACGATAAAATCCATATATCGCCGCTTCAAGTCTTCTAATGAAGAGGGAGTTTCCACTATAAGAGCATAATCCTCCTGACGATCCATCAGATTCGAAAGAGTCAGCTTATACCGTCCGAAATGGTGTTCGATCAAGTGAAGAACTTGCAGGAGCTTCTTGCAAATTTGGCTTGGGTTTGATTGCATGATGTAGTCCCACAATTTTTCCGTCTCCAATAAGCTGTTTGTTTTATCCCCGTTAAGAATGGATTGAATCAACTTCTGTTCTAGCTCAAAAGAGTAAATATTATTCAACGCAGACTTAAAGCGCCAACTGAAAAAGACGGCTTGTTTGTCTTCAAATTTCTTTTGCTGACAGAGGTAATCTGCCCCCTGATGGGAGGCCCAAAGCATGTCTATCTCGGTATAAATCGGCCCAACATAAATAGTAACCATTTCTGGTTGGTTAGGAACGATTGACCGGAGTACACGGTAAAGTTCAGTGAATTGCATTTCTGCGTATGCCTCTGGACTCGACGATGAACAATCATAATTAATGATAACTATTATTCGATGGGAAGCGTCTCTATAAAAATAACCCAATTCCTTGTGTGTGAGAAAGGAACGCAGTGCCGAATCCATTTCAAGATTGGGTTCTACCTCTATGATTCCACAACAAAAATTAGCTTTGGTTAATGAAAGCTCCAATAGCGAGGCCGTTTCTTCCAATTGGATGGGGTCATGGGTTCGTTCGTGAATAAGAGCGCGCAAAAAGGTATTTATAGCCAGCTGCCTGGCGGCTTTAAATTTCTCTTCGTTCTCTTCTGAAACTTGACGGTTTTGATAGGCGATATCCAGATCGGCCTTCACTTTCATCACCATGCGATCAAGCTCAGTCCGATCGACCGGTTTCAGCAAGTATCCAACAACACCAGCTTGAATTGCCGCCTTGGCATATTCAAAGTCACGGTATCCGGTTAGAATAATAACTTTACACTCCGGGTAGGCCGATTGGATCTGCTTACTTAGCTCTAAACCTTCCATATCGGGCATGCGGATGTCCGTAATGACTAAATCAAATTGATGTTCCTCAAATAATGTAAGCGCTTGCTTGCCGTTGGCGGCAACGGCGCACGCTTCAAACCCGAGCCTTTCCCAATCGTAATAGAACATTCCCCTTCGAATGACTTTTTCATCGTCAACAATGAGTAATTTGTACTGCCGATTCATGCGCCGCGCCCCCCATATCTATATTTTTTCTAATTATAGCACGAGTGTGCTTCGTCATAATAAAAAAAAGAAAATGAGAAAAAAAAGTGGGGTTTTTCAATAAAAGTCTCCTGCCTCCAGCCGGAAATGATTTTGATATGATATACGCAGGAGGTTGTTATGAAATGAAACAAATAAACGGTTCAACCAGGAGAAAGCATCTGTCCATTAAACACCAGGAATATGTGGCCGGCTACAGTTTTATATTGCTGTACATGCTGGCAACGATCATTTTCGCTAGTATTCCTATGCTGTATACTTTTTATCTAAGCTTTACGGATTTCAATTCACTAAGCAAAGCGCATAATCTATCGTTTGCATTTGTAAGCAATTACATCGATGTGCTCAACGATTCCGATGCAATGTCGTCGTTTGGCAAGTCCTTTTTATTTACGATCATAGAAATTCCTCTAATGATGATCGGGGCAATTCTTCTCGCGCTGGGGATGAACCAGAAAATATTCGCAAGAGGAACAATCCGTACGATGTTGTTAATTCCTTACGTAACGAATATTACAGCGATCGCTATTGCGTGGAAGGCGATGCTGGATCCGACCAGCGGGCCTATCAATACACTGCTTCATCTTATTGGAATTTCCAATCCGCCGCTTTGGCTAAATGATGTGAAATTGGTCATCCCTGTTATGGCGTTCATTTATGTGTATCAAAATATTGCGTATCAAGCAATTGTGCTGCTCGCAGCCCTTCAAGGCGTGCCGGCGGACCTGTATGAAGCAGCTGAGCTTGACGGGGCTTCAAAGTTCAAACGTTTCTTGAATGTAACGCTGCCTATTATTTCGCCAGCGACTTTCTTTATACTTATTGCCAGTATCATCGGCTCTACACAGACGTATTCGATTGTCGCCGCATTAACGCGAGGCGGACCGGCGGGTGCTTCGGAGATGGTTTCCTTCAACATTATCAAAAATGCCTTTCAATTTAACAAATTCAGCTTTGCGGCCGCACAGAGCGTGTTGCTATTCGCAGCTCTAGCCGCTCTGACATTAATTCAGTGGAGGTTGCAGAAAAAATGGGTCAATTATTAAATCGTCGCAACCGTTATTCCGCGATTATGCTGACTATCGTCTTGCTGCTGGTTGGACTTTTTATGGTTATTCCTTTTGCCTATATGATTGCCGGTTCGTTAAAATCGCCGGGGGAATTCGTTGAAAGTCCGATGAGCCTGATCCCTTCGCAATTGTATTTTGACAATTTCAAGCTTGTTATGACACATCCGAGTTACTTCTTGTGGTATTTGAATTCGACGAAAGTGGTTGTTCTGGTCATTATTTTTCGACTAGTCATTGTGACATCGGCAGCTTACGCATTTGCCAGATTAGAATTTCCTTTTAAAAATGTATTGTTTCTTATTGCCATCAGCACATTGTTATTCCCTTCAGATGCGACCTTGGTAGGACGATTTCTGACTTATCAATCTCTCAATCTTACGAACTCGCATTGGTCTCTTATCTTGCCTGGTATTGCTGATCCTTTAATGCTGTTTCTAATGCGGCAGTTTTTTATGGGCATACCGAAAGAAATCTCGGAAGCTGCTTTGGTGGATGGAGGTTCACATGTAACCATCTATTCTAAAATCGTTCTTCCTCTTGCTATTCCTGCCGTAATGACGTTAATATTGTTTTCCTTCATTTGGACCTGGAATGATTTTGCTAACCCTGCAGTCTTTATTACGGATAGTAATAAGCAGCTGCTTACTGTTGGTCTCTCCGATTTCCGAACACGGTCCGGACCTATTATTACAGCACAATTGGCAGGCGCATTACTCGCGTTATTTCCATCGGTGATCATTTTCGCCTTCTTACAGAAACACTTCGTTCAAGGCGTTGCTTCCTCGGCCGTAAAAGGATAAGAC
The DNA here is from genome assembly GCF_016424485.1 of Paenibacillus roseus. Taxonomy (GTDB): domain Bacteria; phylum Bacillota; class Bacilli; order Paenibacillales; family Paenibacillaceae; genus Paenibacillus_D; species Paenibacillus_D roseus. The sequence goes on from NZ_JAELUP010000113.1 coordinate 80,272, forward strand.
ATTCCGTGGAAGCAGCTATTATGATCGTCTATAGAGGGGGGATGAATATCGAGATATTGGTCAATGGTATTAGAAGCTTCATTAATCCATGAGGAGGAAGAAACATGCGTAGAATGAAAAAAGCATTGCTCGTACTACTGACAGCAACACTTACCATTGCACTTTCTGCATGCGGCGGTAATGCGTCTTCTCAACCAGATGCATCAAACAAGCCATCGTCGAGCCCTGCTGGAGGTAACTCTTCAGAGGGGGCAGCGCCGGTTAACATCAAGTTTTTTGTGTCCCCGGAAACGATAAATACTTTGCAGGATGCTGGCGTTTTGGCAAAGTTTGAGCAAGAAAATAAAAATATCAAGCTGGATTTAGTTCCTCTATCTGGCGAGGTTGCCGATAAAGGCAAGAAGTTGGACATCTCCTTAATTTCCGGCGATGACACAGATCTTGTACAGTTGGAGAATTCCAACTTCCAAAGCAAGTATGCCAGTGGCGGCTTCCTGATGCATCTGGACGAACTGGCTAAAGAAAACAATTACGACCTCGAAAAGAAATTCGGTAAACACCTGGTGAAAACAAATGGGAACGTTGATTACCTGTTAACTGATATTAGCATGAACGTTCTATACTTTAACAAGAAGTTATTCGATGATGCCAAAATTCCGTATCCTGCCGGGGGAATGAGTTGGGAGCAATATGTCGATACCGCTAAGCAGCTGACCAACCCGAAACAAGGAATCTACGGCGTGCTGACACAGAAGTGGGATTATGACTTCTATATGCTGGCACAGCAAAAGAACATCTCTGCTTATAAAGAAGATGGTACTTCCAACCTTGACGATCCGGCTTTCAAAGATGCAATGAAATTTTACTACGACCTGAGCAAGGTGTACAAAGTGCAGCCGTCGATTGTGGAGATGGACTCCAAACAAATTACATGGGATTCCTTCATGAGCGGGAAGTACGGCATGCAAGTAATCGGCTCATGGTTCCTGAATACGGCTGCAGACTACAAATCATATCCAAGAGATTGGACGTTAGGCATCGCAGCACCGCCGGTGTCGCCAGACGGTAAGAATGTTTTGACGGCAGGGGGCGCTATTGGTATTAATGCGAAATCCAAGCATCCTAAAGAAGCGTTTCAAGCACTTTCGTGGCTGGTCGAAAATATAGCGATCATGACGAATGTCCTGACTCCTCGGACAGATCTTTCTCAAGAGGAATACAAGTCGCTTCTGCAAGGTATCTCAGATAGTGTGAAAGGCGAGATTAGTGCAGACGATTTGTATAAAGCGTTTTACGACAATGGATTGGGAACCGTCTCCGAGAAAATATCCGGTCCAGGAGCAGCTCAAATCAACGATTTGATTGTTAAAGAATCAGAAAAATACAACAACGACTCTCAAAGTTTGGACGATACGATGAAAGTCATCAAAGAGCAGGCTGACAAAATTATTTCATCTGCAAAATAGTTTTGGCTAATGAAGCGTCGAATGTGAGTATCTGATTCCATACGACGTTTCATAATTTTACTTCGCAAGGGTTGTGAATACGCATGGCAGATATCACGAATAAGGAATATTCTTGCTTCAATCCAGGTACACGATGGAATGATCAGGACGGACAGCCTATCCAGGCGCACGGTGGAGGGGTGCTCTTCTGGGAAGGCAAATATTACTGGTACGGGGAAAACAAAGATGCTCCGACAGAAGCTGCCGGAGCATGCGGTTACCGAACAGATGTGGTAGGTATATCTTGTTACACCTCGGATGATCTCTACAATTGGACTTATGAAGGATTAGTGCTTTCAGCAGAACCAGAAGATATTAATCACGACCTTCATCCCAGCAAGATCATGGAACGGCCCAAAGTCATATACAACTCGTCCACGCGACAGTTTGTGATGTGGATGCATATCGATAATTCGGAATATACGTTGGCTAAAGCGGGCATTTCTGTAAGCGCTTCCCCCACTGGCCCTTTCCGGTACCTGGGTAGTATATTTCCGAACGGTGCGGATAGTCGCGATTTGACTTTGTTCCAGGACGACAATGGCAAGGCTTATCTTATACATTCGTCAGATTGGAACAAAACACTTTTGATTTCAGAGTTGAATAGTGACTATACAAACGTTACCGGCAATTTCTCCAGAGCCTTTATCGATCAATACCGGGAAGCGCCTGCTGTGTTTAAGCGCGGCGGCACGTACTATATGATTACATCTGGTTGTACAGGCTGGGCACCTAACATAGCTCTTTATGCGGAAGCTACAAGCATGATGGGATTATGGGGGCTGAAGGACAACCCTTGTCAAGGACCTGATGCACGAAAGACATTCCATGCACAGAGCACTTTTGTATTGCCTCTTCAAGGAAAACAGGACGCTTTTATTTTTATGGCAGACATCTGGATACCTAACAATTTGTCGGAATCCAAATATGTCTGGCTGCCCATTAGTTTTGATGAGGACGGAATTCAAATCAACTGGTCTGATCAGTGGGATCTTTCCGTTTTTGATCATCCTGAGACGGGCACATAACGTATTTTAATCCAAAAATAAAAATAATGGAGGAATCAGCAATGAAAAAATTATTAAGTATTGTTGTATCACTCTGTATGTGCTTTAGTATTTTTGTAGTTCTTCCGCAAGTGACCCATGCAGCAGGGACAACCTACTATGTGGATTCCGTTAGTGGAAACGATAGCAATAACGGGACGAGCACATCGAGTGCGTGGAAAACCTTAAGCAAGGTAAGTAATACAACTTTCTCACCGGGAGATGAGATTCTGCTGAAGAGGGGAGCAACCTTCGCCGGGATGGCTTGGCCGAAAGGCTCCGGACAGAACCAGCAGCCGATTACGCTTGGCGCCTATGGAACAGGAAACAGGCCCATTATCAATGGAGGGACGAATGAAGCGGCCATTAAACTCCAAAATCAACAGTATTGGGTCATTAAAGACCTCGAAACAACGGGGGGCAATCCACGAGGTATCTCAATTGGAAATGATAGCGGAAACACGCTAAATTATTTCCGGATTCTGAATAGCGTTGTCCATGATGTTGGGGGAGTTGATACGACAAAGCCCGGGAATGATTTGGGGAAAAAGCAGGGACTGATCGCAGTATGGGCTCCCAACGGATCGAAGGGTTCGCACTTCAACGATGTCATCATTGATGGAAGCACGGCCTATTCCACGCAGCGCTGGTCAGGCATTATGGTATATTCCAATGCAAGCGCCGATGATACCGGAGGAAGCACCAATATTTCAATAAGAAACAGTACTGTGTATGATGTCTATGGTGATGGAATAGCTGTTTTTTCCGCAACAGACAACTCCGTAATGGAAAGTAATGTCGTGTACGATATCGGTAAAGCGCCAACGGATCTTCTCGGAACGCCTAATGGAATCTGGACATGGAGAACCAATAATGCAATCGTTCGTTACAATGAGGTTTACCAAACTCATTCGCCTGGAGTTGATGGAGGCGCATTTGATATTGATTACTATAATACGAACAACTGGGTTGAGTATAATTATGCTCATGACAATGATGCATACGGCGTGGCAGTCTTTGGCGCAACCGATGATACAGTTAACGGTACCTTTACGGGAGTAACGAATAACGCGATTGTCCGCTATAATATTTTCTCCAATAACGGACGCGAAGCTGGCAATAATGGATCGGGTCAAGGAGATTTCTATGTGTTGACCTGGGCTGGCGGTTCGATAGACGGTCTGCAGATTTATAACAATACTTCTTATTGGAATCCGGCACGAAATGATTATGCTGTGAAGATGGTAGGAGCAAATTTTGTAGGAAGCAATCCAAAAATATTCAAGAACAATCTTATTTATTCGACCGTTCCTAAGATAGTGGCTGTAAGCAACAACACGGTCAGCTTTGATCATAATCTGTATTGGTATACAGGCTCAAATGATCCTGAGTTTAATATCAACAACACATCTTACAATTCGTTTGCCAGCTATCGGGAGGCAAGTGGTCAAGATCTGAACAGTATTTATGCTGATCCGAAGCTCAATACGCCATCGTACCATTCGATAGGCAAACCAACTACTCAATTTGAGTTACAGAATCAGTCACCCGCTATAAACGCAGGCGTCGATGTGAACGGAGGGGCGCGGGACTTCCTGGGGAACAATTCGTTACAAGGCGGCGCATTTGATATCGGCGCAATCGAATCTTCGTTCAGCGACAGTTCTGCGACTAATCTGATTGACAACCCTGGATTTGAAGCGGATGGCCCTACCCCGAATCCGTCAGGATGGTCAACATGGAGCGGTTCGAATACACCGAATGCATCCTACACGGAAGGTTTTGGTGGATCACACGGCGGATCCTATCACCTGACCCATTATAACGGACAGAATGGAAGCTGGAATGTGTACACCTATAAGACCATTACGGGTTTAGCCAATGGTTATTATACCTTGACTGCATGGGCTAGAAAGAGCGGAAATGGATTTTCTGTCAGCAGAATGGAAGCCAAGGACTTTGGCTCTGGCTCAACCTTGACAGCAAACATACCAAGTTCCTCTAATTATCAGAAGTTGACGATCTCGGGTATTAAAGTTACAAATGGAACAGCCACGATCGGTTTCTATACACAGGTAGATAGTGGAAGCGGCTATCCGTTTGTTTATATTGATGATGTTCGTTTAGTTAAGAATTGATCAGCTAAAGCGAGTTCACATTAACAGGCAGTTAAACACTGAGGATTTCGATTCTCTACGTGAAATACTGCCTGTTTTACATTAAATATGAGGGATGTTTGAATCATGAACAAACGTAACTCGAGAGTTTTAAGTTATGGATTGGCTGCTGTTTTGTTTCTTGCTGTCATGATCATAATCGCAGTACCACGCGAAGATGACAGTGCTTCCGAAACCATTTCATTTCATTTAAAGAGCGTGCAAGGGGAGTCCGTTGATTCTGAAAGTTTGAAAGGTCAGCCTGTTATGCTCTCATTTGTTTATATTTCTGACGAATGGGAGAGTGAAGCTGCAATACAATCCAAAGCACAACTGAATTTCATCAAAAGCATGAAAGAACAGTATGAATCATCGGGGATCCGTTTTTTACTCGTGGATGCCAGTCCCGTATTAACCGGGAAAGCAACCTCGAAAGAGAAGTTGATTAACTTTTCATATGACATGAATATCGATATTCCCCTGTTGATGGATACTAAAAAATCCAATCTTGCGGATCGATACGGCGTAACCCAACTGCCAACCACTGTATTGATTGATTCGTCAGGCAAGATAGCACAGAGATGGGATGGGCTAGCGCTCTCCAGTCAGCTTTCATCAGCCATTCGTCAAGTGGATCAGCTGCATGAAATTCCTGCTCAATCGATATTCAGAGGATTAGACGCAGCAAGGCCATTATCGCCGAATCTATGGTTAATTGATGGCGGGAATGACTGGAACAGTGAATTTCCTAAACCTGTCCAAGTCCTCATTGCAGGCATAGATGGTAATTTTCAGCTTAAAGTATATGCGGAGAATGTGGAGTCTGGCAAACAGATCGACTTGTACCATGGACCCATAGATAAAATACCCGACGATGAAGCCAAGGAAATTCTGACTAATATGCCTTCAATGAAACCGATTGCACATCTTATTACGATCAATCAGATACACCTTGGGACAGGACGCTATAAATTGAAAGTAACAGCTGATGAGAAATCAGACACTCGGAATCGGTTGCAAGGGGAAATTTTCATAGATGTAAAATGATGCGGAAACACAAAACGATGAAAATTGATGTACCGAACAACAATAGTCCGGTTCTTTTAGCCGCCCCTTTCAATGGGGCGGTTTTTTCCTTGGAAAAAATAAGTTAGTCATTGTTGATTGGTATTGCGGATGAATCTTAACCTCAGGCCAATGGTTAGTCCACTCGATCCGGGTTCGCAATTCCCTTACCATGACATGACGCCCGCCCGCCGCTTTTACATATTCCGGTTATGTCGTGTTACAATAAGGGACATAAACGATTCAAATTCCAGTCTAATCTCAATCCAGAGGGAGCACGATTCATTTGAAACAAGAATTAATTGACCGTTTTACTTCCTATGCCCGTATCGATACACAATCTGATGATGATATCCCTACCTGTCCATCTACATCGGGACAGCTTACCCTTGCCCGGAAGCTGGTCGAGGAGTTGAAAGAAATTGGTATGCAGGAGGTGACGATGGACGAGAATGGCTATGTCATGGCGACACTGCCGGCCAACGTGGATGGCCCGGTTCCGACAATTGGCTTTCTGGCGCATCTGGACACGGCCACAGAATTGACTGGTGCGAATGTCAAGCCGCAATTGGTGGAGAATTATGATGGCGGAGACATTGTACTCCATGCCGAGCATTCTGTTATCCTTTCCCCGCGCGACTTCCCGGCCCTATCCGACTACAAGGGACATACTCTCATTACAACCGATGGAACGACCCTTCTCGGCGCTGACAATAAGGCCGGGATCGCAGAAATCATGGTCGCCATGCACTATTTGATTGACCATCCGGAGATTAAACACGGCAAGCTCAGAGTTGCCTTTACGCCTGATGAGGAAATTGGCCGCGGACCGCATAAGTTTGATGTGAAAGCCTTTGGCGCAGATTTTGCCTATACGGTAGACGGCGGTCCTCTGGGGGAATTGGAATACGAGAGCTTCAATGCCGCAGCAGCCAAGATCGTCTGCAAAGGCGTCAATGTGCATCCGGGCACAGCCAAGAACAAAATGATTCATTCCACCAAGATTGCGATGGAACTGCACAACAAGCTGCCAGCTAAAGAGGCGCCTGAGCATACGGAGGGCTACGAAGGATTTTTTCATCTGAGCTCGATGAATGGCAATGTAGAGGAAACGAAGCTCCAATACCTCATTCGCGACTTCAAGCGCGACCAGTTCGAAGCACGCAAAGAAAAGCTCTCCAGTATTGTGAAAGAGCTGCAAGCTATTTACGGTAAAGACCGGATTACGCTAGAACTGAAGGATCAGTATTACAATATGAGAGACAAGATTGAACCGGTAAAAGAAATCGTGGATACCGCTCATGAGGTTATGGTCTCTCTTGGCATTCAGCCAATCGTCAAGCCGATTCGCGGCGGCACGGACGGCTCCCAGCTATCCTATATGGGCTTGCCGACTCCGAATATTTTCACCGGCGGAGAGAACTATCACGGGAAATATGAATTCGTGTCTGTCGATAATATGGTGAAAGCATCAACAGTTGTCGTGGGAATCGCCAAACGTTTCGCGGAAATTCACAGCCGCTAATAGGCCACAAGGGGAAGCCCGCAGCCATTCGGATTGCTCCGGTTGCTGCGGGCCTAGTCAACGAACCGCCAATTGCTTGACCTCACCATCATGTCCGCAACCGCCGGTCTTGACTGTACCTTCAACATAGACTTCGAACTCGGAAGTCCCGTAATCCGACCCGTCCGGCGAACGGTACGTGATTTGAACGACAGCTCCTGTATCGCTCTGGCTTTGAATCACCATAGTCTTGGCGTATTGGAGCCATGACCAGCCTTTGCTGGCGAATAGTTCTCGCTCTGCGACCTGTCCGAATGCCCCGATGCCGCTTACGCCTCTGTAATGGCGGATAATATCGACTGTGGCACCTTCACGTCTCACAATAGCGCCCAGCACCTCACTTGTTACATGCGCCCAGAAACGCCCCTCCGGGAAGTCAATCAGTGTTGGCGCAAACCGGTGTCCGCCAATATGGCTGACACGCCATGCTCGCAATTTCGTATCCGGTGAAGATGCAAATGCCTCTCCCAGTTCTCGATAAATCGGATATCCAAACTTGCCGCAACATAGATCATGAGTGCCGTGCGTACAGACCAGGATATCTCGAATTCCCTGATCAGGTTGCTGCCACGTATGGTACTGATCTACACTGCCTGAAGCAAGCAACGCCTCGGCCAGATCGGCTACTTGTTCGGTGGGCAACAGATACTCGCGCTTGACGTACGGCACCATTTCCCCCGCTGGCTGGCGATATTCAATAACCCGTGTATACCCGGGCGGGGGACTGTTGAATTCCGACCAAATGGCCAGAAAACGAAATTGCAAGCCTTGTGCCATACATTTTTTGAGCACATCATTCATGCCATTCGGAAATTTGCTGGACTCGGTAATGTTATCTGTCCATGGCAGCGGCACTTCCACCAGCAAATAATGATGCTGCCCCCCGGCAGTTCCGATCGGATTTTCACCCATTGCTTGTGAGATCGATGCACAGTACTCATGTTTCGGCTTGTCGCCGTGGAGACCGGATACATCCGCTTGCCCACTTTTATCCACTTCATGTTCCCCTTTCATTGAGAAGCATTTTCGCTAGTATGAGTGTAACGAATAATATTGAAGGGTGCAACATCTCTTGGCGTTTGCTTGGTTCTTACACCATCAGGTACATGCCCCTTTGTCTGATTTTCTTTTCTTGAGCAACCCACGCCATAACATTATAATACTGGGTATTACAGCGATGGATACGGGAATTATTTATTTATTTTACTTCATAATGAAAACTATTGCTTTATTTGTATCGAATGACTACTTTTCACAGCTGTATATCGGTGAAATTGCTCTAATAAATAATGCCGTACCCGCTATTAAGCGAATACGGCATTATTTTCAAGCAAACAAAATCGCCCTGCTCCTACGTTCTGCAGATGATGGTTGATCCTTTAACCAAATTAGGCAAGCCCTCTCTCAAAACGAATCGTAACTGACATACTCCCCTGTTGGCTTGCGATAGCCGCGTGGCGTTTGACTGGACGTATCCTCCTTGCCAAGTGAAATCATGATTACAGGTACATGGCTGTCCGGTATGTTCAGGGAAGCGCTCAACGCCTGCGGGTCGAACCCGATCATCGGGCACGTATCCCAACCCCTGTCCTTGGCAATCAGCATGAACAGCATCGCCGACAAGCTTGCGTTGCGAATCGCTTCCTCCCGCTTGAACGATTCTCCGCGTCCTTCATAGAAACCTTCTATCATGCCGACTGTCGCTTCGTACTCCTGCTTATTCAGCACACCCAGATTCAGCAGTCCTTCATTGATGCGGGCGGCATCCTTGTAAGCCTCCGTGTTCCCGAGGACGACAAGCACTGCAGATGCCGTCTCCACTTTATACTGCTTCCCTGTCGCCTCATAAACCTTTTGCTTTGCTTCGGGGTCTCTGACAACAATATAATGTTGGTGTTGCAAGTTAAAAGCAGAAGGCGCAAACTTCACCAGACTCAGCATATCCTCCAACTCTTTCATGGAAATCTCTACGCCAGGAATAAATTTTGCAGCCGATCTGCGTTCTTTCACCAATGCCTCAAAATTCTTTTCAAATTGTGTACTCATATCTATAATCTCCCTTCGAATTTTCATAATGTATGATTATTCATAAAAAATTAATACTGTTTTAAGAATCTTTAATTTAAGATATAAGATGAAATTACATAAACCCGACTCTTCTATTGTTTTTTTAAAGCTCGAATTGCAAATCAAGTCGGATCTTCTTCGCTGCGTTTCCCCTGCTTAAAGCTTTCCTGTGCTGATTTTCCAAGTTTTTTGAGCAGGTCGGAGACAAGCTGCTGTTCCTCAGCCGTCAAACCGGAGACTGCTTGTTGAATAACAAGCGCATGGCTTGGAAAGACGTCCTCAATAAACTTCCTGCCCTGCTCCGTGGCTTCAGCGTAGATCAGGCGGCGGTCTTCGGCGCATGTTTGGCGACGTACCAGCTCCTTTTTCTCCAGCTTATCCACAACATACGTGATATTGCCGCTACTCATCAGCACCTTGCTGCCAATCTGTTGAATCGGCTGCCGTCCTTTATGATATAACAGCTCCAGTACCCCAAATTCTGTTCGGTTAAGTCCTTTGCTCCTGATATCCTTGTCTGCATGAGCAATCACCCATTGACTGGCTCTGGATAACGCAATAAACAAATCGAGTGCTTCGGTTGTGGATGGCGCCATTCCGCACACCTCTCTTTGTGTTCAAATTCTGTATAACAATTATCTTAAATTAAAGATATATCAGTCTTATGCGATTGTCAACTTTTTATATCCTCTTAATTCTACTGCTGCGAAATTGCGCCGCCAGAGCACCGCCTGAAAAATGGACTGTGGCAAAAGCGCTTCATGCGGGTAATAGGATAGAAAAGGAGTTGAGACTAATGTTTCATAAAATTGTTGTGGCCATCGACGGTTCGGAAGTTAGCTATCAAGTATTGGAAACTGCTTTTCATCTCGCAAAAGAGCAACAATCTGAGCTGAGTATCGTACATGTGGGTAAAGAGACAACTGCTGCCTCAGTCGCTTTTATCGGCATGGCTTATGTGCCGAAAGATTATTTCACTTCGATTCAGGAGAATGTCAAGCAAGAGGGTGAACAGATTCTCCATAAGGCAGCCTCACTCGCAGAGGAAGCCGGTATAATCAGCGTGCAGACGTTCTATATGACGGGTGATCCGGCAGAGGTAATTCTGGATTTCGCCGAGAAGCACGGAAGCAATCTGATTGTGGTTGGGAGTCGGGGTCTGAGCGGAATCAAGGAACTCATGCTCGGAAGCGTCAGCCATAAAATATCTCAATACTCCAAATGTCCTGTTCTGATTGTCCGATAAGTTGAAAACAACAAAAAGGGGCAGTTCCCGCGTGCGCAGGCCTTATAGCCTGGCACAGGGGGACTGCCCCTTCTCGCACTTATACGATGTGCCTTCACCCCACAGGCATTCGCATATTCGTATCAACTAATCCAGATACCCCGCAACGCCCTTCTTGATCAAATAATCCATCTCGCTTTCCAGAATCGACTCGACCGTCAACTCGTCCAGCTTCACATCAGAACGGCTCAATACATAATCCACCAGCTCATCAATATCTACATCTACTTCGCCTTTGGCATCCTCCTGCTGTGCATTGACATAAGCCTGTTCATGCTTCAATACAAGCCTGATTTCATCCGCCTGGGCTTGGGTTTGCTCCGCGATAAACTCAATTAGCTCCTGCTCATTGTACGATTCACTCATCTTTAAATCGGCTCCTTTTTAATGGCTTTGATGACGATATTGCTCCGGGGTCATCCCGGTTGATTTCATAAACATTCTATAAAACTGGCTTGTACTGGAGAATCCCAGCCCGAAGCTGATTTCTGTTATGGTCGCTGCCGAATGCCGCAATTGTCTCCTGGCTTCCTCCATTCGCAGTCGAAGTACATACTGATACGGAGTCATACTCGTCAGCGATTTGAAAGAGCGGATAAAATGAAACCGGCTTTGCAGCGCAACCGCGGCCAACTCATCGATACTCATCTGATCGGTGTAGTGGGCATGCATATAGTCCAGCACCCGAAGCAGGTGATTGTCCCTGCCTTTTCTTGCATGTGAACCCTTTTCAGCAGTCTCGATGTCTAATTGTTTTCTTCCCCAGATCAAGCGGTGCACATATTCGAGCATCTGCTCTTCCTTCTCCTCTAATGCCAGACGATCGGGAGACCCCGCAATGAAGAGGGAGGCGGTCCATTGCTGCAAAAAGCCGGACAGCTCTGACGGATTGAACCGGTACCGCTGTTCAGGATCAGGGAGGTTCAAGGCGCTTGCCGGATGGAGGCAGTGGTCATTGATTTTGAAAATAATGACTTTGTCCTTCGGCCCCAAATAGAAGGAGTGCAGGTCCTGCGGATGCAGCATCAGCCCGTCCCCGGCAGCCAGCGCCAACTCTCTGTTCTCATGCACAAAGTGGCAGCTCCCACGAAGCGGTACCGTAATCTGATAATGCTCTTCATGACAGTGAGGCATATTCGCAAAGCTGCTCTCAATGCTGTGCAGTTCTACGTGCGGCAATATAATTTGCATGTGCATTCTCTTCACCCTTCGTCCATTATAGCAAAAATTGCTCCATATCCAAGCAACATTCGCAGCGACAGCATTGCCTCCGCTCCACTAAGATAATTCCTATCCAGAACATTAGTCTAAACTTCAAGGAAAGGACGTTTAAACATGTCCCAAACAACTGTAGCTTCTGCCGTAAAGACGACACCGACAACAGCAATGACAGTACTGCTTGGCGTCAGCGCCGCTCATCTCCTGAATGATGCCATGCAGTCGGTTGTCCCGGCAGTCTTCCCGCTATTTCAGCAGAGCCTGCAATTAAGTTTCACGGAGGTCGGGTGGATTGCGTTTACGCTCAACATAACAGCCTCTGTTTTGCAGCCCCTCGTCGGCTACTGTACAGACCGCCGCCCGATGCCGTTCCTGCTGCCCGTCGGCATGCTGTTCACTCTGCTCGGGATGATCGGATTGGCAATGGCCCCTTCCTTCTCCATGCTGCTGCTCGCCTCTGCCCTGATCGGGGTCGGTTCATCGGTTCTTCATCCAGAGTCCTCGCGCGTTGCGCATCTTGCGGCAGGCAGGGGCAAAGGCTTCGCTCAATCAGTCTTTCAGGTAGGGGGCAACTTCGGGCAGGCGCTTGCGCCACTCATGGTCATCTTCATTATCATGCCGATCGGGCAGACAGGATTTCTGTGGTTTACTCTGCTGGCCCTCATCGGCATTGTGCTGCAGTTCGCTATTGGCAGATGGTACGGCAGGCAGCTTCGGGTTCGGGCCTCACAGCCTAAGAACAGGGGCGCGGCTGCGCCGGCAAGATCGTTCAGCAAACCGTTCATCGGTTATGTGCTGGCCATTCTGATCCTGATGCTCTTCTCCAAATTTGTCTATCTCGCCAGCATGACAGGCTACTACACCTTTTATTACATGGAGAAGTTCGGGCTTCCGCTCTCCAGCGCCCAGATTTGCCTGTTTGCCTTGCAATTTGCCGGCATGGTCGGCACCTTTATCGGGGGACCGCTTGCCGACCGCTTCGGAAGACAGAAAATTATCTGGTTCTCTATATTGGGAACAGCGCCGTTCTCGCTGCTGATGCCCTACGCAGGGCCTGTTGCCTCGATCCTGCTTTCTATCGCGATCGGCCTGATTCTAATGTCCGGCTTCTCCGTCATTATCGTCTACGCCCAGGAACTGCTGCCAGGCCATGTCGGCTCGGTAGCCGGACTATTCTTCGGTCTCTCATTCGGGCTTGCCGGGCTCGGCTCGGTGCTTATGGGCTGGCTCATGGACACATACGGAGTAACCTCCATGATCCAGTGGTGCTCTTTCCTGCCGCTGCTCGGACTGTTCGCCTTGCTGCTGCCCAAAGATTCAATCATTATGGGCGGGACTTCCGCCAATTAACCAAGCAGGCATTGCAGGGTCAAAATAGCAAAGAAGCCGTCTCTCGGGAGCATGTTGCTGCTGCGACGATGGCTTCTTGAATGAATGAGCAGCGTGCAGAAATCGTAAAGTCAGGCTTACTCCAGAAGCCTGCACGGAAATTCTGCCAGACAACGTTGGTGTCTAGCAAATGCAGGTTTTGCGTTTCTTGCCCACGTTGCCCCGCTGCTCCACCTTCTCGATATAATCCACGGCAAGCGGAACCTTGCAGGCTGTCTGGCCGACATCGACATGAACTTTACCGATCTGTACAGCAGTTTCCTTGGCACGTTCATTCAGCCCGCGAACGTAGGCACCAATTGAAATAACAAATCCGTTCATTGTGTAACGAACACGGTTGCGCTCCTCATGGATGGTTCGGCCCGCCTGCTCCAGCAGACGGGTTATTTCTTCATGATCCAGTTGTTCATCCGGCGTAATGGATACATAGTTGGCGTAGGTGCTCCAGCCGCATACTGCTACCATTTCCTCATCCGATTGCATCCATTCCAGCGCAAGCTCGCGGGCGTACGAACTTTCAGCCGCAGCACTGGCCACCGTGTATTCGGCCAGCATATACCAATACGCTTTGTCCGCCCAATCTTGCAACCGCTCCCTGGATATTGCCTTGGGATCAACCGCCAGACCAGCCAGATACATGGCGTCCGAATTGCCAGTATCGTAGAGATCATAGACTAGCTGCTGATTCTTCTTCACGTTGCGAACCAGCTTCTTCAAATCCCCCACCCGAACGCCAAACAGCGGCTCCTGTGCGCCATGACGGATGAAGGTCTTCTTCGTCTGCTCGTCCCCCAATTTTTCCAGTTCGTCCATTATTTCTGTCAGTTCCAAATCTGATTGCTTCATCATTATCCCTCACTCTTCTTTGACTACTCAAGGATTGTTCGATCGTATATTACTGCACGCTCTGGACAACATGATGGTACGATCCTGCAACAAACGGAAAGTAGATGTAGTAGGATCGTTTCCCATAATACGATGATTAACGTCTGCCTCCGAACGGGATAAGCGATATTGTGAGCATCTCAAAAACGATCTCCATCAGTGGACAAGAAATCGTATTCAACAGCCTACAGACTGACGGACCCGGCTCAAGAAGCGATTCATCAGGACCGGGAGTGAAATCAGAATCGGCGGATCATCGATTCGCGGCGGGTAAAGCATGATATCCATGGGAGGAACCTGTGTGTAAGGCTGCACGAAAATCGGCGTTCTTGATCGGGTACGCAGTGTAGCCTGAGGGAGCATAATTTCTGTAGCCTGAGTTCCCCATGAAATCGTAGTCGCCATCAAATAGTACGTCCCCGGCTTGACATCGGTGAATCGAAAATCTCCGAGCGAGGACAACAATGTGCCGTACAGCGGCAAACCTTCTGGAATCGGTCTGGCGAACAGACCGATCAGAATGACGCCTTGAAAAGGCGTCTCCGCACGAATCGTCCCTTCCACGGTGGAGTAGGGATGGGACAACAGCCCTGGTTCCTCCCAATTCGCAAGCTGCTGCAAGGAACTTAAATGCTGACCCGCCTGCTGTCTGTAGTTTCGAAAGCTGGCTGGAGTTAATCCAACCCTCTCTGAAAATCGTGTAGTAAAGGTCCCAAGGCTCTGCTGGCCGATCTCAAGACCAATGTCTCGAATGCTCATATTGGTATGAAGCAGCAAATCCTTGGCCTTCTGCAGTCTGAGAGCGGAAATATAATATTGAGGGGAGAGACCCATTCTCTCTTTGAAAATTCGGGTGAAATGGTACGGGCTATAGGCAGCATGCGCTGCCAGCTTGGCAAGCGGGAGAGGATCATAGATATGTTGATGAATATAGGCGATGACACCTTCTATTTCCGCATATCGGTTGCTCATGGGTTGCGCACCATCCCTACTATTAATAAGAACTTATGTTCCTGTTTATTTTATCACTATTCTGTTGAATTGGGAATACGGTGTTTGGTTCGCATAACTCCAAGGGAGGAAACGCGAAGTGCAGAACAAGGAAAGCTTCAAATTAAATTCGAATTGAAACGATGCTGTACAATTGTTTCTCCAATATTGCAAGGTCAGAAACTTCAGTAGGGCGAGCATCCGCCGTTATCGCAAAGACCTGGAAAAACTCAGCCAGCATCTCATTACAATGCAACTCCAGGATCTTTCTCCCGCCTTCTTCACGCTTAAGAGCATAAAGGGGCACGCGAATATCGAGACAATTGAAATGTATGTCGAATTGTTTGCCTGTGACTTGCAAGTTCAGCATGAGAAATTCAGCCCCATCGAACATCTGGCTGAAACTCTTAACCTGGTGCAGGAAGCGAGGTGTATGGCGGCGTCTTCACTCAAAAAAACTTCTGCTACCTAACTATGGAAAAACTGTTTCGAGCAATAGACATAAAAGCATTAAGAAGAGTAAGGCTCGACTTTATGGAGCGTCACGCACTAACTACGTGAGACCGATTATTCGACAAAATCTGCACTTTGCACTGAAATAGATTTCCGCAAATATGGTATACTATACCTAGTAAAATACCATCATCTTGAAGGAAGGATTGTAGCATTTTGACTAAAACCATCAATGAACTCGTAACACAACTCCTGGCATTAACCACGCCTGAATTTCAAGAGCTGATAGATAAGTTAAAAAAACTAGAACCTCTACAAAATATCCTTGACATCGCTAGCGAACCAGATCGTAGTAGAATACTACAAAAATTAATGACATTTGCGGAACAAGATGCCCAACCGTTTTCTTACGATCCCGTTCAACCCGATCATTTTTCCCCATCTTATAAACGCTTTGATTTTGTGGACTGTTACTTCACTGGGGTCGGATTCGAATGGGATGCCAAACATATTGCTTTAATTTAGGATATCTATCCTCAATTAGACTCAGTTATGGTCATTCCGACTACAAGCAAAACCCGTAAAGAAACTAAGAGTGTCTTCTCTGTCGGAAACATTTCTGGGCTCTATGGCAGTTCAGATACAACCCTTTTGATCAGTGACATGACCAGAGTTTCTAGAAAACGACTTTATTCCCTTACTCCCTATAGACATCCAAAGAAGGGCAATGTTCCTGCTCGGTTACCAATGTCATGGAACAGTCGAATATTGGACGGCATCGTCTCAACCTATGCCAGTACGCCAACTTTTGAGGAAGTTTTAATGTATACTACACAGACAGCTATGGTAAGTGATTTACGAATATTTAAAGATTGGCGTTTTAAGACTGGTTTCGGTAAATTTGATGATAGCAGCAATATCCTCCACTTCAACCGATGGAATGAAGACAAAAGCAATCCGCTGCAATTGATTCAACCCAATATTCAGATCAGTAAGGACATGAAAATTCAATTAATGAAAGAATTGTTTGACCAAGATCCACACGTTAGAACAAACGCTGAAGCACGGTATGCGGAGTGGTATTCAGAAAAAATATGAATTAGCCGTGACCTTGACTTTTCACAAACATATGATAAGATAAACATGTATTAAACGATTTCCCCGTTAAGGGGCGCAAGATTGGATTACATTGTGATTTACGTTATCCCTGTTAAGGGGCGCAATAAAAAGAAAACAGCGGGGAGCGCTCCCCGCTGTTTTCTTTTTACTGTATTGTTTAATATCCTTCTCTCTTCACTCTACGATGCGCTCCTGCTCAAGACGAGTCCTGCGCTCTACCATGATTTCCAGCACCGGATGTGAATTTGTACGGCAGGAATCAGATGCATAGTTGCACATTGAACGGATTACCAATATTTTATTGCCGGTGTAATTTGATAAACTTTTAGCAAATTACAAGAATGGATGGCGCGCTCTCAGCTTGCTCTCTCAAGCATCGCTACTTATGATTTTTAACCACAAATGATTTGCTATGAAACTATTCGGTTGGAAGAACCAGCCGTTACTCAGGACGCTTGCTTGATTTCAACCGGCTCGGCTTCCGCTTCCTGTCCAGACAGGAACAGGTTCAACACAATCGCCGTCAGGGACCCGGATACGATGCCATTTTGCAGCAGCATCTTCGCGAAGTCAGGAAGTTGGTCGAACATCTGCGGCAATGTAGCCGAACCAAGGCCAACTGCAATGCTGCAAGCCGCAATCATGAGATTGTTGCCTTTGCGCAGGTCAACCTCTGACAGAATGGAAATACCTGCCGCGGCTACCGATCCGAACATCACGATCATCGCGCCGCCGAGCACGGCATTTGGAATAACTGTAGTCAGGGCAGCCAGCTTGGGCAGCAGACCCAGTACAAGCATGATACCCCCCGCAGCGAAGATGACATCGCGGGTTTTGACGCGCGTCAGCGAGATCAGGCCGACGTTTTGCGAGAACGCCGTATACGGGAATGCATTGAAAATACCGCCGAGCATGATAGCCAGACCCTCGGAGCGCAGACCGCCGACGATTTGCCGCTGCTCCACCTTCTGATCCGTGGCTTTGCCAACTGCAAAGTATACGCCCGTGGACTCAACCATGCTGACAATATTGACAATGATCATGGTCAAAATCGCGGTGATGCTAATTTGCGGGATACCAAAGTAGAACGGTTGGGCTACACTTACCAAGCCCGCCTCGCTAACTGAGGAGAAGCTGACAATTCCCATCGCATACCCGGCCGTCGTCCCCGCCGCAAGGCCGATTAATACGGAAATAGCGCGAATAAAGCCTTTTGTAAAACGGTTTACCAGCAAAATAATAATCAGCGTACCCAGAGCCAGCAGCAGATTGCTGGGCGCACCGAAGTCCGACGCGCCTTGGCCGCCCGCTGCATTGTTCATAGCTACCGGAATAAGCGATAGTCCAATAATCGTGACGACGGAACCGGTAACGACCGTAGGGAAAAATTTAAGCAGTTTTCCATAAAGCGGTGCGGCTAAAATAACGAATAGACCGGCAATAATGATTGCCCCGTATGCGGTGGCCAAATTCGAGGTTGAAGCAATCGCAATGATAGGTCCCACCGCAGTAAATGTACAACCGAGCACAACTGGCAGGCCGCTGCCGAAATACTTGCTCCTGATCACCTGCAAAATAGTTGCCAGACCGCATGTAAACAAGTCTGCTGCAATCAGATACGCCATCTGTTTATCCGTCAAGCCAAGCGCTCCACCGACAATAATCGGCACGATTACAGCACCGGCGTACATCGCCATCACATGCTGAAATCCTAAAGTAATGACTTTCTTTTTGCTAAGCATTGTAGACTCTCCCCATTCTAATATATGGAATATACAATATTCCTGGTAAAGCGCGAATCAGCCTCGCTATGCCTGAGCAGTAGACGCACAAGCCATGGGAGTAACCTCGTGAGCCTTGATAACATGAAACCGTACTCCCTGCAAGTGCCTCGCCTGGCTGATGCTGGCTGCGCTTATTCCACCACTGCTTCTTCCACAAAACAAACCTCACCAGGCGACATTGACGCAATGCGAGCCAGAGAATGCACCTCTACGCCTTTGGCCTCAAGCAGACCGCGCCCTTCCTGGAAGCTCTTCTCAATGACACAGCCCACGCCAGCCAATTCTGCACCGGACGCCCTGACAATGTCCACAAGACCGACAAGCGCCGCTCCGGTAGCCAGAAAATCATCCACGATTAGCACTTTGTCTTCAGGACCCAGATATTTCTGTGAAATACTGACCTGATAGTTCTCCTGTCTGGTGAAGGAATAGACCGGCGCCGAATAGACCTTCTCCGCAAGAGTGACCGCCTTCTTCTTCTTGGCGTAAATAAACGGCACATCCAGCGCAATACCTGCCGCCATCGCGAACTGAATACCGCTGGCTTCGATTGTCAGCACCTTCGTAATCGGCCTATCGCCAAAAATACGCGCGAACTCCCGGCCAATCTCCAGTGCGAGCCGGGTATCCACCTGATGGTTGAGGAAGGAATCCACCTTCAGCACCGTATTCGACAGAATCAAACCTTCCTCGCGTATGCGTTCCTGTAATACTTTCATTGCTCGTATCGCTCCTTTTTGAAAATCAAAAAAGACAGACCCCTTGAGTGATTTCTTCTCAAGTGAAGTCTGTCCTGCCGGGCTATTGTCCCTTAAAGGTGTAACACATAGCGTGTCCGCAACGCTCGAACCATCCTCATGCCGAAATCGGCAAAAAAGGAACCCCTGTTGCGCTTTCACTCATAGTCGGATGATTAAAATGGTCATCCCGTAGAAACTTATGGGCCATATTCCCAAAAATATACGAGTTCTATGAAGTTTTTACCTTGTCTATAGTACACGCTCTAGCCTGCCGTTTCAAGAACAATTTTATGATTTTCCCTGTGCGCGACAGCCGCCTATCATAAACTGGAAGATCGTCCCTGTCTCCATGTTTAGGGGAGCTCCCGAAGAACACCTGCCTGACGGATATGGCGCACTCCCTCCCGGCAAAGGCCGAGCGGCTCCCATTCACAGTTCGAGCATAGTGTCCGGATGTCGTCCGGCTCTACTCTGGACGCCGCCTGCACAACCTCTGCCCAAGTCATGATTCGCCCCTGTTCAATGCCAACCGCCTGCAAAATTTCATTGTCCTTCTGGTACACGGATTGATTCCGGCAGTGATGGGGCTGATCGGGGGGAAAGGCGCGGCAAATGTCGTCCGGCCCTTCGATGATTTCGATTACGGTATCGGGCTTTGTACGCAACGTCTCATAAATCGCGGTCATATTGGTGCAAAAGTCATCCGAATAGCCTTTTCCCCTGTATCCAAGCAAGCACAGTACATGATGGCCCCGCAATAAAACAGCCATATCGGTCCCCTCCCATTGTTAACCTTTTGTTAACCTTTTATCTATAATAATAGTTAACAATTGTCCAGAAGTAAATGCTGCGATTGCGCCTGGCTTTTCCCTTTCCAGATGCAATCATAATTAAATAGACACAGCTGCAAAAAGTGGATGAATTTGGTGTCAAACGTCTGTGAAAATGTCACTCTAATTGTGCTATGAAAATGTCACTTGTTAAATGAAGGCCTCTGTTACCAGAAG
>NZ_JAELUP010000114.1 GCF_016424485.1 Paenibacillus roseus
AAGAACGGGCTTATCGGGCGACTTCAAGAGAAGACGTGGTCACCTATACGGATGGTTCAGAATCGAAATTCAATCGGGTCACATATAGTTATACAGGCGACGGAGCGGCGGTTCGATCCTCCAATAGTTCGTTTTCCACCACCGTGGACAACGGGAGAATCCAGACGACCTCTTCCTATGACCGCGTGTATATCGACGAGAATACGCCGGAAGTCTACTACAATACGCAAGTGGTCAAAAGTAGCGGCACCCAGCAGTTCACCGATACGATGGAATACAACCGGGTGAAACGCTGGCCGGTACCCACGAAAGTGACTACCCAGACCAAACAAGGGTCTTTGCAATCGACAGCCAGCGTCGTTTCCCGGGAGTATGATGAGTACGGGAATGTGATCACCGAGACCGATCCGTATACCAACACGACGAGTTATACGTATGATACAGGAAATTTGTTGCAAAGCTATACGGTTCCTGTTCAATCGAATAAAAGCTTGTTTGTCGAGTTGGAACGCTATCCGACCACGAACGGCATCAAGACGGTCAAAATGAAGGAAAATAACAGCAGCGGCTCCCTGAAGGCCCAAACGGGCTATGTATATGACAGCTACGGGAATCCAACGACGATTACAATCAAGGATGACACCCGAGACATTGTTGTTGCCAACGAATACGATTTCACGTTATACAAGGCTGGTTTCCCAACCCGTCAAGCCATTCAGGTGACCGGAGCGGATAATCAGACTACGTCGGTGGCGCAGCAGTTCCGGTA
>NZ_JAELUP010000115.1 GCF_016424485.1 Paenibacillus roseus
GTTTGGGACTCATTTGAAGCGCTTGGAGACGGCTTGTATTGAGCGACGGTGTAACTGGAGACTAAGCCATGCTTCTTCATGATTCTACCGATCTTCCGGCGTGAGGCATGGATGGCTCGTTTCTTCAACTCCACCTTAATCTTACGTGTTCCGTAATTATTTCGACTGGCTGTGAATATCTCCATAACCGCTTGTTCTAGTTGTTGTTCTTCTTCGTTCTCAGCAGGTTCCGGCTTGTAGTAATACGTGCTTCGTGGCAGCTCCAGGACATTGCACATTGCTGATACCGAGTATTTGTGCGCGTTATTACGAATCACATTTACTTTCGTCCCATGATCAGCGCGGCTTGCTTTAAAATGTCATTTTCCATCCTAAGCTGCTGTATTTCCTTCCGCAGAGCAAGGAGTTCATTCTGCTCTGGCGTTCGGTTCGCTTTCTCCGTAAAGGCTCCGGAGTTCTGGCTCTGAGCAATCCAGCGATCCAGTGCAGAAGCACTTAAGTCATATTCACGAACCAGATTGGCCCTTGATTTTCCACTCTCGTAGAGCTGCACCATCTGCTTTTTGAATTCAGCAGTAAATGTACGTCTTTGTTTCGGCATAGTAGATCCGCTCCTTCATCTTATCTGCTC
>NZ_JAELUP010000116.1 GCF_016424485.1 Paenibacillus roseus
GGGCGGCGATTGTACAAAAACAGTCACCGTCCATTTTATTGGAGATTGAACGCTTTATAAACTAGGATACGTATGAAGGGGAATTGAATAATCCGCTGACGCTGAATTTGTATACGTATGTTCATAATAACCCGATATTCTGTTTTTTACGAGGTGCAAGGGCTTCAGGAAACGGGACACACTTTCAAAAAGTTTGCCCCGCACTATTGCTATCTTACAATAAAAAGAATGACCATATGTCACATGTTACAGTAGTTACTAATAATGGAAAATTGATTAGTTAGAGTCGATGAAATAGATATGATTAAATTAGGGGTTTTTATAATTTATGGAATATATAATAATTTTAATTCCTGGATTAATATTATTTGTTTTTCCACGTTTTTTTTGGAAGTTAGGGTGGTTCAATTTCAAGAATCTAGATGGTAATGAAAGCACTTGGGGAAAAATGGACAAAAAAGCGGATTTAACTCGAAAGACCTTATATGTTTATAGGGTTCTTGGCTTGATATTAATAGTGTTTAGTCTTATCAAAATATTGTAAATATATTTGACCACATGCGAGTGTAACAACTCCATGTGGTTTCTTTTTATAACCGCCGGATATTGCCGATAGTAGCATATGAGCGGCGACGCTTTTAAGAGGAGCGGGACGCATCTGTGCTTAACTACATCTTTAGCACCTCTCTCTTGACTTAAACATTATATAAAGCATGGAAAAGAATTTGGACCAATAACTAAGGCAGCTTGTCTACAAGATGCAAGAAATCTTTATGGACAAATGGCGGTTAAACCCCCGAATTATGGACACTGCACCTCTTATTCGATGGATGACATAGAAAAGCTTGCATTTCCTACGTTTTGCAGATGTCTGTGATCATACCTTGATTATTTTGGGTTTTACGCTGCCTTGCTGGATCGCTTCCCTGTATTCGTAGGGCGACATGTCGTAAATACTCCCATGGATACGATGACGGTTGTAGTTGTGAATAAAGCCGCTGACGATCGTATACGCCTGTTGGTAACTTTCAAACGCGTGACGCTGGTAACACTCCGACTCCAATATGGCGTGAAAAGACTCGATATGCGCATTCTTATTTGGTGTCTTGGGCGGTATGCGCTCATGGACGATATGAAATTGCTCACAGGCTGCTGCAAACCGGTGGCTGATGAACTGCGGACCGTTGTCCGACCGCATAACAGGCCGAATCATTTTGTCAAAGAGCTGGCGTTTCATGAGCGCTTCCTGCGTGATCTGAACGAGATCCTTCGCCTCACAGGACAGGCCATGGTGATAGGAAACAATTGCCCGGTCGAACACATCGATGATACTCATTAGGAAAAAGAAACGCTGCTCACCTTCTACCCAACCATACTTAATATCGGTTTCCCACAGCTGATTTGAGCCTGTGACGACGCTGTTGTTCGCCAGTCGCTTCGGATGCTTGGTCTTCCGCTTTCGCTGTGGCCGCAGGACATTCATCTTCTTGCATAGCCGGTAGACTTTCTTCTTGTTGATCATAAGATGGTGCTGACGCCGTAGCATCTTGGTTAGCTTGCGATAACCATACACAGACGTGTATTCGTCAGCCAATAGCTCCATGATCCACTCGCAGATTTGTTCATCGCTTATTCGCTTGCCTTCTTGCGTATAGGAGTAACCAGGCGCGGGGCGACCGCTCCTGTGGATTTGTTCAGTTGATTGTTCCAGTTGATCCACATGGGCATAATACGTGGAGCGGCCCACTTCCAGGATGCGCAGTACTAGGGTGATCGGATGGCCTTGCCTGATATAGGTTTGCGCAATCGCTATTTTATCCGCAAGTGCGGGTTCGTTTTTTTTAACAGGTCACGGAGAATCTCCCTCTCCAGTGCCTGCTCGGCGTAAAGCTTCTTGAGCTTCTCGTGCTCTTTCTCCAAGGCGGCAAAGTCTGAAGCTGAAGGGATAAAAGCCGCTTGCTTCAACGCTGATCCATCTAGCTCATCCAGATTTTTACGCCCCAACTGCTTCGCCCACCGCAGCACCATCTTCGGATCGAGTTCATGCTGCCGCGCTACAGCCGTCATGTTACCAATCTCTTTGCCTTTAGCTACCACCATTTTCTTAAAATTTAAATCATACCGTTTTCTTTCCACTTGCGTTCCCCTCCGATTGATTTCATTCTATCGGAATAAGGGGCGTGTTGTCCAAGTTCGTTTGGGGGCTAGATAGATTCCCCCTGCAAACTTCCATGAAATCAAGGAATCGGGCTTTAACAGCGATCGGAAGAATCCTCTGCCACGCAGCGCCCCCTCCACCTAGAGAGGTCAAGCACTAATTCTGGTTTTGAGCCGAAATTTGGAGACTATAGACTTTATGGTAATTGGGATGAAAAATTGAAACAAGTGGTTTTTACGTATTTTGGAAGACATAAAACAAATAAATACAACTTGGTAGGTGCGGCGATGGATATTAAAGGCATTAAAGAATTCGTAGCTAAGTATAGTTTAGAAGAAAGAAGCTTTAAGGGGTTCTGGGATTATTTTAATATGTATCAAAAAGAACATAAAGATGATTTTGAGAAAGATTTTAATGGGTTCAACAGCAAGGAAATAGAATTATTCATTGATACCGTTTCATTGAGAATTACGAATTGGCCCGAGGAAGGGTACAATCATATAGTTATCTCGGTCAGAGTACACTATAAAGGTAAATATATGTGCTATTATACAATTGTGTTTGCTCTCAATGGAGAAGTAGAAGATGATCACCTTTCACTTCTGTAAATGTTCTGAGCCACATGTGAGTGTAACAACTCCATGTGGTTTCTTGTACGCTTGGCAGCGTAATCGACTAAGGAGTGAAAGTCTCCAGTACACCGAGAGATGGCGGAAGTACATAGCTGACACATAATGCGTAGTCCGCGAGGATACGTGCGGAGGACATGAAGGTGGAACAGGCGGCAGACCATGATGGATGCCGGAGCTGGATAACCTTGCAAAAGAAGGAAAAGTCCCATACCATCATAAGCTCTGATTGAAGAAATAATGACAATCAATAGCCAATTATTGAGTAGCAAGCGACTTGAAGCATTGAATGATGCCGCAGGCCTCACGACCTATTTCTTAAAAGAAATGCGAATTACGATGAAAAATTTAAGTGGATTATATTAACAAAATTCGGTTGGTATTGAGGACAGTGAACATGGACGTAAAACAATTGAAGAGTTGGGTTTTATCAAATGGATTAGAGGATAGAAGCTTAAAGGGTTTTTGGAATGCTTTTATGAATTATCAGCATGATTGTTCGGAAGAGTTTGAAAAAATATTTCCGAATTTTGCTCCTGAAAAATTAAGCCTAAGCGTGGATAAAGTTGCATTGACCATTAGTAATTGGCCAGAAGAAGATTACAATCATGTTGTTATCACCATTAGAATTGAATATGAAAATTGTTATGCAGGGTATTACAGTGGATTGTCAACACAAAACTGAACAACAATTATGAGGGCACTTTTCTAGCTTGTACGGGGGTAAGATAGCCGAGAGTACCGCGGATGCGATGATGATTAAACCAGTGGACGTAGTCACACAGCTCGATGGCAAGTTGCTCCTCCGTCTGGAAATGAGTCTGGTTGGCGAACTCGGTCTTGAAGATTTTAAAGGTTGCTTCTGCTACAGCGTTGTCATAGGGACAGCCATTTCTGCTGAGCGAGCGGGTAACGCCAAATGCCGTTAAAGCCTCGGAGATTAGCTGGTTATCAAACTCCTTGCCTCGGTCGGTATGAAACATCTGAATGCGGTCCAAGCGAACAGAGAGGCTCGCAATTGCCTTGTACACAAGCAAGGCCGTCTTTCTAGGTCCACTGCTAAAGCCGATCATTTCACGGTTAAAGAGGTCGACAAATAAGCATACGTAGTGCCATTTTCCTGCTACTCGTACATCGGTTAGATCGCTAACAACTACGGCATAAGGTTCTTCTTGTTGAAACTGACGCTGCAGTTGGTTCTTTGTTTGTGACTCATTTGAAGCGCTCGGAGACGGCTTGTATTGAGCGACGGTGTAACTGGAGACTAAGCCATGCTTCTTCATGA
>NZ_JAELUP010000117.1 GCF_016424485.1 Paenibacillus roseus
AGTCCGCTCGACTTGCATGTATTAGGCACGCCGCCAGCGTTCGTCCTGAGCCAGGATCAAACTCTCCATAAAAGTTATAGATCAGCTTGTTAGCTCATATTTCAAACGTTGACTCATTCGCTTATTGTTCAGTTTTCAAAGGGCAATTTCAAGCTCAGAATTAGATTGTAACATCAATGAGAAATTAATGCAAGCTTTTTCTTTTCTTTCTCATCTTGTCAATGAGCATCTCACTGGCAAGAACTTAACTTTACTACAAAGCCTTTATAATTGCAACATCTTTTTTCAAATTTCGACAAGAATTCTTTATATTCTGGCTTGCGCCCTTGACATGCAAGGGCTAGATCCTATTACATTATTACAACAAGCGAAAACGACTCTGCTTTCCTTTAACAGATAAAATCATTCCCTAATCTTGGAGTCCTGTACCGTCATACGTTCAGATACCAAGCCCCATGTGTAAAAAACCAAATGCCATTCGCTCTGAAAATTTTCAGAGGAATGGCATTTGTAGATGCAACAGCAGGTTTTCTAGGATGTTTCCCGGTTGCGTCCGCGCATGCCGATCAGGCCAAACAGACCCAACAGACCAAGCCAGCCCCAGCTCATGTTGTTATTCGTTGTAGCTGCAGCACGGTAGCGACTTGCAGTTGTCGTTGTTCCATCAACAGACCGCAAATTGTAATTATGGTAGTTACCGTCTGTGGTTACACGGTCATAACCTGTAGTACCATAGGGACGTACACCACGATCTATACGATTGGTATCATAAGTCGTGTTGTATCTGTCATAAGTAGTAGTACCGTAGCTTCCAACATCTGTACCCATTCTCGTTGCCGTGTTGGCGAAAGCCGGTACTGACAGAATCAACATCAGTGAAGCAATTAGCATAAAGCAGGCTGCAAGACGTTTCATGCTGTGCGTCATTCCCTTCAAGTTTTTAGAACCTGGAAGCTCGCTTCTGGCTCGTACTTGTTTTTCCCGCACGCACGAAACATAATACATGGGTAAAGATAGCTGTATTCCCATGCTCAGCCGTTACAGCCATGTTACGCTTGATCCGTTATATCCAGCAGCCGCTTGACCCGGATTTCCAGCTCTACAATGGAAAATGGTTTTGCCATATATTCCTCTGCTCCCAGCAGCAATCCTTGTTGCATATCCTCTTCCTTCTTCCTGGCCGTCAACATAATAACCTTCGCCTGATGGCCAGCCAGGCTCTTGTCGCGACGCAGCTCATGCAGCAGCGTCAGCCCGTCCATCCGAGGCATCATGCCATCCAGAATGCACAGGTCTACCTCTTCGGTTCGAAGTTTATCAAGCGCATCCCGACCGTCCACAGCCTGAATGATTTCAATTGGCAGATGGTTCAATGTATTTACAATAAAGGAGCGGATAATTTCGTCATCATCGGCAACAAGGAGCTTTTTAAGCTTGCGTTGTTCTTCCTTCAAAGGAAGCTGCTTTTCATCCTGGTAAATTCTCGTAATGCGGTTGCGTCCGTTGGCCTTGGAATTATACATCGCCGTATCTGCCAGCCTGATCCATTGCTCAGCCGTCAGCCCTTCACGCCATTGTGCCACTCCTGCAGAGAACGTAATCCGGTATTCCCGGACTTCATCACGGGCAACAGCCGTTTCGCGCACAACCTGCAGCGCCTCGCCAAGCACCCGCTCTCCTTCCTCAGCCGTCGTGTTCGGCATGACGACGACGAACTCCTCTCCCCCAAACCGGGCAATCAGGTCGGTCACACGCATCCGATTCTGCAGCACATTCGCCAGCCCCTGCAACACGACATCTCCCGCAGAATGACCGAATGTGTCATTAATGGATTTAAACCGGTCAATATCAATGAATGCCATCGTAATTGGCGTCGGATAACGCTCGATCCGCTGCAATTCGCGCTGCAGCTGTTGATCCATATAACGACGATTAAAAACGCCAGTCAGAGGGTCGCGAAATGCCATCTGCTCGAAGCCTTTGTTTCTGTGCAGCAGACTGTATATTCTTGCGGCGAGCTCTTCATACTGGAAAGGTTTGGTTACATAATCATCCGCGCCCAGGAAGAAACATTGTACTTTATCCTGCAGATCACCGCGCCCTGACAGCACGATAAGTGGGAGCCATTTAAAAGTGGGGTCTTCCTTCAAAAAATCAAACAACTCATATCCTGACTGCGGATACATCATCAAGTCCAAAATAATCAGATCGAAGTGATGCTGCCGCAACAGACGCTTGCCGCTCTCCACATCCGAGGCTTCCATCACCTCATATCCATCATATTGCAGACTCCGAAGCAGGTATGAGCGCAGTACAGGATCATCGTCAATGATTAGAAGGCGGCTTTGGGTAGCAAGAACGCCCTGGCTTCTCCGGGAGTCGGCGCCTTCCAACTCCAGCTCTTTGCGGTAAAT
Organism: Paenibacillus roseus; assembly: GCF_016424485.1. Taxonomy (GTDB): domain Bacteria; phylum Bacillota; class Bacilli; order Paenibacillales; family Paenibacillaceae; genus Paenibacillus_D; species Paenibacillus_D roseus. The sequence goes on from NZ_JAELUP010000117.1 coordinate 2,415, forward strand.
CTCATATTCCATATGTAATTCGCTCAGGAGCTGACGGCTCGGCTGCAGCAAAGTGCGAACTTTTGTCTTATCAGTCAGAGAAGCGCTGTCCTCCTCCCACAAGTCAAGCAAACGCGCGGAAATTTCACCGATTCGGTTCAAGCCAAATACGGGTGCGCTGCCTTTCATGGTATGAGCAATTGTACGCAGCTTGACCCTGCTCCCCTCATCGCCAGTGCTGCATGTTTCAAGAAGGCACTCCAGTTCACGAATATATTTTTGAAACTCAGAGAGAAACCTTCTCCTGCCTTCTTTAATTAGTTGTTCCCCTCTCTGGCTCCCGCCAGACCGCAGGCTCTCGTTGCCCGGATGTCTCATTTCTCCCACCTACCGCCTTTTTGCACTCTAGTTTTGTTCGTTGGCCAGAATGGCCTCACTCTTTCTCCAAGGTGCTTTTGGCAGCTTCAACAAGAGTGTCAAACAATTCATCGTTTTCTTCCAACTGTTCCTCCAAAAGCATAATCTCCTCTTCTTTCCCCATACCATCGGCAAAAAGCAATCCATACATCCAGTCATTGCCCCGCTTTTTTTGCAGCGTTATCTCATAAGCACGACTATGGCCCTCAATTGTAAATTTTACTTGTCCGGTATAACCCTCCTCTTTACTCCAGCTCATGTGCGCTTCAATGATTGTTGCGTTCATAGGTGCCTCCTTCAAAATAATAGTTATTATAACGCTTATTCTCTATGATATGTATCATAATTTTATCATCACGAAGTTCCAGAAACCATCACTTTTTTGGCTCGGCCGGTTTACAGACTGGATTTAACCAAGTTTCTCGGCTGTACGTTGCCGCTATCGACCACAGATTTTTTCAGAACAACAAGCTACTACCCTATTATATAACATCTTCCCGAAAGGCACTCTATTGCTGGCTCAAAAACTGAAAAATAATTCAAGCGTAAATGACTTTGTCGTCCTGTGATGGGCAAAAGTTTGACGTAGTGATTCTGTTGGCATTATGTGAATTTATTTTGAATTATCACGGTACTTACTCTATCGAAATCTGTTTCCGACTATAATGGATACGTCCAGATCATTATTTTTTATGGAAGGAGGTTGCATATGTTGAAAACTGCCTTGGGCCGCTTTCGGATAATTGCTCTGTATGAAGGCATCTCATACCTTGTACTGTTGATTATCGCTATGCCGATGAAATACTGGATGGATATCCCCCAGCCTGTCACCATAGTTGGCGGCATTCATGGTTTGCTGTTTGTGCTTTATATGCTGGCATTGGCCCAGGTTGCCTATCAGAAAAAGTGGAAAATGGACGCAATAGCGTTTGCCGTCATAGCTTCTATTATCCCGTTCGCTACCTTTATTCTTGAATCGCGTCTCAAAAAACAATCTCCTTAAAAACGGCCCGCCCCGGGCTCTTTTGAAGGCTGCAATATATGTAGATTTTCGCCAGCGGGGGGAGGGGTTAGTCTGCCTCTTGATCTTCTTCGCCCCGCTTATTCCCGATTAATTCGATGATATCCATCAACTCCTGCGGATGCAGCAGTTCTACCGGTGACTTGCCCTTCTCGAACTCCACAGCATCCCCTTCGATAACGGCTATATAACGTCCATTATGACGGGCCAGATGAATGCTTGCCCCATAGTCCGCAAGCTGCCCCTTTACCGCCACTCCTCCAACCTTGAAGCGCAAATCCAGATCCGGCTTATGCTGGGTGAGCTGCGATGCAGCTTCAACTACAAGATCATGCGACCATTTTTCCTGAAGCTCTCGCTTGTCACTTGCGGCCCATATCTCAAGACTCTGCTCCTCCTCATGCCTCCCCTGCTCATTGTCCGGCGCAGCCTCCCACTTTTCTTCCATATACTGCTGCACCATGGAAAACACCTGCTCATTGATAATTTCCGGCATTGGCTTTTCATAGGTAACAAACTTGAGAAAGTCTTCAAAATAACGGGCATGAGAGGCCTGATGAATCTTGAGTTCCCATTCGTCGAGCATTCCTTCCTCCGGCATATGCGGATATTGAATGGATTTGATATTGCGGGCGCTAATCGCCATCTCCACATGAGAGATCAGACTGCGTTCATCAGAAATGCGAGCGATTTTAGATTCGAAATCACATTTCATCACAAATAGCAGCGGTTGGTCAAAGTAAGGGTAAACTTGAACATCCGCGACAATAAAGGCGCCTCCGCGAACTGCGCTAGTTTCCATATAGATACGCAGCATTTCGTCGGCCAGCCCAAGAAACTCCTCTTTGTCCTGCGCCTCTCTAAGCCGCTGCATCAAGTTGAAATTAGGATTGCTGCCAAGATCATATCCCGGCTCAACAATGAATCGTCCGATTTTCGTAGGGACCGCATCGGTACTCGGGTTTTTCTCTACCTTGCGCTTGCATATTTTTACGAACTCGCCATCCAAAAATGACTTCAGTTCACTCTCACTATAATCATCCTCATCCAGCGTCTGAAAATGTTTATATTTTCTCCCGGACTCTGAGTCCGCGGCATCCGTCATAATAACGAAGAAAGATAAATAATTCACATTGAATTGCATCAGATTGGTGCTCCTTTTACTCAAGCTTGATGTACCGATTTATTGTACCAATCCAAACGTTTTTTGTCGCCCCTGTAAAAGGCGATCATTTTGTTTTTTTAGATTAGCTGATTTTTTATTCTTTCAACTGTTGTGGTTGGTATGATATGTTGTATCGACTGCTTTTGCCTGACTCTTAGCTTTACCCGCTGACTTTATTCTTAGAATCATCTCAATCAGTTCTTCACGATTTATAAGCCGTACAGAGTTTGATTTAGCTAGTATATAGGCTTGTTCGGTATAATCAACATTTGTTATCACCCAGGCTTCAGACGCCCCATAATAGGCCACAGAAGTCTGAACCTCTTGGACTGCCTTAACTCCTACATTCTTACTATAAGTATTGCTCAAATTGTCGCCCTTCCATCTTGTCAATATCTTTAATTCCTGAGTTGCGCAGCCTCTCCATGCGCTGCTGCCAAATGATAATGGCTATGACAATAAGCAATACTAAATATGCCCCTGTCACCACTCCTGCCACTTGTATGGATTTACTAAGATAGTACGAAAGCCATCCAACAAACAATACTGATACCTTCAAGAAATTATCTAGTTCATCCTCCCGTTGCTTCCTTTTGCTCCTGCGGCACGAGCCATTCTAACGAAGCTTCCCTGGAGGAATCGGGTTGCATAATCTTCTGTCGTCTGGAGAAACTGGGCAAATACAGCAGGCACAACAAGACAAAGGGGGAACCGTCTGTCAGAATGACAATGCGTCCCTCCAGCATATTGGCAACAGCCTTAACCGGCTTCCCTGTGCTCATCACCTGGGGAAAAGGGGAATAATTCTGCCCATAATAAGCCCGACTCTATCCAACAGTTTCGAAATAGAATCCGGGCAAGGCTCGTCGGCAAACTGGGAAAGCAGCTCTTCTGGCGTAAGATCCAACTTGCTCTGCAACTCCTCGTTTGGCATGAGACCTTCTCTCCTTTATGTGATGTTACGAAGTAGTGTCTCATAAATATTTCTTTTTATATATTTTTACATTTTATGTAAAATAATAGTATTCATTTATTCTTTCCTATCCATCTATACAACAAAAAGTTCCTCCGCTCTGCAAACGAATGCAGACTCTGGTATACTAAGAATACATTTCAAACGAAAACAGCCATTAACGCGCGCCATCCATGCCGATAAAGCGCAAGGCTTCCTGTATAGAAGGCGATTGATATGAATACATAACTTAAAGAAATGAGGCCATGCATAATGTCATCTACTTTTCAATCCTTGGGGATTCGCCCTTCCCTGGCAGCTATTCTGAGATCCGGCGGTATCGTGAAGCCGACTCCGGTGCAGGAGCAGACAATCCCGGTAGTACTTCGCGGTAAGGACGTCATCGCTCAGGCTCAAACCGGTACAGGCAAGACACTTGCCTTCGCACTCCCGATGCTGGAGAAAATACAGCCCGCGAACCTGAATGTGCAGGGATTGATCATTACCCCGACCCGTGAGCTTGCCATTCAGATTACAAAGGAAATCAGCAAGTTGGCCGATTCGCTCGGATACAATGTGCTGGCCGCATACGGCGGGCAGGATGTGGAGGCACAAATTCGCAAAACCCAAGGTGCCGTGCAAATTGTGGTCGGTACGCCAGGGCGGCTGCTGGATCATCTGCGCCGCGGCACGCTGCAATTTTGGAAACTGAACATGCTTGTGCTGGATGAAGCGGATCAGATGCTCCATATGGGCTTTCTCAATGAAGTCGAGGAAATCCTGTCGCAAACATCAAAAAACAAGCAGACACTGCTATTCTCGGCGACAATGCCGGATTCTGTGCGCAGGCTTGCTTCTTCCTATATGCTGGAGTCCGAGGATATCCGCATCCGCAGCGAGCGGGTTACGCTGGATTCGATCAAACAGATTGTCGTCGATACGACAGATCGGGGCAAGCTTGGCACGCTAGTAGGTCTAATCAACAGACAGCGACCCTATCTGGCGGTAGTATTTTGTCGGACTAAAATACGGGCAAAGAAGCTGACCGCATCTTTGCAAGAGGAAGGGATTGAGGTTGATGAGCTGCACGGCGATCTGACGCAAGCCAAGCGCGAGCAAGTCATGCGCCGGTTCCGCAGTGCCAAGCTGCAAGTGCTGGTAGCAACGGACGTTGCCGCTCGCGGACTGGACGTAGAAGGCGTCACCCATGTCATCAACTACGATATCCCTCAGGATGCGGAAACTTACATCCACCGGATCGGACGTACAGGACGCGCCGGCCAGAGCGGCACGGCGGTCACCTTCGCCTCGCCGCGAGACCGGATGAATCTGCTCGCAATCGAGCGCGGTATCCATGCGACGCTTGAACGGCAGCCAATGTCGGCTTACGTGGAGAATACTGAGACGGCGGCGGAATTCGATGAAACTCCATCCCGCAACGGGCGCGGAAGAGGTGCCGGATTGTCTGCTGGTGAGCGGGGGGCTGGACGCTCCGATGGACGTTCACAGGGACGCTCCGGAGGACGGGGCGGGCGTTCTGAGCAGCGTAGCTCTCGTTCGGACGGGCGCATCGGCAGCCGGAACGCGTCAGATTCTGCGGGAGGAAGAAGTACAGGCGGCAGGAACGGGCGCGGCGGAACGGGCAAGCGCCAAGAAGGCCTTCAGCAAGCTGAGGCCCGGGGCAATAATCAAGGCGGCAGCAGACAAGATCAGCGTGGCCGTACCGGTACAAGTCAAGGCAGTGGACGCGGCGGACAAGCTTCTTCGCGTCCCGGCGGCAGGGGACAGACAGGGGGACGCTCTGGCGGGCGCCGCGGCAGATAGCCGCCATCCCCCGCTAAGTCCTTGGACGGACGCGGCTGGTCGGTAGGGCTGCAAACGGGTCATCCGGCCAATAGTGCTTCGGATAGCGTCCTTTCAAATCCTTTTTGACATCAAAATAAGTTGAGCTCCAAAAATGTTTCAGATCCCGTGTTACCTGCACCGGCCTCCCTGCCGGAGATAGCAAATGCAGCGTGAGCGGGATTTTTTGCGTGCCAATCCGCGGAGTATCCAGCAAGCCGAACAGCTCCTGCAAGCGGACAGCTAATACCGGAGCCGCCGGTTCGCTATAATCGACTGCAATGCGTGAGCCGCTGGGTACGGTTATATGCGTTGGCGCTTCTTGATCCAGCTGTCGTTGCTGCTCCCATGTCAGTATGGACTCCAGCGCATGCTTCAAATTTACCCGCTTCAATTCCTGCAGATTTCGCATGCCGTACAGATGGGGAACAAGCCATTCACTCAGCGACTCCAGCAGCGCTGCATCATCAGCGCCCGGCCAGCGCGCATCCTGGCCGTGCATAAACTCAAGCCGCTGCTGAAGCTGGCGAAGAGGCTTCGTCCACGGAAGCAGAACAAGTCCATGTTGTCGGATGCCATCAGCAAGCGCACTAGCAACCAGCTGGGCATCCGGTCTAGCCAGCGGTTTCTCCTCCAGCACAAGCTCGCCCAACCGGGTCCGGGTGCGCGCGCGTACAGCCTGATCATCGCGGCTCCATTCCACGGTCGATTCCTTCCTCATTTCCGCTCCGGCGCTTTCAATTATTTGTTCCAATGCAATCGCAGCAGCCAATTGAATCCGGCTCTCAGTACCCTGATCATCCAACTCTGCCACAACAAGGTAGGGCTCGACCGAGAGCGGCTGGAGTTCAGCAAGCGCAGCTCCCCGGCCGCTGCGCAGCAAAAACTTGCCGTGGGAACGCTGTTTGGCAATTCGGTCCGGGTAGGCGAAGGCGAGCAGCAAGCCTGCGGCATCCGTCCGAATATCCGCCAGCTTCGTTGCCCCCATCCCGAACTGGGACTGGTAACGACGGTACTCGGCGAGAATGCCGGCACTTCTGCCGGGATCAAGCCGGTAGCCGGACAGACCGCCGCCACACAGCGCCTCCATGCGCAAGCGAATGTCGGCTTCGGTACGACCCTCTTCCTTGCGGAGCACATCACGCTCGGACAATATTCCGGCGAGCAGACAGGCCTCCGCGCCGTATCCACGTTGCCTCCCATGTATGATCATACTGCCAAGACGGGGGTGGAGGCCCGACTCTGCCAGCAACTCTCCGTGAGCGGTCAACCTGCCTGCTTCGTCAAGCGCTCCGAGTTGCTCAAGCACATCGCTTCCCTGACGGAACGCCGGGCCAGGCGGGACATCCAGCCAGTCCAGTTCCTGCGGGTCACGGACTCCCCAGGCAGCCAGTTCCAGCGCGAGCGCCGACAGATCGGCATCCATCATCTCAGGCCTGCTGAATGGCGCAAGCTGCCGGTCTTCTTCCTCCGTCCACAGCCGGTAACAGACTCCGGGGGCTAATCTGCCTGCCCGTCCTCTGCGCTGATCCGCAGACGCCCGGGATACAGTGACCGTCTCCAGACGGGACAGTCCTGTCCGCGGGGAAAACCTGGACACCCGCATTAGCCCGCCGTCGATAACGATACGAACTCCCTGCACCGTCAATGACGATTCGGCAATTGAAGTTGAAAGCACGATTTTACGCCTTCCTTGTTGGTCAGGGGTAATGGCGTGATCCTGCTCTTCCAGCGGAAGATTGCCGTGAAGCGGACGAATTACGGTGCTCGCAGGCAGACTGGCCGAGCGAAGATAACCTGCTGTGCGCGCTATCTCTCCGGTTCCCGGCAAGAACACCAATATGTCTCCTTCCGGCTGTTGGGCAAGTGCCCTCCTGACGGCTGCGGCCGCCCTCTCCTCCACTCTGGCAGCTTGCCGCTGCTCTGAATAAATGGTCTGCACAGGATAGACCCGTCCCTCGCTGTGCAGAATGGGAACATTCCCGAGCAGCGCCGAGACAGGTCCGGTATGTAAAGTTGCGGACATCACCAAAATACGCAGCTCCGGTCGCAAAAGCTGCTGGGACTGAAGGCTGAGCGCCAGACCCAAATCTGCGTGAAGACTGCGTTCATGAAATTCATCGAAGATGATCAGCCCCGTATCCTCAAGCGCCTGATCACGCTGCAACATCCGGGTAAGCACCCCTTCGGTTACAACCTCAATCCGGGTATTGGGCCCGGCGCATGTATCATTGCGAACCCGGTAGCCGACCGTATCGCCGCATGGTTCCTCAAGAGATGCCGCCATGTAGCGGGCTGCCGCCCGGGCAGCAAGCCTGCGTGGCTCGAGCATTACTATTTTTTTGCCCTGCAGCCACACTTCATCCATCAGCGCGAGCGGAACCCTGGTCGTCTTCCCCGCTCCCGGATCGGCGGCAAGCACCGCACCGGAGGATGCCATCAGGGCTTCCTTCAACTTCGGTATAAGTGAATCAATTGGAAATGAGTGCATAGTGAAAAGCTCCTTCAAAAATATTAGCTATTTTCACGTAGTGTACGCTATGATCACAATTGATTCAAGGATAAAACCTTGTTTTTCTAAAAGAGATTCCTCGAACGCGGTTTGAGCTGGAAGAGCCCGAACAACTACTGCTGGAACTGACCTCCGTTTTCGAGACAGGGATCAAAACACCGTACAAGTCTAAACAGCCAGGTGATTTTGGTATTTTAGAAAAAAGTTAAACTATCTCTTTTTAATGTATTTGATTAGTGCCCAAACCAAAAGTGACAGTATTGCAATAATTACTAGCCACATCGCAATCCCTGTGTAAATGATGTTCCCATAAATTCTAACACCTCTTTTGTACTCACATATTTTACTATAAACTAAATTTATTGGAAGGGAAAGTGATTTAATGTTAAGATTTTTAAAAAAATGGTCAGTTTGGGTTGTTGTCTTTGGTTCTTTTGTTTGTGCTTGCAGTACCTATTAGTGCAGCCGAAAAACATTCAGGCACCTCAGTATGGGATATTGTTCCAGCTAGTTACTTTGAGGAATATGCAGGGAAATTCTCTACTATAGAAGAAGTTCAACAAGCTACAGGATTTACCTCTTCTTCAGAAGTAACAGTTGAACCAACGAGCGGTATCCAAGTCAGTAGTATTGATGAACATGCAGCACTTTTGTTTTATATCACAGACGAAGTAGCTAATGTGGGAAGCTGTTATCTCTGAGGACCCTCTCGGTATTTCCTGGATCAAGGGATTTATAATCGGAGAAGTTTCAAACGGGAAAATCACATCGACTACAACGGATAGTCAAATGTATGGATTTCACCCGGGTAATGTTTGGACGCATAGCTCAACCAGATCATATGTCAACTTAAACTCAGCTAGAACAGGCGGAACTGCTCGTATCTCTGGAGACCTGTCTCTTGTAATTTTCTTTGAAGGCATTGGTACTATTGCAACCAAAGAAATCTCTGCTAACTTAAATTTCACACTCTAAAGAAATTGTAATATTCAAGCGATCTCACTATGCAGGTCGCTTTTTTCATGTGCGGACTTGAAGCAGATAGCCAATACCTGATTTAATTTTTACTATAATAGCTACGCTTATTGGTAGTATGTAAACCTTTATACAGCTACAGCCCGCTTGAGGAGCTCGACACATCGACGAAACGCCGCAGCACGAATCGCTTTGCGCCGAACTGCCTCATCGGCACTCCAGAACGTAGCGCTGGCAAACAGATCCACGATCGTTTCCTCTGCTGCTCTCCCTGCCGCTTCGCTATCGTCTGTCAAGTAAAAGCAAACCTGATAGCATTCCGCCTCATATTGCTTAAGGATCTTGATTTTGCTTTGAAAATCCATGCTCTATTCTTCCTCCCCAAGCGTAAACGGCTTTGCCATCCTCTGGTGGCTACAAGTTTCGTTTCGCGTAGAAATATAAGTTATTTATGAATGTAAAACTTATAAATTCTTATATTTCAAGCGAAACCAATTTCGGCCTTAAGCCTATTTCATGATTTGTTCGAAAGGTTCGCCGGCGAATTTTCTTCTGCAGCATGCCCTGCTGGCATGGACAGCGCTTGAGAAGTTTCAGACGCACCGAACTTGCCATATATCCAAAGCCCCACCAGCAACAGCACCATCAGAACAACCAATCCCTTCACTATCAACCACTCCCCGCTCTAAAAATCTGATTGTGCTTCATTGTAACGGAGCGTGTTTAAATTCATCCTAATGAAATCATAAATTTTTCTTAAATTTATATAAAAAGGACGAAACAAGCGTGGGGAAAGTTCATTTTTTCCAGGAGCCATTCAGTCCGCAAGCGGCAGCTTCACTTTAAAGGTTGTCATATCCGAATCACTGACTGCTTCAATTGTGCCCCCATGCTTCTCCACGATATTTTTGGCAATCGCGAGGCCAAGACCGGACCCTCCGTCATGTGCGGAACGGGACTTGTCCACCCGGTAAAAGCGGTCAAACAAATACGGCAAATCAATCTCCGGAATGGCCTCTCCATAATTGGTCACTTCCACGACAGCATCCGCCTGATTCAGATAGATGCGAATGTCCACCCGCTTGCCGGATTTCCCATAATGTACCGAATTGGACAACAAATTCTCAAATATCCGAACGACCTTGTTCGGATCACCTGTGACGGGGACTTTGCTTGAATCAGACTGCAACGTCCCTCTCATTCCCGCTTCCTCCAGCGTCAGACGGTATTGCTCAAGCAATTGCTGCAGCATTTCCACTACATTGAACGTAACGAGACGAATCGGCGAAGTATTGTTGCGCATCCGTGTATATTCAAACAGATCATTAATCAACACATTAAGCCGAAGCGACTTCTCATAAGCAATCTGAATGTAGTGCCTTAGCTCTACCTCATCCCTGTACCGATCCTGTTCAATCAGACCCAAATAACCGATAATCGAGGTGAGCGGTGTCCGCAGATCGTGGGAAACATTCGTAACCAGCTCATTTTTAGTCTGCTCGGCGCGGCGTTCTTCGTCCATGGAAGTTTTGAGCTGAGTGACAAGCCTGTTCGTGAAAGAAGCCAGATCACCATACTCGTTGCGCTGTCTCACCGGAACTTTATAATCAAAGTTTCCTTCGGAAATATGCATCACCGCTTCGCTAACCTCTCCGAAATAGCGGAAACGCCGCCATTGCAGCAGCACAAGATATACGATAAAGAAGAAAAACCAGCCTATAAAAACAAACAGACTTCCGTTGAAAATATTCATTACGAATCTGGCGATCTGTCCGATTAACGGGAAGTCGCTTAATACTGACGCCCCTAATACAACAAGAAGATAGAAGGTGATCAAACCCAAAAAAGCGGCGGCAATGACAGTCCCGAGAAATCGGATCGTCATGCCTGCTGTCACATTACCCTTCAATTTTGTAGCCGACCCCCCACACAGTCACGATCAGCTTGTCGCCAAGCTCATGCTCCAGCTTGTCCCGCAGCTTGCTAATATGCACCATGACCGTATTATTCGATTCAAAATATTTTTCCTTCCACACTTGCTGAAAAATATCCTCGGCACTGAATACTCTGCCCGGATGGCTGGCAAGCAGGAACAGAATGCCGAATTCAGTGCTTGTCAAATGAAGCGGCCTCCCCTCCACCTCAACCGTATGCGTAAACCTCCCGATTTTCAGCGGGCCCAATACGAGGGTATTCTCCCCCTGCTCCGACGAAGACGTCGTGGTACTGTACTGATACGACCGGCGCAGCAGCGACTTGATGCGGGCAACCAGCTCCAGCGGATTGAAGGGCTTGACCATATAGTCATCCGCTCCGGTCATCAGGCCCATAATTTTATCCATATCCTCTGCCTTTGCGCTCAGCATGAGAATCGGTATCGCTTTGTCCTTGCGTATCGTTCGGCAGACCTCCAGACCGTCCACCTTCGGCATCATGATATCGAGCACAACCAGATGGAATGCCGATTCCTCCAGCTTGTGCAGCGCCTCCTCGCCGTTATAGGCCTTTATCACCTCAAAGCCTTCATTCTTCAAATATATTTCAATCAGATCTGCAATCTCTTTGTCATCATCGACAATTAACAACCGCCGCTGGCTCATTGTGTGACCCCTTTTACCTATTCTTTTGAGTTGCTTTTACTATACACGATTGGTACAAACTTTGTCCCAAACTTAAAGGTAAGTTTATGATTTTTAAGATTTCTTAAGCAAAAAGAACCTTCCTGGCCGCCATGAGGCGGTTAAGAAGGTTCTTGCACGTGCTGTATGTATGCCGCCTGTACGGCCAAGTGTAAACCATAATGACGCATTTCACACTTCTACTTGTAATCGCTTGAAATAATCAGCGGCCGCCTCGCATATCGAATCATAGACCGCACAACTGACCGCATTGCCCAGCGTGGTGGCAAGGCCTGTATATTCATGAATTTCAGGCACCGGGCCAGTCTGGCTGGCGCCAATTATGATCGCATCGGTAGGCGTTCCCGTGGCGGGCAGCCCCAGTTCCTTATCGTTGACATTCATATCCGCCAATGCCGCAGCTTTAGCTTCGGCAGCTGTAATCACCAGATTGACGAGTGCAGCCTGTGATACCCGCCCCCGTATGAACAGCATCGTATTGATCGTTCCCGGGATATAAGAAGGATACACGTTCCGCTTTTGCCCTCCACGGGCAGCGCCGCCCAGACCAAGCGTCGTACAGCAAATCCATTCGAATCGGTCACCAGAACCTTCGAGTACAGAAGCATGCTCCACAGGGGCGGCTGTGATCAGGCCGACTGTGGAGGCTGGATAGCCGGACGCGGCCAATGTTCGCTTAAGATCGCCCACAGGGTCGGAGCAATCATAATCAGGCTGCACCTGCCAGTTCATAAAGGAGTCCGCTGTTCGCAGGCCGCCATTATAAACCGCGCTGCTCAGACACTCCAGCGCGCCCCCGCCATAGGCAATGATATGGCTGTCACGATGCTCCAGTCGAAACAATGGCCATACTTGGGACTGATAAGTCGTTGAAGTCAAGAAGGGCAGCGCCATCGGCTTGCCTCCTAGCTTCCGGTCACGACATCACCGGACCAGTCCAGCATGCCGCCCGCAATATTGACAACATTATAGCCTTGACTCGCCAGATAGGCGCTGGCTTTGCCGCTGCGATTACCGCTCCGGCAAATCAGCACGATCGGCGGTTCATCCTGCTTCAGTTCATCCAGCCGCTCTGTCAGCTCTGACAGCGGAATGAGGCGCGCCTCTTGGATGTGGCCTTCCTCCCATTCCTCAACTTCTCTTACATCGACCAGATTGACTTTCTCCCCGTCTGCAAGCTTGGCAGCCAGCTCTTCTGTCGTCCATTCCGGATAACTCATCTTTCACTTCTCCTGTCCATTAGATTCTTACAGCCGTCCCGCTGACCGCCACCATCAGCATACCATCGCGAATAATCTCATAATCGATGTCAATGCCGACAATTCCGTTGGCGCCCATGCGGCGGGCCTGTTCTTTCATTTCTTCGAAAGCGACGTCTCTCGCCTCCTTGAGCTTGTCCTCGTAAGCGCCGGAGCGCCCCCCTACGACATCTGTGATGGAGGCAAGAAAATCTCTGACAATATTGGCGCCCATGATAGCCTCGCCGTTCACAATGCCGATGTAGTCCTGAATCGGACGGCCTTCCAGCGTCGGAGTTGTGCTGATTAACATATGAATTCCCCCAAAAATAAATTCTATTTGGAATAAGCAGACTGATAGAGTACGATATGGCTCATAGCCGCTCCATCCCCCATACGCTTACCGTTTACCCGGGCGAGATCCATCGTTGCTAACCCGATTATAACTGCTGGACGCTATCCGCGTCCAGTTGACCCGCCACCTGCAATTGACAAGCAGCCAAGCCCAAAAATCAGGGTGAAAACAGCTTCGGTTTTATCCCTATATTTCAAAAAAACCCGCCGGTCCTAGACCGAAACGGGCCAAGCGTAAACGGCTTTGCCGTCCTTTGACGGGCAAAAACTTCGTTTCGCGGAGAAATATAAGCCATTATAAAAAGAACGTTTATACATGCTTATATTTTAAAAATCATTTGGAATGTTACAGCACAACAAAAATAAGAAAAATAGCGGCGAGCGCAAAACGGTAAACCGCAAACCACGACAATTTCAGCTTTTTGATCAGATTCAAAAAGGTAACCACCGCAAGCATAGCCACAATAAATGCGGCAGCTAGTCCGACGAGGAACACCGGAAGGTCCTGTGTCGTCAGAATATCCCGGCTCTTCACCAAATCAAGCAGTGTCGCGCCGAACATGACCGGCACGGAAACAATAAAGGTAAATTCCGCGGCTGCCTTCTGGCTGGTTCCAATCAGAAGCCCTCCGGAAATCGTCGAGCCGGAGCGGGAGAATCCGGGCCACAGCGCGAGCAGTTGGAACAATCCAATGCCGAACGCCTGCTTGTACGTAATGCCGTCCACGTTCTCAGCCGTTACTTTCACCTTCGCGCGTTCAGCAACAATCATCAGAATACCGCCGAGCACCAGACCAATCAACACCGTCTGGGGACTGAACAAATATTCCTTGATAAAACCGTGCAGCAGCAGCCCTACGATAACAGCCGGCACCATAGCCAAAATCAGATGCATCGGATTGATCCCTCTCTTATGCATCAGATCAAACTTCAGCACATCTACAATAATGCCCGTGAACCTTCTCCAATACAGCACCAATACAGCCAGCACAGCTCCAAGCTGAACGACAATCTCAAAGCTTTTAGCGCGCTCTCCTGTAAAATTGAGCAGATCAGCAGTCAAAATCATGTGCCCTGTCGAGGAAACAGGCAAAAACTCCGTCAATCCCTCTACAATACCCAGTATGATGGCTTTAATCAGATCCTCCAAGCCGTTTGCACTCCTGTCTCCATCAGAATTCGTACTTGTCTATCTTATTCTTGTTGTACGCTTGTTTATTCTTCGCTGTACCCGGATAAAATTCCTGTTGAAAAAACGCGGGACCGAATAAAATCTGACGAAAGTCACACATCCGGGCGGCAAGTCCTGAAAAGTTGATCATCAAACAGGCAGACTGGCCTACCCCAAAGACATATCCGCCTAATGCCAAGGAAAAAGACAGGCCGTCGGCCCGTCTTCTGTCTTGTCTAACGCCCGGAAGTATATTGCTCAAAAGCATAAGGCCGCCGGCTTCTCAATTGTCTCTGCATGCTGATTGCAATAATAATAAAAGACCACAGCCAGATAAAGCCAATCCACACCGCAAGCTCCCAACGGGCAGGGCCAAGCTTGTTGAGAATCGTTTCAACCCACCCCAGGTGCTGATACACAGAGGTAAACGGCAATTTCTGAGCCAATTGGAAGGCGACGACTGAACCTGCAAAAACGCCGAGCAATCCCATCAACTGCGCCAATTTCTGCTGAATCACTGCAAATTGCAAAGCGGAGGCGACAAACCAACCAACCGCCAGAGAAGATATTGGAGCAACCATTGTAAATCCATATCCAGTCATACTCGGGTCTGATTTCAGCTTGATAAAGAACAATACGCCTGAAATCGCAAAAACGAGCAATCTCATTCCCCATCTGAACCTCACCTGATCCGCAGCGAACGGCTCCCGTCTAGTGCTGCTCCATCTGCTCCACTTGATCAGAAGATATACAAATATAACCCCCAGACCCAGTATAGAGAGAGCATATTGCAGCCAGTGGTAAACAAACTCTCCATGGATATACTTTTGCAGAAAGGGAATGCGCGTGACGATGAAGCTGTTGCGGTGCGACAAGGCGTCCATGAAAATATGAGTCCAAAATCCGATAAATAGCGAAAAGATAAACAACAACCAATCCCTTCCCGTCCTCAGACCCCAGGGAGCAGCGTGTTCACGGGCGAATTTGTCCAATCCAAACGCAGAAGGAAGCAGTTGAACAAGGGAAGGCTTCATCAGCCTGTGAAATGCAATGGCGAAAGCTGTACATAGCGGCAGTCCCAGCAAAAAGAAGCCTGCCACGGAATGACCGATTGTTTTATTGGATTCAAAAGCTACAAAATATTCCAGATCAGGCGCCATGCTCCCAAGCAAAAGACCTGTCGTACACAAGTATCGAGGCGCCAGGTGTTTCAGCGGAACAGCATACAGCGGATGGGCTAACGTGTAGGGCAAATGAGGCCTCCTCTCCAAGCAGCGGCCCGGGCAAACGTCTGCCCGGGCCGCTGCTTTTGCTAATGCAAATTGCCAAACTTGTCAAGCGGCCACAGGCGGAACACAGCTTTGCCCTCAAGGCTCGAAAATGCAATCGGTCCGAGTTCCCGGCTATCCATACTGTGCTCCCGATTATCTCCCATAACGAATACTTTTCCTTCCGGCACGACATAAGGCAAGGCAAGACCGCGAGGCTCCGTCAACCCTCTTGTATAAGACTCTTCAATCTGCTTGCCGTTCAAATAAAGCTTGCCGTCCTTCATATCTATGATGTCTCCGGGGAGTCCGATCAACCGCTTGATCAGCCTCAGCTCACTCTCCGGTCCGTTAATGATCACAATATCTCCACGCTTCGGCTGGGTCAATACATAGGAAACTTTGTCCTCGATCAGACGCTGACCTTCGATTAGCGTCCCCTCCATGGAAATATTTTGGACTTCCGTCTGTGCAAAAGCGTAACTTTGAATCAACAGGGAGATTCCGAATGCCCCTGCTATCGTTAAAGCCCAGTCCTTTATTTCCTTCTTCCAGCCTTTATTCATTCCTGCACTCCTCTCCTGCCAAATATAAGGTATCCTTTCATCATAATCTATTATAATTATAAATGCATTACGTCTCAATTAAAGCAAAGTTTCGTTTTTTTCATAGCAACAGACTATAGCAAGGCAAGCAGAAGGAATAAAGCTGCGGCTCCCGCGGTCAGAAAATAATCCGTACGCGCAAGCCTCAATGTCCAGGCTCTTGTCGCCTTCATTCCCCGCTTGCCAAAGCCTCTGGCCTCCAGCGCCTCTGACATCTGCTCCGCCATTCTGAGCAGCAGCATGATATAAGGCAGCACGACCCGGTGCAGATCCTTCGCGGGAACCTTGCCGGCGGCAGTCGCCCGCTTGCCTCTTGCCTGGACAATTCGGGACAGCTTGGACCATTCGGAGAGCAGGAGCGGAATGAAGCGGAATATGAGTGATATTGTCAACGAAATGCGCTCTACCGGTACTCCAAACCGCTCCAGCGGCCGGATTGCCTGCTCCAATGCGCGCTGCAACCTGAATGGAGTGACAGCTGAAGCCATTCCAAGACCAAGCAGCATGACCAGAAACAGCTTGCAAAAATAGAACAAAGTTTTGCCTGCATTGCCAAAATCAAACCGTGACGGATAAATGCTGAGCCCGGAAACAAACGAAAAGAAAATAAACATGATGACGTAGAAGCCGCTTAACCGCAGCCATGGACGAAGATCAGCCTTGCCGATCCAGAGGGCAGCAATTGTGATTAGCCCCGATACTATCAGTCCCTGCCAGTCGTGCTGCAGCAAAATTCCCGCAGCCAGCAGCACATAGGACAACCATAATGCACGCGGGTCGTATTGGCTCCACCTCAGTCCTTTGCTCTTCTCATTTTCAGACCCCGATCCCTGCTCCGGCCCGGGCGGCGAGTCATTCTGTACGGCAGCCGGAAGCTGCCCGCCAGGCTCCAGCATCTGCGCAGACCCAGCTTGCCCGAATGCCCCAAATGCCTCAGGCGCCTCCTCTGATTCTTCTTCCACCCATGAACCCGCCAGTCGCCCGTCCTCAATCACCAGAATCCGGTTCGCGAGCGCCCGGAACAGTCCGACGTCATGGGTAACGATTATAGCGCTGCCGCCTTGTTCCAAATGCCGGGACAAGCCATCCAGCAAATATGCGATTCCTTTGGCATCCAGACCCGCTGTAGGCTCATCCAGCAGCAGCCATGCGGGCTTTGCAGCCAGCAGACATGCCCAAGCAAGCCTCCGCTGCTGGCCCCCGCTAAGCGACCACGGATTGAGCGGCGCCAAGTCCCGGTCCAGTCCTGCCGCTTCCATTGCCCCGGCTGCTCTCTCCTCCTGTTCGTCCGAAGCAAGCGAATACGGACGAAGTGAATAGAGGACTTCATCCTTCGCCTGAGGCAAGAACCATTGGGACTCGCTGTGCTGAAACGATACGCCGAATTTCAGAAGCACCTGCCTGTTCAGCTTGCGCCCGTTCCATAACGGTTCCCCGTCAAGCCGTATCGTTCCTTCGGAAGGTTGTGCAAGACCGGCGATGGTTTCAAGCAGCGTTGTTTTGCCTGCTCCATTGCGGCCGGCAATCAGTGTCAGGCCGCCAGCAGGAATATGCAGCTGCGGAATGTCCAATATAGGCTTGCCCTGCTTGGCATGTTGCTTGATCATCACATTTTCCAGACTCCAGCCTCCATCTGCCGCCGGCCTATTGTCCCGCTCCTGTCTATGATTATGCTCGTACACCGCCCATTCGCCCACAGGGGACAGCTCTTCATCGTGCTTCTCGCCATGACCAGACTGTCCCCCAACGATCCCGTCATATGTGATTTGACCTTTATCAAAAACTACCAAACGATCCTGCGGCTCTCGGCCCTGCATACTATGCGTGACCCAAATTACGGTCATCCCCTGCCGGTGCTGCTCCCGTACTGCTTCCAGCACAAGCTTGCGGGAGGCCGTATCCAGCATGGACGCCGCTTCATCAAGGACAAGCAGCGGCGCATGGGCCGCGAGACAGCCTGCGATCGCCACCAATTGCTTTTGCCCGCCTGACATCGTCGATATGAGCTGGTCTCGCCTGTCGAACAGCCCTGCCATCTTGAGCGCCGCTTCAATTTCCGGCTGAACCTGCTCCGCCGGAATCCCTGTCTGCTCGAGGGCGATCAGCAAATCCTCCCATGGCGTCGACCCAACGATAGCGACCTCCGGATTCTGTCTGACGTACGGGAAGAGCCCCTCCAGCTCTGCCGAACGGTACACCTCTCCCTCTGCAAAGCAGTCCATTCCAAGCTGGTCCGTAATCAGCTTGACAAAGGTGCTTTTCCCGCTTCCGTTATCTCCAACAATATGTATCCATTCGCCCGCGTGAACGGCCAGCTTGTCTACATAAAGGATTTGTCTGGTCTTCTGCTCCGCTGCTGCGGTTACTTTAACGTGGTCTAAGGCGAATAATATTTTTTTTTGCAAAACAGCATCTACCTCTTCCATTCCCAATCAACCTGTGATACGATTTTTTTGTTAACCAAAACTTTTGTTTGTGGTTAACAATAGAATAAAGGAGAGATTACATAATGTCCAGTCCCATTCGCAGTATCGTGTACACCGCGCTATTCTCCGCTTTATTTATTGTGATGAGCGCAATCAAGCTTCCACTAGGATTTTCTCCGGTTCCGATTACACTGCAAAATCTGGCGCTGATGCTGGCCGGGGCTTTCCTCGGTGCGCGTTACGGCTTTTTGAGCATCCTGTTTGTTTGTATTCTAACCGCGCTCGGTTTGCCGCTATTGGGCGGCGAAGGCGGCCTTGCCGTTGTGTTCGGAGCGACAGGCGGCTTTATCTGGATGTTCCCTCTATGCGCTTTGACAGTAGGCTACTTCTCGCGAAAGGTCCTTTCATCGTCTGCGCTGGGACGGAATAAAAAGCTGAGATTGCTCGCTTTATTTGCTGTTTTTATGATCTTTGGCTCGCTGCTGTCCTACGTTGGCGGCGTCCCATGGCTTGCCTATGCAGCGAATTTGTCTATAGCGAAGTCATTGACAGTTGGGATGTATCCGTTCCTGCCTGGCGACCTCATTAAAGCCGCAGTCGCCGCCATTGTAACCTCTGCATTGTATGCTTACATGCCTGGTCTCCATCGCGCCAAGCCCGCGGCCTCCGGTTCGCAAGCTTAGTAACACCGCGACTGAATACCTACCAGCGCAAAAAGCCCCTGCTCTCGCTAATGATACGCTCCTCCTTGCAGTAAACAGTTGAATTAATAAAAACTGTTTACTGCAAGGAGGAGCATTTTTATACCCACAAATCCAAAATTTCAGGACCAGATCGAACCGCAACAATTGGAAATATCTTCGTGGGGATCATTTAGCTGCTCAATGGCTAACCCAAAGGACTTCTTCCTGCTTCTCATAGCCTCCATGAATTTTCTAGATTAACAGATATCCGTCATGCGATGCTTAGCGAACTGGTAAATTATAAACGGCAGAATATAAACTTTAGCTTCCACTACTGCAAGTTTAAAAGCTGGAGCATACGTGATATTCCCACTGTATTCTCCAATTCATTCGGCACTGGGCGGGGTAAAAGAAAGACCTTGAAGGATTTTATTCCAACAAGGTCTCTCATTTTACTTCCGTCAGCCTTTTGCAGTTTGTCGCCCTCTTGAAGTTCATCGGCGAAGACCCATCCCTTACCTTCAACCCAAAACGGATGATTGTCGGTCGTCTCGATGATTTGCTCCTCAACGTACAGCTTGATTATATCATCACGCTGGTTGCGGTATAAAGCCGTTACTTCCTTGTAAGCTAACTCTCCATCCGGGTTGAGTTCATCCTTAGCAAGAACCCTATCCCCGACTTCAATTTCCTCAATCGGTTTCTCCCCTTCGTCTGTGAGTACCTTAGTTCCGGCAGTAAAGCAATTGCATCCTAATATTACCTTTTTACTTTGCTTTTCAACCTTAACAGCTGCGCTGATTTCTTTCGTCACAGTTTTAGTGGCTTTGGATGCAACTTTCCCTCCTGGAATGACGCCTAACAAACCAATTGCTCTATCAAAACCAGAAAGTTGTTCTCCTGTAACCCAGTTTTTCCCTGTCATGGCTTCTTGTACACTTTTAGCTGCCCTTACAAAAGGAGTGAAATCTAGAACGCAATCCCCGAAATCTCCCCAGCTCCTAAAACCACAATGTCCTGTGGGATCAGTGTATACAAGGAGTTTGAAGCGTTCCTTCATTTTAGCTTGTTCATCTATGAAATCTCTCGACAGCGATACATATTGTTCATCCGATATTCGGCCTAACGCATTATCCTCGTAAAGCTTCCGGACAATGGTCTGCAATTCAACTTCTCTTTTCTTCAGTTGATCTCGTTCTTTGAGCGCCGCTCCCCATTGCTTCTTCTGTTGACTCTGATGTTGATCAGCAAGCATTTCCACAAATTCACTTTCCTGTTCCCCTGCCGTGTGGGCATGGCGACGAATATCTGCCAATAAGATCTCGTACACGTCGACGTAGCTAATATAATGAAATGAGCAATACCCACTGCCGCGTGTTCTCGCTTGATTACAAGCGAAGCTTCCGCGCCCTCCCTTACCACCGGCGGTCTTACTATTACCTCCGCGAGCAAAAGACAGCCCTTGTCCGCAGGTCGAGCATTTCAGTAACCCTGAAAAGATTTGATGCTCCCCTTCTTTGGTCGGGCGCTTCTTCACGCGAATGACCTTTTGCGCTAAAGTAAAGGTTTCCGCATCAATCAAGGGTTCGTGCGTATTCTTGACCTCGATCCACTCATCCTCTGGGACAGCAACGATACGCTTATTCTTGAAGGATGGCTTGGTAACCTTATGTCCAACCATATGTCCCAGATAAACACGATTTTGGAGAATGACAGTGATTGTAGTGGCTCCCCAATCGCAGGGATGCTTATAATTGACAACCTTCAGGTAGCGCTGATGCTTCTCGGCTAGATAAGCACGTGGAGCAAGGATTTGATCCGCACGGAGCATGCGGCCTATTTTATAAGGACTGTATCCTTCTACCGCCAATTGAAAGATGCGTTGGACAACCGGAGCGGTTTGCTCATCCCGAACTAACTTGTGCTTATTTTGCTCATCTTTGCTGTATCCATAGGGAGCATAAGGACCGGTGTAGTCACCGTTCAATGCCCGTTGGCGGTAGCCGTTTTTGACCTTTCGACTCGTATCGCGGACAAACCATTCGTTAAACAGATTGCGAAGTTCCATAAAATCATCTTCGCCCTTGGCGGTGTCAATGTTTTCGCTGACGGCAACAAACCGTACATCATGCTCGGGGAAAAATACTTGAATGCACAGGCTCGTTTCAATCTGGTTTCGTCCCAGGCGACTCAAGTCCTTGACCAGAACAATGTCGA
Organism: Paenibacillus roseus; assembly: GCF_016424485.1. Classification (GTDB taxonomy): domain Bacteria; phylum Bacillota; class Bacilli; order Paenibacillales; family Paenibacillaceae; genus Paenibacillus_D; species Paenibacillus_D roseus. Next base: position 23,879 of record NZ_JAELUP010000117.1, read on the forward strand.
TCTTACCAAGTTCGATATCCCGTTCATCCGCTGAAAATCGGGACGGTCAAAGTTGGTGCCGCTCCAGCCGTCGTCCGTGTAAATCTCCACCACATCAAAACCGTTTCCTTTGCATATCGTTCCAGCAAAATCCGTTGATTTTCAATACTCATGCTCTCGCCGCTCTGCTCATCATCCCGGCTCAATCGGCGATAGATCGCGGTTCGAGTTGTTTGCTGTTTTTTCATGTCCCATCCTTTCCCAGCAATAAATCGGCTGATTTTAGTATAATGGATTTTCGAGATCGACAGTAGTGTGCCATTGTTGCAGTTATCGTCCAAGCAAGATGCTCGTTCTCAACCGCCACTCTTAATCGAAAAGACTCATTCAGTACAAAGAGGGGAATCGCTCGGATTCCCCTCATGTGCTCTTATGCTGTTCCTCCTCCCAGTCTCTTAGCACCAGTCGCCTGAGCTTCTCCCGAAAGATATCCGTTCCTCTATAATGACTTTGCACGATGTATCGGCTTTGTCCCAATTGAACCTCGCGTGTTTGTCCGCATTCCATCACCATGCGCCCTTCCTTCAATCTCCGTTTTTTATCTCCCGTCAAGTCGGTCGAAGAAGAAAACGGGGACGAATGCTTGCTGTCATCTATCGTGCATTCCTCCTCACTGTAATCCTGTTGTACTCTGAAACAGGAAGCAGCATCGAATTTCTCTTTCTATAAGCCTGTTCATTTTCCAGGCAAAACCGGGTAGGGTAGAAAGAAGCTTTTTTCTCCAGTCCTATCCGGACAGCAAAAAGCCGCTATAGAATGCTATAACGGCTTTTTACTGAAACCGGCTTTGATGCCGACAGGCATAATATCCACAAATTGCCCAGAATCGCTTTAGTTCTGTTTTCAACCCTAAAAAACCGGGGATTGTACCGATTTTCCGGACTTCAATCATGTTTTGTTCTAAGTAAATTGAGATATGACTGGGCACAAGTAAAACATGATTTGAGTTTCATGATGACTCGTTTGAATTGTCGTGCTGCTAAGAGTATAAAAAAACACGTTCTACCTTGGAGCCCACAGAAAAAGTCAGCCTAACAACGGTAGCCAGCCCGAAACAGAGGGAGCCGTGGGACAGGAATCCAGGTTGTCGGTGATATTGGCAGGCCGACTCTGACGCAAGCCGATCTTTAGGAATCCCATACATCATTTAGAGGTTCAAGCTATCGGACAGCGTATAAACTGAAAATATCACGGTGATGAACAACAGAACAATCGCAGGCGCCGTTTGCTTCACCCTATCCTTGATCCGCATATGAGCCATTATCGCACCAATCATAGTGAGAGTCAGGTATATAGCCGCCATTGTCGCCCAGTGAGAATAGAAGTAGCCTACAGCTAACCCTGCTGACCCGATGAGTTGAACCATTCCAGTTACGACACGAAGCCATTGCGGTAGCTGAAGCCTTTCGAAGTTGTGGATATGACTGGGCAACCCATATATCTTGCCAGCACCTGAAATCAAAAAAGTAACAAGCAGAATGGTCTGTACGATTGCAGCAGTTATTGTCATCCCTATCATCCTCTTCCTGCTGTTTGTTTAAGAAATAACGCGGCGATCGCACTTGTCCCAATAATGGTTCCTGCAAGTAGTGAGAGGACGAGCTCTGTGCTCGATATTTTCCCGCTTGTACATATTTCATGGAAAAAGTACAGGGTAGCTGGAATCGATAAGGTTACGGCAGTTAACAGACCAGGGGAATACTCTTTATAAATAATCGTAGTAACCACGTGGAAAACAGCGTTAATGCCAAGATGCAATTGAAATGCAGCAGCCAGAATGATCCAAAGTCTGTGATTCCCTTGGGTTGACGCTTGGTAAGAGACTAGCAGAACGACTAGAATTATGCCGACTTGAAGCATGACATGCCTTTGAGCGGTCATGGGAGCAAAATGCCGTGTCGCCCACTTCGAAAATCCCGGTATCTCTTCGATCGTATGGATGAGTAAAACGACGTAAGGCAACCAGAAAACAAAATTGAATGTCAATGAAACAACCTCCCCAAACTATTGTTTGAACGATCAAACAATAATAATCGAAAAAAATTATGAATTCTCGAAATCCAAATAGGCTTCTAATAGCTCGCTTAAAGTCAGGTAGGCGGCGTCCATATCGAAATCAGGGTCAGCCATCTTCTCAAGGGCCAGACCATCGATTGTTATATTAATAATCGATGCCAGCGCCTTTTGATTAACGCCCTCCTTCAGCGGCAGCAGACTCAGCGTTTTCAGTACTTCTCCTTTACCTGCCTCAAGGCTTTGCCGGATTTTTTTGCGACCGGCCTCGCTCCTCAAACCTATCGCAAATAATTCAAAGCGCAGGCGATGCCAATCTGGATATTCATGCACCATGTTTTGAGGCACAGCTAACGCATGGCGTATGAAATTTTTATCCAACGTAATTTCCGAAATCTTGTGCATTTCTTCCATATAGCGGACACTTTCCAAATGAAAGATCTCAAACATTAAATCCTCTTTGCTCACAAAATAATAATTGATCAGTCCTTGTGATATGCCAGCTTGCTTGGCAATTTCTTTTGTCGACGTCTTTTCGAAACCTTGCTCAGCCAAGACCCGATATGCAGCCTCAACAATTTTTCTTTTCGTATCGCCAGTTGCACCTTTCATCTTCATCGCCACCCTGTTTGAACGTTCAAACAAAATATAACATACGAAACGGAAATGTCAATAGTATCATGAATTTTCAAACACCTCGATTAAATTCGAAGGCAACGGCTCGAACAGAAACCGGCTGTGTTGGCTGGCGAAGGGAAGACGTGTATGCAGGATGGCTGAAATATTTGATGAAAAAAAGCAAACTTAAACAAGAATTAAACTTCCTGTGATAACGTTGAGGCATGCGAAGGAATTTGCAGGTTATATCGATAAAAATCATTGTGGAGGGAACATTACGAAAAAATGGTCATTGCTTTAACTGCTTCTGTTGTCATCGGGATAATCGGTACTTCGGCTGAAAGCTATGCATCTGCAGACTTGGACCTGTCCAAGGCGAGCACTGGTGCTTATAAAATCGCAAGCAACAATTACACGGAGATGTTGACCATGTTGGCCGAACAAAGTAAGACGCTCCGTGAACAAGCGCGTACAGATCGAGAGGATAATCTGCAACAGCAGACCGGACTTCTAATCGCTGCAGCCGATCAAGTATCTTTAGCGGCTGAGCTTCACCTGCATTTTGCGCAGCTTGTGAATATGCACCATGACGGTGCGGCTGTCGCTCCAGCCGTCCAATCCCCAGATTTGATCGTACAGTTGATTGACGGAAAAAACTTGTCCGGGCTGCTGCGCTCGGCTGCCGCTGGATCATTCCGTTGACTATGACGGCGCAGTTGGGCTTTGATGCGTGCCATGACGATGTCGGGATCGAATGGCTTGGTAATATAATCATCTCCCCCTATTTCGAAGCCCGTTAGAACCTGTCCGCTTTCCCGGTTGCTGCTGATCAAGATGATGGGGAGGTCGGACTGTTGGCGCACGCGGGCGGACAACTCCATGCCGTCGCCGTCGGGAAGCATGATGTCGCACAGCAGCAAATCCGGCGCATGCTGACGGAATAGCTGGAGGGCTTCCTGCACACGGGTAGCGATGATAGCCTGATAGCCCTCATTGTTTATATAAATCGACAGCAGCTCTGCGATATCCGGATCGTCTTCAACGATTAAAATGGTTGTCAATTGTGCACTCCCTCCGAGGCATGATTCTGGTTTGCGGGTTCGAAGCGTAGCGGAAGCGTCACTTGAAAATCGCTCCCGCTCCCCTGGTCGCTCTCTACCCGGATGGAACCATGATGAACATGAACGATTTCACGGGAAATGACAAGTCCCAGGCCGGATCCCTCCTTTTTTCCCGAACCATTGGCAATCTGATAAAAACGTTCAAAGATATGCTCTTGCTCGGATTGGGGGATGCCGATGCCGGAGTCGTTCATATGAATAACGGCCTGACCGGAATCAGATGCTTCAGCGCGTTGATATCCAGCGCTATGCGGATAACGCCGTTCGCCGGCGTGAATTTAAGCGCGTTGGACAACAAATTGGCCAATACCTGCTCCATCCGCAACGGATCGATGTGCGCGATCACGAGCTCCGTTTCGTCTGACATAACAGGAAGATCCAGCAAAAACTGAATCTGTTTCGCGTTAGCTTCCCATTCGTATTTTAAATAAAATTGCTCGATATACGGGATGATCAGCACATCTTTGATTTGGAATTCGATTTGTCGGGTTTCCAGTTTGGTCAGCTCAAGCAGATCCTCTATCAGCCGTTGCAGCAGGGCGGAGCGTTCGTAGATGCGTTCGGCATATTTGGGGGCATTTGCCGTAATGATGCCATCCTTGAGTGCCTTGGCGTAGCCTTTGATCGCGGTCATCGGTGTGCCTAGCTCATGAGAGATATTGGCAAGCAGCTTGATTCTGAAGCTTTCGCTCTGCTTCATCTTTTCATTGGCTTGCTCTAACTGCTCGTTCACCTCGAGTAATTGTCGCGTGCGTGCCTTGATGCATTTCTCCACAGAGTCATTGGCCTGCTGGAGTTGGTCGCTTGATACAAGTCTACATGTCGAACGAGGGTTAGCGTGTACGTCTTCGCCGGATCTCTGCCAACTTTTTTTCGAAGGCGCTCTCCAACACACTTTTACTTGAAATGCCATGCTGCTTTGTCGCTTCTCGGACGGAGTACTTTCCGGATAGAACGTCACGAATCGCGGTTTGCTTGAGCTCATGTGAGTACGGTTTCCAGGCTTTGGATTCCTTCAACCCTTCATAGCCATCTGCTTTGTATTTCCTTATCCAATCCCGAACGGTCTGATTGTCGATCCCCAGTTTCTTTCCTTCATAATGCGGATTTGAATCATGCTGCAAGCATCTTCTGACAACCTGTAGTTTTACATCTAATGAAATTGGACTCCTTTTCGACATCCCAAAAACTCCCATCATGGTAGCAGTAGACGTTTTGTTTTTTCTACTGTCTACTATGATGGGAGCATATCAATACGGCGAGTGTCGATTCTTTTTCTTTTTTTCACTGTCTACTTGACGAGAACACTTCAAATCATAACGCGAGCAGAGGTTCTTTGCATGTATCTTTTCAGCCAGTCTGCTAGGGTCCCAGAATATGGTATCCCGAGTCAACGTGGAGAACTTCGCCAGTAACCCCTCTCGACAGACGGCTTAATAAAAATAGCGTCGCGTCGCCTATTTCATCCTGTTGAACGTTGCGGCGAAGAGGAGCGCGCCGCTCGATCTCTGACAACAAATCATGGATGCCTGAAATTGCCGCCGCCGCAGAGGTCAGTACAGGACCGGCCGATACGGCGTTCACGCGAATGGCATACCGCCCCAAATCCTCTGACAAATAACGCACACTGGCTTCAAGGGCCGCCTTGGCGACGCCCATCACATGGTAGTTTTTTACGACCCGTTCGGAACCTAAATAGGTTTGCGTGACCATGCTTCCCCCATCCTTCATCAAGCTGCGTGCATGCTTGGCCATCGCCACGAAAGAGTAAGAGCTGGCGCTTTGCGCCAACAGGTACCCTTCCCGCGTCGTATCGATATATTCACCCTGCAGAAGTTCAGCATAGGCAATGGAATGAACGAGTCCATGAATCGTGCCAACTTGATCTCCAATGCGGCTGAAGGCTTCTCCCAGGCTTGCATCATCCAGTATGTCACACGGCACTACGGCAGCCGCTTCAATGTCGGACTCCTTGAGCAGCTTCGTTAATTTTCGCAGCGATTTCTCCTTGCGGTACGTAAACACCAGGTTGGCGCCTTCCCGGTGAAGCGATTGTGCCACTCCCCAGGCCAAACTCTTTTCGTTGGCAACCCCTGATACAACAATCGTCTGACCCTCTATCAGCATCATTCATTTCTCCTCACAAGACGCATACAAAATCATTGTGGAAAAGTCAGCCCAGCAAAGGAAGCAGCCCCTCCAATTCGCCATATTCCAGCTGACGCATGGTCGGCACGGCATCACGGAACGTGCATAGTGTCATCACATGGGACTCATCCACTACATATTGCCGAAAATAAGCGGGAGCGGCCTCCGCACCCAAGTGTGCCGTCACCTCTCCGTCCTCGCCAATCGCGAAAGAGAACGAATCCAGCGGAATCGACAAGCCTTTGCCTACAGCCTTAATATAGCTTTCCTTCAATGTCCACAGCCGGTAGAAGTAGGTTAGTTGACGGCTGGCGGGTAGGCCCATAAGCGCGTCATATTCTTCCTCTACGCAGAACCATTCCGCAACGGATATATCGATCAGTTTTATACGTTCAACATCGATACCAACCGGGCAATCGCCAAACGCGCAAACGACCCAATCCCCGGCATGCGACACATTGAAGTAACAGCCAGACGGCTTGTCCAGCAAGGGCTTCCCGAACTCATTCCTGCTGAATGACAACTCATTATTCCGTACCTGCCACCGTCTGCAAGCCGCCAATCGTACCATCATTTCCCCGGTCAGCGATCGATAAGCATCGGCTGATTTGCGGAATCGGCGGACAGCCTCCCGTCTTTCTGCCGAAACATAATTCAGCAACGTCGGGTAAAGCGCTGCAGCCTTCTTTTCATCCAGCTGCAGCATATATACCTCAATCATGAGATTTTTTCGGCCAGACGAGCAGGAGCAAGATATTCATTCAATTCATAGTACGTGCCCGTTTCGTCAATAATCTGGTTGTACCAGTGTGTCTGCTCTTCCTCAGGCACCTGCTTGGTGTCCAGAATAATTTTGAGCAAATCAAGCGCTTCTCTCATTTGCTCCAGGGTGGGCTTTGCACCGCTCTCCTCAAGACTGTCCTGAATTCCCTGAATTTTTCGATACGATTTGACCACCTTCTCCTGGTACTCCTCGTTGTCCCAGTTCCGGTTAGGCGTAGCGACTGCTACCGCCAGCGACCGCGTAATGATCGTCGGGATATGCTTTTTAAGGCCGGGATAAGCAGACAAAATTTGCTCGATTTTTTTACGGTCTTCCTTGGCGCCGTAGCAAAGCGCTTCGATCCCTTCCACATTCGCCTTCACCATATTGGTTAAAACATTTTTCGGGCCCATCTCGATTGCCAGCGTAACGCCTTTATGTTTAAAATATTGCATCGTCCGCTCCCACTGAACCGGTTGCGTCAGATGAAGCGCCAGATTGTTCGCGACCTTCTCCGAATGCGCCATAGGCTCGGCATTGCGATTGGTGATGACCGGATATTTGAAAAAGCCGTACGGGAGCCGGGACAGCTTCTCCAGCAACAGGTCTGCCATGGGCTGCATATAGCTGCAGTGGAACGGAGCACTGGCAAGGAGCGGGGTCGCCAGACCGCCTTGCTCGGTCAACCGGTCCTCCAGTTCCATAACGGCATCGCTGTCGCCAGAAATTGCAGTCTGATTCGGCGTATTATAGCAGCTAACCGAAACCTGACGACCTTCCTGCACCATCTCTTGACACGCTTGTTCAACAAGCCTGCTCTCGACTCCATCCACGATGGACATCGCCCCGACCCCGCTCGCCGCAACCTCGTCGGTCAGCGTTCCGCGTTCATGAAGCAACTGTACGGCGTCAGGGAACCGGATTGCTCCGGCGCATGTAAATGCCGCATACTCACCGAGACTGTGGCCGGCGAGAAACTGCGGAACGATTCCAAGCTCCTGCATATAGGCACGGAAGCTCGCTACACTGGATACGAGAATGGCTGGCTGGGAATTTTTCGCCTTGGACAGTTCGGCCAGCGTTCCCTCAAAACAAAGCTTGGCCAAATCGTACCCCAGCACATCGTTTGCTTCCTCAAACGTTTGCTTCACGATCGTATATTGATCGTACAGACCTTTCGACATACCTACAAAATGAGAACCTTGCCCCGGGAATAAAAACGCCATTTTCTCCATCATTACATCCTCCTGTATCGTAGTAGCAGATATTCATCATTGAAACCTGAGTTTCCCGCATCAGACGCGGCTGATCAGTGTTACATAATCCGGAACGCTTTGAATGTAAGCCGGATCATGCTCGAAAATAATAAGTCCCTCATTGTGCTCGATTTCCTTAAATCCGGCAAACTTGTAGGTGAGAAGCATCATTCGATTGCGGTCGGTAGGTACGAATTCGGCGCGCAGCACCGCATTGGCTTCATGCGCCAGTTTGGCGACATAATTCAGCATAATGCTGCCGACTCCCCGGGACATGACGCGGCAGGACATTAAGAGCAGCTTAAGCGTCCAGATACTGCCATTGCGCTCCAGCAGCGTCAAGCCGATTTTGCCGTAGTCGCCATATTTATCTTCCAGATCGGAAATTAGCAGCAGGTGATCCGATGAATGGCGGAACGCATCCAGTTCCTCATAGGAATAGGTATAGCCCGTCGCATTCAGTTGATGAGTTCTTACAGTCAGCTCCTCGGCCCGTTTCAGGTCGTCCCCTTCCACCGGAGACACGGTAAACACCATGCCGAGCGAAGCGAGAAACTCTTCCTGGGAGCCCTCAAAACTGGACTCCTCTTCATTCCTTACAATATCGCTCATGTACAAGCGCCTGCGATTGCGGGAATCCTCGGTTACAAAAGTAGGGTTGAATTCTGGCAGATCGAGCAGTTTGTCCGTTTCAATGGCGTCGATGCAGAGAACATCCGGATGGTTGAAGCTGACCTCCTCCCGTTCGAACGGCTGATCGTCGATAAAGGCAATGGTGTCCATACCGATATTAATGGATTCTACAATTGTCTTGATCGAGGCCGACTTGCGGTTCCAGTTAATTTGCGGATAGATGAAATATTCATCAATTCCGAGCTCCTGCAATTTTGCCATCGCAACCTCGTGTTCATTGCGGCTTGCGATCGATTGCAGAATCCCCCGCTCATCTAACGTCTTGATCACATGGACAATATCCCCCCGTAGCTCAACCGAGGCATCCTCCATTAAAATGCCATTCCAAATCGTATGATCCAAATCCCACACGACACATTTGATTTTCCGCTTGGACGTCTTCTTCTTCTCCTCAATCTGGTAAGACATGCGCATCATCTCCTTAGGAATAAACAGTTTCGGATTTCGGCTGGACTGTCCGGCGGCCCGTCACGAACTCCTGCTCGGCAATAAGCATTTCGTGCATCTGAGTTGTTCCCTCGATAATTTCATTGATTTTTGCATCCCGGAAATAACGCTCGACCGGATATCCATCATGGCAGCCGTTGGCGCCATGGATCTGCACCGTGTCGCCGACAATTTTGCCAAGCATCGTCGAAGCAAAATATTTAGCCGTCCACGTTTCCATAATGCTGTCCGGGTCTCCAATATCCCGCAAATAGCCTGCTTTGTAGCACAGCAGCCGCGCAGCCTTTACCTGCACCGCCATTTCGGATACCATCTTCTGAATAAGCTGATTGTCTCGCAGCGGCCGGCCGAACTGGATTCTTGTGCTTCCATACTCCACCGCTGCCTCCAGACAAGCCTGGGCCAATCCAACGCAGCCGCAAGCTATTGTATATCTGCCATAATCCAGGCATGGCAACGCAATATGGGTCAGCCCCATGCCGACTTGCCCAAGCAAGTTTTGTTTTGGGATTCGGCATTCGGTCATTACAACTTCCGCAATCATCGAGCCTCTGGCGCCAAGCAGGCCAAACATGGGCGAGACGGTCAGCCCGGGGCGTTCCCGCTCAACGAGAAAGGCCGCAGGCTTGCCGTTGCACTTTGCAAAAATGAGGAAAAGATTCGCGATTTGGGCGACGGTGATCCATTTCTTCGTTCCTGTCAGCACATACTCGTCTCCGTCCAGAACGGCTGTCGTCTCGATGCTTTTGGCATCGCTGCCGGCGCCTGGCTCTGTCAGTCCGAACGCTGCCAACACCCCGCCTGAGGCCAGTTGGGGCAGCCACTGGTTCCGCTGCTGCTCCGTACCCCAGCGCAATATAGCCAGGGATACCATTCCATGTACGGTCAACAGGCTTCTGGCTGAAGAGCAGCCGCGCCCGATTTCCTCGTTAAGAATGCCGCATGTCACATTATCCAGTCCCATACCGCCATAGTTTTTCGGCAGCATTGAACCTAAATAGCCAGCATCGATCATGCTTTTGAGCATATCCGGGTGGATGCGCTCCTCGCGGTCATTTCGATCAGCAAGCGGAACAATATGCTCATCCACAAACGCGTCAAATTGTTCCTGCCATTGGCTCTGCTCCGGCGTTAGCTCCAGCTTCATCGTAATTCCTCCCGCTACAATTGTTGGTCAACCACTGTTTTCTCTTCAATTAAAGCTGCCATCCGGTTAATCGTCCGGAAATTGTCCAAATCCATATCTTTGCTGTCGATAGTGACTGCAAACTCCTTCTCCAGAAACATTACAAGCTGCATGGCGAACAATGAATTGACGAAGCCGAGCGCAAAAATATCCTCATCGTCCGCAAGCTCATGTTTGCGGAAAAACCGGGATAAAAATTTTTTGATTTTCACTTTGTTCTCTTCCATCATTGACACTCTCCTTGTCATTTTAAATTAGTACGTATAAAAGCCTTGGCCGCTCTTTTTGCCGTGCAGCCCCGCGTCCACCATCTTTTGCAGCAGCGGACAACAGCGGAATTTGGGGTCCTGGTAGCTCTCATAGAGAACGTGCAGTGAATGCACAACCGTATCCAGTCCGATCAAATCAGCTGTTTCCAACGGTCCCATCGCATGTCCATAGCATTTTTTGAAAATATCGTCCACTTCCTCGGCTGTCGCCACCTGATCCTGCACCACAAAGGCGGCTTCATTCATGAACAAATGGGAAATCCGATTGGACACAAAGCCCGGATAATCGTTTACGAGAATCATTTCCTTGCCCATCAAGCCCAGCAGTTCCTCGACCGCACGTATACATTCATCCGACGTATAATAGCCCCGGATAACCTCGACGGTCTTTTTCAACGGCACCGGGTTCATGAAATGCGTACCGATAACTTGCGACGCCCGGCTTGTGACCGCAGCGAGCTTCGTAATGGAGATACAGGACGTATTGATCATAAAAATGCAATCCTCACGGCATATGTCGTCGATAAGCTCGTAGATACCCCGCTTCACCTCCCAGTTTTCCGTCGCATTTTCAATGACAAAGTTGACATCGGCAAGCATCTGGTGCTCTGTTGTAAATTGAATGCGTCCCATAATCTGCTCCGCGGCCTCTACCTTTTCAGAGGAGCCGAATAGGGCTCGAAAACGCAGCTGGTTTGCTATTTCCGCTCTCGTATGCTCAAGCTTCGCTTGATCAATATCAACCACCACAACCGATAACCCTGATTGGGCCAGTGCTTGGGCAACCCCGCTTCCCATCACACCTGCTCCGATTACTCCTACTCTCACTGCGCTCCCACTTCTTTCTACATTGAATTTTTGCAAACTTTTTCCTAGCCAGACGTTGTAATTTTTTCCAATTCATCGTGATCAGGAATGATCCCGGCCAGTTTGTCCGCATATTCACGCTCCAGCGCGAATGCCAGATCAAACTGCCCGCATAGCAGCGTTACCGTTTCCGGCCTTAGTTTGGCGGAAAACACTGACTTGGCCACCTTGGCGCGGATTTGCTTCCACACTTCCAGAATGGAGTCCACATCAGGCTGGAGCTGAAGGTAAGGGCCAAGCAGCTGCTCGTAGCGATACTTGTCAAACAGCTTCGCGTTGACGATTTGATTCAGCGCGTCAAGCAGACGCTCACCGTCTTGTGCAAGGAAACGTTCGTCTCGCATCTTTTGGCTAACTACTTGAATAAATCGTTCCAGGGCGGACATGCTGGCGCTGATCATCCGCCGCCGTTCCCCGGCCGCAACGCTGGAAGCGATTAAACGGTTCACATCCGAGGACTCATCCTTGCCAGCGGCTGCGGACAGCTCGTAATAAACCGGCTCCTCGCTGCCAAACTCGTCCAGATAGCCCAAATGGCCTTGCAGGGTGTCCTCATAGCTGACCCAGCGCTTCCGGTACGTTAAATTTTCAATATGGTCGTGCTCGATCACGCTGAACACTTGCCTTGAATCGTCGAAGCCGAACACCAGCCAGGAATGCGGCCAATGCTTCGTTTGATAGGTTTCCGTCCGGTCTGTGGCATAGTAGCAGTCAATCCGCACGATTGCCAGCTTATTGCTGCGGACGGCCTGCTTGATTTCCCCGACGACGTCCCGGCCCGCCATTCTCATATCCATCGCAATTCCCATGCTGCCCAACAAATTGTACAGCGGCACTGCAGACTCGTACCCGACCTGAAAATGTACGTTTGCCTCATCAAACTTGTATACAACCGTATCATTGACCAGAAGAGGCAGCAGGCTTCTCTCAAAATAGCGGATAGACGGAAACAGCGAATGATAGAAACATTCCTTGTAAAAGACATCGTTGAACGGCTCAATCCGCTCATCATGCGCGACTTTCACCCATGTTGCGCCGGCGAACGCTTCAATACCGGCTGGCAAGCTGGCGTCCTCTGCAACATTGCCTGTCGGGGCGTCCTTTATCCTGTTCAGGAATCCTCTAATTGTCGGATAACGGTACAGATCTTCGCCATCAAAAGCGAATCCTGCCTTCTCCAGCTCTACCTCCAGGCGCAGCGCCTTCAGGGAATGGCCGCCCGCATTGAAGAAATCATCGGTCACACCGATTCCCTCTACTTCCAGCACCGACTTCCAGATAAGCAGCAGCCGCTCCTCCTGCTCGCTGGCAGGCGGCTCTCCGATAAACAGCCTGTCGGACAACGCATACGGGTCAGGCAATTGCTTTCGATCGATTTTGCCATTCGGCGTATATGGAAGCTCGTCAAGCGGAATGTAGAACGATGGCAGCATATAATCCGGCAGTTTGGAGGCGATCGCACTTCTTAGCTCATCAGCGGTTATACGGGTCTGGGAAACGTAATAGGCGCATAAAATCCGGTTGCCCTGACCGTCCTCCTTTGCTTGGCAGACCGCCGCCTTTACTTCTCGCATACCGAGAAGCGCAGACTCGATCTCCCCGAGTTCCACCCGAAAGCCCCTGATTTTCACTTGATTGTCGATGCGTCCTAAAAACTCGATTTCTCCATCCGGCAGCCGTCTGGCTAAATCACCAGTCCGGTACATTCTGCCCCCTCCAAAAGGGCAGGGTACGAACCGCTCGGCTGTCAGTTGCTCGCGCTGCCAGTAACCGATGGCCATACCGTCCCCCGCAATGCATAGTTCGCCTGCTACTCCCTCAGGCAGTTGCCGCATTCGCGAATCGACAATATACAGTTGCGTATTGGCAATGGGCGTCCCAAGGGTAATAGAGGATGCATGCGTAACATTCTTCACGGCAGACCACACCGTTGTTTCCGTCGGGCCGTACATATTGTAAATGTCCGCTTGTCCGCACCGTTCCCGGAGCTTGCGAAGCAGTTCCTCCGGGAACGCTTCGCCGCCAAGCATCAATGTTGTCACGTGTGCGAGTCCTGCCTCCGCAGCTTCATCGTTCAGCAGCAGCTGCACCCGTGACGGGGTTGCCTGAAACAGCTGAATTTGATGATCTGCAAGCCATCTGTTTAACAAAGCCGGACTTTGCTGCTCTTGTTCGCCAGCGATGACGACAGTGAGGCCCTGAGTTAATGGCAGCAGCGTCTCCAGTACGAAAATATCAAAGGAGAGCGTCGTCACGGCAGCAATCCTCTTGCCTTCGGTGAATGAGGGGATACACTCGGTAATGCCGGTGATGAAATTGACCACCGACCGGTGCGGAACAAGCACCCCCTTCGGCAAGCCGGTCGAGCCGGATGTGTAGATCAAATAGGCGGCATCTTCGGGAGCACTGACATCGAACAACATAAATCCGCTCTCTTCATAGATCGAGCTGTCGTCCACATCCAACACCGCACCCTGAAAGGGAACCGTCTCCACAAACCCGCTCTGCGTTAGCAATACGGCTGATCCGCTATCATTCAACATGTGCGCAATCCGATCGGACGGATAGGTTGGATCAATCGGTACATAAGCGCCCCCGGCCTTTAAGACCGCCAGAATCGCAACGATCATCTCCGGTGACCGGTTCGTCATAATGGCGGCAACCTGCTGCCGTCCGATCCCTTTTGTCCGGAGCAGGCAGGCAAGTCGATCCGAGCGTTCCTTCAGTTGGCCGTAAGTGAGCTCTTGACTGGCAAACCGCAGAGCCGTCCATTCGGGCGTCCTCTGTGCCTGATGGTCAAACAGCTCATGAATCGTTTTATCCTTTGGATAACAAACCGCTGTGGAGTTGAGCGCTTCGAGCTCGTCGACCTCCTCCGGCAAGAGCATCTTCACATGGCTTAACGGCATACTGCTGTCTTGGAGCGCCTCGTCCAAAAAGCTGATGAAATGGCGGCCGATGCGTTCTATAAAACGCCGGGAATACATCGATCGTTCATACAGCAACTCCAGCAGGAGACGATCTTCCTCCAAAGAAAAATAAAAGGTAACCGTCGCCTGCGCGTCCTGGAGATAGATCGGAGCATGCAGCGTATTCATCGCAACGACCGTCTTGAAAGCGGGCGCTGCCGCTTCAGCATCCTGCTTGATCAGCCTGATCACGGCAGAATAAGAGATATGCTTGTACTTCCTCGCTTCCTGGACAGTTTGGCTGACATGCCTTATATAAGATTTGAAAGAAAGCGCCTCGTCCACGTCCATTTGCAACGCGGTCAACTGATCGGGGACGCTGCTCTCTCCCGTTCGACGCCCGGACGGCATGCCGACGGTCACCGTTTGCTCTCCTGTATATCGGTGAAGCACATAAAGCACCCCGGACAAAAGCAGCGCATATATTCCCTGATGGGAACCACTGCTTGCCGACAACAGCTTTTCTGTCAAAGCTGCCGGGAGCCTGCAGTTGACCAACTCGGGCACTCCGGTACGCGACTTCTGCTCCCTCAGATCCCCCTCAAAGCCCGAAGGCAAGGAGTCAGGATCGAGTTTTCCAAGCCAATACTCCCGCTCCTCCTCCCACTTGCCGCTCGTCAGGAGCAAGTTGTCCGAATAGGAATCTATTCCCACGCCATGTCCCTCCCATCACTTCCACTCATACGGTAGAAATCTACAAGTTAAAGGAAATTTCCTCGTCTTCCTCATATGCCGGGTTCAAGGCTCCCAAGCTTGCCAGCTCAATATCCTGCAACCGTGTCTGTGGCGCAGCAGCAATGGACACCAATATGCTCAAATAGTCTTCGAGCATCCGCTCAGCCGTCTGTGGACGGAACAGCAGCGTATTGTATTCCAATCTCAGCTGAAGCTGACCGCCCTTGTCCATTGCCTCCAATGTCAGGTCGTAATCGGTCAGATTGTAAATATGCTCAAGCGATCGCCCAATTGACCTTTCTTCAACCTGAATATTCTGATAGATAAAGACCGTATCAAATACCAGGCGCCTGTTTGGAGTTCGCTGTACGTCCAACTGATAGATGAGTTCATCGAGCGGGTAATCCTGATTGTTGAAAGCCAGGACTGCACTCGCTTTTACCTGCTCCAGGCAGTTCAGGAATGTCAGCTCCCTCTGCGGCTTAACCCGCATCGCAATCATATTGATAAACATGCCGACAATTTTGTCCATCTCCCGCCTTGGCCGGCCGGTAACCGGCGAGCCGATAACCAGGTCGTCCTGTGCGGTATACTTCGACAGCAGCAAAGCATAAGCGGCAAGCAGCAGCATATACATGGTCGTCCCCGTACTCCCTGCCAGCTTTTTAAGCTTATCTGTCAGCTCCCTGTCTGCAAGGCGCAGTGTTAATCCGCTTTCGAATGCCAATTGCTCCGGTCTGCCGAAATCCAAAGGCAACTGCAACGTTGGAATGCCGTCCGCAAAAGCATGCTGCCAAAATTCCTGTTGATGCTTCATCCCCTCCGAATGCAACAACGACAGTTGCCATTCCACTGCGTCCTTGTACTGATAGGCAAGAGCAGGCAGCGCTTCACCCTTGTACAGCTGTATAAGCTCCCGCATGAAAATCTCCATCGATATGCCGTCTGTAATAATGTGATGGGCATCATACAGCAAGTAGTACTTATCTTCCTCCACCTTCACCAGACCAAGCCTGAACAGCGGCGGTGCGTTCAAATCGAACGGCTGCCTGAACCGGTATATAATCTCTTGCGCCTCTTCCTCGTCGGCCTGCCAGTAAGCGAGCTGAAAGTCCGCCTGATCCCGAATGAGTTGCACGATTTCCCCGTCCATGCTTGTGACGGCCGTACGGAGCACCTCATGACGATCGATCAAGCGACGCACTGCCAGCTCCATCCGTTCAGGCTCAATTCGTATGTTCAATAAAGAAACGCGGAATTGATTGTTGCTCGTATTCTGTGGCTGCCGCTTGAAAGCGAGAAACATTCGTCTTTGGGCGTGGGATGCAGGATAATAAGGCTTATCCTCTGCCTTCTGCATTGGCGGATACGAGTAGAAGCGGGCAGGCTCCTTGCCAGCGGCTTGATTGCTCAAATGCTCCGCCAATTGAGCGACAGTGGTATGCTCGAATAATTCACTCATTTGCACCGCTTCAAACGTATGCGTTTCTATCTCGCCCTGAAGCTTCATCAAGACGAGCGAGTCAGCTCCCATTTCGAAGAAATTGTCATAGATGTCGATCTCTTCGTAGCCGAAGACATGTTTGCAACATAACGCAAGCTTCTGCTCCAACTCGGAATACGGGCCTTCTCCGCGGCCAAGCAGAGTAACGCCATCGGCGCTGCGCGTGCTCTTCTGCGCTCCGCCGCCGCTTGGCTTTTTCTTCTGCTCTTTCTTCGCGGCAATGCGTTGCCTGATCGAATCCGAGCAAGCTACTCCTGAGCGCTCCAGCAGCATGGCTCCGGCTCCGTCATAGTGGACTTGTCCGATCAGCGCTCTGCTCGAATTGTGCCGCAGCAGCAAGGACAATCCTTCCAAGCCTTGATCAGTCGGCAAGGTTTTGAAGATGGTATCGAACACATGACCGCCGTCAAAGGCCATGCCTGTTTCCTTCCATGTCGTCCAGTTGACGGTGAGCGTTCGTCCGGCTCTTCCTTGCCGATAAGCAGCATAGGCGTCCAGGTACGCATTCGCGGCCGCATAATCCCCTTGACCGCGGGCCGTGAAGATTGTAGCAACCGATGAGAACATAATGAAGAAATCCAGCGCCTCTCCCCGGGTAAGTGCGTCAAGCACCCATGTGCCGTAAACCTTGGGCGCATAAATGGCATCGAACATGGCATCGCTTCTGTCCGCGAGCGGACCATCGCTGGAAACGCCTGCACCGTGTACGACCCCCAGAATGGCTCCATACTTGCTCTTCAATTGGGAAATTGCCTGCGACATGAAGTCGTAATCGGACACGTCGGCGCTGATGCATTCGACATTTGCTCCAAGCGTCTCCAGCTCCATCAGCGAGCCGAGCCGCTTCTTCAGCTTGTCCGAGGTATTGCTGTCATCAACAATTGTCTGCCACTGCGCGCGCGGCGGCAGCGGGGTCCTGTTGATGAGAGCCAGATTTACCTTGCCCGAAGCGGAAGCGGCGAACCACTTGGCCATTTCCAGCCCGATGCCGCCGAGCCCGCCGGTGATCAGGTATACGCCATTCTCTTTCAGGGTCAGGGAGCCGCTGTCTCCAGTCATACCGGCAAGCTCAGAGAAAACTTCGATATAGCGGTCGTTTCCTCGAAGTGCAACCGAATAAGCGCCGTCCGCTGCCTGAAGCTCACGCAGCAGCAGTTCGATTGGGACGTTGTCGTCCAAATCGATCATTTTGCAGAAAACGCCCGGCAGTTCCTTGGGGATTACCTTCCCCATGCCGTGAACAGGAGCATGATCCGGGTTAAGCAGCCCCTCTTCCCCGGAAGCCTGAATTGTATTGCGGGTGAGAATATGCAGGGCAAGGGAGTTGTCCCCCTCGGAGAGCGCTCTCGTCAAATAAAACAGACTGTAAGCGCCGCGTTGCTGCCGCTGCTTCAACGTTTCCAGCGAGTCGCTGGCTTCCTGCTTATCCAGCGAAAACAAATGCACAATCTGACTTGGCGCAACATGCTTCAGTGCCTGAATGAGCTGAACATAACTTTCCTTCGAGCCATCGATCCGATAGCCTTCTCGGGTAGGAATACAAGCGGGAGAACCCGCAGTTTCCGGAAGTTTCACAAGTTCGACCTCAATTACTTGTCTGCCGCCCTCTCTGAAAGTTGCCGCGATGTTCTCGCCGATACCGGTGGAGTCCATCAAAATAATGGCTGCCCCATTCGTACCTGCGGCCTCAGGAATACGTTCGCACTTGCGCCACCGCATCTCATAAAACAGCGGTTCTTCCGCCTTGATCCTTGATCCCGGCTCGGGCAAGTCAAGCCAGCAGTGATGCTTCTCGAATGCATAGACCGGGACATGAGTCTTGCTTCGGCTTTCGCCGCTATACAGTTCCTCCCAATTGACATCCGCCCCGCAGACATACAAGTTGCCAATTTCATTGAGAAGCTGTTTTTCCGTATTGCCGACGCCTGCCAATTGCACAATCTTCTCGGACGACTTACGGGTCAGCTCTGCGCGTTTGGCTTCTTTGATTTCGCCATCCTCAAGCTGCTGCTTGTTCCCGGAAACTACCTTATGCCGTCCATAGCGAATGTCGTCATGCGAGAGTTCTTCCAACGAACTGCCGGCAAGCAAGGTGATCTTCTGCCTGAGGTCGGCTTCGTCTTCGAAGGTAACGGCAATTCGGTGCGCATAGTGACCTCTGCCCGTATTGGCTGTGTAGCATAGATCACGCAGCGAAGCGGCTGCAATTGCTTCACGGTTCAAAAGCTGCTCATATCGGTTGACGATGCCGCTCAGCGAAGCTTTGCTTTTAGCCGAAATCGTCAGCAAATTGGGCAGGATGCGAGGTTCCTCATCCTCTCTGTCCGTCTGCTGCTCAGGAGCATATTCTTCCAATACGATATGGCAGTTGGTACCGCTTAGGCCGAAGGCGCTGATCCCGCATCTGCGCGGATGGTCACCAGCATCCCAATCTCGTGTATGTGTGTTCACATAAACCGGGGATTCGCTAAAGCCAATCGTTGCATTCGGCCGATTGAAGTTCAACGCAGCGGGCAGTTTACGATGCTTTAATGAAAGAGCAGCCTTGATCACACCGGCAATGCCGGCGCATTCATAGAGATGGCCTACGTTGGTCTTCAGCGTACTGACAGCGCAAAATTGCTTTTTGCGCGTATGCTTTTTGAACGCCTTGTATAGCCCTTCAATTTCGAGCGGATCGCCGAGTCTCGTCGCTGTGCCATGCACTTCAATATAGGAGAGCGTCTCCGGATGAATGCCCGCATCCTTCCATGCCTTCTGGAGCACATCCGCCTGCGCGTTCGCATTCGGAGCCGTAATGCCTATTGAAGCGCCGTCCTGGTTGACCGCCGTCCCTTTGATAACCGCATAAATCCGATCGCCATCCTGCACCGCTTTGCTGAGGGGCTTAAGCAGCACAGCAGCGCTACCCTCCCCCCAGCCGGCTCCTTCGGCTTCAGCGTCGAATGTCCGCGTACGCCCGTCCGCCGCTTCGACCCCGAGCTTAAGGCCCGAATTGTCGATGGGCAGCAAGTTGATTCGAATCCCGCCTGCCAGCGCCATCTGACAATCGCCGTTTTGGATCGCCTTGCAGGCGAGATGAATGGCAACCGATGAAGAAGAACAGGCGGTGTCCAGGATGAGTGTCGGCCCTTTCAGATCCAGCATGTAGGAGATTCTTGTCGGCAGCATGGCGGCAATGTTGCCTGTCAGTGCCGTTGCCGCCGCTTCCGGGTCCGTATCCAGTATCATCGTGTGGTAGAGCGAACTGCTCGAGTAACCGACATAAACCCCTGTTTGAGTGCCGGTCAGTTTTTTCCCTCCATAGCCAGCGTCCTCAATGGCCTCCCAGGCCGTCTGCAAAAATACCCGCTGGGAGGGGTCCATGAGGCTGGCCTCATTCGGCGTAATGCGGAAGAAGCTGTAATCGAAGGAGGCGATATCATGCAAATATGCGCCTGGCGAATATTTCACTTCCCAGCCCATGTCAGCCAGCATATCCGCTACATAACTTTCGATGTCTGCACTTCGCTCCTGCGGAAAAGAGCCTGTCAGATCGATTCCGGCTTCGATGTTCCTCCAGAACTCTTCCGGAGATTCCGTACCTGCAATGTGGGAGGACATCCCGATAATTGCGATGTCCTCCTTGCGGGTCTCCTCCTGCTCTGCTTGTGTCTGGCGAAGCAACGTAACCATACGCACGGCATCTTCTTTTTCAATTTTCCCTTCGGTAGCTCTCTTGAGAATATAATGGTATAGCTTGTCCATAACCGTTAACCCTCCAGGCGGCCCAAGTTGCTCCCGCCAATTACTTTTTCCTTGCGCTGCTGTTCCCTTGCCCCGGCTTCATCAGTTGTTCAAGAGCATCCTCAATAGAAAGTGTCCCCTTGTCCAGTTCCTCCATCAGCCGCATCGTATCTTCCTCAAGCTCCGCGCCTGCGCTCACTTGCGCCAATACTTCGGATATCTCGCGGCCGGCGCTATCCTCGTGAATAATCTCGTCTTGTTCGTCCATTTCCTCTCGCATATGCTCGTATAGTTTGGTAACCGAGGTATATTCGAACAATTCCAGCAGTCGAATCTTCCCGGGGTAATGCTTCTCCAATGCTGCGTGAATCCGACCGAGAGAAATCGAGTCGCCTCCAAGCTCGAAGAAGTTATCGTCTACGTCAATTTCGTTGAAGCCGAGCACCTCGCAGTAGATTTCCGCCAGCTTCGTTTCCAGTTCGGTAATGTCGCCATCTTTCCCCGTCAGCTTGATCTCGCCTTCAAGACGTCGCTGTGCGGCCTGCTGCCTGGCTTCCCATCTCTTGCGGGATTGCGTAACCGCCGCTTCGATCGGCACATCCATCAGCATCGGCACAAGACCAAGCTCCCACAGCAGCTCCGAACCATAGTTCAGCTCACCGATCAGCACATTCGCGACCTTTCTGTTCAATGCTTCATCAAGTCCGCGCATCGCTACTGCAGTTGGAAGCGCCTTGAAGGCACCGTCTGCATTGACGCCGAACTCAACAGCCATACCGGTTTCCTTCCAGGCAACCCAGTTAATCGACAGTGATTTTTGCTGTCTCATCATTTTATATTTGGAAAAGATGTCCAAAAACGTATTCGCCGCACAATAATCGCCCTGGCCAGGCACAGCAAACCGCGAGCTCATCGAGGAAAACATAAGGAAGAAGTCAGGCTGGTCCTGCTCAGTAAGCTTCTCAAGAATCCATGTGCCGTAAATCTTCGGATGGACAACCGCATTAAATACTTCCTCTTCCTTCACATACAGGAAGCCGTCCCCGCCGACGCCGGCGCCATGAACAATCCCGTTAATACGCCCGTAGCGGCTCCGTAAATTGTGGATGAGAGCTTCCATCTCCGGCAAATCGGCGACATTGATGCTGTAGAATTCGACGTTAGCGCCCAGAGCCTCGATTTCGCGGACGGCCTTTATCCGCTCAATGGTCTTGCGGTCCATCCTGCTGTTCTGCTCGATAATCTGGTTCCATGCCGCTCTATCCGGCAGTGGCGTGCGATTAAGCAGCGCAATATTCACTTTACTGCGCGCAGCCAAATATTTGGCCGTTTCAATACCCATACCGCCAGTACCGCCAGTAATGACATAAACCCCTGCCTCGTGCACCTCGATCGGTTGCTCCTCCGCCTCTTGCACCCGGTATTCCTTGAATTGTTCAACGAACCGATAATTGTCGCGGAAGGCGACCGCATAGATCGAAGGCGCTGCCATCAGCTCGCCCATAACCGTGTCCACGCTAGTCGCATGGTCAATATCAATGGACCTGCAAACCAGGCTCGGCAGTTCCTGCCGGACAGATTTGCCAAGGGCCGCAAGCGGTGTGTTCCATGGGTTAATGCGCGCTTCGCGTCCGTCCACAACATCGAGATAGTCGGAGATGATCACCGTATCGGCTGCTGCGCCCAGCCCCACCTGGGCGACTGCCTTGCTAAGGTAGAACAGGCTGTATACGCCTCGGCGCTGCGTCTCATTAAAGCCGTCCCAATCGCGTTCCAGCCCTTCCTCCACAATGCTGAACAGGTGGATAATTTTGCTCCACTTCTTCCCCTTGTTATCCTTGAGCAGCCTTACGTAATCGTCCACTGTACCGCTCACGTGGTAGTTGCCTGCGTCTTGCTTTGCATAGTGTGAGCGCAGATATGCCTTGACGGTTTCGAAGCCAAGCCGCTCAAAGCGTTCAGCAAGGGCTTCTCCGAATCCTTTCTCGTCCATCAGGAGAAGAACTGGCCCTTCCTGACTGACCCGCTCGGCAGGCAGTTGATCCTGCCGTTCCCATTGTCCGCCGTAATAGAGGCCGCCGGATGCCACTTCGGTTACAGCCGATTCATATTCAGGAATTTCGATCCAGCACCGTTCCCGCTCAAACGGATAGGTTGGCAAAGAAATTTTGTACAACCCTTCTCTGACATACAGCTGCTCCCAATCGACGTCCGCGCCCTGTACGTACAGCTCGCCAATCAGCGGCAGGCGGCTGTCATCCGCCCGGTCAGCGCTTGTGTGTTCGACCACAAGCTCCGTGCTTTGCTTGCTCATATCGATGCGCCGGCTTTCCGAAATTTCGCCGTCAGCTTTTTTCGCCTTCGTTTCCGATACAATCTTATGGTAGCCATAGAACAACCAGGCTCGTTTCAGTTCGCCCGTTCCGTATTCGTCCACCTCCGCAAGCTTGCGCTGCAAATCTTCCATATCGCTTGCAATTACAGCCAACCGATATGCATAGTGGCCGCGCCCGGTACTTGCGGTGTAGCAGGCATTATGGAAAGCAGCCGCAGAGCCGTCGCCGATGCGCTGTGATTTGTAGGTGACGACGAGCCGGCGCAGCGCGGTTTCCGTCAAGGCCGATAGAGTAAACAGCTTCGGACGGTCATCCGTTCCTGCGCCCGAATTATCCGCACGCTCATCACCCGTATATTCTTCCATCACCACATGGCAGTTCGTACCGCTCATGCCAAAGCCGCTAACGCCGCATCTGCGCGGATGGCCATCCGTCTCCCACCGTTGGCGGGTTGCATTTACATAGACCGGAGAGTTCATAAAATCGATTTTCCGATTTGGACGGTTGAAGTAGAGGTTCGGCGGCAACTCCTTATGTTTGAGTGTCAGCACCGCTTTAATTACCCCCGCAATACCCGCCGCTTCCGACAAATGCGTCAGATTGGTCTTGGACGAGCCGACTGCACAAAACTGCTTCTTATGGGTGTATCGCTTGAATGCGCTTTGAATGCCCTGTATCTCGATCGGGTCTCCGAGCTGGGTGCCGGTGCCATGCGTCTCGATATACGTCACGGTCTCCGGATTAAGGCCCGCGTCCTCCCAGGCTTGAATGATAACCTCCTCCTGGGCCGCCGGATTCGGAGCAGTCAGGCCTGCCGAGCTTCCATCCTGATTGGACGCGCTGCCCTTGATAACGGCATAAATATTGTCCCGGTCGGCAATCGCCTGCTGTAGCGGCTTCAGCAATATTGCCGCCACTCCTTCTCCAGTTCCGGTTCCTTCAGACAGTTCGTCGAACGCCCTCGTCCTGCCGTCTGTCGACTCCATGCCAATGCCCCTTGGCGATCCTTTCTTGAAGATCGGCATCATGTTCAGCCGCACTCCGCCGGCAATCGCCATTTCGCAATCGCCCATACGGATCGATTTGCACGCCAGATGGATCGCCGTCAAGGAAGACGAGCAAGCCGTATCGACGACGACGCTCGGACCTTTTAAATCAAACAGATAGGAAACTCTGCCCGTCGCCACCGAAGCGGTGTTGCCGACCAGCGCCGCCCCTTCCGACTGCGGCTCGACTTCGCTAATGATACGGTGGAAATAGACCATATTGGACGCGAATCCAAGGTACACCCCGGTATTCGTGCCGTAAATCTTCTTGCCGCCGTAACCGGCGTCTTCAATCGCATGCCAGGCCGTCTGCAAGAACAAACGATGGTTCGGGTCGGCCATGCTCGCTTCCTTCGGCGACATCCGGAAAAAGCGATAGTCGAACTTGTCGATTTCGTCCAGGTAACTCCCCATTTCGTAATCGACTGCATTCAGCGGCCAACCTTTGAAGGTGACGTACTTCTCCATATCGCGTTTTCTTGCATCCGGATACCCGCTGCCCTGGTCAACTCCAGCTTGCAGCGCGCTCCAGAATTCCTCCGCTGTCCCGGCTTTCGGGAACTGGAGCGACACCCCGATAATCGCGATATCACGATCCGTCGACAACTCGCGGGCGGTGATCGTCTGTGTGGGTCCGCTGCTGCTGGTATCCTGCTGAACGATATATTCCGCCAGCTTGGAGATCGTGGAATACTCGAACATGTCCGCAATCGAAAGCACGCCCGGATAACGCTTCTCCAACTCCATATGAATACGCATGAGCAAAATCGAGTCGGCCCCAAGTTCGAAAAAGTTGTCGTAGACGTCGATTTCGGAATAGCCCAACACTTCTTTACAGACAGCAGCAAGCGCCTTCTCGGTCTCATTATATGCCGCGCCGTCTTTGCCTGAAAGCTGCACGTCGCCGCTCTTTGCCGTTTCCTTCGACTTCGCGGTTTTCGCTGAGTCGGCAAGCTGCTGCTTATTCCGCTCAAATCTGCGTTGCAGCGACTCCGACAGACGTACGGTCGCTTTCTCAAGCAGCATCATACCGAATTTGTCGTAGTTGAACGTGCCGATCAACGCTCTGGAGATTCGTTTATTCAGCACCGTCATCAGCCCATTAATACCGCTTGACGTCGGTAGCGTACGGAAAATCGTATCCACTGCAACTCCAGAATTTTTAGCCATACCGGTTTCTTTCCAGGTCGTCCAGTTGATCGTTACCGTCTTCTTGCCCTGCTTGCTTCTATAATGGGCGAACGAATCCATATAAGCGTTCGCAGCCACGTAGTCGCTCTGGGTTGAACCATAGTAAATGGTCGCGACAGACGAGAACAGGACAAAGAAATCCAGCTGATCTTCCGCCGTCAATCGATCCAGCAGCCATGTCCCTTTCACTTTCGGCAGGAGCACCTCGCGCATGACGCTCTCCTGCTTGTCCTTGAGCAGTTGATCAATGGCTACGCCTGCGCCGTGGATGACGCCGTCGATTTTGCCGAATTCACGGCGGACTTCGGACAATAGAGCCGTCAGTTCCTGCTCATCGGAGATGTTCGCCGAAACGACCTTTACATGGCCTCCGGCTGCTTCAATCTCCCGGATCGCCTGAATTTTGGACGCCGCACGATCATCCGCGCCTGCTGCAACAATCGCGTCCCAATGCTCTCGCTCCGGCAGCGGGGTTCGGCTGATGAGAACGAGGTTGACCGAGGATGCGCTGGAAGCCAGCGATTTGGCTGTCTCAAGACCGATTCCTCCAACTCCCCCGGTAATCAGGTAAACGCCATGGTCCTTGATTTGGATCGGTTCGTCTTCGACGCTTTCAATCGCGATTTGTTCAAACTGCTCCACATACCGTACGCCTGCCCGGAATGAGACACCGGATGGCGATATTCCTGAGCCATGCATAATTTCGTCTGCGATCTGCTCCGGGGCCGTCTCTGGATCGATATCGATGCTCCTGTATTCGAACTGCGGATGCTCCTTCCCCAACACCTTCCCGAAGCCGATGGCAGTGGCGTGCTCTGGATGAATCTGCTGCTCCAGACCGCTTGCCTCCTGCGCGCTGTCTGTGAGGACGACAAGGTCCACTTTCTGTTGGCCTTTCGTTTGCACCCATGCTTGATACAAATAAAAGAGGCTGTAAAGTCCGCGGTTTTGACTTTCTTCCAACTGCTCAAGATGATCAATCGGACCGGCGCTGTCCAGATTGAGCATATGGACGATTTGCGTCAGCGCGCCATCAACTTCGTTGAACAGTCGGCTGAAATCCTCCTGGGTGTTGCGAATGGTATAAGAGCCTTCATGATGCCTGACAAACTGATCACCGAGCGCAACCGTTATCGATTGCCGGTTATCCTGTGTGTACCCTTCCGCCAGTAATTCGGCTAGCGGACTGCTCGCATCTTGTCCGCCAAGGAGCAAAATGCTCCCGGCAAGCGGTGTGGAAGCATTGGAGCTGCGCTCTTCAGCTATCCAGGCCGGCCTAAAATAGAAGCCTTCCTCTTCCGCACTATCCAGTACAGCCTGCTCGGGAAACTCCAGCCAGCATTTGGCATTCTGCAGCGGATAGGTCGGCAAACTGACTCGCTGTCTCCGCTCATCGGCATAGAGACCGGTCCAGTCGACATCGCCGCCACTTACATACGCAAGACACAGTGCCTGTAGAGCCTGCTGGTCCGTTTTGCCGGAGTGCATCCAATTTTCCAGCTGCTGCGCGGCCTCGCGGCCAAGCTGACCCTTCTCCTGCTCTTCCAGTTCGCCTGCTTTTGCCGGAACGTTCGCGCGAGCTACCCGATGAGCACCATAGAATGCCCGCGGGTGAGCGGGGGATTCCAGACCGGCTTTCAGGATGGCGCCGATTTGATCTCGCAAATCATTTGCATCCTGCACGATTAACGCCAGACGGTGTGCATAAGCGCTGCGGCCTGTATTTGCGGTGTAGCAAATATTGGATAATGAAGGGATATCATGATTTGTATATAAATAATCGAAATACAATTTCAGCATTTCCTGAAGTGCTTTTTCGTTTCGCGCCGACAGTGTAAACACTTCCGGCCCTGCAGCTTCTACATCCTCTGCCGCAGTTTGTTCTGGCGCTTCTTCCAGTACGAGGTGGCAATTCGTCCCGCTCATGCCGAACCCGCTTATCCCGCCGCGCCGGGGATGCCCGTCCGTCTCCCAATCGCGAAGCTTCGTATTGACATATAAAGGCGAGTCCGCGAATGCGATAGAAGAATGCGGCTTTTGGAAATAGATGGTTGGCGGAAGCTTCTTGTACTTGAGAGAAAGCACCATTTTAACCAGACTCGCAACGCCCGCTGCTTCACTTAGATGGCCGATATTCGTCTTCACCGAACTGATCGCGCAGAACTGCTTTTTGTCCGTATATTTCTTAAAAGCCCCTTCAATGCCCTTAATTTCAATCGGGTCGCCCAGCTTCGTGCCTGTGCCGTGCGTCTCGATGTAATCGAGCGTCTCCGGGTCGATGCCGGCTTCCTCCCATGCTTGCTGAATGACCATCGTTTGTGAGGCCGGGTTCGGAACGGTAATGCCTGCGGTTTGGCCATCATGGGTGACCGAGCTTCCTTTGATGACAGCATAGACTTGGTCCCCGTCCCTGAGAGCCTTCTTCAGTGGCTTGAGCAGCACCGCGCCTGCCCCTTCCCCAACACCCGAACCGTCGGCCGTATCGTCGAAAGCCCGGGTTCTCCAGTCGGTCGACTCAATGCCAATGCGGATATTTTTGTCGTCTAGCGGAATAATGTTCAGCTTGATCCCGCCAGCGATTGCCTGGTCGCACTGCCCCTGCTTAATCGCCTGACAGGCCAATTCGATTGCCACCAGGGCTGAGGAACATGCCGTATCGACAACGAGCGCAGGTCCTTTCAGATTGAGCAAATAGGAAATGCGGGTTGCCGCCATCGCCTGCATATTGCCAACAGTAGCAATCGGGATCAGAGTCGGATCGGTTTCAAAAATCATTTTGCAATACATGTCCTTCGGACTTTGCGTATATCCCAAATAAACGCCGGTCCGGCTGCCGATCAGCCTGTCTCCCCCATACCCGGCATCCTCGATCGCCTTCCATGCCTGCTCAAGGAAAATGCGCTGATGCGGATCGGTCAAACTCGCCTCCCGTGGCGACATTCGGAAAAACTCGTAGTCGAAGCCGTCGATCTGCTCCAAGTACCCGTATTCCGGATAAATGACTTGATCCTTGTCCATCTGCTTGAACTTGATATACAGATCGGTATCATCCCGCCGGCTTTGCGGGGCTTGTTTGACGCTGTCGATTCCGCTCTCGATATTGCGCCAATACTCATGAATGTCCTCCGCTCCAGGCAGTCTGGCGGACATTCCGATAATCGCAATGTCATCCTGAACCTTTGAGTTGCCCTGCTTGAGCATCGCGATCATCTCAATAGCCGTTTCCTTGTTGATCTTTCCGCTTGTCGTCTGATTCACGATAAACGAATAGATATTGTTCGGATTGTTCTGCACAATTCTCCCCCGTTCTGTTACAGGTCCTCAAGGACGTGAATCGCGTCCTCCAGACTCATCGTTCCTTCCGCAAGCTTGCCGAAAATGTCCCTCGCCTCCTGACGAACATCCTTCGTTTCCATCACTGGCGCCAGCTCCTGCTCCTCCTTGTTAATATGCTGCGCCAGCCGTTGAACGGATGGAAACTCGAACATGTCCGTTATCGTGACTTTGCCGGGATATCGGGAATCGATTAATTTGTGAATTCTCATCAACAGCAGCGAGTCGCCGCCGAGTTCAAAGAGGGTGTCGTGAATATCAATCTCCGGGTAGCCCAGGATCGTGCCGAAAATATTCGCTACCTCCTGCTCTACCGCATTATATTCATCTCCCCCTTTGCCACGCAGCGCTGCCTTGACGGGCTCGGCGCCTTGGCGGGCTGGAGCGCTGCCCTTCGGAAGAATGATCAGTCTGCCGTTATCCAACATCGCCGCGTCATAGTTGCCATTGGATACGACGCTTTGGCTTTCGAGTCCGGCACTGCCAGTTAATAGCCGGCTAATCCTCTCGTTCAGCTCCACCGACAAGTGGAAAGGGAATGCCAAATGCAGCGACAAATAAGCCGGACTTTCATTCATCTCTCCGATAAGCACTCTTGTCATATTCTGTTCAAGCGCCGTATGAAGTCCTTCGATCGCTTTTGCTGTCGGGAGCGCCTTATATATCGAGTCGACATTAATGCCGTAACGAACCGACATGCCTGCTTCCTTCCATGAAACCCAGTTAATCGCGAGCGCGTGGCTGGCCTGCTTTCTTCTGTAGGCGGCGAAAGCGTCCAAGTATGAGTTGCCTGCCACATAGTCTCCCTGCCCGGCTTCGCCAATCATCGATACGCCGGATGACTGCATGATGAAGAAATCCGGCTGATCCTCCCGAGTAAGCATATCCAGTATCCAGGTTCCTTCCAGCTTGGGCCGAAGTACGCGCTCAAACACGCTCATATCCTTCTTGAACAAATAACCCGCCCCGGCAATACCGGCCCCGTGCACAACCCCGTTGATCCGACCGAATTCGGCTCGCAACCTGTCGATGACAGACGTCATTGCGGCAAGATCGGCAACATCCGCGGAGATGAGCGTGACATGAGAACCCATAGCTTCAAGCTCCTGGAGCTTTCGCAATTTGCCTGTCAGTTCCTCATCGTTGCCGTTAGCTATTGCAAGCAGCCACTCTTCTTTCGGCGGAAGCGGTGAACGGCTTACCAGTGCCAAATTGACGCTTGCCCTGGAAGCGAGATATTGGGCTGTTTCGAGTCCGATGCCTCCCGTACCGCCAGTTAGGAGATAAACTCCGCTAGTGTGGATCTCGGTAGCAGATGCCTCTTGTTCCTTCAGATCGACCGGCCCGTACACTTCCGCATATCTGATGCCATCCCGGTAGCATACCTGATATTGCTTCGTAAACCGCTCCAACTCCGGTACAACCGCGTCAACAGGAGTCGTTTCGTCAAGATCAATCGCTTTGCACACGATTTGCGCAAACTCCTGGGGAATGACCTTCCCAAGCCCTGTGAGCGTTGCCCATTCTGGACGGAGCGTCTCTTCTTGTCCTGTTGCCCCATGCAGCAGCTTCGTAAACAGCAGCATGTGCAGCTTCGATCTTGAATCGCGCCTCATGATGGCTCTTGTTAGATAGACCAGACTATATACGCCGTAGTGTTGGCTGTTCGTCAGGTCATCCAGCGTCCGGACTGCAAGACGGTCTGACAATCCGCACATATGGAGGATGTGCGTCACCCGGCGGCTGCCGAGCGCTTCCATCAGCTGATCATAGTCATTCTCGCTGCTGCCAATCGTGTAACGCTCGCTGTCATGATGCTCGAAGCCGCTGCCAAGGGTAACCGCAATCACGCTGTTGCCCCTTGCCTGCAGCATGTCGATCATTCCTTGAACGAATGGGGAATCCGCTTCGTCTCTGATGAGCAGCACCTCATTAATCGGTGCATGGTCAGCGCTCATTGGCAGTGGTTCATCAATCCAGTTAAAGCCGTAGAGAAAACCCTTCTCCTGCCCATCCTCTACTGGCCCGCGCTGCTGCTGCGGAACATCGATCCAGCATCTGCTCCGTTCAAACGGATAAGTAGGCAGCGGGACTTTGAACGGCTTTACCTTGCCCGCAAGCCTGTCCCAATCCACATCAGCCCCCCTTAGATATAGCCCCGCAAGCTGTTCGATCCGGCTGCCGGACGCAGCGGGCGAATCCCAATAAGCGGTCACTGAATCCGCTGCTTCAGCGCTCAGCCGCTCCTTCTCCTTTACCGTCAAATCATGCGCATTATGCGCTCCCTTGGCAGAGTCAACAACACGGTGAACCCCGTAATCGGCTCCTTCCACCAGGTCGAGATGTACGCGAGAAAGCTGCTCGTACAACTCGTTAATGCTTGAAGGCATCAATGCCAGCCGGTGCGAATAGTGGCCTCTGCCGACATTTGAGGTATAACAAACATCGTCGATATGCAGCTCGTCATGATCCTTCAAATAGTCCGCGTACAGGCTTATTGACTCCAGCAGCGCCTGCCTGGATTTGGCTGATAGTGTAAACAGCCGTGGAAACAATTGCTCCCGCACCGCGAGGGCCGAAGCAGGCGCCTCTTCCAGCACGATATGGCAGTTGGTTCCGCTAATGCCGAATGCGCTGACTCCGCATCGGCGCGGTTCGCTGCCGGATTCCCAAGGGCGTAGTTTCGTGTTCACGTATACGGACGAATCCTCGAACGGGATCGAACGGTTCGGCTCATTAAAATGGAGCGTGGGCGGCAGCTGTTTCGTCTGCAAGGCCATAACGGCTTTCATCACGCTCACGATTCCGGCTGCCTCGCTTAAATGTCCGATATTCGTTTTTACGGAGCTGACTGCGCAAAACTGCTTGTTGCCCGTATGCTTTCTGAAAGCACCGTGAATGCCCTGGATTTCAATTGGGTCCCCAAGGTTGGTGCCAGTACCGTGCGTCTCGATGTAGGCAATCGTCTCGGGATCAATGCCTGCATTCTCCCATGCCTGCAGGATGACCTCGCTCTGCGCTTGCGGATTCGGTGCGGTAAGCCCTGCCGACCTTCCATCCTGATTTGTCGCGCTGCCTTTAATGACGGCGTAGATATGGTCATGATCCTTGAGCGCTTCCTTCAGCGGCTTCAAGATGATGGCTCCAATGCCTTCCCCTACCCCGGACCCGTCGGCATAGTTGTCGAACGCGCGCGATACGCCATCGGTCGATTCAATGCCGGTCTGCATGTAATCCTTATTCAATGGCATCGTGTTGATGTTAATTCCACCAGCAATGGCCATTTCGCAAGAACCGCTGCGAAGCGCCTGACAAGCCGCGTCGATGGCAACAAGCGAGGAGGAACAGGCGGTATCGATGACCATGCTCGTCCCCTTCAAATCAAGCAGATAGGAAAGCCTGCCCGATATAACCGCCGTCAGATTGCCCACCAAGCCAATCGACAGCGCCTCCGGATCGATGTCCTCGATGATCTTGGCATACATGTCGCGGAAATTACTCGCATAACCGACGAACACACCGGTCTTTGAGCCTTCCAGTCGGCTCCCCCCGTATCCGGCATCCTCAATCGCCTGCCAACTCGTCTCTAGAAACAGACGCTGGCAAGGGTCCATCAAGCTTGCTTCACGGGGAGACAGCTTAAAAAATTGATAATCAAATTTATCGATTTCCGACAAATAGGCGCTTTTGTTATACCGAATGCCCCCCTCCGACAACCCTTTGAAAACGAGATAGCGGGAAATGTCCTGGCTGCGCGTCTCCGGGAAGTCGGCAATGCAGTTCACCTGGTTCTCGACGATATTCCAAAATTCCTTGATCGTGCTTGCGGATGGAAGCTTTGATGCCATTCCGATAATCGCAATGTCGCCAACATCCGTTTTTGTTTCAGTTTCCAGCAGCTTGATTAAGTCGATCGCCACCTGACGATCTATTGATTTGTCCTGAACACGCTCTACCAAATACTTGTATGCCTTCTCCATATCCTCACCTCTCTTTGGAGCTGAGCTTCGACAATACCTGCTCGATATCCATGGCCCCGCTGTCAAGTTCATCAAACATCCGGTTTAAGTCGTCATCCTGAAGCGCCGCCCGATTGCCTTGCTGAGCCGCATCCATCTCTGATTGCTCCCTGTCGAGGTGACGGGACAGCTTGTGTACAGTCGGGTATTCGAACAAATCCGTAATGGCTAGTTCCTCGACATAAACCTTTGAAAGCTTCTGATAGATTTGACGGATCATGAGTGAGTCTGCACCCATCTCAAAAAAATTCTCATAAATGTCGATCTCCGCGAACCCAAGCACCTCCTTGCACGCTTGCGCCACTTGCTGCTCGGTCTCGCTGAAAGAATCATAGTCTCCGCCGATCAGTTTTACAGCTGCATATCCTGCGCTCCTTGGCGTCTTTACCGACTCTTGCGCCAAGCGATTGCGAAGTGTATCCAAGCTGGCTTCAATATCAGTGGAAAGCTGAATGCCGTAGTTGGCTAACCACAAGGCCATCCTGCTTTCGATATTCAATTCCCCGATTAACACCCTGTTCTCCGGTATGTGCCAGACCTGGTCAAGCAGTTCCATCGCCAGGGCGGAATGGATCGTTTTGAAAATCGTATCCGTCTGGAAGTTATTATCGGAAGCCATCCCTTTGTCCCGCCAAGTCGTCCAATTTATCGTCACTTTACGTCTTCCGTCAGTCGAAGGGACCGCGCAATAAGCATCGAGGTAAGCATTGGCCGCGAGATAGTCGCTTTGATCCCCTGTCTCAAACATCGTTGCAACCGAGGAATAAAGAATAAAGAAATCAAGCTGATCCTGCTGTGTCAGCCGGTCCAGCAGCCACGTCCCGAAGATTTTGGCGCTGACGGTGTGCCGGAACGTGTCCAGGCTCTTGTCAATGATTGGCTCTGTTCGGACAATTCCCGCACCATGAACAATGCCTTTAATGTCCCCGTGTCGCAGACGTATATCTTCCAGCATGGATGCGGTCTTTGCTTCATCCGAGACATCGCATCGGTACAGAATAACTTCGGAGCCGCCAGCTTCAATGTCCCGGATAGAGACAATTTTCCCGCAAAGCTTGCGATCCTCATTGCGCTCCAGTATGCTGTCCCAATGTCTACGCTCAGGCATTGGCGAACGATTGACGAGCACCAGCTTGATCCGCCCCTTGCCGCTAAGCCACCGCGCCGTCTCCATTCCGATTCCGCCTGTGCCGCCAGTAATCAGATAAACGCCTCCCGACCGTACGGTCAGCTCTCCCGCCTCCGGTTCAGCGCGAGCGCTCAGCGGATGAAACAGCTCTACATAACGTTTGCCGTTGCGGTAAGCGACCAATCTGGAGTCGGAACTTCCAGTTATTTCGGACAGCAACTCCTCAAGATCCAATGCTTCATCGATATCGATGCCTCGGCATCTGATATTCGGATGCTCCTTCGGGAGCGATTTGGCTAGCCCGAACAGCGGGGCATTCTCCGGTCGGAGAAGCTGTTCTTCCCCCGTAATACCGTAAGTGTCCTGGGCCAGTACGATGACTTCGGTCTCTTGCTCGAAGCCGCTTGCTATCCAGGCCTTCATGAGGATGAACAGACTCAAAGTTCTTTTGGAAAAAATTCCCTCTAAATCATTCAGGCCCGTTACATGGGTTCTCGACAAGCCGGCGCAATGAATAATCTGGACAATCCGTTGACTTGTGCCTGCCTGCAGCAATTGCTCCCTATAATAGCTTATTAATCTCGCTTCCTCCGAATCGGAATTCTGCTTGATTGCCGGCCCCGGAAACAGCGGCGGTTCGAACAGGACCACCTCTCTGCCCGTTCTCCTTAATGCATGGGCCAAAAGGTTAGCAAAGCCATCTTCGTCCTTGACAATCATGGTTACGCCTGACGGAGCCGGGAGTGGCGAAGCCTCCACTCGATCCAGCTGTCTCCAACCCATCGTAAAAGTGGCCGGAAGGGGATTCGGACTAGCGATCACAGGCTTGCTATGCTGCGCACGCTTCGGCAGTTCCACCCAGCACTTCGTCCGCTCGAACGGGTATACCGGCAGCTGCACTTTTGCATGGAGCCGTCCTTCGTAGTGCAGTTCCCATGGTATGTCCGCGCCCTGCACATACAGCAGACATAACTGCTCCAGCCATTCGAAACGGGCATGCGAGTCGCCCAGCATCGAGAGGGCTTGTTCCCCATCCCGCCGAAGCTCGCTTTTTCTCGCCTCGGTAATGTCACCAGGATGACGGATGCTGCGCTGGTCGCTTACCGTCCGATGAACTCCGTAGTAAATACCCTCCACAGAAATCTGCTCAAATTGCTCTTGTTCTGAGAGCAGCTTCAGCTTGACGCACAGGTCTGCTGAATCGTTCACGATGAGCGCCAGGCGGTGCGCATAATGGCCTCTCCCTGTATTGGCAGTAAAGCATATGGCTTCAAGCGCACCGTCAACTCCAGCCCTGAAATGGTTTGCGTAGCGCTTAACAAGCCTCTCGAGCGAACCGCTGCTGGCTGCGGATAGCGTTAATACATGTGGCGCCTGATTTGCTGCAACTGTATGCTTCGTCTCAGCTTCGGGCCGATACTCCTCCACAATGAGATGGCAGTTCGTTCCGCTCAGACCAAAGGAACTGATGGCGCATCGCATCGGCTGACCGTCACCTTCCCATTTCTTGCTCTGGGTGTTGATGAACAGAGGCGAGTCATACAGATCGAGCTTTGAATTCGGCTCCTGAAAGTACAGCGTCGGGGGGATCTCCCGATTTTTAAGCGCCATAACCGCTTTAATCAGGGAGGCCATTCCGGCCCCTTCATTCAGGTGGCTGATATTCGACTTGACCGATCCGATCGGAATAAATTGCTTCTTGTCTGTGTAGTCTTCAAGCGCATGCTTCAACCCGCTGATCTCGATCGGATCGCCAAGCGCTGTCCCCGTGCCATGCGCTTCGAAGAAAGCGATCGATTCCGGATGGATGCCCGCTTTCTCCCACGCTCGTTTGATCACATCGGTCTGTGCAGCCGGATTAGGCGCGGTAATGCCCATTGACGTTCCGTCCTGATTGATCGCGCTCCCTTTAATAACCGCATGAATGTGATCTCCGTCTGCCTTGGCTTTCGCAAGCGGCTTGATGACAATGACCGCTGTCCCTTCGCCGTTGCCGGAGCCGTCTGCATGGGCGTCAAAAGCTCTTGTTTTGCCGTCTTTGGATTCAATTCCGATCTTGTTGTGGTCATGGTTGAGCGGAATCAGAAAAAGCTTGATCCCGCCAACAAGCGCCATTTCGCAATCGCCGTTCCTTATGGCATTGCTCGCCATATGCATAGCCACAAGGGAGGAGGAACAAGCGGTATCCAATACCATGGTCGGCCCCTTCAAATCAAGCAAATGCGAAATGCGGCTTGGAATCATTGCGGAAACATTGCCAACAATGGCTTCGGACATCATGACAGGATCGACATCCGTCAGTATCTTTTGATAAGAATCCCGGATGACGTTGGCATACCCTACATAGACGCCGGTCCGGCTGCCACGCAGCTTGTCTCCGCCATAACCTGCATCCTCCATGGCCTGCCAGGCCGTCTGCATAAACAGCCGTTGGCACGGATCGGTCAGATTGGCTTCCTTGGGCGATAGCCGGAAGAACCGATAATCGAACTCGTCGATGCCATCCAGGTAGGCGATATCCATATACCCCGGATGCTCGCCAGGGTCCTGCCCGATTGCTGCCAAATAATCTTCCACATAGACGCGACGCTCCGGCGGGATCGGTCCCGTACAATCGACAGCATTGCTGATATTAGTCCAGTATTGATCCACCGAGCCAGCCCCCGGGAACAACGCAGCCATGCCGATGATGGCAATGTCCTCATCCGGTGAGGATGCAGGCGACGGCTTAGGTCCTACTGTACGCTTGCCCGCTTTAGTATCCTTGTCTTCCCGGCTCAGGAATGAAGCCAGTTTGGATATGGACGCATAGGCGAACAAATCGGTGATTGCGGTTTGCCCCGGAAATTGCTGTTCTACGAGTCTATGAAGACGGTGCAGCTGAAGGGAATCGCCGCCTAGCTCAAAAAAGGTGTCGTGGATGCTCAAATCCTCATAGCCCAGTACTTCCCGGTACAAGTCTTCAATGATTTCTACGACTTCCGAATAGGCGACAGGGCTACTGCCAGGCTTCGCCTTCGTTGCTGCTCCAGGCTTCAGCCGGACAGGCGCAGCCTGATCGCTGGCGTAGTCAGAGGGGCTGAACATGACAGCACGCAGCTTCTCGGGGAGATGGAACACATCTTTGCTGAACAGCTCCAACCCGCTCGGGTTGGCGGTATTCACTTCGCCGACCAGGACACGGCCAATGTCCTTGTTCAGTACCCTTTCGAACGCATGAAGCGCTAGTGGAGTGGGCAACGCCTTAAATATGCCGTCAATGGTCTCGCTTTTGCCTTCTCCCATACGGGCCCCTTCCCATACCACCCAATTGATCGAATGTATGGGTTTATTGAGCTTTCGCCTATAATCCGCGAAGGCATCCAAGTAACAATTCGCTGCCGTATAATCGCTTTGTCCCATCTCGCCTACGAGCGACACTCCTGACGAAAAGAACATAAAGAAATCCAGTCCATCCTGCTTCGTTACTTGATCCAGAACCCAGGTTCCGAAAACTTTTGGACTCATTACCTTTTGGAAGTCGGCTTTATCCTTACGGATAAGAAATCCTCGGCCAGCCACGCCCGCTGCATGAATAATGCC
Organism: Paenibacillus roseus; assembly: GCF_016424485.1. GTDB lineage: Bacteria > Bacillota > Bacilli > Paenibacillales > Paenibacillaceae > Paenibacillus_D > Paenibacillus_D roseus. Next base: position 60,809 of record NZ_JAELUP010000117.1, read on the forward strand.
GTTTATTTTGCCGTATTTTTGCCTGAGCTGCTCCATCGTCCGATCCATTTCATCCAGGGAACTGACATCGACCGCGATGCACTCCACCTTTGAACCAGTGGCTGCGAGTTCGTGCAGCTTGCGGACGGTGGCATGAAGAGGCGAACCATCCGCCTGTTCCAGAATCGCCTCCCAGTCTTCCTGCTTTGGCAGCGGACTGCGGTTCAATAAGACGATGTTAATGTTGCCCTTGGAAGCCAAATGTCTGGCCGTATGCAGACCCAGATTGCCCGCACCGCCTGTAATGACGTAAACCCCTTCTTCTTTCACCGCAACAGGTCGATCCGGCGCTTGCTCCACATCAGTCTCGATCATCATCTCGGCATACCGTTTGCCGCCCCGATAAGCGATCTGGTAAGTCGTTCTATCCGTGCATAGCTCCTTCACAACCTCGCCAGCCGTCGTCGTCGCATCCAGATCAATTGCTCTGCAGACGATATGCGGATATTCTATTCCAATTACTTTCCCAAGACCAAATAACGGCGCATTCTCGGGCTTTAAGATTCCTTCCTCCCCGGTGACCCGGCTGACATAATCGGCGACGATAATCAGTTCCTGCTTATGGCCGATACCCGTCTGAAGGAGCGCTTTTGTCAGGTCGAATAGACTGTATACACCCATAGCTTGGCTTTCGGCCAGTTGTTCAATCGTCGAAATCCCATACGGACGGTTGCAAGAAAGCAGGTGGATGATTTTTGTGAATTTTACATGTTTAATGGCTTCCACCAGTTTATAATAATCTTCCTCTTTCTCACTTATGGTGTAGGATTGAGGGCTTAACGCCTTGTATTGCGCGCCCCATTTTACATGAATGCAGTGAACACCTTCCTTCTCCAGCTGTTGCGTAAGTTCTTCCCATTCTCCAACAATGATGACTGTCTCTCCTTGCAGGCTGCGTGTGGAACGACCGGCTGGCTCCTCCATCCACGTCATCGCATAATAGAGCGAACCTGGACTCTCGGCCGGCGAACGATTCGGAATTTGCAACCAACTCCGCTTCCGCTCGAACGGATAGGTCGGGATTGAAACCTTTTTGGCCTTCATTCCCCGATGGAGGGCCAACCAGCCGATCGCAGCGCCGGCAATGTATAATTGAGCAAGCTGCTGAAGAAGCTCGGGCAGCTCATGTACGGGAGACGTTCTCAATTGCTTTACGAGTTGACCCGCCTGCCGGGTTGTCGCTCCATTGTCATCGACAGACTTGGCAGAACCGTACACACACCAGGGAGCGTCATCAAAACGGGCCAACCGTTGCCAGTAGTCGATAACCTGCCCCAGCTTCCGTTTCAAATCCCTGTTGTCTTCCGCGACAATAGCAAGACGCAGCGGATGATGGTCGCGCCCTGCCGAAAGCGTATAGGCGATATCCTTCATTTCGGCCGGGCTCTCTCCGTCCAGATATTCGTACATATGCAGCATCAGAGAGCCTAACGCTCCCTCACTCTTCGCCGAGAACGGAATGATATAGTGCTGCTGCTCGTCAGTTCCCCGCATGGATTGAGTAGGCTGTGGGGCATATTCCTCCAGAACAACATGACAGTTCGTCCCGGACAAACCGAACGAGCTGACACCGCAGCGCCTTGGAGTATCCGATGCCGCCCATGGCTGCTGGGCCGTGTTTATGTATACCGGTGAATCGATAAACGGGATCTGCCTGTTCGGGGACTTGAAATGAATGCTCGGCGGAAGAATTTGGTGCTTCAATGACAATGCCGCCTTGATCAGCCCTGCCAATCCTGCACAATCATAGAGATGACCGATATTGCTCTTCACCGATCCGATTGCGCAGAACTGCTTCTTATCTGTAAATTTGGCAAATGCCTTGCTAATACCCTCGATCTCAATCGGGTCGCCGAGCCTTGTTCCCGTACCATGGGTTTCGATGTAGCCGAGTGTTGCAGGGTCGATGCCCGCGTCCTTCCATGCCTTTATCAACACGGCCGTCTGGGCTTCCGGATTGGGGGCGGTAATTCCCATTGAAGCGCCATCCTGATTCGATGCGCTTCCCTTTATGACACAATAGATCGGATCGCCGTCCCGTCTTGCCTTGTTAAGAGGCTTCAGCAGTACAGTTGCAGCCCCCTCACCCATGCCCGAACCGTCGGCCAAGTTATCAAAGGCGCGCGTCTCATCATCCGTAGACTCAATTCCGAGCTTCGCATGATCTTTATTTTGCGGAAGCAGATTAAGCCTCACTGCGCCGACCATCGCCATCTCGCAGTCGCCCCGGCGAAGCGCGTGGCAGGCCAGATCGACCGCGATTAGCGAGGAGGAACAAGCCGTATCTACGGTCAAGCTCGGCCCTTTAAAGTTCAGCAAATAGGAAATCCGGCTCGGAATGATGGAAGACAAATTTCCCGGCATGGCCGCAGACAGCAGGGAGGGATTGACCGTTTCGACCATCTCCCGGTACATATAGCTTTCAACATCTCCGATATTGCCGACATATACACCGATGTTGCTTCCGGTCAGCTGCTGAGGCCCATACCCGGCATCTTCAAGCACATTCCATGCCGCCTCCAAAAAAAGCCGTTGTCGGGGATTCATTAATTCAGCTTCTTTAGGCGGAATGTTGAAAAATGAATAATCGAATGCGTCAATATCCTCGAGAAAAGCACCGTCGGCATAAGGCATTTCGGGTTTGCCCGCGAATTGAATAAACCGGTCCGCATCCTCTTGGCGCTTTTTCTGGAGCTTTGAGACACAGCTTACCCCGTTCTTAATATTTTCCCAGAATATGTCCGTATTTCGGGCCATCGGAAAGCGGGTATACACGCCGATAATGGCAATCTCCTGATGGTCGACTTCTTTTATTGCAGCCGTCGACAGTTCGTCCTGACTTCTAAGACGTAATTGAGTCAGATCCGGCGAATTCGTTTTCAACTTCATCCCCCCGTTCTTCCGTTAGACCGAAACCTTGTCGCTGTTTTTTACGATGTCCGAAAGAAGCATCATATACTGGGTAAAAAGCTCCTTTATTTTGGCCTCTTTTAGCCTGTGGCAGTTTAAAGAGCACAGCACCTCAATTTGGTTGTCATACTCCACAGGCTCGATAACAATGTCGAACCCTTCATTCCACTGAACATGGACCGGCTTTGCATCGGGATTGATCACGAAGAGCGGTAAAATTCGCAGTTCATCATGCTGCTGGATACGATCGAGGTCATTGGCCGAATAGGCATGTCGCTCCGAATCAGGTCCGAGCTTCGCGGACACTAGCTCTAGCAGCGTGTCGACCGTATCCACCTCAGCAAAATCCACCGTCAATGAGATAAATTCATAATCCTCTGCAGCAACCTGGACGGTTACCGTATTTTCGCCGGATGCGAGTTTCAGTAAAAAGAGCAAGCCGGACAACAGGACAAGTTTGGAATCTGTCTGTGCATCGTCGGCAATCTCTTGCAGCCTTCTGAATGTATCCGGGTCGAGCATAGCCTCAAATGCTGAAACTGGAGGACCCCCATTCCGGTTAAAATAGGTCTCTTCCATCCTGACACCCGGCAGGATCAAACTGCCGCCTCGGTCAATAAACCCTGTCAGCTTGGCGATCGTTGGATACTTATACAAATCCGGAACAGATACCTGAATGCCATGCCATTTCTCCAGTTCATCCGACAACTGGGTAAGGACGAGGGAATTGCCCCCGCTCTCATTAAAATGATCATGAATTTCCAACTGACGCCCCAACAAGTCCTGGCACAGCCGGAGCAGCATCTCCTCTGTACTTTCGCCTGCCGCCTGTATATCCTTGATGCTCTCCAGTTCATGAATTACGTCATCGAACATCCCGGTGGCGTACTGCTCGCCCAGCTTATACCGCTGAATTTTCCCGCTCGTTGTTTTTGGAATCGATTTCACCGGAATTACATGATCGATAAAAATACCCATCTTCCGGTGAATATGCTGTTTGACCCGATTGGAGAGCGTTGCAAACGCCTCAAGATTTCGGCGCCTGAACAACAGGAACAGCAATATCTTCTCCATACCTGCCGACAACCCTGCCGATCCGCAAGCTGCGACATTCCATAGCTCAACTCCGTCGACTTCCTCTGCGACGCGCTCAATATCGTGAGCAAATACATTTTGACCGTTCACAAACAAAATGTCCTTCGCCCTCCCGACAACAACAAGACGCCCGTCCTGGACAAAACCAATGTCTGTGGTATTGAGCCATCCTTCAGCATTCCGCGCTTCCTTAGAATCGTTATAGTAGCCACAGGTGACACTCGGCCCTTTGATTTGTATGTAACCAATGGTGGACATCGGCAGCGCAGTGTCCGTTGCATCGGCAATACGAACCTCACAGCTGTCCAGCGGATAGCCTACATCCACATACAGCAGGCTGTTGGGGTCCCCGCGTTCAAGCAAGCGTGCAGCTTGCCCGACCTGGAGAAATCTCCGATCCAACGAAGCATACTTAAGCGGCTCGCCAAGCGAGGTGAAGCTGACGCCGACGGTACCCTCCGCAAGCCCATAGGCTGGTCGCATGGCCGTCTGCGACAGATTATACGAGACCAGTTGTTCCATAAAACGCTCACTGATTTCCGTTGATATCGGCTCTGCGCCGTTGCACAGGCAGGTCAGGCACGATAAATCCCAGCCGTAATCATGCTCCTGTTCATAGAAAGCGAGGAAATACTTGTAGCCAAAATTCGGACTGTACAATCTGTTGATCCTGTATTGATTCGTCTTCTCAATCCACAAAATCGGGTTCAGGATAAACAGCTTGGTCCGCATAATGAACTGCGAGGATTGAGTGAAAGCGTGCAATAGATGCATCGCAATCAAGCCCATATCATGCGTCAGTGGCATCCAGCTTAACACGCGCTCGCTGGCCTTGATTCCCCAAATTTTCTTCATTGCGGCCACGTTGGACATGACATTGCTATGGGTTAAAATAACGCCCTTGGGATCCCCTGTCGAGCCGGAGGAAAACTGGATGAAAGCTATGTCATCCGGCTGGGCCGGCTGGACTTCACCAGTAGCCAGTCCCTTTAACAAATCGCTGTCTATAAAGCTGCCCTGCATGGCATCTACGTGCTCATTCCATTCCGATTGCTCAGCTGCAAATTGCGTCAAGCCGCTTATGACGGATTCATTTCCAATCAGATGGGGACGAGTTAATTTTCCCCACACTTTGCATACCTTCAGTCTGGTTTCCTCATTGCTTCCAATCGTTAACGGAACTGCGACAATTCGCCCCAGTACACATGCCCAGAAAATCTCAAGGAACAGGCGGTTATCCTGAATCTGAATCAACAGCTCATCCCCTGCTTCTACCCCGCTATCCTGCAAATCTTTCAGAAGACGGATCGAACGGGCGTACAGCTGTCGGTAGGACACAAATTCCTCTTGTTCCGTGTCTTCGATAAACGTAATTCCCCGCTCGTCGATCTCATGGTTCGCTGCGACAATATCTTGCATAAGCAAATGCTTGTTCATAGCCAATGACTCAACCCCAAATCGTCATATAATTCCTTGATGCAGACCTGATAAACCCGCTTATTGCACCGTGTTAAGCAATGAGCGATTAATATGCTGAATGACCGTGTCGAAGCTGTCATTCAAATAGAAATGTCCGCCTTTAAACTTGTGAAGCGAGAATGGTCCTGTCGTGTGATTGCCCCATTCGGCAAGATCGCGCTTGTTGACATCCCAATCCTGAACGCCTGTCATTACGTTAAAGATTGCTGACAGGGGCTGTCGGTCATTGGCATATTCATAGGATTCCATCGCATAGAAATCCGCCTTGAGAATCGGAATAAACGTATCCGCCAGTTGCGGGTTCTCAAACAGCTCAGGCGATGTCCCGCCAAGCTCAAGCAGCCGTTCCTTCAACTGCTCGTCAGGGGTACTGGGATTAACCAAATCCGTTCTTGCGATATGGGGAGCCCAGCGTCCGGACAAGAACATTGCATTTGGCTCATGTCGGCCGTTCTCCCTTAGCTTATGCGCCAATTCGAAGGCGAGGAGACTTCCCATGCTATGGCCGAAGAAGGAATACGGGCCATCATCGATTAGATGGGCAATTTGCCTGTAGACGTCGTTGACTACTTCATCGAAGGTCCGGTACAAGGGATCTCTTGATCGTGTTCCTCTTCCGGCGAGTTCGACAGGAACAAAGTCGATTTCGTCAGTTACATGCTTTTTCCACTTATAATAGTACATAGAGGAGGCGCCGGCGTAAGGAAAGGCAAACAGCTTCAGCTTCTTCACCGTTAGCCCTCAACTCCTGGCAGACAGAGCTGCTACGCGCTCAGACGGCTTCAAATTCACAAGCCGGAGCGACCACAACTCGATAAAACAATCGACAATTTCTCCCTTGGACTGCTCAGAGAAGCCGAGATCAGCCGCCAGTTCGCCAAGCGATTTCTCCCCGTCCGAATGCTCCAGGATTAGGAATACTTCCTCCGGGATCACCTTTTTGTACTTGTTTCCAAAATGAAGCCGGACTTCGTGGGACGTATGTTTCGTCCCATCGGCAGAATATCCAATCGATTTTTTCAATTCGGAGTTTACAAGCCGGGTCGGCGCCATATGCAAATAATCGTCTGTGCCGACATTCTTCTTTTCCACCATATAGTCTCCTATAGCCAAATAGTGAATATTTGTCGTCAGGAAGCTTACAATGGCATCTTCCTCTGAGTCTACGATCGGCTCGACGTTATTATTGAACGAGGTGTTCAGCAGAATGGGCACCCCGGTCAATTGCCTGAATTCATCAATTAACCTCCAGTACTTATCATTGGTAGCTCTGGAAACAGTTTGAATCCGTGCCGTGCCATCGACATGTGTCACTGCGCCAAGCAGTTGTTGCTTGTCCTCCTTCGTTCTCAGTACAAAATTCATGTAAGAGTATGGTGCTTTTGTACTTGGCATTTCATAGTAATCGGCAACGTATTCTTCCAGAACGGATGGCGCAAAGGGCCGATATCCCTCCCGCTTCTTCACCATCTGGTTAATAACGTTCTTATTCTCAGCAGGTCTTGGGTCAGCGAGAATACTGCGATTTCCCAAAGCTCGCGGTCCGAATTCCGCACGACCTTGCACCCAGCCGAATACCGATCCTTCGGCAATGCGTTTTGCGGTCTCTTCCTCGATATTGTCCACTTTGCGGAAGCCGACAAATCGCTCCCATCGCTTCAATAGTTCACCCAGGCCGTCGTTGTCTTGAATTCTGCTTCCCCAGTACAGATGCTCCAGCTTTTCTGGTGCATCGTCAGATTGGAATTTATTGGAAATGTATAAAGCGCCGCCAAGCGCATTGCCTGCATCATGTGCTGCGGGCTGTACGAAAACTTCGTCAAATAGACCTGAATACAACACTTTGCCGTTCATGGAGCAGTTATGCGCCACGCCCCCTGCCATACTGAGCTTCGTATGTCCGGTTGCCTGCTGATAGTGGGTGAGGATATGCATAACAATCGTTTCGAGCGCTTCCTGCAGTGCCGCTGCCACGTCCTTATGCTCCTGGGTGATCGGACCGCCCTTCTTACGCGGCGTCATAAAATCAAAAAGTGCCGTTGACCAGGCCAAATTTAATTTGAATTTGCCTTCGGGAAGGAGGACATATGCTTTCTTAAGCATCCTTCTGAATTTGCTAGGATCACCGTATGGCGCGAGACCCATCACTTTATATTCATCATGCTGATGATAACCCAGCATACGGATGACAGAAATATAGAAGGAGCCAAGGCTGTTATCATTGGTGATGCGATCAATAATTTTGAAATTTGTTCCTTCAGCGCTGATAATATAACCGGCGTAGCCTTCCTGCGACTGTCCATCAATGGTAACAGTCAGACTTCGGTCAAAGCCGGACATAAAATGCGCGCTGGCTGCATGGCAGATGTGATGATCAACGAAGACGATATTGTTCGGGTCGTAATTCGTTCCGTCAATCTTGTAGAAAAAGTCTAGCAACATCTCCTTCGCATTTTTGAACAACGACTCCCGGTAAAAAAAATCATCCCGGGCGTACATATCGGACTCCTGCTCTCTCGTCGTAATCACAACTTTATCAATGTCCGCAAATGTAAGATTCAGCTCGCTCAAGCATAGACGAATCGAGTGCAACGGCGCTTTGCCCGTATGTTTAACCCGATTTAATCTTTCTTCCTCCACCGCTGCAATCACTTTGCCATCCTGGACAAGAACAGCAGCAGAGTCATGCGGAATTCTGCCAAAATCAAACACCTTCAAATCCTCGTGGGGCAAATCCATACCACCCGTCAAACCTAGTACTAGCATAATCATCCTCCCATCTTATTTTGCATTCTCATTCTGCCTTGCAGTTGCCTGCTGCTTTTCTTCTAAACTGTAGCCACTGCAACAGATTCATAAGGCCTCAAACTGATTAGACGCAAAGACCATAGATCGATGATTTCATCAATAATATCAACTTCCGCCTTTGTGCCGCTGCCTGTAAGCTCCAGCAGCTCTGCCACCGTTTTCTTTCCGTCGGATTGCTCTAGTAACTTGAAGACTTCTTCGGATAGAGCCGTCTTGTATTTATCTCTGAAATGAAGCCGAATCTCGTAGGCCTTATGCGTATAACCTTCCGCTGTGTAGCCGATTGCCATCTTCAGCTCCGAACTGTCCGGTCGTCTAGGAACGAAATGAAGGAACTCCTCTTTACTGACCGGCTTCTTATCTATGATGTAGTCCCCAATGATCAAGGTGTTAATATTGGTCGTCAGGAAGCTGACAATCGCATCCTCTATGGAATCAACAATTGGCTCGGCATTGTTATTGAAGGAGGTATTAAGCAGCACCGGGACATCCGTCAACTTCCGGAATTCATCAATCAAACGCCAGTATTTCTCATTCGTTTCCCGTGATACGGTCTGAATCCGTGCCGTACCATCAACATGAGTCACCGCTCCGAGCAGCTCCTGCTTGTCCTCTTGCGTTTTCAATACAAAATTCATATACGAATACGGAGCTTTCGTTTGCGGTAAAACATAATAATCCGCAACATATTCTTCCAATATGGAAGGAGCAAAAGGCCGATAGCCTTCTCTCTTCTTCACCATCGAGTTAATAATCCTTTTATTTTCAGCCGGACGCGGATCAGCCAGAATGCTACGGTTGCCGAGCGCTCTTGGGCCGAACTCCGATCTCCCTTGAACCCAGCCGATAACCGCTCCACCTGCGATCAGTTTTGCCGCGTCCTCCACAACGTGATCTGTTTTGCGATAGGAAACGAATCGCTCCCACTGCTGCAACGTTTGAAGCACACCGTCTTCGCTCTGAATGGCTGTTCCCCAATACAGATGACGGAGCGTCTCTGTCTGTACCTGAGGAGCCACCTTGCGGGATGCTATCAAGGCTCCTCCCAGCGCATTGCCCGCATCGTGGGCAGCAGGCTGAATGAATACTTCGTCAAATAGGCCGGCATATAAAATTTTCCCGTTCATCGTGCAATTGTGCGCAACGCCGCCTGCCATGCAAAGCTTTTTGTGCCCCGTAGCCTGTTGATAGTGTTCAAGAATATGCATCACGACGATTTCAAGCGTTTCCTGAAGGGCAGCCGCAATATCCTTGTGCTCCTGTGTGAACGGCTCACCTTTGAGCCGTGGCTCGAAGGACTCCATCAGTACGTAGTACCAGCCTTGATTAAGCCGATACTTCCCTTCCGGCAGCAGGGTGAACGCTTTCTTGAACAGCCTTCTGAAAGTTGCGGGATTTCCATATGGAGCAAGCCCCATGACCTTGTATTCATCATGCGTAGTGTAGCCCAGAAATTCGATTACTACATCGTAAAAGGAGCCCACGCTATCACCATTGGATATGCTGCCCAGCGACTTCAACGAACCCCCCTTCGCGCTAAGGATGAGGCCTGCATTGCCTTCCGGAGAAGCTCCGTCAATTGTCACGATAAGCGCTTCATCAAAGCCGGACATGTAATAAGCGCTTGCCGCGTGGCAGTGATGATGATCTTCCAACACCACTTGGTCTTTACTTAAACCTACTTGGAAGTAACGCCCCAGCAGTTCGGCCAGAAATGCCTTGGGATCGGTGTAGGGATAGTCTCGATAACGCTGGCGATGGCCAATCGTTTCGAATTTCAAATGGCTTTCAGCACAGTAAAAAATAATTCGATCCACTTCATCCAAGCGGATTCCCCCGATTTCCAGGCATCTGCGTATGGCTTGAACAGGGAACTTCCCCGAATGCTTAATCCGATTGAGCCGCTCCTCCTCATAGGCTGCAACTACCTGGCCATCCACAATTAATACTGCCGCGGAATCATGAATCGTATCTGTTTTAAGATTGAGGGAGGTGAATCCTTCTTCATGCGGCAATTCCAAACCTCCGCTAATTCCAAGAATCTTCATATGCACACCTGCCTTTTTCATAAATTTTGTATCTCAAGCTCTCATGCACCTCATGCTGTGCCTTGAATAAGCTCGTCCAAGGCTTGCTTCTGAATTTGATGCAGACCGCTATAGACTTTCCCTGCTGCCAACAGTTCCTCATGCTTGCCCTGCTCCACAATCGTTCCGCGGTCAATAACTACGATCAGGTCTGCTTTTTCAATTGTGGACAGGCGGTGCGCAATTGCGATAGTTGTCTTCCCTTCCATCAGCCGCTCAATCCCCCGCTGAACCGCAATCTCGGAATCGGTATCCAGCGCTGATGTTGCCTCGTCGAGCAGCAGAATCGGCGCGTTCTTCAATATGGCCCTGGCAATCGCAATTCGCTGCTTCTGCCCGCCCGACAATCTTACTCCCCGTTCGCCTACCAATGTCTCATAGCCTTCCGGCTGCTCCATAATAAAATCATGGGCATACGCAGCACGCGCCGCTTCCATTACTTCTTCATCGGTAGCGTCCATTTTTCCGTACCGGATGTTGCTCTCAATTGTCCCATCGAATAAATAAGGCTCCTGAGACACATACGCCATTTTTTCGCGAAGCTCCTCAAGGGTATAGTCGGCAAAGCTTCGGCCCTCCACGCGGATGTCCCCGGCTGCAAAGGGGTAGAAGCCAAGCAGCAGCTTCATAATCGTGCTTTTGCCGCCGCCGCTAGGGCCGACAAGCGCAACAACCTGCCCTCTTCCTACGAGAAGATTCACCCGGTCGAGCGTATTTTTACCCTGCTGGTAAGCAAACGACACGTCTCTTAGCTCAATCATACTATCTTTAGTTGCGCTGCTGGCTGCCTCTTCCCTGACATTTGCAGGGTAGCGGTCTGACTCCGGATCGTGAGCAAGCAGTTCAAATACGCGGTCAGCTCCGGCAAGCGCAGTTTGTACATTCGACCAGAACATGCCCAAATTCCGGAATAAATTCGTGACATTTTCCAGCAACAAGATTACTCCAAGCAAGCTGCCAATGGAGATTTGACCGTTAAACATCATAAAAGCTCCGATAATGAAGGCACCGCCATTGTTGATCCACAGGAGCAAGTAGTTGGTACCCGTCAGATAGGCGTTCTTCTTCGCCCGCAACATGGAAAGCTGGGCAAGCATACCCGTCGTCTCCTGATATTTACCGTTCATTCCATCCACCATCTGAAAGGTTCTGCTGACCTGTGTGCCGGCGACAAGATTGGACAGTCTCTCCAGTTGAACGCTGGATTTCTCTTGAATTTCAGCACTGATCTTCCGCATCGGTTTGGCGTATCGTGTATTGACATAGGTGGACGCAAATCCGAGCGCAATCATCGCGATGGCAAATCTCCAGTCCAGGTAGAACATAATGATAGCCGAGATGGTGCCGTTCGCCAGCAAGGAAACGAGCGTCTGCGCTTCACCAGCATAGGCGTTCTCCATCGTCTGAAGATCGTTCGTAATGCGGGACAGGCTATCCCCGCTATGGTTGTTCTCGTAATAGGTCACCGGCAGCTTCTCCATATGGCGGAATACCCGCAGCCGTATACTGTTCATGACCGTCTTCACCGATTTGCCGTACCAATACTGGGTAATTGGCGTAATCGTACATAAGGCAATAATGATAAGCATGAACTGCAAGCAAAGCAGGATAACGGTGTTCATGTCCTTACCATCCAATGCATTCAGAATCGTCGAAATCATCAGTGCTGTAATAATGGATACGCTGGAGCTCAAGATGCTATAGGTCACCAGACCGAGAAAATACGATGTCTTGTGCCGGTCCAGCGCGCGGGCAAGTTTTACAATTTGTTGGATCACCGCTTATGCCCCCTCTTGAGCAATCTGTCCGGGCTGTTCTGCGTGCGAGCCCGCCTGATTGTGATACAAGCGACGATAGATGCCGTTCTGTGCAATCAATTCGGCATGCGTGCCGCTCTCCGCAATGTATCCATTATTCAGCACCAGAATGCGGTCAGCATTCATGACTGTCGATAGACGATGCGCGACCACAAGAACCGTTCTGTTTCGCGTCATGCGGTTAATCGCTTCCTGAACAAGCTTTTCGGACTCCGTATCGAGCGCCGAGGTTGCCTCATCCAGCAGCAAGATGGGGGCATCCTTCATAATTGCCCGGGCAATCGCAAGGCGTTGTTTTTGGCCTCCCGACAGCTTCACGCCGCGTTCTCCGACAAGTGTCTGGTAGCCCTCTGGAAGCACACGGATAAATTCGTGAATGTTAGCCATTTTTGCAGCCCGTTCCACATCCTCCATCTTGTAACCGTCTTCCGTGCAAGCAATATTCTCGGCGATGGAGCCGGGGAAAAGGAAAGTATCCTGCGAAACATGCGAAATTAACGTGCGTGCAGCCGAAAGCTTCCATTCTGTCAGCGGCTCGCCGTACAGATTGATACAACCGCCCTGGTAATCGTAAAAGCCTGTAATAAGCTTAAAGACGGTTGATTTGCCCGAGCCGCTTGGCCCAACCAAGGCGATTGTTTTCCCTTGCTCCAGCGAGAAGCTGACCTCATCCAGAATCTGTGATTTGCCATCGTAGGAGAAGCTGACGTCCTGGAATTCAATCGTAGGAGCCTCTGTCGAAAGGTTCTGCGGCTGCTTCCCTTCCGTCCGTTCGGTCTTCTGATCCAGCAATTCAAAGAGATAATCTGATATGCCGGCTGCTATTTTGAAACGGCTAATCTGGTTCGGGATTTCTCCCATGCCCTGAACCAGATAATTAATGAACTGGACAAATGCCAGCAGGGCGCCGATCTCCAGTTGTCCTTGACTTACCAGGTAACCACCGAAAAGAAAGAAGCCTACCAGGGGAGCTGTCCGGACAAATATGCTCACTGAGCCAATTGCCGCAATGCGTTTCTCAATCCGCAGAAAGTTCACCATCAGCTTGCCCAGCAAGTCTTGGAACTTCTTATACATGATCTCTACCAAATTGTAAGACTTGATGATATGGATACCGCCGATCGTATCTTGAACGACCGTATTCATCCGCGCCATTTCCTGCTGCACATCAGCCGCATACTTGCTTAACGGACGACTGATCGCTCCGCTCAGGAAAGTCATGAGCAGCACCACGCCGAAGCCGAATAAGGTAAGCTGCCAATTCATGTAGAACATGAACACAATACAGACCGTTACACGGAAGATATGAAAAATAAGCGCGGCGAAATCGTTGTTGATAAATCCTTCGATTTCATTCATGCTATTTGTCATTCTGGAGCTGAAATCACCGGAATGGCGCGAATCCATATACGAGATTGGCAGCTTGTTAATATGCTCGCCTACGGTATTTTTAATATCCCGCGTTACTGCGGCACTGTACCGCCCTGAAGAATAAACGTTGAAGAAATTGACCACGACGCCGATTAAAATGAACGCGAGGATCAAATATACCGCTTGCGTCAGGCCCGCTTTATCACCGGACAAAGTGGACGAGAATAACAGGTTGATAATGTATACGAGCAAGATGTCATTGGCAGCCAAGACCAGTGTGCTAAGAAGCTTAACCGACAGCCAAAACCGATAGGGACTAAGAAATACAAGCAGCCTGCTGATGGAAGAGAAGGCTGAATGACGGGTTGCAGCTTGCATAATAACCCTCCTCTTTATTCTGAGTTAGCTATACTTTGATGAGATGCGAGTAAAGAGGTTCAAGCGCTCCGCTGCTCAATAAATCTTTTCACGCTTTCTTTAAACTGCTCTAAGGTAGAAAAGTTATCTGGTATTAATACCTCATCTTCAAATTCAACATCAAATTCATGTTCCAGCGCTACAATCAATTTCACGAAGGAAATCGAATTAAGTCCTGCGGATTCCAGATCAGATTTAAGCAGTTCCTCGTCGACAGACTGCTCCAAATTTTTCTGTAACACTTCGTCAAATCTCACATCAAAATCAATCGTTTGTACTTGCTCGCTCATTATTGAGCCTCCTTATTTTAAATGATACCGCCATCAACAATAATCGTTTGTCCATAGATATAGCTTGCATCGCTAGAGGCAAGAAAAATGACTACCTTGGCTACTTCATCCGTCTCTCCCAGCCGGCCGCAGGAAATTTTCTCGACAAATTGCTGCCGAACGCGCTCAGGCACCTTCTCCAGCATATCCGTGACAATATAGCCTGGCGCGATAGCGTTTACCCGGATATTTTTGCCCGCAACTTCTCTGGACAGCGCGCGGGTCAGGCCAATAAGTCCAGCCTTGGAAGCACAATAATTCGTTTGGCCCAAAGCGCCTGCGAGTGCAGATATGGAGGAAATATTAATAATGACTCCTCTTCTCTTGCTGATCATCGAAGGCAGTACCGCCTTGCAGCAGTTGTAAGCGCCTTTTAAGTTAGTATCGATTACCTTGTCCCAGGAAGGCTCTTCCATGAACATCAGGAAGCCGTCTTCGGTCACACCTGCATTGTTGATCAGTACATCGATTGGACCAAACTCCCGGGCAGCAGCATCGATTGCAGCAAGCGTTTGGACATGGCTGCATACATCCAGCGCGACAGCCTTCGCCCTTTTCCCTTGAGCGAGGAGTTCAGCTTCCAGTCGTAAAGCCGCAGACTCGTTGCTTTTATATGTAAACAAAACTACTGCCCCTTCATCTGCAAACCGCCGTACGATAGCATTCCCAATACCTCGCGCCCCTCCGGTAACAAAAACGACTTGGCCGTCGAACCTCAATGGTTCACCCCTGCATAGCTGGCGAGTACGACACTATGCAAACATCCGCTGACATCATGCCCGTTCACCAGCAGGTAACGGTAACAGCCAGGGCGTGGCTGCTGATGCACAATCTCCAGTTCCAAGGCCGGATCCGGAGTGATACAGCCTGCTGTTAAAGGCAAGCAGCCTTTCGTAATGGCCAATGCGCCCGCAGCTACGTTCAATGAAAAGGACGCGCCCAGCACTTCTCCGACCGCCCCTTTAATTGAAGTGACAGGAATTGAAGCCGATCTTGGGCCAAATACCTCGTGAATCGCTTGCGCCTCCACTCTGTCGGCCAATTGCCCTCCTCCTGCCGCCATCAATATTCCATCGATATCGTCCGGGGAGAGCGAGGCATTCATAAGGGCCAGGCCCATGACCTGCTCAAATGCTTCTTTATCCCCCACCTCTGCACCGGGATTGTTTGAGCCCGTTAAGCTCGCATAACCGGCAACCTCGCACAAAATGCGTTCCGGGCTGCGACTCAATACGCTTTCGGTCTCGAGCAAAAGTGCAGCAACGCCCTCCGTCATTCTCGCCCCACTTCGGTTTTCATCCAGCGGTCTGCATAAATAATGCTCGTCTTTGGTTACGTAGTCCTGCTGTTGAAATGCTTCGTACAGCTCGGGACAATACTCTTCTACCCCGCCGCACAGGACAGCATCCGCTTTGCCGCTTTTGAGCAGATCAGCTGCATAAGCAATCGCATTGCTGCCCATTAGAATGGTGCTTGCACCCTTCAACTTCAAATTCATGCATGTATGCCCAATACCCGAGTTGTATAAGGTACTGGCAAACACCGTCGGACTGACGGTATCAACACCCCCCGAGACGATTTGATTGCTCAGTGTAAGGTTGGATGTGACCGGACCGTATCCTGTCGTGAAAACGGTGCCGATACGGGTACGATCCATCTTCTCCCGCTCAATCAATTCATCGTCAAGCACCTGTTTCGATGCGCTCAAGGTTAGCCGTGAAAACCGGTCCATTCGTCTTGCAGACTTGTTGTCAATGTTCTGTGGAATATCAAGCGGCAGCTTGATTTGATTCGGAGGGATTCCGCTAGGCTCGTTTATTCCTCTCCAATATTCCTCCGAACCGGAACCTGCAACACTTATCGCTCCTACTGCCGTAACAAATATAGTATGCATAGGACTCTCCCAGAGTTAATAGTAACTTTCACAATTGATTTGGATTCACCAAAGTCAGCACCCCGGTTGCGACGAGTTTATCGCCAACTGTGGCCGTGCATTTGATTTGATGGTATATATGGAGGGATTCGATTAATTCCGTCTCTACCATAAAGGTATCCCCAGGCTTGACCGGATGAATAAATTTAATATTTTTCACCGCGCCCAAATAGAACTTGCTTGCAGGCGGGATACCCGCCTTGTAAAATATAAATCCGCCAACTTGAGCCATCGTTTCGATCATCAGAACCCCCGGGTACAGCGGTTCATCCGGAAAATGTCCAACAGCCCATTGTTCGTTAATGCTGACATTCTTGTAGCCTTTGGAACGTTTCATATACTCAACTTCCAGTATTCGGTCTACCATAATAAACGGATGCCGATGAGGCAAACCTTTCTCGATTTCAATAGATTCCATGCAAGACAACTCCCTGGTTTCAAAACATATTCACAGGCTTTGGCATGCCGACACATTCACTTGGCAGTACTCCAATCAAACCTTCCCGACAACAATGCTAGCCGAATTTCCGAAGAAGGCGTAAGAGTTGGATATTGCATATTTAATATCCCGTTTTTCAGAGTAGCCCTTCAGAATATGAAGGCCTTGAAATTGTTCCGGCGTCTCTTGCAGGCCGGCAGTCGGAGGGACAATGCCACGATCTACTGCCAGTAAAGTCGCTACCAACTCCACGCTTCCAGCGGCGCCTAGACAATGGCCGGAAACCGCTTTCGTTGAAGAAATCGTTACCTGCGACCTTTCCTTCTCCGTATGGAAAACTTTGGCTAGCGCGCTCATTTCCATAAGGTCATTTAGCTCAGTTGCGGTGCCGTGGGCGTTGACATAATCAATATCGCAGGGCTGCAGCCCTGCGTCATCCAGCGCCATCCATATCGTCCTGGCAGCCCCTTCTCCTTCTGGATCAGGGCTTGTAATATGGTGGGCATCATTCCCCAGCCCGTAACCTAGCAATTCGCCATATATGTGAGCCCCTCTTTGCCTTGCTCTGTCAAGGGTTTCTACGATTAAGACAGCAACCCCCTCGCCAAGCGACATCCCGTCCCGGTCTTTGTCGAACGGTACGCAACCTTTAATACTCATCGATTGTAGGCTGTGAAATCCCGCGATATAATTGTCGGATAGAGGCTCTGCCCCGACGACGACCATAAGGTCAGTTCTCCCGTAACGTATCGAATCGAGCGCAATACCCGCTCCGGCAGTTCCTGCTGCACACGCCGACATCGTAGTGAAAGCCTGGCCTTTAATGCCCAAGTAAGAAACAAGATTGGAGAGCAAAGATGGAATTCCGATTAATCGGTCGGAATCCACGCTCCCTTCCCCGAGCTTACGGATGTATTGCATGGTTTTGATATGGCCTGGGGCCGACTCGGATAATGACAAGCCTGCTCTTACGCCGAGCTTGCCGATATCCGCTCTCGTAAGTCCGCTATCTCCCAGTGCTTCATCCAGGGCGCAAAAAGCCATTTCCACAATCCGTTGATCCTCGTCAATCTCCAGGCATGGCTTGTCTACGCTGCCCGCAACTTCGCTCCGCACGCCAAGCTTCTTGAGCTTTTCATGTGATCGAAGTCCGCTTGCACCGTTCACGATGGACTGGAAGAACGCCTCTCGATCTGTCCCCCCTGGTGCAAGGATTCCTATTCCGGTAACTACGGCTTGACGTCTCTCCATCGGCTACGAACCAACTTGGCTACGGATGGTATCCGCTATGGAACGGACATTTTTAAACACCGACATCTCGCTGCTTTGAGGTTTGATTCCGAATAGCTCCTTCAGTCCGACTGCAAGTTCCAATGCATCCACTGAATCGAGATCAAGACCGTCACCGCTGTCATTCACATCAAAAAGCGGGGCGTCATCATGAATTTCTTCAGGTGAAATGTCCAAACCCAGCTTTGCAACGATCATGCTCTTGATTTGGTTTTCAATTGACAATTGTACGTTTTCCATCATTTCAGCTCCTTGGTTGGGATAGAAAATTGTACTGAATTCAGAAAGTGTTATTATTAGAACTAAAATACAAACGCTTTCATTATTGTTATATGGTGTCTTGTAGGCGCTCACTCCTTAATTGAATTAATATGCATATGCCTGACTTGGAGACGGTATTCTAAGAATGGGCTCATCTAGGTGGAAAAGTAGGAGGTGAAAAAGGTATAGCGTGTGTGGAATTAGTTGAAGGCTATTGCATAGCGTTAGCTGTATGAACAGCGTGTGGCAGTTCCCGGGCTTTAACTCTGTACAAATTTCGCATACAAAGCAAAGTTCCTTTAGACATATTGTACCATAAAAGAAAAAATTATTTCAATATTTATTTTATTCGCAAAAATACAAGTTTTATCATAATTCAGTGTTTTTATTCAACATTATACTTCTCATACCGGCAAAAGGACACATAATTCGGATTGCACAAATTATCATATGCCGTTTGTTCCCGCGTAGAAGATTCACGATCAGCCCCCTGATCCATTCGTCGCCATTATGATTCGCTTCCGTTAGAACCTTCAATTATTCAAATAGCTGTCTGATTTTGTAATCCAGTAATGAGCCCGGCAACCTAAAAAAGCGCTCCCCAAGGAGAGCACCGCAAAAGTCTACTTTTGCAGTAGTCTCCCCAAAGACACGCATATCAAGAAGTTCTTCTATTCTACTATTCGATGCATTCCTCCGGCTCATTCTCCGCGGCATCTTCTACATTAATCTTCTCGGCTACGGTATCGCGGATGACCGAAATGACCAGTTGAAGCAAATAGTTAATATCGGTCTGGCTTTGCTGGAACTCGGTAACAATCGGGATACCGTCCAGTTCATCTTGCAACGCTTCAATCTCGCCTTCAATTTTGGTTACCATAGACGGATTGTTGAACGATTGGAACGCCACAATTTCCTTTTGCTTCTTCTTCATCTGGCTAATTAGCCCCTGTACGCGTTCATGGTCCTGGATTTGCTTTTCAGCTCGCTGATAATGCTGGATTTCCTCCGATTGGAAGAGCATCTGGGCCAATTCCTTTGCTTTGGCCATAATATCCTCTTTTACAATCAGGTCGCGCGTATTAAACGTAGGCACGCCGCACCCGGAAATACTGCCATGCGAATGGCCATGATCATGTTCATTCGCATGGTTATGGCCATCGGCTTGAATCGATTGCTGATTTGTTGTCATCTGTATCTTCTCCCTCACTATACCGCTTTGACATTCTCTTCATTCACAAGTTCTGCTTTCAATAGCCAGGTCTGTGGTCCGGTAATCTTCACATTGACCATTTTCCCGATTAGCGATTTCGGACCTTCAAAGAGGATCAACTTATTCGTGCGTGTGCGGCCGGAAAGCACATCGGAGCGGGTTTTGCTCTCGCCCTCAACCAGCACTTCAACAATTTGATCCTTCATTTGATCGTTGGCCTTCTTGGCGACATCCCCCAGCAGATCATTCAATCGCTGCAAGCGCTCCTTCTTGACCTCGGCAGGCACATTGTCCTCCATTACGGCAGCCGGCGTGCCTGCACGCGGCGAGTAAATAAACGTAAACCCGGAATGGAAACCGACTTCGCGCACAAGAGACAGCGTGTCCTCAAATTGTTCATCCGTCTCACCTGGGAAACCGACAATCATGTCGGTGGTCAACACGACATCAGGAATCGCCTGTTTGATTTTCCGCACCAGCTCGAGGAACTGCTCACGGCTGTATTTGCGGCTCATCTTCTTGAGCACCTCCGTGCTGCCCGACTGCACCGGAAGGTGGATATGCTCGACGAGATTGCCACGGCCTGCGAGCACCTGAATCAGATGGTCATCAAAATCACGCGGATGCGACGTCGTAAAGCGGACCCGTGGAATATCAATTTTCGAGATGTCATGCATCAGATCCCCGAAACGGTACTCGATATCCTCGAAGTCTTTGCCGTAGGCGTTCACATTTTGCCCAAGCAGCGTGATTTCCTGGAAGCCTTGGCGCGCCAGCTCTCGGACCTCGGCAATGACATCCTCCGGTCTACGGCTGCGCTCCTTGCCCCGTGTATACGGAACAATGCAATAGGTGCAGAACTTGTCGCAGCCGTACATAATGTTGACCCATGCGCGCAAGCCTTCCCGTTTCTTCGGCAGGTTCTCGATAATGTCGCCTTCCTTGGACCAGACCTCAACAACCATCTCCCTGCCAAACACCGCTTCCTTCAGCAGATGCGGCAGACGGTGGATATTGTGAGTTCCAAAGATCATGTCAACAAAGCCATGCTTATTCAAAATGCGATTTACAACGGACTCCTCCTGGGACATACAACCGCATACCCCAAGCAATAGCCCCGGCTTCTCGGTCTTGAGCGTCTTTAAATGGCCCAGTTCCCCGAATACTTTGTCCTCGGCATTTTCCCGGATTGCACAGGTATTAAGCAGAATTACATCAGACTTTGTCCGGTCCTCGGTTGCCGTATACCCCATCTGTTCGAACATGCCGCGCATGACCTCCGTGTCATGCTCATTCATCTGGCAGCCGTAGGTATAGATCGTATAATACTTGCCGACACCGAAGGTTTTCATATCTTCCGGAATGGAAAAATCGGAATGGACCTGAATCTCCTCTTTACCGCGGCGTTTGCCTTCCTTGTAATCCGGCTGGGACTTGATTTGAATCTCTCTGCCGTTAATGCGTACGCGCTTGCCGTTCTCATCCTCGCTCAGCACTTTAGCGTTTGAGAAATCGAAATATTTGGAATAATCCTTCTCTGTCTTGGCCGGCGCCATCACATCAGGATTTTGGGTCTCCTTTGACATTGTCTATTACACATCCCCTTTTAAGCCTTAAGCGTAAACGTTGCCACTGCAAGACAGAGCAGTTCCTGTCTGACATAGCGAACCCATTATATTTCAATATATCATCAAGCGTAAACGGCTTTGCCGTCCTTTGACGGGCAAAACTTCGTTTCGTGGTGAAATATAAGCTCATTTATAGAAGGAACTTTATAAATTCTTATATTTTAAAAAATTATAACATAGTTGCCTATATCTTATCCATTATAGCAATAAAGCAATTCGAGTAAAAGTTGAACGACTGGCTGTCTATGGACGGGTAAAAGATTCATTTCACGTTTAAAAAACCATACCCTGCCCCAAAGGGCAAAGCATGGTTTTTCGTGTGGAATATAGGCATTGCATTTGCATGTTCGACAAACGCTAATCGAGAATAATTGCAGTATCTCCTGTTTTCGCTCCTGCAGCGTTAGCCTCATCCGTATCAATATGCATATCCAGAGCAAAATCCGAAGACACACGGGCGATGACATTGTCCAAAATCAGACCGCGCTCTCCCTCAAGCTTGACTCGGAGAAGCTGCTTGTCGACAATGCCCCATTTCTCGGCATCAGAGGTGTGAAAGTGAATATGGCGCGCAGCTACAATCACGCCCTCCTCCAGCACAACCTCGCCAGCTGGCCCCTGGATGGTAATGCCGGGTGTCCCTGCAATTGAACCGGATTCTCTAACCGGAGGATTCACACCAAGCGCAAACGCATCGGTACGGGAAACCTCAAGCTGTGTCTGCTTGCGCGCAGGTCCTAGAATGCGCACCTTGCCGAAGCTGCCTTTGGGACCGACAACTGCAACGGTTTCATTCGCGGCGTATTGTCCGGGCTGGGAAAGAGGCTTCATCTCTGTCAACTGGTATCCAGCTCCGAATAGTTGCTCTACGTGCTCCTGGGACAAATGAATATGGCGGGCTGAGACACCTACAGGTACAGTTTTCATTGCTAATTTTCTCCTTTTTTTCTCTAAAAGTAAATGTACAGTATGGATCTTGATGGTCTTGCAAATCCGCGGAAAAAGGCATACAGGCTTATATAGCTGTATACCTCCGGGATGACTGAAACGAAACGCCTTATTTGAATTCAGACAGAAGCTTGTCAAACTCGTCGCTGGTCAGCTTCAAATCTTGGCGGGCGAGTCCCTCCGGTTGGAATCCGGCAATCAGGTCCTCGTAAGGTTTGCGCGCGGTATTTTGATAAATAAGTCCTGTGAGCAGTCCGTTCGTCTCCATAATCTTATTCATGGCAGCAATGCGGTTAGTCGGATCATAGTCTGGGAACTGGCTCAGATTCACGATATTTTCCTTAAACCAGTCGTACGTATTGACTTTATTGAAAGTCACACATGGGCTGAAAACATTAATCAGCGAGAAGCCTTTATGATTAAGACCCGCCTCAATCAGTGCCGTAAGCTGCTTCAGATCACTGGAGAACGATTGGGCTACAAAGGTCGCCCCTGCTGAGAGCGCAATCTCAAGCGGCGAGAGAACGGATTCAATCGAGCCTTCCGGCGTCGATTTCGTCTTGAAGCCCTCTGCGCTGCGCGGCGATGTTTGGCCTTTTGTCAGGCCATAAATCTGATTATCCATAACTATATACGTAATGTCAATGTTGCGCCGGATGGCATGTACGGTATGGCCCATCCCGATAGCGAATCCGTCGCCGTCACCGCCCGATGCGATAACTGTCAATTCACGATTGGCGAGTTTGACCCCTTGGGCGATTGGCAGGGCGCGGCCATGGATGCCGTGCAGACCGTACGCATTGATATACCCGGAAATTCGCCCCGAGCAGCCAATGCCGGAGATGACGGCCAGATTCTCCGGCTCCAACCCGACATTCGCAGCCGCACGCTGAATCGCGGCCTGAATGGAAAAATCCCCGCAGCCCGGACACCAGTTGGGCTTGACATTATTTCTGAATTCCTTGAATGTGGCCATCTTAGTTCAACTCCTTGCAGGCTGTATAGACTTCGAGAGGCAGGAACGGATTCCCGTCATATTTGAGCAAATGATGAATTTTATTCCCGTAGCCCGCATTCATTTTAATTTGGGAAGCAAGCTGGGCAGTTGCGTTATTTTCAACGACGATGACTTTCTTCGCTCTCTCCAGATACGGAGCAAGCAGGTCTGTCGGAAACGGATGAATCTGGCGGATTGTCACTTGCCCAGTCGCAACGCCATCCTGCTCAAGTCTGGCTCTTGCCTCATCAATCGTGCCTCCGGTTGAGCCCATGCCAATCAGCAGCAAATCCAGCTCCTCATGGTGTGCCTCTACACGGATAGCGTCGCGAATCTGAAGACCCTTGATCTTGCCAAGTCGCTTATCCATCATTTTTTGGCGGTTGACTGCATTCTCGGACGGGCGACCGCTCTCATCATGCTCAACGCCGGTCACATGGTGCAATCCGTATTTCTCGCCCGGCAACACGCGCGAGGATACGCCGTCTTCTGTAAACTCGTACCGTTTGAACAGCTCGTTCGGCTCCAATTCCAGCGCATCGTGGACGAGCTTTCCGCGCTCAATCTTGATCGACTCGTAGTCCAGCGGCTCGCAGGATTGCTTGCCAAGCGATAGTTGAAGGTCAGTCATGACAATGACGGGCACTTGATACTGCTCGGAAACGTTGAACGCTTCCACAGTGTCATAGAAACAATCTTCAATCGTCGCCGGAGCAATAACGACCTTCGGAATTTCGCCGTGTGTCCCGTAGACCATCGCATTCAGATCAGACTGCTCCTGCTTGGTCGGAAGTCCTGTAGACGGGCCTCCACGCTGGGTGTCGACAATGACAAGCGGCGTCTCGGTCATGCCCGCCAGGCCGATGGCCTCCATCATCAGGGACAGGCCCGGGCCTGCCGATGCCGTCATCGTGCGGACACCCGCGTAATTTGCGCCGATTGCCATCGTAACCGCAGCAATTTCATCTTCCGTTTGAACAACAGTACCGCCGAACTTCGGCAGCTTCTTGATCAAATACTCCATGATCTCTGAAGCCGGGGTGATCGGATAAGCCGACATGAGGCGGCAGCCTGCGGCAACAGAGCCAAGCCCAATCGCTTCATTGCCGATCATGAACAGCTTCTGCTTGCCGTCCGCTGCTTCCAGCCTGAACTCTTCCAGCGGTCCTCCGGCCAGTTCCAGCACAAATTCCGATCCACGCTTGACGGCCTCCACATTCTTCTCTACAATCGCAGGGCCTTTGCGTCCGAATTCTTCCTCCACCGCTTTATTGAACACCTCAAGCGGCAATCCGAGCAATGCCCAGGAAGCCCCTGAAGCGACCATGTTTTTCATTAAGGATGTTCCAAGCTCTTCTGCGATTGAGGTGATCGGTACCGGGAACAACCTCGCTTCCACACCTTCCGGCAGCACCGGATTGAATTTGGCATCCGCAACAACGACGCCGCCCGCACGAAGCTCATGAGCATTCAAATCAATGCTTTCCTGGTCGAAAGCAACGAGAATATCCAGATCATCGGATATCGCCCTGTGGGGCTTGGTGCTGATCCGAATTTTATTATTCGTATGGCCTCCTTTAATGCGGGAAGAAAAATGGCGGTAGCCATACAAATAATAGCCCAGCCGATTCAATGCTGTTGAGAAAATACGATCCGTACTTTCAACGCCCTCCCCTTGTTGTCCCCCGATTTTCCAAGACAATTGACTAATCAAAACGCCCATCTCCTCTTTTTGGTCGACATTCTCTGAAATTGTGTCATTCGTTTTATAAATCTATTGATTTGGAAGAGGCGAACCTCTCCAGCCTGAATTCCATCAGCCCAGTCGAATGCATTCGTTCATACCATCATGAACCGGATTTGTCGAAATGTACTTTACGTTTAAAAAAGTTCGCGTTTCGCATAATCCTATCTAAATAACGGTCACATAAAATTTTATGTCCCTTGCCTGTAAAATGCAAGGTTTTTAAATGATTTCCTTGATTAAAGCCGAAATCAGCGTTTGGCTTCTATATGAATTGAACATTCTTTCATCCAACTTATATCGAATGAGAAGAATTGGATGGCAGATGGCTCTCCAGAAATTGAATCGCATTTTTCCCAAAAAATCCGGCTATCTGCTCATCTGTATAATACGGCTGCATCGCTTCGGCCAGCCGCGGCGTCTCTCCTGGATGAGAAAGTCCGGCAATATGGGAGTCAATTCCATCATAATCAGAACCCAGCATCAGATGTGACGCGCCGCCAAGCTCGCATACGTTCTCGATATGGCGAATAACATCTGTTACCGTTGCCTCTCCTGACTTGCGCACAAACCACGGCACAAATGTAATTCCGATCCGTCCGTCCACTGCAATGATCGCTCTGATCTGGTCATCCGTCAAGTTGCGAGGGTGGTCGCATATCGCGCGTGAATTGGAATGCGAGGCAATGAACGGCTTGCTGCTCAAATCAGCAAGCTCCCAGAAGCCTTTATCCGTGAGGTGGGAAACATCAAGCAATATTCCAAGCTCATTGCACAGCTTGACCAAGCGTCGTCCTTTTCCGGTCAACCCTCCCTGTCTCGGTTCCAGCACGCCATCAGCAGCCCAATTCGCATGGTTCCACGTTAGTCCGATCGAGCGGACACCCAGATGGAACAACACCCGCAGCGCACTGAAGTCTTCTTGCAGGCCGTCCACCCCTTCAAGCGTAAGCAAAGCGCCAATTCGTCCTGCTTGCTGGGCCTCATTGATATCCCGGGCACTGCAGATCAGCTTGATTCCTGGGTGTGAGAGGATGCTGCGGTAAAATAAATCGACACTGCGCAGCACAGGCCGCAGTCCCCGCTCCATATGCTCCGGTATATAAATGGCGAAGGCTTGTATGCACCCGCCAGCCTGCGCCAGACGTTCATATGTAACGTCCAGTTTCCCTGTCGGGTCATTGTCAAAGGATAAGCTCTCGTCACCCAGCAGCTTGCTTAGCACATCGCAGTGAAAATCTACAAGCGGATCATGTTTCATACCGATCAGCCCCCCGAAGTCAGTTTAATTAAACAAACAATAGCAGCGGCAGATGACTCATCCACGCGCTACAGTTATCCATCCACACAAAAAAACCTGCCTACGTATGTGTAAACAGGTTGGCACTCTCGGCCAAACGATTGCAGCCATTATTGCATAGCCGCCTCGATAGGCGCAGAAAATAAGCGGTCTTGTCTATTCAGAATTATTTTATGTTGTAGTGCCTGTCAAGCTACAATCCAACCTTATCTTGGCTCAACAATCAGCTTGATGGCGGTACGATTTTCCCCGTCTATCACAATATCTGTAAATGCAGGAACACAAATCAGGTCTACCCCGCTTGGGGCCACAAATCCACGGGCAATTGCTACTGCTTTAATCGCTTGATTCAATGCACCAGCCCCGATTGCCTGCAATTCAGCAGCGCCGCGTTCACGTAATACGCCAGCCAGCGCACCAGCAACAGAATTTGGATTGGACTTTGCTGAAACTTTTAATACCTCCATGAAAAGTACCTCCTCGGGAATGATGAATGAATTCCACTACTTATTTCTATTCGAGAGAGGAATAAAAATTCCTTCTTTTTAAGGTAACCTTTCAAACTGTTCTGAATTGTCGGACGATTCTGATGATATGCTCCCAGCGCCCGACTTATGCACAAAAGCCCACCTCCCAAGGCAAAGCCTGTGGAAGATGGACCGTATATTCCAATATTGTATGCACATACGGATTTCTGAACTACAGCATAAGCAGATCTTCTTGCACCCATCTGATTTTGCTAATGGATTTGGCTTTGCCTGTCGCATCATCGAGATCGGTTAATATGGCGTGGAAATGCCATTCACCCTCATCGGCAACAAATCTGCTGGGCATCTGGGTGAGAAACTTGTACTCTACCGCTTTCCGCTCCATTCCCAGCACGCCCTCCCGGGAGCCTACCATCCCCACATCGGTTAAATAAGCGGTTCCTTGCGGCAATATGGTATCATCATTCGTCTGAACATGAGTATGTGTACCGACTACAACAGACGCTCTGCCGTCCAGATACCATCCCATAGCAATCTTCTCCGAGGTAGCCTCAGCATGAAAATCTACAAGAATATGTTTCGTCTTCGATTTCAACTCATCCAAAATCTCATCCGCCTTGCGGAACGGGCAGTCAATTGGCGGCAGAAATACGCGGCCTTGTAAATTGATGAGGCCAAGCTCCTTATTGCCTGCCTTAATAATCGTGTATCCCAGCCCAGGCGCCTCCGGCGCATAGTTGGCCGGACGGATCAGACGGGGCTCATCATCAATCCATTCGAAAATATCCTTGTTATCCCACGTATGATTGCCCATCGTAATCCCATGAACGCCCCAGCTAAAAAAATCCCGGGCAATGGCTCCGGTAATCCCGCGGCCGCCTGCGGCATTTTCACCGTTGGCTATAATAATGTCGGGATGATATTTGGACTTCAATGCTGGAAGAACCTGTTTCATCGCATTTCTTCCGACATTGCCAACAATATCTCCAATAAACAAAACCTTCATTCGGTACCTTCCCTCTATCCGTCCCTTGACGATTTACAGCTTTGCAGCCCATTGCAGCCACCCTAGCCTATCTATATAAGTTGAACGAAAGAATATCAGGCAGGGCCTGCGTGTGAAAGATTCTTCCGATCGCTGTTGTTCGGATTTCTTGAACGAACAGGACATAAAGGGGAAATCCGGGAACAAGGGCGAGCGCTTCGCTTCTCCAGAATCCCTTCACACTCCGGCTATCTACTTCCGTTTCTTTAGTTCAGCTTAGTAAAGAAATTTAAAAAGTGGCTGATAATCAGCCACTTTCTCAAAATATACGTTTATAGGCTATTGCTTTTGCCTTCTGCACTACTTGTATTTCCTGGTTAGATTTGGCTGTCGCCGCGATGGCGGCAACAGCTCGTACATTCTGTATCATGTTGAAACGACCGTTCAACCACCTGTCAGCATGTTCACTATTTGGCGTATTCAACAGCTCGAGTTTCCCGGATAACCGTTACTTTGATGTGACCTGGATAATCCAGTTCGCCTTCGATTTTTTTCGTAATATCACGAGCCAATCGGAAAGCTTCCGTATCATCAATTTTCTCAGGCTGAACCATGACGCGAACTTCGCGTCCGGCTTGAATCGCGTAGGATTTTTCCACACCTTCAAATGATTCCGAAATTTCTTCCAGCTTCTCCAGACGCTTGATATACGTCTCCAGCGTCTCTCTTCTTGCCCCAGGACGGGCAGCAGACAAGGCGTCAGCCGCGCCAACCAGCATTGCAATAACGGAGGTAGCTTCGCAGTCCCCATGGTGGGAAGCAATACTATTGATGACAACAGGATGCTCCTTATACTTCTTCGCAAGCTCCACGCCAATCTCAACATGGGAGCCTTCAACTTCATGGTCAAGAGCTTTACCGATATCATGCAGCAAACCAGCACGTCTGGCAAGCGTAATATCTTCTCCCAGCTCAGCTGCCATAAGTCCTGCCAGGTAAGCAACCTCCATGGAGTGCTTCAACACATTCTGACCATAGCTTGTACGGTACTTCAGGCGGCCCAGAATCTTGATCAGATCCGGGTGCAGTCCGTGTACGCCCACTTCAAAAGTAGCCTGCTCACCGTATTCACGGATACGCTCGTCCACTTCTCTGCGGGATTTCTCAACCATCTCTTCAATGCGCGCCGGATGAATCCGACCGTCGGCAACCAGCTTCTCCAGTGAGGTACGGGCAATTTCACGGCGGATCGGGTCGAAACCAGACAAAATGACCGCTTCCGGCGTATCGTCAATTATCAGATCGATACCGGTCAATGTTTCCAATGCTCGGATGTTGCGTCCTTCACGGCCGATAATCCGGCCTTTCATTTCCTCATTCGGCAGAGAAACGACGGAGACAGTCGTCTCTGCAACATGGTCAGCCGCACACCGCTGAATGGCCAACGAGATAATGTCACGCGCCTTCTTGTCAGCTTCCTCTTTGGCTTGCTGCTCAATTTCCTTAATCAATTGCGCTGTTTCATGCCGCACTTCCTGCTCCACATTCGTCAGAATTAAGTGTTTGGCATCCTCCATTGTGAGGCTGGAAATACGCTCTAATTCAGAAATTTGCTGCTTGTAAATCGAGTCAATCTGATCTTGGGTTTCCTCGATTCGCTTCTCCTTGTTGGCAACTTGTTCTTCCTTGCGTTCCAGCGCTTCTATTTTCTTATCCAGCGACTCCTCTTTCTGCAACAGTCGTCTTTCTAAACGTTGTATTTCATTACGACGCTCACGAATGTCTTTTTCAGCTTCGGACCGGAGTTTGTGGACCTCGTCTTTTGCCTCAAGAACCGTCTCTTTCTTTTGCGCCTCCGCTTCTTTCTTCGCGTTTTCAACGATTTGGACAGCAGCTTGCTCGGCACTTGAAATCTTGGCCTCGGCAATCGACTTTCGAATAAAATAACCAATCGCAACCCCTAAGAATATCGCGCCAACAACGAGAACGATCGTGATCCAGATATCATCCATCTTTCTCACCTCCTCGTTGCATTCACCAAGGCAAACGCTTGGGATGTTATTGGGTTTTCAAAGCCGGTTTTCAAACCGTTCATCGACATACGTAGGTATTGACGAAATCATCCATTCAAATCAATTTTTGGAAGGAAAACTGATTTAAAATAGAAAGGAATACAAACTTATTTTATCTTTTGATAAATTCAATTGTCAAGCATTAGCCCCGACTTGGAATCGGGTCTGACCTGATACTTCCTTCAAGAATGGTGGAATTGCAAATCTATGGATCAATCCATCCATTCTTCATCATAACTATCTCCTTCATCCGGAGAAGCTATAGCGGCTGCTTTGACAGCTTCCCTGACGACGCCTGACGGGTATCCCTTGCGCATAAGGAACATAGCCAGCTTCCTCTTTCTGTCCCGCATCTCTCCCTTGAGAAAGCCCCACTTTCTGCTAGCTGCCCTTATTGCCGCAGCCAGCTCAGCTTCCTCATCCAGTTCGGATACAGCCTGTGCCGCTGCTGTCTTGGAGACACCGCGCTGCTGAAGCTCCTGCTTGATGGCCAGCCTGCCTTTGGCATGGTTGCGCAGACGCTGTCGCGCATACATGCGGGCATATTCCCGGTCATCAATCGTCTTTTCCGCCTCCAGCCGGTCCGCAATCTGTTCAATCAGCTCTGGCTCCAACTGCTTGCGACTGAGGTAACGTTCGATTTCCTTGCGTGTCCGGGGCTTCGTGCCCAGATAGGTTATCGCCAGCGCATAGGCGCTTTGCCTCCGGTCTTCCCGCTTGATCTCTTCGAGTTCGACTCCTGTGAGCATGCGTCCCTTGATCAGGCGGTACTGAACAAGAATATCCTCGTGAACAGAAAGCAGAGGCTCCTGCCGGCTCTCTGTGCAAATCAGGAAACGTCCTTTCTGAAGGACATCCTTGGCAATGGCATCAATTTGATAGACCTCCTGCCCATTTCGTCCTCTCGGCTCCACAATGCTCCCCCTTGCGATGTACAAAATTGCTTCTAAAATTGGGATGAAAACAAATATAGCTCTGAAATTCCCCTGATGAAGAGAAAAGCACCCGGCTAAGGTGCTTTTCTCCTATACAATTAAATTATATTATACATGGCTGTCAACAAAATTCGGAATTTAGAACAATTCTTCTTCCAAATCTCCCTCATCCTCGTTTTGTCCATTGCCAAGCGATGCGGCCGCGACCGCCTGCTCCGACAATGAGCTTGCATTGCGTACTTCACGCTCAATCACTTCAGCGACCTCCGGATGATCCTTCAAATACTGCTTCGCATTCTCGCGGCCCTGTCCAAGACGCTCGCCATTATAAGAGAACCATGCGCCGCTCTTCTGTACGATATCCATATCGGTCCCGATATCAATCAGGCTCCCCTCGCGGGAAATGCCTTCCCCGTACATGATGTCAATTTCCGCCTGCTTGAACGGAGGCGCCACTTTGTTTTTCACGACCTTGATGCGTGTGCGGTTGCCTACCATATCATTGCCCTGTTTAAGCGTCTCCACACGCCGTACATCCAGTCTGACGCTGGAATAGAACTTAAGCGCGCGCCCGCCCGGCGTCGTCTCCGGATTCCCGAACATAACGCCGACTTTCTCGCGAAGCTGGTTGATGAAGATCGCGATTGTCTTGGACTTGTTGATCGCCCCTGACAGCTTGCGGAGCGCCTGGGACATCAGACGAGCCTGCAGACCAACGTGAGAGTCTCCCATCTCGCCTTCAATTTCCGCCTTCGGAACGAGTGCGGCTACCGAGTCAATGACAATGATGTCAACCGCGCCGCTGCGTACAAGCGCCTCGGCAATCTCCAGCGCCTGCTCCCCCGTGTCCGGCTGCGATAGCAGCAACTCATCGATATTGATGCCAAGCTTTCTTGCATAAAGCGGATCAAGCGCATGCTCTGCGTCGATGAAAGCAGCTTGTCCGCCAATACGCTGAACCTCCGCAATCGCATGAAGCGCTACGGTTGTCTTACCTGACGATTCCGGACCATATACTTCAATAATTCTTCCTCGAGGATATCCGCCGATTCCTAGTGCAATATCTAAAGCGAGCGAACCGCTTGGAACAGTCTCGACCTGCATGCCGGCGTTCTCGCCTAGTTTCATTATGGAGCCTTTACCGAATTGTTTCTCTATTTGGCGTAATGCCATCTCAAGAGCTGCGCGACGATCTGACAAACAACTCACACCCTTCACGATTTATAATCTAATTTTACCTTGTTTGTTCCCCTTTGCCAAGCTTTTTTTCGAACATACATTCGTTTTTTTATTCCCCCTCCCATAGAACGTAAAAAACCGCAGCAAAGCTTGGCTTCGCTACGGTTCTTCCGGATGGTTCAATTATACCCCAGATCGGAGGGCTGGCGCAATTCATTTATGCCTTCAGCTTGCCAGCCTCTGTAATAAGCTCGACAACAAGACGGGAGGTTTTAACCAAATCCTCCACCTTGATTTGTTCCTTGGTCGTATGAATATGCTCGTAGCCAACCGCCAGGTTTACCGTCGGCACCCCGAGACCGTTAAAAATATTCGCGTCGCTGCCGCCGCCGGACGGGAACAGTCGAGGCGTTCCACCGATTTGTGAAATGGCTCTTTTGGCGACCTCTACCACCAGATCCCCGTCGGTAAAGTTAAATGCCGGATAAATAATTTCACTCTCGAACACCGCTTCTGCACCATAGTCCTTCGCAGCGCTCTCCAGCGCCTGCTTCATAGAATCGATCTGCTTATCCAGCTTCTCTTGGACGATACTCCGGGCCTCTGCGTCGAGACGGACATGGTCGCATACGATATTCGTTGCGCCGCCGCCCTCAAAGCGGCCGATATTCGCCGTCGTCTCCTTGTCGATGCGGCCGAGGGACATGCGGGATATCGCCCTTGCCGCAACCTGAATCGCGCTGATGCCGTCTTCCGGATTTACGCCCGCATGAGCGGATTTGCCGATGACCTGCATGGTGATTTTCGCCTGGGTTGGCGCAGCTACAGCGATATCCCCAATTTTGCCATTAGAGTCGAGCGCGTAGCCAAATGCCGCCTCAAGCCGGGCAGGGTCCATCGCTCTTGCGCCGTACAGCCCGGCTTCCTCTCCGACGGTTATGACGAATTGCACATCGCCATGCTGAAGCTTTTGCTCCTGAATGACTCTGATAGCCTCCAGCATCGCTGCAATCCCGGCCTTGTCGTCACTGCCAAGAATCGTTGTCCCGTCGCTGCGAATATAGCCGTCCGCATCCAGCTGAGGCTTAATGCCATTGCCTGGGGTTACGGTATCCATATGGGAAGTAAAGAAAATCGGCGGCGCTCCATCTACGCCATTGGCCGGAAGCTTGATAAACAGGTTGCCTGCTCCATGGCCCGTTACTGCCGCGGTGTCGTCTTCCTCGACCTGAAGTCCGAGCGCGCCAAATTTCTCTTTGAGCACCCGGCAAATTTCCTGTTCATGAAGTGTCTCGCTGTCCACACGGACCAGCTCCATGAATTCTTCTACCAAACGCTTTTCTATGATCATTTGACTTCCCTCCGTCCGTATAAATCGTATACAATAGTAAAATAGTTGTCCTTATTATAACCGAAAGGAGACCGCAGTAATGCAAAACAACAAATGGGTGAAAATAGTGGTCTACCTGATTATTGCCTCCATGCTGCTATCTACGCTGGTCATGAGCCTGGGAATGTTGTTTTTCTAATCCCAGACTTCAAGCTTTCACAAGCTCCGGTAAGGCATAGCCGAAGTTGCGGCAAAAATGGGGGAGCAATTCTTTAGCGGCCCGGTCCAGCGGCATCTCCTGCCCTGTCAAATCAGCAAACGAGGTGACACCGTAGGTTTGAATGCCGCATGGAATAATACCGGCAAATCCCTCTGACGAGATGCCCGCCTTCAGGTTAAGCGCAAAACCATGGCTTGTCACAAAGCCGCGGCGCTGTCTGCACTTGTTGAATTTGACACCGATGGCGGCGATTTTCAAATCTCCGACCCAGACTCCGGTAAACTCCTGCTTTCGGCCGCCTTCAATGCCGTAACCGGACAACCAATCGATAATGACCTGCTCCAGCGTACGCAAATAGCCATGCAAATCCAATCCCACTGCATCAAGATAGAGCAGCGGATAGCCAACCAGTTGGCCAGGGCCGTGATACGTAATATCGCCGCCCCGGTCTATCTGGTAAAGGGCAATGCCTTGCCTCTCCAGCTCTTCCTTGCTTAACAAAAGATGCTCGGGATGTTGCTGCGACCCGATCGTATAGGTCGGCGGATGCTCCAGCAGCAGCAGCCTGTCCCCGCTTTCACCTTTGTCCATACGCTTAACAATTTCCTTTTGGAGTTGCCAGGCCTCCCCGTAATCGAGGAACGGAATAAACTGTGCATCCAGCGATTTCGATTCTTCCATGGCTGTCCCATCCTTTTTGCCTGAAGTTTAGTACAACGTGGTTTCCGAATTATAGCTTTCCAAATTATCTTTCACACGCTGCAGGAAGCGTCCACAGATGACGCCATCCAGAATTCTGTGGTCCAGAGAAAGACAAATATTGGCCATCGAGCGTACGGCAATCATATCGTTAATCACAACAGGACGCTTCACAATCGATTCAAAGGTTAAAATAGCTGCCTGCGGATAGTTAATAATCGGATAAGACAAAATAGACCCGAAGGAACCGGTGTTGTTAACCGTAAACGTTCCTCCTTGCATATCGTTGAGCGTCAGCTTGCCATCGCGCGTCTTGCGTGCCAAATCGTCAATCTCCCGGGCAATTCCCGCGATATTTTTCTGATCGGCATTTTTGATGACTGGGGTCAATACGGAATCCTCGGTACCAACCGCAAGCGAAATGTTAATGTCACGCTTAACAATGATCTTGTCGACTGCCCAGACGGAGTTCATAATCGGGAAGTCCTTGATCGCATTGACGACCGCCTTCATCAAGAAAGCAAGGTAAGTCAAATTCACGCCTTCGCGCTTCACGAATTCATCCTTGAGCTTGTTGCGCAGGATAACTATGTTCGTGACGTCGACTTCGATCATCGTCCAGGCATGAGGAATTTCCGTTACGCTTTGGCGCATATTTCGCGCAATCGCATTGCGGATCGGGGTAACGTCGATAAAATATTCACCGCGGCCAGGAATCGCCTTTTCAATCTCGATTTGTGGTATTTTTGGTGTTTCAGCCAAATGCAAGCCAGTCGTCCGCACGGCAAGCTTTGGATCCATATTTACGGCCCGAGCCTGTACAGTCCCCGACTTTTTGCCGGATTCTACATAGGAAAGAATGTCCTTACGTGTAATTCTCCCGCCCAATCCGCTGCCTTGAACCTGAGCCAGGTCTATTCCATGCTCAGCGGCCAACTGCTGTACGGCCGGCGACAGTCGACTGCGCATACTGCGTTCAGTTGATTGCTCCTCGCTGCTCTCCGCAGCATTGCGGCTGCCGGACGTTTGCGTCTGATTGACAGCAGCATCCGAAACACTCTCATCGCTGTCCGCAGTTTCAATGAGGCAAATAGGGGTGCCTACATCTACCTTTTCCCCGTCTCCAGCTAAAATTTTGACCAACTTTCCCGTCACGGTGGACGGGAGCTCCGCGTTGACTTTGTCGGTTAAAATTTCGCAGATCGGTTCGTATAATTCCACTGAATCGCCCGGCTGCTTGAGCCATTTGTCAATTGTGGCCGATACAAGTGATTCCGCAAGCTGCGGCATTATGATTTCTATTATTTTACTCAAAAATTTCACATCCCCTAACCTTCAGCTGAAAAGATGCGCACGGCTCCGGCGGCCAAGCTTCACTAAGGAAAACGCGAAGCAGGGAAATTCAATGCTGAATTTCCGTCTGGGAGAAGGGCGCAGCCTTAGACTGTTTAGTACATTGCCAAATTGCGCATGGCTTCCTTTGCTTTTTCCTTGTTAAGCATGAAAAACTTCTCGCTCGGCGGGTTAATCGGCATCGCCGGCACATCCGGTCCGCAAAGCCGCATGATTGGCGCATCCAGCTCGTATAGCAACTCCTCGGCAATTATAGCCGCTACCTCCGCACCGACGCCGCCTGTTTTGTTATCCTCGTGAACGATCAAAACCTTGCCGGTCTTTGTGACAGCTGCGCGAATGGCATCCTTGTCAAGCGGCTGGAGGGTGCGCAAATCGAGCACATGAGCCTGAATACCTTCTTCCTGCTCCAGTTCTGCAGCCGCCTCCATGACATAATGCAGCGGCAGGCTGTAGCCGATTACGGTAATATCCTCGCCCTCGCGCAGCACATTTGCCTTGCCAATCGGAACGATATAATCATCATCGGGAACTTCGCCAGTCACCAGCTTATAGCATTTTTTATGCTCGAAAAACAAAACCGGGTCGGGATCGCGGACGGCAGCCTTCAACAATCCCTTCGCATCATAAGCCGAATATGGAGCTACAATTTTAAGCCCCGGTGTTCCGAAAAAGACCGATTCCGGACATTGCGAATGGTACAATCCACCGAAAATCCCGCCGCCGATTGGCGCCCGGATGACTACCGGACAGCTCCAGTCATTGTTGGAGCGATAGCGGATTTTGGCTGCTTCGCTAATGATTTGATTCGTGGCCGGGAACATGAAATCCGAATATTGCATTTCAGCAATCGGCTTCATCCCATACATCGCCGCGCCGATAGCCACCCCTGCAATAGCAGACTCCGCCAGTGGCGTGTCGAGAACACGGTGTTGGCCGAATTGCTCCATTAAACCCTTGGTCGTCGTGAAGACGCCGCCTTTGCGTCCGACATCTTCGCCTAGTACAAAGACGTCTTCGTCACGCTGCATTTCTTCCTTCATTGCCAATCGAATGGCATCAATATATTCCATTACCGGCATTTACTTTCCCTCCTGGCCTTCAGAGTCGGCATATACATAGAGCAAAGTGTCCTCAGGAGCAGGAAACGGGGCCTTATCGCCGTAGGAGGTGGCATCATCAAGCTGCTCCCGAAGCTGCTTTAATAATGCCTGATTTTTCTCTTCGTCCCACAGACCGCAATCGATCAAATAATTCTGGAAGAACAAAATACCGTCTTTGTTGCGGTGCTCATCCACTTCCTCTTTCGTCCGATAGGCCAAATCATTATCCGAAGTAGAATGTGGCGATATCCGGTACGTCAGCGCATCGATCAAGGTTGGACCCTCACCGCGAACGGCGCGCTCGCGCGCTTCTTTGACAACACGGTATACTTCCAGCACATCGTTACCATCTACTTCGATGCCAGGGAAGCCGTATCCCAGCGCGCGATCGCTGATTTTGCCCGCGCTTTGCTGATGGAACGGGGTGGAGATCGCATAACGATTATTTTCGCACATGAAAATAACCGGGAGCTTATGTACCCCAGCAAAGTTACAGCCTTCATGGAAATCTCCCTGGTTGCTCGAACCATCGCCAAACGTAACAAAGGATACAAACGGTTTATTTTTCATCTTCGCCGCAAGCGCCAGCCCCACTGCATGTGGAACCTGAGTCGTAACCGGACTGGAACCTGTAACGATACGCAGCTTCTTGCTTCCAAAGTGCCCCGGCATTTGGCGTCCCCCGCTATTAGGGTCCTCCGCCTTCGCAAATACAGAGAGCATCAGCTCACGCAGCGTCATGCCAACGGAAAGTACGAATCCGTAATCGCGGTAATAAGGTAAGAAATAATCCTGTTCCCGGTCAAGCGCAAACGCAGCGGCTACCTGCGTCGCTTCCTGTCCAATCCCGGAAACATGGAAATTGATTTTGCCTGCACGTTGCAGCAGCATGCACCGTTCATCGAATACGCGGGCCATCTGCATCATGGTATACATTTCTATTACTTGCGAATCGCTTAATCCAAGCTCATGATGTTTAAAGGTCTGACCTACTGATCCGGAATATGTCATGGAGCAACCTCCTATCCGTAGTAAGAGACGAAAGCATGACCGTCTCTGATTCGTCCTGTACGCCAAGTTTATCACCTGGTACTAAGACTTGGTTGTATCAATTATAACGCGTTTGCCGGAAAAAAGAAACATAGCCTGTTGCCGCCTTTATAGACTTAAGCACGGCATGGAGAGGACTATATTGTTGAACGATCCCATTTGTCCAGCAGATCTAAGCGTAAACGGCTTTGCCGCCTTTGACGAGCAAAAACTTCGTTTCTCGGTGAAATATAACCAAATTTATGGCTCAACCTTAAAATCAGTGCTTGACAAACAGGAGAAAGCAGCGAAGGGCAGAGGAATTCTGGAGAAACGATAGTGCTCGCCTTTAAAGCCCGATTCCCCTGCAAACCTCATTAAATAGGAATCCGGCTTTAACAGCGATCGGAAAAATCCTCTGCTCCGTAGCGTTCCTCGCCTCCCTAGAGGTCAAACTAATTTTGGTTTTTGAGCCCAATTTATAAATGCTTATATTTTTAAAAAACGAATGAATCGCCATTTACAGCAAGCGCAGCTTCTCCTAAAGCTTCCGACAAAGTTGGATGCGGGTGAATCGTCTGCCCGATCTCCCATGGCGTAGCTTCCAGCACTTGAGCCAGCACAGCCTCGGCTATCAGATCTGTAGCATGTGGGCCGATCATATGGACACCGAGTACATCGCAGGTCACCTCATCCGCCACAACCTTTACGAATCCGTCTGTCGCACCAAGCACCCGTGCTTTGCCAAGCGCTGAAAAAGGAATTTTACCGATGCGGACATGATGTCCCTGCTTGCGGGCTTCGTGCTCGGTCAATCCGACAGAGGCAATCTCCGGGCGCGAATATACACAACGCGGCACTCTGCTTGCTACTAATGGCGCAGGCTTGTGCCCACATATATGCTCGGCTGCGATAATTCCTTCATGTGCTGCCGCATGAGCCAACTGCAGACCGCCAACAACATCGCCGATCGCATAAATATGAGGCTCTGTTGTCTGCATCATGCCATTGATTTTGATAAAGCCATTGGCGAGCTGAATATCTGTATTTTCAAGCCCGATCTGGTCGGCATTTGCTTCCCGTCCAACCGATACGAGCATTTTTTCCGCTTCAAGAACAACATGACCATCCGCTGTTTCGGCAGAAATACTTACAGTCCCGTTATCCGCATAACGACAAGAATTTGTATCCAGTTTGACACTCGTCAATATTCTCACCCCGCGCTTGCGGAGAATTCGCTCGAGTTCAACCGAGATGTCCAAATCTTCCCCTGGCAGTAAGCGCGAAGCGGCTTCCACCAGCGTTACATCTACTCCAAAATCGTTCATCATCGAAGCCCACTCCACACCGATGACGCCTCCGCCCACAATCAGCAGCGAACCAGGAAGCTCATTCAGTTCAAGCGCATCATCACTTGACAAAATGGATTTCCCGTCCGGCGCAAGCCCAGGCAAATGACGTGTTCTGGAGCCGGTAGCAATAATAAGGTTCGCCGAAACCACCGTTTCCATTTCACCATCAGCCAGTTCTACAGCCACTGCGCCGCTACGAGGCGAAAATATGGACGGCCCGATAATCCGGCCTTTGCCATTAATAATTTGAATACCGTGCTTGCGCATTAAATAATGCAAACCATTGAACAAATCCTCAACCGTTTTACGTTTTCGTTCCTGAACCGCCTCGTACCGCAGGGTAACATCGCTCGCAGTAATGCCATAAGCGTCTGCTTCCTTTACCGTATGATAAACCTCTGCACTGCGCAAAAGCGCCTTGCTCGGTATACACCCTTTATGCAGACAAGTTCCGCCAAGCTTGTCCATTTCAATGATTGCGACTTTCTTTCCGAGCTGTGCAGCGCGAATCGCCGCAGTATATCCCCCGGGTCCGCCCCCTAAAACGGCAACATCTACTTCAATCGTCATCCGAAAACCTCCAATTGGTATAACCTTGCTCCTTACTGTTCCTTATTGCTATTGTAACTGTTTTTACTGGCTATCGTAAACTCTATCCCGAATGTGCAACATGGACAGACGGAATGGAACAAGGTATCATAGGGATAATTATAATTGCAAAAGTTGTTTACGGTGGAGGAAGTAGAAAATGGGAGTTATTATTGCACGATTTATAGCCGTCCTGTTGCTTGTCATTCCCGGAGCAGCTGCAACGGTTGGCTTTTTGAAAATGAAAGATTCGGTTTTTAATTATTTTTCAGGTTTCGGGAATGACGACAAGCTGATTCATTCATTTGCATGGGGGCAATTTCTACTTGGATTTATACTGTTTTTTGCTGGAGTGAGCTTTATCGGAGGCTGGATTTTCTTTCGTGACCGGAAACGAAATTATGTGGCTCCGCGCTTCCGAAAAAAAAGAACAAGACCTGAGAGACAAAAGAGTCAGTAATTATCATATCCGAGAGCTACATACAGATGGACGGCTTCTGTTTCATGGAGCTATCCATCTTTTTTTAATAGTATGACTATTGACCATCTATAAACCGATGCCTGCAAGTCCTCATTAAACAAAGACCGCTTCTCTACTCACCTTGCGAAAGGCTAATAAAGAAGCGATCTAAGATGTACTCTATTCCAGTACATAAGGTATAAAATGCTGGCTGCGATTTTTTTTACTTTTCATAATTCTTACTCTCTCACGACACCTTGTGCTCAATCCGCAACTTATCCGCAACCATCGCAATGAATTCACTGTTGGTCGGCTTTGACTTGCTGATATTGATTGTGTAACCAAACAAATGCGAAATGCTGTCGATGTTGCCGCGCGTCCACGCGACCTCGATCGCATGACGGATGGCACGCTCGTTTGCACTTTCCTACGTAATTTCATACGGTCAGTTTATCGCAATGCCTATA
Source organism: Paenibacillus roseus (assembly GCF_016424485.1). GTDB lineage: Bacteria > Bacillota > Bacilli > Paenibacillales > Paenibacillaceae > Paenibacillus_D > Paenibacillus_D roseus. Next base: position 101,174 of record NZ_JAELUP010000117.1, read on the forward strand.
AGTTTTTGTATTTTTCCGCGGTAGTTTATTGGAGCAATCAGCGTAAATTTAGCGCTATGGAGGGTACCGGTAAATGTCTAATGAAACCCCTAAGTTTTTATTCGCATCAAAGCCGAAATATAACAGGAGCGTCGACTTGGAAACGCAACTATCTATGTTTCTAGAGGACAAACGGCTTGAACGTAAGTCAGACAGAACGATTAAGACGTACAAGCAATCAATTAATCAATTTATTAAGTGGTACAATGAAAATGGTAAGCCCGGGCTTACCAGTGAGACTATCCGAAATTTTACACATTACCTGACTTTCAAAAAGGTCAAATGGGATGACCACCCCACTAATAACAGCGAACAAGTCGGTATAACTGCGCGTTCGGTAAATAACATAACGCGAAATCTAAAGGTTTTCACTAATTACTTACTGGCAGAAAGAGTGCTCTCAGAATCACCATTCAAGGGAGTTAAAAAGCAAAAAGAAAACAAAGATACATTTGAAATCTTTACTGATGAAGATGTTGAGAAACTCCTTGAGGGTCCAGTTAGGGGAGTATACACCGGTTTTCGAGACTTTTGTATGATGTTGGTGTTACTTGATACTGGGGTACGGGTTGGAGAGTTAGTCAATATACTTATATCAGATATAGATTTTAGACTTTTCCAAATAGTGATACGTGCGGAGACATCGAAGTCTAAGATGACTAGAGTAGTACCAATCTCCAAACGAACCGCGAAAGAATTGGAGAAGCTAATATCGTATATGAATCTCGATGATGATAATAATTACCTTTGGCTAACCCAATTCGGACATAGATATTACGGAGAAACATTTAGTAAAAATTTGAAAATTTACGCCAAAAGAGTGGGAACGATAAGCGCACGCGTAAGTCCGCATACTTTCCGTCATTACATGGCCGTTTCATTCCTTCGGGGTGGCGGAGATTTAGTTGCTCTTTCTCGTATACTGGGACACGCCTCAATAGAAATCACACAGATATACGTTAAGTACACCGGCATAGATATAAGTAAACAGCACGACAAGGCATCGCCTGTTGTCCGCCTTTTCGAGAAAGGAAACGAAAAGAAACGCGGTAAGCTTAAATTTAAATGACGTCACGCGTAATCCCGCCAAGCCCTCGCAGGCAAAGCGGGATTTTCCGTTTATCCGAATCTATTTCACCGTAATCTCCACCGTCTTCGTCCCGCCGTCCCACGTCACCTTCGCGCCCAACGCCTCGGCTACGGCCCGGACTGGTACGTAGGTAACGCCTTTTTCTACGTAGCCTTTTTCGGCCAACTCTTTCCCGTTCACCTTTACGATGGCTTCGAGCCTACCGTTCTTCTCATTCACTTTCGGTTCCTCCTTCGGTTTCATTTTCGCTTCGACCGCCTCCTTAAACGCAGCCCATCCCGTCCATTTACCGCCATCATACATGAGCCGCGGGCATACTTTGCCGGACCAGTCGAAATGTCGGCGTAACTGCGTTATACCCCATCCCCGTTCCTTGAGCAGCCGGGCCACGAGTTCGGCCGCGTTATCCAGCGTTTTTGCGTAATTACCGGACTCGCAGATTTCAATGCCGATGCTCGTTCGATTTCCCGACTTGCCCCCGCTGCCGTCTCCAGCATGCCAAGCCGCTTCATCCAGCGGCAGACACTCAATGGCCTCTCGCTCATCTATTACGATGTGGTATGAGGCCGTCCGGCTATTCGCGGGATTGGTCAGCCAGGCCCTTTCGTTTGTGGCCGTAGACGAGGCATTGCCCGTGTTGTGAATCGTAATGGTATTCGGCTGCATTACGAGGCCGGGCCGCCTATTTGCCGGGGTGGATTTCGGAATATGATTCGTTACGTATGTGCACGTCATCATTTATCGTCTCCTTTACGCTTTAGTACCTCGATAATATCCGTAAGTTTTCCCGGCAGCGTAAGGCCCGCCCTCCCGATGTTCTCGGTTATACTTACGAGTTCATTTGCGATATAAAAATACGCGGCCGCCGTAATAACCACCGCGTTAAGCTCCATCAATACGTCGATCCGGTGCGCCAGGATAATTACGAGCAGCATAAGCCCCTTTTTCGCCAGGCCCACGGATGCCACCGCCGAGTTAATCCCGCGGCCCTCCTTAAGCGACGCCGTAACTCCGGATATGATATCGACGGCCATCGCGATTAACAGAAACGTAAGTGCCTCCGACCAGCCGCCGAAAGCGAATCCGATCACTGCGCCGATTCCGCCTGCCACCACGCCCGTTCCGGAATTTACCGTAAGAAAATTCATTATTCGGCGGCCCCCGTTTCATCTACGTTAAAAACCGCGAGCGCCGCGTCAATTTCCGCTTTCAACTCGGATAGGATTTCGGATTCGCGGCCCGGATGAAGCTGGAGGAACCCGTTGATTACGTTCTTAATTTCGGAAACCGGCTCGCCTGCGTTGACGAGGATTTCGAGTTTATGCGTGATTTGCGCCATGTTTACGCCACCTTTTCGTAAAATATAGTTGAAAAAGGAAAACACTCCCACTACGTCGAATACGTAGTCCGTACGAACTAAAACTATGACAGAGGGAGCGTTTAATTAATGAAACTGAATCACGAGTGTATGCGGGATGTTTTAATTACTATTGAAGAGACTTTCCGGCCAGTAGATGCGAAAACTACCGGCACCCTTCACGGATATGAGCGTTTAAGCGGGTATTCATTGGATGACGTTAATTACTCAATACATCAATTAAGAGACGCAAAGCTGCTCTGGACGAATAAGTTACCTGCCACGATATCCGGACAAGACTATTACACCGTAAGAGGACTGACGCCAGAAGGCCACGCCTTTATCGATGCAGTCCGCAAAGATACCGTTTGGGAAAAAGTAAAGACCAAGGCGGCCGCAATCGGGCTTGTTACGGTAAACACGCTTGTAGAAGTTGCTACGAACAAATTATCCGAATCAGTTTAACGAACTTTTCCGGTCAAGACGAAACCGTCGTCACTCACGGAGCCGTAACCGGACCATGCTCGAACTACTTGCGCGATGTCCCGAAGGAACTCCGCATATTTTTCCGCAGGGAAGCTCGCGGACAGTTCTGGAGCCGAAGCGTTAAAGTCGAACGTAATTGTCATCTGCGCAACGTCCGTTCCTTTTTGGGTAATCTCGTAGCCGGAGAATGACACGAGCGCCTTGTCTTCCAGAACTCCGCTTTTCCAGTTAATTGACCCGATTGTTTCGTTATTAGTGTGCACACGTATTCCCTCCGTTTGTTTGATTACTTCCGAAACTTTAAGATTGCCGCAGATACCCCCGCAGCCAGCAGTCCGATCCAACCATACTTTACGAAGAACTGGCCGGGAGTGAGGTCGATCACATGACGGAACATCTCGGCTACCTTCTCCACGATCACAAAACCCCGTCTGAATTTCGTAGAATCGCGTAAGGAACACTTTCTCCGTTATATTCGCGGATGACATCGACCAGCTTCGCCATAAAGTCCGCGTATTTTTCCGGAGTAAATACGTCAAGGTCGTAATTTTCCATCTCAAATCCGAACGTGACCGTAAGTTTACCGGTATACAAACTCTCTTGATTGATCGTGTAATCTACGAACCCTACAGAGTAATTGCGGTCATTTCCGTTTAACATACGTAATCCCTCCGATATTTTTATTTCGTAAAATTAAAAAGGCCGCCTACGTAATGTAGACGACCTGGTATACGATACTATTTTATTGGGCCGAGTTGAGAGCGGTTAATTTTGTGTTCAGTTCCTTTAACTTCGCTTCGAGTTCGGGAATTTTCGCTCTTGCCGCCTCCTGTTCTTCTTTGGAGAAGCCGTTCTCTGGATTCGAAATAACTCGTTGTGTTTGGATGTCCAACCCTGTCTTGTCAATTTGGCCCTCAATTATCTTCAAGTCCGCCTCTTCGGGGGTTGTGGGATGATTATTCTCATTCACGGATTCTTCACCTTCTGTCTCTGTTGTACTTACGTCTGATTCCAAATACACCTTACCGTCCTTGTACGTCACTTTATACCCGGCCGTCTCGTATGCTTTACGTAAAGGAGCGAGACTTGTTCCGTCAATGACTGGAGCTGAATCGAAAAGCTTTCCGTCCAAATAAACTTCCGTTTGACTGGTAACTTTCTTACCTACGAAACTGATTGAATCGGCTGCGGCCGTCACTGATAATGTTAACGCTGCTCCTACAACTACGCCTACTACGAATTTTTTCATAACAACGCACTCTCCGTTCTAAATTGGTATATTTACGTAAATTATACCATCAGCCGCCGAGCGCCGCTACTCTTCGTTGCAAATCGGCGATTTGAACCGACTGTGTGTACGATGCATTTCCTAAACCGGTCAACTCCTGTTGGAGCGAACGACCCGTCAATTCTTCGACCAACCGGGTCCAACTAGGTACGTTTATATTGTAGCCGCTTCCCGGAGTTAAGAACAAGTGACGAGATGGAAGTAAGCTTAGTGTGCCTCCAAAAACGTTCATAACCATGCCGTAATTTTGCACGTATTGTACGTAAGCGGTAGTCGCCCCTCCACTTGTGAAAAAAACCGCAGGAACACCGTCTCTATTCGGACTAATCGCCAATGAATTCCCCGAACTTGATTCCGCTTTCAGAAGGTTTCCACTAGAATTCAACTCAATCCGCGGATACGAAACCCCCGTCTGAATCAGCGATCCGGTCACTACGCTACCGAATACCGATACTCCAGAGATGTACGTACCGTTGATCGTGCCCCCGTTGATCTCCGAAGCTATGATTCTTCCGGCCTCCACCGTACCTTTGAACGTACCGCCCGCAGCCTGTAGAGTACCGGCAAATACGGCGTTTCCCGTGGAGTCATCGAGCCATATCGTACGGGTCCCGGCTTTGTTTAGCACGAGTAGCCCGTATTTGCCCGGCTCATATTGTCCGAGAATCACGCGCTTTCGGTTAAAGTCGTCAGACACCGTTATTCCGAATCCGTCCGCCACCGTAACCGAGTCGTCATATTTTACGCCTTTGAGTACAGCGTTACGGCTCGTATACTCGATGGCTTTCCGGCTACCTACCGTTGCTTTAAATAGGTAGTCGGTCGCCGTAAGTTCGCGGAAATTCGCCAGCACGATCCGCGCCCGCTTCGGTTCGAACGGGTATCGCGTGTATTGGTGTACACGGGCGTCAAAGCGATAGCCCATCGGCTCGTCAATCACCGTAACCGTGTCGCCGACATCCCGAATTCGCTCTTCGTAAAAGTCATCGTCAACCTTTTCGAGTTGCACGAACTCCACCTCGTAGGACACCTTCGGAAGCTCGACGGTTGCCAGGTACTTTTGCATTTCTGCCAGTAGTCTCGATTGATCGTCTATTTCCGGGAATTCCACTTTGCCTTCAAGTGGAGCGGCATGATCGTAATATTGGCTATCGATATACTTTACGGGATGTCCCGGCAGCCCCTCGATGGTCAATCCGTTTTTGCCGTAACCGTATAGCCGGGTGATACGTTCCATCGTATGTGAATTCCGCTTGATCCCGGCGCTATTCTTCCGATACCGGATTTCGGACCCGTAGTTATTACCTTTACGAGTGGTCAGCGTAATTTCGTAATTGTTGAATGATAGTTCCGCTCCATACAAATCCCGTAAACTGTGCAGTAGGTCGATCCGCCGTGCCTCGCCCCATTCGAAAATATCCTGCTTATCGAACGTGCCCTCCACGGTAAAAGAAAACGGAGTGTCAGCGCCTAATAACGCCAACATCTCCGCTATGTCCTCCGCCGCGGCGAAATCGATATACCCGTCGTAAAAGTAATTTCCGAGGTTAAACGCTACGTGATGCGCCTCCACCGTCTTATACATCTGCTGCCCGCGGCGGAATTCGTCCACTTTACGGATGGTAAACCGCTGGCCCCGCTCGATCCGCTGTGGAAATCGGACTTCGTTGCCCTCTACTAGTCCGTCGTAACGGTCCGCATCGCCGAGGACTTTAGGATACGTAAATGTAACATAATACTCTCCGTTAAGCGTTTCGTTTACGGCGACATCCTTCGCGGCTGCGAGTATAGATCGGCCGTCCGCCGTATGGAGTTCGAGCCTAGACCGCCATTTTGACAATGTACCGCCTCCCTACGTTAAATAAACCGGTCTCGATAAGTGACCCGTACAGACCACGTTCGGCCGGTCTCCGTATCTGTATACGTTAAATCATTCGGACCCGGCCAGAAATTGAAAAAATCCCCCTCGTAATTAAGGAACGCTCCGTTTTTCGTAGCCCGCAATTTTGCCGAATCAATCACGATCTTATCTCCCGGAGCAAACGGCCCCGTTAATTCAATTCGCTCGACTCTGTTACGGTATGCGTCCGCCCATACCTGGACGTTTACCTCGACCAGGCCGCCGCCTTTTATTTCCCGGATAAAGGACGCCTTTACCTCCGTGTCAACGGATACCGCCCCACCGCCTAAGATGTCACGAAGGAATTCCGCCCACGCTTGTGTCTCCACGGACGCCAATCCACCGCCGACGATATCCCGGAGAAACCCACCGGACACTTCCGTTTGGACTTCGACAACTCCGCCGCCGAAGATACTCGACGTCATATCCGGCGCACGGTCGAGCGGCAGCCGGTTAAATGGTCCGAACATATTACGCCTCCCTCCCCAAAATAAAAAGGCCCCGTTAGGAGCCTATACTAATCGTATCTGACCTATATCCTGGAGCAGATACGGTTATCTCTTTTGTGCCGGACGGGACAGCGATGGATACAGCGCCCCTCTCCGTCTGGACCTTATGCTGCCCTCCGTCTACCGTGAACGTCACCTCTACGCCGTCAGTGTCCTGAGCAACGTCAAGGTAATCGTAGATTTGAGCGGTAGCGGTGTCGTCGTCTAACGCAAGTTTGAAATGATACTCCGCATCGTGGTATACAACGATAATCGTACCGCCATCGGTTACCTTACGGGTATACACTTGGCTATTATCTACAATGTAATCCATCACTTTACACCTCCAAAGACAGTCGCACGAACCTTAAGGGAGCTAGTGGTTATGCCCCTTACTTCAATTTTTAGTGATGACTTAAACTTCACGGGCGCGGCAGTTAAGCATACACCACTTTGCAGAGTGGTAGTTCCCCACAAAGGGGGGCCGGAGGCGTTGAATGTCTGAGAGAACGAGGAAAACCCAAAGCCGCCAATTGACATTGCCACGAAATATGGCACGCCATCAGCGACCACAGGGTTTGGCCCCGAACTTAACGATGCTTGACCGACGACCCTATTGGAGGCAGACGATGTGACATAAAGCTTCACAATACCGTCAACGGTAATGCGGAATTCGTGCTCTACCGAAGTATTTGATGTTAATAGCGCTCTTTCAATATTTCCTTCTCCGGTTATGTCTACAAGTGTTTGCCACGCTTGGCCTGATCCCGATAGAGTAATCTCGGGAAAGGCCGAATAAGGCGTATAATCCACATCCCCCACGCTTTTCCACCCCGTTCCATCGTTGTACTCAAGCATTCCGTTATTCATTCGGAAGCTCACATTATTGAGCAGCCGTGTGTCAATCGCCTGTTTAGTCCGCTGTGGCGTCATAAACCGGTTAGTTGCCGTACCCGCCTCTGCCTCTGCCTGTGTAGCCGTTAAATTATTATCTACGCTGCCAAGGCCGACATCAGCCTTTACGAGAGACACATCACCGGTCTTCCCGGCAACTTTCGTCACTACGTTGACCTGTGCCCCTGCTTGAATATCGCGAAGTTTCTCGAATCCTGCTGGCGACAGGAATCCTGCGTCGTCCTTTGTTGCTAATGGATGCGTTGAGCCGCCTTTCCCTCTGTGCTCGTCAAGGTCAAGCCGTAGGTTATCGATGTGTGCCCCGTCTACCGTCTGCCGCCAATCTTGAATGTCATTACGCGTCGACTCACGCGCAAGCTGCTGCGTATTGGCTGACACAGCGGAGCCGAGATTGCCAGCGTAAAAAGCAGTAGCTGCGCTAATCGCGGCTGAGTAGGCATAGCGGTCAAGGACGATGTAGGTGACAAAGTATTCGGCGGACAAATCGTAGTCAGCAATTGGTATGTGCGCTCGTGTAATGCCTTTTGCTGATGTCGCGTTGGTCAGGATTGTCCATTTGCGATCGATATCCGTACCTTTGTATATCGCCAAAATAGTTTCAGCCGGGCGTTTAAAGACGGATGCCGGAAGAGTCGTAAAGTTTAATCGGTATACCCCGGAAGCTGAGTCAAGCGCCGGATTAGCCTTTTCGCGAAGCATCGCCGCCTCTTTCATCTCAAGCGAATTAACGCCGGAATGGAGGCTAATTACGCCCTCGATACGAGCAGCCGACGTTACAGGATTGACCAGTTGGTATTGCAGCGTTGCATACGCTGTCCAGCCGGGGGCTTTATTCGCTGCTACGTAAGCCTCCGTATTGGTCGGCGGTGCGCTGCCGTCCAGGATCGATACCCAAGCGTTGTAGGCTGTACCGCTGTTTCCCGCTGCACGCCAACCATTTAGCAAAGCCTTGATAGCATTTTGATTAGGCGTCAAAGTCCCTGACCAACCTGAATCAGCATTAGCCACCGAAAAAGCCAACGTCCCTTGGCCCCAATTATACGAACTAACTACATTTGGCCCATCTGTCGAAGGAGCGCCTATCCTGATCATTAGCCCATCATATCTAACCATGACGGGTAAAGTGGATTTGCTCGCATCGGCAGGAATGGCTATCCTGGGTACATAGACTCCGCTGTATGAGTCAAGGGTATAAGTTCCTGACGAATCCGGCCTCCAAACGCCAACAAGCCGCGTAACCTGATGCCGCGCCAAATTTACCTGATCGGATAGACCCCCGACACTCCGCAATACCTCGTCAATGATAATCCGCTGATCTTCACGCGGCACAAACGATGGTGGCAGTTTGCTTATTCCGCCGAGAACAATCACAGGATTTTTGAATGACGCTGCCTCCGTCGCAGAACTCCTGCATCGGAAATAAATGCGTACAAGCGATCTATTGCCTACGTTAAAGGTTGTCGTAGATCGAGTATACGAAATAATAGAGGCTGGATTAGCTGCATCCTCATACACTGCAAACTGAGCGTCCGAATGATTCGTATCACATTGGATCGCGTACGTCTCATTCGGAATTACAGGCAGTAAAAAATAAACCAGGCCATTGATTGCAAGATCGAATTCATATCCGCTTCGATAATTAACTCCCGACATCCCATTTAAAAACGGCGGTACAAGGTTACGCCCCGGATGCTCGATAAGCACTCCCCGAACGGATTGCATACCGTCGATGTAGGGATACCGGTTATCATCCCATTGGGCGCGCGGAATGTTGTATTCGGCCTCGCTTATTTCGAAGATAGCCATAGCGTCCAGCCAGCAGAACTGCCCGGTCTCCCCGCCATCTGTGTACGGGCCGATCCGAATCAGGTTGGCCGGAACATCCTTTAACGTTTTAAACCGCCTTGAAACGGTAGTAAAGGATGTCGAGTTTACTCGAGAATTTGATTCGGTAACTAAGTAATCTCCTGCCCCAGCGACTCCAATTGTTAAACCGCCAGCAAGGTTCCCGTTTTTGTATCGCGCCACGGCAATAAAACACTTATTGCCGTGCAGCACTGGTAAAGCGGTGGAATAAAAAAAAGATGTACTATCGCTGCTTAATGTCACCTTTGCGGCAGCAGAACCGATTTCGTAGTTGCCGACCGTATTGTCATATTGGACGGTACCGCCTGATAACGCCCAAGCAGAGTTATTCGCTTCGAAGCGCTGCGGCGGAATTATATTTTGCATCGTCCGCCCATATACCGTACCGTCGAGCGGGCTGGCTTGGTCGGTTTCGATTTTATTCACGCCGCGAACGAGTTGCGCCTGGAGCGTAGCGGATTCGGTCGCCTGCGCCCCGAGCGCTTCAACGTTTTCCTTCAACGTATTCAGATCGTAACTCGTCGCGAATCTCGCCACTTTTGTATTAATCGGCCAGCTTTTCGCCGTAGTCCCGCTGAACCCCCGCGTCACTCCCGTAAGACTGTTCCCGGACTTACCCGCGTAATAGATCGTTTCCGCGTTGCTGTCCGTACCAATTGTTACGATGCCTGGCGCGTCCGGAATAACGGAAGAATTACTTGTCAGTAGCGTAATAGTTGTCACTGTATCGTTAATAGCCGCAGCCAGCTCCGTTATGGGCGAATTTGCAACGGCCTTGTACATCGGTTTAAGATTCAAATTTTACGCCTCCTTACGGTTGAATAAATCGTACAAGCGCCTTGTTTTGTCCCATAGTAAATCGGTCATTGGCGACGATACTCCGTGAATTCTCGAGCGGCGCGAAGTATAAGAGATTTCCTCCGGTGGCCGCCGTCCGTATACCAAAATGGGTCAACGTCCCCCAATTTGCGGTTGCTACCGGGAATGGGACGTCACTCGTATTGCGTACTGTATAACTCCCGTCAATGACCGTAGGTGCCGACATGGTAACGGCCTGCCTTACATACGCGCCTCCGGTTACTTCGGTGCCCGTATCGGCTTTCGTAGGGTTTGACGTATATAAAGCGATGTATACCGTGGCGGGAGTCGTGAACGCCGTGTTACGTAGTGTTGCGTTTAATAACTGCTGTGCTAACCAATCGCTAATCATCGTTTATCCTCCTTCTAGTCGATATTCGTTCGTGAGAATAATCTTAGGAACCGTAGTGGTCCCGGTGTTAACAAAGATGATTTCTGGCGGCGTAGGCTCCGTGCCATCCGAAACTATCCGCTTGGTGCCCGGTGATTTGGTTATAACGTATTCTTCGATCCGTTCCGGTCCGTAAGCAAACGGGTCCGTACACTTAAAAGTCAGCGTAAATGTCCCGTATTGGCCGATCTGCTCCGGCCGAAGGAGTCCCGTTAATTTGGCAAAATAAAAACGGTCGGGCACGTCGTCAAAAACGAGTATCCCGGCCGCCTGCGTTGGCTTGAGCCATTGGTATATTTGGCTTTGTCTTACCTTAAACTGATCGTCATTTACGGTGAGGTCCATCGTTACGTCAATGGCCCGCTTACCGTACTCGGTCCCGTAATCGATCACGCCAGGAAGCCCGTCGACTTCGTCCTCATACTCCCGTAATTCGGGAGAGTTCGGCGTATAGTTGAGCAGATTAACGCCCATTGTGCTGCTGTGCCGCCCCTTATACGTAAACCCGTAACCTCTCAACCGCCATCCCCTCCCGTTAATTTCTTACGTAAAAGCTCCGCTACTTCATCGGCTCCGTTACGTCTGTATGCGGCTATATCTACGTTATCTTCGATAACCGGTTCGTTCATCTGCACGCCGACAAGTGTTTCGATGTGGACCATATTGCCTACCGGAGCCAACCCCGCATTACCGCCGACAAGTTGCGAAATCTGCTCCGGAGTCAGCGTGACCTCACCTTTACGGAGTATCGCGGTCAACTCATCCGGCATCAGTCGCTGACCGGAAGAAAACGGCCGCTCACCTGCAATTCCACCCGTATGATAAAGCGGTGCGCCGTCCTTGTACCAACGGCCCTCTCCGCTGTTATACGTTGCGCCAACTTGCGACCCGAGCCGCTTATTCTCGTCTTCCAAGCGTTTCCGCCCGGCTGCGTCGGCGCTTTTCCACGCTTCGCTATTTGCCCGCATTTGACGGATAATCGATTGTTGGTACGGGTCGGTTCCGGACCCGGCCCCCGCGTTTATTGCGGCCATTTCGGCCTTGAACCGTTCCATTTCCGCTTTTATTCGCTCATTGGTATCGACAAAAGATTTAAACCGCTCATCGTCCGTCAGCTTATAAATCGAAATGAAGTCCCCGTTAAAATTCTCGATGGACGACTTTAAGTCCGCATACCACGAGTCGATATCCGCTTTCTGTTTATCCAACGCGGCGAGTTTATCGTCCCGCTCCTGCTGCAACGCCCGCTTGTTGTCGTCGACGTCCATTTTGCGAAGCTGCTCTTGAAGCTCTTCGTAGCGTTTCCGGCCCTTCTCGGACGTAGCGTAGCGGTATTTATCCGCTTCATCCTCGATTTTCTTACGGTCTTTACCCCGCTCAAAATCGTCGATAATCCGAAGCATCTCGTCGTAATGGTTCTTGATTGCCTGCTTCCGTTCCTCCAGCGCGTCAAGTTCGGCTTTCCGCTGCTTGTCGATAGCATCTACGATGGACTTCGTAAGTTCTTTCGTAGACTTTTCAGCAGCTTGGGCGGCTTCTTTCGCGGCCTGTTCGTCCTGTTTACGGAGACTCATACGCGCGTTGAACATTTCCTTATCGGCCCGCTTGTAGAAGTCCGAATCCTTTTCGTAGCGATTACGGACCCGCGTCCACGCCGCGAGCTGCATGTTGGTGATTTCCCTTTCGGATGCGCCTTTTTCCGTCAGCCGCCGCGTTTCCATTTCGATCCATTCCGCGGAAGCATCGAATTTATCACGGGCCTGTTTCTCCGCGACCCGCTTCGATTCCTCCGCTTGCTTCTTCTCATCGTCCGTCCGTTTCTTATCGGCTGCCGCCATCTGATCGGATAGTTGATTACGACGTTTCGTAGCGTCAATCCAAATGTCATCGAACTTTTCGTACTTTTTCGCAAGTTCGTCCAACTTCGCCAATTCCTGCTCCTCGGACATACGATTCTGCAAACGCATCTTTTCGATGTATTGTAACGAGGCTCGGTACGCTTCCTGCGCCAACCGTTCGGCCGGTTTATCCTTTTTATCTTTAGGTTTCTTGTCTTTTTTGTCCTTTTTGAGGTTAAGTGTTCCCGTGCCGGTACTTAAACCGCCGCCCGTATCACTCTCGCTCCACGTGCCGTTTCTGATCTTAGCTAATTGCAGGTCCATATCGTTTATTGTTTTGGTATACGTACCTACCTCGGCTTCGAGCTTTTTACGGTCATCTTCGAGCATCTGCTTAACAGTGCCGCTAAGTCCGAAAGCACCGGAACCCGTAAATCCATACGGATTCGTGCCGCTACCGTCAAACGATTCCGCCTGCGAAACAGCTCGCAAAGCTTCGAGTTGCTTTTTCGCGTACTCTAGCTTCTTTTCCGTCTCCAGCCGCCAGGCATCGGAACGCGAAGTAGCGCTATCCAACGTGGCTTGCACGGAATCCTTCTCCGCTTGAATCAAGTTACGGACATTGCCCTCGTTCATGATCATGAGCCGCCCGTTTTCGTCCAACTTGGCGCTAAGTTCCGGGTATTGATCGGATAGTTGCTGGATTACGCGAGTCAATTCGGACTTCTCGTCCGCCGTAAGTGACGTCTGCTGCGACAGCTCCTGGTACCGGTCGAGAAGCTTCTCGGATTGCGTAATTTGCTCTTGTTTCGCGGCCGCCTCCGCCAATTCCTCACGTAGTAGCTCGTTCAGAGCCGGGATGGACGCCTCAATCTTCGCGTTCATCTCATCTAATCTGCGGGCTGCATCATCGGGTGTCTTTACGCCGAACACTTCGAGTTTGTTATTAAGGTCCGCCAACTCTTGGCCTAGTTTACGGGATTTGTCCGCCAACTCCTGAAGCCCTTCGGACATACCGTAACCGCCCCTAAGCGCAGACATGTTATTAAGTTCTGCAAGGATTTCGTTACGACGAGTCAGCGCTTTTTCCAATTCTTCGACGCGGCCTCGCAGGGTTTCTACATCCTCCGCCGTATTTTCCAGCGGAGACTTAGCAAGTTGTGCATTAAACTCCGCCTGAGCTTCCGCCGCCGCTGCCGCTGTGGTTTTATACGAGATAAACGCGGCTGCCGCAAGTCCTATAGCCGCAGGGATCGCGACGAAAAATCCTAACGCTGCCTGCGCCGATACTCCCGCTACCGCTAGTGCTTTAAACGCGATAACCGCTCCCGCGGCTGCTGTAGACAACGCCCCAAGTCCAACGGTAACGCCGAGAAGCGCAATGATAAACGTACGCGATCCATCGCTCATCTCGTTAAACCCGAGCAGCGCCCGCGTAACGGCCTCCGCCGCCTGCCGAAGTATCGGAATAAAATCGTTGCCGACCGTAATGCCTACGGCTTCGAGTGCGGATTTCATCTGCACCACCGCGCCATTAAACGTATCCATCTGAGTTTCCGCAATTTGCTCGGCCGTACCGCCTGCGTTACGGAGTTGTTCGGCAAATTCGTTGAGGTTGTCGGACCCCGCGTTGACCAACGTAAGCAATCCGGCAGTGGCTTCGGTTCCTGCGATAAGGGCCGCCGCCTCCGTTTGTGCCGACTGCGTTAGTCCTCCGAGTGCTACCTCAAGCTGCCGAATGATGTCCGTAAATGGCAATATGTTCCCGGCCGCGTCCTTCGTTTTGATTCCGAGCTGATCCATTACATCCTTCGCCTCGCCTACCGGCTTAATCAAGCGTAGGATGATCGCGCGGAGCTGCGTACCGGCCATTTCGCCCTGAATACCGGCATCGGAAAGCCGCCCGATTGCTGCCGCTGTCTGTTCGATAGTTACCCCGGTCGACGCTGCGATTGGTGCCGCATATTTCATGGCGTAGCCCAACTGCTCCATACTCGTATTGCTCGACGTAAATGCCTTCGCCAACACATCTGTTACGCGGCCGGTTTCCTCCGCTTTAAGCTGAAACCCCGTAAGAATATTCGAAGCGATATCCGCCGTCCGTCCGAGGTCCATCTGAGCCGCCGCCGCCAAGTTGAGTACGCCAGGCATTGCCTCGATGATTTCGTTTGTTTTAAAACCGGCAACCGCGAGATACCCCTGAGCATCAGCCGCCTGCCCCGCCGTAAACACCGTCGTAGCCCCGAGTTCAAGCGCCTGGTCTTGCAGCCGTTTAAACTCCGAAGCCGTCGCGCCGGACACCGCTTTGACTTTCGCCATCGACTGTTCGAAAGTGGCCGCCGCTTCGACTGACTTCGTAATTACAGCCGCATATGCAGCCGTTAGAGCCGCGAAAGCTACACCGAGTTTCGTAACTGTAGACGTAGCTTTACCGTCAAACTTATCCAATCCGTCACCGGCCGAGTTAAAGCTGTCCTCCAACTCGTGAATTTTCGAAGCTGTTACGTCGGACTGTTTAGTCAGCGAAAGCAGCGCTGCCTCCGTGCTAACAATTTTATCGTTAATTTTCGCCTTGGCTCCGTCGTCAAACGTTTCCTTGTACTGCCGTTGCAAATCCACCAGCTTCCGCCGCTGAATATCGGCCCGGGCGTTGACATTATCGAGAGTAGCCGCCAGTTTATCGATGTTATCCCGAGTTTCCGACATCTTCTTAAACGCGGCCGTCGTCTGCTTCGCGTTTTCCGCTACGCCGGTTAGGTCTTGTTTCGCACGATCCATGCCCGCCCTAAAGTTCGCCGCGTCCAATTCGAGCCGTGCCTTAATCGCGCCTATTTCCGTAGCTGACACCTATTACGCACCCCCTCTCGTCCGATTTCCGATCTTGCCACGTAGCTTTTCGAGTGCGTTCCGGTCAAGTCGGTCTGCTTGTTCGGCAGGCTCCGCTCCGTCATCGTGTATCAAATCCGCCCGTAATTGATCGACAAAACGCCCGTACGCGTCCTTATCTACGCACTGGCTCATCGTTGCAATTTGTAACGCCATCAGCCGCTGTTCCGCTGTCTCTGCCGCTTTGTATCGGAGTAAATCCGGCAGATCGATCATGTAAAACTCCGTATCAAGGACGATCTGACTTACGCCAAGCCGGACCGCCGCGCCTATTAGCCATTCGTCCAACGTTAATTGCCGCCCATGCCGCCCTGAACCGGACCCGTTTTGAACCGGCCGAGAGCGGCTTTGACGTTTTTTAGCGTCAACTCCAAATCGTTCTTTTCCGCCGTCAAACGGATGAATTCGAGAACATCGTTAAGTGTCGCGTGCTGCTCGATATACTCCGCATCAAGCCCCGATAAGACTGATACAATACGGATTGCTTCGTCAGCGGCCAGTTGAAGGGCGGCCATTACGGTTGTCGTAAACTGCTCGGAACCACGCGTAGTAAGCACTGTAACCGCTATTTGAGGGAGCGCCTCTACTACGTCAAATAACTGCCGCCATTTAGCGATAGTCAGCTTCGGGATCGGTACTGTCTTGTCTCCGATGACTACCGATTCAATGTCCGATTTATTAAATAATCGTGAAATCACGTTCATTTTCGTGTTCATCTCCTTTCGGATATAAAAGAGCGGCCCCGTTAAGAGCCGCCCGAGTACGTATTATTCTTTTGCAGACGGATCGCCGAAGGAAATCAACAGTCCGTCGCTATCCGGGAATGCCCGAAATGTCGTATTTGTTACGAGTTCGTTATCGTAGTTGTACGTATAATTTAGATTGGTTTGTGGGGCCGCCTTATGCAGAATAACCGTATCTTCTACGGTCGCTTTCTCGTCCAGCGGTTCTAACTTAACTTTTTTCGCAAACGGAAACAGCCGCTGAACAACGAGCGCATTCACGTCAACGCGCTTTTTAGTTGGGTCCGTACCATCAATTACGAGTTTCGCGCCGGGAATAATCGCGGCCAGCTTTTCGAGGTCATGTTCGATAATCGGAACCGCCACGGAGGCTGTACGCCCCGTGATAATTACGTCCGCTGCCGAAGAACCCAACTGGTCAACGTTGATGTCTCGTGTGGTCTCCTCGTAAGTTAATACAACTCCGCCCTGCGTCTGCTCAAACACGATTGGTTTAGTACCCTCGAAATCAAACGTTACTCTGCACGGGCCGAGCTTGATTTTCTCCGCATCTACTGCCATTTATCGTTTCCCCCTCGTATATGTCCGCAGCAAAAACGGCCAACCCGAAGGCTGACCGTCTCGCTACGTTTATTTATATTGATCGCGTATTATGGCCGCGAAACGCCGTTAAGAAACCTCGCCGTAAAATTGACGCTGTATAATGCCCGCTTATTGTCGTCTACACCGAGATACAGCGGAATTGGCTGATCCGCAAACGTCGCTACGATACGCTGACTCCCGATATTAAACGCACGCCGCTGATGGTACGCGTTCCAAATTGCCAAAGCTACTGTCTCCGCCTGCGCTGTAGTCTTCGCACGGACCACGACTTGAAACGAGGGCCGAAGCTGCGGCGTCCATTGCGAAGGAGCAAATCCGCCTGTGATCCGTACATATGCCGAATTGTCTGCGCCAGTTGCCGGAAACTCGTTGATATAGTACGTGTACGGTACGGTGGCCTCCACGTTTGATTTTAACTCCGCAATCGTAAACACGCGTTACAACAACTCCTTCCGGATGGCGGCGGCGATATCGTCACGGTACCGCTCGACGTTTTCTTTATACGGCCGCTCGAGGTACTTCGGCTGAGTTCCGGGCGTGGTTGGGTTCTTATACTCGCTCATTTCGTGCGTCCGGAGCGCGTAGTTAAAACGGCCATTTCCCTCTTTTTCTACCACGCTATAATAAACCGCACCTTCTACCACGCCGTCCTTCTCGGTAACTTCTGACCATGCCGTCATCCGTAGCGGACCTTTATTCAGCGGTGCCAGTTCGCGTGACCGGCGTAATAAATCGTCCATGGAGTCATGCATTCCGTCTTTGGCCGCTGAAACTGCCCGCTGCTGCATCAACGCAACTCCTGCCGTAAATCCCTTCGTATCAAACGTTAATCCATCACTCATTTGACGTACACCACCGTTAGTATCGTTTTACCGTTAAGCCACCGTTTCCGCGCCGTAGTAACCGTCGTGTACCTGCGTGCTGCTCCCGTCTCGTCTACGTATTCGTATTCGGAGGCCGCCGACACATTGGCGAATTTGTCGAGAAAAATCTGCGCGGAAGACACGACTTCCCGGCCGTGTTGGTCCGAAACGACTTCGGTACCCTCCTGAAACCGACATCTCAACTTAAATGGATCGGAGTCGGGAGTCGGATTGTTCGGGTCATCCGAGTCCGGAGGATAGACGGTTACTTGCTGACGCAGCGAAATTCCCATCGGCATTGTCCGTCACCTCCTATAATACGGTCCAGCGGATTGCCCGCCGCGACAGCGATATTCCGCCGTTTTCCGCCGAAATCAAATCGAGGACCGTATCGGATATCCACGCGTCAAGTCCCGATTTTGCCCAATCCTTGAACGTCATGGATGCGACTCCAGTCAACGAAAACGCCGCGACGCCCTGCTGCTGGAGCCGGTTTGAATCGTTAAACGCGATGGATAGTTCGTTGCTGAACTCGTACACTGCGTTGTCTGGTATCGTAAGTTTCGAGTATCTGGTCGTCAAGTGACGTGACGCGACGTTTAATATCCGATGTTTTCTCGCCTCGTCACTGTCCGACCAGTCTTCGTTATCAACGCACCATTTCGTAATATACAAGTCTGCGTCCGTAATATTAACCGCCATAGGCATATTCCTCCTTATTTACCGGAGGATTTACGGCGACTTGGTAGTTTCGCTTCTGGCTTCGACTCCGCTTCCCCCGGTTCAATTTCAATCGATTTTTCTTCCGATACCTCCGGAATATCTTCGGGAGTATCGTTCTCAGTCTCACTAACCCGCGTAATCCATTTCGGAGCGAGTTCGTCAAGTACCGTAGTCTCTATCCCATCTTCCGTGCTATACTCGCCAAACCAGTTAAACCTTACCGTCTTACCTCCGATATCAACTTCATAGTTAGACGGTCCTTGGTACGTTACCAATCGTTACACCTCCGTGATTTAGTTGTGAATTACCGTTAGGGCGACTTTCGATACGCGAAAATGTCGCGTAGTCGAGCCGGGAATATTACGTATAGAGATACGGGGCCGTAATATAAACGATCCTCCGATGTCCATCTCCGAGGCGGAGAACCTTTTTTCGTAAAACACGTTTCCGCATTCGAGTAAAATTACGGTCCCGTCCGAGCGAAGCCGTAGTTCAAGGTTCTTCCTCCGCTTCCATTCGCCTAAATTGAGAAGCGGATGCTGCTTAAGTACGGAATCAGTTTTGGCTCCCGAGGATGTAAACGTTTTGATCCGGGTGTCGTCACCTTCGGTTGGTGTGGACGATACCGCAAACCCTTTCGTCTTCCCAGAGTTGGTCATTTCGAGAAAAACGTTAATGTTCGGCGTGCCATTCGAGAAAAACAGCGATTCAAACTCTAACCGAATCTCACGAATGTTTGGCGAAAAGCTTATACCGTTCGGGAAGATATTCAAGATCGCCGTATCGTCTGCTGCTGCGCTCGTCTTGACTTCGAGATAGCCATAACTAGATTCGAGCGGAGATATAGTATGCGTAGGTGTACCCGTTCCCGTTACAGATACCCAACTAGGTAACGTTGTCGCAAGCATAAAGTTTTCCTCGACGCGTTTCGCCGTCTTACCAAACGGTATTTCCTCGCCCCAGGCGTCCCTGATCATTACACCACCTCCGCAACTGCAACGCCTACTGCGCCCTGATTATCCGTACCATTTGCCGCGTAGAAAAGGTATAGTTTCCCTTGATATTCGATAACTTGCGGTTGTTTCAGCGCCCCTGCGTCCCACGCGCCGGTACCCCCTTCGCTAATTCCGGGATAAACCGAATGAATATTCCGCGCATTCTCAAATTTCGCGATCACGATGTTCTTTTTCGCCGTATTAAAGCCTGATTCGAATGGACTTACGGTGCATACGATCCAAGGTTTAGATTTAAACGAAAACGGGAACGTGTGGTGAAATTCGATTCTTGATCCGGACTTATCTTCGAGTATGTCCGTAAAACCTACGATCGGCCTCGGATCAATCTGCCAGCGGAACCCATCCTCGGAATAGGACACGCCGAGTTTGTACGTGCCTCCCCCACCTAGCAGGTGATGCGCTACCCACATACGCCCTTGACGGTAAACACGGGCATATCCGCAATGTCCATCCCCTGTGAACTCCGACTCATTGGTCATGATGATCGGATTACCGGCATACCGCGTCCAAGTAAGCCCATCGTCCGAAGTAGCGAGACACGTCGCCTGCGCCCGGTAAGTGGGGCTACTTGTAGCGTAATAGTTATTGTGGTAGTACATGTGAAATTTGCCTGTTACCTCGTTAAAAACCACGGATGGGGTCTCCGTCTGCTCACCGTCCACATCATCGTAATAAACTCGTCCTTTATCCGTCCAAGGACCGAGAGGATGCGGGGCCGTTGCTAAACCAATACCACCTTTTCCGGACGCGTGGTCTGACGAGTAATACATGTAAAATTCGTCCAGAGCTTGCGGATAAACTGCTTTCATGTGGATTACGCTAGGCCAATAAAGCGCGTAGTTATTACTTACGAGCCACGGAGCGTCATTCCGACTAAACACCGGACGGTTACCGTATTTCTTAAAAACCGGCGCTTCGTCTACGTACCCTTGCGGTGCTGTCTCCTTACGCGCATAATCCTTAAACTTCGCTGCTTCCGCCATTTCCCGTGCTTCTTCGTCAACAGCCGGTCCGCCTCCGCCATCTTCTTGTAATTTCTTTACGATGTCTCCTAGTTTGATGTCGTTAGCCGCCGGACTGATCAGATTTAATCGCTCTGCATCATGTCCTGATATCGACAAATTCGTCACACCTCCGTTTAGTTTACGTTAAAAGAGGGCCGCGAAGCCCTCTTAGAATACCGGTTAAGATACCGATGTGCTAATATTTTCGAGGATCGCGATTTTTTCCTTCGCATTCTTGACGGTAATACCGTACTCGCCGCGAATCTGACGAGCTACGAAGTCCGCGCCAGGAATAGATGCGTCAACATCGTATAGGCTACGTCCTTGCATTGGCGACAATTTAAGAATACTACGGTCGAACAGCGCAATTTTGTTAACCGGGAAGTTCGGGTCAACGATGATAGTTGCTTCATTGCCGCCTGTGATGTCGGATACGAACGTAGAGATACGGTGCCCCGTCGTCTCGTCCGTACGTACGGTGCGGATGGTATCCTTCGCCAACTTCGAAATTTGACGAGCGCCCGCAGTGTTCGTCAAAATCGTATTTACGTTACCACCGCGAAGGTAAACTTGTTCCATCAGGTCATTAATCGCTTTGGCCGACACTTCCGCGCCTGACAGATTCTTTTTAGCAGACGCGTTTTTCTCCGCGAAGTACAGTAGCCCGCCGGATGTGGACGGAACACTCTTTTGACCTTGAATACGGCGTCCGAAGATCAGCCAGTCGTTAAGCTCACGCGCCAATTCCTTCAAACGGAGTTCCACTTGGTAGTTTAGCTCGTTAGTTACGTTGTGTGTGCGGACAGCCATTTGCGTACCGGACACGGCCGCGTAACGTTCGATAATCTGCGTAAAGTTGTAATCGGTGTAGCGGTCGTGTGCCTCGTCAACGCCAGGCAACGCGCCCTGCAATTGCGGACGAGAAACAATACGAATTCCGTCACCAGACGCGAGGGCAGCCGGGGTGGTTCCGTCAAATCCGCGAACTACCGTAATTGCATCGATATTAACCGCGGTCACCTGCATGTACTCTTCGCCAGCTACGATAATAGAGTTAACGCGGAACTTCTCGCCATCGCCGGGTGCGACGTTAAATGTAGTGGCGGACGCACTTACCGCTGCCGCTACGTTTGCGCGGTTAGAGTTAAGGTTGTCGGACATCCACTCGTACTTCGTTTGAAAAAGTGGTTCGCCACCGATACCGACCATGCCTAACAGCGTAGGTGCATCGTTAATAATCAGCGAGATACCCGCTTCGAGTTGGCGCACCTGATCTTTAAAGTCATACGTAAATGTAAATTGAGACATTCGTCATTTCCCCCTTGGACTGTTTATGTGTATAAAATAAAAAGACCGCCGATTGATCGGGGCCTCTTTACTTCAAGTTTAAGATTTTGTTCGATAACTCCACGACTTTCCCGAAATCCTTCCGTTTCTCAGCGTCCTCCAACTGTACCTCCAGCGTTTTCCGCTGTTCTTCCGCCGGATTATTCGGGTCACCGATTGATCTCGGCTTGTTCGGCGTGGTAACTTCGATAAGGTACGGTTTCGCCGCCACTAACGCGTCCAACGCCTCTTTTATGCCTTTTACGTTGCCATCGTCATCAACTGTAATTCCCGCCTTATCCGCCAACAAAAACGCATCATCCAACGCGTCTTGTCGGATGTTTGCCGAAGCCGCCGCGAGCTTAAAATCCGCCTTGATTACGCGGTCATTAGCAGCTTTCAACGTTGCGGCCGATTTCCCTTCGGCTTCCTCCGCTGCTTTCTTCGCTGCCGCGAGTTCCGCCTGAACACGTTCCTGTTCCGTCATAGCCGCCCTCTGTCGCTCGGCTTCCGCATTCTCAAATTCGGACAGCTTCGATTTCAGTTCGTCGTAGTCAGAAAATTTCTTACGTTCGCGTGTGATTCGGTCGGCGATCTTCGCGTCAAACTCCGCCTGTGTCATCGTAAGTGGCTTCGGTTCTGGTTCAGGGTCGCCCTCGGAATCGGAAAACGTCTGCAAGTCGAGTGTAAACATATGGTTACGTTGTGTATCATCGTTAATCATTCGTGTGCCTCCAACCGTTTAAAGCCCGTCGGCTATCGTATCCGCGCAGTTTATTGACGTATGCGTTCGGTCAGCCTTTCGGCTATTACTACAAGCTTTCCGGATTTCGTATCGGGCTAATTACGTGTCGGCAGTTGGGATGAAATATCTCCCGGCGTGGAAGTTCGCCGATATACGGATAATCCCCCGGAGCCTCCGCCGTAAGCTTTACGATACGTCCTTCCCACCGCGAGCAGGCGTCTGTTGCGCCAGGCCGCGAGATAACTCCGTAAAATACTCCACGTTGTACCGCTTCATTCGCGGTCGATTCCCGATGTGCCTCCGCCATTTTGGTCCGCGTAACCATATCGACGTACGTTTCCGGCTTCCATCGGCGGCCGCCCGCTGAAATAGCGATTTTATCCGTAGCTTCCCCTATAATCTTACGTACTTCAACCATTGTTTCGCGATTAATCGTCTTACGCCCGTTGATTCCGGCCGCCATATTTTCACGCATAACTGTTGCCGAAGCTCGCCGTATTGCAACCCCCGTCTGTACCTCAATATTGCGTCCGATATTCTGTAAATCCTTACGAGTGTCCGTAATCACCGCCTCGATTAACGCACGGTTCGCTCGATTAAACGAAACGATCTTAGCGGCCTCTGTCGCATTTTTAGCGGCTCCGGTCGCGATAATTGCTTCGACAATTCCGAGTCGAACCGTTTCCTTTACGTTTTCCTCAACCCACTCCGCCGATCTCGCATTGAGTTCCGCAAGGGTTTCAGATATCTCCTTTAACGCAGCCAGTGTAATAGCCCGGCTGAAATCGGACAACGCCAGCGACGCCAATTCTCCGTTAATCCGCCGGATGGCTTTACGGTAAGCAGCTACCAGGACGGCGTTTTTAATCGGGAGTTTACCTGGTTCACGGCCAGCCATTACGCGAGTACCTCGTTAAATACCGAGCTTTCCGTAAATCCGGCCGCTTTCTCGTCCTCGCGAATCCGCCGCATTGTTTCCTCCGCCTGCAAGTCGTCAACTCCGTCAAGTACCTTGATCGAGCCTTTAACGTCGGCGGTCGGCTTGCCTCCGGTTCGCAACGAGTAAATCTCCGCTTCCTCTTTCTCATTACGAGGGATTCCGTCTCGCCAATTAATCTTCGGATACACTGGATCGTACTTCGCAAATCCCTCTACGCCCTCATTTGCGTAATTCTCCAGCTCCATCGCCGTCCACAACGCGTCTCGGAGCGCCTTATCAAAATGCGTCCTGATACGTTTAACTTTGGAGAGTATCGGCATAAAACGGGACTTGATGGCCGAGCCGTCCGTATGCGATGTACCTGTTCCGCCTTTATCGGACCCCGCCATTACCGTTCCGAATAACCATTGCGGAGTCTCCGACTGGATAAATACGAGAGACAACAATATGTCGAGTTCCTTAAATGCGCCCTCAAGCTGCGAATTCCACGTCATGTACCCTGGAGTGCCGTCATCCTTGCTTACGGGGATGTATTTGCCGCCCCACCGAACCGCGTTCGTGCCGTCTTCCTCGCCGATATCGTCCGGCCCGTAAGCGATCGGGTCCGAATGCTTCCACAGGATGTAATCGATTTGTACGAGCCGGTCGTTAATCGCTGCCAATACGGATTCAAGCTTTTCAATTCCGCCAATCCCGCGCCAATTGTCGTCCACCGTTTTGTATGGCGCGTGGAATACTAACGGTCGATTAACACCTGTGGAAACAATATCTTCGTCACGACCCGTCACGACCGGTTCCCCAATCGTAAAAGTTGGGACTTCCACACCGTACTGACTGTTGACACCTTCTACCGTAAGCTTATAGCGTTCGTAGAGGATATAGCCCGGCAAATGACGCTCCACTACGAGGTACGGTGTTTCCTTCTCTTTTTGACCGGTGAGCAGCGAAGAAATTACCGCCTCTTTCTCGTCGACCCATTCTACGTAAGCAATATTGATTGCCGCGAATTTCTTCCGGCTGCCTCGGGCCAATTCCGGGAACACGTAGCAAGCGTCTACCGCTTCGATAATCGGCTCATTCTTCGGTTCCGGCACGGCTAGCCCCGCTTCCTTCAACGCCGAGTAGTCGTTCCGATCCGCGTAATATGTCTTGATCCACGAATCGCCGCGAATACCGCCGCCCGTTACCGTTTCGTGGATAAGCTGTACAATGTCGTTCTCCTCGACGATGCGATTAAGAGCCGCCTGTTCCGCCGAGTCGTCAGGGTTACCGGATTCAAACGTTGGTGGATCGCCGACCATGAGGTCCGCCGGTTTTCCGACGAGTACGTCCACTAGATTTACGGCTATATACAGCTTGGCGAGCTGCGGCGCGGCTGGCGTATCCTTTAACAGTTCCGAAGCCCTCTCGTACACATCGAATAACCGCCCGTCGTATATCGCGCGGCCTCGCTTGTACTTCGCGATACGTTCGATATCGTCCGGTGGCGGGTATTGATTCCCCGGCTTAAATAGTTTCGTCAACTTGCGGCCTCCTTTATCGATAAAATACCGCCGGTTTATTTCGCACCTGCCGTTTGCCTTTCTTAAACGCCGAATACGCCATCTCCATAGCGTCCGGCAAATCGTCGTACCAGCGACTTCCGTACCGTTCAAAATGTTCGAGCAGCAACGCGTGCGCCCGGTTAAATATGATCGTTCCGTTCTCGATATCGGGCAGCATAGCCTCGATACGAAGCGCTTTCCGCGTCCGTTGATGAATTTCCTTAACGCGATTCCGAGCCGGATACCCCGCGGCCGTTAACGCCTGCTTGAGCTTGTGGACGAAGAATTCCTGCGCCATTTGCGCCTCCGCCGCAATCACGTCCGGCTGGTAGCGGATAACCTTTTCGACAATGACACGCAAAAAAACGTCGGGGTGCACTCGCTCCCCCCACGCGTCAATGACGTATATTCGTTTCGTTACTCTATGTTGAGCCAGCGTAACAATGGCAGAGTAGTCGCCGCGCTGCTTTCCCATCGCGAAGTCAATACCGGTAGATACGTAATAATCTCGGTGACTAAAGTCCGGCAGCGTATCGTAATACCGAAATTGGTCCGGCTTAAACACCTGGCTTTCCTCGTCAATCGGGTTATTCATAAACTCCGTGTTAAACGCTTTTGTTCCGTAGTTCAACTTTTCGAGGATCAAATGCGCGATAGGAAACCGGCCAGGCCAGAGGACCTCCGCACCGCGATCCATTTCCGGCTTATTCTCGTTGTAATACCGCATTGCGGCCTCAACGTTCGGTGATTTCCGTTCCTCTTCGGACTCCTCAAATTCCGCCAACTCTTCGTCAGTCGGCTCGTACTCCTTGTATATACGTTCGAATTCCGACCATAAATCTGTCCGTTCAGGCTGCGAAATAATGGCCGGGAATTCGTTTTTGATAAAGTCCACACGCTGTTTCAACACGTAATTTAGCAACGAATCGTGGTGGACCAGCGTTCCCATGAAGATAATGGCCGTCTGCGTCGGATCGTAAGCAGGCATCAAGTCCGCGTTAAGCCAGTCTTTCGCCTTTTGCCGCAACTCCGGCGTATTGTTCGAATCCCGCGATTCCAAGTCGTCGAGTATGATCATATCCGGTCGCTGCGACCCGTTCCGGAAACCCCGAATCTGCATTCCGAGGGATGTCGCTTCCATTTTGGTACCAGTCGACGTAAGAAAAGCCTCTTCCGAATCCTTCTCGTTCATTGACTTCTTTTCCGCAAGCACACCGCCGAAGTCTTCCCGTAACTTTTGATTGTACTTGAGCTGACCGGCTACCCATTTGATAAATTTCTTCGACCCGTTATTCGTTTCGGAGATAATCAGAATCATTTTCCGTTTCCGGTATACGATCTCATGCACCGGAAAGGCATTGCTGAGATACGCCGATTTAGCGTGTCCCCGCGACGCCGCCCATGCGATACGGGCCGTTCTGTTACGGTTGGACACCGCGTCCAGAATCTTCGATAATTTCACGTGGAATTCCGGCGCATCGTCCATATCGACGGCCGTAGTGGGTACGAGATTGTCCGGATTTCCGGGATTCCTCGCCTCCGAGAAGTATTCGTAGAAAAAGTAGAGCATATCGACTTCTGCCCGATGTATCCGAACGAGTCGCCTGAGTTCGGCCACCGTCGCTTGATACGTTTCTACGTGGTATTCCGTTGCTTTACCGGCTTTAATCAACGCGTGAAGCTTCCGCCCTCTCTCCCGTAAGAGACTGATACGGTCGGTCCGCGCTTCTCTGTTGAGCCATTGTCCGTCAATCCACGCCATTAGACTTCGATAGTCGCTTTCGCTTCGAGGGAGTTATTCCGGCGAGCGCGGCGCTCATTGCTGCTTCCTTACACGCTTCCTTACTGCAATACATTTTCCAATTAGGAGAGTACGGAACAGGCGTACTCTCCCCGCAGTTTGAACATTTCGCTATTTCGCCCATAGCTACGCAACTCCTTTCCGTTTATTTACCTTCAAGTAAAAGCTCGTCAATCTCCGCGATTTCGGCCGCCAACTCTTCGTTTGACCGAGCAGCCCCCGCGTCCTTCGTTTCCACCGCGACCTGCGCCGTAATTAAGCCCTCCCGCTTCATAAACAAGTCAATCGCCTTAACAGACGGCTGCGAGCTATCTATAAGCTCCATCAGCTTCCGGTACACCAGCGACCGTTTGCCTGTTAAAAAATCGTCGGCCAGCGAGTTCGCGTAATCGATAAACGCCTTATTCTGCGTGCGCCATTCGTATAAAGTGTTGCGACTGACCCCGACCTCGGCCGCGATTTCCTCGAAACCTTTCCGCACATCTTCCGGCGCGAAATCCCGTTCTACTACGGCGAGCGCGGCGATCTTCTGCCGACCGTCAAGCCGGGATTCGAGTTGTTTTCGTTTTGCTGCGGACATATTACGTCCTCCTTTCTATTTACCGTGATTTTACCGTCATTACCGATGGGTGGACGATTACCCTCTCAAACGAGCAGGACGCGTAAATTGCCGTGTCTGTGCGGTTTAAATCAACGTTAATCAATACGATTGCGGGACCGGATACCTTAACCGCAACTTCAACGTACTCCTTCGCGTCGGGCAAGCTCTACCGTAAGTTGTTTCGTGGAATAGACGGACATGTCGGACTTGACGTGCATCATACGAGTACCTCCCGAGTTTAAAATTTTGTACGTAAGTTGTAATCACCAGACGCAGCCCCACGCGACCCCTCCCTTGGGGGGCACCGTTACTTTACCGTAGTAAAGCGTTGACGCATCGACCGGATGACGGATTATACATTTTCGACAAGACCGTTATGCACTACCGTTTATGCATCGATATGCACGGACATATGTACAAAAGCCGACTTTGATACATATCTCTACGTACCTCAATACTCGAAATCCCGCGCACAGCTTGCGGTCTCACGTTCGGTTAATCTACGCTAATTCAGCCGTTTATTCACCGTTTATACATCGCTTATGGGACGTGGCTTTCGTGCGAATCGCGTATAATCATTTCCCATCGGAGCCGCTTATTTATGCACTCCGTATACAATTGGTAATTAACGGTAATATGCATAAAACTTCGTACGGTAAAGCGTTGATGCAGGAAATCGCAGTATGACCCCGTGAGTTTCGGAGGCCACGTCCGGTAGGCGCGCGTTGCAGATGTACGGAGCATATACGATAAGCACCGCCATGCAGCCCCATACCTCCGTAACCTCACGATAACCTACGGATAAGCCTCGTAATCCTCCCGCTTCATTAGAGCCGGTTAAACACGGACATCTACCGTTGAAGGATACGTTCAAATCCACCCTCCGCGATACCCCCGTAATAGCCACACGATGAACATGCACAATACCGGAGCCACAATAACTATCGCTATATTACGGAGACTGTCCGCAATACCCTCGGTTTGTGGCTTAAATGGCGCAGGACCTACGTAGATAAACGCTGATACAACTAATGCGGAATGGATCGCTAGGCATACGTAAAGGACCGTTAGCATTCGAAAGCACCTCCATTAGTCTCGTAATAGCAACCAATACAGCGCAATATACAACGTAGGCAATACGGCTAAAAGCAATAGGTTCGCCAATACCTGCGATCGACCGTGTCTCACTACGTTTAGGCATCCGGTAGGAATGTAGTGAAGAATAGCAACGAGAACCAGCGTAATGTGTACGAATAGGATCGTATACATCGGTAATACCTCCATTGTAGGTAACGTAATGCTCACGTACAGTGATTACACTGACTGGGAGCATAAAGGATAAAACCCTTCGTCCAGCAGCCAAAAACCGTGCTGCTGTCCGGACTATTTTACTTACGAATCATTTCTTACAAGATTAAAATATACGTAGGTAAAAGATAAGTGCGAGGGAAGGCGGTTTTCCTTCCCGATGCAGGCGGGTGCTTTTCCCGCCTATTAATCCGATTCCTACCGTCTGATTACGTTGACTCTACGTTTGTGTGCGCCCATCTCCGTCAGAAGATAAAGATATAATTAAAAACGAAAATCCCCGAAAATAGCCGTTTATTGTATATTATCTACGATTATCTCCCGTTTACTCGGTTTTTCATTGTACGACTCAGGTTACCTTTTTTGCCGATTTGTACGAATGAGGTTACCTTTTTACGGAGAACATCGCCAATAGTGTGTCGTCCGGCTGCGTAGTTTTCCGGTAGAAAACGTTAGGATTGAAGAAGTAACGGACAGGATCGGACTCTGCTCCGAACTTCAAGCGTGCCAAGATGTATTCGCCGCCGAACTTCATGCGAGGTAATGACCGGCTGAGTGACTTTTCATGAATACCTACGATAGCCGCCAGTTCCTTACCGTTGAGCCACCGTATCTTCCGCGGGTTAGCTTCGGACGGGTTCACACACAGAGCGTTAGTCCCGTAGTGAACATACGGCAGCATCCGGTACATTAAGCCGAGATCGGTCGCGTTAACTTCCCGATACACCTGCTTAACCTTTGCCGTGTATGAGCGAATGACCGCCCTATTCTGCGATACGCCACGAAAATGGTAGAGCGGATTGATATAGTAGTCTACGCCATCTTTCGTGATGATTCCGGCCGCCAAGCACGCGTCCAGGAAATCGTAGAATGTCTGGCGTTTCCGTTTGAGCTGAAGAATATCGAGCATTTGCGTAGTTGTAAGAGATACGCTGCCCTTTCCGATTAGACGGCCGCTCTCGTAATCTACGTGGCATTGAAGAACGAGCAGATATCCGCATTGTGCCGTTGTAAGTGCGGCGGCTACCGTTCCAATTTCGGACATGTCTGCGAAGGTAAAATCGTGCTGACGGCCTTTGAACCCTTCGCGCTCTTTGTGCGAATCGGCCTGCGCTATGTTTACGACCTTGTGCGTAGAGGCTGGCGCATACACAAGCGGCTCGCCTGTTTCCGGATCGTATGCCGTACCTGTTCCGGAGAAGGCGATGTATTCGGTGGTTTGATTACGCAGGTTAGCCACTAAGCGGTCACCGCCTCTTCGTACATATCGACGTTTCCGAAGTATTCTCGTATACGCGGGAGGTGCTTGTATGCATAGTCCGATTGAGATGCCCGTGTAGCTGCTATATCTTCAGATAAGGTTCCACTTCTTCTACGATACCTTCCGGCTAGTGATCGGAGTCTTCGTAATTCGCGTTCCTTTTCCCGGATACTACGAATTAGGTATAGCTCCTCGCCTAAACTCGGCTCTTGTTCACCTTTATAGTCCGCGTGATTCGAATATAGATCAAAACATAAATCCTCTAACTCTTGAGTCATATCAACTGCTCTCGACTCTATTTCATAGAGAGAGGTTTCCGAGTCTTGAACAAACTCTTTATATACTGCCTTGCCGAAGTTTAACTCCGGCTTCAGCTTGTTTATCAAGTAAGTTTCCAAGATATCCGCCATTGCGCTGCTTTCTGTTAAATAGACCTCGCAATACACTGCGCCCTGCAAGTCCTTACCGCCTTTATTAAGTACATGCTGTGCGAGACGGCTGGACAAATCCTTCGACATGCCTATATACAGCACGGTGTCTTCATTCTTGTGAATCACGTATACACCAGGCTTCCCCTTCAACATGCTCTTTACCGTACTAAAGCTATCCCAATCAAATCTAACCTCTGCGACATTCATACTCATATTAATCTTCATACTCTACCCCCGCGTAGTAAATTTCCGAAAGAAAAGAAACCGGGACAGGTGGTTTCGGAGTACCACTTTTCGCGTGGCCGCGCTATTCCCAGACCACAAAAAGACCCGACCTAGACGATCGGGGTATATAACCTGTAGCCAAATAATTCGGAAAAGTATGGGTACTATCGAAGGATTTTCCGATAACCTGTCGAATATTATACGTGGAGGTTAAACGGATCAAAAACGCCCATTCAAGCGGCTACCGTCATTATTACACTTGCGGACGGCTGCGTGATCTACAAGAATTAAAGGAGTGGCAGTGTGGGGAAGAGGCTCGACATTATCGGGGATAAGTATGTAAGGTTGACCGTAATCGAGGAAATAGATGCGCAAGTCGTTCAAATTACTGGTCGTGCAACTTCCATGCGTCACTTTCTGTGCAGATGCGATTGCGGAAATGAAAAGCAAGTATCAATGAGTGCCCTAAGATCAGGATTAACTAGATCGTGTGGGTGTCTGCGGCGCGAGGTCAGTAGGGAAAACGCAAGCGTTGTTAAGTGGACTGAGGAAAAAGTTATTGAGACACTTCGCGCCGCGTATATAGAGATGGACTTGGGCGGAGAACCAATGTCACGTATAATGTTTAACACACGGCGTCGTGTCGCGATGTCTATGTACGCTCAATTGCG
Organism: Paenibacillus roseus; assembly: GCF_016424485.1. Classification (GTDB taxonomy): domain Bacteria; phylum Bacillota; class Bacilli; order Paenibacillales; family Paenibacillaceae; genus Paenibacillus_D; species Paenibacillus_D roseus. Next base: position 132,381 of record NZ_JAELUP010000117.1, read on the forward strand.
TCTAGGCTGGCTAGATATGTGTCGGCTGGCAGGGCTGCCCTCGCCCAAGAAAGAGAGACATAGACAACCAAAGCTAACTGATGAGGAAATGTTAAAGTTACTACGTGAACAGTATGAATCCACGGGAAGTAAACATTTATCCAAACTGATACGGCCTAGTTCTTCTTTATACGCACACCGTTTTGGATCATGGATACGGGCGCTTGAATTAGCTGGAATTACGACTACGCGTAACAAAAAGAGCAGTCCTTAATCAGGCTGCTCTCGCGAATTATACCAATCTAGAAAATCTCCCGGTATCTTTTACCTTGGAACATTATATCGGTAGCCTACTTGTTGCGATTTAAATCACCGACTGGCAGAAGTGCCTTTACTGTTTCATAGAGCCACCAGCCGCGTCCATTTTCGTAGTGTCCGTCAAATGGAGGAAGTGTTCCACGCTTTAAACGACCGTTGATGGCCCCGCGTGTGACATTGAGCAGAACAGATAGGTCCTGCTGGCTGATTTCACCCTTGTATAACGCGTGCTTCGAGAGCTCCGCTTTATTTACGTGAATGGGAAGTTCGGTGTCTTCAAGTTTTGTATTCAATTTCTCTGTACCTTCTTTTTCCGTTTCCTCCGTATTTTCCACAAATTTCTCTATGTACGGCTTGTGAAACTTTTCCTCCGCCGCAATACGGGTTGTGATAGCATCTCGCTTGTCTACAAAATACCCCAAGTGCATAGATTTGCCTTTTAAACCGATATAGGCATGCCATTTTTGTACCCGGCTATCCCGCGTGACTCCTTTGTGCCCGCTGTAGTTATCCTTCCTAATTTTTTGTTGAAGACTAGGCACCCTAACCCCCTCGATATATTTATCTTGCGTTTTTTTACTTAGGTTTTGGTGGTCTTGCTCCTTTTTAAACAACCGCAAGACCTAGTTTCTCCACTATTAAGATAATCCGACCTTGTGGTTGTTTCATTACCACAATCACACATACACCTCCATATATTTATTTTCTTGTCTTTCGCCCGGTCTACGACCTCAATGGCGATGAGTCTACCAAATCTCTTGTTAGTAAAATCGTAAGCGTGCAACTCTTTAGCACGTTCATTACGCAAGCACCCACAGGATCGTGTAGACCCGTTTCGTAACGAACCCATCTGAACCAGGTGTTCTCTTCCGCAATCGCATTTGCAAAGGAAATACCTAGCGTTCCCCCTTCGCTCCAACTCTTGCAAGACGATAAGGCGACCGTAGCGATCGCCTATTAGGTTGAATCTATTCATCAAATGTCTCGTCAAGAACTCTATTCAGCGCCGCTGCATGGTCTTCGAGGTCATAACTACCCGCTGCTTGCAGGGCATCGGACACAACCTCTGAACCGTGGATTTCCGATAGCGCTGCAATACGCTCGTCCAACTCTTCGTTGTCGCCCGCGACCTTTTTCCACCACTCAAACGTGTCTTGGCTGGCGGTGTAACTGTCGGTTTCTGAGTCGTATAAAAATTGGTGGTCCTCCGTTCCAAATCCATCATGATTGCCTATCAAATCCTTGATGAAGTTTACGCCAGTTTTGATATCGGTGTAACTCAGATTTTCAACTACTCCCGTTTCCTTAATTCTTACTTCCATGGTTATTTCTCCTTTGCCCGCTGCCTTTGCGCAGCCGCGGCCTTTTATGCGATGATTGCCTCGACCCAAGCATTACGAATGCGAATCTCGCCATCATCAGTTTGATAATCTGTGTTGACGCTGCGACCAGCCACGATCACTGTATCACAGCCGTTGTCTCCATAGATATTTGCTTGCTTAACGGCAGCTTCGATGTTAGCGGCCAATTCTTCTGGCGTTTCAACATCTGTGTCTACGCCGATGCAGCAAATCCCGCCCGCTGTCTCGCCAGTGGTGAAGTATGTAGAGCAATCGTTCTCCATATCCCATTCGAAGGAATCACGGAGAGAGTCGCCCACTTCGTAGGACTCGTCACTTCTCAGTCCGCGAACTCCGAGAACATAACGCTCTGCCAATGTTTCTTTTGCAATATCTAGGTATTTCATGTTAATCTCTCCTTTTTTGGGTGTCCCTTGCTCTGATATAAATATACCATACATAAACAAACTTGTATACGGGAACAGATACGAACATTTTGTGTATATGATTTGACTACGGAACACTAGTTCGTATATACTAATCACAACGAAACTTTTACCGGGAGTGATCCGTTTGTCTAAGAAGTTGACCGGAAATGGCCGTTGGGAATCCATGCGTATAATTTTACCGGAACACCGGGAGCAATACCTTGCTTTACGGAACCGGGTCGAATCGGAACCGCCTACACGCGCGGAAATGTCGATGTTGCATGATTGCGCGATACTACCAATTGCCCGGTATATAATCGAAACCAATCGGAGTCAGATCGTCAACTCTACGTATACATTACGTAGCTTGTACCTAGCGGTGACTGACGTTATATCAAAGCGCTTGGTCGACGATTTAACGAAGACTAAACGGGAGCTACGGCGGGCTAGTATTTATTTACGGGAGGGCGATAAGGTAGACGGCGTGGTGCAATTTACGTACGATTGCCGTGGATATAAAGGAGAATTTGGAATCGCGCGGGATCATGCGCGGAACGAGGTGATTAAACGGGTTGCGGCGTATTCGAGCGGGTTGTTCGATAAAGAAACAACACCCTCTCGCGTATGAGAAGGCGTTTTGTTTACGATAAATTAAGGTGTCTCTGTTGGAGATGGGTGACTGTCGCTTATTAATTTTTGCAGGTCCGGGCCTACAGCCTCAAGCCTAGACTGTGCAGAAAAATTAGACCCCTCTGTTAAATCAGCAATCGCGTTATAAAGCTCTCCAATAATGAATAGCAACTTTTTCTCATCCATATTCAGTACCTCCCTCCATATATGTACTAGACTACCATAAACCGTGTCGTGCCGACAATACCGCCCGACTCGTTACGTACAGCACCCGCGCCCGTGTCCGGTACTAAAATATCTGTACGTTTAATGCCTGTTGCCGCGAGTGCCTGCGCAACAAGCAGCGATACAATATAGTATGTGTGCGGCTGCGGATCGGGAATTCCGGTCACGGTACCGTACTCACTACGTACAACCGGGAATCCGTTAATGTCCGGCACATCAACGTAAGTTTGAGACACGCGCGCCATCTCAGGCTCTGCTTGAACAGACAGGAGTACATCCTTCTTGTCCGCCGCGTACAGGGTGAATACGTGCGGCGTCAAATTTACGAATATTGCCTCGGCGGATAACCGGGTGACCAACTTGTCAATCGCTTTGACGGTGTCGGACGACTGATTATCACCTACATAAAAACTTGTCAACGAATCGCGAATATTGTCAAGAAGCGTATACTCCGATCGGCTGAAAAATACAATCTCGTCATCTACAAATGTATCGTCCGATATTAAAGCGCCCACGTCTGCGGATGCGAAGCAGCCATCGGAATCTCCGTCCGTGGAAAACTGTCTAGCGCCAATACCGTTGATAACGAGGTCGAACACTACCTTTTTATCGCGCGGCTTTAACTCGTAAAACGATGACTCCCCACTCGAAATAATAACCTCGCGAGCTTGCGTAAGTACGGAAATCAAAGATTGTTTATTCATTATAATTGCTCCTCTGTGCCCGTCTTTACGGGCTTTTTAGTATACCATTTGCGGTACCCATTGGGGGCACAACCGGAGTTATGCGCCCTAGCGTCTCGCAAAATTAAACAACTATGGATTAATGCCTCCGGCATAACTGTAACGGTGCATTTGTCCGAACAAACAAGGGGAGAGCCTCTCTACATCCGCTTGTGGATCATAGTTGCCGCAGGACACCAATGCGTGATACAAGAAATCCTCCCACCGCACCGCGTTTCCTTCGTGGTCAATAATCTCGAACGGGACATCGACATTCCCGCTGTTCATTTCTTTCTCCAACTCTAGCAGGGCCTCAGCCCAGTTGGAGTTGTCGTCATAAACAACTCGACCGAAACAAAAATACTTATCCTTTTGCCAACGTCCGAGGAAGTAACTGTGCTTCCCGTATGACTGCCGCTGAATCCACTGGAAACATACGGAATCTGCGATCGGGACGTATTTAGGCTTGTGACTCGTTAGAAACTCTAGCAGGCGGGCTTCTTGTTCTAAATTTTCTCGTTCCTTTTTCACGCCCTTCAGGCGCAATTCGGAAAGGAACTTCGCTCGGTCGAATAGAGATAAATCTTTCGCCCGACACGCGTTGGAGCAGTACAACTCTCCCCAGTCACAGGAATTAGGAGTAAAACAGACTGAGCAAGGGTCGCAACAAACCGTAGAACTTGAGAAGTAATAATCAGAATGCATTTTCGTTTCTCCTCTCGCGCCGCCTCCTTGGGGCTGTCGCGCTATCCCGGGAAGGCCCCGAAGGGCCTGTGTTATCTACTCGACAAATATACGCGTCTCCTCACGGGTTTCAAGATTAAGAATTGTTGCGTATAACAACGTATTATCTAACAGAAGGAGTAATTTCGCACGGTTTTCGGCTTTGTATAACTCTTCAAATTTACCCTCCGACCTTGCTCGACTGAATACTTCGTATCTTTCCATCCCCATCACCTCCCCGCGTAAGCCCGCCGACGATTTATTGTTACGTTTAGCGTAACGGTATGGCATTAATTTATCATGTTACGTTAAACGTGTCAACATGTTCGTTTTAATTTTTTCGTGATATACTTTCCGCAGGAGGTCGATTATGTTGAACGACAAAACACCGCCACGCATACGAATCAAACTAGCGGAGATTCTTTCCGCCCGAAATATGTCTCAACGCGAGTTGGCACGCCGGACAGGGATACGTCACCCGTCTATTTACGAAATGTGCGAAAATAAAACCCAACGAATGCCGCTTGATAACCTGGCGATTATCTGCGTGACGTTGGGCGTAGATATTACCGATATTCTCGAATTAGTATTAATGAATGACACTCAGTGATTCCCGCCACCTATCCGCTTGGCCTCCCGCCTGTACAAACGGTTCCGTAGCATACGGAGTTACTGGACCAGGCGACGTATCCCGGCGATACTGCTCGTTACGGGCGCGGTTTTTCTGCCGGGACAATTTGTCCACGAACCGTTCCTCTCGCGCGATCCGATGACGGCGGGCAGGTTTAGTACGGTTTCGCCCGTCCGTATCGTAATCATTGGCGAGATCAATCGAGTATTCGTAGTCCTGCCGCCGAGCAAGCTGCCGCTCCGACAATACCGGATATTCGTCCGTTGTCTTATTCGTGCGGCGGTCCCCTTCGAGGTCCTCGTACATTAAGTAGTCCGTTAACCGTTCGAGTTGCTGCGGTTTCGGACGAACGCCAACCTCCGCCACGTATTCGTCAATCAACGCAGCGACCGCACGCACCCTCTCGCCTCTATCTACGATGAAATTATCGATAATATCCGTCACGGCTCGCTCAAATTCGGCCGTGTGATCTTTTCGGCCTCTAAACGCGGGCTTCGTCAATTTCCCCGTCCCCCTCTTCCGCAATTACCTCGATCTCCCCGTATTCCCACCGCTCATATACGGCGGCAATCCGGCGGGCAGCTCCGTTTAGGAAATCACTTACGCTATCCTGCCCGACGCCCATAACGGTGGCCGCGTCTGCCTGCGTCAAGTCCCACGGGCCATATACTAATGCGACGGCCTCCGTCTGCCGCTCCGTTAAGCCAGCCGTGTTGATTGCGGACGCCAAATCGATAAGGATATCGGACGCGGCCGTATCACCAGTGAAGCGCCGGAGTCCGATTTTGTGCCGATCACGGAGCAGGCTCTTAACGCCAGCCGCCGCGTTGAGTGCGTATTTTACCGTGTATTTACGGGATTGTTCGGTTAAATCGACCATTATTCGGACACCTCCGCTATCATTTTTAATACGTTCTCATATACGTAAGCTTCCGCGTGGAATCGGCTGATACGTTCAGATTCGTCAAAGTACGTCGGGCGCTCACGGAAGGATATTCGTTTATTTAGTTGTGCGATTTTGTCCGTAATACGACGATGTAATTCGGCAAGTTCGGGAGTCATTCGGACACCTCCGCTGGTTTTTCCGGTAGCGGCATCCAATGCGAAGGAACATCGTAGTTTCCTCCGCAACAACCACAGCCGTATTTCCACATCTAAACCGCCTCCTCCGTCGTTTTCGTAATCTTGCCGTCCCAATTTCGAAATGCTCCGATGGCTTCGGCCTGCTTACGGGAAAGTTCCGCTTTCTTGATGTTTTCCCGCTTCTCGGTTTCGACATCCTCCTCGTACTCAAGAACAGCGTACGACGCTAATTCCACTAAATCCGAGTAATCTGAATAATCTGCTTGATAACGACCTGTGCATTTGAATCGGAAAGGACCCCATGTATTTCGTTTTTCGTAGATGTATACTCGCCATACCTCATTGCCCTTATAGTCGCCTATGATTACGGAGTCGTATTTAATCGTAACTCTATACTCCGCACCGCTCGGACTGGTCACGGGGAATTTCGATAATTTTACGGGTTTGCTCACGTTTATACCTCCTTCAATTCGTCAGTTAAACCGTTGCCTATTCGGTCCAGTTCTTCGTAATATTTCGTTACAACTGCGTCTTGCCACTCGAAATCCATCGTCGACCACTCGCGGCCGCCCCACGTAATTTCCTCGCCTGCGCCCATCGTCAACTCGTTCCAGCGATACGGACCGCCAACATACGTCAACTCTCCGTCACGTGCGCCGTCGCATCTCCCGTTACCGTGCGAAAACATGAACGAGCTAACGCTTGTAACCGAGTGCCACGAAGGAATGTGCGGATACAAGTTTTCCCGTGTCAGATTATCGTCTGTGAAATCCGCGAGCAATTCGTCAAGCTGCGTGTGGCCATCGCCCCACTTATCCGTCAGCTTGCCGTGCTTATCGTAGCCAATGTCCGTAATCGTGGCGAAGTAGGCTGGCGGTTGTCCTTCGAGAAATTCCGCGGCAAAATCCGTCATATCCTCGTATCCGCCCCGTTTAAAATTCGATCCCCAACGCTTTGTAACTGCCGGAATCATTCGAGCATTCGGCGTAGCCTTCCGCATGATAAGAATCTGTGTAGCGATCGTTGTACCCGTTAAGGCGAACGTCTCACCCGGTAAATGTACGGTCGCTACGTGCCAACATCTGCGGTAAAGGAGATGCCGGACTTTCTCCGCGTATGAGGCGTAATTTAAGCCCATCGGAAGCACGAACGCAATGTACCCGCCGGGCTTCGCAGCCTTTATCGCCAACTCGATAAACGCGCATTCCGATTTCCCGCCGAGTCGACCGGCTTTCTTTTTCGACAGGCTCACGTACTCGTCCGGGACATCGTCGGCCGCCACATCGATAGAGACGCCGTATGGTGGATTTCCGATAATAAAATCGTAGTAATCACGTCGGTCATGCGTTAATGCATCGCCTTCCACAACGTTTATATACGGATAGAGCAGCGACGATACACGGGCAGATGTCGGATCAATTTCAAGTCCTGTGATTTCAGCCGAATTCGGAATATGCTCCAGGAATACGCCCGAGCCGCACGAAGGCTCTAACCAACGTTGGCCTTCCGCAAAACCACCCGACAGCCCTTCCAGCGCCTGTACGATAAACTTCGCGACGTGTGTCGGAGTATAAAACGCGCCGCCTGCGTAAGCATTCGGAAGCAATCCACCAGTTGACGTGTAGTTATCCCGTAGAAACTGACGATCCTCTTCCGTAATCTCCGAATCATGTTTCGCAACTATCGCCATTGACCGGACATTTCCGTCCCATCTGGCCCGCGATGCTTTACCCAACAAGTACCGCCTCCTTCTCCGATTTATTTTCGAGCGCTTTACGCAACTGCTGCGCGAGCGATATTCCCAGTAAGTAAGCGACGCGCGATGCAACGCCGTTTCCGACGATACGATATTGCGCGGATAACGAAATTGAGTCAGGGAATACGTAAGAGTCTGGTACGGATTGGATACGGAGGCACTCACGGACGGTGAAGCGGCGAGGTCTTGTGTTTGGGAAGTCAGCAAAGTTCTCCGCTTTCGCTCGTATCACTCGGGCTGGTGTGTCTAACGACGGATTATAACCTAACAAATGCTTCTTAGCATGTGAGAATTGAGCTTCGGTAATATGATATTCTTTATGGTTCGGTGGATAAAACAGTCCGTAAGGTACTCCTTTGTGAAGAACTGCGGGCAGCGTCGGCACCGCCTCGTTATACGTCGGCACCGCCTCGTTATACGTCGGCACCGCCTCGTTATACGTCGGCGGACGGTGTTTCTGTAGGCGTCGGGGATCGCGTTCAAGGTACGCATGTGCCCGTTCCGATAGCTCGATTCCGTGTGGTTCCGGTAAATCCCCGATAGCATCCCGCAGCGTCTGCGTCCGATATCCTTCCGCGTCTGGCTCCGGAAACTCAAACGTAATTCCGATATCCTTCCGAATCCCGACGATAAATACGCGCTCCCGTTTCTGGGCCACTCCGTAATCCCAAGCGTTAACTACCTGCCAAGATACCGTATACCCGAGCGATTCAAACCGTTCGATCAACGCGTCAAACGTTTGCCTATGACGTTTGCTTACGATGCCTTTTACGTTTTCAAAAATAAAAGCTTTCGGTTTCTTCCGCTCAATTACGTTAAGATACGTCCAAACGAGTCTGCCACGCTCACCCTCTTCGCCATCACCCGTTCCCGCTACGGAATAATCTTGGCATGGCGGGCCTCCCGCAATAATGTCCGTGTCCGGAATATTATCCGGATCAATCTGCGTAATATCTCCATGTATGATGTGTTCGCCGATATTGACCGCGTAAGCTTGGCACGCGCGTTTATCAAAATCGTTCGCCCAAACAAGCGAGTATCCGGCGGCTTTTAGTCCGACCGCCATTAGGCCGCCACCAGCGAAAACCTCCGCGATAGTGAAACCGTTAATCTCACGTTGGGGTGTTGCGTCGTAATTTTTCGTATAAATTACCACCTTTCCGTAATTTAATTTGATCTCTCGTAACAAAAATCGTATAATTACGTTAAAACCTTCGTGAGGTGATCCATAATGACGATAATTGCGCATAGTAACGTATCTACACACGGTTCTGGTCCGTACATAACCGTAGACCGTAACGGGCGGCTGTGTCTTTCGGCGGGCCTCCGTGTTGAACTCGGGTTTCCCGAAAAAGGACACGTACCTCTCTACGTCGGATACGATAAAGTAAACAAACGGATCGGGATCGTTAAATCCGAGGTCGTCCGTCTTATCGACGTCGTGCCGTACAAGTTCGACGTTGCTCGCGGATATGCGATGGCCCGTAAATTTCTCCGAGATAACGACATTCGTCACGATAAGGCCGCCCGGTATATTTACGTAGGCGACGAAAACGGATGGCGTACATACCAGTTAGAGGGATACGAAGCGCCGGACCAGCAGCACCAGCCGCCGCGGACTAGGCCGAAGTCAACTTCGCCATAATCTCGTCAACTTTCCGGCGTAAATCCGCCAGCGATCCGTCGTTAATCACTTCGTAATCAACCTCGAAGCCGTCCGTATGCTGCTCCGTTTCGTGCGTCAAATCCGTAAGTTTAAACGTATCGGACGAAGCAGTGGCTCTCTGAATACGGATGTCTTCTGCCGACGTTACTCGGATGATTACGAATTCTTCGGCTCGGCAACGGGCGTATTCGTTCGGCTGGCGGAGGTCGGTTATTACAGCGCGAAATGAGTCGTCTACGTACATACTCTCCGCCTGAACAACGTCGATCAACTCAAAACAACTAGACACCCATATATCCTCATCGACCAATTCCCGCATAAGCTGCCCGTGATTCTGGTAGCCGATCCTCGGCTTAGGTTCGCGGGGAATTTCGGGATAGCGGTGGTGGAAATCGTTTTTCAGCGTGTCGCCGAATGCGAAGCGCGTGTAACCGTATTTTTCCGTGAGAATCCGCGCAACCTCGTCTTTACCTGCGCGGAGTTGGCCTGTTAGTGCGATATTCGGTAAAATCAGCAGGCTCATTCCGTTACCCTCCCGTAAGGTACTACTGTAAATCGCGATATCTCCGCTTCAATCTCCTCTTTCGTCACCCTACGGTAGTAGTGTGTACGATATGCCGCGTTCTTCGCCAATCGTTTAATTTGTGCGCGGGCTGTTCCCTCCTTCAAGTAAGCGGCCCGGGAACCGAATGCGTGATCGATCGGTGCACCGTCGTAATAGATTACGTAAACTAAATGCTGATTATCGGACATTTATATACCTCCTCCTCCTCCTGAATACGGTGGAATTCGCGGAATATCAACGGACTCGGGCCGCGGAATATCCATTATGTTAATAAACGAAACCTCTGCCGTTTGTACCGTACGATCACAGTAATACGGATACCTTACTAGCTGCTGCGCCTCTTTCTCGGCCCGCTCCCGCGTCTTATATTTCCGTAGAGTGCTTCCGTCTTTCAAGCGGACCGCACCGTCGACTAAGATAACGTAATAGGTCCGTTCCACTTACGCGGACACCTCGTTTCCTACAGCCGAATAACGGGCGGAATCATCGACTACACGTATTTGATTCTCTCCGACCCAACCGTGACTGTACGAGTGTCTCCACGCGTCACCGCAGTAAACGCCCTTAATCGTTACTCCATCGTAGCCAGGTAGTCTGTGTAATAAAGTAGAGGTAAAGCGGACATCCGCGTAAACGCCGTCTCTATTTGTAACGACATCGTCCACTCGAAACCCCTCCGGCTCCGGCGCGTTAAGGTACTCGGAAGGAACCGGGAGTCCCAACGCGCGGTGGAGAGCGATCGCCTTTCCGATATGCTCGTTGAATACGTCGCCCGGCGCGGCTTTTGCGATGCCTTTCGCCCACGCGCGAGTATCTGATGTTCCTGTAATTAATGCTACCACCGTCCGTTTATCTCGATTGACTACGTATTTAACTCGGTCTATTGGGACGTAACCCTCCTTACCGTCTGTGTAGGGGTAGAATACCTTCCGAAAGCCGTATAGGATTACTGGAGGCTTGGCTCGTACAAATTTACGTAAGTCTGCTACGTCCGCCTGCGCGCGCTTTACGACATCACCCCTCGTCAATTCCCGAGATTTACCTTTAGCAATATTGATTGACTGCGAAAGTTCTGCGACCAGTTGTTTGATGTTCGACTGTTTCGAAATCGCCGCGTCCTGGAGACTTTCGGCCTGCTTCACTACCTCCGCCTCCAAATCGGATACCCTCCGTTGAAGTTCCGCAATGTTCCGTCCAGCAGCGGCAAGTGCGTCAAGATGATCGGTACATTCGGTGCGAGCAACGACTGTTCGTTCGAGTACGTAGGATTTCGGTTTATTACCAACGTATTGCCAACGAGAATAGCCGTCCTCATCTTTAAATTCCCCACCGTAATGTCTGTCAGATACAATTAAATACGGCTTACCGCAGGTAAGGTTAGAGGTACCATCCTCAAACACAATAGACTCACCCCTATGTCCCATCCGACTGACCAAACGATACTCCGTGATGCCGCCGATTTCACGGACTATGCTGGTTGGGTCGAGGACTACGTATTCATGATCGTACAACCACCCACAACGAGCTTCCCCCGCCCTTCTTGTTTGGTAAGGCAGTAGTTCGTCTACTTCCGTTATTTTCAGAACGTTTCCTACATCGTAGGTACTTGTTCCTGATGATACCACCTTTATTAACTCGCCTTTCGCGGCCTTTCGTTCAACCTCCGTATAAGCCCGTTCCCATCCCGTCAACTTATCGTCCGCTACCCACGTAAACTGTTTACCGTTACTCACCCACATCACCCTCCGATTTGTTTTTGTTGACTATCCGTAAATCAACCGTCTGCCGCCCGAACTCAATGGCGGTCGAGCGGCTATCGTGCAATATATCGATCTTCCGTCCTTTAATCGCCCCGCCGGTATCTTGCGCCGTCCCCTCAATAATCGTCCCGTCCGCTAATCGTATCTCGACCGCTGCACCTAGCGGAATCACGCGCGGATCAACGGCTATTACTATGCGTCCGTTATATTCCGGGGATTTTCTTACGTCGATCCCCGATTTCGTAATTCCGGTGCATCCTCGACAATTGGCGGTATAAGCCGTAGCCTCAAACGTGCGCCAATCGTTAGATACATCCGGTACCATTACGTTATCCGTAGCGTAAGTAGCCGCTAACATTAACGTAAATAGGACGGGTAACAAAACGTTAGGGACGATCACCGAAAGCCTGCGCGATAATCTGTTCGTTCTTTTCGGAGAGGATACGGCGAGCTTCGTCCTCGTCGATAAAGCGGATTTCGTCCGGTCTGAATGTGTCGTAGTCGCTGCCGTCAAGCAGTTCAGCCTCGACCGGATAACCTACTCCTTCCTCATCCATCCATTGAGTTATCCGAACAAACACACCCTCATCGATATCTTCGTAATAACCTCCGGCCGTAGTAATTGCAATCTTACCGATAGCATCCGCCTTAATTTGCGCCTCCAGTTTGATTACTTTTTCGCGTGCCTCCGTAAGCTGTTCCGTTAGGGATTTCAAAGTTTCGTCCTCCTTCGAGATGATTTCGTATTCGTGCATAGAGAGAGGTATTGCGGAATCAGTAGTCCCATCCGGCCAAATACAAGGCTCCACAACTCCTATTACGGATTTAACCTCGTATTCTTCGCCGTTCTCGTATCCGTATAAATACTTCGAATCACTCATTGCGCCAACAATACGTACCCAATCGCCTACTTGAACCATTCACATTCGCCCTCCTTTTTTGTTCCATTCATTGCCCAGGCGACTTGAAGCATCGCCTTTCTCGCGTGCGCCCACGCTTCGGCCAATACCTCTACCTTGTTGAGTAATTCATCGGGTATCATACATTCGGCAACAGCGTAGGCGTCGCCGTTTTCTTCAATTATTCGCTGCGTAAAAGGAGTTGACACAGTTGTACCTTCTTTACCTGAGAGTCTCAGTAACAACTCCGCTTTATATTCGTTAGCAAATTCGTAATCCCCAGCGCGACACGCCCATTCGAATTCTAAAACTAGTTCATTGTTTCCGCATTCGGTCGCAGGTCTACCCGGTCCCATCATTCGCGCTCACCTCCAATTCATACTTACGGAATATTCCCGTTTATACACCGCTCGGCACTCCGAGGTACAGAACGGAAGTTTACGCCACTCTACGAGGAAGAATCCGCAGGGCTTTCCGCAGCAGGTACATTTCATACGCCGCTGCTCCCAAATCCGCCGTCGCCCCGTGTTGTATCCGACAACTCCGAGGCCGCTGATACCTCTTCGAAACTGACCCGTGGAACCGGGAGGATAACGGCTTGTGCGATACGATCACCTACGTAGATATTGTACGTGTGGTAAGCGCAGGATTCTCCCTTATACGCCGAGTCAACCCAACCGTCAAGCCTACACGGATAAGCATCGTCAAACTCGGATTCCGGAGCAATATTGTCGAAGATTACCGCAACTTCTCCACGATAGTCCGCGTCGATCGTACCTGGTGCATTGGCGACACGAAGCTTCGTTTTTAGCGTAATTCCCGAGCGTGGTCGAATTTGCATTTCGTACCCGTCCGGAATCTCGACCGCAAACCCGAGCGGAATTTTTGCCGTCTCACCCGGCGCTACAATTACGTCGGCTGCCGCATAGAGATCGAAAGCCGCTGCGACTTCGCTGCCGTACGTGGGGGTACGGGCGTTTTCGGATAATCGGTGGATTTTTACGTTCATATAAGCACTCCTTTTACGTCGATTACGTATATTCTTCCATTAGATGGGTCGACGCCGAGTATGACCGTAACGCCGCCGTCTTCAATAACGCGGAGAGTCAGCGTCATATGGTCAAGGTCCCGTGGGTTGTACGTCGAGATGTGTTTGAGTACCTTGTTCACTTCGACTCCTCCCTCGCTTGAATTACGTAAATCTCCCCGCGCTGCTCTACGATTTCCCATCGTACTGCATCAATAACGTGACCGGGGTTGACGGTGACTTCATAACGGATAGGCTCGAAACGGTCCGTCCACACTACAAGTAATCCGACAATCAGTGTCACACAAATCAGCCCACTTATAATTGCTAGAAATATTTCCTCATCTTTGAGTGCAGAAATTCCACAGCCGAAAAAGAAACAGAGCGCTAAAAACCACATAACCATAAGAAACACAAGCACGGGGGAAACTCCACCGCCCATCGTATTCAGCACGGTAACTCCGTTCACCTCATCATCTCCTTAACTGTTATATGTGCGTATGACACGTACGCCTCGAATCTATTTATTTAACCGTATCAGTGGAAGTCCTCCGCACACTTACCGGCAATTTTTACAAGGTACGCCGCTCTATTTTCGATATCTCTATTCCATGGTAGATCAAATCCGGTCGTGCCGTCCCACCCCGAAAACTCCGAAGCAAAGATAGCCGCTTCCGATTCCGCCGGGTGTTTACGCTGCAACTCCGCTAACTCGTATGCCCACCGGTCGAATGTTGCGTCTGAAATTATTGATGTACAGTGTCGATAATAAAGGACACTATTTACGTAGAGTTGACGGCGACGGCGCGCTATTAACTCCGTAATCTCACCGTTCAAATACAAAATCCTCGTCGCGGATCGGCTCGACGTTCAGGGCCATTACGTAACCATCGCCTTTTTGCGAAAAGAAATCGTGATGTTTCGTCCCCGTATCCAGCCCGTTTAGTACGATCGCGCTAAACGGTTCAGGCGCAAATGCCGGTTCGAGTCCAAGGTTGCTTAACGCTTTATTACCGTTGTACTCCACGTATCGGATTACGTCGGCTACTACGTCTTCGCCGAGCGGTCCGTAAATTTCCGCCGTATACTCTAACTCGTTACGATAAAGCTCGTCAAGTAACGTCTCGGACCGCTCGGCCGCCTCTGCCATGTCTAAATCCGACAACCCCTCGTAGAGTTCCTGTGCCAACATTCCGACGAACACGCCGTGTATCGATTCGTCCAGTAGGATTTTACGGATGATTTCGCCGGACGTGGTCATGCGGCCCTGCCCCGCGAGGTACAGCGGATAGTAAAATCCGGAATAGAACAGGAACGATTCGAGAAATACCGACGCCACGCACGCCATGTAAACGTCAAGTTTCTCGGGCGCGGGCTGGAGCAGCGCTTGATAATGACGACTGATTATTTCCGCCTTGTACGCGAGATGTGGTTGTGACGGAACCCATTCTGAGAGCAGTGATTCAGTCTCAGCGGACGGGATAAGCGTCGTAAATATATGCGAATAGGATTTCGTATGAATATTCTCCATCATCGCCATAAACGTAAGTACTGCCTGCTTCCGGCCCTCCGTAATATGTGTCGCGAGTAACGGCATACCTTCCGTTCCTTGCAGCGTATCCAAGCCGGTTAGTCCGGCCAATACGTGCTTATACGTGGATTGTTCGGAAGAAGGGAGCGTGCGCCATGACGCAATGTCTTTCGATACGGGGAATTCTTCCTCCGTCCAAAATTGCTGAACGTTCTGCTTCCAAAACATGTTTACGTAATCTTCCTGTTTATTCCAATTCGTTGCTTGCAAGTAATCCGCTCCCTTTTCGCTATATCGTACAGCTCGTGCATTCTTCCGGCCGCAGCAGCTTATTACGGACGTAGTAAATCGTTTTCAGCCCACGTTCATGCGCATAAATGTACAACCTCGCCAACTCCCGCGTACTGATATCGCTGTTGACGTAAAGAATCGTAGATATGCCCTGATCGCAATGCCGCTGAATTTCTGCCACCAGATCGATAAGCGCGTATTGATCGATATTGTACGCAGATTTGTAAAACCACTGTGTTTGCGGAGACAGAAACGGCATTGGATAGAATGTTTCCGCATTACCGTATGTGCGCCGCTCGATATGTTCAACGATTGGCATTACGGAGCTTGTGGCGTTCTGGATGTACGAAATGGACTGCGTTGGCGCGATCGCGAGCCGGTACGCGTGATAAAGTCCGTACTCAGCCACATGCTTCGCAAGTTCTCGCCAATCTGCCGCACCTGGTAGCGCAATAGACCCGAAAAGTTTACGAACAGCCTCCGTTTGAGGCGTAATGTCCTCCCTCACGTACTGAGTGAAATAGTCCCCGCTCGCGTATTCCGATTTATCAAAACCGGTAAACGTCTGACCACGCTCTTTTGCAATCAGTGTGGAAGCTTCGATTGAGTGAAAATTCATGGCCGCGAAGAATACCCGACAGAAATCCCGCGCCTCCTCCGACTCGTACTGAATTCCGTTTTTCGCGAAGAACCCGTGTAGGTTCATTACGCCAAGCCCAACGGAATGTAGTTCTTCGTTCGCTTTACGTACACCCGGCGCGTTGTTAATCGAGGACATATCGGAAACGGCCGTTAAAGCTCGCATACCTTCGTGTACAGAATGCCAAAGCTTTCCAGACTCCATTACGTTCACAATATTCAGCGATCCGAGGTTACACGAAATGTCCCGCCGAATAACGTCCTCTTTGCCGTAATCAGCGATGGTCGACGTCTCCTGCAGTTGGCTGATTTCCACGCAGAGATTAGACATTTTAACGGTGCCAAGCGCCTTTAATGCGTGCTGCTCGTTGGCGTTGTCGCGGAACATGAGATACGGGTAGCCCGACTGGAGCTGCGTAATAGCTATCAATTCCAGCACGTCACGCGCCTTCATCGACCGTTTGTATACGTCAGGATCGGCGACCAGTTTATCGTAGAAATCACGAGTCATTTCCTCGTCATCCAGGACTACTCCGTATTTACGGTAGACTGAGTGCGATCCGAACATGTACAAGTCCTCGTCCGCCTTCGCTAATTTGAAGAACAGTGACGGAAGGATAATGCCGATAGATAACGTGGACAATCGCACATCTTCCGACGCGTTGATTTTTTTCGTATCCAGGAAGTCGGGTAAGTCGTAGTGGAATACGTTGAGATACGCAGCCCCTGCGCCTGGCCGTGTTCCTAATTGATCACAATACGAAAACCCGTGTTCCAACGATTTTGCAACGGGAATGACTCCTTTTGCACATCCGTGTACACCTTTGATCGCCTCGCCCCTCGCACGGAGCTTTGATAGATTCACGCTGACGCCCCCGCCCTGTTTCGATAGCTGTTTAGCGGTAGCTTCTACGTAATTAATCGAATTCAGCGAATCGTCCATCTCCAGTAGGAAACACGATACCAGTTCGCCACGCCGTGCCCGACCCGCATTCATAAACGTAGGCGTCGCGGGCTGAATACGCTGCTCCATCATGCCACGGGCGAGCCGTTCCGCCAGGCTGTAATCGCCCTGCCCGAGATATAACGCTACAATCGCGACGTGTTGCTCGTAATCTTCGAGGTATTCCGTTTTATCGTCCGTTTTCAGCGCGTAGTCCTTGTAAAACTTGGATGCAGCCATGTACGAGGCGAAGCGGAAATTGTACGAGTAACATACGTGAACGATTTCGGTCGCTTCCGCATCGCCGTATTGCTCAATGACATCGTAATAATAACCGTTGTCGATAAGCCACTCTAACCGCTCGACTGATCCGTCAAATTTCTTCGTATTGGTTTCGACCTCCGTCAAGAACACATCTAAGGCCGCCTGGTCACGGTCGAGCCGGTAAAATCCGTCCTCGCCCCGCTGTTTAATTTCGTTGTTCAATTCGATGTGAGATTTGATATCCACGCCACCCCTTCGTTAAAATTTCGCACATCTTCATCCGTCCCCGACAGCTCAAACCTAAGCAGCAGCGGAACGTCGTATCTCTCCGTCAACACGTCGCCAGCCTTCCCGTAACTTGCGCCCCAATTCCGATTACCGCTCGCAGCGACTCCTCGGAACCATTTATGGTTAATCTTCGCAAACTTCGCAACCGGCCCCGGAACCTGCCCGAAGCCTGTCGTCGGCGTTACGAGGATAAACGGTTCGGCTAACGTCTCACTCACTCCATCTTCCGCTATGTCCACCGTCCGGCCCGGAGGCAATCCAAGCTTACGGACGAACCTCCGGACGTTTCCGGTTATCGAATAATAGGCGACAATCATATCAGTCGAGGGGTTGCGTACCAATAACGTCATGTAACATAGCCAATAATTCCGATACCTCACGAAAATTTAGTTTTTCACCCTCGAATGAACTCGACTTATCTCGATCCATACCGGATGTGACTATTAAAGCCGCCGCTAACGTCCGTACCTCTATTTCCGACAGTTCCAGCGTGAACGAGCGGGTCACCGTTTCCGTAATTTTCGCCATCTTTTATCACTCCGTCTCTTTTCGTTTAATCTCCGCAATCAAATTCGCGCGTATCTCCGTCAATTTCGCAGTATCCTCCGTACGAATACGAATTGCGTAGTCAACGTGGGCCAATTCCCGCCGAAGATTAGCTAGATACCGTTTATCCCAACCGGCATTCATCCGTCAATCCGTCCCTGCTCGATAAGCCACGCAAGCACTATAGCGGCCGCGTCGGACTCGTCGTAATTGGTGAACGTGTGATCCGCAGGCAGCCGTAATAATCTCCGTACGCCGTCCGCAACCTCGGACTTTTCCGCCTTTCCGTGTCCACCTACAATGCGTTTAACGGTCGTGGCGTTAATCTCGGCCGTAACTTGGAGTCCGCACCGCTGCAATCCGGTATCTACGGCTGCCCACGCGCCATAAATCGCTTGCCCCTGCCGTTTATTCGCCGGGCGTAAGTAATCCTCGCGGATAATGGCGTGCGGCCTCTTAAATTGGCTGGCGAATATGACCGTGCTAGATTCGACAAGTGAGTAGCGGAGACCGTCTTGTTGAGTCGATTCGGTTGGCGTAGAATCCGTTTTTAGTAACGTGGCCACGCGGTCTTTTACGAGTAATGCCGCAAAGCCTGGCGAGGACAACGATATGTCAAACCCGAAATAAATCTCGGGGCTTTTATCGGACTTACTTCGGGACCTTTTCGTCTGTGCCGTAATACTCCGCCTCCTTTAATGTATAACGAATGCTGCTGAGTACAAACATAGATGCGCCTAAAATTAACGTAGTGTAATGCATCCAACCGGCGCTTCCGTCTCTGACATCAGAAACAATTACGATAAGTAATACGGAGGCCAGGAAGGTGATTCCGCAGAGAACAAGTCCTATTAACGCCCCAAGAACGGTTAAGAAAAGCGTCTTCAACCGTTGACCTCCTTCCCTTTCATCAGATCCCGAAACTCCTTCGCCATCTTAACCGCCAAGTATCGAGAATCCGCCTGCTTTATACCTCTAGGCTCCGATACGTCGCGTATAAAAACTTTCTTGCCGTTCACCTCAATTTTCGAAAACCATGCGCAATGTGAATCCCTCCCGCTCTCGCCACCAAGAAAACACATGTACTCCGCTCCAACTTTATCTCCGATCACTATCGCCTCTCCCGCTAGTTTTTCGTTCATTCGGCGTCATCCTCTCCGTCTTTTTCGTCAGAATTACGCGCCCCTTTCGCCTCTACACGCCACCCGTATGCCGATCCTTTCTTCGTCTCCTCCAGCGTCAGGCTGCCCAGTTGATGTCCGTTTAGATACTTAAATACATCAGACATATAGAGATAAAACCGCCCGCCCTCTTCACGTTCAATTACAAGGCATGCGCTGGATCGGCTCGAAAACCAGTCCACTACTTTGAACATGCCTGTAATACGTTGCTTCTCGCGCTCGACCTCGACGGGCTTCTTTTGGCAGCACCAGCGAGACGATTTATGCGATAAGTCTTTCCCACAAACGGAACAGACGACCGCTTTTATTTTTGTATTTACCGCCAATCAAACCACCTCCCCACGTAATCTCTTAATATCCGCCAATGCGTCCGCATATTGCCGCTTTACGAAGTCTTTTAGATTTGACCGCTGCACCGCCGCAACCTGCCGCTCAATATCTGCAAGCTCGGACGCAGACAACCCGGCTGCACACGCGACCTTGAATCCGTTAAATGTCCATTTCATAATGTCCAGCGGGGGCGTTTCGGCCTGGGCGGCTGCCTTAACGATACCAGCGAACCGGTCGAGAACTTCCGTCCTCATTTCGTCCGTAATCTCGATGCAATGTACGGCAATATCAGGATTCTTACGGTATTCCTCGGCCGTCATCTCCCACGATTTCTTCGATGCGTTAACGTAGAGGATTACGTAATAATCGATCGGCTCGTCGGCTGCGCTATACATGACCGAGTAGCAAATGGTCTGCTTTACGTGATCCTCCTTCGGGCCGTTCCGCTGGCTAAATTCGGACGTGGTGGCGGCCGTCGTCTGTTTCGATTTGACTTCGAGGCCGATCCGGATAATTTCGCCCGACTCCGCAACATATCGCATGATCCCGTCGCACGTCCCGAACAGCGCAAACGTCTGCCCGTTATGCTCGATTGTTCGGTTAACCTTCGCGAAGTCCTCGAACATCGGCTCGGACCGCTCGTTACGTTCGAATCGGAATCGGGAACCTGGTAAGTGCTTCTCTGCGAAAAGGAGTTCCCGTTGAATCACGTCGCCAATCGCCGTACCTATCGAAGTCCACCGGCCCTGATGCGGAGGCGTAACGCGGACATCCCGCTTAGACTTACGGAGCTTTTCGTATAGTTCCCGCGGACAGCTATTCGCGGACGATGGCGAGAAATAGGGCAAGTTCCTGGGCGGCCATACTTTACGGGACTTATCCGTAAGTACATCGGAATACCAGCGGTGAATTTGCGCGTCCAATACGTCGTCATACGTTTCTGGCCGTCCGAACCATTCGTCGAGGTGCGTGCGGAAGTTAGCGGCAATTTCTTCGGTCAGGGAACGGGTAGTGACGGAAGCGGCTCCAATACGTGTGAATATCGAGATTTATACCGCCTCCCAGACTTCGATAGTTTTCGATACCTTACGGACTTCTTCAACATCGGCATCCCCGTCGTCCCATTCGCTTGTGTACGAATAATCGGAGAAGTACGATCCGGAACGGCTTGCGTAACTGCGGTAATTTCGGTCACCGTCCGTAAAAATAACTTCGCAGTGTTCGTATTTGCCATCTACTTCCCAATTACCGCACTTGATAACCGTTAAACGGACACCGTCACGTGACAAAGCGCTATCTCCAAACGCTAAATTTTCGATTTCATCTACACTGACTTTTATCATTCAATCCGCTCCTTTATTTTTTAGTTTCTTCGTCAATCAACCGCTGAATCTCGCAGCCAGGCACGTCACCGTACCGCGGGTGATACGTAAGCGAAAAGCTAAACGCATCCCGGCCGCCTGCTCTTACGTAATCTGCGACGTCGGCGCGAAGCTGTTCGAACACGTCGGATTTAGTCGTGCGGAGTCTTTCCGTCATTCGGCAGCCTCCCTATACGTTTTCTTTATTCGTGAACCAATCGTCCACCGTAACGCCCTCGCCCCATCGCCGCATAACCTCGATATCCGTACCATTAGCCACGTCACCCCACCGATACGACTCCGTCATAAGCTTCCGAATCTGCTCGATGTCGTCCCGCGTAAAATCCTCCGGAATCTCGAAAATCAGCTCATCGTGAACGGTTCCCCACATACGCCAGCCCTCGCGCGTTTTACAGCAAGCGTCCGCCTTAATCATCGTAACTTTCGTCTGTATGGACGATGACCCTTGTACGCGGGCGTTCGTGGCCTGCCGCATGGCGCGGTTTTTCTGGCGGAACGAATCCCTGTCGCCCCATTTCGCCTTTATCGTGGCGTCTGGTAGCCGCCGTTTCCGCTGCTGTTTATCCATCCATACGAAACCGTGTTTTTCCGCGAACGCCTCGTTTGCTTTAATCCATACGTGTAATACTGGCATCGACTCGAACAGTTCGGACATAAAACGGGCGGCTTCGTCTGGCGTCGTTTTCAACTGTTCCGCCAGTGTATATTTCGAGGTACCGTATAACATCGAAAGCCACCCGACCTTCATCGCCTTACGCTCTTTCGTATCGCTACCGTCCGGATTTTTATTGACTTCGGAATATGGCTGCTTATAATACTTACTCGCCATATTTGCGTAAGGATCGATATTGTTATTGAAAGCGTCCACCAACGCTGGCTCCCCGCTCAGATACGCAACGCACCTAATCTCCTGCGCTTTAAAGTCGGCGCTGACCAGGACTTTTCCCAGAGGAGCCACGAACATGCGGCGGGCTTCGGGCGGCTGGTTCTGCACGTTAAATTGTGAAGAGTTGGCGTTATCCTTATCCTCGCCGGAACTAAACCGCCCCGTAACGGTTCCCATCGGATTGAACCGGGAATGCCAACGGCCCGTCGTAGGGTTCTGTTTATCCGGCAATGCGTCGATATAAGTTCCGGATAGCTTCGTAATCTTCCGATACTCAAGCAGTTTCGCGATAACTTCGTGTTGGCCCGCGAGTGGTTTCAGCGTTTTCTTGGCGTCCATGTTCGGAAGGTCCTTGCCGATAGCCTTGGAAAGTGCGGTTTTCATCTGTGGCCCGGAGTTTAGATTGATCACGTCGGGACCTTCGTGATACGGCGTCAGTATTTCGATAAGCTTGTCGCGAAGCAAGGCGGCCTGCTTTCCGAGTTCCTCCCCGTACTCCTTTGCGAAATCCAAGTCGAGAATATACCCGTTTGCCTCCAAATCTACGATTACGGGGAGCAACGGAACCTCGACGGTCTGGTAATATTCCAGCACACTCGGCATTTTTTCGAGGTGGAACCGTTGGAACTTATACATACGCCAGGTCAAGTCCGTATCTTTTGCTGCGTAAACAAGCGCAATGTCAATTGGAACCTCTCGAAACTGCGCGTTTTTACCGAATAAGGAATCGAACGTATCCGAGGCTACCCGCAGGTATTTCGGAGCCAAATCCTTAAGACGGAATGACGGTTCGTTTTCGTTTAATACGTGCATCGCCGTCATCGTGTCCCAAACGACTCCCCGAAGATCGTACCCGTGCCGCCGGAACATCGCGATATCGAAAATGGCGTTGTGCAGTACCTTGCCGATGTCTTCGCGGCTAAGGATCGGAGCCAGTTCGCGTAAAACGTACTCCCGCGACATCTGCTCTATGCCTACGTGATCCACCGGAATGTAAACGTGTATGTCCGCCTTGGGTAATGTCAACGAAATACCTACGATGTTATCCGTGTATACGTCTACGCCGGTTGTCTCCGTATCCACCGCAATGATTTCTTCCGCAGCCAATTGCGAAAGCAGCGCTTGGAAACGGCCGGTCCCCGTAATCAGCTCGTAGTTATCCGGGGTCTCTTCGACCATCTTCCTCAACGTCTCGGCCCGATTCCGCTCGGACAAATCTGTCCACAGCCGGAGCGCCTCTGCCTTGCTGAACCGTTTGGTGGCGAGGGAGGGGACTCTGCCTATAAGTCCCTCCGTCATCGCCTTATAGACCGCACGGAGCTTTTCCGTGTCCGAATCCGAATTCTTCATCGCCAGAATCCGCTTGGAAGCGGAATCCATCGACTCTGGTTCCGCAGCCAGCCGCCGCCCTACTGCGTCCTTTACGGCGGTGTCCGCCTTTTCCGCCGTATCCGACCCAGGACTACGTATATTTACCGTCAGCTTAATTTCGATTACGCGACACCTCCCTTCGGCTCGGAGCGGTCAAAACGGGATTCGACCGGTGTTACCAACTCTATTACTGTGGCGGCCGCCCAAGTGTTGTTTGGATTCGTCACAAACGCTGGTTTTACGAGGTGGTATGGTAACGATGACTCGTTAACTTTATCAATTTCGGTAATAATATTAATGTGATCCCGCAAACCGTTACCAAATCCATCTCGTACAAACCTTACGATATCTCCGATCTTGTATTCGTTAACCTTCCGCCCGATTGCGTACCATTTCGCGGCTTCGGCGGCTTGTGCTTCGGCCTTTTCCGCGTCTGCTTGCGTAAGGACTTCGAGTTGATCCTTACGGTAATAGTCCCAGTCTCTCCCGTCGAGAAGCTCTACGCGATAAGGGCGGTCGTCTCTATCGTCCCTTTCAACTTTGCCGATAGCCCCTTCCGGTAAGTCCTCGGTGTCAACAAGGACCTTAACGTAACTACCGACGGGAATTCGGTCGAGTGATTCGATTTCCTCTGCGGAGAGCTTCACGATTTCGGAAGGGAGTGCGTACCCCGAATTCACACTTCCGCCGATAATTCGTACGTACTTTCCTCCGTTAGTAGAAGTACCTGGATCGATTACCTCGTAAACCTCCCCGTCTTTATATCCGTTGAGAGGAAGGCGGCCCCCACCGCTAACCAACCGCACCTTATCGCCCTTTACGAATTGGCTCCGTGGATCGGAGGCTTGCGCAATCTTCCGTTTAGCTTCGGCCACTTCCGCTTCGGTTGCAGGGACCAAACGTTCCGCCATGAACCATAATCCTTTGTCCCCTCCAATAACGTTCCCCTGAAACTGGACCGGAAAGAAGTCACCCCCGGTAATCTCCACGATATCACCGATATTTACGTCAGATCGCGGAGGGTTTCCGCCAATACCGCTTACGTTAACCACCTTCGCATAATCTCCGATTTTTAAACGTAGTACCGACACCCTCTGCGCAAGGAATTCAACCTCCGTCGCAGGTACTACGTTTCTTTCGTTTAAATAATTACCCCGCGTCCCGTCAGCTTTTTCGCCTACGTAATCATCTTGGGCCGATACGATCTTAACTACGCTGCCAATTTTGTAGTTATGGCCGACTCCATTGCTTACGACTTTCCCATAATCCCCGGTAGTCAAACGGCGAGGTACGGTAGGCTCTGGCTCCGTTACCTTTTCGTAGACTTCGTAATCCCATCCGCACAAGTCGTAATCATCTCCGTCATTATCGAGCACATGCGGATCATCAGCGCGGTCTACGCGTTCAACACGGTAGAAAGCATCAAACGTAAGAACGCCCACCTCACGCGCTTCCTCGTCCGTAATTTTAACAACGTCACCCAATGCTGCATTGCGGTCAACCCTACGATAAGTCTCGCCCTCAATTACAATCTCATTAGCCGGAATTGTTACGTTAAGTTTCGCCATATACAAATCGCTCCCTTTTCGGTTAAGTTATAGTTAAGTCCTCGTTAATAACTCCGGCGCTGTCGTAAACACGCTCATAAGCGTACTCTCTCGCACACCTGCCGACATGTACGAGGCCACTTACGTAACCTCCGTCATCGATACGCCACACCTCGTCGCCTACGTAAATCTCGCCGCAACAATATTCGCACGAAGACATAGCAGGAACTTCCGCAGGATCACGAAGCATCCGCGGCCTTCGCAAATACCGAACGATCCAGCGCGATAGGCAATTCCACCCAACGGTCGGCGGCGCGGGCCTCTGACGCCCAATACTCGCCGAGCAGCCGGTTTTCGAACATAAACACGCGGGGAATTTCGCCATCCGCCGCCCATACGCCAATGATGTAATCGGCCTCGGATCGGTCGTAGATGGTTCCGTTACCTTTTTTCGCGTATACTACGAGGTCGTCGCCACGGTCTTGTCGCTGCCTGATCGTCTTAACCTGTACCTTTTTCGCATCGCCGGTAAGCGGATCGGTCGCCAGGATATCGTACACCTCGTTAGTTTCCGCCGTATGCACCGTCCATCCTGCGGCCATTAACGCCACTTTCGCGACTGCTTCAACGTACTTTGCAGTTATCTCCGTAACATGTGCCGTACCCATCATCTCCTTTACGTAAAATTCCGTAAGTAAGGCGGAGATTAACCGCCTAATCACGGTTAAAATAGCTTGGTGTCCGGCACATCGGCAGATTCATCAATTGGCGGGGCTTCCGGCTCGGCGGCCGTGTTGGCTCCGATACTCAAACCAAGCCGCCCGATATCGAATCCGGCAATGACGAGGTTTTTCGTCTGCTCCGCCTCGTCCGCCTCGAACAGGAATCCGTCAAAGGCCGCGAAGTCAAACGAACTACCACTCAATTTCTCGAAGTTGGCTCGCTCTTTCTCCGTCAAGTCTTCGTCCATATCCAGGATCGGCGAGAGTGATACGGCCGTGTCCGTACTGCTGCCAGATTTGGACAATTCAAACGCCAGCTTATCGAGCTTCTTCGCGTACTTAGCGATAGCCGCGAAAACACCCTTCGCTTGCTTCAGCGTCAAGTCCACGAACCCAATCTCGCCATTTTCGAGATTTCCGAAGCCCACGAGATAACGCGGTTTGGATTTGAGAAGATACGCCTGATTACGGATTTTCTCCGCGCCCGCTTCGTCGCCGGAATCCTTCGCGGCTTTGGCGTCGGAGTACAGTAGATCGGCCGCTCGATCCCATACCGAGCCATTTGCCGTTACGTACCCTTTCGTATTACGCTCGGGCGGAACCTTCGGAACAAATGTGTTCACCTTACCGAAAATCCCGTGCGCATAATACTCGGCCGAATCTTCTTGTGATAAAATCCGTACCTTTAAAGTGGTTCCAGACGGGAACGGTACATGTGCGCTGCTGCCGGTATCCTTCTCGGCTGTTGCGGAAGTTACGGCTGCCGCTCCCTGTTTCGTAAATTGACTCATCCAATCACGCATCCTTTACGTTTTTATTTCGGGTAAGGTTCGCTTGATCCTCCGCCCGCAGCCGGACCCTAACGGAGTGTTCCCGGTAAGATACGGCTGCCGACGGGTGATGTCGGCTTGGTTAAACGTAAGCACATATATCTTTTGCCAGTGTTGTTTTACGTCGCAAGGCGCTGAGACGTTCATCTTCGATCCGCGTAAGTTCAACTACTATTTCCGCAATTTCTGCGGACAATTTACGCTTAACTTTCGTCAGATTCGTTTTCAGTAGCCTCAGTTCGGCCTCCGCTTTCGCTACGTTCAACTCCGCCTGCTTCAACGCCAATTTCCGAAGTATCTGTTTCTCTTCACGTTGCGAAGCCGTCAGCACCTTTTTCAAAACTCGCCCGACTTCTTTACGAAGCTGTTCCGAGGCGTACTGGCGAGGGTATATTGTAATCACCGCGTCCTCACGTAAATTCACTACGAAAGCAAAGCGATCATATGCGAATAATCTCGCAGGTTCGGATGAACCCTCGCCAACAACATGTGGGTCAATTAGCGCTGACTTACGAACCAAGTCCATAACGTGCAGCGGAGCATGTTTGCGCTCAATCCCGAAATACTCAACGGCGCGGTCGCAAGCATGTGGAGTTACAAAAATCTTCCCGGTAAAATGCGTTCCGGCCGCCGGATCAACGATTGATAGAATCATCCAAGCCGCACCCCTTTCAGCGAACCGCGCCGATAAAGTGCCGAAGCTAGGTTCGTACCAACTTTCAGAGAAATCCGTAATTTATCGTCATTTCCGTAATCTGATTCGTGGATAACCGTACATGTATCGATGATTTGACGCCATTTATCGGATTTCAACGTCTTTTCCGCAATTTTTTGCATAATTAAACATGCCTCCCGTGGTAAATTCGTTGACAAGCTAGGTGAAAACACATTATAATAGGAAACGTAATACAATGATTACCAATGCAATAACACATACATAAGCTGTATAATGGTAGTATCGCAAGCTTTCGTGAGCTTTTCTAACGTAATGCCTAAACGTTAGCGTCTCACGGTTTATACGGCGGATTGCTATTAAATGTAATATCCGTGTATAATAAGTAGTGGAACGGTTGGCGGCCGGGTAACTGACCGCCGGTGTTTCGAAGTTAAACGATAAGATAATCGCGATAGTCACCAAAACGATTCGCGTCGTAATTGCGTGCTAATCTGCGGAGCTTACGTTTAACAACCTCGTGGTGAAGTCCTAGCGCTTTGGCGAGCGCCGTGATGGACGGATACTGCGAAAACCTTGAAATGATATCTATCGTTTCAGGGTCGACCTGGGAAGGGTCTTTTGTTACAAGGAAGTCGATCAGTTGGCGCTGGTCGGCTTCTTTCTTTTTAATTACCTCGTTTTCAATGATAACCTCGTCAGCGATTTCAGATGTTGGCGCATCTTCATCGTCTTTATTGCTACTATATTGCTCGAAGTTTACTATTGCGTAGAAACGTGCGTACCTACTTTTAGATAAATTTATTGCCTCTCTCTTTAATGATGTTGTAAGATATGTCTCAAAAGTTGCGATAGGTTTGTCTATAAACTCCTCCACACATCTCCATAAGCATTCAGTGAGTGCGCTGAAATAATCTTCAAAAGGCACTTTAGTAGATGAACTGAATCTCCTGCTTATGGCTATTAGTACGTGTTTGTAACGTACATAAGCACCATCGAATTTACTCACCAATCCTCATCACCTCTTATTAAATTTTCAAGGTATACTATAATACACAAGATAAAATCTAACTTCGCACACTTTCGCGGAAATTTATGCTAAAATAATTTTGAACCTTTGTTTTCCGGAGGCGCAACGATGGGAAAGTAATCGTCCGCAGCCTTATTCCCGAACTACTCGAAAGCCGAAAGTGGACGCAGCGCCAGCTTGCCGATAAAGCCGGTATTAGCGAACAAGCGGTTTCACACTACGTCAACGACCGACGTAAACGAATTCCGTTAGATATCGCTATTCCGCTAGCTGACGCCTTTAACGTACACCCTCGCGAACTTGTTGAGTGGGCCGATGGATAAGCGCTCGGCCGATCAATACTATACGTTTGTATAGTTTCTGATCTTACCACTCTGCGTCTAGATTGTAAAATCACATTTTATAATGTTTGTCAAGATAGTTTCACCGGAATGGAATCGTGCAGACTACTTACCATAAAAAGTGGTATAATTATCTATTACTATTAAACCACAATTTCCCTAATCAGTCTTGTATTTTCCGATATTTACCGCAAACCATTTAATACATTAAATGATACTTGACATTTTCGTAAATGTATGTTTTCGGGGACATTCGCCCGGAAAGGCTTAGATACCGCAACCTTCGGCACGCCCTCCCCGAAGTCAATTGTGTGCTGCTTCGGATCATACGACTCAGCCTGCGTCATATTTACGAGGTACCCCCGCTCGACCTTCACGTACCCGAGTTTCTCGGTGTACCGCTGTTGCTCCTCAAGCGTGGATATCTGCTTAAATAGTCCGTCGTGTGTCTGAAAATGTAACAAACCCTCCCGAACACAGACGTATAACACATCGTCAACCTCATCGATCTCTACCAATTCAAACTCCGTCCGGCTTATCTTCTTTACAACTGTAATTTTCGGCATTAGCCCTCCTGTTCCGAGCCTCTCAACTCTTCCGGAATCTCCGGTTTGTGAATAAATACATACGATCCCATCAATACAAACAACGATGATACTCCGATTAAAGCTGCGGCAACTACTTTATAAAACTTCTTCTTCATGTTTTTCGCCTCTCTTTTCCTAGCGGTAGTAATACCGCCTGAATTATATATGTCATCGCCAGGACATCCGATAAGATTACGAAATTAGACGCCACAAGTCCGGTAGATACGATTTTTAGCAGCGGATAATACCGTTTTGGCATCCTAGCGTATTTGTCATAGTTGGACGGAGCAAAAAGGGCGAAAGAGATTACGGAAATAATCGTCATAATTTTAATCACTACGATAGGAAACGATAAATGCGGAAGTATCGATAGGAGCAACGTAGATACGATAATGCATAGATACCCCGCCTTTAAGTGGTATCCTCCGGAAAGGTATCGGATTACGCCGAACGATACGATAGCCAGCGCAGCCCGCCAGAACTCTCCCGTTATAAATCCGATTAACAACGCGCAGCCTGCGATAGTCACCGTATTCACGATGATTTGCAGCGCGTAGTATGTCACCGCCGTTGACGGGGCAGTTACGCCGCTATCCTCGATCCGCTGCCGGAGTCCGTCCGCATATTTATACAGCATCCTCGTACTCCTTTCTCAGCGCCACGTAAAGGTATGCCGGGATAGTTACGACAAAGACGGCACACGCAGAGAGTACGTAAGAATCAAATTCGTTGGCGAAAAGGTACGCAAGCGTGGCGGCCAGCATCACCGTAGTTAAAATAATAACGAGGATCGTCACGTTAGATCGGTTAAATCTCGTATATGTACGGCGGGAGGTCGGCACAAAATTGAATCCTCCGCCCAATTGTACGATTGCATAAGCGACAGCAATCTCGATAAGCGACGACAACACCTGTACGCCCGACCCGAGCAGCACTGAGTCCTTTACGACGTCGGCCGGTACTGCACTTAAAAAATGGAATGCGAGCAGTACGACTCCCTGCACAACGACCACTATCGCGAACCCGGCGAAATTCATCACGATAGAATAGAAGAACGGTACCTGAAACAGTACCCATAACACGACGACGTAAAGCGCAAGTTGGATAAATGCTGACATCTCGCCTATTTGAGGAATAGATCTCGTAAAGTACGACACTTGACTCATCATGAGCGATACGGTCAATACGGTGACCACGAGCCGCCCCGTAATCCGAAATCGGAAAAGCGCGAACATAAAAGCAAATACCGCCACGTACTCAAAAACCGAAGCTCCCGTAAATAATAAGTAATCCATGTCGATTACGCCCCTAACATTATTTTTATCTCTCTTAATGTACGGCGTCGGATTACGTAGCTGGCGACCTGATCGACGCTGCTCTCGGTCGCGGCTTGATTTACGTCTTTATAACGGCTATTTACGGTCGCCACCGATACTTTTACGTTACTTCGTAATTCCGCGATAATAGCCCGCTGCCACTTTCGGCCAGCCGCATCATTATCACGGAGTACAATTAACTCCTCGATAGAACTCCGACGGATTAAATCGGCTTTGTACCGGTTAAACGCGGACCCCATCGTAGCTATCGCTGGTACGCCCGCCGTCATTATGGTCATAGCGTCAATCTCGGCCTCGACAATCACGGCGCGCCTACATTGCTGCCGATAAATTACGTCCAGTCCAAAGAGTAACTCCCGGATCGGGCGGCCGCCTCTCTCATACCAAAATAGCTTCGTATCGACCCTCCTGTATTTCACGTTAGCTAATGTTCCATCACCGCTAAATATCGGTATGGTAACTGCTTTACGGGAGGTATCGTAACCAATCCGGCACAGCCGTTGTACGGCTTCGGATATCGCCCGGCGGCCAAGGTATGGCGAACGGAATTTGAACGGGTCCAGTATTGCAATGTCCAGCGGTTTGAATACGGCTGCTTCGGTTGATAACTTCGGTATCCGCAGTGCCGGTAAATCATATCCCGACTCATTCTCACCATACTTTAACCGGAGATACTCGGCGGCCTCGTCGTAGCCTATCCCGTTGAGCCTTGCGATAAGCTCCGTAAATGCTCCGGTTTCACCCGTACCTCTATCGCCCCAATATCCGGCCCGTGCGGTCGCCGTACCCTCAAAATATACGTAAAAGGACGGGTCTTCGTCGCGGCGAAACGGGGAGCAGGCGAGAAGATACGAGGAAGTCCAGGTTGCGCGAGTCCATTCGTAGGCTTCGAGTTCGGCGCGGATATCGCGGACGTCTACGTTCAATGGCGATCACTCCTTATGTTCTTGTGGCTTGAATCCTAATTTCAGTAAAATCTCATTTTGATATTCCCTGGTATACTGCACGACATCCTCTCCAATAAATGATAACTGCTTTGTCGTAACAAGGCTCATTCGCTCTTCCATGTCCAGTGTTGCTGCTTCTATTATTTTTTGAATATACGCCTGTCTGGACATTCCCAATTTATCGCCCAATATGTCAATTCTAGCTGTTAAGTGTTTGGGGAGAGTAAGTGAAAATCTTACCGGCTTACCTAGGGGATCGTGCTCTAACTCCACTTTCCCGGTCAATTCGTCTAACAGTTTATCCAGTTCTGAGTTACCCATTAATCCACACATCCTTGCGGTGTTTTATGTTGCACCATAATAATACACCACAAATTAGCGATAATCAATAGTAAGTATCAAAAATTCCCAACGAACTGCCCCGCAGCCTCCTCCGCATCTGGTAATTCCCGCAAAACCCCGTAATCCATCAGCGCAATGAGATCGATCGTAAACCCCTCGCCGCCATTACGTCCTTTTTCTACGCCGAGCTTCCCGTTCCCATTTACGGAGTCGAACGCGAACAGGTTCGTGGTTATATCCAGCAGCGCCCCTGTCGTTTTAATCCGTTCCCTTCCCGGAAGCCTTAATTCTCGTTCGCCTTCGTCAGATTCATCGCTCTTTTCTGTACGAGCCTGAATCGTATATATCCCGACGACATCCCGCTCGCCAATTATCCGCTCAAGCCGCCTTGCCGCCTGTTCCGCGGCCCCGCCTGCCGTCTTATTTGCGTTGCGGCCGTACACGTCGTCGAGATTATAAAACGCATCGATTACGACGGCATCGACATCCTCCGCTTGTAACTCACGGTCCAAGTCGTCAAGCGTCCGTGTAAGTCCGGCGTCCGATTTCGCTTGTAAGTAGAGTTTGCCGGGATAGTACGTATCCAAAGCGGCCAGGATATCGAAAAAGTACGCCTCAATATCACCGTCAAGCTTGCCGGATAGTACGGCCTTGTTCGGAAGCCCAATTTTAACCGCCAACTCTTCCGAAGTCAGCGCGCCCTCTCTCGCCGTAATGATCGAGATAAGCCGGGATAGCCACGGATACCCCTTAACCTCGTATGACTTTACGAGGACCTTCGCACCTTGTCGAAGCAACTCGTCGACTATCACCTCGGACAGATACGTCTTACCTCGGCCCGACTCCGCCATGATCCCGTATACATCTCCTGAATACAGGCCACCGATTTGCTCGTTCAGCGCCCGGAATGGCGTTTTCCACAGCCGGAACGATTTCCCGGACTTCCGTTTATCGTACTCGGCGCGGAATTCGTCTTTCAGTTCGGCCAGTGTCTTTCCGATTGATTCTCGAACACTTGTTCCTATTTTAATCGCTTCGAGCCGTTCTTGCAACGCCGAAATCAATTCGTCCGACCGCATCGTCTCGTACATCCCCGCGACCTCTTTATTAACCAGTTCCGCAAACTGCCGCTTACCGTACGAATCTTTTATCTCGCGGGCCAAAAACGTAAACTCATCGGTCACGTCCGGAATATACATTACGTCCGGATTTTCGGCTGCGAAGGTAGCGTACGATGGCGTGCGGCCTCCGTTTGTATCTGCGTAGCTAAAAACGTAATCGACCGCGCTTTTTTCTGCTGCGGTTACGAAATATTCCCGCGTGATTCCGAAGCGGGTGAACGCGGAAAGGTCGCCGGAGTCGATAACCTTACTCAAAAACTGCTGCCCGTAACTGGACATTGTTTCCTTCACCTCCGTAGTTTACTTTAGCTATGCCAAATCCTTCAAACCGCAAATTCGGTGATTTTCACTTTTTCTGCTGGCACAGTTAATGCACATGATTGATTGTCGGAGTATGTCGAATCTTTACATTATTTCCATATAGTATTATTATTTCCGCAAAGTCCATATATTTCGCTTGTCAAGTACATACGCCGAATCTGTGGAAGAAATTTCGAACTCCGTAAATCTCCCGAATACTCCCGTTTTCTCACGTTTATGTTTTTCGCATCCCCCGCTTACTTTCGCCCTTAAACGTAAACTCCATGCAGAGGTCACGTATCCGATCCGCAAGCCGCCGCTCGCCGAAAACGGTGTGCAGTTCATCCAGCGGAACATTGCTCGTATACACCGTCGGAAGCCCCGCCGTCACCCTCGCATTGATTACGGAATGCAGGTCGGCCCGAAACCCCTCCGTAGGCTCCCGCACGCCGATATCGTCCAATACGGCGAATGGAGTAGCGATAGCTTTCTGTCTCGCGGCATAGTAACGGGCGGCGGCTGGCTCCGCGATATGCTCCGGTACTCGCGGTCGGTTAAACTCGTTGTAATCCGTCTGCCAAGCGTTGACGTCGAGAAAGTACGCGGGCCGGTCGAGCGGCTGCTTACCTCGGCGGAGAGAGCCTACGTAATGGGCTGTGATCCACTCGGAGAGTAATGCGGCAGCCGTCGTTGTTTTACCGGTTCCTGGCGCACGGCTGTATAGGTATAGCGACTTGATTGGCTCCGCTGCGTCACCGAATTGCCGCGCGAAAGTCCGCACGTATACCGCCAGGCTGCCGTATATCTCGGATTGCTCCGTGCGTGCCGGGCTATTGTCTAACGTAATCAGCCGGTATGCCACTGGAAGATTGCTATTCCCGATCCGGCCACCCTCTCCATTGTGACCGTGTAAGGCGATGTACGACCCGCAGAGTGCGGAACATTTCGGGCCGTCTCGCAGAGTACAGAGTCGGGCCAGTACGCATTTTTCAGCAAGACTCAATCTATCACCGTCCTTAATTTCGCGATCATGGCCGCCAAACATATCGCGTCCTCCAACGTATTTGATTCACCTTGGTAGTGTACGTCGAATGAGTTCTCCCCACATTCCAGACAATACTCCTCCGCCGACTGACCAAAAGAAGCTACGTACACCGAATCGTCTCCGCAACGATAAATGTACAATTCGCCCGGCATAACTTTCAGAACATCACGACAGTACAACGTTGTGTAGCACGGAATAAGTACACGTACTCCCTCTGGAGTATAAAACTGGCCGAACGTTTTATACCCGAATATGACCTCCGCGACCCACACGTCACGTTCCCGCAGTGTCATCGATCGCCATTTGTCTACAATTTCATCCGTTCTCACACGGCAACCCTCCGTTTCCTTTCGTCACTTCTCCGCAAATAACTTCGTAACCAAATTCGTCTCAACCGTTCATTACCGTTTTCCCTCGCGATTTCCGCTAAATCTAATAGTAGATTGTTCGGACGGCCTACGTAATCAATCGCTAATTTCACGTGAGTTCCTCCCCTGTATTAATATCATACCCCTCTACCACCGCGCACTCGTCGCAAATGTCATCAAAGTACGCATCGGTAAAATCTACAAAGCAGTTTTTACATTCGTTCATTGGGGTTCCTCCAGACCTGCCAGATCACTAATTTTTAGTTCAGCATTTTCAAATATCCATTGAGGGTCCCCATGATGCTGCAACGCTTGAGCATATCCTGTACTATATTTGACCATAGCCAGCTTACACTCCAATATCTTCTTGGCTACTTCTTTCGGGGATTCTTGTACGATGATGTTGCCGGGAATGTTTTTCACTTTTATGAGCGCCATCCCGTCGATGTGATCACGTATCAAAACATCCAGCGGTACCCATATCGCTGTTTTGAATTTGCCGTCATCTCCGCTTGCTTCGGTCAATTTAATCATTTGCCTATCTCCTTTTTAGTTATGCTTTTATGACATGACTTGCAATAAAGCGTAATAGGTACCGCCATGAATAACTTCCCGCATTTATTGCAATAATGTGGTGTCATTTTCCTTTCTCTCCCTTTACGTAATCTCATGTGTCCACTCGCCTTTAATCTCTGCTTCTGTCACCGCTATATTCCGGCAGCTCACGGCGTATCGGCCGAGCTTCGTAATAGGTTCGATGTCGGCCGCCAGGAACCGAGTACCCTTGTTACTTACGATACTTCCTCCGTAATAAGCTACGGTTTGGATCGCTTTCATCATTGTCAGCTTCACGAATGGACCGCCTCTCCTACGTAATACATACGACCATCTTCTCCTTTTACAAGTAATACCCGTTTACACGATTCACAATGGTATATGCCGGAGCGGGGTCCGTCCCAATGCGGATCGAACAAGTCAACGAAGTGTTCTCCGTCCCCGTCGTAACAACCGCAGTTTACTCGGACATATTTCGCAATTGGTCGTCCTAAAACCACGTATTCACCACCGCATAGTCCCGCTCCGGTGTGACTTCTGACTCCTTCCGCTCCGCCGCCATCTCCGCCTTAATCTTCGGAATTATCCGATTAATTAAGTAGCCGACCGCGAACCCGGCCGGTAAATACGGATACCCTCGCGTCGTCTTGTGCGTGCGGAAACACTCGTCAAATGCTCGCCGGAGGACTTCGGGACCATGTTCCGTCAGCGCCCGCTTAATCATGCCGGACTCGGCCGACCAGTTACGCATAGGTAGATACTCAGCGGCGGGTAGTCCGTAATAGTCCTCGTTCATACTACGAAAATATTCCGTAACCGTAATCGTATTCCACTGTTCTGTCGGCAGATTCCGCCAATCGCGGCGCTGTTCGGCTGTGATACGGGGGCTACGGGTCTTTGTGGGCTTACGTGGTGCTTTCGAC
The DNA here is from genome assembly GCF_016424485.1 of Paenibacillus roseus. Lineage (GTDB taxonomy): Bacteria > Bacillota > Bacilli > Paenibacillales > Paenibacillaceae > Paenibacillus_D > Paenibacillus_D roseus. The sequence goes on from NZ_JAELUP010000117.1 coordinate 168,453, forward strand.
TTTTTCGCTACCATTCGCGTTCACCTTCTTCGCAAGTATTTGTAATTTATCGACTATATCAACAAGAATTCCCTGTAACCGATCATAGTCGGATATTTCCGTAGCAAGCTCCGCACTTACCTCGGACAACTCCGCCTCTAGCTCCGCAATCCGGTCCAAAGCGGCTGGCCATCCGGTACGGGCGGCGGCAATGAACGTTGCATTTTCAGGGCCACCTTCGACACCTCCGTACGCTAAAGGGCCGCGCCCACCTACGTAAGAATCATCAGGAATTTCTACGTAACACCCGTCTGCCGTCCAAGGCCCTTCCGTCGCCGCCTCGATGATTGCACGATCCGCTGCGAAATTACGTTTAGTTTCTAGCATAGTTAAATAACCTCCCTTATTATTCAACGCATATATCCGAACACCTAGCGATGATTGCCGCGAGACATATCGCCTCAGCAGCGGAATCATTCGTTACTTGTACAGGACGTGAAGCTCGGTCATACGTGTTCACGGTATTCCATGACGAGAAACACCCCATCTCAATACCGCCCCATTCACGACTTTTCTCTACAATGATCCACGCTGATTTGATATTCCTCGAGGGCCGAAACCAATCCGAAGGGCCCGTATGCATTGTGCAGTCGTTTTCAATCGCAACAACCCTTCCTGTTTCATCTTGCCATCCGACATAACCGCCGCCCCCGCCTGGCCGCGATACCTTACGCCACCCCATAACCTCTGTCGCGACCCACGCGTCTCGCTCCTGCGGATTCAACCGTTCCCATTTTTCGTAAATATCTGCCGTATTCACTATTGCACCTCCGGAAACAACGGTCCTACCGTATTCACAATAATCTCCCGCAGCCGCACCGTCTCGGCCGTATACTCCGATAACAACGCCGCTAACGTTGTGGCCTCAGTCGACCCGTTAACCTCCCGTAACAAAGCGATTTCAACCGCTGAAATAAGGCCGCTACGCGTCAGCGGGTACCAACCTATGTCCCGCCATTCCTCGCGGCTAATTGGCGGTGATTTTGCGGGATCAGGCTTGTATCCGGGAGCCTTCGTTGGGTCTACGGTATGCTTCCGTTGTAACACGAAGTTATGGTCGTCCGCGGACAAGGCGTAGGACTTCGTAATAGGGATCGATTTCATTGCGTAACTCCTTTCACGCGAGATTTCAACGAAAGTATAAGCTTATCTCCCATACCGTCCATTAAAATCCGGTTGAGCTTCGTCGGCGACTTGACTTTTCCATAAGGCATATCGGCGGCGGCCTCGGGTCGATACTGCGTGTCAACGTGCAGGAAACGGTATGCCCTCCGCCATGCTTTAACGTAGTCCGCTTTATTCGTCATATCGAAACCCCATTCGTCCATCAACGCTTCCAAGTAGCCTTTTGCATCCGCCCTCTGCCGCTCCCATTTCGTATGTTGTTGCTCTTGTGTCGATTTGTTTAGAGTATACTGTACCTTTTGCTCCGCCTGCTTCTTGCGGGTGGTTTCCGGCTTTTCTCCGGACAGTCCTGGGAACGAATTAGGTACGTTGAAAACTCCCGTGATATTCGCTCTTAGCAACATCTGCGTAAAAGTCAATGCCGCCCGCTGCGTCATTTCGTTGTTATCCATTACGAGCGCGAGACGACCGCCCGGCGTTACCTTAATATTTACGTTCATTTTGTCCGCTCCTCTACATATCGATTATGATTCCGTCTTTTGTCTGCGAGAACGAAAGTACCCGCTGAATTTCGTTTACAAAACTACGAAGCCCTTCTAGTGCGCTGTAATATTCCGCGGCCGACTCCTGATTGATCGTACGGAACTCTATCTCGTAGTGGCGAAGGAATGCGTATCTCTTTACGAAATCCCTCACGTCCGTTGAGAATAACGTTGCCGACCCGTCGACCTCCGTACTTGTGTCGATGCGGTAAACGCCGTCATCTGGAGAAGGACGGGCACGGAGCGCCTCTAACTCGAATTTAACTTCTCGTTCGGATTCCGCCACGGCTTCGATTATACCCCGTAATACTTCGTAATCGGCTTCGGCCTTTTTCCGAGCAATCTGTTCCGCATCTAGTTTCGCCAGGAGTTCGCGGTACTCCCGCAATGTCGTGATGTCACCGGAGAGAACGGCCGATTTAGCCTCACGTTTAGGTTCGGAGTCTTCAGCGGAAGGAGCCGCTATTGTGTATGCTAACGATACAGGGAGGTCCTCGATTAATTGACGCTGACCCTCGCTTTGACAATTTGTCAAAACGGTATATCGCTGGATAAGCCGGTAAACCTGTTTCATAACATAACCTATCGATTCGCACCACCTAACAAACACTCCATCGTACCGACTACCCGCAAGAGCCTCCTGCGCCTCCTTTAGTTCACGCCCCAACTCCGTATACGCCTTTCCGACAATCTCGCGCATGTTCCGTTCTTTGCCGCGCAGGAAATCCGCCGTCTTTCCGTCGAGTTGTCCGTAATCAAACGTCGTGATTTCCGTCGTTGTCATCGAGTGTTTTATCCTCCTTTATCAAAATAATAGCGACGAATGCCGCAAGATAAATCAAAGTAGAACAACCGAGAGCAACAATACCAAGAATGGCGTTCTCTGACATAGTTAACACGCTCCTTTACGATTTAGGTAATTCGTGGTAAAATTTAGACAACTCCTAGTAGGTTGCATGGATTAGCGGAAACTTCCCGGTTTCGTGGACGGGCTTGCCCACGGCAAAATTTTGCCCTTCCGAAAGGAGGCGGTAGCATGACCATAGCGCTGCGTGCCACACGGGACGAAATATCCATAACGTTGACGCTCAGTCCTGTGCTAGTACACTCCCTTATCGTGCTGGCCTTGCGAATCTCCTTTAAGTGGTGAGCAGGTATCGCGAGGGACGGACAAGGCCGAGGGAACGCCATTTCCCTCCGTGCCAAAGCCGTAAGCTAACTTCGTAAGTTCTCCGTAACCACCTCCGAGTTTAATTTCGTGTAAATCCGTAAGCAAGGTACTTTACCTACGATTCATTTAAAGGTTTGTAAATGGTTTTGTTTATAATAGTCGCGAAGTAAGGCGATTTTCCTTACTGAGCTAATGTTTCAATCTCGGTATTATTTAATGGTTCTCGTTATAATGGCTCTTGTTATTATGGTTCTAGTTAGTGTGACGTTTGCCGTGTGACGTTTGCCGTGTGATATCCGCGTCACACGGTTATTTGCCGTATCAAAATATCGATACCACAGCGTCAGTCCTCACCGTATACACTACGTTTGCCCACTGCTGCTCATCCGTCCGCTTCTGCTTCTCCGCGGTCACCAACGGCTCGCCCCGCCATCTGTACGAAAGCAGCGCTTTGACCCGTCTATTTGCCGTTTCCCGCGCCACGGCCAGCCCTTCCGCTATCGCCCACTGTGTCGGGTAGCAGCGACCGGTATGGTCCATGTACGAGGCGATAACCAGCAACGTTTGTAGTCGGTCGGCTCCGAGGTCGGCGATAAGGCCAGATCGGACGGCATCGGTGTAGAAACGGAGGAAAATACGGGATGAATCCGATTGCGGCGCGGTCATGACATTTGATTACGCCCCTTCCGTGTGGTAAAATTTAGAAGCACTTGGCGCTAGGTTCCGCTGCACTCAGGTGGAACGGAAAGACGAGGATACCGGATGAAACGACGCCTGGCAAAGGTCAAGTTCGCCGATATACTCGCACTCCTACGGCTAGTTGTAGAGTGCATCCGATTGCTCCGTGAATAACGGGGCTTTTCGGCGTTTAAGGTACCTAGCGTGGCTGCGCTCTGTCACCGCGTGTTTTTGCGGCTATACTGTAATACACAAGATAATTTTCACGTTCGCACACTTTTCCGTAAATTTATTTGGAATTGACGGGAAATTAGCGGCAGAAAGCTTCGGGAGGGGTTAGCGTAGGGAAACGGGTTGGATGCGTAAAATGACGCTGCTGGACGGGTTAAACGAGGGGTTAACTCGTACTTACGTGTAGCCGCGGCTGGCGAAAAGTGGTAAAATAGAGAAAAACGTAGAAGGGGCGATTTACGGTTTGATTCGCAAACTTATTTTTGTACTTCTATCCACCGCGATAATTTCAGGTTGCGGGGGCGGCGCTGATAATCCGGCTCTAGCCATAGGGAGTTTCATGGCACACGTAAACAGTAATGAATTCAAACAAGCGAGGCAGTTTTTAACGTCGGATGCGAGTAGTATGTATAGTGACTCCGATTTGGAACGTTTCCGTAAATTTTTTAAAACCACGGAAAATGGCGTTGCAATTAACGCTCCAGATGCTGTCGAAATTAAAGGAAACCTAGCTACGGGAGAAATCATTAGATACGAAGGTAAAGCAACGCAGAAGAAGATGAGAGTTAACCTTACAAAAAGCGGAGGGTGGAAAATCAGCAGCTTGCGGTAAAAACAAAAATAAAGCCCCGTACACTACCGTTAGATAACCGGTTTAATCCGGATCGTGACGGTAGTGTACGGGGCTTTGTATTGCGTAAATTACCATTTTACGTTAATATAGAGCAGTGCGCGATGCGCCGATAAACTACCGGAAAAATACGATTCGATTTACCTTTAGTTTACCGTAGTTAACGTGAAATTATTCGTTGGAACGGTGACATTGCTTTGGCCGGTATTTCACCGTTTCAGTTACCGGAAATGCACCGAGATATCAAGCCCCTAGCGGTCTCACGACACCTTGTGCTCAATCCGCAACTTATCCGCAACCATCGCAATGAATTCACTGTTGGTCGGCTTTGACTTGCTGATATTGATTGTGTAACCAAACAAATGCGAAATGCTGTCGATGTTGCCGCGCGTCCACGCGACCTCGATCGCATGACGGATGGCACGCTCAACCCGAGAAGGCGTTGTTTTGAATTTTTCGGCGATGGCAGGATAGAGTGTTTTTGTAATCGCACCCAAAATTTCGATGTTGTTATACACCATTGTAATCGCCTCGCGTAAATACTGATAGCCTTTAATATGCGCCGGAACTCCAATCTCATGGATAATGCTTGTAATGTTTGCGTCCAGGTTTTTACCTTTGCCGAGTGGCACTACATTGGATTTTATGCTTACTGCTGAGCCCGTGTAGGAAGATGAAGATGTTACGACAGAGTTTCCAACCAGTTGGCGAATACGATTGGCCAAAATCTCCATATCAAACGGTTTTAAAATGTAATAGGAAGCACCAAGCTGCACTGCTTTTTGTGTGATGTTTTCCTGACCGAAAGCAGTCAGCATAATAATTTTGGGCATAGGGGACAAATTCATTTCCCGCAAACGCTCCAATACGCCAAGACCATCGAGGTGAGGCATGATAATGTCAAGAATCAATACATCCGGGGCCTTGCGGGATTCTTCAAGGTGACGAAGAACTTCTTCACCGTTGTAAGCAACCCCGATTACTTCCATATCATGTTGCTCAGAAATGTACTCGGATAAAAGGTTCGTAAACTCTCGGTTGTCATCTGCTAATAAAACTTCAACTTTTTGCAATGTTCTGGTCCTCCCTTGATTTTGAATCTCCTTCTACTATGTAATTGTTTGTCTGTATTAAACATTTTCGACATCGACTTATAAAATCCTTCTGTCGAAAATTATTTTTCTTTATTTTTTTTCGAAATTCCTTTATAATTAAGATTTTGTTACATCAACCTTCATTTCTCGTAATGATTCGACAAAAAAATCTTAAGGCGTTAGCTCGCCTTAAGATTTGGACTGGTCCTTTTCATTAGCACACCGGCATCTTGGAGCATCCATTCAATAAAGCAGCCATAACCGGATGTAGGATCATTTACGAAAACATGAGTCACAGCCCCGACAAGTTTGCCATTTTGAATGATCGGGCTTCCCGACATTCCTTGAACAATGCCGCCAGTATTCTCGATAAGACGTTTATCGGTAATTTTAATAACCATGCCTTTGGTTGCCGGAGAAGATTGTCTGGTGACATGAACAATGTCAATTTTGAATTTCTCGACTTTTTGCCCGCCAATAACAGTCAGAATTTCTGCCGGACCTTCCTTTACTTCTTCAGCAAAAGCAACTGGCAGCATTTTGCTGTCGTATCCATGCGTGGGAGTGCTTTTCATTTTTCCAAAAATTCCAAAAGCCGTATTTTTCACGACATTGCCTAGGATTTTGCCTTCCTTTAAGAAGTGAGCTCTTTTCTCTCCCGGCTCGCCGTGCTGGCTCTTGTTAATTGAAGTCACACTTGATTGAAGCACTTGCCCATCCTCAACCTCGATTGCCATCTGAGTATCCATATCTGTAATTACATGCCCTAGAGCGCCATATACCCCCTGCTCAGGTGCGTAAAACGTTAATGTTCCTACGCCCGCAGCAGAGTCGCGAATATAAAGCCCCAGTCTCCAAGCCTGATCTTCTACATCGAAGGCAGGAGTGATTTTCTTTTCTACAATTTGACCGTTGCGTTTAATTGTTAACTGCAGTGGCTTCCCTGCGGTACCTGCCTGTTCAACGATGGATGCCACTTTGGCTACTTCATTAATATGTGTGCCGTCGATACGAACAATCAGATCACCTAGCTTGACTTCGGCTGATTCACCTGGTGATTCTTTGGAATCTTTGGCTGTGAGGACCTGATGATGGCCAACAACCATAATACCTGCAGATTTAACTTTGACCCCAATCGTCTGTCCTCCCGGAATAACCTTCAGATCAGGAACAACATGAACCTTCACCGTTTTGAAAGGAATAGATCCAAACAGCTTCATCGTCATCTTGGTTTGTCCGCTTTGCAGCGGTTGAAGTGAAATCGGCTTGTTTAAATCTACATCAACGGTATTGCTTAATGAACCGTTCACGCGCATTACCTCAGGGTTAAAAGATAATTTGGCATGCACCGGCATGTCGTAATTCAAATGCTTCTGCTGTCCGGAAAACAACCGAAGTTCACTTGGGATTGCAGCAAAATGCTGAAAAGGGGAGGATACACCGATCATGCACACGATGAGTGTGAGAATAAGACCGAACCATCGTTTACGATTATTCAATGCTTTTCACGCTCCCTAGGTCCATCATCTGACGGTTATCGCCAATGGCGTACCTATAAGGTAACCGTGTCCCCTACCTTTTATGACTTATAAAACATTCCCTGTATGGTTTGAATTACGCCCCTTTCTGACGATCCGCCAAGTCAAGCATTTCCTGAGCATGATGTCTTGTTTTTTCCGTTACTTCCACACCGCCTAACATTCTGGCAAGCTCTTCAATTCGGCTGCTTTGTTGAAGCGGTGTAACTGATGTAGCCGTTCTTTCATTAGCCACCTGCTTTTTAATTTCATAATGATGATCCGCCATACAAGCAACCTGAGGCAGATGCGTAATGGAGAACACCTGGCATTGCCGTGATAGATCAGACATCTTCTCAGCGATTGCTTGAGCCGCTCTCCCGCTAACGCCGGTATCCACTTCATCGAATATAAGTACAGGAACCTGATCAAGCTGGGCAAATATCGCTTTGAGAGCCAGCATAATTCGCGACATCTCGCCTCCGGACGCAATCTTGTTGAGTGGCTTTAACGGTTCCCCAGGGTTTGGCGAAATCATAAAGACTGCATCATCTATTCCTTGCGGGGACAATCGAAATGCTTGCTCGCCTTCGCGATGCTGATTCAGCTCAATTCGGAATATTGTCCGTTCCATATGAAGCTGCCGCAATTCGGCTTCAACAGCCTCGGACAGTCGGCCTGCAGCGTGACGGCGAAGATCAGACAGTAAAATCGCTAATTCCACAGCTTTATGTTGAAGGGTCATCTCCTCCTCACGCAGTCGCCCGAGATGTTCATCACGATTTTCGAGCTTGTCCACTTCATGCATAATTTTTTGGTGGTAGTGGATAATATCCGGAATGGTCTCGCCATATTTACGTTTTAATGTATGAATCAAATTAAGCCGTTCTTCAATCTGCTCCAATTGATCTGGGTTGGAATCAATCTGATCACGGTAATTGCGAAGCTGGAATACGGCATCCTCCGCCTGGTAAAAGGCAGAACGAAGCTGTTCAAGCAAAGGGTCAAGCTCAGCGGGATCGTAGGCTTGAATTTCCTCCAGCTTGTGAATAGCTCTGCTGATGGAATCAAGGCCGCCGCCGTTATATAGCAAGGAATATGCTTCGGATGCATAATCCATTCTGCGCTCTGCATGAGTTAGTTTGCGTTTTTCCTCAACCAGTGATTCATCTTCACCAGACTTAAGGTTGGCTGACTGAATTTCCTCGATTTGAAATTTATATAAATCAAGCATTTGGATATTTTGCCTTGCGTTTTCTTCCAGATCTCTGAGTTTCACACGCACCTGCTGGTAACGGCGGAATATCTGACGATACTGCGACTTCTTTTCCATTAATGGGGTGCCTGCGTATATATCCAGCCATTGAAGATGCTGCTCAGGCTTAAGCAATGATTGATGCTCATGCTGGCCATGCAGGTTGACAAGATGCTCGCCGACTTCCCGAAGAATGGTCAAATTGACCATCTGCCCATTAATACGGCTGACGCTCTTGCCTTGAATGGACAATTCCCGCCTGATGACAAGCAGTTCTTCATTGTTGCCATTAATGCCGTATTGGGACAACTTTCCCCACACCGGATGGCTAGGCGGCAAATCAAATATGGCTTCAATTTCAGCCCGGTCACAACCATGACGTATCATATCAGCCGCTCCGCGCGCGCCAATGACCAAACCCAAAGCATCGATTAAAATCGATTTCCCTGCTCCAGTCTCCCCCGTCAAAACATGAAAGCCTTTATTAAAGTGAATTACGGTGGATTCAATGACAGCCAAATTGCGAATAGACAGCTCTCGAAGCATATTCGATTTACCTCCTCATTAATTAAGCAATGACGTTAATCTTGTTACAATTTCCTCACTGTTCTGTTTGGTGCGGCAAATAATTAATATTGTGTCGTCGCCGCAAATCGTACCCATTACTTCATTCCATTCCATGTTATCAAGAAGGGCACAAATCGTATTGGCCGTGCCTGGCAGACATTTCATAACAACCAGATTATCTGTAAAATCAATATGCACATAATGATCGAGCAGCGCGCGCCGCAACTTGTGAATCGGATTGTAGCGCTGTTCTGTCGGCAACGCATACCGATATCGGCCATCCTCCGTCTGCACCTTAATCAGTTGCAGCTCCCGGATATCACGGGATACCGTTGCCTGTGTAACCTGAAGTCCGGCTTGACGCAGCGCTTCAACCAGGTCCTCTTGCGTTTCCACTATGTCATTCGCAATAATTTCTCTAATCTTGATATGACGAATTCCTTTCATAAAACCTCCTATGTTGTCCCATTATGCCTCTTCAGCAATAGTAAATGAAATTGTACGGATAGACCTGGCTTTCGTATCTACAAATAATATACCCTCGCAATATGGGACAAGCAGTGCAAAGACTAAAAATCTGTCTCTGACTGCAGAACCTGTCCATTCGACCGGCATACGTTCTCTGGCCGTCTTGACCACATAGGTTCTCCCGTCCTTCTCTGCGATGTAATCAATGTATACTCTGCTCTTCATCGGTTCGCCGTCAATGTCTATTGTAACAGGAACACGATGCTTCCCAGACTGTACCGCATATCCTTCATCCTCCAGAAGCTTGACGCACTCATCATCTCCGTCAAGTTCCTGGCCGCGGTGCAGCAGCAAAGGACGTTGTCTCACGATAGGACTGTGAAGCCAGCGGTAAAAGCCACGGTATATCCAAACCAGCAACAGAATACCGGCAACAATCATGATAAATAGGTCTCCGTATTTACCCAATTGCACCTATCCCTCCTGTCCTATATTACAGGTCATACCCATTAATTCGGCAGGAGGCTTCATTATTCCTGTTCAGATGGCGAGGGATTCAATAGGGAAAGGAGTTCCTTTATAAGAAGCGAACGTTTGTTTGCCTTACTAAGAACAGTTTACCAAAAAGTTTTTCAATTGGCTATATTAAAATGAAAAAAAGAGCGAACTTTTCAGCCGCTGTAAATCTGCAACTGAAAGCTCACTCTTTATACAGGCTCAAAATAGAAAAAGTCCAAAATCCTTTCGCACGCTGGCCTTCCATCTGCGCTTCATTCGGAATCCTGCTGTTCGCCACTCTCTTCATTCATACTTTGATAGATTTAACCAAAACTACTCCTTGCCTGGGCAACGATCTCATCAATTCGTTGAGACTCCAGCATTATTCGATCTCCTCCTGGAACCCATTTCAGATAAGCCAAAAATTCAATATTGCCCTCGCCCCCCGTTATAGGGGAATAGGTAAGGTCCTCCACACTGAAGCCAAGCTCGACCGCATGCTGAAGCACTTGCGTCAGCACTTCCCGATGCACGGCTGCCTCCCGCACAACTCCGGATTTGCCTACTTTCTCCCGGCCAGCCTCAAATTGCGGCTTAATCAATGCCACAACTCCAGCCCCCTCTCTTAACAATTCTGCCAAAGCCGGCAAAATTATACGCAGAGAAATAAAAGAGACGTCGATCGTCGCAAAATCCGGCGCTGGCCCGATCAAATCCTCTGGCTTCGTGTATCGGAAATTGGTTCTTTCCATTACATGCACGCGAGAATCCTGACGTATCGACCAGTCAAGCTGATTGTAGCCAACATCAATTGCATAGACATAAGAAGCGCCGTGCTGAAGCGCGCAATCGGTAAAGCCTCCGGTCGATGCGCCGATATCCAGCATGACAAGCCCCTCCATATTCAGACCAAAATATGAAATAGCCTTTTCCAGCTTCAAGCCGCCGCGGCTTACATAAGGGTGAGGAGCGCCCTTGACAGTAATGCTGGCCGTTCTTGAAATTTTGGTGCCGCTTTTTTCTATTCTCTCCCCGTCAGCTATGACAAGCCCGGCCATGATTGCAGCCTTGGCCTTTTCTCTGCTCTCATAATAACCCTGTTCCACAAGGAGTACATCGATCCGTTCTTTAGTTGCTGCACTCATGATTGTTTTTATCCTCTTTGTCTCTTAACATTTTGCAAGCGACCGGAAACAAGGCTGAAAACCTGGGAAGCCACATGCTCCGGAGTAAGCCCGATTTCTTGTCTCTGCTCCTTAATTGAGCCATGCTCTACAAAAATATCCGGAATGCCAATCAGGCGAATGGAAAGTCCGTCAATGCCCCGCTGGGCATAAAACTCCAGCACCGCACTGCCCAAACCGCCCATGATCGAACCTTCCTCCAGCACAATGATATGCGGATTTTCAGCAGCGAGTTTGAGCAGCATCTCTTCGTCCATCGGCTTAATAAAGCGGGCATTCACGATTTGTACAGACAAGCCATCCCGTTTCAACAGGTCGGCTGCTTCCTCAGCAACCTGAATCATTGGGCCTTGGGTAATAATTACGGCAGATTCACCCTCACGCAGCTTCTCCCACGAACCGATCGGAATGGTGCTCATTTGTGGATCAAGCTCTACTCCCCGGCCGTTTACCCGCGGATAGCGAACAGCAATCGGACCTTCATTATAGTCCACCGCTGTCTTCATCATATTGCGAAGCTCATTCTCGTCTTTCGGCATCATGAGCACCAAATTCGGCACATGTCTGAGGAACGCGATATCGTACACGCCGTGATGGGTCTCACCATCCGCACCAACAAATCCCGCACGGTCAATCGCAAAGATCACATTCAGATTCTGGCGGCAAATGTCGTGCACAACCTGATCATAAGCGCGCTGCAGGAAGGTTGAGTAAACGGCAAAAACCGGCTTTAACCCTTCCATTGCCAGTGCAGCCGACATTGTCGCCGCATGCTGCTCGGCAATCCCCACATCGATCATCCGCCCCGGGAACAATTGGCCAAACTTCACAAGACCGGAGCCGCCTGGCATAGCAGGCGTTACAGCAACAATCCGCTCATCCTGCTCAGCCAGCTCAATCAGAGCCTGACTGAAAATTTCCGTGTACATCGGCGGTCCGACTGCTTTCAGCAGTTGCCCGGATTCAATCTTGTAAGGCGTGATGCCGTGCCACTTATGAGAGTCCGCTTCAGCCGGCTGATAGCCTTTCCCTTTTGTAGTCAGCACGTGAACCAGCACTGGCCCGCTTACATTATTTGCTTGCTGGAATATTCCTTCCAGCTTCTCAATATCATGGCCATCTACTGGCCCCAGATAGGTCAGGCCAAGCTCTTCAAACAACATGCCGGAAACAACCATATATTTGAGGCTATCTTTTAGCCGCTCCGCGGTTTTCGCCAGTTTGCCGCCGATAGCCGGAATTTTATTCAGAAACTGCTGAAATTCGTCTTTGGCTTTTTGATAATGCTTGTCGGAACGGATTTTTCCCAGATAGTTGTGAAGTGCGCCGACATTGGGAGCGATGGACATCTCATTGTCATTGAGCACCACAATCAGATCGCGCTTCTCATGACCCATATGGTTGAGGGCTTCCAATGCCATGCCGCCTGTCAAAGCGCCATCCCCAATAACCGCAATGACTTTATTATTCTCGCCTTTGAAATCGCGGGCAAGAGCCATTCCCATTGCAGCTGACAGCGAGGTGCTGCTATGGCCAGCTTCCCAAACGTCATGCTCGCTTTCGGAACGCTTGACAAAACCGCACAGCCCTTTAAATGTGCGCAACGTATCGAACCGGTCCATGCGACCGGTCAATATTTTATGAACGTAAGACTGGTGTCCAACGTCAAATATAATTTTGTCGTTAGGGCTGTCATATAGATAATGGAGAATTAGCGTCAGCTCCACCACCCCGAGATTAGGGGCGAGATGTCCTCCAGTCATCGACAGCTTTTCAATCAGAAACGTTCTGATCTCCTCGGCAAGCTGCGGCAACTGTTCCAGATGAAGCTGCTTTAAATCCTTCGGGTCGTTAATCTTTTCAATCAGCACGTGTTTTCCTCACTTTCTTGGACTGAAAACACAGTTGTCCAATAACGTCAAAACGTTTTTTTCATTATAGCACGCCACTCAAAGAATCCCAAGAAATCTTGTTTCTCTCATCCCTTAGCGATCACGTTTGACCAGATAATCGGCAAGCTCCAGCAACCGCTTTGGGTTGGCAAGATTGGCAGACAGCAAGAGCGCCTTCGCTTCATTCGTAAGCCTGGCGACTTCCGCCTTGCTTTCTTCCAGTCCGATTAAATAAGGGTACGTCACTTTATTTTGGTTTACGTCACTGTTTGTCTTCTTCCCAAGCTTCTGCTCGTCGCCAATCAGGTCAAGAATATCATCCTGAATTTGAAAGGCAAGGCCGATTCGTTGGCCGAATCCGGCCAATGCCTCCAGTTGGTAAGGCTGTGCACCGGCAATGCGACCGCCTGCTTTTAACGAAAATACAATCAGATCGCTTGTTTTATGCAAATGAATATAGTTCAGTTCGGTCAGCGATGTGATTCCCTGCTCTCCCAGGACATCAGCTGCTTGACCACCCACCATTCCGGCTGCGCCGGCTAAAATGGACAATTCCTCAACGATTGCAAGCGCTGTTTCCGCACTGACCCGCTTTTGCTTTGCAGCAAGAGATACGCAATAGAAAGCGTGTGTCAGCATGGCGTCTCCCGCCAGTATCGCAACAGCTTCGCCGTATACTTTGTGGTTGGTCGGCTTGCCCCTGCGGTAATCATCATCATCCATAGCCGGCAAATCATCATGAACCAATGAATACGTATGAATCAGTTCGATAGCAGCTGCAACCGGATAAGCCGCATCTACTGCACCCTGATCATCGGCAATCGACTCTGCGGCAGCAAGCACCATAACCGGACGAATTCTCTTGCCGCCGGCCTCCAGGGAATAATGAACCGCTTCGCGCAGCTTGGCGGGGAAATCCCATTCCTCAGGTATAATGTGGCGCAGCATTTCTTCCACGTGCTGGGCCTGTTCTTTTAAGTATTGTTGAAAATCAGACCGGGCTTCCGCCATCCTTACTCTCCTTTATCCTCATTCACAGGATTAAAATTATTTCTCTGCAGCCCCTGCTCGGTCTCAATCAGCAGCTCAATTTTGCGCTCTACCTGATCCAGCTTGCTTCCGCACAACTGTGAGAGCCTCATTCCCTCCTGGAACAACTCGATAGCGGTCTCCAGCGGGACATCGCCATGTTCAAGGCGGGATACGATTTCTTCGAGCTTCGCCATCGCCTGTTCAAAGCTCAGTACCTGATCTGTCGTTTCCATTACCGCTCACCTCTCCTTATTTAAAACCTGACATTCCAATCTCCCGTCAGCAAGTTTTACATGAACCCGATCGCCCACCCCGACATCCTCTGCCGATTTGACAAGCTGCTGCTCGTTTTCGGTGTATAACAGACTATAGCCGCGGGACATGACCTTCAGTGGGCTAAGTGCGTCCAAAGACCGAATCCTGCTGCTTAGCTCCAGAGTCCTTGCGCGCATATTTCCGTTCATCACCTGCACAAGACGCTGCTCGCCCGCAAGTCTGCGAGACGCAGCGTACTTAAGCTGCTCCCCCGGGTGAACGGCTCCCAGACGCGTGCGCAAGGCTGCAAAACGCTGTTCCCTGCGCTCCTTGAAGCGCGTTATCTGTGTCATTAGCCGTTCATCCAGCCTGTCAGCGCGCTCAGCAGGCTCCATCAGGAAGCGCCTTGGCTGTTGGAACAACGGCGAGCGCTTGATCCGCTCCAACTGATGCCGTCTCTCTTTAACCCGCCCTTTTAACGCCTGGGCAAGCCGCTGCTCCAAGCGGCCGATTTGCTGTCTCAGCTCATTGCTGTGCTGCACGGCAAGCTCTGCAGCCGCAGTTGGTGTAGCCGCTCTCAAATCGGCCACAAAATCTGCTATCGTATAATCCGTCTCATGCCCTACGGCAGAGATAACCGGAATGTTCGACTCCGCTATGCTTCTGGCTACCGATTCCTCATTGAAAGCCCACAGTTCCTCCAATGATCCGCCGCCTCTGCCCACAATTAATACGTCAACTTCCATCAAACGATTCATAAGCTTTATGGCACGCACAATGGATGGGGCGGCCTGAGTCCCTTGTACGAGCACCGGCACGACCAGAACGGGGACGGAAGGGAAGCGTCTTTCGAGTGTAATTAAAATATCCCTCACAGCAGCTCCCGTGGGGGATGTGACAACGCCGACCGCTTTCGGATAAAGCGGAATCGGCTTTTTGCGCTCGGGTGCGAACAAGCCTTCCGCATCCAGCTTCTGCTTTAGCTGCTCGAATGCAAGATAGAGGCTGCCGATCCCGTCGGGCTGCATGGCGTGTGCATAAAATTGATAGTTTCCGTCACGCTCATAGACGGACAGACTTCCTCTTGCCATCACCTTCATCCCCTCTTTGGGAATGAAGGGAAGGCGCTGGTTATGAGAAGCGAACATCACGCATTTCAGACGGCTTGAGGCGTCCTTGAGCGTAAAATACATATGTCCGCTTGAATGATGGGTAAAGTTCGAAATTTCTCCGCGAAGCCAAATATCCGACAACACCTGGTCCGACTCCAGCTTCATCTTAATATAGCGATTGATTTCCTTGATGGAAAAAATGCGCGGTCCGTCCGCCATCTCCATCACTCCTTGATTCCGTTGATCCGTTTGGCGGCAATCAGCGTATTTTGCATCAACATCGTAATCGTCATCGGCCCAACGCCGCCCGGAACCGGGGTAATGTGTCCGGCAATTTCCTGAACGCTGTCAAAATGGACGTCCCCTGCAAGCTTGCCGGTATCCAGCCTGTTAATGCCTACATCAATAACAACTGCGCCCGGTTTTACATAGCTGCTGTCGATCGCATTCGCTTTGCCAATTGCGACAACGAGAATATCCGCCTGCTTGGTCAACTCCTTCATATTGGCTGTTCTGGAGTGGCAGATGGTCACTGTGGCATTCTCTCTGAGAAGCAGCATGGCCACCGGCTTGCCTACAATATTGCTGCGGCCGATAACAACGGCATGCTTGCCGGAAATTTCAGTTCCCGTTCTCTTAATTAATTCAATGCAACCGGCAGGCGTGCATGGCAGAAGACTATCATCGCCAATTACCAGATTACCCGTGCTTACAGGGTGGAAACCGTCAACATCTTTGTCCACACTGATCGCATCAATAACAGCCTTCTCCTGGATATGAGCCGGCAGCGGCAGCTGAACAAGAATGCCATGAATGCTGCCCTGCTTGTTCAAACGGTCGATCAAGTCCAGCAATTGCTCTTCCGTCGTATTCTCCGGCAAACGATGCACCTCGGAATAGAAGCCCATCTGCTGACACGCCTTTTCCTTGCTGCCTACGTATACCTTAGATGCCGGGTCTTCACCGACCAGAACAACCGCCAGCCCGGGAACGATCCCCTTCTCTTTAAGCTTTCTTGTCTGTTCGCTTACCTCTTGACGAATTACCTCTGAAATATGCTTGCCGTCTATACGCTGTGCTGTCATCGAGAACCCTCTCCTATCCGTGTCTAAACCTTATTGTTAAGTTCATTTAAAGCTTTAAGCAGCCGTCCGAGCACGCCATTGACGAACTTGCCGGATTCCTCTGTTCCAAAATGCTTGGCCAACTCAATTGCCTCGTTAATAATCGCTTTAGGCGGCACATCACTTGTATACACCAACTCATAGCAAGCTAATCTGAGGACTTGACGGTCGACCCGTGACAAGCGGTCCACCTGCCAACCGGTCAAATATTGCTGAAGCATATCGTCAATCGCTTGACGATGCTCAGCTACCCCAAGGGTCAATTTTCTGACGAAGGACTCGATTCCTTTAATATCATCCTCGGCGGCATCAATTTCATTGTCCTCCTTGGCTTCCTCAAGCAGCATATTAACCGCCTCTTCAGCAGATACCTCATTCATTTCCATTTGGTAAAGGCTCTGTATTGCAATTTCTCGTGCCAGTCTACGTTTCATGAATCCTCCTAGTCAATCGATATTCTATTTCGCCCTTAAGCCTTGCTGTTCCTGATCTGAGCAGCTTCCGTCCGTGCGAAAAACCCAGAACAACCATACGGCGATAATCCGTTAGTTCGTTCAGAAAAAAACCTATGATTTCCTCCCTGCCCCGAACAGCGGCCTGCCGATGTCCGGCGAACGGAGGAAATCACAGGGTTATTTAAAAATGCGCCAACGGCTTTGGAGCCAGGCGAGGATTTGCTGCCACGGGATAAACGGGGGAGCGGAAATATCCCGCTGCTTGCCAAAAAAATAACCGATCCACAGCAGCAAGGCAAAAAACAGCATATCCCAAAATCCGGAAAACAGATAAATAAAACCTAAAAAAAGAGCGGTGACGACACCTGTTACACGACCGCCGTACGTGGTCCAAAGCTCCCTCCACATCGGTTCAATTCACCTCTATTCCACTCGACTCTTGAAAGTTTGGGTCTGGATAATGTTCGCTACAAAGACCGTCACGGAAGCGACTGGAATGCCTGTAATCTCCTCTACATGCTCCTTGACTGCACGCTGAATCTCCTCGGTCAGAACCGGAATAGAAGTTTCGCCGTCCACCACAGTCCGGATGACGATTTCAAGACCGGAGTCCTGAATGCGGATACGTGACTTCAGTTCGCGTACTCCCCGCTGCTTGCCGGCTGCCTTCAATGCGAGATTCTCCACCGTTTCCACAGAAATTCGGATATCGCCAAAGTCCGTGCGCTGGTCGATAGAAGGGCTTGCGGCATTTCCCCGTCGAATTGAAACATAGAAAAACCGGAAGCTTATCAGGAATACGATCACCGAAACAACAATGACTGTAATTTGCAGCCAGGTTTCACTGTACACACCCTCGATCCACCGATCCGTAATTTTTTCGGGAATCCAGCCGGCTCCAACCCCTAGCACTGTAACAGATATGATGCCGATAACAAGACTAAAACAGAATAACAGAAGCCTGTCCACAATTTTAACCACTGTTAGGTCTCCTTTCCCGGTCTCCAAACGCAATTTCCTGTCAATCGGTAAAAAGCCCCCCTTCGGGGCGCGAACGCAAAGCCCGCAAAAGGGGGAGCATCTATTGGGCTACTGCCAATTTACTTCACGCGATTGGACTGCAATTCTTCATCTTCACCCGTTTTTTCACTGGATTTAAAGTGAACATCATGAATGTGTACATTCACTTCTACCACGTGCAACCCAGTCATCATCTCGATAGAACGCTTTACATTGCGCTGAATCTCAGCCGCAACTTCCGGTATGCGGTTGCCATACTCAACAATAATCGATACATCAACAGCCGCTTCCCGCTGGCCGACCTCAACCTTTACTCCTTTGGAGAGGTTCTTGCGGCCGAGCAACTCAGCGATACCGCCAGCCAAGCCTCCGCTCATCCCGGCAACTCCCTGCACCTCGATCGTAGCCAGGCCTGCGATGACCTCGATTACCTCAGGAGCGATCTGAATCGTCCCCATGTCCGTTTTTTCATAATCCGCTGCAATCGTGCTCATATTAAACTTTCACCTCCGTAAAGTTGCGAAATTATCCGCGCTGCCTGACTGAATGCTTATCCGCAATCTTATTTCTATACTATAACATTTGCCGTGATTTATGACAAACTTGGACAATTGTCAGATTTGGCGCATTCAGTCTAGGATTCAGGATCATTCACATCATGTTCTTCCAGGAATTTAATGTCAAAATTCCCATTCAAGAACCGGTGGTGGTTAAGCAGTTTCATATGAAATGGAATTGTCGTTTTGATGCCGTCAATGGCAAACTCAGACAGGGCGCGTTTCATTTTTGCAATAGCTTCTTCCCTCGTTGCCCCCCACACGATCAGCTTCGCAATCATCGAATCATAATGCGGAGAAATCGTATAGCCCGGATAGGCCGCGCTATCCACACGAACCCCCAATCCTCCAGGAGCAAGGTAGAAATTGATAAGTCCCGGGGAAGGCATAAAGTTGCGATCCGGGTCCTCCGCATTGATCCGGCATTCAATGGACCAGCCGTTAATCTGCAAATCGTCCTGTCGGAAGGACAGCGGATTGCCTTCTGCAACCGAAATCATTTCCTTGATCAGGTCAACGCCTGTAATCATCTCGGTAACCGGGTGCTCCACCTGAATCCGGGTGTTCATCTCCATGAAATAGAACTGGCCGTCTGGCCCAAGCAGAAACTCGAGTGTTCCCGCACCGGCATACTCGACTGCCAAAGCTGCTCTGACTGCTGCCTCTCCCATCTTCTCCCGCTGCTGCTGCGTCAGAATCGGACAAGGCGCTTCTTCTACCAGCTTCTGGCGGCGGCGCTGCACAGAACAGTCACGCTCAAATAAATGAACGGCATTCCCGTGCTTGTCGGCCATTATTTGAATTTCCACGTGCTTCATGCCCGTGAGGAATTTTTCTAAGTAAACACCTGCATTGCCGAAAGCCTTTTGAGCTTCCTGCTGCGCGGTTGTAATTTGCTGAATTAGAGAGGCCTCGTCCTCGGCGATCCGGATGCCCTTGCCGCCGCCGCCGGCAGTTGCCTTAATAATGACAGGATAGCCAATCTCACGCGCGATGACAACCGCATCATCCAGATCCTCAATCAGACCGTCAGAGCCTGGAATAACTGGCACGTTCGCATGTTTCATCGTCAATTTCGCAACGGCTTTGTCTCCCATCCTGCTGATTGCAGACGGGGATGGACCGATGAATGTAATATTGCAGGATTCGCAAATCTCTGCAAAATCGGCATTTTCCGCGAGGAAACCATAACCCGGATGAATAGCGTCACACCCGGTAAGCGTAGCCACACTCATAATATTGGTCAAATTCAAATAGCTGTCCTTGGACAGGATTGGACCGATGCAATAGGCTTCATCGGCCAGCTTGACATGCAGGGAATCACGATCTGCCTCGGAATACACCGCCACGGTCTGAATGCCCAGTTCACTGCACGCACGAATAATACGAACCGCAATCTCTCCGCGGTTGGCAATCAATATTTTCTGAAATTTCACACTCCGAACCCCTTTCGCGAAGCCCTTATTCCGGTCTGACGAGGAACAATGGTTGTCCGAACTCAACAAGCTGTCCATTCTCGACCAGAACCTCGACAATTTCGCCGCGCACATCAGCCTCGAGCTCGTTCATCAATTTCATTGCTTCAAGGATACATACAACGGTCTTCTCGCTGACACGATCTCCGGTATTCACGAAAGGCGCTGCGTCCGGGGAAGAAGCGCGGTAGAAAGTGCCTACCATTGGGGATACGATCTGATGCAGACCGGCTCTTGACGGGGCGGCGTCAGGTTCGGCAGCAGATTGCACATGCGCTGACACTTCCGTTGTTGGTGGCGCCTGAGTAACAGCAACAGGCGAATATGTATGAGGAATCGAGGCTGTCTGTACATTCACCACTTCAGTCTTGCCCGGTTTGCGGATAAGCAGACGAGCCCCTTCATTTTCAATTTCGAGCTCTTGTACAGAGGTCTGATCAACAAGTTTAATCAGCTCTTTAATCTCGCTCAATTTGAACATGGATAATATTCACTCCTTAGCATTGGTAAACCTTGTCCCATTCTCGGTTTGGATAACATTCATATTATATCATAATCGAAAAGTTTAGCCTAACGCTATTTTACAATATCCTTGCAAAATACAGGTTGCGGATAGCCTTAAAGCGAAAAAACACCTGCCAGCGGCCAATGCTCCGGCTGCTGGCAGGCGATGGAGGAGCTTAATGATAGAGCTGTACGGAGACCCGGTCCGCCGACACCTCAAGCGTATTTATTACAAGCTGAATAATGCTGTCAGCCTGGCTTCTTTCCAGCTTGTCGCCTTCCACTACTACTTTATAGCTGTCCTTTTCCTGGGCAACAACCACATTTTTGAACTCATCGCGCAGACTGGCTTCCAGATCATTAATTTTCTCCTCATGCTGCTCCAATTGTTCCACTTGCGTCATGACACTTTTTACCTCTTCTGTCTGGGTATCGTTGATAAGTCCCATCAAGCGGTCATATTCCTGTTGTACTGTTTCTTCTCGCTTGAATTGCTGCTGGGTAAAATAATCGCTCGAAGAGGCTGCTTTGCTCTCTTCCTCAAATTTGTCGATAATTTGCTTATCCGCTTCGGACAATACGCTGCCATCGCCGTACTCCACATCGTTAACCACAATTTTCTCCGTGTTCGCACCGTTCC
Source organism: Paenibacillus roseus (assembly GCF_016424485.1). Classification (GTDB taxonomy): domain Bacteria; phylum Bacillota; class Bacilli; order Paenibacillales; family Paenibacillaceae; genus Paenibacillus_D; species Paenibacillus_D roseus. The sequence goes on from NZ_JAELUP010000117.1 coordinate 189,519, forward strand.
CTTCACCAGTTGCCTCCGCTGTTATTCCGTTACCGTTGGCTGTTGTTGTTTTGGAGGCGCTGCTGTCTTCCGTGAAGAGATAATACGCGGATAAAATGACCATCAGGCTTAACATTGAAACGAGCCACACCGTTTGTCTTTTCGTATTCATGGAATAATTCATCCTCTCTTCGTTTAGTCCGCTCGGGACTTGTTTTACATGATTTTAAGGCTGCTTGCTCGGAACAACAGATATGCGGTGCGCAGGCACGCTGTAGCCTTTTTTGACTGCGTCCATAATCAATTGCCGCACGCTCTGGTTCTCAGCCCCTCTGGCCACAATCAGAATTCCCCGGATATGAGGCTTGATTTTTTTAGTGACGAGGGGCGTCTGTTCTCCCGACACTTCGTAAAGAACAACCTGACCATCCTTCGTCGTGGAGGTCACATGGCGCTTGCCGCCATTTTTATCCGTCTCTTCCGTCAACTGCTGGGATTGCTTTTCATTTTTTTCGATGACCGACTCCTCCGTGGAGTCGATTGTAATGAGTACATCGACCGTGCCCACCCCTACAATTTTCTCCAGTATTTCCTTCAGCCGGTTCTCCAGCGGGCGCTCTAAAGCTTCAAAGACAGAGTCCGAATCATCCCTGTGCCCAAGCAATGTTTCCTGGACTGCAGGGGGCTCGTCATGAGACTGAGCTGTTGGCTCTACCTGTCTCAAGGACAGGAAGGAATTCATGATCATCAGTCCAATTCCTGCTGCGCCGATGATCAACAGCCAGCGTACTGTACGGACTCTTTTAGGTCCCGATGGGCCTTGCCCGAGCGCAGATTCAATCAAGCCCAGCCATTTAGCCAATGACTCATTCCCTCCTTTGAAGCTTTAGCTTAAACTTCGCTGTTTTTCGATCAGTCGACGGCCGGAGCGTATACGGAGATTACCCTTGTTTCCACCTGAAAACTCTCGGACAAAATGAACGCAATTTGCTTAAACCGACCGTCATCCGGCGAAAGTCGGCTGCTTTGCTCTGTCGCTGCCGCCTCTTCGCTCTCATCAGCTGTGCTGTCCTGCTGCGGGTTCACTTCCGAGGGGATAATGTCCGCAATGCTAACCTGGACCGTTACGGGTTTGACCGGTTCCAATTCAGCTATATCGTTCTCTCCCTCTGCTGCTTCTTCATGTTCTGACGCGGCCAATCGCACCTCCACCTTGGCAATTCGCTTGTCTCCCCCGACTTTGCCTTGCACTTCGAGCTTTACTGTTACTTCAGCCAGAGTCAGCCCTGTCCTTCGCTCCAGTTCTGCCTGCATAGCCGAACCCAGGCTTCTGCCAGCAAGACGTTCTGCTTGGGCCAGCCTCTCTTTTTGCAGTTCTTTCGCCTGCTCCTTGATCTGTTCCAACCCCGCTATGCCTGGTGCGGCCGAATGCTTGGCAACGCCCCAGCCGTGCAGGGAGTCGGCAAGACGCGCCTCGAAATCTCCCTGAAGCAGCCGCAATACCGGGGTTAGCAGCGTCAGGAGAATCAGCAAGCCGATGACCAGTCTGACGTAGCGCTGATAGGCCGAGCTCGGAAGAAGGAGATCGATAATCCCTGCAAGCAGAATGACGGCGATAATTTGTCTGAGCCAATCCGATAGCCATTCCAGAGCAATTGCACCTCCCCAGTCCTGGCCTAGCGCACCATAATGGCGGCATTCCCGGCAGTTAATATAATTGTCACTGCCAGGAAGAACATGAGCCCTACGGCTGCGAGTGCGGCAAATACGTACACCATTGTTTTTCCAATCGTCTCCAGACAGGTGATAATCGGACTTTCTCCAAGCGGCTGCAGCACGGCGGCACAGACGTTATAAATCAAGGCCAGCGCCAGAATTTTCACCGCAGGGAAGACACAAAGGAAAATCAGAATGACGACGCCGGCGATTCCTACTGCATTTTTCACAAGCAGCGAAGCGGACATGACGGTATCGGCCGCATCTGAGAATGCCCGTCCGACTACCGGAACGAAATTGCCCGTTATAAACTTCGCCGTCTTCATCGTCACGCCGTCCGTGACTCCTCCCGTCGCTCCCTGTACGGAGATAACGCCCAGAAAAATCGTAAGCAATACGCCCAGCAATCCAACCGCACATTTGCGGATCAGGTCGGCCAGTTGCGTCACTTTGAACCGATCGCTGATGGCGCTGGCGATGTGCAGAACCGCCGAGAAAAACAGGAGCGGAAAGACGACGGAGTAAATCAGAGCGCCTACAGTATTGATCATGAAGATGATCAGCGGATGCATGACCGATACGGTGACGATGCTGCCCATAGAAGCCAATAGAGTCAAAAGCAGCGGAATCATAGCCATCATGAACTGGATCATTCCGCCGATCGCATCTTTGGCGTAACCGATCGCGACATAGAAGCTGTTGACGGCCAATATGATAAGAACCATATACGAAATAGCGTAGGCGACCTTGCTTACCACCTTGCGTTCAAACGCATTTTGCAGTGTTTCCAGAATCATACTGAATACGGTTAGCATCACAATCGTGACTAGCAACCTGCCGTTATAGAACACCTCGTGCAAAATGTATCGGATCAGCCCTGTCAGGATGCCCATCAACTGCAGCCCGCTGCCGCCTGACTTCAACATATCGGCAAACCCCGGCAGCTTTCCTCCTGGAAAATACCCCCCGTACTCATTCATCAGCTCCGTCCAGTATGTCTCGACCGAACCGGTCTCAATCATGCGCAATTGCTCTTGCACAAGCCTGTCGGCAGATTGCTCAATCGCGCTTTCTGGACTTTCCTTGGCGGATACAACAGCGGCACAGCTCCCCGACAGTGCAAGGAGAAGCAGCAGCAGTGCAGCCATTCTCCATATCACGTAGCGGTTCATTCGTCTAACCTCCCGCCGGGAGAAGATTAAGAACCGTTTCGACAATTATGCTGATGATCGGTACAGCCATTACCAAAATGAGAACCTTCCCCGCAAATTCAATTTTCGAGGCAATGCTGTCCTGACCGGCATCACGGACAATCTGAGCTCCAAACTCTGCGATATAAGCGATGCCAATGATTTTTAAAATCGTGGACATATACACGCTCGGAATTCCCGAACGATTGGCAAGGTTCTCCAGTACCTTCATAACCGCATCAATCTTGCCGATCAGGAACAAAAACAGATAAATCCCGGTAAAGGCAGCCAGCACAAAAGCGAATATCGGCTTCTGCTCGCGGATGACAAGAGTAAGTATGGTTGCGATTAGACCTATGCCGACAATTTGAATGATTTCCATGCTGGCTCACCCCAGTGCATTTCACGGCCCGACCTTCATACCGTCTACTGAAACAGAAAAATCGTCTTAATCTCCTGGAACAAGTCGTTGAGCAGCCGCACCACCATAAACAGCACGACTACAAAGCCGATTAGTGTAACCCAATGCGCCATATCCTCTTTGCCCATCTGCTTGAGCACCGTATGAATCATTGCAATAATGATTCCGATCCCTGCAATTTGAAAAATCGCGCTGATATCCATGTTCATATAATCCGGCACCCCATTACATCATCAGAATGACGATCAGCGCAGCAGAGAGCAGACCCAGACTTTTGCTCATTTTTTCGTACTTCGCCTGGTCTTCCCGCGCCGCATCTTCCTCCGATTTGAGTTGCAGCAGCGCCAGTCGCAAATGCTTTATTTGGTCCTCCCGGTCACTGATCCCAAGCACAGAGCCGAGGCGGATCAAGATGTTTCTCTCATTGTCACGCATGGCCGTATAGGGCCAATGCTCAGTGACAGCAAGTTCCCAGCTCTCGCGAAACGGATCATCCGGCCGCTCCCCAAGCTGTCCGGCGGCCCTGTGCAGCAAGCCTGCAATCGGCTCTGCCGAAGCTCCCGCAGAACGCACCAGCGCCTCGGGCAAAGGTGTAAACCCGTAGCTGATTTCGGTTTCGAGTCTTTGCAGCCCATGGGCCAGCTGTCGAATCTGACGCGGTCTAGCCGCAAACTGTCCCGCCTGGTAGAAGCCAATCATTGTCCCGGCAAACAGCACCAGCAGCGCCCCGATAATCTTGATCATTGCGGTTGCCCTCGGGCGATTGGCATGCTTGCTTGCTGCCCCGCTGCTGTCGGCTCCCGTGCAGCGGGAGCAGGCGCCCTCTGCATCGTAATCGTATGGGCAACCGCCCCGGATGGCGTTCGCCGTATAGCCGCCACTGCCCCAAACACACCTTCATCAAGCAATGTACGAAGCACCGGACGACCTCTGGCATCTGCCAGATCATAGGCATGGGCCGTTGCGATAACTGCCACGCCTGCATGAGCGGCTTCCCGGATAGCGTCCGCATCTTCCTGCCTCCCAATTTCATCTACGATAAGTATTTCCGGGGACATAGAACGCAGCAGCATCATCATCCCTTCCGCCTTCGGACAGGCGTCCATCACATCTGTCCGCGGGCCAATGTCAAAGGAAGGTATGCCTCTGACACTGGCGGCAATCTCGGATCGTTCGTCCACAATCCCTACCTTGCGCCCCGGCCAGCTTGATGCCGCCGGATGCCGCCAATCGCCATAGCTGACACAGCGGGCAATTTCTCGAATGACTGTTGTCTTCCCGCTCTGCGGCGCCCCGATAATCAGAGAAGGAAGCAGCGTCAGGCGCTGCCAGTCAAGCAACCCCGGCAGTAATGTATTGGCGGAGCCTTGTATCTCTCTGGCAACCCGAATATTAAAACCGCCTATATCCCGAATCGCTTTGACTGATCCATTCTCCAGTACCGTCCTCCCTGTCAAACCTATCCGGTGTCCCCCTGCTACGGTTATATATCCTCTCTTGAGTTCCTCCTCCATCGCATACAAGGAATGGTTCGTAATCCGTTCCAGAAGTTTGCGGCAGGCTGCATGATCTGGCTTATAGGCTGAATCAGGCAAGCTTTCCAATGTCCCGTCAGGCGCCACAAAGCGAAAAACCCCGCCGAAGCTGACTTCCAGCGGCCGCGCTTCCCGAATACGAATCTCCTCAAGCCCCTGCCGCACCTGCTCGGGCAGCCTTGCAAGCACCTGCTGCAGCTCCTGTGGCAGCAGATGAATTATGCGAGTCATCATCATTAGCCCCTCCCGGATGTTTGTCCTTGCTTATCTCAATTCTATGAAATTTCCTCATAGAATATGACAGGCTTTTGGGGGGCCTTATTTCTTCAATATGCCTACCATCAGGCAAGTGATGCCTGCCAGTACCCATATGAACTTGTCCAGTGACAGCTTGTCAGAGAGCCCTACCAAACCGATTGTCGTCGTGGAGATCAGTATAATGGGACCTACCAAAGCAAGCGATGAATTGACGACCAGTGCCTTGTCAATTTGGTTCAACCTCAGCATAATAATAGCGGCGATAATCTCCAGACTGCCTGAAACCAAGCGCAGCGTTGCCATGCTGAGCACAATTTTATTCAGCACCTGTTTTCCCTCCTATCCGTGCATCTCTAATTCCATCCTATGCAGGCTTGTCTGCTTTTAGGCATACCACTTAGGCAGGGCAGCTTGCCATCCCTGAATAAACAAAAAAACCGGCAAGGATTTAATCCCTGCCAGCTTGTGGTTGCCTTAACTATATAGAATATATGAATTTCTTGTCTTGATATTCAACCTATTCCCGGCGGTCCTGCGGTCCGCCAACAAATACTTGTTCTTCCGTATCCAGGCCATAAGCGGTATGCAGCGCTCTTACAACGTCTTGAAGCGGTTCAGCCGCAATGACACAGGATACTTTGATTTCTGAAGTACTTACCATCTTGATGCTGACACCCAATTCGGAGATAGCCTGGAACATAGTTGCAGCTACTCCAGGGTTGCTCACCATGCCCGCGCCAACGATCGATATTTTGACCAGTCCGTCCTCAGAGCTGGTTTCGCGGTATGGCACAGCATCACGGACGCTTTCAATGACCTGAATCGCTTTGTCCTTATCGCTTGCTGACACTGTAAAGGAGAAATCCGCCTTGCCGACGGAAACACCGCTCTGTACAATAATATCCACATCAATACCGTTTTGAGCCAATGCACCGAACACATTCGCCAGAACGCCCGGCACATCCTCTACTCCCAGAATGCTGATTCGTGCCACGTTTTTGTCAAATGCGATGCCGCGTACAACTACGCCCTGCTCCATTACCGCTTCCTCCTTCACGAACGTACCTTCATTATACGTAAAGCTTGAACGAACAACCAGGCACACATTATTATGCTTGGCATACTCCACCGCTCTCGGGTGAAGAACCGCCGCGCCCAAATGAGCAAGTTCAAGCATCTCATCATAAGAAATTTCATTGATTTTGCGTGCGCATTTAACGACGCGAGGATCCGTCGAATAGATGCCATCCACATCGGTATAAATTTCACACAAGTCAGCCTTGATCGCAGCTGCAAGAGCTACGGCTGTTGTATCGGAGCCGCCGCGCCCAAGCGTTGTAATTTCTCCATCGGCTGACATGGCCTGGAAGCCCGCAACAACAACAATTTGGTCTTGAGCCAGCGCTTTGAAAATACGTTCCGGCCGGATATCCTGAATGCGCGCCTTGCCATGATTGTCATCTGTAATAAAACCGGCCTGCCAGCCCGTATAGGAAGTCGCCTTTCCCCCAAGCTGATGAATGGTCATCGATAACAAGGCAATAGAAATCTGTTCTCCGGTCGTCAGAAGCATATCCATTTCGCGTGCCGGCGGGTTCGGATTAAGCAGCTTGGATTGATCGATCAAATCATCCGTAGTGTCTCCCATTGCGGAAACAACAACGACAATCCGATGTCCTTCTTGTTGTCTTTCAATAATTCGCTTTGCAACCCGCTGCATCCTCTCCGGCGTGCCAACGGAGCTTCCCCCGAATTTCATCACTATTAACGACAACGCAGTTCACTCCTAACCTTTACTTTAACATACAATGATACATTATATCATAACTGGCTTTGGCAGGCATTAAAAAGATGACTTCCTTGGGCAGGAAGTCATCGGTTGATGTGTATTCAAGGAGTATCCTTTGATTTCTGGAGCAGATTCTACTTAAGTTGCTTCCTTAAAGCTTCAAGATGATGCGCGGAAAGGCCTGTGACTTTCGTTATCAGGGCTATGTCCAGCCCTTCCTTCATCATATTAGTTGCAACTTGCTGCATGGCCTGATCTTTTCCCTTTATGATTCCTTGCTCAATTCCTTGCTCGATTCCTTGCTCAATTCCTTGCTCAATTCCTTGCTCAATTCCTTGCTCGATTCCTTTCTCAATTCCCTGCTTAATGCCTTTTTCAATACTTTGTTCCTGAATCCACTCTAAATTACGTTCCAGGTTAGAAATCATGGTAACCATCCCTTCCTTTTGAATTTGGGACACTAATTGTTTTATTTTTTCTTCCTGTACGCCAGCTTTGACAAGCCGCATCATGATATGCTCAAACCATACTGCAAACTGCTCTCTTTGCTCAGGAGGCGTTCGGTCTATTGCAGGGGCCAATCTTTGAAACAATTCGATTAATTCACCAACTTGGAGATCAGAATGCTGCTCAATCAAAAATACGGAACCAACCAGATTAGACAACTTTTCCAAATCCTCTGAAGTATACCGCTTAATATCCAATAGAAAATAGGAAAAGTTCAATAACTGTTCATCTTCAAACAATCCTTCTTCAGCAAGCACCCCCCGAAACTCCAATGAAGCAGTCCAGGGATCGGCGCCGTTATACAAAACAATAGGCACAATTACCGGCAATCGAAAATCATTTCGCTCTCTAACATTCTTTCTTGTGTCTTTAATGACCTGCCTCCAAATTTCAACCTGATATTGAAGCAGACGCCACGGCATCAAAGAATCAACAGTGGATTGTAACTCAATCAGAATATAAAATATAACTTCTTTATCTTTAATTTTTACACGGTATACCAAATCTGATTCCTTGCCACTGAAGTCTGGCAGAATAAATGATTTATCTACTTTTATTATACCCGCTTCGTCAATCTGGTCTACCCACCCCCGCTTGATAAAAGAACGGAGAAGCTCCAAAAATATATCCTTGCTGGACAGGAGATACTTATATCCTTTGTCATGGGGCTGGTGAACGGCGTTTTTGCTGCTTTTCATTCGCTTCTCCTTTGACAATCTTCTTCTCCTAATTATAACTCAAAATGGAAATCAGCGCTTGACTTTAGCCCCTCAAAAAAATAAAAAACACCGCCCTAATGAACTGAAACTTCATGGTTAGAACATGTCTAACCTACAATTGAAGTCATTTCATTAGGGACGGTGTCCGTCCTCGGCCAAATCAGATGGAAATCTGGCTGGCCAAAATCTATTCCCTGCTATGCGCGGGAGATGTATTTACCTTCGCGAGTATCAATCAAAAGCACATCGTCTTCATTGATGAACAACGGAACCTGAACGTTCAGGCCTGTTTCCACTTTAGCGTTTTTAGTAGCTCCTGTAGCCGTGTTTCCTTTAATACCCGGCTCAGTTTCTACAACTTTCAGTTCAACGCTGTTTGGCATTGTAATACCGATGATTTCGCCTTGGTAGCTGGCAATGTTAACATTCATGTTTTCTTTCAGGAAGTTAATTTCCCATTCAAGCTGTTTTTTTTCCAGATTGAACTGGTCATAAGTTTCATTATCCATGAATGTGTATTCATTACCGGAGTTGTACAGATATTGTACCTCACGATTTTCAATGATGGCGCGGCCGATCGTCTCGCCTGCACGGAAAGTTCTCTCAACCGTATTGCCATTGCGCAGGTTTTTCAGCTTGGAACGTACGAACGCAGCGCCTTTACCTGGCTTAACGTGCTGGAAATCCAATACGGTGAAGATATCTCCGTCTACCTCGACGGTCAAGCCTGTCTTAAAATCGTTAACTGAAATCACTGGGTAAGCCCTCCATTTACTTGTCTTCCGCTATTATGCCAGCACCATAAAATGCTTGGGGGAAGCCGTTAATATTTTAATCCCGTTATCCGTTATGACAATATCGTCCTCGATACGTACTCCCCCAAAACCAGGGAGATAAATGCCGGGCTCAACCGTCACCGTCATGCCGGGTGTTAAAACAGCGTCACTAAGCTTGGACAGCCGTGGAGATTCATGAATCTCCATTCCCAGTCCATGCCCCGTTCCATGTCCGAAATAGTCTCCATAACCATACCTTGTAATGATATCTCTCGTCAAGGCATCAGCCTCTCGCCCGGTCATTCCCGGCTTGATATGCTCAAGCGCATGAAGCTGGGCTTCAAGCACAATGTCGTAAATTTCCTTGTGCTTGGCTATCGGTTCATTCCCGACAAATACGGTACGCGTCAGATCAGAACAATAGCCATGGTAATAAGCGCCGAAATCCAGCTTGACCAGCTCATTTTGCTGAACAATCCGGTCGCTTGCTACGCCATGAGGGAGGGCAGAACGCTCACCTGAGGCTACTATCGTATCAAAGGAGGAAGAAGTTGCTCCTCTGCTCCGCATGAATACTTCCATCTCCAGCGCAACATCGGATTCTTTGATGCCAGGCTTCAATAGGCCTAGAATGTGGCTGAACGTGTCGTCGGCCAGCTTGGCTGCCTCCTGCATAACGGCAATCTCGGAATCATCTTTAATGATACGAAGCTGCTCAACAATGGAAGCAACCGGAACAAGCTCAATCCAACCCAGCGAGTCGGACCACTCTTTATAATCGGCAAACACGACCTGATGCTGTTCAAAACCCACCTTGGAAATGCCATCGCCCTCCAGAAGTTCCTTGACTGTGTCAATAAACCGTGGAGCATGCTCCACTACTGTAAAGGCTGGCGCCTGCTGCGGAGCCTGCGACATGTAGCGAAAATCCGTAAGCAGCCAGCTTTGGTTGCCGGTAACAAGCAGATAACCGGAAGAACCGGTAAATCCGCTGACATAACGACGATTGACAGGATGACTGATCAATAAAGCCTCAAGGCCGCTCCGTTCCATATGTTCCCGCAGCTTTAGAATGCGTTGCTCCATCCCTACCATCTCCTTAAACGTTGTTATTACTCAGTTACGAATATGATTGAGCAGGGCGCGGAGCCCCAGTTCGTAGCCTGCATAGCCAAATCCGGCAATTTGTCCGATTGCAATTGGCGCGATAACAGAGACATGACGGAATGCTTCCCGCTTATGTATATTCGACAGATGAACCTCCACGACCGGAAGATCGACCGCGCTTAGCGCATCGCGCAGCGCGTAGCTGTAATGCGTATATGCACCGGGATTAATCAGAATCCCATCCGCCTGATTGAAGGCTGCATGAATCCGGTCGATCAGTGCGCCCTCATGATTGGATTGGAAAAAATCCAGCTCCACGTCCCAATTCTCTGCGGACTTCCTCAAGGATTGCTCAATATCCTGAAGCGTTACCGAGCCATACACCTGAGGTTCCCGAGTGCCAAGCATATTGAGATTCGGACCATTGATGACAATGATTTTCGCCATAGTGAACTCCCTCTTTCATTCAGACAACCTTCTCAAAAGCATGCAAAGTCACTAGACATTTTACCACAAAGCAAAGACATTTGAGAAGTGTCTCCTTACCCTGCGTTCGCTGGCTCCCGAGAGGCTTCATCATGGAATTCAAAAGCAATCGTATAGCCGATAAAAAGGCCCCAGATTAAAAAAAGGCAAAACTCTGTTGTTATGGAATCCCAGCCAAGCTTGTTAAAAGGCAGAACCATTCCCCAAAATGGACCAATGCCTAGAAAAATAACCGCCCACCAGAACAAGCCATAAAAGAGCCCCGGCCATGGGCCGCGGTATTGCCCAAGCGTGAGCATATATAGATAGGTAGCAAGGATGGAAAATATGATAAAGGTTCCGATTCCGACTGCAATCCCCCAGTAAGACAACAAAAAACTTCGCCGCATAAACGAATCGAGCAAAAAACCTGGAAGCACCTTTGTAAAATTAAGCGCATAAAGCAGCCAATGAAAAAGGCCCCAAATCAGGCCTGCAAAAAAACCGGTATTCAGGCCGTAAAGCCAGCGGTTTGTCTGATGGCCATGGTACAAGGAATCATTTGATTTTGCCAAAGCTGTCAACCCCTCCAGAATTATTTACAGATGTTATTATTATGCGATTCCGTTTGCAGTCCTATGCTTACCTGCCCGTATCCAGAGGGCAAGATAGAGGTAACCTAGCAATGCGCCGGAGAATCAAGTACAATAGTAGGAAAGCCGTTTATAGCGGCAAACGCAAAAATATAAGGAAGGTGAGGCACCCTTGTCGCAGAATAATAATATTTACGGGGGACAAGCCGTAATTGAAGGCGTCATGTTTGCCGGGCAACATGTCAATGTAACCGCAGTACGACGCAAGAACAATGAAATTGTCTACTATGAGGTGCCCAGAACAACCAAACCGTGGGTGCAGAAGCTGAAGAAAATTCCGCTGCTCAGAGGCGTGGTTGGAATCATAGAATCAAGCGCCAAAGGCTCGCAGCATTTGAATTTTTCGTTTGAAGCCTATGCGGAAGACGAGACGGAAGAAGAAGCGAAAAATAATCCCGAAAAAGCAAAACAGCCCAAAGAAAAGGAAAAATCGGGACTGAGCCTCTCGATGATTTTCGGAGTGGCAATCGCCGGGATTATCTCGTTTATATTCGGCAAGCTTGTATTTACGCTGACACCGGCAATCGTTGAGGAGTTCCTCTTTCAGAATGCATTTGACAATGTAGTTCTGCATAATCTGATCGAAGGAATTATTAAAATCTTGTTTTTGCTGATCTACCTGTATGTGATATCGATGACCCCGATCATCAAACGGCTGTTCCAGTATCATGGCGCAGAGCACAAAGTCATTAGCGCGTACGAGTCGGGGCTTGAGCTTACAGTTAAAAATGTGCAGAAATTCAACACGCTGCACTACAGATGCGGCAGCAGCTTTATCGTGCTGTCCGTCATTATCGGCGTTATCATCTATTCGTTCTTTCAATGGGACAGCTTATGGGAGCGGGTATACATCCGTATTCTGCTTCTGCCGGTTGTACTCGGAGCATCCTATGAAGCGCTGCGCTTCACAAATTTGCTCAGAGATACGCCTGTACTTCGAGTACTCGGCTATCCGGGTCTATGGCTGCAAAAGCTGACTACGAAAGAACCGACGGATGAGCAAGTGGAAGTGTCTATCGCTTCCTTCAACAGGATGAGGGAGCTTGACAGCCAGATTGCCGCTCAAGTAGTGAGCAAACGCTCGGCAAGCTAAAGGAGGAAATTTGCTGTGAGAAGAAAGATGAGTCCTGCTTTAATTGTGATTATCGCTCTGGCCGTCATCGGTATCGCCGCGAATGTGCAAAACTATTTAATTCCGGTCCTTGTGCTGGGCCTGATCTTCCTGCTGTATTACGTGGGAGTCTATCGCAAAAATCCGAGCAGATACAACACAAAAAAGACAGCCGTCAAATCCCGAACATCGCAGCATTCCGCCAAATCCAAGTCCAAATCTTCCCGCAAAACCATTCCTTTCCGGGTTATTGAGGGCGGCAAGGATGACCAAGATCAAGATGATATGCCTAAATATCATTAACCGGTTTAATTTAGCGAGAAGTTTTTAAAAACTTCTCAGCGGCGGCAACACCGGATGCAAACAACTTCTCGCTCATATCCGGCGATAAATGAAATTGCGTCGTCCGGATGCCAAGCGTCGGAATTTTGATCGTCCGTTCCCAATCATCCTTCTCAATATATCGCTGGTCGTGCGCCAGCATCATCGTCTCCATCATAGCCTGGAACATAGACACCGGGCCGCGGATTGTCCGCGGCTCGGTGTCGTTTTTTCCAACCATCTGAAATCCGACAACCGGAAGCCTCGCAGCCTTGTGCGGTTCATTCTTCTCATCAAACAACCACAGCGGGAAATTACTCAGCAGTCCTCCATCAACGATGTACGCGCTTCTGCGATGCAGCCGCAATCCCTTGATTCGGCTGTTGAACTCCTTGTCTTTAATCGTAACAGGATCGAAAAAATAAGGGATGCTGGCGCTCATCCTGACCGCTTTGGCAACCTCCAATCTGGAAGGTTGTATCCCGTAATAAGCAATATCGTCAGGAAGTACCAGTAACTTGCCGTTGGTAATATCTGAAGCAATCAATTTCAGCTTATTGGGAGGCAAGTCTGCAAAAGTATACACTCCCCTGCTGCGAAGCAGATTCCAAATCCACTCTTCCAGCGCATCTCCCGAGTATAACCCCTTGCGCAGCAGAAGCCGTACTGCCGATCCAATGAATTTAACGTTAAAAATAGCCGAGCGCTTCATTAATGAAGCAAACGAGGTAGATTGAATGATGGGTTTCATCTGTTCTGCCGTATAGCCAGCCGCCAGCAGTGAGGCTACAATCCCGCCGGAAGAGGTCCCGGCAACGTGATGGAAGTCGAATCCCCGCTGCTGCATGACATAGACCGCACCCACCAGCGAAATCCCCTTCATTCCGCCACCTTCAAACACAGCATTGATTTTCATGAGGAATTCCCTCCCATTCGGGTTTCCGGTATATTCCTCACTATATGCAGCATTTTTGTTATTAAGCACGTTAAGGATTGCCGCAGATGCCCCATAACAGCCAGGTTTAAAATAGTTCTGCTGTCCTTTGACGGTCAGGAATTTTGCGAAGAAATGCAAAAAACAGCCATTCCTACCTACGGAAGTGCTGTCTTTTGAGATTCGTGCTGCACGATATTGAATTTGCAATCACTCTTATTCACTTTCAAGCTCGGAGCGAACCTGGGCCAGCTCCTTAAGCCGATTCTCATCCCTGCGGAAATACTCGACAAGCGTCTCGATACAAGTAATCGAATCCCAGCTCAAATGGTGCTCAATTCCTTCTACGTCTTGATAAATATTCTCATCCTGAACGCCAATAATAGTTAGAAATTGTTCGAGCAGGTGATGGCGGTCAACGAGCCGTTTACCCATTTTCTTCCCTTTATTGGTAAGCATAAGACCGCGATATTTTTCGTAAATGAGATAATTATCCTTGTCCAGCTTCTGAATCATTTTCGTCACGGATGAGGGATGTACCTCCAAGCCTTCGGCGATATCTGAGACACGGGCGTACCCTTTCTCGTCAATAAGTTTGTAAATTCTCTCCAAATAATCTTCCATGCTCGGCGTAGGCAATGAAAGCTCCCCCTAACCTGCTTCATTCTTCCTGCTATAGGCAAATTCTTCTTAGCTATCATACACTGACTTGTACCTTTACTGCAACTTGCCTTGTTCTTAACTATGTTGAATTATAGAAACGGAAGTCGGATTGCCAAAGTTTTATACAGACCGTTTTTTTGGACACACTAATTGATGCTTGCTTATTTTGTTCAAGGAGGCATCATTATGGAAACTATTACCTCGCATTCCCTTGTCAAACGCAAGCTGCCTTCACGTCCCTCCTTTGTGCCCGAACTCGTCTATTTTGAACCGGGCGCACTTGATTATGAGAAAGGCCAGCGCATTTACAAATGGGTGCAAGAGCAAGGCATCCCGCTGCGGATGACAACTTCGCATAACCGGATTACCAACCTCCCTGGGGACAGCGAACTGGAGCAATACAAAATTGCCAAACGAACACTGGTGGTTGGTGTGCGTAAAACCCTTAAGTTTGACACATCCAAGCCTTCAGCAGAATATGCGATTCCGATCGCGACTGGCTGTATGGGACATTGCCATTATTGTTATCTGCAAACAACGCTGGGGGCGAAGCCCTATATTCGCGTTTACGTCAATACCAAAGAAATTATGGAAGCTGCTCAAGGCTATATTGACGAACGCAAGCCTGAGATTACACGTTTCGAAGCTGCTTGTACATCCGATCCCGTAGGACTTGAACCAATTACCGGCAGTCTGGCGGAGCTGATCACGTTTATGGCTGACCAGGAGTACGGCCGCCTGAGGTTTGTAACCAAATTCCATCATGTCGATTCCCTGCTGGGGCTTCAACACAATGGACATACCCGAATTCGCTTCAGCGTCAACAGCAAATACGTGATCAAGCACTTTGAGCCGGGCACATCCCGATTCGAAGAAAGGATCGAGGCCGCTGCCAAGGTTGCCCGTGCAGGATACCCGCTTGGCTTTATTATTGCCCCTATCATATGGCATGACGATTGGGAACAGGGATATGGCGAACTGATTGAATCACTGGCTAAAACCTTGCCTCCTGAAGCTTCACAGCAATTAACATTTGAGCTTATTCAACATCGATTCACTAAAACAGCCAAAAATATTATTGAAAGGCGTTACCCCCGTACCAAGCTTGAGATGGATATTGAGAAGCGGAAATACAAATGGGGCCGCTGGGGACAAGGCAAATATGTCTATCCCGATGAAAAAGCGGATGCGCTCCGTCTGTTTTTGTCGGAGCGCATCTTTGAGCATTTTCCCAGTGCGACGATTGACTATTTTACTTGAAATCCAATTAACCCAAATTCGCTGGGGCGAACTGGTTGAGCCAGATTGTAATTTTGGTCATTTGATCTGTAAACAGCAAAATTCCCATTACAATCATGAGGGCGCCGCCAATTTTCATAATCATATTGGAATATTTCAGCATCCATCTGGTGGAGCCGATAAAAAATGCCAAAATGAAGAACGGAATCGCAAAACCTAGCGAATACGCAGCAGTTAATTGAAACCATGTTCCAGGATTGGAAGTGCCAAGCAGCAGAATAGCAGCCAGTATTGGACCTATACACGGGGACCACCCTGCCGAGAAACCAACGCCGAAGACAAAGGAAGCCGCATAGCCGGATTTTTTCATTTTAAAATTAAATTTGCGTTCCTTCATCAACAAATGCGGTTTGAAAATTCCAAGTAAAAACAAGCCGAGCATCACAATCAAAATCGCTGAAATCTGACGGATCAATTCCTGGTAATCCCGAAAGAAGTCAGCAAACAGATTCGTTCCGTAGCCTAAAGAAAAGAACACGAATGAAAATCCCAGCATAAAAAAGAAGGTATGTGTCATCGTGCGGATACGTACTTCCGAAGCGGGATGGTCCGCCTTCAAGTCCTTGACCGAAATTCCTGTTATGTATGACAAATAAGATGGGTATAGCGGCAGGCAGCATGGGGAGACAAAGGAAGCGACACCCCCGGCGAAAGCCAGCCAAATGTTAATGTCCATAGATCAAGCCTCCAAGTCATATTTTGAAGCCGCGTTTGGCAAGCAGAAGCAGGATCAGCATGAAAATCAAGAGCATCACAATTGTTCCGCCCGGCGCCAAATTCCATACACCGGCAATCATTAATCCGGCCATGACAGCAAGCTCTGCAATGAGTACAACTGTAATGATCGTTTGTTTGAAGCTGCGGGCTATAATCAGACTGCAGGCGGCAGGAATAGTCAGAAGCGCAGAAACAAGCAGCGCTCCGACAATTTTGATGGAGGCGCTGATGACAAGCGCGGTCAATATACTAATCATAATATTAAAATACTTCACAGGCAAACCGTTTACAGCAGCTGCATCCTCATCAAATGTAAGCAAAAACAGTTCTTTAAAATGAATTTTCACTGCTGCCAGTACAATAATAGTCACTATGCCAATCACAAGCAAGTCCTCGTTGCCTAGTGTATAAATGCTGCCGAACAGATAGCTGGACACGTTAACGTTAAAGCCGCGCCCCATGGTGAAAAACAGAGAAGCCAGCGCCACACCGCCTGACATAATAATAGCTATCGACAGCTCCGCGTAGGATTTGTAGGCCTTGCGGAGCTTCTCTATGGCAAAGGAAGCCGCGATGGCAAACAACAAGCCGACGCCAATCGGAAATACATTAATCAGAAAACCAAGCGCTACCCCTGCAATGGAGACATGAGCCAACGTATCTCCGATCATGGAGAGTCTGCGCAATACAAGAAACAGCCCCATAACCGGAGCCGTAATGCCAATCAAGAATCCGCCAAGCAGCGCTCTTTGAAAAAATTCACTTGCGATAATTTCCAAGCCCGGTACCCTTCCTTTCCTAATTACAGCCAATCAGAATACAAATGAAGCGCGGCGATCCATCGACTTGCGCAAATCTTTCAAGGAATGCGTCAAATCATTCTCCACGCAATTTTCCAGCTCATGAGAATGTTTCACATAAAACCGGAGCTTGCCATTCATTTGGATTGGCTCCTGCCCGAGGTAGGAGCGAACCCACTCCATGTCATGCGATACCATCAAGAACGTAATGTTATGACGCTGATGCATATGCCGGATCATATGAAAAAAGTTTTCCTGCGTCTCTGCATCAATGCCTACCGTAGGTTCATCCAAAATCAGCAGCGCCGGATTATTGATGAGCGCTTTAGCCAAAAATACGCGCTGCTGCTGACCGCCCGACAGCTGACCGATCCGCTTATCAGCCAAGTCCTCAATGCTCATGGCAAGCATGGCGTCTTCCGCCTTGCTTGCTTCCGCTTTGGTGACCCTGGAGAAAAGCTTGCTGCGTCCATAGAGCCCGGACAACACGACCTCGCGCACAGTAGCCGGAAACAGCGGGTTAAAGGCGTTTTTTTGCGGAACATAGCCGATACGCTCCCAGTGCTTAAAGCGGGATACCGGTTCCCCGAACAGTGAAATTTTCCCTTGATCAGGCTTCAAGAGACCGACAATCATTTTTAACAGTGTTGTCTTCCCCGCACCATTCGATCCGATCAGCCCGACGAAATCTCTTTCTTTGACGGAAACATTCAAGCCGCTGATAACCTGCTTCTGCTCATAGGAGAAAGATACATCTTCGATTGTTATAATATCCCTGTGGCAGGATCCACCTTGCAGCAAAACGGTCACAGTGTTCTCTCCTTTCTTTGTTTCATGTAATTAGTCTATTTTCGTCTGAGCAGTAGAAATTCCATACCTATTGCAAAGCCTTCACAAGGTTTTGCAAATTCGCCTCCATCAGGGTAATAAAATTTTCCCCCGCCTGCTCTTGCTTCGGTGTCAGCCCTTCAATCGGGTTCAGCACAAGTGTCTCAACGTTCGCTTCTCTGGCCAGTGTATCTGCAAGCGTGCTGGTGACCAGTTCTTCAAAGAAAATATAGCGTACTCCATTATCCTTCACGAATTTGGATATCCGCAGCAGATCCTGGGCCCGCGGCTCGGCATCTGGAGACAAGCCCATAATAGCAACTTGATTTAAGCTATAGTCCCGAACCAAATACCCGAAGGCCTGATGGGACACGACAATGTCCTTAAGGGACGTTTTTCCAAGCTCTGTTTGAAATTTGTTATCCAGCTCGACAAGCTTCTTTTTCAGCCGTTCATAGTTTGCCTCATAGTCGGTTGTATAAGACGGAGCAGCCTCAATAAGCGCATTTTTAATATTGTCTGCCATCACCAGCGCTGATTTGGGACTTACCCATGTATGCGGGTCAACCGTTGGAGCATCATGATCAAGATGCTCTCCCGCCTCTGCTTGATCATCAACGTGCTCATGTTCGCTGCCGTCTGCTTCAATCAGTGAGATACCCGTACTGACCTGTACGGCCTTTACACTCTTATCCTTGCCAAGTCCTTTCAGAAAACCGTCAACCCAGCCTTCCAACCCGGCGCCATTGTACAAAAACAGGCTGGCTTTCGACGCTTCATTCAATTCCCTGCTCTTCGGGCTCCAATCATGAGGCTCAACGCCGGCAGGAATGAGATTAATCACGTTGGCATGCTCGCCGCCAATTTCTCCGGCCAAATAATATATCGGATAAAAACTTGTCACAACGCTGATTCTGCCATTCGCCGCTTTGCCGTCCTCCGCAGCCCGAGAAGCGGTATTTTCACATGCAGAAAGAAGCAGCAGGAAAAACACGGTTATGATAATCGTAAAATGACGTTTTTCAAGTATTCGTTTAAATTTTCCAAAGCTTCGTGTCATTGTAATGCTCCTATCTATTGCAAACATAATCGTAACTATTACGTGAAAATTATATAGGCAAGCAGCGGCTGTGTCAAACGGGATGCGGCTTTATTGCCCGAAATGAAGCGCATCTATTCAACCAGACCGTTATGCAGCTACTGGCATGTTCGATGGGGATTTTAAGCAATTTGGAGCCGTTTTTGAATAAAAGAAACCGTTCCTTGATTAGATGGGAGCTGACACTTCCATTTTTATCAAAGAACGGTTGGAATTCGTGGCTCAAGAACAATTGTAAAGAGGCAGCTTTCGCCTTTGGAAACTGGCCTTATTTAACAATAGCGCCGTTCGGCATATGGTCGGGAACAGAAGCGAGTGTCAACTGGTCGCCATGGGAGGCAGCAAGAATCATGCCCTGGGATAGTTCGCCACGCAGCTTGACCGGCTTAAGATTCGTCACACAGATCAGCTTGCGTCCAACGAGTTCTTCCGGCTTGTAATGCTTGGCGATACCCGAAACAACTTGACGTTGCTCAAAGCCCAGATCGAGTTGCAACTTGAGCAACTTATCCGCCTTCTTCACTGGCTCGGCGGACAAGACTTGCGCAACTCTCAGTTCCACCTTGGCGAACTCATCGATGCCGATCTCCGGCAGACGCTCTACCTCCGCAATCGTCTGTTCTCCTTCGGCAGGCGCCGCTTCTCCCGATGGAGTTGCAACCGGAGCGGTTGCCGCCATCGAGGCAGCGATAAAGGTTACCTCGTCGGCTACCTCAAGGCGCGGGAAGATCGGATCGCCTTTGACTACTCGTGTTCCTTCCAGGAGCTGCCCGAAGTTTTTGGTGCTATCCCAGCTGGTCAAGTCGCCCTGTTGGATGCCAAGCTGCGTCCAGATCGCATGCGGAGCATTGGTCAGGAACGGTTGAAGCAGGATAGCGACAATACGCAATGATTCTGCCAGATGATACATGGCGGACGCCAGTTCCCTTTGCTTGTCCTCAGACTTGGCAAGCACCCATGGCTGGGTCTCATCAATATATTTATTGGTGCGGCTGACGAGCTGCCAGATCGAACTGAGCGCAACGGAGAATTCCATTTTCTCCATTGTGTCCTCAACAGCCTGAACCGTCGCCTCTGCCAGATTTTCCAGAGCCTCATCAAACGGCGTTACCTGCCCGGCATAGACCGGAATGACACCGTCGAAATACTTGTCAATCATGGCAACGGTACGATTCAGCAGATTTCCAAGGTCATTGGCGAGATCGAAATTGATCCGCTCAACAAAGTTTTCCGGCGTGAAAGTACCGTCAGCGCCAAACGGCACCTCGCGCAGCAGGTAATAGCGAAGCGAGTCAAGTCCGTAACGGTCAATCAGAAATACTGGATCTACTACATTGCCCTTGGACTTGGACATTTTGCCGTCCTTCATCAACAGCCAGCCATGAGCAAATACTTTTTTCGGCAATGGCAGATCAAGCGCCATCAGCATGATTGGCCAGTAGATGGTATGGAAACGCACGATTTCTTTTCCGACCAGGTGAACATCCGCTGGCCAGAAGGTTTGGTATTGGGATTCATCGTCAGAACCGTAACCAAGCGCCGTAATGTAGTTGGACAGCGCATCGATCCATACATAGACGACATGCTTCGGATCTCCAGGCACCTTAACTCCCCAGTCGAATGTCGTACGGGACACCGCCAAATCCTCCAGGCCTGGCTTAATGAAATTGTTGATCATTTCATTCTTCCGGGACTCCGGCTGTATGAAATCGGCATTTTCCTCATAATGGGCAATAAGACGGTCCGCATATTTGCTCATTCTGAAGAAATAGCTCTCTTCCTTGACTAATTCTACCTGCCGCCCGCAATCCGGGCAGTGACCGTCCACCAGTTGCCGCTCAAGGAAGAATGATTCACAAGGCGTGCAATACCAGCCTTCATATTCTCCTTTGTAAATATCGCCTTGATCCAGCAGCCGCTTGAAGATTTTTTCAACGCCCAGCTTATGGCGCGGCTCAGTCGTGCGAATGAAGTCGTCATTGGAGATATCAAGCTTCTTCCACAGCTCCTGAATACCTACGACAATCTGGTCAACGAACTGCTGCGGAGTCTGATTTTTTTCCTGAGCCTTGCGCTCGATCTTTTGACCGTGCTCGTCCGTACCCGTCAAGTACCATACATGATAACCGCGCAAACGCTTGTAGCGGGCCATAGCATCCCCGGCTACCGTTGTATAGGCGTGTCCAATATGCAACTTGTCGCTCGGATAATAAATCGGCGTCGTGATATAAAACGTCTTCTCTTTCTCTGACATGTCTGATCCCTCCTGAATCTTTTCATTTCCCTGCATGCTAACACCTGCAAATAAAAAAAGCCCCCGTCCCCATGGGACGAAAGCTTGTAGCTCACGCGGTACCACCCAAATTCCTTCCTGCCGCCCGCTTTATGGCAGAGCAAAGGCTCTTGATGCCGCTGCAACACGGCAAAGTCACTATCGCCGACCACGCGCCAAGCCCTCACCGCATCAATCATACGGCTCAAACCCGGGTCCTCCGGGACCATCTTCCAAAATGTCCGCATACCGGTTCCCAGCTGCCCCGGCTCTCTGAAATGCGTCGTAATTTTGTACTCATCCGTTCATTGGACGAATATGCAGTTATGTGATAATAGTCAAAATATACCGGATTATCCCCCTCGATGTCAAGCCCGCTCCCCGCCTCCTGGCTCCGGCACCGGATCAAATCCCCCGGGATGAAACGGATGGCATTTGCAGATTCTGCGGGTGGCCAGCCAGGTGCCTTTGAGCGATCCATGCTTTTCAAGCGCTTCAAGCGCATATGCCGAGCAACTCGGGTAGAAACGGCAGGACGGAGGCTTAAGAGGCGATACATACTTGCGATAGGCATGTATAGGAAGCTGGATTAATCTGCGCATATCCGATCACCCGTTCAATCTCATATTTGCCAAAAAGCTGGCGGACATCGCAACGAATAACAAAATGGTTAACGCAAACATGGTCTTTCGCAGCATGTTTAGCCGCTGTATGCGTTCGGGCGCGCCTCCCTGCTGTCGCGCATCTGTGAAGGAACGCTGGACAAACAGCATGACGATCAAAGAGCCTACAAAAAAAATATTGATCATAAACCATACCAACTGCATGGGCCAAACTCCTTTTTTTGTTCAAATCCGCAGCCTTCGCATACTAGACTTGGCCAGTTTGTCAGACTACGCTTATTATAAACCACTTTACTCCGCTTTCGCACCGTTTTCAATCGGCTTGCAAGCATCATAATCTATTTCATAACAGATTTTGTAAAAAGACGGTGCGTCCCGCTAACAGGTCGCACCGTCTTTCACGTTCACACAAACCAGGTATTCAGTACAATTGCAAAAGCGACTCCGCTCAACACGGCGCCGGCAAATGAAAACCACCCGGCCTTGAAGCGCAATTGAAACATACGTAGAATACCAAAGCTTAACAGCCCGAACACAAGTAAAATAAACACAACCCCTGTTAAAAACAAGGACAGGCTGACGCCGCTGATATCAACCAGAGACACGGGACAACACTCCCTTATGTAAGATTACTATCTGCAATTATAAGGGAATATGTCGCCGGTTGCCAGTCCCCGCAAAAATAATGTTTGTACTCTATCCTTACCCTGCATCAGGTCCAACGGATATAAGCTTCCCTATATCTGCGGTTTAAAGACCGTTTACGTATTTTAACTTGTAAAATCCCATCTTTATATAAAGCTCGGTAACTGTCAGGAAGAACAATGGAAGGGAGAACAATTTCCTCACGGCGACCGTCCGGAAATTCGAGTTTCACTTTATCCGGACGAATGAACAGCCTCAGCTCTTCCGGATTGATTTCCTGTACGAAATCAAATTTTACAATTACGAAATGATGAGTCTCAAAACTCTTGGTCCTTGGACTTTTAATAAGAGGGCTTGCCGGTTTACCCTTTGGCCTGTTTTTTGTGGCACTTTTAATTTGAGATTTTTTTTGCAAAAAGGACGGAGCAAAGGCAGGGACCGCATTGCTGATCATATCATTTACATAGTTTTGGATAAGCTTTGGCTCACGGATGAGATCCATTGCATTAGGCAAGCCGGAACCTTCCATCCATTTTTCCATCTGGCCCCAATCAAAGGCGCCATCGTCCTGGTTTGACCGGTCTGCCATCTCTCATCCCCCTTTCCAGCATCATAGCTGCCTTCTCATAGTCTATGCGCCTATCTATAGTCCCGACACTCCCGTAGGGATGTTCATTGGAACCTCTAGGCGGATGCCGCATACAATATCGCATAGGCAGCCGTACCGGCGGGAAATAAGTCAGTCACCACAGGCTGCCAGCAGCAAAGTTTGAATTGCAAAGGAGAGGTTTAAATGCCAGCCATTGTCGGCTTCGTCAATGTTGTCAGCGTAGGTTCGAGCGGTATTGTCCAATTTGGCGACGCTGTGCAGTTAACTCCGTCCAGCATCTCCAAAACCTATGCCGGATCGGGGTCATTCCTTACCGGTAGTCTGGCCAATGCCAACAACGCCGTCAGCGCCACAAATACAATAGACCCTGATGTCCAGGACTCCACCACCAACACGGTTGAGGGCGGAGTGAGCGCAGTATGACCTTTACTGTGTATCAGCATATTACCATTCACCAGTTGAGAGTCGATAATGTCTCCAACTCTTCGATCCTGCAAGTGGGCAGTTCAGGGTCAATTCGCGCCTTGTCTCAACTCTATAATACTGGTGGCTACACAGAGCCGGCCCCGGAGCTTGGGGCCGAGTCGCCGATTTCTTTCGTCCCGCTCCCAAATCCAACCTAATGTGAGGTGAGGATTTATGAATCAGCCCCAATCTTCTGCCTGGCAGAGCTGGTATAATTGGGCTCAGGATACACAGAAGCAGCTGCAGCAGTTACAGCAGCAGGTCACACAGCTTCAGCAGCAATATCAATCGTTGCAGAACCAGATCAAGCAGACTGCCGACAAACCGACCTACAACATTGAGCGCCTGGAATATCATTTTGACCAATTGAAGGTGCAGCGACTCGACGGAACTTTAAATATCGGGATGGCTCCTCCCGGCGGCGGCAGCCTACAGCAAAGCATCGATCAGCTTAGTGTTCCCGGCGCTCAGGGTCTCGGCGTGTCTCCCGAGGGAGAGGAAGAAGGCAATGCCTCCAGCAACCCGGAGGCATTGCCTTCCAATCCCTTTGCGCCATCTCCCCTATATCAGGAAGTTTACCGGCAAGTCAGTGATTATCTGGACCATACAGCACCGAATGTCATTAATCAGGCGGCTGCAGCAAGTGGAGTCACTCTTGACCCTTATCACCGCAGTCTGATCATTGAAGATATGCGGAAACAGTTGGCTCCGCGCATTCAATTTTATATGAATTCGGCAACCAAACAGGAGGCGGCTTCGCCAGTGGATCAACAGGCAGGCAGCATTGCGCAAAAAACGATCCGGGATGTGGATATGGCTATCCGGCAGTATATTGCCAGACTGCCATCGCCCCCTTCATCGGCTGCTGCGCCTGGCGCCGAGACCAGTACGTTGCCGACAGGCGGCACCATCGTCACAGAACATTCCGGCGTTCAACCATTCGAGGCAACAGATTAAGGAGGTTTACCGAATGAAAGTTCATATTGTGAATCATTGCCTTTCAGTAGGCAGCATCAAACTTCTTGGCGTATCCAGTTCCTCTCTGCTCCAGATTGGGGACACTGAGTGCATAACCCTTTACTCTATGTTCGATACGCCCCCGGAATCCGTTGTTGTAGGACCGCTTGTCCCGCTCTCTCCTCCTGATGGAGCAAGCACAGCAGAAGGAGAAACCACGGGAGAGGAAGGATAAGCAGGTGAACACTATAGGAGCCCGATCTTCTTATGTACGCAAAGTAGACGTAACTAACGTCTCCCTGTCCGGCATCGTCCAGTTCGGGGATCACTCGGATTATACGCCTGTGCTGCGAGCTCTGGCGGTTCAGCGGGAGACAGACCATGCCAAAAAAGACAGGGTGTACTTTGAAGCTTATCCGATCTTTTCACGGAAACTGCCTGATCTATGCGACTATCCTTTCTTCCACAGTCAGACAGATGATTCACAGGTGGAAAGCTATACCGTAAATCATAACCCATACATTACTGTAGATTGCATCTCTACTCTTGGCGTAGGCGCCTCCTCGCTGCTCCAAATCGGCAACGGCTGCCGGGTGGCTGCCGAGTCCCGCATCAAGCATATCCGGCAATTCGCAGGGGCAAGCCCGTTTACCCGCCTAAGACCCGTTCAACCCGGTGTGAATACTTTTCCAAGATAGCCACTTTTCTGAATTGGGGTACAGCTGTCCATAACATTCTGCTCCCCTCTACATATATTGGGTATGTGATCGTAGCATCACAACTACCAATCAGGAGGTATTACAATGGGATATAATGTTGGCGGAGTAGGCGGAGTAGGCGGAGTAGGATACGGCCCTGGTGTCGGCGGAGTGTGGACTAGTACAGGCGCAATCCTCGTACTCTTCATCCTGCTGGTCATCATCTTGAAAGGCTGCGGCTTCTACTAAGAAAGGCTTTCAAACCAAAAGGCTGTCACCAATGATGGTGGCAGCCTTTTCTGGAATTTTCTATTACAAAAACACAGAGAAACGGTTATGACGGATGACCGGCAAGCTCCTTGTATTTCTGGTTATACTTGCAGACACATTGTACATAAGTAGCGTGCGACCAGGTAAGTGGAGCAACAGACAAGGGAGATCCGTCATGCGGACTCAACTGCTCAGGCAGCACTCCACTGGGAAGCGCATGCTTCAACACCCATTGCAGGGTACTTCGCGGCGCCTCCAGTTGCTTCAGTGATTCGGCAGAATCAATCTCGAAGGCCGCCACCCATAATGTGCATATAATCCATGGATTTCCAGGGACCCGCTCAATATCTCCCGATTGTTGGAAGTAATAATCATTGGTATACCTGGCAAACCCGCCGACATCGGTGCGAACAGCCAACCCCTGCTTAATGGCCTCCATTGTGCGGACAATCCTGCTATCCTTGACTGGCAACACACCGAATTCCCATATGCCGAACAGGCTGCTCTCCAACGTCAGGTCCTTTGTCCACTTTCCATCCTCCCAGATCAAACCTCGGGCAAATCGTCCCGCCTCCTCGTCCCACAGATGTGTCAGCATAGCTTCTTTTACGCTCTCGGCAGTGCTTCGATAACGGTCGCTTCGCTCATAGTCCCCGAACAAATCGGTAAAGAAGGAAGCAGCCATCAGACCGCCATATACGGAAGCCACCGTATACGTCCAGATTCCATACCGTTCCTCCCACAAATCATAGCTCGGCTTGGGCAACCCCAGTGACGGCTCCATGTACTCCTCAAGGAACTGGGCCGCCTTGCGGACCAGATTGCTGTGCAGCGATTGGGGCAGCTCGATGACTTGATGGCGAATGTAGTCCTTCCACAGCGCGTACAGAACAAGCGCCGTCTCATCCTCCTGCAGCGGGATGCGCTCGCCCCCGTTGACGATATAGGGATGCCAGCTTGAACCTACCGTTCCGTCTGGATTGTACTTGTGATACAAGTAACCCTCAGGCGACAACGCATCGGCGCAAAAATGAAAAAATGGGGCAATCACACTCTGATAGCCTGCCATGGACATGGCATCAGCTATGAGAGCACCGTCGCGCGGCCACATATAGCTGTAGTGATCCCGGTTGTATTGGAGAATATCCGTATCATTGGCAGCCAGAATCGCTCCCCGCTCATCAATTTGCGTACGCACAAGCAGCAGGCTTTGTTTATAGGCCCGCACAACTTCCTGCGGAAGATCGCCAAAATCGGTCCCGGCTCGCTTCAGCCAGTGATTCCAGTAAATGACGATACGGCTGAGCAGCTTCTCCGGGTTGCTCTCTTGCACATATTGATCCCGTTCTTTAACCTCAGACAGATTGCTGCCGATCGACATCCAGTAATAGAAAGTCTGCTCGCTGCCGGCGCCGGCTATAGCCCGGAGGCTGATGACGCTGTCTACCGAGCCTTGGGCAATCGCGTTGCCCATCAGCACGCCATCCTCCGCGTCCCGCCATGTTCCCTCGGCAGTGCCGAATCTCTTGATTCCGGTAGAATACTGATAAATTCCCCCCTCATCAGAGCAGCCGTTGAACATAAAGTAGGAGGAGCGCTTATAGTGAAACATAGTATGGTTCTGCGGATAAAAAGCAGCCGTATCCCCAACCTCGGTACCATCAATCATCAAATCCTGATGGAAAAACAGCCGAATTTCACGATCATGCCCAGCCAAATTGCGGACAACAACCCGCTTGATGAAAATATATTCCCGCTGGTGAATGCCTTCGTTGATTTGCAGCTCCAGTTCCAGTTGGCGATGAACAGCCGTTACATTGGTCACCAGCGAATCCGCAATATAATTCAGCTTGAACTCCCACTGCGGTTCATCCAGCCAGGAGAAGCTCCCCTCTGCCCAGATGCCCAGCCGGCAGCGCTGTCCTCCAACATGATTCAACTGTCCGACATAAGGGAAATAAATATCCCGGATATAGCTGTTATGATCCAGATTAACGAGCAGTTTTCCGTTACCGACTACAAGATGACGGGCCATGATTGTGGTTTCCCCTTTCTTTGCAACCGCCTGACAGTTGGGTCAAGATCAACCTCCAGGCGGTAATGGTGTGGGTCGAACAGGGCCTCCGTGTGAAAGGTTTTTCCGATCACTGTTGTTCCGGGAACAAAAGCGAACGCTTCTCCAGAATCCTTTCACACTCCGGCTACACAACTTCCGTTACTTTCATTCAACTTGTATGGCTGGAAATAACCGTTTCGAGATAGGTACTAAGGTACGCCGAGGCGGAGCTCTGCCAGCTCAGGTCCAAAGCAGCGATGGAAGTATGCAGAGCGTCCCACCGGTTGCGATCATGATAGGTTTGAAGCGCCCGATCAACCGCGGCCAGAAGCTCTTCCGGGTGGTATTCTTCAAAAGCAAAGCCGCTGCCCTGCCCGGTGAGAGGATCGAAAGGCACAATTGTATCCTTGAGCCCTCCGATAAGCCGTACGATTGGAATCGTACGATATTGCAGGGCAATCCGTTGACTGATGCCGCAAGGCTCATAGAGGGAAGGCATCAAGAGAAAATCCGCGCCCGCATAGAATTGCCGGGCCAAGCTGTCCTCAAATGTCGTATGTACAGACAGAGAACCGGGATATTGCGTCGCCGCACTGTGCAAGACGGACTCATAATAGGCTTCCCCCGCGCCGATCACTGCAAGTTGAATCCCTCGGGCAACCAACTGCTCAAGCAGTGAAATGACCAGATCAAGCCCTTTCTGCCACACTAAACGGGAAACTATAGCAAACAAAGGCGCGCCAGCGTCTTCCCGCAACCCCAGCCTTCGTTGCAGAGCGGCCTTATTCAGTCTCTTGCCTCGCCAGGATGCATAAGGGTATGGAACTGCCGGGTCTCCCGTCGGATCATAGGATACCGTATCAATACCGTTGCAGATGCCGCGCACCCCGCCCCAACGCTGGCGCACAATATGGGACAAGCCGGCTCCCAAAGGCTCCTCCGCAATCTCGTCGGCATAGGATGGACTAACCGTCGTCACCCGGCTGGCAGTTGTAAGACCAAGCTCCAGGCAACTCACCCATTCCTTGTCGCTGCCAGCCTGATTCTCCTGCAAGGGAAGAAAAAGGCCCTTCTCCTCCCCCGGTCGCAGCCCCAGCCATCGTCTGAATTGAGCTTTCTCTGCCTTGCCTTGGTAATGCATATTATGAATCGTCAATATGGAAGGGATGTGCGCGTAGTTTCCGACCTGTGCGTCGCGTTCCAGCAGCGCAGGGAGCAACGCCGTCTGCCAATCATGGCAGTGGATGATATCCGGTTGAAAAGCAAGCTCCCGAATGGCCAGCGCCGCAGCCAGACAATAGAAAACATACCGCTCTGTCTCGTCGTCATAACCGTACAGTCCTCTCCTGCCAAAATAATGCGCATTCTCCAGCAGATAATAATGAATCCCTTGCACATCAGCTTCCAGCAGACGCCAATGCTGCAGTTCGCCCCCCATCTTAAGTGTTCCGGCGACGGCTTCCCGAAATTTGCAGCGGTAGCCGCCTGCAATTTCTTCATGCGCAGGCAGCATGACTCTCACATCCACCCCCAGACTCGCCAGCGTTTTGGGTAAAGAACCCGCGTATTCCCCCAAGCCGCCGCTTTTTACAAGGGGGACCGCTTCGGATACGACGAATAATATGTTCATCCCCGCTCAGATCACCTTCCGCTTGACCGCGATGAACGGAGAGTCATAGACACCGCGAATATCCCGGCCCGCCTCAATATGCACTTCCTTATCCAGAATGACGTGATCGACCATGCTGCCAATGCCGATTTCCCCGTTCTGCATAATGATGCTGTTGCGAATGACAGCCCCTTTGTTGACATGGACTCCCCGGAATATGATGCTGTTAATTACCGTCCCTTCAATTACACAGCCGTTGGCAATCAGCGAGTTGACGCTCTTGGCTCCTTCCATGTAGGCAGCAGGCGGCTCATCCTTGACCTTTGTGTAGACCGGACCCGGAGTGAAGAACAATTCCCGCCATACCGCGGGATTAAGCAGATTCATGCTGTTGGCATAATAACTGGCGACTGTGTTGATCACGCCCAAATACCCTTCATACAGGTAACCTCGTACATTCCATTTATCCAGCCTGGACATTATCCCGTGGCGGACTAGATGGTCCTGGCCTTCGGCCAGCGACGTCTCCACCAGTTCGAGCAGCAGTTCCTTCCGCATCACGTACATTTCCATGCAGATCAGATCACTTTTTAATCTGCCATAATGGTCCTGCATGGCGACAATACGGCCGTCTTCATCCATTTTGACCTTGCGCGCCTTGCCCGGCAGCCCTTCCTCCGCTCTGTTGCATATCGCTGTAATGTCGGCCCCGCTTGCAATATGCGCTCTAACTACGCGGTCGAAATCGATATTGCAGATGATATGACTGCGAGTGATAACGACAAACTCAGCTTGTGAACGCATGAAGTAATCCCGATGTTGAAAAAACTGGTACAAATCGCCTTTGCGTAAATCGCTCATATCGTCGGCAATCGGCGGCAGAACGAACAAGCCGTTTTGACGATGGTGCAGGTCCCAATGCCTTCCTGAACCTAGGTGATCCATTAAGGAACGGTATTTGGTATGGGCAAAAACCGCAACTTTGGAGATGCCGGAGTTCACCATGCTTGACAATGTGAAATCGATCAGGCGGTAGCGGGCACCAAATGGTACCGTAGCCGGACATCTGCTTGCTGTTAGCGCCTCTAGCTCATCCGGCTCATGAATCAGATTGATCACGCCGAGAATTTGGCCATGCTTCATCTACTCCACCCCCATCAGCGTTTGATTGGACGAAACATATTCATCGCTTGCGACGACCGTAATCTCGCCTCCGTCCGGGGAACCGATGGTTACACAGTCCCCGATCTGTGCTCCTTCTCCTACAATTGCACGAAAAATTTTCGCACCTCTGCCGATTTTCGCTCCGGGCATAATTACCGATTCGCTAATTATCGTTTCCGGAGCGACCTCCACGCCGTAGAACAGGACCGATCTGTTGACGACACCTTCGATAAAACATCCCTCGGAGACAAGGGAGGCCGTAACTTTTGCGTCAGGGGATACGTAATGGGCAGGCCGGTTCGGATTGACCGAATAGATTCGCCAGTCCCGGTTATACAAATCAAGCTGCGGGTGCTCTTCCAGCAGGTCCATATTGGCCTCCCACAGACTTTCGATTGTCCCGACATCCTTCCAGTATCCGTTGAATGCGTAAGCATAGAGCTTCATGTCGTCCGCGAGCATGGCAGGGATGATATCTTTGCCGAAGTCATTGCTTGACCGCTTGCTCGCCTCATCGCGGATCAAATATTGTTGAAGCACCGGCCAAGAGAAGATATACACCCCCATAGAAGCTAGATTGCTCGATGGAACGTCGGGCTTTTCCTCAAACTGTATGATCCTGTCCTGGTCATCCACATTCATGATGCCAAACCGGCTTGCATCTTTCCACGGCACCTCGAAGACCGCAATCGTCACATCTGCTCCCTGAGCTTTATGCTGCCGAAGCATCAGTTCATAATCCATCTTATAAATATGATCGCCAGAAATGATCAGCACATACTCCGGGTCATATCGATCAATAAAACCCATATTCTGATAAATCGCATTCGCCGTTCCCTTGTACCAGGTTCCGCCTCTGGATTTGACATATGGCGGCAGCACCGCCATTCCCCCGTCTCTGCGGTCCAGTCCCCATGGACTTCCGATGCCCAGATACTGGTTCAGCACAAGCGGCTGGTACTGGGTCAGCACCCCAACGGTATCAATGCCTGAATGAGCGCAATTGCTTAATGTAAAATCAATAATCCGGTATTTCCCGCCAAAATGAACAGCCGGCTTCGCCAAATCCTTGGTCAGCACGCCCAGTCTCTTACCTTCGCCGCCGGCCAGCAGCATTGCGATCATCTCTTTCCGCACCATCGATACCACTCCTTATTGAGGTAAGCTCCCCGCCTCAGGCTTCAGTACGAGAAAACTGAACGGGGGAAGTTGCAGGGTGACGCTAAATTCGCGGCCATGACAGCCTGATTTAACAGCCTTGCAGCAATAGCCTCCGTCTGACGGCGGGCCAAGATCGCTCTCATCGCTGCGAAAAATAATTCGGTATATCCCCCCTTGAGGTACGCCGACACGGTATGGTTCAACGGCGCGCTCAGAAAAGTTGCACAAGACGACAACAAACCGTCCGCTCCCTCCAGCCCGCCTGATAAAAGCAATGACGGCCTGCTCGGCATTATGGGCATCAATCCACTCAAAGCCCTCCGGCTTGCAGTCCAGCTCCCATAATGCAGGCTCACTGGCGTAGAAACGATTCAAGGCTTGCGAGTACAAATGCAAGCTGCGGTGCAACTCATAATCAAGCAGCATCCAGTCCAGTTGCTCCCGATCCTTCCATTCGTCATACTGCCCCCATTCGCTGCCCATAAACAGCAGTTTCTTGCCGGGATGCGTCATCCAATAACCGAAAAACAGCCGGAGCTGGGCAAATCTTTCCTCATAGCCGCCGGACATTTTGTTCAGCAGCGAGCGCTTCCCGTGGACAACCTCATCATGAGAAAGCGGCAGCACAAAATTTTCATTGAAGGCGTACATCAAAGAAAAGGTAATCAACTGGTGATGATGGCAACGTTCCGCCGGGTCCAGCGCCATGTAGCGCAGCATATCGTTCATCCAGCCCATATTCCATTTGAAATTAAAGCCCAACCCTCCGAGATAAGAGGGTCCAGTCACAGCTGGCCAGGAGGAGGAGTCCTCGGCAATCATTAGAGCGGTCGGGTAATAATGAAAAACCGCTTCATTGAGCTTTTTTAGAAATTGCAGCGCCGCCATATTATCCTTCCCGCCATGTTCGTTAAAGGTGCGCATCGATTCCGGCTTGTCAAAGTGAAGGTCGATCATGCTCGCTACCGCATCGACGCGCAGACCATCCAGATGAAACACCTCCATCCAGAAGATGGCGCTGGAAATCAGGAAGCTTTGCACTTCCGACTTGCCAAAGTCGAATGCCAGCGTTCCCCAAAGCGGCTTCTCGGCCCGTCTCCAGTCCGCTCCCTCATACAGCGGAGTGCCATCAAAGTCTCTCAGGCCGTGAGCGTCCTTGCAGAAGTGCCCCGGCACCCAATCCAGAATGACACCCAATCCGGCCTGATGGCATCGGTCCACCAGCCGCATCAGCCCTGCAGGCTCGCCGTAACGGCTCGTCGCCGCAAAATATCCAGTAGCCTGATATCCCCATGAAGCGTCTAGAGGATGCTCCGTAAGCGGCATGAGCTCGATATGGGTATAGCCCATATGCTGCGCATAAGCCACCAGTTCGACTGCCAGCTCATCATACGTATAAAAGTCTTCTGTCCCCTTGATTCTCCAGGAGCCGGGATGAACCTCATAGATAAGCAGCGGCTGGTTATAGCTCGAATACTGCTGTCTGGCTTGCATCCAGGCTTCATCCTGCCACTGATGATGCTTGAGGGAGGCTGTAATGGAGGCCGTTCCCGGTCTGCGCTCGGCATAGAACGCGAACGGGTCCGCCTTGAGCAGACGAGTTCCAGAAGCGGTCTCAATCTCGTATTTATACAACTCACCCTCGCCGATATCCGCAACAAAGGTCCACCATACGCCCGTAGTGCCGATCGGTTCCATCAGATGAGACCGTCCATTCCACCCGTTAAAGCTGCCGACAACAGAAACTGAACTGGCTTGCGGCGCCCATACAGCGAAACGCACCCCTTTTTTGCCTCCTGATTCCATGATATGCGCCCCGAACGCATGATAGCTGTGGTACAATCTTCCTTCATTAAAAAGATATAAATCCGTGATAGACAATCCGGCCAACGGCGCATCTATCATCCAGGCGGCACCCCCCGGGAGCAGAATAAAAATCAAACAATTGTAAAGTAGGAAAAGCATGTGGTGAGGTGTAGATCCAAAGCCCGCCTGAAATGTAAAAGCAGACTTTGGATCTTGATGTCGGATTTGTGAGGTTGGTGTAAGATTCAGTCAGGATATTAGAGATGTTTCCTTAATTATACTATGAATCGCGGAACTTTACATCCACATTTATCATGGCAAGTTTAAATTAATGTAAATTTTATTAACACAAAGTTAACAAGTAGTTAAGAATCATTGCATTTTTCTACTCGGGATATCAATCCTTCAAACCACGATACCTGGCTGTGCGAATTTCCCGGATATAGTTGTCCAAGTCCGGCATATTCGCGTCCACGGCATCCTGCACAGCCCTCTCGTTATCATAAGGGACACGGATAAGCTGAATGTTGAACGGAGCAGGCGAATCCGACCCATGCATCCCTTCCAGAATGGCGTACGAAGCCTGCGGGATCTCAAGCGGATTGCCCACACTTCCAGTATTGAACAGCGTTTTGCCGCCAACATGCTGCAGATAAGCATTATGAATATCTCCGTATCCCGCTACATCAGCCGGATGTCCGCTGCTAGTCAGCGGTGACGAATCAAATAGCGACAAGCGGGCCTCCATACTGTCCCACGGCTGGATGCGTTCATAGACACTGCGGGGAGAGGCGTGAAACAGCCGAATCAGCCTTCCACTCATGTGAAATTCCACGGAGAAGGGCAACGACTTCAAATAATCCATTCGCTCTACCCCCAATTTGCGCCTATGCCATTCGAGCGTATCATTATCGGTTGGATTCGGTATAAAGTCATCCCAGTTGCCGCGGATGACTGTTTGGCAAAGCAAACGGATACGATCCACGGATTTATCCGAGTCAGGCCCCTTGCCTACCAGATCACCGAGGCAAATAACTTCCCGGATTCCGCGTTGCTCCAGATCCTTCGCTACTGCTTCCAAAGCAGGCATATTGCCGTGAACATCCGATATAACAGCTATTTTGTCCATGTCATCCTCCCCATTTCTTCATAATGTATTACGTAAAGTTCGTGAACGCCTTATTTATTTCCTGCAAATTGCGGTGTATCCCGCATTGATTTTTGGGAACGCAGCAGGTATGTTAGACGTAAACGTATCTAGTAAGAAGTTTGGCTTATTGATCATGCGCTTAGCAGGAGGAGGCTTCATCATTGAAAAAGATTGTCATTATGCTGATGCTGTTTATTTTAACATGGCCTCAGCTTGCCGCCGCGGCAGTGCCGGGGAAATCCGGGCGTGTTGCAGACTTGGCGGGCATGTTTCCTGCCAACGCAGTTGAGAAGCTTGGCCAGCAGGCGGACAAAGGCCCCTATGCCTTTTATATTCTTACCCTGGACAGCCTTGAGGGCAATGAGCCCAATGAATATGCGACACAGGTCTACAGGGACTGGAAGCTGTCTTCAAACGATGTGCTGCTGCTGATTGCCAAGGAGGAGCGATCGGTGGAGATGAATTACCTCAACCAGACTTTGGACCAGGCATTGGCGGCTTTACCTGCCGATTATGATCGCAACGGCCAACAGGAAGCACCGATTACCGAATTTCTGAATCGGCATTTCATCCCTTCTGCCAAGGAAGGCGACTTTGCGCGCGGCGTCTTGTCGACCATGGAAGCTGTGCGCAAGCTGAAGGTTTCGGGCAGCCAGAGCGGAACCGCTGCAAGCGGCCCGTCGGCCACAACGATCGCAATAGCCGGAGCGGCTTCTGTTGCCATCATCGGCGCCATCATTGCGGCTCAGGCGTTGATGCGCGGAAGGAATGCAAGGCGCCGCCTTGCAGACCAGCTTGCCCGGGCTGAACGGCTGATGGCGCGGATTCCCCGGGAGAGCGACGAGCTTAAGCCGTTCATCGGGTTTTTACAGGGAGAGAGCGAGAAACTTGCTGCTGCAGCCGAGCGGCAGTTAGGCGAGCAGTTGGTCCGGCTCGATCAACTGAACAAGGAAGCAGCCGGCAAGCAAATTGCTCTTTATAAAGTTAAGGAGTTGCGGACAGCCGAGCAGCAGCTCAAACAAGCTGTGGATGATATTGAAGCACGGATCGATCAATCCCGTCAGGAAATCGGGCGGCTTCAGGAAGCGGACAGCACCATCAAGCAGCGGATTGGGAGACTAACGGAGCTGCTTGAGGAATGTCGCAGCCGTCTCGATCAGGCTGTTTCTGACACAGGCTTTGAGCTGGGGGCGCTGCGCAAGTCGCTCAAGGAGCTTGAAGCTGAGCGCAACGAACTTGACAAGCTGAGAGTATTCGACCCGATTGCCGCTTGTGAGGAAGTAGCGGACTCCAAAAGCGACTCCGGCAAGCTGCTGGAAGATATCCGCAACATTCGTCCCTATGAGGAAGGATACCGGAAGTTCCCGGAGGAAGCCGCGGCCTTGAGACAGAAGTTGGACGCTTTGGCGCATGAACACGGCGTTCATCTTGCTCTGTCACGGCTCCGTCCCGACAAACTGATTGATCAGGCTGGACAACTAAATGAAGAATTAATGATCCACCTCAGAGAGGGCGAGATCCAGAAGACTGCCCTTTTAGGGGAACAGCGCCAAACTCTGCTGAACAAGGCACTGGAAATAACAGTGAGACAAGGTGAACTCAAACGTCTGACAAAAGAAAATATCGGATACATCCAGTCCAAGCAGAAAGCCTATGAACAGGACATGTATCATATTTTGGAGCTGTTCAGCGCGGCCAAGCTTAAATATAGCGTTAATCATTGGCAGGAGTTGGAAGAGCAATACCAACGCATGATCGTAATCGTGAAGGAGATTCCACAGCGCGTAACCTCGGCAGCAAGACTTTGTGAAGACGATGAGCAGCAATATGATGCGGCCCATGAGAGGCTGGAGCAACTGCTCACCGATGTGCGCAATGCAGACGAATTGACGGCCCGATGCGTCTCAACACTGTCCGAACTGGATGCGAGAACGGATTCGGCCAAAAGAATGAGTGCCTCCGCTTGGGAGCAATTCCAGCGCAGCGAAGCACGAATCCGACAGGAAAATATCCCTTATCATCCTGAATGGACAACAATCAGCGGAGACATTCATAATTTGTATGATCAGTGCCAGCGAATGTCAGCAGCCGGCAAAATCAACCTGGACAAACTGGAGCAAGCCGTCCAGCAGCAAAGCCAAAAAGTGGAGGGCTTTGTCGAAGCAGTAAACCAGGCCGCCTATTGGAAGGCACAGACAGAAGACAGCTTTGCCGACGCCCACGCCAAATATGAAGCCGTCAGTCGCCGCTCAGGCAACCGCATCAACTTGTCGCATTACAACAAGCGATATACAGAGCTGCGAACAGCAAGCGAGCACTTGTACAATGAGGGCAGCTACAAAGAAGCGATGGAGCGAATCGCGGCAGTCAGAGCAATCATTCAAGGCATGGAAAGCGATTATCAGACTGCTATTGCAATGGAAAGAATGGCGGCTGAACAACGAAGAAGGGCACGTTCAGGGGGCGGAGGCTCTTGGGGCTCCGGCGGATCGGGTGGATCAGGAGGTTCTTCCGGCGGAAGTTCATGGGGCGGCAAAGGCGGAAACTCCTCAGGGGGAAGCTCATGGGGCGGCGGCAAAAATTCATCCGGCGGCTCCAAGTGGTAAAATCGGGGCTGTCCCAAAAGTGTACGCACGGCAGG
Organism: Paenibacillus roseus; assembly: GCF_016424485.1. Classification (GTDB taxonomy): domain Bacteria; phylum Bacillota; class Bacilli; order Paenibacillales; family Paenibacillaceae; genus Paenibacillus_D; species Paenibacillus_D roseus. Next base: position 226,533 of record NZ_JAELUP010000117.1, read on the forward strand.
GAACATCCCAATTTTCAAGCGAAAAGGACCTCAAATTCCACTGCAAAGTGGAATTTGAGGTCCTTTTTATCGATGAAATTCGGTTCTAAGCGGGGCTAAAAAAATCACAAATTAACTTTTGGGACAGCCCCATTTGCACTCTGTTTGTATTGAATTATATTTCACCGTGAAACGAGCTTCTGCCGCCAAAGGACGGCAAAGACGTTGATGTTCGGCTTACAGCGAAATCAATTTCCCGGTTGCTCTGGATTCAAAAGCAGCGAGAATCACTTCCAAAGAGCGGCGGCCTTCTTCGCCGGAAACGGACGGGGGAGTTTTCGTTACAATGCTGTCCACGAAAGCGTTGATGACACCGCTTGTCGTCTGCTTTTCATTCGTGGCGATGGCCCCTACCTGATGGCGCTCAACCGAGCCGTTACGCAGCTCCACGATGACCTGATCGACCGGGTCGGTCCCGATTTTCAGGACGCCGTTCTCGCACCATAGCACCGTGCTGTTATCCTCGCCCTTGTAGTACGTCCAGCTGGCGACGAGCGATCCGATTGCCCCGCTCTTCATTTGCAGAATGCAAACCGCATTGTCGTCCACATCCGTTTCCTTGTCGATGGTTGCAATCAGGCCGCCGACAACAGCTACTTCATCGTCAAGCAGCCAGCGGATCAGGTCGGCCTTGTGAACACCCAGGTCGCCCATAGCTCCCATAGTTGCTTCTTCCTTGCGGAAAAACCAGCTCGAACGCCCGTCTACACTCCAGCCCTCAGGCCCCGGATGTCCAAAGGAGGTGCGGAAAGACAACACGCGCCCGAGCCTGCCTGTCTTCAGCAATTCCTTCGCTTTGACATGGGGAGGCATAAAACGCTGATTATGTCCAACCATCAGGTAGACGCCGTTCTCCTTTGCAACCTCGATCATTTGTGCAGCTTCCTCGTCGGTAGATGCCATCGGCTTTTCTACAAGCACATGCGCCCCGGCCTTGGCCGCATCGATGGAGATGGAGGCATGGGTCGCATTCGGCGTACAGACACTTACTGCATCCGGCTTGATTTCGTCGAGCAACACCTTGTAATCCGCGTAAACTTTGGCGCCAAACGGCGCTGCACACTGCTCGGCACGGGCGACGTTCGGGTCGCAAAACGCCACCAGTTCTACATGCTCATTGTCTTTATACTCCGGGATATGACGTCTTTGCGCGATTGCCCCGCATCCAATTACCGCAACTCTGATTTTGCTCATACCATTTAGCTCCTCTTTATGATTTATAGTTTTCGCTCAGCCATTCCCTGCTTGTCTTGACAGCCTCCAGCGGAGGGTTGGCACAACGGTCCTGCTCCACAATAATCCATTCCACATCCGCTTCCTCGGCAGACGCAATAATGCTTGGGAGATCCAGATCCCCTTGTCCCAATTCAACGGTATCTATCTGCTCTCCAGGCTCACCTTTGCGGTAATCCTTCAGATGGAGAAGCGGAAGTCTGCCTTTATACTTGGCAATATACGCCAGCGGATCAAGTCCTGAATATTGAACCCAGCCAATATCCATCTCCACCTGAAGACGTTCTGGCGATACTTTCTCATAAATCGTATCGAATACATAATTGCCGTCCAGTTTTTCTGTGAATTCAAAATCATGATTGTGGTACCCGAAAATCAGACCTTCTTTGCGGAACGCCTCGCCGAATCGCTCCAGCTTCTCAATCAACGCAAGCCACTTCTCATCGCTTCCCCGGTCATTCTCCTGCAAGTAAGGCAGAACGCCATAGCGGGCGCCGATCGTTTTCAAATATTCAATTTCGCCTTCCAGATTATTTTCAAGCTGCTCCAGGCTGATATGACTTCCGATTGCAGTCAGACCAAGCTCCGTTAACAGCGCTTTCAATTCTTCTGCGCTCTTCCCGCCATATCCGGCGAATTCGACACCTTCATAGTTCATTGCTGCTACGGCTCTTAAAGTTCCTTCAAAATCCTTCTCTGCACTGTCGCGCACGGTATACAGCTGCAGGCCGATTTTCAACGCTCCCATATCCAAAATCCTCCTAATATTGGTAGTGAATATCCTGATGTCTATCTGCTGTTCAGCGATTCCCCAAGCGGCAGACTCGCTTAAAACCTTCATTTCTATCTTCTATTATAAAAAAACTTGCATGAGTGCCGCCATGCCGTATATCGTTATTATATGAACAATTCTGCTGCCGAATTTCAAATCATGAGGAAAAGGAGCCGATGCTTAGCATGGAAGCAGGATTATTAATGTGTGGTTTTTCGCATCATACCCAACTCTTCTCCCATATGTATGAACCGAACCGCTCCGGGTATCTGTTCCGGCTGCAGACCGAAGGCCGCGCAACCGCGCTGGTCAACGGCGCTATGCGCGAAATTACGGGAGGCGACTTGTTGCTCTATGCCCCGGAAGACCCGTATCAATTAACAATTTCGCCCTTCGACCATCCCCAGCGGGGACGCGTCATATCCAGCAGTGACTATTATTTGTCCTGCTACGGCGGCTGGATTGACAAATGGTGGAAGCGACGCAAAAGGCCTCAATTGATTCGGATTGATCCTGAGGATCGGCTCCTGTCGCTATGGCGAAATCTCATTCTGGAGAGACGGGCCATTGGAGGAGATCAGCCGGAATTGACCGATTACATGCTGCGCAGCCTGTGTCTGAGCATCGATCGGAAGATTGATGAACAATCCTCGCAACAGGGACGTCTCTTTATCGCTTCGCGCATGAAAGCCTATATCGAGGAACACGCTACCTCATCCATGCGCGTCGAAGACCTGGCCAACCATGTCCAGCTCAGCGTATCGCGCGCCTCTCACCTGTTCAAAGAATACGTGGGCAAATCCATTATCGAGTACGCCCTTGAAATACGGCTGTCGGTGGCGGAGGAGCGTATCAAATACAGTTCCATGACGCTCGAGCAAATCGCCGAGACATGCGGCTTTGGCAGCTACTCCTACTTCTTCCGCATCTTCCGCAGAAAGCACGGCATTTCACCGGCTGAATTCAGACGCAGTTTCACGTCCGGCATCTCGCTGACCACACCTGAGGAGCAGATGGGCAGTGACAACCCTTAAGATGCGTAATTCATATAAAAAGCTTGTCCGCCAGCAATTTGGAACGGACAAGCTTCAAGAGTGAGTGGAACAGCTATTGTCCATTCCCGTTTATCAGCCATACAACTGCCCATACAAGTGCCGTATTGACAATGAACAGAAGTGGAATGCCGATGACAAAGGACGCATGCTTCGTCTTGTGGCTCCACATTCGCATACCAAGCCAAATTCCCGCTGCCCCGCCAAAAGCAGCTGTACCAAACATCTGCTTTTCCGGTATGCGTCTGACCCGCCGCCGGGCTTTCCGCTTATCCGCATGCATCAGCAGCAGACCTGCCGTATTAATAATCAGCAAATAAATAATGAGAATTATCATTTGCGCATGTAATAGGCCGCATCTGTGGCCCCTTTCTCCGCTTTCCCGCTAAATACCAGCACATAGTCGCCAATCTCATATTCCATCGACCATGTATCGGCATAGAACACATTATGGCTATTGTCCCCCGGGGAATGCATGGTATAGCCGTCTCCGAGCACAGCCGCTATTTCCTCGAAGGTCTGCCCTACTTTGACGCCGAACAGTTCGCTTCCACTCCTAAAACCCATTTGCTGGATCGTTCCGTCTATAAGCTGATCGTCGTTATCCTTGCGGGCATCGGTGAACAGGACAAGTCGGGGATAAGAGAAATACAGACCGCCTTCCCAATAATCCATGGTCTCAGGCTCCCCCCAATCCCTGATGACATCGCTGGTTAAATCGCCAATTCCAAACTCAATGCCCTCAATAAGGCCTTCCGAAGCTGAAGATGGGAATTTTTTCTCTATCCCGTCTTCAGACGTTGGCACTTGTTTCTCCTCCGATTCATCCGTCTGCTGCCCGTTATTCGTATGGTTTATGGTCTCTGCCGGTGTATTGGCAGCACATCCTGACAAAAGCACAGTCGAGATGATCATACTCGCCGTCCATCGCTTCCATTCCATTTATACCCTCTCCTTTGCGGTCTCTTGTCTATTTTAAACGATGGAGAAGGACATGCTCAACCAAGCCCGGAGGATCATTTAACCAGGACATAACACTCTTCGGGCTGCGAGGTAATGAAGGGACTTGGTGTGCCAATTGAGAAAATCCGCAGCGCATGCATCGCTCGTGTGCAAACCGTATAGAAGAGCTTGCGCTCGCTTTCCCTGGCGTAACACGCAACGGAACCATCATATACAATAACCGCGTCAAATTCGACTCCTTTGGCCAGATAAGCAGGAATTACCTGAGCTCCTTTGGCGAATGAGCCCGTGCCCTTCTTGATCAACTGCAGCGAGATGCGCTCTTTTAGACTCTCATAAGCATTCAGGCTCTCTGCGGCGGTTTTGCAGATCAGACCGATCGATTCATAGCCCTCGCTTTGCAGCTGCCGAATTTCTTCATGTATTCTGTCATGCCATTCATTCCTGTCCACCACCGCAACCTTCGGCAGTTCGCCGCTCCGGTCAAAGGGAATAATGTCTTTGCCTTCGACCATGCATTTAGTAAACTCAACAATCTCCTTTGTCGAACGATAGCTGCGGGTTAAGCGAATGACTTCGGTCTGATCCCCACCGAACAAGTCCGCAGCTGGCTGGAGATTCCCCAGGACAGAAGTATGAGCGTAGATGGATTGATTAAAATCCCCAAGCGCCGTCATCCTGCTTCGCGGGAACAGATGCTTCATGAACTCAAGCTGGAACGCCGAGTAATCCTGGACTTCATCAATAACAACATGGCGGACATGCGTATTCATGCGAAAGCCGTTAAGCAGTTCGGTCAAATACAGGTATGGAGTCGCATCCTCATAGGACAAACAGCCGTCAGCCAGCGCTGCCGTCGTCTGCCCTGCAATTTCAGTCCAAGTCCGCGGCAGCTCCTCCTCCAGAAGCGCCAGGGACGCTGCCAAGCCGTTCTGGCTGAACAACAGGCTATACATCTTTCTGACATCTACAAATTCCAAGCACTTTACCCATGTGCGCACCGGGGACAGCTGCTGCTGTACGATAATGCCGGCGAGAATGACTTTTTCCTGATCCAGATCATCGAAGGTTTCGATTTCATTCCGGCTTGACTTGCGCAGACGCTGATAAGCGCGCTGATATTCCTCTTCGCTCAGCAGTTCCATCTCTTCTTCAACCCACTGCTGCTTGCGCTGCAGCTTCTCAAATGACTTCAGCTCTCCGAGTACCCACTCCTTGAGCAGTTCAATTCGGTTAGGAATACGAATGGCTGGGTCCAGAGAATAAAAATGTTGGCTTAATCGCTCTGCAGAGATGACTTCATAGCCCCGAAAGCGTACCGGCTTGAACACCATACCCTCCGTGCCAAGCTTCCGGACATAACTTTGCAGCAGATGAAGAAAAGCGGCGGAAGATTTATACCCGATTCCCTCCAGCCGAATCTCATAACCGCCGGCTTGTTCCTGTGCAAGTACGTATTCAATTTGATCAAAAGGATCTTCCACTGCAAACTCGCTGCCAAGTCGGCTTTCCAGATATTCCTGGAACGTCGTCTGCACCATGTTTTCCTCACCAAGCTCAGGAAGAACAGTGGAGACATAACTGTTAAACAACGGATTTGGAGAAAAGAGCACCATCTGATCCGCTTTAAGCGTCTCACGATGCCTGTAAAGCAAATACGCAACTCGCTGCAGCGCGGCGGATGTTTTGCCGCTGCCTGCTGCTCCCTGGACAATAAGCATCTTGGCCTGCTCATTGCGAATCACCTGATTTTGCTCGCGCTGAATGGTCGCTACTATACTCCGCATCTGAGCATCGGCTGTCCGGCTCAGCGCCTGCTGCAGCAATTCATCGCCAATCGTGATGCCGGTATCGAAGAGAAAACGAATCTGCCCGTCACGAATGACAAATTGCCGCTTCAGCTCCATCTCCCCCGCAATGCGCCCGGACGGCGTATCATACTGTGCAGCGCCCGGACCGTAGTCATAATACAGGCTTGAAATGGGAGCGCGCCAGTCATAGATTAGAAAATCGAGGCCGTCCTCTTCAATAAAGGAGGCAATCCCAAGATAGATTTGATCAACTTGCTTCCCGCCTTCCTCTCGGAAGTCGATTCGTCCGAAATAAGGCGACTGAATGAGGCGCTTATATTTGTCTAGCCGCATACGCGCATGGCGGTGGCTCCGCTCTCTCTCATTCATAATATCTGCTTGCTGCTTCATGCTGAAATAGGTTTCGATCAGGTCCTCCGCATTGCTCAAGTTGATGGTGACCTCATCCCAAAAATGCTTGCGAATTTCTACAACATCCGAACGAACTCCGCTTGTTCGTTCCTCCAGCGCAGCGACTTCCTTACGGATTTTACGCGTAACCGAGTCGACCCGCTCCTGTTCAGCCTGCCACTGTTCTTCAGAAATACTCATCGGTCTTCGCTCCCCTCCAGAAAAAAATGTTCAAACCCTATCAGAAACAAGATGCGCGATATTGACAAGAGATAAAACAGGGATTATAATAAAAGTAATAAATAATAATTGTGTTACTTTTTTCTCTTTTTAGCGATCATTTCTATTGTACCAGTAGTCTGTCGTGAAATCAACACACCTCCAGCTTTATACAGGCTGGAGGTTTTTAGCTTAAATTCTTCATACTGGAGGAAAAAACGATGTCCATTTATAACATTGACGTCCGCACAATTGAAGGCACTGATACGACCCTGGAAGACTACGAGGGCAAAGTCCTGCTTATCGTCAACACAGCGAGCGCATGCGGCTTGACCCCTCACTATGCAGGTCTTCAGCAGCTTTATGAGGATTACGGCGATCAAGGGCTTGTGGTGCTGGGTTTCCCGTGCAACCAGTTTGCCGGACAGGAGCCCGGAACAGAAGAGGAAATCAAATCGTTTTGCGAGCTAAACTACCAGGTAACCTTCCCGCTATTCGGCAAAATTGATGTGAAGGGCGACAACATCCACCCATTATACGCCTATTTGCTTGAGCATACGCCGGCTCCTTATCAGAACGGGGACATCGAATGGAATTTTGCCAAGTTTCTTGTGGATCGTGAAGGTCATGTTGTCAAACGTTTCGGGTCCAGAACCGAGCCTTCCTCCCTCGAGAGCGACATTAAGCAGCTTCTGTAATTTCCCTCCTAAAATTATGACTGGATGCCTTGTTTTCCCATGCGGAAAGCAGGTCTCCGGTTATAAAAAAATTTTCTCAAAAAACTATTGCGCAGTTATTCATTTTATGGCATAATTCTTTTTGTGCTAAGCTGAAACAATTTCCTTCGCAGCACATTGTTGGTACGCCGTTGTAGCTCAACTGGTAGAGCAACTGACTTGTAATCAGTAGGTTGGGGGTTCAAGTCCTCTCGACGGCACCACTTTCGGGACGTAGCTCAGCTTGGTAGAGCACCTGGTTTGGGACCAGGGGGTCGCATGTTCAAATCGTGTCGTCCCGACCATTATATTGAATAGATGTTATGGAAAACCTGATGTAGCAGGTTTTTTTATTTGCCTTTTTTCTATATATGACATATGCTGCATGATTTTTAATACACGCATCTTTTGGTGCGTGTTTTTTTATTCTCATTTCCCTCTACCCTCTCCGCTTTCCAAAATCTTTATATATTCCCTCGTCGTCTGTCATCTAATTTCAAGTCTCCCTTATGATTCTCGCCTTTTAGGGCCATACTAATTCTATCTGATTCCTTGTACTGGAAAGGAGCCTCGTATGGCTGACAATATGAACAGTACCTCCAACCCGGAGATCCGTACGGCCCCCGGATCATCATTGCCCGTTTCGTCCGCCACAAAGCTGCACCCGCTTGTCGAGTTTCATTTTGACCGCTCCTGGCAGGATGAGCTACAGAGCCGCCTGTCCAAAAATGGCCCTTGGGATGACTGGACGCTCTACAAGCTCGCTGTTGAGGCGCATGAAGCCGAAGCGATCAGCAGCTTTGATGAGATGCAATGTCTGCGCAGCTTGCCTGAGTTGGAACCGATGCCCCATCAGCTGTCAACGGCTGGGAAGGTCGTCCATGAAATGGGCGGGCGGGCTATACTTGCAGATGAAGTCGGGCTCGGCAAAACCATTGAGGCTGGACTCATTTTGAAAGAATATATGGTGCGCGGACTTGTGCGTAAAGCTCTCATTCTCGTACCCGCCTCCCTCGTACTGCAATGGGTTCGCGAGCTGAACCAAAAATTCGGCATTGCTGCCGTCGCGCAAAAGAAGACGCATATGTGGCATTATGATGTCGTCGTAGCTTCAATCGATACCGCCAAGCGCGACCCGCATCGCGACCTTCTTCTTGGCTCCGATTTCGATATGCTGATTATCGATGAGGCTCATAAGCTTAAGAATAAGAAGACAACCAATTATCAATTCGTCACAGAACTGCGCAAAAAATACTGTTTGCTGCTTACCGCTACCCCTGTCCAAAACAATCTTGATGAGCTGTACAATCTCATTACATTGCTCAAGCCGGGACAACTAGGCGGCCAGAGCGACTTTGCTGCCAATTTTGTGGTCGATAAAAGAATGCCTAAAAATGAAGAGCAGCTTCACGAAGCGCTTTCTACGGTTATGATCCGCAACCGACGGGGCGATGGCGGCATTCATTTCACCAAACGAATTGTTAAAAATATTCCGATCGAGCTGTCTCCTGAGGAAATGGCGCTATATAACGGGGTAACCGCCTTTGTAAAGGAACAGTATGACCGCAGCGGCGGCGACCTGACCAGCATGCTTTCGCTTGTGACCTTGCAGCGGGAAGTATGCAGCAGCCGCGATGCTGTATTTCTTACTTTGGTCAACCTGTTCAAAAAGACAGGGGAGGACTCCCCGCTGCGTCCGAAAATATGGGAGCTTGTGGATACGATCAAGCAAATTACCTCAAACACCAAAGCGGAAAAGGCGCTGGAGCTGATCCAGCAAATGAATGATAAGGTTATTCTGTTCACGGAGTATCGGGCCACCCAGGAATATTTGCTGCAATTTTTCCGCAGTCATAACCTGGTAGCCGTCCCTTATCGGGGTGGAATGAACCGCGGCAAAAAGGATTGGATGATGGATCTGTTCCGCGGGCGAGCCCAGGTGCTGATTGCTACTGAGGCAGGTGGCGAGGGAATCAATCTGCAATTTTGCCACCATATGATCAACTTTGATCTGCCATGGAACCCGATGCGGGTCGAACAGCGAATCGGACGCGTACATCGGCTTGGGCAAACGGAAGATGTAAAAATCTATAATTTATGCACGATGGGCACGATCGAGGAGTATATCGTCAATCTGCTTCATGAGAAAATCAATCTGTTCGAGCTGGTAATTGGCGAGCTGGACCATATTCTGGAGCGCTTCGAAAAGGAAGAGCAGCCGCTGGAGAAGCAGATCGCCAAAATGATGCTTGAATCATCAGGAAATTCGGAACTGAAAAATCGGCTGGATGAATTGGGTAATACGATCGGCCATCTGCGCAACCCGGATACGGATACTGAAGTCCCTATGGCCAAACTTAAATCCAAAGCAGCGATCGGCGCTTTCCTGGATCGTGTCAGTCATGAAGTGGAGGTCAAGCCATGAACCAAAAGCAGATCCACCGTTTTCTGCAGCAGTATTTGGAGGCTACCAACTGCCATATTATCGAGAAATCCCCTGCCCACTTTACCGTCAAGCTGTCTCCGGAGGCCGACCGCGTCCTGACGAACCGACCGTATTATTGGAGCTTCGTGGATCGTACAGGGGCAGAGCCGGAGACGATGTCCTTCTTATTGGTTACCGATAAAGCTAAATATGACAGTCTGGCTGAAGGAAACGATGAGAAGAGCGGCGCTGCCAGGCTGCAAGCATCTCCCCAGACTGCGGCCAGCCAGATTGCCGGACAGATGAACAATCAGGTGAATCAGGCTTTGGCCCGCTCCTACGGCATTGTGCCGACACAGGTACTGGCGATGAACCGGATTCCACGGGATGATGTCCACTTCGGCTCCAAGCGGCTCAAGCAACTGTTTGAGGCTGCTCGAGGGCAAGGAAGCTATGTATATTTATTTCAGGAGCCGGATACCCGCTCTCGCAATCCGTTCGAATCGACGCCGTATACGCCCTGGCTTGGCATTAATATCAAAGTAGAATTCCAATGCGACAGAAAGCGCGAGGAGTTGTACTCCTTCGGCATATCGATGGCCACCGGTCATTATGTGGAGTCGTTTCAGCAGCAGCTGAACGCTCTTAAAATGACCCCTCGCCTTCCAGCTAATGTTCACATTGCTCCAGCGGGAATCAGCTTGAAAAAAGCGGTGCAGACCATAGAGAGCGCGCTGGAACGCAAGCTGAGGGCGCAGAATTACCAATGGGCCGAGGAAGCAGGCAAGCGGCTTGAGGAGGAGCAGGAAATTGTCCGGCATTACTACGACAAGCTGCTCTCGTATGTGGAAGAGGACAAGCGGGAAACGATTCAAGCACAATATGATAGCCGCAAGGCGGAGATCGACTGGCAGTTTAGACCTCGCGTGACGGCATCCGTCATAAATTGCGGAATCTTTCATTTGGCTGGCATCGGATAACGGCAATCAGACGGAGTTCGCACCATAACGTCAAAAATAGAACATGCCGCGGTTGTCCGCCGCGACATGTTCCAACACCCTTCACAAGCCCCATTCGGTAAAATGATTATAGTCTTTGCATATGGCCGCAGAAATCCGGCTTCACAAGCGTAAACGGCTTTGCCGTCCTTTGACCGGCAGAAACTTCGTTTCGTGGTGAAATATAAGCTCATTTACAAAGGAAACTTTATAAATGCTTATATTTTTAAAAAGCTTTGTTGAAGGAGAATTAGAACATGAAAAAAAAATGGGTTTCTTATTTGACAGCTACTGTCTTGCTCTTTACCAGCATCACCGTTGTTCAGGGCAGCTATATGAAAGCAGCTTCCAGCTCTCCCCCTCCTGTTCCATCTGAATTGGAAGCACAAGCTACAATCTGGAAGCGAGAAATTGCCAGGCAGGAGCCATTTCAATCCTGGAAAACCGCTCAAACCGATATTTCCGCTCTTGGTCCCGGAACGCACAGCTGGCTTGTCAATCTGAATCTTGACGGCAAAATTGTCGGATACATGATCATTCATGCACGTCCTGAGGGCGGTTATCAACTAGGTGAGTATGGTCTTGGGGACGAGCCGTTGTATTCCTATCAATCGCTGTACCGGTCACTGGTGCAGCTTGCAATTATTCCTTCCGTGTCATCCCTTGAATCAGGACAAGCGGGCAAAGTTGCAGACCACGTCGCCGAGCAAATTTATGTTGACCCGCTTCATGCTGTATGGAAGGTTGAACCAGAATCTCAGTCCGGGGACAGCAAGGTCATTTATGTAGACGCCAAGACAGCGGAGCAACTTCCTTATACAGATCAACTGCCGAAAGCCCGGGCAAAATCTGTACAAACACCACTCGACACAACTAAGACTGAAAACGTTATTGCCATTTCCCACGCAGCCTACTTGCCGGAATTCGACGCTTATGACAGCTTTCCATGGCTGACCAAGGCCCCGCTTGACGTCTTGCAAAAATCACTGGCAAAACAGCTTGATCAAAACAAACGTCTGATCTTTACTTCCGAGCCCTGGGACTCCGCCTTGCGTTACGTGTGGGCAGTCAACAGCTATCATTTGTGGAATGATAATCAGCTTTACGTCGGAGTTGACCAGAACGGCCTGCGTTATATCCCCTTTAACTCCCTTGTAAGTCACGGCAGTTTTTATGAGCTATCATAAAAACTGTGGCAGAGCCTCCGTGTGAAAGGTTCTTCCGGTCGCTGTTGTTCCCATGACCATATCAACAAAATAAGGAGCAGCCACGACTCGTCGAAGCTGCTTCCTTATATGTAGGTAACATTATTTAAATGAAAGCCTTGTCCCTAACCATTCCTGATATGTATATTATGCAGCTGAAGTGTTTTATCCGCGAGCTCCTGATTATCACACTGTAAAATGACTTCGGTTTTATGCTCGGCGGATTTGATGAACCGGATCACTTGACTCTGCAAGCGGACGGTCAGCTCATCCTCCTGCTCCTCGCAGTTGTCGAATAAAGCGCGAAGCAGCCGCTTATCATCATCTGTAAGCTCGCCATAAATGATAACTTCCCGAATTCCGTTAATGGCATTGTCCCTGCTGTTCGGTACCATGTACTGATTCATAAAGGACCTGGATTTCTCGTCCTTCATTTGCTGCAAGAAAATTTGGAGAGGCACGCCCTGAAGCGCGGTCAAATAAGCGTTCCGCCACGGCATCGTCCGCTGAAGCAGATTAAAGAACCAGCGGAAGCGAAGCGGCTCGGGAGGCGTAATTGAAATTTCCTTACCGCTAATTTTGCGGTAGGATGCTTCGATATCCTCCACATCCAGCGCCAAACCGACAAGCCCTCGATGACCGTTATTGTATCGCTCCGTCCAGTCCTTCACCCACCCGCCGCCATCCGGCTTCTTGATACGCACCAGCTCAAAATACTCGCTGCCGATCCAAATATTTGATACTTTAAATCCTTTTGTCCCCTTGCCCCATTTCGGCTGATAGGGAAGACCTGCTGCCTGAACACTGGAGATAAAAGCCCGATCTTCCTGGATGAACGGGTCCACATTGACGACTAAATGATCAATCTTCAGCAATAATCACCGTCCTTCATGACAAAGATCTGCTTCTTAAAAAGTTTCATGCTCTGCCCGCTTTCGATTCTTTTTAAATATACTTTAATTTCTCTTTATTGTCACTTCATGGACAATATGCTCCCATGCTGATCATCATACCCTGTTCAACTTATACATCATAAAATGACAACGGCTCGAAAATAATATAATGGCGGTGTCAGGAAATCATCCTGCACCGCCATTTATGTTCAGCTCTATTCATTCGTGCTATTTTAACCGTCTTTTTTTGTGCCCCTGCCACCATACCTTAAGGCCCAGCGGCGCCAGTCCAAACCATCTGGTAAGCCAAGGCTCTCTCATGCTTCTTGCTTCTAGCCGGCTCTGCTTTCTCTGCTCTCTCGGGGTTTCCATGTAATTCACGACCCGTTCGGTCATAAACTTGACCCAATCCGTACCATTTGCCATTTTCGGCGCCCTCCTAACATACCATTGATGCCGCTCAATAGCCCCATTCCTTGCTTCTAGTATGACCAAAATTTTAACTGTCCATGCAAATTAGAAGCTGGCAGTAAAAAGCATATCAGGCAGCATTCTTGTTAGGTATGACTCCGGGAAGTTTGCGCACGATAAAGATAGAAAAATGCAAAATGCAGGGGAGAATAATCCGTATGCGTAGGGAACATCTGAATTCAAAAACAGGGCGATATGTAATCGCGTTTTGGCTGGTTATTTGTTTGTTTGCGGTCGCAGGAGACAGCGTTGCCGCTTCCCGAATTGGTCATACTCCTCATTTTGGTCAACAGCAGCTGCCAGAAGCGCAAGTGCTGATTGATGTCGGGCATGGCGGAATTGACGGGGGCACGAGCTATAAGGATATATTGGAAAAAGATATCAACCTCGCCGTAGCAAAGCAGCTTTATTTGCAGTTGAATTCACAAGGGATTCTCACTGCAATGAACCGCACCGGCGATTACGCCTTGAGCGATGATAACCGTTGGCATGGCGTTCGCTCCCGCCATCTTCGGGATTTGTCTCAGCGCCTCCAGCTTTCCAGAGAAATTCATCTGCAAGTGATGGTAAGTCTTCATGTGAACTGGGCGCGCGGCAGCAACAAACTCGGGCCGCTTGTGCTGCATCAGGAAGACGGCGGCAGCGCACTGCTGGCTTCCCTCATTCAGGAGGCACTGAATGACCAGCAGCATACAAACAGACTTCCCCAATTAGGGAAGCCGTTTTATTTGCTGCGCCAGGTTAAAATTCCAGCCGTTATCATCGAGATGGGCTTTATCAGCAATTCGCATGACCGGGCGATGTTGACAAGCACGAAAGGACAAGCAGAAGTCGCCACTGCCATCGCAGCAGGCTTACGGAAATATCTGCTTCTCATAGGCGGATGATGGAAGCAGTTCGCTAACCCGCACAAATTGTGCCTGCTTGGAAATTTCCCCGATTGAATTCCGAATTGCAGCGGATGTTTTCAGACCCGGCGGGCCGACATGACCGATTGCAACAACGGCGGCATGATCGGCCAGCTTTTTTTTCAGCCTTGCCACCTGCCCCACGATGTGGCTAGTCGTATACACATCATCCAAAAAGATATGATTGGACACAAGCGGAACATCCAGTTCGGCGGCTACGTCGGGAATTACGGATTTCGATGTCGTACGGCTGTCCAAGAAAAAAAGCCCCCGTTCCTTGCAAACTGTCAGCACAATCCGCATCACCCGCTCGTCTGCCGTTACTTTCGAACCCATATGATTATTCATACCGGAAGCATGAGGAACGTCATCTATTGCCGCTTCTGTGCGCTTGCGGATTTCTTCATCGCTCAGGTCCGTTGTAATGGCTCCCGGTCCCAGCCATTCTTTTTTTCCGCGATTAGGCTCCATGGGCATATGCACGATTACATCCAGCCCCCGCTTGAAGGCAGCTTCGGCATCCTGTTTAGTTGTGGGCATAAAGGGCATCACTGCCGCTGTAAAAGGGATGGACAGCTTCATCATTTCTTCCGTGCCCTTCATCCCATTGCCGAAATCATCGATGACAATAGCTACTTTCTTGTCTGGCTTGTCCGCCGCTGTACCGGCCAGCAGCGCCGCAATCAGCAGTACGATAGCTGGAATCCACATTCCCTTCGTTTTGTTCATTGCACATATCCCCTTCCATTACAATCATTTTCAGCTTATTGTTTGTTGAAGGAAAGGGAATTATGTGAAAATAAGGATAAATACGATTAAAAAGCCGTGAATCCCTTCGTAACGGGAATTCACGGCTTTCACTTTTTTAGTAGGTAACTTTGACGGTTTTGATCTCGAACGGACGGAATGTCAGTTCGGCTTCCTCTTTGCCGCCAAGCGCCTCTACAGGCTCTTCAAGCATATTGGTAATGTGATCCGCACGCGTACCGGCGGCAAGCTTGAGCTTGGTGCGGGTGTATGTTCCTTCTGCTTCATACAGACGGAGAATAAATGCACGCTCCGCATCCTCGCAAGGCTTCACAGTCTCAATAATAATATTGTCCGCTTCCACCAGCGCTAGCGAATGCGTCTCGGATTGTCCCTGCACAATGACCGGCGGGCTGTTCAACTCGTACGCAGGATGGATGACGGAAGAGGCGCCAAAGCCTTCATCATGCGGGTAGAAGGAATACGTACATTCATGCAATCCTTTGTCCCCACGGTAATCCGGCCGTACCCCGCCCTTATGCAATGTCAGACGCATCTCTCCACCTTCAACAGAAATGCCGTATTTGCAATCATTAAGCAGCGCTACCCCATAACGGTTCTCGGACAGATCGCTGTACTTATGATTCAGCACCTCGAACATCGCCTTTTCCTCGCTTGTATTTCGTGTGGTCGGACGGCACAAGTACCCGAACTGCACCTCCTGGCGAACAAATCCGGTATGAATGGACGTGCTGAAAGCAGTTTTGAGCAGCCTGTGGTCATCCTGCCAATCCATCAATGTCTCGAATCGCACTTCGGGACTGTCCGCAAAGAAGATCATGTCCTGTTTCACCGTTGATTTTGGAGATACGCGATACTCGCTGCGCAGCCGGAATTCTGCCGGTCCGTCAGCAACAATCTGCCGACTGAGCAATTCTCCCGCAGGCGCCAGCTTCAGCTCAATATCAGCATCGATATCCCAGCTGTCCCATGCATTTGGAACATCTTCCGCCATCAGGAAGGTATTCAGGGACAAGCCAGAGCCTTTCAGCTCGCGGCCATTCCGCTTGTCGATGAAGGAGGATAGATAGCCCTGTGAATCAAACTGGATCGAAGCAAAAGGCGTCTCCAGCGAACCTTCGGTATAAACAAACGGGGATTCTCCTTCCGGCTTGCCGTCTGTTAATTTCAAGGATACGGATGAGAAAGCCGGAATTTCCAGCCCGGACAGCGCCAGCTTCCGGTTCCCTTGCAGATCCTCAAATACCTGCTGCGCATACGCGCCCTCGACCTTCTGATCGCCTTCAATGTCCAAATAGACGGTATCGCGGCGTGTAAAGGACAGCGTATTGATGACCGAAACGGTCTTCTCAGTCTGCTGAACGGATACCCGTTCGAGAAGTAGTTGACCACCCTTGTCAAACAGCTCGGCCATCTCCTCATGCGTCTGATCATGGGCTCTTGGTATGCTCGTACCCGGCAGCGTATCATGGAACTGGTTCACCAGCAAAATTTCCATAAGCGGACGAATACCTTCATCCGAGGCAACCTGTCCGGCTCTCACCGCTTCCTGAACCGTCACATATTCCAGATCCCGCAGGAGGAACTCGGCTTTACGGTTATTTCGCTTAATGTTATGCTGGTTGGTCAGCGTTCCCCGGTGAAGCTGCAAGTAAAGCTCTCCGGTATGCGTGGACGGATTCACAATTGTGCGTTCCAGCTCCTTCATGAATTCCCCGGCAGTGACATGGGCTGAACGCGGTACGCCTTCCAGATCCTGGACCCGGCGCGCCATCTCGATCATTTCAAATTGCGGCCCTCCGCCGCCGTCGCCGAAGCCATAGGAGATCAAACGCATATTGTTAACGGTCTTTTCTCGTATGGGGTCATTGTGCTTTTTCCCGTCGACGACAAAATCAATCAGACTCTCGGCATCCGGCCATATATGCGTCCGGTTGAAGTGTGTCAATACTTCTGTTCCGTCAATACCCTTCCAATAGAAAGTCTCATACGGAAAAGGAGTCGTGTCGTTCCAGCTAAGTTTGGTCGTCAGGAAATAATCGACGCCGAAACCTTTCATAATTTGCGGAATGGCTGCACTGTAGCCGAACGTATCCGGAAGCCAGAACGCGTTGGAGGTGTAGTTAAAATGCTCCCGGGTATAGCGCTGTCCCCATAAAAATTGCCGGATAAGCGATTCACCGCCCGTCAAATTGCAATCGCATTCTACCCATACCGCTCCGTTCGGCTCATACCGCCCTTCCTCAACCTTCTGGCGAATGTCCTCGAACAGATCCGGGTAATGCTTGCGGATCATCTCCGTATGGTAGGAAGAACTCTGAATGAATTTATATTCGGGATAACGCTCCATCAGGCTGATCTGATTGGAATAGGTCCGCGCGCATTTTTTGATCGTCTCGTCGCGGTGCCAAAGCCAGACCGTATCCATATGGGAATGGCCGATCAAGCCGGCAAAAGGCGCTGATGCAGAGTTTGTCGCCTTCAGCACTTCCTTCAGTATCGGAGCGGCCTGTCTCAATGCCTCATAGAACACTTCATTGTCTACGTTCTCGAAGGAGTAATATAAAACTTTGTGGACTTCTGCGAGCGCATTCACAACATTGGCGCGGCGGAAACTGTTCTCGTCCAATGACGACGCAAGCTGATTCAGCGTTTTTAAATCAAACAGAAAATCAGATACTTCTTCGTTCATAAGACAAATATCTACACCGTTGTATTCATAGTCATAGCTGCGATGGCCGATCTCTTCAAACGGCATACAGCCCTTGACATAATGTCCTGCATAATATTCCAGCGCAATCTCGATCTGTTCATTTGCAGCTACATTCTGCTTGAGCAGGTCGCAATAATGGTTGCCGTGTCCCGTTACGACGATTTTGCTGCAAAAGGTGCCAAACGGCTTGCCATTCACCCATAGCATCGCCTCATAGCCTTCGATATGCGGCCTGATATACAAGGATTTGCCTTCATACTGGGGCGGCACGGTGTAACTGCCTTTGAACCAGCAATAGGTCCCCTCCCCCTGGTATCTGTCGCCGGGCTGACTGGCCTCAAAAAGAGCGTCCTCCGGAATCACATGCCACTGGCGATCTGTATGGAATTTGCTCATCGGCGCTTGACCGATCGCCTGGAACAGCAGCGGTTCCAATGTTGTCTCAAAGCGCTGCAGCTTGGACAGCATGCGCTCAATCTGTTTGTTGGTAAGCATTTTATACCTCCTGCAGGGTTGTTAAATATGAATAGGGAAATCAGTTTGATATAACTATATTATTCATTTGTATGGTATAATTGCAACAACTTTTTATTTTGATATATCAATCTTGTTGTGCTCTATATTCGCTATGCTGCCTGCTATGGTATGATTAAACCATAATTTGCTTAGGGGGTCCTGCGATGTCTGAACTGTCTGGAAAAGAACTGCCAAAAGCGCGATCGGTAATTGGGGAACGCCGGGATATTCAAGTTCAAATGCAAGATGGCGTGCGTCTGATGACACATCTGTGGCTACCGGAGGGGGACGGCACCTGGCCCGTCATTCTGGTGCGGAACCCCTATGTGGATGGTGATTTTGTTCCCGATCCTGAGATGGTCCTGTTCGCCGAATACGGCTATGCGGTGGTCATTCAGGAATGCAGAGGGCGCGGGTCCTCGGAAGGC
This sequence comes from Paenibacillus roseus, assembly GCF_016424485.1. Classification (GTDB taxonomy): domain Bacteria; phylum Bacillota; class Bacilli; order Paenibacillales; family Paenibacillaceae; genus Paenibacillus_D; species Paenibacillus_D roseus. The sequence continues at coordinate 245,053 of NZ_JAELUP010000117.1, forward strand.
GTCTGGGAGCCGTTCGTCAATGAAAGACAGGATGGCCTGGATACGCTGGACTGGATTATCGCAAGTCCATGGTGCGACGGGAACATCGGCCTGCTTGGCGGGTCTTACCTGAGTTTCAATCAATGGACGCTGGCTGACAGCCTGCCATCTCAAGTCAAAACGTTATACTTGTCGGTTCTCGGTACAGAAATGCACCGGTTTATGTATATGGACGGCATGTTCCGGCCGGACATCCTGACCGGATGGGCTGTAACGAATTCTTCTGTTGATTTGGACGGGCGCAATCATAAGGAGTTGGAGGATCAGGCCCGCAAATTCCGCCCCCCCATTGATATGGACGAGAGTCTGCTGGGCAAAAGGCTGGACTGGTACCGAAGCCTTTTGCAAAATCCCGGAGCTGCCGATTCGCTGTGGCAAGAAGGGTTGTGGGAACGACTGAGCAGCATGGCGTCCCGTATTAGCGTTCCGGTCTGCATGGTAGGCGGATGGTTTGATATCGCCATCGACAGCATGTTCACGGCCTATAATAAACTGCGTCCCGAAGTGCGGGAACGCAGCCGTTTCATTATCGGACCATGGGTGCATTCCCTTGCCCCGCACGGCGACCGTTTTTTCCCAAACGGATCAGTACAGGGGGGCAATGGCGGCACGCGGGAGATTTTGGCGTGGTTCGATCATATGTTGAAGCAGTTGCCGTATGAAGATAAGCTAGGCATTATCAAAGCCTACGTCATCGGTGAGGATAGCTGGAAAGAATGGGCCGCCTGGCCGCCCCGCCAACTAATCGAAACCTATTATCTTCATGGCGCGAACGGGTTAAGCACGCAGGCAGACGAGCAGGAGCACAGCGCCTCCTATCTCTATGATCCGCTGGACCCGGTGACTACGGTTGGGGGCAGCGGGCTATTGTCCGAGTTCGAGAACGCGCCCGGACAGCCTCGGACAGCTTGTGTGCTGCAGCCTGAACCAGGGTATCGTCACGATGTTCTCACCTTTATCTCCGACGAAACGGACAGCGAACTTCGAATCGTCGGCGCAATCGAGGCTGTGCTGCAGATCAGTTCTTCAGCTGAGGATACAGCCTTCACCGTCAAGATCAGCGAGGTGATGCCAGGAGGAGCAACCTATAATATCGGAGACGGCATTACTTCACTAGCTTATCGCAATGGCTCCACCTCCGCTCTTTCGTATGTTCCCGGCTCGCAGGCAGAAGTCAAGCTTGAGCTGTGGCCGACAGCCTGGACGATCCAGAAGGGCTCACGTATCCGGCTGGATATTTCATCCTCCAACTTCCCAGCCTATCATGTGCACCCCAATCTTCCCGGGAACTGGGCGGAGCATGCAGAGGTAACGACAGCCTCCCAGACCGTATACTGGGGAGGCGCCCACACGGCGCTGATTCGGCTGCCCTTGATGGATGGAACTCCAAGCTGATCAAGAGGGACGCGCGATTGCATGTTATGAAACAGCATGGACGGAATTGACTTATGCGGAAGGTTTGATATACGATGACAAAAAAATGAAACCGGAGAAAGATCATGCCGAAAGACCCGCCTAAAATGTTATATCAAATTATAAAAGAAGATATTCTATCGCGTATTGAAAACCAGCAGTTCAGTTATGACGAGCCGATCTGTACGGAGAAGAGCCTGTCCGAGCAGTACGGAGTCAGCCGCATTACCTCCAAGCGGGCGATTGACGATTTGGAGAAGGAAGGCATTCTGTACCGCAAGCGCGGCGTGGGCAGCTTTGTCCGGCGTGAGCCTGGTCCTGCCTTGGAGGATCAGAAGGCCGAGCTTGATCCTGCTTTGCCGGAAGCAGTTGAAGGCATAACCATTCCTTTGGTGTTGCCGTTTGCCGTTACGCTAGGCGGCATGATGCGCACTGTGGAGGCGGCAGCCAGAGAGCTGGCCTCGCATGGCTATCATTTGGCCATCCATATTTGTGAACACGACCCGGACAAAGGACGTAATCTGCTGCTTCACCTCTATGCACAGCATGCTGCCGGTCTGATTTTCTACCCGGCGGGCAAGGAGTTGCATGCCGATATTTTGAAAATGTTCACAGATAGCGGCAGAAGGGTAATCATCCTGGACAAGCCGCATGCAATCGACTATTTAAGCAGTGTGGTCTGCGATCATTACGGCGGCAGCTACATGCTGACCAGTCACTTAATCAGCTATGGGCACCGCAAAATTGCTTATTTGTCACGAAACTCTCCTGAAGAGATGAGCAGCTTGTCTGCCCGTTTCAAGGGGTTCATGCAATGTATGAAGGATAACGGTCTGACGGTTGATCCTGAACATGTAAAGGTAAATGCAAGCATGGATTATCATATGCTCAAGCACATTATTAACAGCCTCTACCGATCCGGAGTAACGGCTATTGAATGTGAGAATGACGAGGTGGCCTTTCATGTGCATATGTGCTGCCTTGGCCTGTCGATTCAGGTACCGGAGCAGATGAATATCACCGGCTTTGACAATATTGAGTGGGCTGTTACCGGAAATGCGCAAATTACAACAATTGATCAGAACTTTCCGGCTATTGGAGAAGCGATCGCCAGATTGATTCTGGAGCCAGGCAGCAAGCCGGTAATCCAGACGATTCCGGTGGAGCTTGTTCCGCGGGCGTCGACCGGGCCTTGCTGACTGGGACTTGTGTTGATAAGTGAACTTGCTCCTTCCATTCACAAAAACAACTGATGCTGCTTCCGGTACTCTCCCGGCGTGAATGAAGTTTGGCGTTTGAACAGCCGAATAAAATAATTTTGATCCTGAAACCCGCACTGTTCGCCGATTCTGATCAAGGGCAGCTCCGAATGCGCCAGCAGCCGCTTCGCGCGTTCGATCTGCAGGTGATGCCTGAACTTTAACGGGCTCATGCCCGAATAGTGCTTGAGGCAGCGTGACAAATAATCGAAATGGTAGTGCAGCTCGCGCTCCATCTGCTCCGAGTTGAAGGGCGAATCAAGGCGGTCAGCCAAGTAAGAGGCTACCTTCTCGCCAAGAAAATAGGAGCGGGCCTGCGGGCTGCTCTTTCGCATGCCGTTTTGCATATGTGTAAGCAGTTGACCGAACAAATTGTGCAGTTCGAAGGACCGGTATGTGGTCAACACGCTGTGCAGCTTGAGCATTTCTGTCAGAATTGGCATAACCACGCGCAAATCAATAGCAGCGAATTTAGGAATATCGATGATGGCCGGATGAGGTGCTGTATCCTGATTTGACGCTTCAAGCAAAGGCTGCTGCCAGTTCGTTTTCTCCACCAGTTTTGGCTGCGAAGCGGACGGGTATTGGAAGTGTATCCAGTATACCTCTGTATCTGTCTCTGACGGACGGTAGCCTTGATGGGTTTTGCCAGGCTCCAGCACAAGCATCATGCCTTGCGCGACATCGTATTGAATTCCATCCTCCTCCATATACAGCGTTCCCTTGGCGCAAATAATCAGGTCATATACATTGAATTGGCGTGTGGCATGTACTACCCCTGCTGGCCACAATACATGTCCGATCGTTGCCAGCAGCGGAAAAGGCGGAACCTGCAATTCAAGTACGAACATCTTATCTCACCTACTCATTTATAATATAGAAATTGTACTATATAAAGTCGCTATTGTCAGCTGTATCAGGTCTGTAAATTCTATAGAGTGGTAGATATCATATGATTTTATGGGAGGTTTTTTTCATGAGCAATCAATCATTGATAGAACGTCAACAGTGGTTTGTTAACTTGAGACACGGCATGTTCATTCATTTTAATAGCGCAACATTTCAATTTTCAGATTCGGAAATTAATGACTGGGAATACGGACATGAAAACTTCGATGAGCCGCGCCTGGCTGTATTCGATCCGAAAGATTGGAATCCGGAGCAACTGGATTGTACGCAATGGGCTAAAGCTGCCAAGTCTGCAGGCATGACATTTGCAGCGCTGACCGCCAAGCACCATGAAGGCTTCAGCCTGTGGCCAAGCCAATATACCGAGCATTCCGTTAAGAACGCAACTGTAAAGCGGGATGTCGTAAAAGAATATTTGGACGCGTTCCGAGCAGAGGGCATTGAAGCGGGACTTTACTTCTCGGCACTGGACCTGCACCATCAGATCGGCCGGAAGAAATGTACGCCGGAAGACAAACAGTTCATCAAGAACCAGATTGAAGAGCTGTTGACCGGCTACGGTAAAATCTCGTTCCTGATTATTGATGGCTGGAATGCGCCTTGGGGTGGTCCAAGCTATGAGGCCCTGCCTTTCGAGGAAGTGGATGAATTGGTAAAACGGTTGCAGCCGGGCTGCTTGCTGATGAATATCGGCTGCGAATCCGGGCTGGATCATACCGACATTGTCTTCTATGAAAATGCAGCCGGTCAGGAAATCGATGATTCCTTTAACGGTCCAGGGGCAAGCTGCAACATCTTGACCAAAACCTGGTTCTGGAGAACTGAAGATACCACAATGGAGCTCAAAACTGCTGATTGGGCAGTAGAGAAAATTCAAGATTGCAACAAGCATAATGTATCGTTCCTGCTCAACGGTGCTCCTAACCGGCATGGACTGCTGGATGAGAACATTGTAGCGCGGTTTAAAGAAATCGGCGAAAAATATGTGCTGCCGACAGATCTTGAAACCATTCCTGAGAACTGGCTGTATAGAAAATAAGAGACCGACCCGGAAAAAAGAAACCGTTCCTTTCGTAATGGCGGGCCCTGCCCCCGTTACCGAGGAACGGTTTCTTCGTATGATCAGGTCAAGCCCGAATGTTTGGGAGTTCAGGAAAACCCTTACAAAACGGACCGGGAGCTGCCCGAACCCGTGGGCGAATCACAGAGATGGCACCTGCAGTGGCTTCCCATTGGAGTTGCCCGGGAAGCATCTTCAATATGATTTGCCCGATGCCCGTCAATCCCGCTGACTCGGCATAGTCGCTCTGTCATGCTCAAGCTGACCAAGGATTTTGCTGGTCGCCATGCCCGGAAACGAATCGAAGCCAGAGTGGTTCAATGAAATGACGGTTTCAACATTTCACATGTAAAATGACCATGCCCCTTCACTGGTTATCCCCATGTGGATAACGGCTTCTAATCCTGCGGATTTAATCCCATTTATTTACAGTTGTGGTTCGCTTTTCGATAATCAATGACGCATTCTTATTCGCTTTTGAAATTCAGTTTAAAATCATATTCAGACAAGTCAATGCTCTTTACTTTAGAGTTACATAATGTTAAGATCCAAATATGGAAAAATTTATTGTTTGAATTGTTGGTCAGCTTTCAATATAAAAACTTTAACAGCTTTAACTCATTGACAGAAGTTGATAAATTTGATCCCAATAAAGAAAAAGAAATTATTGATAATATTAATCAAAACATTCATGCATTGGATATTCCAAAAAATTATCAAGAAAAAGAGGGGCTATCACTTGAAAGAGTTGATGAAATAAAGAGGGAAGCAATATATAACTCAGTTCAAAACCAAAATAATAATATGCAATTAATGGCATCTGAGGCTGCCGGTGCATTTGATACTTATTATAATCACAACACTACCACAGGTAACTTTACAGTTCAGGCTTTAGTAGCTAATCGAAAATATGTACAATATACTGGCAGTACAATCGGTAACCCGAAAAATGCATCTACCCTTTTTAGCTATAAAAAAATTGTTGATAATTATGAGAATACCGTAATAAAGCAAATGGAAAGTGCGCACTGGAGTGAAGTTGCTGGTTGGGTTGCTACACTAACATCTGGAGCTTTATTACTTGCTAGTTTTGCAACTGGACCAGTAGGTTGGGTTGCTATTTTCAATGCCAAAACTATTGCTGAGATGTTTGCTTTTTTTATTGGTTTTACTTCAACAGCGTATGCCATTGTTCAACGAACTCAATTAAGCAAGAATGCTGCAGAACTAAAAAGTGCAGCATATAATAAAATTTGGGGAAATAGTAATTGGGACACAGGAACTACTGCGTGGAGTATAGTTGATGGTTATTAGTATTTCTCTATTTTTTCGGACTGATAACGCGCTAATCATACCGTTATAAGGGATTGCATATTAGGGATACCTATTAAACTTTCATTAAACGATTATTAGGAGGTACGATTGAACAAGTATGTTTTCTATATTGTGCTGTCAGTATTCTTAATTCTCTTTTGTTTGGGAGCAATAATTCTTTCTTACTGGGACATACTACAATTAAAAACAGGTGCGATTAATAGCGAAGTTAAAAAACCTTCTTTAATTACGTTACTCCCATTTTTTAGCGGATTACTAATCGGTAGCATTAATTTGCCTATTTCTATTTATAGGTATAATAAAAATAAATCAAAATCTGGCTCAATCTAAAAATGAGTGGTTGTACACTTGAACTCGGTAAACGGAGTCGATTACATTCAATTTAGGATACCAGCTTCTTAGCATGACCGATTATGAGTAATGTAATGGGGTCTGTCAAGTTTTTTCGTATTATGAGGTTAGCCAGCTAAAAACTGGCTGACCTCTTTTTAGTAAAGATAGTCCTTACTGAACCGTTTCTCCAAATAATTCACAATTTTGCACAACGGAGAGTTATTCTCGTTCATGATAACTTATATAGCAGTTATATCCGAATTAAGAAAGGGACTACACTCGCGCCTAAGAGAATATTACCACAAGAAAAAACGAAGGCAGGCCCTACACAGCAGTCGTAATCGCTTGTGCCAGCAAGGTAGTACATCACGTCTACCTTTGCTCAAACAGGGCAGCCTTCCGCTTTTTTAAATGAGATTTATTTGTTATGCCCTACAGCAGTCTATCAAGCTCTACACTTTACAGAAATATCCATTTAAAAAGCAGTATAGCTGGTTTTACATATTTTATTGCCCAACCCCGATTTTAGTGAGCAAGTACGGCCGATTCGACATTTTCTAAAAACCGTTCACAATCGAGTGCCGCCATACACCCGGTGCCCGCTGCGCTGATCGCTTGACGGTAGCGGCTGTCCTGCACATCGCCGCAGGCAAACACGCCTGGGATGTTCGTGGCTGTAGTGCCCGGAGTTACGAGCAAGTACCCGTGATCATCAGTCGTTAATTGTCCGTCCAGGAACTTCGTATTCGGCGTATGACCAATCGCGATAAAGATACCTGCGGCCTCGATCACCTCTTCGGCGCCGGTCTCATTATTTACAACTTTCAACCCGGTAACGCCTTGATCGCCGGCCAGCACTTCCTGCGGGGTCGCATTCAGGTTCCAGCTAATTTTCGGATTGGCCTGCGCCCGGGTCTGCATAATTTTGGAGGCCCGCAACTCACTGCGGCGGTTCACCAGTACGACCTCGCTGGCAAAACGGGTCAGGAAGTTTGCTTCCTCCATCGCCGAATCTCCTCCGCCCACGACAATAATTTTCTTATTGCGGAAGAAGAAGCCGTCACAGGTTGCACATGTGCTGACTCCGCGGCCCACATTTTCTTTTTCCCCGGGGATACCCAAATACTTCGCTGAAGCCCCTGTCGATACGATAATCGATTCGGCTTTAAGTTCTCCCTGACCTTCCACATGGACTGTGAACGGACGCTCGGAGAAATCTACTTTATTGACCCACCCGGTCAAAAATCTGGCTCCGAACCGTTCTGCCTGCTGTCTCATATTGCTCATCAATTCCGGTCCCATAATACCATCAGGGAATCCGGGGAAGTTCTCGACCTCCGTAGTCGTCGTAAGCTGCCCGCCAGGTTCTGGACCTTCAATGACGAGCGGCTCGAGTCCGGCTCTTGCCAAGTATATTGCAGAGGTGAGTCCTCCGGGACCTGTTCCGATAATGATCGTTTTATTCATGGCAGTTCTCTCCTCATATCCATTTATATGTGCTGGATTCATCTGTAAATAATTGTACCTTACGCGCATTCGTTTCTCATGAACATCAAATGAAGACAAAATGAAACCTTCATGAAGAAATCATGAAGGTTTCATGAATATTACTCATCCGATATCCGGTAGCCGACGCCACGGACGGTAATAATGAATTTCGGTTTTTTCAAGTCATCTTCCAGCTTGCGACGCAGACTTTTAATATGCACATCGACGGAATTGCTGCCGCCAAAGTAATCATCGCCCCACAATTCCTTCATAATTTCGTTCCGGGTCAAAGCCGCTCCCCCAACGGAAAGCAACAGTTTGAGCAAATTGAATTCGGTTTTGGTCAGTTCGACTTTCACCCCGGATTTATGAACCGAAAACCGTTTCAAATCCATCGTAATATCTTTAAAGCGCAGCTGGTCTGCATCGACCCAAGGCAGCGCCTGATTCTGATTCGCCAGTTGATCGATTTTCTCGAGCGCTTCCGGGATCGGGCACGGCCACACAAGCGCAGCATGATCGTTGCCGCTCTGCGGTACCTGCTGCTCGTCACCCACCAGGAGAAGCACAGATCTGAAATTGGACGGCATCTTCATCTGCTCCACTGCTACCGCCTTGGACTGGTCAATGACGAACAAATCGCTTTCAATCGTTGCCAAAATCGGATCGTTCTCATGATGAAACACCAGTACATCATAACAGCGAATCGTAAGCGCCATGACCAGTGAACGAATCAGAGCAGGGAATGGGCTTATAATGACAACTCGTCTTGTCGTTTCACAAAATGCGCCTTCCTCAAAGCCACCTGCATCGTCCAAGAGCAGCTCTTTGTCATTAAAACTTTGCACGCGGCATTCCTCCTTCCCTAATCATTCCTATCCTTCTATTAAAGCAGCAAATGATAAGCTTTGGCAACCGTTTAAAAAACACCCCCTTCATATACGCTCGGCAGTTCTCCAAGCATACACGAAGGGGGAAGATTTATTCAAAACATACTTATAAAAAAGATCCGATAATCGAATATAAAATAATTACGGTGAACAGCACCGTCACATGATTCAGCGAAAAGATGAACAAAGTCGTTGCCCATTTCTCCGGCTGCATCCGTTTAGAGCCAACAATACTTATTACAAGCCATGCGATGCTCAAGACCAGGGCAATCGCCACCACCCAGACGCTTAAGGACATGAACAGGAAACTTGAGGCGATAAGCGCAACCAGATAGAAATTCGTCTGCAAGTAAGTGCGCCGAAAACCTTTAACTACCGGCAACATCGGAATGCCTGCCGCTTTGTATTCATCATGCCTGCGAATAGCAATCGCATAGAAGTGCGGCATCTGCCACAGCAGCATGACCACAAACAGGCCCAGCGCTCCCATATTAAAGTCGGATGTAATAGCCGCCCAGCCGATCAGCGGCGGCATGGCCCCGCTCAAGCTGCCGATTTCCGTATTATAGATCGTATGGCGTTTGGACCACATTGTATACGCGACAGCGTATGCGAACAGCCCCAGAAATCCGAACAGTGCGGCAAGCGGCGACGCCAGCCACAGCAAGACAAGCCCCAGGACAGACATGCCGCCTCCAAGCCAAAGCGCTTGCGCCAATGTGATCGCCCCTGTGACGGTTGGCCTGTTTTTGACCCGGTCCATAATAGAGTCAATATCCCGGTCATATACATTGTTCAGTGTGCCCGCTGCGCCAATGACCAGACTGGAGCCGAGAATTGCCAAAATAATCTCCGGAATTTTCTCCAGAGGACTGATTTGATTCGTATATAAAGCTACTGACAGCCCGGCGAACATCACAACCAGGTTCGAACGAATAATGCCCGTTTTTATCGTTTCCCCGAGTATCCTGGACCAGGATTGGGATTCATGAGCCAAACTTATGCTCCTCGCTTCACTCATTTGAATTTCGCCTTCCTTCCCAGCTATGTTGCTACATACAAACTTACTATATAATGAAGGATAAGAACATCTTTTTTGCATGATCTTCAAAAATTGTTCGAAAAGAAATGAACACTTCATGGATGTCGCTCCATTTCTGGCCCATCTGGAGCGATTCAGGGCTTATAATTTCAGAAGAAACAAGCATAAACGGCTTTGCCGTCCTTTGACGGGCAAAACTTCGTTTCGTGGTGAAAAACAAGAATGACGATATAGGAGGGACTGGCATTGTCTCAGAACCAACACTCGCTTCCGGCGCAAAAACGAAACTACAAGCCGATGATTATTACCATCACGATAATCGTAAATGGACTCGTAATCCTTCTCTCAGGCATGCCGGGCTATGAAAATTTTGACGCTTTTGATGTGACCATCCTGCCGCTTCTAAATGCGATCTTCAACAGCTTTACCTTCCTGTTCCTTGTAGGAGCGCTGATCGCTATCATGAAACGCAACGTCAAGGCACATCAGCGTTTTATCTATGGCGCTTTGACGACGACTGCCTTGTTTTTGCTAACTTATGTCAGCTACCACTTTCTGTCCAGCTCTACGAGCTATGGGGGCACCGGCTTTCTGAAGGGGCTTTACTACTTTATTCTCATTACTCATATTGTTCTTGCTGCCGTCATTGTCCCGCTCGTATTGACTACGGTCGCCCGGGCCTGGAATATGGAGAACGAGCGCCATAAAAAGATCGCCCGCTGGACGATGCCGCTCTGGCTGTATGTCAGTCTGACTGGCGTTCTCGTCTATGTGATGATTTCCCCATACTATTAAATCAAGAACCGAACAGAGCTTGCTCCTTCGTGCTGAATGACAAGCAAGCCCGTCCATTGCAATCATGGACGGGCTTGCTTATGCATCATAATATGAATTGCTCACACGCAACCGACAATAAGTTCGCGAATTACTTGCCGAGGAAGCTCTTGGTAAAGAACTCCAACTGGTATTCCAGGCTCAACGGATCATTGAAATAAAATGATTTGGCATCGACCTCGAAGAGCCGATTATTTTTCACCGCTGCATTGTTTTTATAAATGGCTGTATCCTGGAAGGAGTTGTCTTCATCGGCGTTTTTGCTGAAAATAACGTAATCGCCGAAGTAATCATCCAGCACTTCCGTGGATAGCGCCGCATAGCCATTCTCTTTTGTTCCTTCTTTTACTTTCTCCGGCATGTCGAACTTGAGCTCTCCATACAGAAGTTCCGTCCCGCGGCCAAAGTTATAGCCGTATACGTACAATTGCTTGTTGAAGGTCTCAACAACAGATACGGTTGCGCCCTCGCCGACCTTGGAGCGAATTTCCTCACCGGCTTTCTTGGCCCGCGCCTGGAAGTCCTCTACCCACGCCCTGGCTTCCTTCTCCTTATTCAGCAGCTTGCCGACCTCGATCTGCTGATCCAGGAAATTCACCTTGTTATAGGTATAGGTTACGGTAGATGCAATTTGCTTGAGCTTGTCCACATTTGCAATACCTGACAGTCCGATAATAAGGTCCGGCTGCAGCTGCATGATCTTCTCCAGGCTTTCGTCAGAGACCGATTCCACATCCTTCAAGAGCTCTGCGAATCGGGGGTTTTGCTTGGACATTTCATCTACGCCAACCATAGGCACATCCAGCGCCATCACATTACCGGTCAGAAAACGGGTCAATACGACGACTCGCTGCGGGTTTTTCGGCACCTCAACCGGACCGTCCTCCGATTGGTAGGTAACGGTGCCAGCATCCTGCGTGCTCGTATTCGAGGCAGGCTCAGTGGGGGCATCACCGCCCTTGACGGTATTATTCGCCTGATTGCCTCCGCAAGCGCTTATCAGCATAACGATTAGTAAGACAACCGGAACAAAATGCTTTTTCATACAAGTTTCGCTCTCCCTTATTCATGTATGTCTCCATGGAAAACTGGATTTCAAAATGAGTTTATCAATGATAATGAAAACCATTCCCATTTACTTAAATTATTATAGAGAGGGTTCATGCGCGAAACCATGCCTTTTTGTTGGAAAATCAGCTTGGACTATTAATCGCCAACTAATAATGCTACAGCCCGTTGAAGCTGAAGGCGAATGGAGACCGGATTGTAAGGAATCCAATCATCCAGATTTAGATGATGCGTACGGTTTTGCCGTACTGCAGCAAGTTGCTGCCATTCCGATGACCGGAATACAGCTTCGGCATGTGTCGTAGAGCCGTTCGCATCCGGGTAGACGATCACAAGCAGACGGTCACCCGCATAATCCGCAAGCTCTTCCAGCTCGATCGGAAATGAATGGAACAGGTCTTTCTTTCGCTCCATCTCGTCTCTGACCTTGTCTGGAGGGTTCAATCCCAGCGATTGATACAGGACATAACCGACATTGCGCGCGCCATAAACAAGCAACTGCTGCGGACGAAGTACGAAAATTGCAATGACTTCACCCGCCGCATCTGTCTGCTGAACGATCTGACGTGCCCTCTGCTCTTCCTGTTCAAAATCAGCAAGCCACTGTTCGGCTTTCTCGCTGCGATTAATCGCATGCGCAATCAGACGGAAATGATCCTTCCAGCCAAGTCCCATCCAGGAGACGTCAATGACAGGCGCAGCTGCCCGGAGCTGCTCTGCATTCATTCCATACCGCTGCAGATGCTGCCGGGCTGCTATGATCAGACCGACGTTGTTCTCAAGCAGTACAGATTGAACATGCTGAACCGAAGAGCCTGCCGGGACAAAAATCATCGATTGTGGCACAGTCACATCTTCCGCATGAACATACTCGCCGCTTTCCGCAATGGTAACGACAGGCTCCAGCCCAAGCTGCAGCAGATGGCTGGCATAAGGAGCGAGCATGACTGCCACACGCGGGGCAGAGCCCTGGTCGTAGTAGGAAGGCGAAGCTCCAGTCTGACGCTTGAAGCGCCGACTGAGATAAAATTCATCCTTGTAGCCGACCTTGAGCGCAATGTCCCGCAGCGTAGCTGTGCCGCCAATCAGCAGTTCCATCGCCCGGTGCACGCGCAGCCGGGACAAATATTCATTGGGAGAGAAGCCGGTCACCTTCTTGAACAGGATGGAGTAATGGGACGGACTGATGCCTGCCATTGCCGCAAGATGCTCCCGCGTTATTTTCTCATTGAAACGATTCTCCAAATACGAAATGCTGCGCTCTAAACTCGGCTGCTCTCCTGCTTCATGGTCGGTTTCCTGCCGCTCCAGCAGTTGAAGAATCAACTGGTGGAACAAAATCTGGTTCTTCACATACCGAAGCTCATCTGCCGGAAGCCGGTGCCGATACAGCGCCTCCATCTTCGCGACAATGGACGGTTCATGCGGAAAGAATTGAATATGGCCAGAAGCGACATCGCTTCGCCGTATCATGACATCTTCATCCCCCACTGACACCGGCTTGCAGATACCGATAGACAACTTTAGAACATGCATAGGGGAACGGGGGTCGGCCAGCAGAACTCCTTGCTGAAATGCCGGAATCAACACGACGCTCCCTTCAATAAGCTCATAGGTCTGTTCTGCGATATTCAAGCTGCCTTTGCCAGAAGCGATGGCAACGAGAACCGCAGCGTTTTCTTGAAGGGTGTGGGTTGGCAAATTGGCAGTACCATACAGCGAATCGATGCTGTTCATCGTATATAAAGGGAAGCGGGACTCCGCCCACTCCGGTACATTGTGGTTCACAACCAAGCCTCCATCGAGATGAAATGAAGAACCATTTCAGATGATTCTTTGCATAATTTTAAGCCTTATTATCCCGGTTAGGAAGCATGAAAGCAAGCGCTGATGCCGCTACATTTTGCCGAAACAGACCTTTGAATCGGCTCATCCCCTCTCGAATTTGCTGCTCATTGAGGAAGGAATAGCTGATCCGAATCCAGGATCGGTACTCCTTGAGCGGATCACAGATGCAGCCCGGCACGAAGGTGATTGAACTGGCCGTGCTCGCCTCCAGCAGCGTCTCCAAATGCACATGCCCCGGCAATCGGACCCACAGGTTGAATCCCCCTGAGGGACTCTCCCAGCTACATCCGGTGTCTGTTAACTCCTGCTCCATGATTTCCTTGCGGACAGCAAGGGCTATCCTCAGTTTGGCCAGATGCTGCTGCAACCTTTCAGAGAAGAAATAACGCAAAAAGATTTTCTGGTTGAGCAGCGGCGTTCCGCTATCGGACAAAGACTTGGCACGCAGCAATTCCTTCATGACTGCAGGGCGGCAGGCAACTACAGCGATGCCAAGACCCGGAGCTACATATTTGCTGAAACTGCGGACATAGATGACATAACCGGATGTATCATAAGCAAACATGGGCAGCGGAGGCTCCTTGTCAAAGTATATATCCCGGTAAGGGTCATCCTCTATCAGCAGGCACCGGTACTTCTGCGCCAGCTCCACCAGCTTCTTGCGCTGCTCCGCCGGAACGGTGTACCCCGTCGGATTGTGAAACGTCGGATTCAGATAGAATAGTCGGGGTTTGTACTGCTTCATTAACCTCTCGACCTCTTCCAGGTCATACCCCTGCCGATGAATCTCGACGGGCAGGATTCGGGCGCCCTGCCTTGTGAATACATCAATCGCCGGGCTGTATGTAGGACGCTCCAACAATACAATATCCCGTGGCTTGACGATCACTCTGGCGATCAGGTCAATCGCTTCCTGCGAGCCGGATGTGACGAGCAACTCATCCGACGACAGATAGAAGCGATGCTTCTCCGTGAAATAATGGCTGAGCGCCTCCCTCAGTTCCTCATCCCCCTGTATGGTTGAATAGGTCCCAAGCACTTTGGGATAGAGATCGAATACCTTTTTCACATATTCGGAGAAATAATGATTGGGCAATAAATTGGGGTCGAGCAGCGCGATGGAAAATGTATAGTCCGCCTTCACATCACGGATTTCCGAGAGACTGCTTCCCTGCACAAAGCCCCGAATAATCGGGTCCTGGCGGGGATGAACAGACTCGGACACTGTGGAGCGGACATAGTAGCCCTGCTTGTCCTTGACGTAGACCTTGCTGTTCTTCTTGAGAAGCTGGTACGCCTTGAACACGGTCAGTCTGTGAACATGAAGCTCGGCAGACAAAGCTCGGATGGATGGAAGCTTCTCTCCCTCCTTCCATTCACCCCGCTGAATCCGCTCCAGCAGATAGTCATACACTTGTTTGAACAGCAACACGGACGCCTCCTTTGTTCCCCTATTATAAATGATCTCCCTGCAATCTGTTCTATCCAGTTTCTTCTGTTCTGTTGCAGATCATATACAATAGGTTTTAGAAATGGGGGAAGCATCAATGATTTTCATCAATTACATTGTCATGTGTCTGATTTTCGGGACTACTTTTTTGGCAATTAAAATAGGGGTGGACACGGGAGCGCCGCCATTCTTCTCGGCAGGCATCCGCTTTTTCCTGGCGGGGGCTATCCTGTTATTGTGGTCGGTATGGAGGGGAAAAGCGAGACTGTCCCTGCTGCTTCGCAAAGAAATGGTGCTGACGGGAGCCGCCCTGACCTTCGGTGTATTCGCAGCCTTGTACTGGGCCGAGCAGTATATCAGCTCGGGTGTTGCAGCAGTGTTGTCCGCTACAGGACCGCTGATGATTATACTGCTTCAAAATCGCGCATCTGGACAAAAGCTCCCTGTCAGCACCTGGGCAGGGTGTCTGGTCGGAACAATCGGCGTCATTCTTCTGGTTGTTCCGGGTGTTACAATCTCATTCAGTATCATGTGGATTGTGGCCAGTCTGGTCTTGCTGGCAGGGGAGTTCTGTTATTCCGCAGGGACCGTCTATTCGCAGCGTGTCATTCGTCGGTTCGAGGATACCTCTCCGATTGCGCTTAATGCAGCCCAGATGTTATATGGCGGGGTTATGCTGCTTCTGCTGTCACTGTTCACAGAGAGCGTGACCCCAGCGTCCATACTGGAGCCGAAGTCCCTGCTGTCTCTGATTTACTTGACTACTGCCGGTTCCATGGTCGCACATACGATTTTTTATTGGCTTGTGTCGAAGACGAATCCTGTATTCCCGTCAACCTGGCTCTATGTCTCGCCGCTGATTGCGCTGGTACTCGGCGCATTGCTTTATCATGAGCCTGTGTCTTTATTATCTGCAATAGGAGGAATTACGGTTATGCTCGGAATCGTACTGGTAAATCTGAAGTCGCTCAAACAATTGAGAGGCACTAACCCAGTCCGTTCTTCAACACAATGAATAAAACCGGGACCACTAGCGACGGGATCAGGTTCATCATCTTGAAGCTGCGGATGCCCAGAATGCTGATCCCTGAGCCGAGTATCAAAATGCCGCCAACAATAGAAATTTCGGTAAGCAGCTCCGGCGTCAGAAATCCGGCTACCGAGCCTGCCAGCAGATACAAAAGCCCCTGCCAGCAAAACAGCACTGCAGCGGAAAAAATAATGCCAATTCCAAATGTCGATGCCAGTACAATAGAAGTAACACCGTCCAAAATTGCATTCGTATACAGGTATGTATGATTGCCATTCAACGCACTCTCAATCGGCCCGATGATGGAGAGTGTGCCGATGCAAAATAACAATATGGCGGTCGACAGTCCCTCCGCCAGGTTTCCTTGGGAAAAGCGGGATACAACTTGCTGGAACCGGCTCTCCAAATCCAGCTTCTGGCCGATTAATGCTCCGATCGCCAGGCTTGCTATGAACAGGACCGGGTAATTGCTGTCCGGCATATATTTAACGATGGAATAGATGCCGAGCGCAGTCACAGCCAGTCCCATGGCCTGCATCAGTATTTCCTGATACGACTCTTTCATCCCTTTCTTGAACAAGCTTCCGGCAACACTACCGGCAATGATAGCTGCAACGTTGACGATCGTTCCAATCATGGGGACGGCTCTCCTCTTCTGTCTATTATTTGATCCACTCCGAATCTACTCCTGCTCCCTCAACTCCGGTATCAACCGGGCGGTGCTTGTCGCAAAGTACGGCGTGCCTCTCCCCCCACTCACATACGCTATCCAGCAACTGCTTCAAGCTCCAGCCGTATTCCGTAAGCTCATATTCAACTTTAAGCGGAATCTGATTATAGAAGGTCCGGCTGATAATTCCATCGCATTCAAGCTCCCTCAACTGCTTGGTCAGCATTTTTTGCGTAATGTTCGGGGTCAGCTTTTTTAATTGGCTAGTGCGCTTTTTTCCAGTAGTCAGGTGGTAGAGAATGATGCTTTTCCACTTCCCCCCGATCACCTCCAGCGTTACTTCGACTCCGGTTTTTCTATAGAACTCTTTGTGATCCATGCCCTCCATCTCCTTTCAACCGCGAATCAAGCAAGTTAACATGTAAAGGGGCAGTCCAAGATCCCAAGGATACTCGATGATCCTATAGAACATTGATGTGCCCATAGATCATGAAAGTGCCTACTGTTGCTTTTGAGCTATAGCTCTTATAATAACATTCAACCGCGGGTTTTGTAATGATTAGGAAAATTTCATATAAAGACGGAGGGATTGGCATTGAAGGTACTTGTAGTCGCTTCACATCCAAGACAAAATTCTCTTACATTAAGTATAGCCAGGAAAGTGACAGACGGGCTGGTGGAAGCTGGACATGAATTTGAGTTTGCCGATTTGTATACGGAGCAATTCAATCCGCTCCTGTACCCACCGGACGAGCCGGACTGGGCAAATCCTAGAAAAACCTATTCGCCGGAAGTGCAGCGCGAGATCCAGCGAATTCAGACTTCGGATGCGATTGTGTTTGTCTTCCCGGTCTGGTGGTACGGCTTGCCGGCAATGTTAAAAGGGTATATAGATCGTGTGTGGAATTACGGATTTGCATACGGGGATGCCAAGATTCCCATATCCAAAGTGAAATGGATCGGTCTCGTTGGGGAGACAAAAGAGCAATTTGCAAAACGGGAATGTGATGTGCTGCTTAATACACTGTTGAACAGTTATATTGCAAGCTTTTGCGGTGTGGAAGATTCAACGGTTCATCTGCTGTACAATACCGTACCTGATTTTGGCGGCAATGAAGAGCAAGCCAAAGCACATTACGACGCCTTCCTGAGCGAAGCGCGCCGCATTGGCCTGGAGTTTGAAGCTTGACGGGGGGCTTTAATGCCCCTCCCCTTCGTACCAGGGGTTAAGATGTACCATTACTTCTCCAACATCGGCGTGCTTCTCCATAATCGTTTGCTTGATCGTTCTGGCAATGTCATGCCCGGTCTGGATGCTGAACTGTCCCGGTATTCCGACTCTGACATCCACAATTATATAGTGACCGTGGTCTCTTGCACGAACCCTGTCGATCCGTTTAACCTCAGGGACAGATCGTACAAGCTGGATGAGTTCATTGAGTTTTTCCTCGCCGACGGTTTTCTCCATTAATACATCCGCAGACCCTCTTCCCATATGGATAGCGAGCTTGAGGACAAAATAAGCGACTACAATCCCCGCTACCGGATCGCCGTAAGACAGGATGCCGATTTGATAATGATCCCCGATCATTGCAAGTCCGATACCAATAACAGCCGCTATGGAGGCATACACATCTGCCAAATGATCGTAAGCAGTTGCGATCAGCCCGTTGCTTCTAAGCCTTTTTCCAATCGACATGGTATACCGGTACAGAAGGTGTTTGACGATTAGCGAAAATGATGCCGCCGAAAGCGCAATCACTGTTGTTTCCTGCGGAGGCTCGAACAGCACCATGACCGAGTGATAAGCCATATATATAGCTGCAAGACCCAATATGATCGCTACAATTCCCGCTCCGACAACCTCAGCCTTCCCATGTCCATACGGATGATCCTGATCCGGTGGCTGCTTGGAAATCCGCATGGAGCTTAGCGCAGTCCCCGTTGCTACAACATCCCCCGCATTGTGGACGCCATCTGCAACAAGCACCGGACTGTTGAACATAAGCCCGACCACCAGTTTAATTGCGGTGAGGATAATATTGCTTATAAAGCTTAACCAAATGGCGAATGTGGATTGTTTATGATCCTGATTCATGCAGTGCCTCCATGTGAAAGGTTCTTCCGGTTGCTGTTGTCATGCGCTTTCCAAGCGCTACCTCGCTTGACAATCCTCCAAATTAAAGAAAGTGATCGCCATGCGGGCCATTTCTTCCGGAGTTTCCATACAGCCGCGAACGACCCATTTTCTTAGCATATTCCACAGACCGCCGGCCACCATAATTCGCATATACTCCTTCTCCAGCTCATTAACGATAACCTGTTCCCCGAACCAGGGCTCCATTGCCTGCAGATACCGAATATACTGATCGTTTATTAATGAGAACATCTGGTTTTCGACCGCCATTTTCAAAAAGAACTTATGCTTCTCCCAGTAGGTAAAATAGGCCAGCGGTATCTCGCAGGACTCCAACTGATGGGCCTGTACATCCTCATTAAATTCTTCATACATCCAATCCATAATGGCTATAAGAACAGACTCCTTGCATGTAAAATGCCGATAAAAGGTCTTCCTGACCAGGTCGGCTCTCTGACAAATCTCCGTCACTGTGATCTGGTGATAGGGCTTTTCTTTCAAAATTTCGAGCATCGCTTCGCACAGCCATCGCTTCGACTGTTCTGCACGCGGATGAGCGCGAGTCAGCATGTCACACATCACCTCTACTGTGTAAGTTCTGTCCATTTTATTGACCGTCTATCCTATCCATTACTATAATTGATTTTTAAAGGGTCATACAAATTTTGCATACTGGCAAACATAAAGTGAGGTGAAACTGTCTCGAGTAACTGGGATGCGAGCAGGAATTATTTTCTGAACAGTTGATAGAGCCGTCACACAGCAAGCGTTATTCATGAATGATGAATCATAAACGAAGGGATGGATCGGAATGGTGCAAAATCATGAAAAAGCAATTGTAGTTGGAGCTGGAATGGCAGGGTTAGTGACCGCCAGGGTACTGTCGGATTATTTCAAACAGATTATAATCGTGGAGAGAGATACTTTCCCGGATGAGCCCGTTGACCGGACGGGTGTGCCGCAATCCTTTCATCCGCATCGGATGCTACCGCGCGGCCAAATCATCCTGGAACAGTTTTTTCCCGGTTTTATAGATGATATGTTGGATAAAGGAGCTCAGCCCGCCCATTTGGAACAGACTGTTCTGGTGAACCGGCATGGATCGATTGCGGCTCAGTCGCCAGACAAAAGCGCTTCGAGCAGCCGAGCTTTGCTGGAGTGGGTCATTCGGAAGCGTGTGCAGCAAATTCAGAATATCCACATCATTTCGGATACAGAAGTAACCGGATTGACAACCTCTGATGACAGGCAGACAATAACGGGCGTCAAGACGAAAGACCGCAGCGGACCGCGGACCGAAGACACGTTGACAGCTGATCTGGTGGTTGATACTGCAGGCCGTTCCTCCAAGGCAAGCCGCTGGCTCGAAGCGTTGGGGTATGCGATTCCGACAACTGAGCGGCTGAAGGTCTCGCTTGGCTACAGCACACGTTATTATCATATTCCTGAACACATGCAGCAGGAATGGAAGTCGATCATGTCCGATGCTAATCCCGAGAAGGGGACCAGCACTTCCCTGCTTATGAGAATTGAAGACAACATTGTCATGGCGCTTCTATTCAGTGCAGGGGGCAACCATTACCCTTCAACGGACCCGGAGCAATTTCTTGAAGAAATGAAAGAGGTTCAGGCAAAGGGCCTGGATGAACTTCTGCAGAAATTGGAGCCGCTTCAGGGGCCGCGCGGATACCGGATTCAGGAATCTGTGCGCAATCATTTTGAGCAAATGGAAAAATGGCCTTCGGGCTTGCTCGTGCTCGGGGATGCGTTATGCTCGTTTGATCCCATTTATGGTCAGGGCATGACCGTAGCGGCGATAGAAGCTGAAACGGTGGGTGCTTGTCTGAAAGAGCAGCAAAGCAACCCTCATCCTGATTTCGAACGCCGTGTGTTTCAAAGGATTCAAAAAGCGATCGCACCCGCCTGGTGGCTAAGCTCGATTTCGGATTTACGTTGGGATGGGGTTGAGCATAGCGATGCAGATGTTCTGCAAGGTGCCGCTTTCGCACAGAAATATATTGATTTATATACCAAGAAGGCTACAAAGCTTGCTGTCGAGCACAATGACAAGTCCATGCACGGCGCCGTATTCATGATGAACGGATTGATCCTCCCGCCGCGGGAGTTCTTTAATGCGCATATCCTGGCAATGCTCTTGAATGATGGCGGATCGCCAGAGGAACTGGAACTGCGGGCAGAGTTGGGTGAAGTAGAGCCTGAAGGGTATCAAGCCCGGATTGACGAGCTGATTCCTTCCTTCGATGACGCCTATGATGAACGAGTTCTTGGCATTTTGGCAGCGATAAAGCAGCAAGCCGGCGCTAAGTCCTAAGCTTCGAATAAGTATAAATAGGCTGTCCAGATAGTCAATGAAAACTGACTACTGGACGCCTTTTTTTTGTTAAATGTTAAAAATAGACACAAAAAAACCGTCTTTTCTTGAACGGAGTTACCGCACAACCCATTCGGGAAAGGACGATTTTCTTGCGCAATCTGCCGACTACTATTGAACAGTATACTATGCAGCCTTAAAATGATGTTGGGGGTCATCCTCTAAAGTAAATACCTTCCGCTACTCTACAACTCCCTCCAATATTCCGGTATTGGTTGGGGTTATCGACACCAAATCCAAGCCGCCTGCCTCTTTCGACGCCCCCTTCTGCTGGTAGAAAGCAACATCGGATGGTCGGCAGTATACATAGTGATCGGGGAAAATCTGGTGGAGGGAGCCTGATGCTTCCTCATGATGATGATAAATGATCCGGCGCCGGTTCTTCTCCAAATCCGGATCAGGGTATGGAATACAGGACAACAGGCTTTCGGTATACGGATGCAGCGGGGAATGATAAATTTTCCTGGCATCCCCCAGCTCTACGATTTTGCCGCGATACATTACGGCGATCCGGTCGCTGATATATTTGACCATCGACAGGTCATGGGCAATAAACAGCAGCGTCAGCCGCTTCTCCTGCTGCAGCTTTTTCAGCAGATTCACGATTTGGGCCTGAATGGATACATCCAGCGCCG
Organism: Paenibacillus roseus; assembly: GCF_016424485.1. Taxonomy (GTDB): domain Bacteria; phylum Bacillota; class Bacilli; order Paenibacillales; family Paenibacillaceae; genus Paenibacillus_D; species Paenibacillus_D roseus. The sequence goes on from NZ_JAELUP010000117.1 coordinate 266,885, forward strand.
AGATCGGTTCGTCGCAAATAATCAGGCGAGGCTGAACGGACAAGGCGCGCGCAATACCGACCCGCTGCCGCTGACCTCCCGAAAGTTCATGCGGATAACGGTTCGCATGATCCGGATTTAGCCCAACTGTTTCCAGAAGTTCCGCCACTTGGCGATTGCGGTTCTTGGCACCCTTAGCCAGCTTATGGACGTCAATACCCTCCCCCAAAATATCCTTGATTTTGTTGCGCGGATTTAGCGAAGCATACGGGTCCTGATAAATCATCTGCACGTCGCGGCGGAACTGGAGCCAGTTCTTCTTGCCGCGCAAGCCCGATAAGTTAACGCCGTCAAAAAAAATGCTGCCAGCAGCTGGTTTATATAGCTGGATAATCGTTCGGCCAGTTGTTGATTTGCCGCAGCCGGACTCGCCGACAAGCCCAAAAGTTTCGCCCTCGTACACGCTAAAGCTGATATTATCAACTGCCTTGACGATGCCCGTGCCTGATTTGAACGTTTGGGTCAGACCTTCCACTCTCAATAAGTCGGATATATTCGTTGTCATAGCAATCCCTCTTTTGCAGTCAGACCTGTTTGCCGCTGACGATAATATTGCCGACGGGCCGCAATCGCCTCCGGCACAATAACCGATGGAGCGCGGTCATCGAGCAGCCAGGTAGCTGCGTAATGCGTCGGCGAAACCTGGAACAGCGGCGGCTCATAATGGGCATCCACCTGCAAAGCATATTCATTTCTCGTTGCGAAAAGGTCGCCAGGCGCCGGGGATAGCAAATCCGGCGGGCTTCCCGGAATCGCGTACAATTCGCCGTCTTTGTCGTCCAGCGTCGGCATCGAGCGCAGCAGCCCCCAGGTGTAAGGATGTTGCGGGTTATAAAAGATTTCTTCGACCTTGCCGATTTCGACGATTCTGCCCCCATACATAACCGCTACCCGGTCAGCGACATTCGCGACAACGCCAAGGTCATGCGTAATAAATATGATCGAGGTCGTATGCCGCAGTTCCTTCAGCAGTTCAAGAATTTGCGCTTGAATCGTAACGTCCAGCGCGGTGGTCGGCTCATCGGCGATCAGTATTTCAGGCCCGCAGGCAAGCGCAATAGCCGTTACGATACGCTGCCGCTGGCCGCCTGAAAACTGATGCGGATAATCATTCAGCCGCTTCGTGCTGCTTGGAATGCCTACCAGCTCCAGCAGTTCCTGCGCCTGCCGCCTTGCAGCCGTTCTGCTGAATTTCTGATGCAGGCGCAGCGGCTCAGCTACCTGCTTGCCGATCGTCATCGTCGGGTTGAGCGCCGTCATTGGATTCTGAAAAATCATCGAAATTTCTTTGCCCCGGATACGCTGCATCTCCTTATCGCTTTTGGCCAAGAGATTGCTGCCGCGGAACAAAATCTCGCCCTGCTCTATAGTCGCATTTTTGGACAGCAGCCCCATCACGCTTCGGCAGGTGACCGATTTGCCCGAGCCGGATTCTCCGACAAGGGCTAGCGTTTCGCCTTTCTCCAGAGTCAGCGAGACGCCGCGCACCGCATTGACGGTTCCGGCAAAGGTCTGGAAGGATACATTTAAGTTGCGTATATCCAATAGCGATTCACTCATAGAACCTCTCCTCCTAGTTTTTCATCTTCGGGTCAAACGCGTCCCGCAGTCCGTCCGCCAGCAGATTAAAGGAAATCATAATGAGGCAGAGCACAGCAGCCGGCAGCCACATCAGATGCGGCAAAAAGCGGAACGTCTTGTACCCCTCGTTCAGCAGTGTGCCGAGCGATGCGTCGGGAGCGCGCATGCCAATCCCGATGAAGCTTAGAAAGGCCTCAAAAAAGATCGCGCTAGGAATCGTAAACATCGTCTGGATAATGATAATGCCGCTTAAGTTCGGAATCAGGTGCTTGATCGCAATATTCCAGGAAGACACGCCCAGTGTGCGCGCCGCCAAAATATATTCTTGCTCCTTCAGCTTAAGCGTCTGCGCCCGCACAACCCTGGCCATCGTGAGCCAGCCTGTAAGCGCCAGCGCCACCACAATCGAGACAATGCCGGGCTTAAAGATCAGCAGCATCAGAATGACAACGACCAGCGTCGGAACTCCAGCAATAATCTCCAGTATGCGCTGCATAAAGATATCCGTCTTGCCGCCCTTCCAGCCCGATATGAGACCGTAGGCAATGCCGATCAGCAAATCGAATAAAGCAGCCAGTACGGCAATTAGCAGCGATACGCGCGTACCCGCCAAAATCCGCGACAGCAAATCGCGGCCAAACGCATCTGTGCCAAAATAGTAATAGACGCCTTCCGGCACCTGTGCTTGCTCATATTTATTGACCCATTTATCCGCTACTTTCGCATATCCGTTCCACCCATTGATATCCATGCCAGGGATGAGCGGCGGCAAATTGGCATGCGGCACATGCTGGAGATTCGGATCACGCGGCGTAAACCAGATGGAAGCCACAGCGATAAACACAATGACGATTAGAATGTAAAGGGAAATGACTGCCGCCTTGTTTTTCTTCAGCCTCCGCCATCCGTCCTGATAGAACGAAATGGAAGGGCGAGCCGTACGCTCTTGCTTCGCGAGCAGGTTGCTGTCCGCAGGCTCGAAATAAGCGTCAGGAATATGCAGCACGCTGCGTTTCGCTTCGCTCATTGCTTTGCACCTGCCAATCTGATTCGCGGATCAATCAAGCCGTACAAAATATCCACGATCAAAATAATGACGACGAGCAGCACCGAATACAGCAAAGTTACGCTCATAATGGTCGCATAGTCATTCGTAACGATTGACTTGACAAACTGTTCCCCGATACCCGGAATGGCAAAAATGTTTTCGACAACGAGAGAGCCGGTCATGAGGCCTACGGTCATCGGTCCGATAATTGTGATGAGCGGGATTAGCGCATTCCGAAGACCATGCACAAATGCAATGCGCACCTTGCTTTGCCCCTTTGCCTTAGCCAGTTCGGCATAATCGCTGTTCAGCACCTCAATCATTTCCGTACGAATAAATCGGGCTGCATCGGCCATTGGCGCTATGGCAAGCGCTAAGGTCGGCAATATCGTTGATCGGAAGCCGTCATCCCATAATGCAATCGGCAGCCACTTCAAGCTGACCGCAAACACGAGCTGCAGCAGAACAGCAAATATGAAGTTAGGAATGGAGCGTCCGATAATCGCTGACAAAGAGGCGAACGTATCGATGAAGCTGTTTTGGTACATCGCAGATATGGTTCCGAGTATAATGCCAGCGACCGTTCCCAGCAGCATCGCCTGGAGCCCAAGCTGGATGGACGGTCCGATCCGGCTGGACAACAGCTTGCTGACCGGCTGGTTGCCAAACTGCAAGGAGATGCCGAGATCCCCCTTTGCGAGCCCAGACAGATAGATCAAATACCGCTCGCCTGCCGGCTTATCCAAACCGTATTTTTCATTCATCATCTGCCGCTGGACAGGAGTAAGCTTCTCCTCATTCTGGTAGGGGCTTCCCGGCAAAAAGTTCATTAAGAGAAACGTAATCGTGCTGATTAAAAATAACGTTGCCAGCATAAAGGCTAAACGCTTGAGGATAAATTTGAAAAAAGTCATGGGAGTCATCTCCTTGCTTGTACGAGCATCATGAAGCGGATGAAACCAGAAAAGGCAAAGCCTATTCCAAGAACAGACTTTACCTTTCTCTGGCGAGGATTATGACTTGGCAGAGTCCTACTCAATATAGGCGCGGGTAATTTCAAGCGGCGTGCCCAGATTATGCGTCACAACGCCTTTTACCTTGGACTTAATCAAATAATTGGAAGCTCCCTGATAGAGCGGAATGACAACAGCCTTGCTAAGCGCAAGCTTCTGCGCCTCCTGCAGGTCCTTCCAGCGCTGCTGCGGATTCACGGAATCCTCCGTTTTGATTTTGGTAATAAGCGCATCATAGGTTTCGTCCTTATACTTGGCATGATTATGCTCATACGTCGAGTAGAACAGGTTCAAATAGCTTACCGGATCGAAGTCGCCGGTCCAGCCGCCAAGCGCAAGATCAAATTTGTATGACATCATTTTTTCAAATCGCACCTTGGTCGGCACGTTGCTGACTTCAATTTTCAAGCCTGGCAAGTTTGTCTCGAATTGGCTTTGCAAGTATTGGCTCGTCTTTTTAGCCGCATCGTGGTCGCTCGTAATCAGCTCAAACGTAATTTTATCTGTGCCAAGCTCCTGCTTGGCCAGTTCCCACAGACGCTTGCCTTCCTCCACATCGGTTTTGGCCAGTACGCCCGCTTCATCCGCAAAGTCTGTACCGTTATCCGGATTGACCGCAATGCCCTTCGGTACAATGCCGGTCAGCGGCAGGGAGCCGTCAATCAATACGTTTTTCACCAGTTCTTCCCGGTTAACGACAAGAGACAGCGCCTTGCGCAAATTCTCGTTTTGCAGGAACTTGTTCGAGCTGATGCCGAGCTCCACGTTGGAAGCGGACAGCGCCGAAACAGTGACATATTCCGGATTGTTAATGTATTGGCTAATATATTCGCCGGACAGCTCGGCTACATCAACCGCTCCGGATTCATACAAATTGATGCCTGTGCCGACTTCTTTAACGACCTGAATGTTGATTTTGTCCAGTTTGATGTTGTCTTTATCCCAGTAATGTTCATTTTTCGTAAAGCTCCAGGTCAAGCCGGTACCATCCCAGTTCGTCAGATTAAACGGACCGTTGCCAAGTGTGTTCTCGCTGGACGATCCATAGGCATCGCCCTTCTCGGTAACAAACTTCTCGTTCTGAGGGAACAGATTGACCGAAGTCAGCGAGGAGGTAAAGTATGTATCCGGGTATTCCAGCGTCACCTTCAGCTCGGTGTCGCTTACCGCTTCAATGCCCAGCGTATCAAGCGCAGCCTTGCCTTCGTTAATTGCTTGGGCATTTTTGATGTTATAGTACGTGCTCGCCTGCTGCGCTGCCGTATTCGGGTCAAATAGCCGCTTCCAAGCGTATACAAAATCTTTCGCCGTCAGCGGTTCGCCATTCGACCATTTCAGCCCGCTGCGCAGTTGGATAGTATAGGTCAAGCCGTCTTCACTGATAACCGGATCGCCAGTTGCCAGCACAGGCACGGTTTTGTTATCGCCGTCAATTTTGTAAAGACCTTCAGCAAAAATTTCAATTTGGGAGGAACTCACTCTATCATATGATTTCACAGAATCGGCAGTCGGCACTTCCGCTGCGATAATCCAGTTTAATTCCTGCGACACTGGAGCTGGGGCAGCCGGTTCTTGCGTGGACGCTTTCGGCTTTTCCGCGGCAGCTGGCTGTTCGGACTGGCTCTTCGAATTGGACGAGCATCCTGCCAGCACAAACGCCAGAATTAAGACTGATAGCATACCAGACTTTAACTTGTTACTCATACATCATCATCCTTTGCAAATTTGTTTGAGAGCGATAATCATGGTGCACACATATGACCGCTCTTAAACCGATCTAGCATACTATTCATATAGAAATAATCGGTATAACATCTAATATTCCATATTTGGGTCTGATTTGTCAATTGCTATTTTATGAAATAGACCCTATTTTGTCGGATTGGGTTTGGTAACGTTCCGCTCAAAATCCTCTTTCACCTTGTGCAGTGCATCATGGCGTGACTGGTTTCAACATATAACTGTTTGGCAGCATCGATCTGTGTTTGTATGCGATCTTGTCTGCTTAACGAAACTTGGCTCATTCCCTCGCCTCGCCTGTTTCTACTAGCAGCAAATATACAAAATACATCTTTGTATAATCATTCTAATAGGATTACTATGGATTATATCCAATAAATTATAGTAATGCAATTATATAGTTCTCTTTTAAATCAGACTCTTTGGCTACAGAGTCTGGTTGCGTGTTGACCTTAATTTCTTCATTAACTTGGTAGCATATTGAATTACGCCAAACCAAAAACAGACAACATTTGCACATATAAAATGTACAAATGTTGTCTGTTTAATTATTTAACCATTCAGCGAACTATTTCGATGTATCCAAAACTTCCAGCATACGAGTGATGACAGCCGCTGCTTCAGCCCTTGTTGCGGCACCAGTTGGCTTAAAAACACCCTGATTGCCTGCAATAATATTTAGTTGTTCCGCTTTGAATACTGAAGCTTTCGACCATTCAGGAATCGCAGTTGCATCTTTGAAGCCGGATTGTTCTTGATGATCCAATTTAATATCGAAAGCTCTCATTAACATGGTAATCATCTCTGCCCGATTAATGGGTTGATTAGGACGGATTGACCCATCTGAATAACCGAAGATAATACCATTGTCAACCGCAGCACCGATAATTCCCTCCGCCCATGTCGGAATTTCCGACTGGTCCTTGTAATTACCAGCATTCAATGTCTCATTAAATCCGCGTGCACGAACTAACATTGCAGCGAATTGAACACGCGTGATCTGACGATTAGGTTGCATAGTACCATCCGAATAACCAGTCAAAATACCCTTCTCAGCCGCTTTGGCGATTATGCTCGCTGCCCAGTGATTGCGTACATCCGGCCAAGTCGCAACAGGCTCTTCACGTTCATGTTCGCGTTCACGATCCACTAGATATACAGCAAATTTGCCTATTGAATTGGTCGCTATAGTAATTATCCCATCTTGTACATATCCGCCCAATTCAATCCACTGATTAACCGATTCATCAAATCGGAATACAGAAGCGCGGCCTTCTTTCACTTTCGAATAATTGAAGGCCAAAGAAATCGTCAATGGCTTACTGCTTTTCTTATTTTTCTCTGCCGTAATCGAATATACCGCACTCAATAAATCATAGGGGGCGATATTTGTTTCTTGAGGCAATTTCTTAAGTGTCCATTTATTACCTGCATCTTCATGCGGAATATTTACGACAAGTTCATCGCCAAGCTTAATCGTTTCTCCAGTTGCATCTGTCGGCGTTGATCCTGAGCCGGAAGAACCTGAACCATAAGAGCCTGAACCGGAATTAGCTGCAGCCTCCCGATGAATAACAATCGTGTAAGTGCGGCTGTCCGCCCTATTGAATGCATTGGTTTCCAGCCATAAAATATTCGCGCCAGATTTTAGTTTAATCGGATTGCTTCTATTTCCACTTGAAATCGTCTGCTCTTGTCCATCTGGGGAGCTGATCCGAATGGTCTCTGCGCTATCGATGGCATAAGGCTCCAGCATAATATCGTTTGTTGAGCTTGGCACGTTAACCGTATATTGCAGTTGATCTGTAGAGAATGCAGGCGATAAATTGCCAATTGACAGCTGAAGACCGATTAAACCCGATTTCTTGATAATTGTAATCGTGTACGTCCGAACCGTTTGTCCGTCCTCAGATGTAATGACAATGGTAATATCCATCCCATTTTGAATAGCAATCGGAAGACTGCGAGTTCCACTCTCTACCTGCTGCTCAGCACCATTCCCCGAACTTACTATAATCTTAGTACCCGGTTCAGTTGTAGGTGTCAAACTTAATTCATTCATACTAATCGGTATAATGGCATCATACTTGTATTGACCCGCTGTAAGTGCTGATGACAGTTGTCCATTGCTCAACTCCAGCCCATGCAGTTCTGCTTCTGTACCCGGCTTTTGAACAGTAATAACCGCATGAGCTGTTTGACCATTTACGTTCGTTGCTGTAATGGTTGCTGCGCCTTCAGCGATAGCAGTAACAAACCCACTCTGATCGACTACAGCTACTTCCTCGTTATCGGAGGACCATGTTACCGACTTGTCGACTGCATTTAACGGTTTAACAAATGCTGTAAGCTTGCCGCCGCTGCCGCCCAATTTAAGAGCCATTTCAGATTGATCCAGCTCGATACCTGTAACAGGCATCATGTAGACGACACGCAAGTATGGTCGCAGCTGTGAATCTGTATAATCCTTTGTATAAAATCGTTTCGTACCCGTCATAGTTGGATCATTTGAATTCGGGTAAGACTGCGGCTTGAGCACGACGCCGTAGTTAGTTTCCGGAGCATCTGTCCAGTTCCGCACCATATCCGTAATCTCAAACGCATACCATTGCGGTACTCCAGAAATGTTAGTTTGCCCGCTTGCCAAAGGATTGAAAGGATTCGTATTGTTCGTAATATAGTTCTCCCATGTAACCTCGCCCGGAGATGCCATTGAACCATCATTGGAATTGCCGCTTCCGCCTCGACCTTCTACCCATGGCGCATTAGCCTGATGAGCGAACACATCCCTTGCTCTTGCCGTGCTGCGCTGGGCGTAATGGTAAAGATTCAGGCTGGCTTCGCTGATGATCGCTCCTTCAGGAATTGGCAGGTTATCGAAACGTACCAAACCATATTTCTCATCGTCAATCGTTTGGTTATAATAGCCAACCTCGAAGCCGTATTGAGCGCCCAAATTGTACTGATAGTATTTAGTACCTGATCCGCCAGTACCTTTGGACAGCTGAGTATCTGCCGTTCCTGTATAACCGTCAATTCCTTCTTGGAAGGCGAACGCAGCTTTTGGAACATTAATTTTATACGATTTTACATATGATCCATCATTGGTCGATATGTTAACTATGATGACATTGTTTCCGATTTCAAGCGGGAAAGAATCACTTTGCTGTCCGCTAACCGCCCGCACAGGCTGTCCACCGTTAACTGATATGGTCACAACTGCATCTTCATCTTCGGCGAAGGGTGTTATTGCGAGATGATTGTAAACCTCCGGCACATCTGCATTGTATTCTGTCGTTTCAGGATGAAAATCCCCGATCAGACTACCGGCATTGAGCTTAAGATCGCTCAGATAAGCGTCTGCACCGGATCGGGTTACCGTCACTGGAATGGATGCGGTATGTCCGCCTTCGGCTGTTGTAGCGACGATCGTAGTCGTCCCTTTGCGAGTCGCTGTAACTAAGCCTGTGCGATCTACGCGCGCCACCGCTTCATTTTCCGATTTCCAGAATACCTCGCGGTTCAAACCGTTGTCCGGCGTAACTACTGCATGAAGTTTAGAGCTTTCTCCTGCTTCAAGTGAGAGTACAGACGGCGATACCGAAAGTCCAGCGACCGGAATTGAATACGTCACCTCTAACTTGGGACGCCAGCCCTTTACGCTATGCTCTGATGAAGCAAATGAAACCGCCCGCTTTTCATTATTTAGCAGCAAGCCGTAGTTAGATGAATGCTCTTCCTGCCATCCCTTCGCCATATTGGTTATATCAAAATATTTCCATTTATACAACTCCATTCCCGTCGGGAATATTGCAAACGGAGCGGCATCAAAGGAAGGTTTCGTGACCCAATTCACCCAATTCTGTCCGTTAGGGATTGCACTTCCATTTTCACCAATACCCTTGCCCTGGATCCAAGGCGAAGTCACCTTATGCACAGCAATGTCATTCGCGAGAGAGCCATTCGCACTACCCGTCTCAACCAAGTATAATCCCAGCTTCGCAGAAATTACCTTGGCATCCGATGGTATGGATGAGAGATCGAATTTCAGCAACCCATAGCGATGATCCTTATTTTCAGGCTCTTCCGGAGCTGTCATACTTCCATCAGATAACTGAATTTCAGCGATTTGTAAATTCACTTCGCCACTATTTGCGGTAATATTAAGCCGATATTGTGAATAGGCAGTGTCATTCGTAAAACCTTGATACGTTTTTGTAAGAAATCGTTCCGAGAAGGATTGACTGGTTCTTGTGTCCAAGACAACCCAATTGCTTCCGTTATGAGAACCTTCAAATTTCCAATCTTGAGGATCTCTGGCCGGCGAGTCATTAGCGGATGATATCGCATAACCACGCACGACAGTAGGCTCCTTCATTACAAAAGTGATAATAGAGGTCGGTTGCCCTGTGAGCCATTTGCTCTGCAGGGATGAATCAATAAGATTATTCTTGCCTTCATTTGCCGGACTTGAACCTAGTGTAGTAAGAGAAGCAATCTTTGACGTTACGTTCCCTGCCATTAACGGCAGAGCAAGCTTCTGAGGACCAATCTTAACCTGGGCATTTCCGCCGAAATTGTGAATATGATTGTTATTTTCGGGAAGCTCCACAACTTGTGTATCTGCTGTGCCCTCATATCCGTTGATTCCTTGCTGAAGAACCACGGTCTGGGTCACCTCAGAAGAATCCGTATTTCCTCTTTCCTTCAAATACTTAATGAGGAGAGCAGTCGTATCCGTCTGGAGCATATCCACGCCCCGGTTCAACAACCAAGGGAAGCCAGCGTTCGGGTCTGTCAGGAAAGCATAATCCCCGTGCCTGCCTGCCAATCCAGGTACAGAGAAGATGGTATTTACCCATATTCTGGCCCCTAGTCTATGCATGTCAGCAATAAAAGCAGGGTTCATGACCGCAGCGTCATCGTCTGCAAAGCTCACCTCAAAGGCATTCACTGTAAACGGCGTCGTATTCGGGTTCATAAAGTCATAGGCAACTGCTGGATCTGATGTAAGCTGCATGAAGAGCGGCTGCACGGCAGAATCCTTGAATTGAGCCATCCAGGTAGCAGTTGAAGCTTTGCTGGCGCTGGTTTTGTATAAGGCATGATCCGTCGTATCCGTCCTCACCAAAATGTCCCACATAATATCCCAATTCGCGTCCTTAATGTCCAAATTCACCATAATATTGCCTCTAGCCAATGCCATGGCTTCTTCAAGCGTTGGGATCGTTTCGCAAGGACTGGTGATGGAGCCATCGCTATTCTTGAGACACAACTGTTTAAGCTGAGCAAGTGTAAGGCTCCTCACTTCTCCCCTGCCAGTCGTTGTACGGTTAACGTTGCTGTCATGCATAAGAACGGGAACGCCATCTCTTGTGGTGCGGATGTCCAGCTCAACCATATCCACTCCTTCATCGATCGATTCACGAATCGAATCCAGTCCATTCTCAGGCAGTCCATTCAGCCAATTGCCACGGTGAGCAACAATTAACGTGCGTCCGTTCGCGTTCAGAAATTCACGAATGATATCGTCACCTTTGCCACCTGTATCTCTGTGCTTTACTGTAATTGAATATACCGTAGCCGTAGTATTGGTTTCCCCAGCATCTGCCGCCGGCTCTACCTTGATCTGTATGAGCGTACGATCTCCCTGCAATGCAATCTGCAGGCTGCGTGCTCCGCTTGGAACCGTCTGGGCTTCTCCCCCTCCAACTGAAACCGAAATTCTAGCATTCGCATCAATCGCTGTTGGCGTAACCGTTATTTTCGTTGTATTAATCGGTACCTGCACTTCATAGTTATGCACTTCTGCGGCAAATCCCGGCTCCAGCTTTGCTCCCTTTATGCTTAGTCCCGATAATGCGCCGCCCACCTCAAGCGGAGCTGCCATTGCGCTTGCATCTGTGGCAGCTGAGATGGATTGGGGGAAAGCTGCGGTAAGTAGAGACCAAAAGATTAAAAATGACATCGTACAAGCAAATAACTGTTTAAGTGAAAACCTTGTGGATTTCATTTTCCTACATACCTCCAATTTGGTAAACCTATTTGTAACTGTTCAGAACCTGATCCAGATAGCTGTTTTATCATCCGAGGTTTTGATACGCGGATACCGTGTACAGTTCGCATCCGATTGTTCCAATGACAGAAGTTCTTTCGTATATTGGTCCAATCCCCGTGTCTGAATCTCCCTTGCAAGTTCAGCGAAATCCACAGGGCTATCGTACTTTTCTGATAAGGGGAACATGCCGTCTGTCAAAAGAATTAACCCGGTTAACCGGTTCCGGCTAATCGATCCATATTCAAGAAAATCGACAAGCTCCGGCTGACCGTTCAGGATACCGTAACCTCCCTTCCCATTCATCAACGCTTTGTTTTTCAGAATATAGGGGGCTTCCTTGCTCATTCTTTGCTCTTTAGTGATACTCCCTTCAGAGACAGCCTCCTGCCAGCGCCTTCTCGTCTGCTGATCCAAATGATCTACCTGATCCCTTGTCAAAACCCGTACCTCATCCGATTCATATGTCCCCAAGATCATGCAGTCACCCGCTTGTGCATAATCAATCCGCTGCTCCGTGATTCGAATGACGGCAATTCCAGTTGACCATAGCTGCTGAGGACTTGTCTGATCCACCTGGTAATGGATCATCGTTTGCCGCAAAGTTGTATTGGCCAGCAATACGGCAGATTCCAGCGATAACTGTTCCCATTCCCGGCCTTCAACTTTCTCTAACTGCTCCTGCACATGCCGTGAGGCCAGGAACCCCCCTGTCTCTCCATTCGGTCCTCGGAAGGGTACAAACGAAGTCGCTCCATCCAACACGCCGAACAAGCCGGTTTCTTCCCGGATGATAAGAGCATCCTCATTCCATACTCCGTCTCCTTGAACGCTAAGTTTCTCGATAATCATCGATGCCTCACCTCATTCCCCTCATAAAGGTTTCCTCGTAAGCCTGCATCATACAAGGGATACATGCTTCTGAATTAGCCTCCAACTGCAATTGAATATTAAGAAGCTTTTCGCGCCCTGCCTTGCTTGTCATTCCTGCTCTCTCAAGCTGCAGCTTCCCACCTGCAATTCGGAACAATTCGTAATCTCGCTCGGTTAAACCTTTGCCTTCCCCAACCAATTGTTCGATGCTCCCCTTTAAGATAGGCAGCTTGGACGTTTCCTTGAACAGACGCTGCTGTATTTCCGGCTGAAGGAGATAAGAGATGATCTGACGAACATTCTGTTCGGTCTCTGCACCAGACCGCAGCATCACAAAACCGCTCACCCGAGCGGGAGTTGCATCATTATGCGCAATATGCGGAACTGGAAGTACACCGAATTCAAATGTGCCGCCAATATATTCTTCAAGCATTTTTGCAATATCCGATGGCGCCAGCAACATGCCTGCCGTTCCGTCAATAAAGCTGCTTAAAGCCAGATGCTGTTCGAGTGCTGGCATTATTTTGTAGCGATGAACCAGATCATGCCATACACTGAACAAATATTCGACGTCCGTTGCAGAATCGATCTCCCTTACACCAATTGTGCGAATCTGATTCCATAGAGCACTGTTATCTGCTACTAAACCCCAAATATCCGTACTCCCATCACCGTTAATATCTTGTGTCATCTTCATTCCAAACGAAGTCAGCTGTTCCCAGCTCAGCGATGTCGCATCTGAAGGCGCATCACTGAGGCGCATTAGATTCTCATTATAGTACAGGACGGGTACAACCATGCCATAAGGCATAGCCCATAGCTGTCCGTCATACTTGAACGTTTCCAAGTAATCGGAATCAATCGCAAGCATAGGCTCACTAGATAATCGATCAAATGGGGCCAGCCCTCCTGTTTCAGCTAGCCCAATTATTCCAAAACCGCTGCCGATCTCTGCCATGTTCGGGGGCATTCGCGTCGATATCGCTGCCATTAGCTCCTCGTAGAGCTGCCGCTCTGAACGAAAGGTACGTATTTCAATATTCACTTCAGGATGTTTGGACTGGTACTCTGCTAACAGCTCGCCTACCGGCTTGCTATAAATCCAAGCCGTCAGAGAAACCTCTGTCTGCACCATATATTGGAGGGATTTGCTAGAGCTGATTGGCTGCAGCCATGTTAAAATAAGCAAGCTTGCCACAACTCCTATGATCGCAATCGACCATCCAGCTATATTTTTCCAGACCATGTTTCTCCTCCGCTCATCCTGTTATTTACGCAATCGTTCTAGAGTCCCTCGACAGACAATTGGCAATAATTAGTGAAATAATTGTGCATACCGATAAAATTGTAGCAAGCGCCGCGCCAGTACCGTAATTAGAGCTGAACACCTCACTATATATGCTTACCGATATCGTCGCTGTTGCTCCGTGGTAAAGTACAATAGATGTACTTAACTCATTAATTACGGCAACCCAGCTTATAATCGCGCCCGACATCACCCCTGGAATCATCAGTCTGACCGTCGTCTTGAAGAACGTCTTCATAGGAGGAACGCCCAAACTAATAGAGGCCTCTTCTACACTTCGATCCAACTGTTGAAGAATGCCAACACTAGACCGGACTGTGTAGGATATTTTGCGAGCTACATAAGCAATAACAATAATGATCCACGTTCCCGTAAGAATGATCGGCGGCTTGTTGAATGCGATAATAAGGCTGATGCCAAGCACCGTTCCCGGAATAATGTAAGGAATCATAATTAACCCATCCAGAAATGCGGTTAATCGGGATGCCCTTCGTACAAGTACATAAGAGATCAATACTCCCATAACTATAATGATCCCCATAGCCATCAACGAAAAGCTGAATGTATTCGTAATCGCCTTCTGTACCTTATAGCCTATTTGGATATAACTATCCAGGCTGAAGCCGCGGTGGAACACAGGTCCCTTTCTCTCCAGGAAAGAGGTGTAGATGACCGTAGCTTGCGGCAAAATCGAAATACTGGCCGGAACGAAGGCAATGATCGTGAACAACCAGCTTTTCTTTCTGGACAACGGTTTCACCTTTGCAATTCTCATGCCGGATGTTGCATAATTTTTGCGAGAAGATACAAAACGTTGAACGAATAGCGCCAATGTTGAACACACAATCATTAAAGCGCTGACCGTGCTTGCCATAGACATATTGCCGCCCATCTCATTGATGAACTGCTCATAAGCGAGCACCGGCATGACCTTGTAGCCTTGGCCCAAAAGCATCGGCGTTCCAAAATCAGCGAAGGACTCCATAAATACGAGCAAAGTACCCGCAGATAATGTTGGCAGAACAAGTGGCAGTGTCACCGTAAGCAGCCTTCTCCAGGCTGGCATCCCCAAGCTTTCGGCAGCTTCCTCCAGTGAAGAATCAGCTGTTCGGAGCGCGCCTGAAACATATAAATAAATATGCGGGTAAAATTGCAATGCAAACACGAATACAATGCCTTGCCAACCATAAATAGAAGTAAACGGAATACCGATGCTATGCAGCAGTCTTGTGATGACGCCGTTATTGCCAAGCAACAAGATCCAGGAATAAGCTCCAATAAAGGGCGGAGACATCAGAGACAAAATAACAAGAATATTCAAAGCGCCTTTGCCTCTTATTTGATACCGAGTCGATAAATAAGCTAGCGGCAACCCGATCAATACTGCGAACAAAGTGGCTAGTATTGAAATTTTAAAGCTGTTAAACAAGGCCGAGTAGTAATATTTCAAACGTAAAAATTCCCAATAATTACCTAATGTTAACTTTCCTGTCTGATCATAGAAGCTGTTTAGCAATAATGAAACTAGCGGATACACGACAAAAAATGTAAGAAACGCAAAGGCAGCCAGTGTAACGACTGACCAAACATCCCATTTCAACCCAAACCAATTTCTTCGCCCTAAACGGGTTGCCTTACGGTGCAGCAAAGTTGAGAACCTCCTCTCCTTTGCCATCGAACAGTACTGCATGTTCCAGTTGGAGATCCACGACTAACCGCTGGTTCTCCTCGAAAGGCTCAATCAGCACGCTCATTTGCTGCTCTACTTCCAACAGGTGTCCCTGCTCGGATTCCACCACATAATGCATTTTTCCACCTAGAAACGTTGATTGCCTTACAATGCCAATTAGCTTATGGGCCAGATCGCTTCGCATGTTGTCAAACAGCCTTATTCTCTCAGGGCGAATGGATAACAACGCCTTGCCGACATAAGCTCGTACCAGCTTCATATGGAGCAGTTGGTTCCCCAACTGAACGACCGCTAATCCTGTGGAGGGATCATGCTCCTTCACAATTCCCTCTAGTAAATTCGATGTACCGATGAAGCTTGCTACGGTTTGGTTGGCAGGCTTTAAATAGATATCCCGCGGAGAGCCAATCTGTTGAATAACACCACGGCTCATTACAGCAATTCGATCGGATACCGCCAATGCTTCTTCCTGATCATGTGTGACATAGATGGTCGTAATATTCAGCTTCTTCTGCAAAGCTCTAATATCTGCTCTCATCTTAATTCTCAGCTTCGCATCGAGGTTGGATAAGGGCTCGTCCATAAGCAGCAGCTCTGGCTCGATGACAACGGCTCTGGCGAGTGCTATTCGTTGCTGTTGTCCGCCACTCATATCGGATGGCGAGCGATCCCGCAAGTGCTGCAGCTCAACCATCTCCAGAGCTTCCATAACCCTCTTGGCAATCTGTGTTTTATTTATATTGCGGGCTTTCAATCCGTAAGCCACGTTATCAAATACCGACATATGCGGGAAAATCGCATAGTTCTGAAACACCATGCCGATATTCCTCTGATGGGTAGGGACAATATTCATTAATTTCGAGCCGAAGTAGAGATCACCCTGATCTTGCTGATAGAACCCGGCAATGATGCGGAGCAATGTTGTTTTGCCGCATCCGCTAGGGCCTAGCAAAGTGAAGAACTCACCATCATCAATGGTGAATTCCGCTCCGCTAACCGCAGCTGCTTGGCCAAAATATTTGGTTATCTGATCAAACCTTACCTTCATTGACCCGTTACAACTTTCGCAAATCGTTCGTTGATGGCTGTCTTGTTCGCAGTTACCCAACCGTAATCGTAATCAACAGTTTTGATGCTTGAAATATCCGGCAACCCCGAGATTGCTCCTGCATCGGTTCTGACCGATCTGCGGAAAAATTCTTTCTGAAGCAGCGCCTGAACATCTTGTCCCGCTGCAAAATCGATAAATGCTTTAGCGTTGTCCATATTTTTGGAACCCTTGATCACTGCCATTCCATCTGGTGTAACAACGGTACCTTCCGATGGATATACAATTCCTACTGGCGCTCCGCCTTCAACATAGCGAAGTGCTGCTTCTTCCAATGTAATGCCAATTGCAAATTCCTTGTCTGCTACACCTTTATAAACACTGCCTGAGCTGGATAACAGCTTGCTATCAAGATTGGCTACTAGCTTCTGAACGAATTCCCAGCCCTTCTCATCGTCCTTGCCGAATGCAGTCAGCATTGTTGCCAACTGCGTAAAAGAAGAACTCGATTTACCGGGATCTGCGAAAGCGATTTTGCCCTTCCATTTTGGATCGAGCAAATCTTTCCAGCTCGCTGGCTCTTCTCCTGCAGCAACCAATTCTTTGTTGTACATAATGACCATTGGCAGAAGTGTAAACGGCGTATACAGTTTGCTTGCAGGCAGGTATGCCGGATTCAGATTCGCCTTTTCTTTCGTCTCGAACGGCTCAAAATAGTCGCTATAGGCTCCAAGGGATGCTGTATCTCCTCCGAAGAAAACATCGCCTAGCGGATTATCTTTCTCCGCCTCGACACGCTTCAACAACTCCCCTGTGCCTCCGGCGATCAACTCCACCTGTACACCTGTTCTTTCTTGAAATTCCTTGACGATCGGATTGTTAATATCCGCATTATTAGGCGAGTAGATAACAACCTTCCCGCTTAGTTTAACTGTATCCGTTCCCCCGGCATTTGTTGAAGAATCTGTTGCAGTTGCAGTCGCTTCGCTTGTCGTTGACGATCCCCCGGCATTATTCGTTTTGCCAGTACCCGCATTGTTGGAGCTCGTACCACAAGCCGATAGCATTAAACTCATTACAACCATAATCGATAACGCTGCAATTCTAAATTTAATCATGTTCAACCTCCTGCTGTTTTTTAGTACATCCTTACTATAAGACCGCAAGAGCTATCCAACAACGTAGTAGATTTTCAAAAATGTTCGTTATTTTTCCGCACGATAATGTAGCTTTTGCACCTTCATGCGAAAGGTTTGCTGCGTTTCTCCGGTCACTTTTTTAAACAGTTGACTGAAATATCGCGTCTCAGTATAACCAACCATACGAGCAATTTCACCGATTCTAATCTCTGGATCAAGGAGCAATTCCTTCGCCTTATTGATTCGCAATTCTGTAATGTAATCTACAAAGCTAATGCCGAATTGCTTCTTAAACAGCTTGCTGAAGCTGCTTTCACTCATATGCAGTCCAGAAGCTAGCTCATACATTTTCACTTCTTCTGTAAAATGGGTGTTAATATAGTCTCGTACCTCTTCCATCTCGTTTTTTATAGGAAGCTTGCTTTTTATGTATTGGCTATTCACTTGGGTAACCATATTTTCCAGCCACTCAAGTATCGCTTTGCAGGATCGCTTACCATTGACTTCATCCATCACCTGTTTTAGCTCAGGCAATCCTTCGAATTCCCGAAAATGAAGGTTTAACAAATGGTAGACGACAAACAACAGTTGTATGCCAATCTGCTTCTGCTTCATCTTTCTACCGCCTAAATCCCATAGCACTGATTTATACAAATCCTGCAAGGCCTGCCTGACAGCCTGATCATCCCCCCACTTCATGGCCTCAACAAGCTCTCTTTCATTCCACTCCAGAGAGGAACGATCTTCGTTATGAATCACTTCATAATCTATAATGGGAGGATGATCAGGAAACGCGTGATAGAAATGTGCCAGACAGGCCTCCGCGTAAGCTTGACCTAGCGTTAACAAACCATGATGCACATGGCTTAAGCTCAACGTTACAGCAACATCCTTATGCTCCATTAGCTCCTTCATTCTAAATCGCCATTTTGATCCCCCGGATTCATTAAGTAAAATGGCGTACGAATGATCTTCTAATGCTATGGCCTCAGTTAAAGCATGCTGCATAAGAAAGCTGTCAATAATTGAATGATCTGGTGAGAGGGACCGCGTCCTTGCACTATCCCCTTCAACCTTGGAATAATCAAGAATGGCAATTCTATAATCATCGAACAGCTCCAACCTGCCCTCCAGCGCCTTGTACAGCAAATTCACTTCTTTAATCGAGGCGTTATCCATCATCAGGCGATACAGCACCTTTTCCAGAACAAAAGGCTGATTCGTTTTTTGATGATTTTCGAGACTCCTCCTATAATCGATCTGCTGCCTCTGTATCGTGATTTGCCGAGTAGCTTCCCCAACTACACGCCGCAGATCCTCCGGGTCGGAAGGCTTCAATATTAACTCAAACGCTCCTATCTTAATCGCTTCCTGAGCGTAAGAGAAATCATCGAACCCTGTGAGAAAAATAGCGGTAACTGTCGGGTACTGTTCTCTAATCTCCCTCATTAGCGACAAGCCGTCCATTCCCGGCATTCGAATATCAGTAAGCACGATATCAGGCAGCACCTCGTGGAATATCCTTAGCGCATCCAATCCGTTGTCCGCCTCTGCCACGACCTGGCAATGCATATCCAGCCAAGGAATCGTCATTTTTATTCCTTGGCGCACAATCCATTCATCATCTACGATCATTACCTTGAACATCTTCATCACCCGCATGTTTGATTTGAGGAATCTTGATAGTAACAGTAGTGCCTAATCCTATTTCGCTCGTCATATTAAAGGAAGCTTCCTCACCGAATTGAAGCTCCATTCTTTTCTTCAAATTATCCAGTCCGATTCCGGTTCCCCCTCCTGCTCTCATCTTTGTCTGAATCGTATGATCCTCTTGTTGACTGGCAGAGAAGCCGATCCCGTCATCTTGAATGACAAATACAATTTTGTCCCCTGCCGCCTGGCCTCGAATACGCAGTGTTCCATGTCCCACCTTTCTTTCCAGACCATGTACAATTGCATTCTCTACTACTGGCTGTATTAATAATTTCAATGTATAGAAAGACAAAATATTAGGATCCACCTCTACTTCCATCGTCACTTTATCTCTGAAGCGAATCTTCTGAATCGCCAAATAATGCCGAATTTGAGTCATATCCTCGCTAATTGTAATGAACTGATTTCCCTTTCGAATGCTGTAACGAAAAAGCTCTCCCAAGGAAATGACCGTTCGCGATATTTCGTCAATGTTATGAATCCTCGCCATCCAGTTAATCGAATCCAGCGTATTATAAAGAAAATGAGGATTAATTTGCGCTTGAATAGCTTTTAACTCTGCTTCTCTCAACTGCAATATTTTCTCGTAATTCTCTTTTATCAAATACTGGATTCTATCGATCATACGGTTAAAGCTTTGGCCTAATTGTCCAACCTCGTCCTTATATTTCACCGGAAATGAAATGTCAAGATCGCCCTTCTCCGCTTGCCCCATGAGTAGTCGGAGCTTACGAAGCGGATGGGTAATATGATTGGAAACAACATAGGCAAAACCAAATGAGGTCATAATGCCAACGATCAAAATCCCGATCGTCAATGTTCTTATGCTGCTGCTTTCTTTAATCACTTCCTTGACAGGAACGACACTAACCAGCTTGAAGCCGCTAACCTCAGAAGTATCGTAAATGATCATCTGCTTCTCTCCTTGCTGGTTCTCAGATTGAAAATAGCCCTTACTCCCTTGCAGCACTGTAAGTAGAAATTCGGCCTGGAGCTTTGTTCCAATCTGATGCTTCGGTAGGCTTGATATGACATTTCCGAATTGATCCAGCAAAAAAATTTGTCCATTTTCTACAAGATGCGCTTTGGCATATTTATCGACTAAATCTGTTTCCATAATATCGATGACCAAAAATCCTAAAAACTCGCCCGTATCGATATTTTTGAGCAGTCTGCCATTGCCTAGTGCTGTGCCAAAATCATAAAGCTTTTTAAGTGTATACTGGGTATCCCACACTGCATTGCCGCCTGCAAGACGAGCTTTCCGAAACAAGCCCCAATTGGAGTTTATATTCCTATATTGCTTAGGAAGGACGTCGGCCGTAAAAAACCGATCCCCGTTTTTTCCTAAAATATAAATTTCGATATCCCACTTTTTAAATCCAACGAATGATTCCAGAATTGCTGATATTCTTTTTTCGTCCTGATAACGATTGCTAGTCGAACGATCGGCTGAATCCACGGACAAAATTTGCTGTACATCCTCATTACTGTATATATACATAGATAACTGCTCGATATCGTTAATAAAATAATTCATGCTGTACGTAATTTGAGAAAGACTCTCCAGCATCGTCTGATATACCTTTTCTTGAACCGTATAAGAAGCATGATTATAGGATAATAACCCCAGTACACTTAATGGCACAATCGAAATTAACGTAAACAGAATAATAAGCTTATTTCTGAATCCCATACCAGCAATTCGAGTAATGAACTTATCTTTCATGACAACTTGGCTCACTTCCTCTCATGATGTCACTATGGATAAGTACAATTATAGATAAGAGATATTTTTTAGATGTAAAATATAACGTCGAAATAGATCAGGTTCATTATGTGTCTATTAATTAGGAATAATATATGACTTATATGTTCCTATAGGTGCGAGAAAGGCTTCAGGTTCCCGGAATTACATGGAGTAATATTGATTATTCAGTGGGAAATAAAGTAAGATTTAAGTGACGAAACGACCATGTAGAGCAATAATGTACGCTCGAACGTTGTTTGAATGGGGAATAATGATGAGGTGAGCAGGTGCAGATTTTATATAGAAAAGTCATTGCAGCATCAATTGCCGGCACAATTCACTCCATACTGTTGGGCTTATTGTTTCCGGCACAATTTATTCAGCCCACTGATGATTCAGCATTTTTTACGATTGTTATGACGATTATTCCAACTTATATGGTGTATGTTTTACCTGTTATATTTACGTATGGTATAGCATGTTCCATTGCAAGTGACACGATTGGAAACTTTATATCAAAAAAAAGTAATGATCGGCGAATCGGAATCATTGTATCTGGCTCGCTTCATATCGTCTTTGGTCTTGTTTTGTTGTTGTTTAGTCTTATTGGAGCAGTTGTTTTTTTTCTGGTTGACCAGATTTTAGTGAAATTAGACAGGAAATATACTTTTCTATTTTCGGTAACGAGTTTATTTTTTCCAATATTATTGCTGGGTGTATGTGTTATGTCGGCAAGCTAATGCACAAGCACCCACAACTGTTCCCAGCAGCAATCAACGAAAAATTTACGTAAATAAAGCTGCCTCTCACAATTACGAGGTGAGAGACAGCTTCATCGAGAGCAATTCGTCATTAAGCTTCAAAGTTGAACGCATTCCAGGAGGTAACGTCCTCCAACGGGCGTCTCGTTGCAAACCGCTGGGCCGCTCCCACTTCTGCTTTGCCTACCGCAATCAGCATTACAGGAACATAACGGTCGGGGACATTGAAAAATTTTCTAAATGCATCGGGGTCGTAACCGCCCATAGGCAGCGTATCATAACCTCTGGCTTTGGCTGCAAGTATAAGCTGCTGAGATACAATTCCGCCGTCAACCAGCGCGATTTCCCTGAGCTTGGTGTCGCTGGAATTAGAGTAAAGATGGGTTGAGGTCTTTACAATGGCGTCACACATTTCCTGTGTCAATACTCCTGCTGTCACCAGTTCTTGATAGATCTCTCCCGCATAACGATAAGCTTCCTTGTCTCCCAAGACTGCAATGATAGCCGAAGACGTCACGACCTGATGCTCGTTATTTTTATCAACAACCGACAGCAACTGCTGTTTCAATTCCTTATCCTTAATAACTAAAAAACGCCAAGGCTGCAAGTTGGAGGAGGATGGCGCCAATATCGCGTCAGATAAAATATCTTTAATGTCCTGCTCAGTCACTTCAAAATCCGGATCATACTTCCGAACCGAACGACGCTCGCGTATCACTTGATCAAATAACGGAGTCGGTGTTAATGCAGTTGTCATCTTTGCACCCTCTTCATAAAATATTATAAATTCAAATAAACTGTTGTTTAATACGCACAGTATAACCAACAAAAAAAGTCTTGTCAACTGTCTGTTTTTCCTCAGAAATAGTGGAAATATCCTAAACAATTTTTGGCTCAACCTAAAAATTAATGCTTGACATAGAGGAGAGAGTAGTCCACTAATTTTGTTTTGATCCCAATTTTTTAACATAAAACAGCATTGCTGCTACCATAAACAGCATTGCTGCTACCATTTCATTTATATTATTTTGTTTAATATACGGCTTTTTATTCATGACGCTGCCTCCAGAGGTCAAAGCATGTCGTCAAATCCTTTAAACCATGGTATTATGGAGAAATTGAAAATAAATAAAAAGGAAATGATCGCATGTTGGCAACTAGTCCTGAATATTGGATTTCCAAACTGAACTTGGCCGCTCATCCCGAGGGCGGGTATTATAAAAGAACTTATCAAGGCGAGGAAAAGATAACGGATCAGGAATTATCTGTCCAATTCGATGGTCATCGTTTTCTTTACACCAGTATCTATTTTCTATTGCGTTCCAAGGAAGTATCGCATTTTCATCGGTTGAAATCGGATGAATTATGGTACTATCATGCAGGAAGTCCATTAACCATCCATGTCATTCACGAAGACGGCAGGTATGAGGAAGTAAAACTGGGGACCAATCTGGACAATAATGAAACCCTGCAATATCTGGTTCCCAAAAATTCGATTTTCGGCTCTTCAGTTCTGGAACCGGACACTTTCTCCCTTGTTGGATGCATGGTATCACCAGGGTTTGATTTTCAGGATTTCGAGCTGTTTACACAGAAGGAATTACTTGCGCTATACCCTGAGCATCACGAAGTGATTCGAAAATTGGCCTATGAAGAAATTCCTGTTGCGGTAACGGTATAACCATTGCTCACCTTTCATACGCCACATATATGACAAAAAGACTGGACAAGAGCATCTTATGCCTGTTCAGTCTTTTTGCTGCAATCATCACTCGATGCAAGATGGCTTTGCAGGGAGCTGCGCTTCAATCAGCAGTTTGGCCGCTTCATAAAAATATTCGGTGTTTAAGGTTGATTTGTTCGTATAAGCTTCTATAAATGCGCCCCCGTAAAGCATCTTCAATTGCGCGGCTAGAACTTCAGGACTTCGTGCCCCAGCCTGACGAGCGATCAGTGCGACCTCTCTTTCCTGCTCCACCCGACATTGCATGGCCTCCTGATGATTCTCATGGGCCGAGTCGGGAAATTCAACCAGCACATTAATAAAAGGGCATCCGCGAAAACCCGGTTCCCGCATTTGCGAAACCAATCTTTCGATAATACCATATAATTGCTTTGCCGGCTCGTCCGGATACCGTTCCTTCGTTGCCTCGATCCCGCTCAAACTATCCATATTGCGCAAGTTCAAGTAAGCTCCAACGAGTTCATCTTTGGTCTTGAAATTGCGATAGAAGCTGGCTTTGGCGACCCCGGACTCGGCAATAATCCGATCAATGCCAACGGCACGAACGCCCTCCAAGTAAAACAATTGAGAGGCTACACGCAATATGCGTTCTTTAGCGGTTTCTTTTTGTATCATATACACCCCTCTTTATAAAAAATTACAAAAAAAGAATTTGACAAGGTACAGAACTGTCTGTATCATTACTCCTAGTGGTACAGACCTGTCTCATTCCTATTTTAATGGGAGGTCAGGATTGTGTCAAATGCATAAATAAAGGAGAATAACTAATGGCAACTGTTCTGTATATAACTGCTCATCCTTTCGACAATGAGGAGGTAAGCCGTTCCCTCACTGTCGGCAACGCTTTTGTTAATGCCTACCGCGAAGCTAATCCAGAGGATGAAATTGTCCATCTGGACCTGTACAAAGCGAATGTTCCATTGCTTGATGCTGATATCCTGAGCCGCTGGGGTCAGCCGCCGACCGGTCCAGCCTTTGAACAGCTAAGCCCGGAATCACAAGCAAAATCCGCCCATCTGTGGGGACTGCTTGAACAGTTTATCGCTGCGGACAAAGTAATTGTTGCCAATCCGGTCTGGAATTTTTCGATTCCGGCAATTTTGAAAGCTTACATCGATGTGATTTCTATGCCTGGTGTCACTTTCAAGCCAAGTAATAATGGTCTGCGCGGCTTGGGAGGCCTTGAGGGCACTCAGGGCAAGAAACGGGTCGTTCACATTCAGGCTTCAGGGACGGTTCTCTCGCACGGCGAATTTCAAGATGTCGAATTCAGCCATAGCTACTTGAAGGCTGTGTTGAAGCTCATGGGAGTAGAATTTATTGAAGCCATCTATGTAGAAGGCACTCATCAATATCCAGAACAAGCGCAGGAGATTAAAGATCAGGCATTGGAACGGGCCGCGGAACTGGCGAAAATATTCTAAACTTCTCTTTGAAGACTTTCAGATGTATATAAGTTAACTGAATGGAGCCAAAATAGGGCCTTCCTCCGTGTAAAAGGAGAAATCCGCGAAGTAACAGCGACCGGAAGAACCCTTCACACGGAGGCCGCCGTCTGGCTATTTTACTTGCTCGAATTCCTCCGTTCTAATCGACATCCTCCCACCAATGTGCATCTGGATATTCACGAGCGTTGATGAACATGGTCTCTCCTATCTTCGGTGTCGCCAACTCGACATTCAGCTTGTCAGCAGCGTGCTTGGCACGTTCAATAGGGTCGGTCCAGCTGTGGAAAGCTAATGTAAATGCCCCCCAGTGAATCGGGATCATCCGTTTGCCTTGTACATCCAGATTTGCGTTCAGAGATTCTTCCGGGGTCATATGAATAGACGCCCATTTCTCATCATATTGACCACATTCCATCAGGGTCAAGTCAAATGGGCCGTATTTGCTGCCAATTTCTTTAAAGTGCGGCGCGTAACCACTATCCCCGCTATAATAAATCTTCGATTTCCCGCCAACAATTACCCATGAACTCCATAAGGTAGGGCCGGAGCGACCTCCTCCCCGACCGGAGAAATGTCTTGCCGGCGTACTGGCGATTGTCAGTCCTTGAAACGATTCCTCATCCCACCAGTCCAGTTCTATAATTTTGCCAGGGTCTACTCCCCAATTCGTCAAATGCCCTGCAACCCCCAGGGGCACAATAAATTGCTTGACCTTCCCTCTGAGCTTGCGAATCGATCCGTAGTCCAAATGATCATAATGGTCATGAGAGATGATGACGGCATCTATATCGGGCAAATCCTCAATCTGTGCCGGCAGCTTGTCACTGTAGCGCTTGGGGCCAACGTAACGGACAGGGGAGGCGTAATCCCCGAATACAGGATCGAGCAATAGCTTGACTCCGCTTACTTTAAGCAGCAATGTAGAATGGCCAAACCATATAACCTGATCCTCCGGATTTTCGATGAAAGATTTTGAGTCGAAAGGCTGAACCGGGATGCTCCCCTTCGGTTTGCTGTTTGGAATTCCTTTAATTGCTTTTACCGTAGTGTCCACTGTCCCTTTTAATCCGTAATCCAGCGGCGTAGAAATCTGGTTGTGGAACTTTCCGTCGGCAAAATGGTTCGATTCATGGATTCGCTTCCGACTTTCCGTCGAACTTTTTCCGCCGAGAGGGGGATAATATTGATAGATAAGGAATATTAAAATCGCAATTATGGCCGTAATAATAACATATTTCATCGTTCTTTTCCTACTTTCTAATACAATGACAGACGAAACTCAGGAGATTTTCATTTTCCTGCGAAATTCAACGGGTGTAATCCCTACAATTTCCTTGAACACCCGGCCAAAATGGCTGGTATTAATATAACCGCTTTGGACGGCAATGTCTGCCACAAGCTCATCGCTGGTCTGCAATAAGTGCTTGGCATGAGCGATACGCAAACCGGTTACATATTCCCAGAACGTAACCTGGAGCTGTTCCTTGAAAAGATTGCAAAAATGATGCTTATTAATATCTAAATAATCTGCAATTTTTTGCAGATTGATGTCCGTCATGTAATACTGCTTGCAATAATCAACTGCCTTTTCAATTAATGCTCCCTGGCGAATCGCCGCTCCGCTGTTGAACCCGGAATCCTGAACTTTGCGGCTTAGTGCCAAAGCTTCCTCATAGGCCTCCGGCAATTTCAGCAATGGAACCGCTTGTGAGCTGGCGCCGACCAAAATGTGCTGATCCATATAGTTCATTACAATCCGTGTACAGTCCGATACACGCAGGTCAGAAGAATCGTCTGAAGACGCATCAATAACCATGAATTCATTATACCGGTGAAAAAAACTGATGCCCGTGCAACTGGAATGTTGAAAATAGTTGTTGACTTCCTCCGTCAGGCTGATTTTAATGACTTGTTCGATTTCAACGGTTTTGGAGGTTGTCCCGCCAAGCTGAAAAACAGTTACCCTGCAGTCCTCCCAGCGACGATCAGTAAGCTCCAAAAACTCATTCAACCCTTTGGCGTCCAGTCTGCCTGCCAGCAATTTCTTGAGAGCGTTCTCTTCAATCAGAGGAACCACTTTGGACAAGCTTTCTTTTACCCCGTTCTCCGCTTCGATTTCTTTCATAACCCGGAAAACTTCCTTCACAACTTCACTTTGAATATAAGGCTTGAGCAAATACCCGGATGCACGGAGCTTCAAAGCTTCCCTGGCATATTCAAACTCTCCGTATGCCGTCAGCAAAATCACTTTGCTCGGCAGTTGGGCTTCACGTACTTTATTCAACAGCTCCAACCCATTCAGATGGGGCATCCGAATATCGGAAATAATCATGTCCGGCACTCTCGTTTGCATCAGTTCCCACGCTTGCTGTCCGTTTGTCAATTCACCCAATATTTCAATATCCGGAAAATTATTTTCCAAAATTTTACGAAGCGCCAATGTTGTAAGAGGTTCGTCATCAATCAGTAATACGGTAATCATGTGATACTCCTTCCTGTGACTGAAATTTCGGTATGATTAAACGGACCGTTGTTCCATTGCCCCATTCGCTGTATACTTCCAGTCTGGCTTTTGATGTAAATTTCAGTGCCAAACGGTCGGAAATGCTGGTCAGACCGATCCGGCCGTTGCGAGCGCCTTTTGAATCAAGCTCTTCACGAATAGCTTGCAGCTTGTCCGGTTTGATGCCAACCCCGTTATCTGTAATAACAATTTGAATACGCTGAGGCTCATCCTGAATGACAACACTGATCTTCCATACCCCGTCCTTGCTCTCCAGGCCATGATAGATCGAATTCTCGATAATGGGCTGAATCGCAAATTTATTAATGGGAAACGAAAGCGCGCTTTCATCAGCCTGAAGCTCGTAGTGAATGCGTCCATCGTAACGAATATTCTGAATGCGCAAATAATTTTCTACAGCGTTTATTTCGTCCTTGATTTGCACCATCTCGTTCATATGGTACAGCGAATAATGCAACATTTCTCTTAACGAATGGGTTGCCAGCTCAATATCTTCATTTCTGCCCAAAATTGATAATGAGGATATCGATTGCAACGTATTATACAAAAAATGCGGATTCATTTTAGCCTGCAAAGCGCTATATTCCGCCTCTTTTTGCAGCAATTGCCGATTAATTGAGTCATCGATCAGTTCTTTCATTTTATCGAGCATGTCGTTGATTCCCCGGTTCAATACCATAATCTCCTCATACTCCGTGTTGCGCTCCATGCGGATATCCAGATTTCCGGTACCAACTTTTTTCATAAAGTTAACCAGTTTCAAAATCGGTTGGGATGCTCGAATCGTAATGAGAGAAGCAAATAAAATCGCGATCATAATCATAATGATCAGCAGCAGCAGCGCCGTATTGCGAATGACGGACAGATTCTGGTCAAGACGAGTAAAGGGCAGCAGGCTTACGGTTTTCCACCCGGTGACCGCTGAGGTAGAATAGACAACCAGCATTTTCTGCCCGCCCACATCTTGAGTCCAATATCCCGTTTGATCCTGGAAAAGCTTATTTAGCCCGTCTTCATCCAGTTGAAGTGCGCGGTCCGTAGCATATATAAGCTGCTTCTTGTCATCGACGACGAAGGAGTTAATGCCGATCTGGGTCTCCGCTGTTTCAAAAATATGTTTAAGCTTATTGATATTGTAATCAAATATAGCCACTCCGTACAAATTGGGATTGGAAGGATCGTAGGCATCCTTAATATTGGCAGCTATCGTGATCACATTATTAGAGAGCGCTTTCTCATCAAAATTGTCATAATAATCCGGCTTATGAGCGCCATAAAACTTGATCTGCAACGCGTATTGGGTCTCCTTGAAATCCTTCCACACCTGCTTCAGGAACGGGGAGTCGAAATCAATAGAACGCGTTCTGTTGATATACTGCTTGCGATAGTCATAATTATAAATAAAATATCCGCGAATATCCGATTTTTCGGAAAAAATATTATTTAACAACTCAGATATCCGGGTATAGTCCTGTGTCGACTCAAATTTCCCCTCCTCCGGAACCGTATCCCGAAGAATGGTAATCAAATTCTGGTCAATAGCCAAAAAACGCAAGGAGTCCTTAATCTCGTTTAAGTAAAAATCCAGATTTTGATTCACCTGATTCGTAATTGCAGTCGTGTTCTTCACCATCTCCCTTTCTGTAAATCTGGAGAAGGTTTGATAACTGATCGTCCCGAGAATCGTTAGCGAAGCGCATATTAATAACGAGAAATAAAGAATAATGCTTGTTTTAAAGGATTTTATTTTCATTGCTGACTCTCCCCAAATTCTGCATGCGGTATGGCTGCAGCACAATGCACTAAGTCCAGGATTTAGCGATAATTCTCAATAAAAGTATAGTAGCTCCATTCAAGAAACACAACCGCCAGCAAAAATCCCAATGATTAAATTGGCTCTACGCCAAAATCAGTGCTGGACTAGGCAGGCATAAATCGGTTGCGGTTGCACTCGACTGAAATCTCAGCTTTATACCGATAAACATTCGTGGAGCAGTCATACTTACATGGTAAACGCTTCTTTCCATTCCCAAACCTGGCGCAGAAGTGGGGCGTATCCCAGCAGTTCTTACAACGTTTTGACGGCTTTCGGGGTAAGCATCAAAAAATTCGGGTATTGCTGCCCTAGGGGGCGCTATGCGCGGCTGTAGAACTATAAGCCTAGCTCTCTTGAGCGACAAACGGAATAATTACAAGATCAATGTCGAGTGTACCGCATGTGACGATTTGGGAAGGCTTTCTGCCGAGTTAAGAGATTGCAGTCTCACTTGTTTGCTACTTATCTGCCGGTGATGCATTCTCATAGGGTGGCTTCTGAAGTAGGGTGAAAAACAATAGTTTAAAATATGTTTTTATAGAGACTATTTACCAAAATTAATTCAATATAGATGCGAATTATTAAATTATTTATGGCTCAACCTTAAAATCAGTGCTTGACAAACAGGAGAGAGCAGCGAAGGAGCAGAGGAATTCTGGAGAAACGAACGTGGTCTCCTTAAGGACCAATTCCCCCTGCAAACTTCCATGAAATCAAGGAATCGGGCTTTAATAGGGTTCGGAAGAATCCTCTGCCACGCAACGTCCTCCACCTAGAGATCAAGCACTAATTCTGGTTTTGAGCCTTATTTATTTGTGAAAAAATTATAAACAAGTTGAATGAGATAAAACAGCAGTCCTGCAATAGCACCTAAAAAAAATACTTTATACCAGATTATAAATTGAGTTTTATTAAATATAGAAAGTACTACCGCTCCAAGTATGGACCCCGAAGCAGAATAGACAAACAAACTTAATATAGAACTTGATACTTTGCTCAAATGCACTTTACTGACAGCGTAATCAATTAAAAAAGAAGTGGGAACACCCAAAATAATACAAATTAGGCCTGCTACTATAAAATAAGAAATAAAGTAACCCGGTGTAATAATGCTGAGTCCAATTGATATTAATACCGAACAAATTAGAGCAATAATTAATTTTACCAACAATTGATTTCCTCCTGAATAGTAGTCTGTTCTGGCCTACTTTATATTAGGAAAATACTACTCTTGTCTGGATTGATTCAAATAACAAGAGAATCCCTCTATTGAGGGACTCTCCCATAGCTTTTACCTTGAGATATTAATGGATTTTGACGGCATAAATGGCCACAAGTAGTTAAATCCTTGGTGTGAATCTTGCATAAGAGTCGTATAAGTCGTTTGGCCCGGTAACTTGATATACAGTTCGTGGCTCGGTGCTTGGTCATGATCCCCAACAATAGTAAACGATCCGTTACTAAAAAATGTCCCTGTGTAATTGTAGTCAATATCGGGTGAAGCCACTAACGGGTTATTCACAGCATGCGTCACTTTAAACTTAATTTTACTTGTAGATAATTCTTGGCTTGATAAAGTAATCCCATTCTCACTCGCTCTAGCCCTAGCCCCTGGTATTTCATTTTTATTGTTGTCATAGCCCACGGTTTCTCCAATATATCTATTAAGACCGACCGATTGTGCAGCAGAACAGAAACACACAGACACATCAGCCCTTGTTCGGAAACTAGAAGCCGTAGAACTAAAGCTGCGGTTATCTCCTGAGAAATATTTTATTGAGTCTACAAGTGACCATGGGTTTTCAGCGTAATCCATAGGTATGAAAGTAGTATATCTGATATCCCATTTTTGCGTGGACGTTGAAAATAATTGAGCCTGCTGTTCACTATCTTCTAAATTGCTTAAACCTTGATCAACTAATCTAATGATTGAATATTCGTTTTTAATTAATGATTCCTCTACAGGGGTAATTTTCATCCCTGTCTTTTCAAACTCTTCTCGTAATGCATCTTTCTGTTCTTTAGTAAGGTCAACGGAGAACTTAATCTCATACACAGATTCGTTGCCCGTGTTGGAAGTCCTATCTTTAAATTCACTTTTTTTGCTTTCACCGATAAAGATACCATTTTTATAGACCTTGTACGATTGTATGCTTTTCAAGTCTTCCCAGTCAATGACGATAGAGTTCTTTTTCACAATTGTGTTTACTACTAAATCATTGATAGAAACTTTAGAATCTTCATTTCCTTGACGAGAAATTACGGTAGCTTCAGATTTTGTTCTTGTTTTTATTTTCGCTTGATCTTGTATATTCCCATCAAGGTCAAGCACCCTAACTAGATATGTATAAACATTATCGCTATCCAAATTTTCATCTACAAAATAATGTGCAGTTCCGGAATATACCACCTTGTTATCTTCAATTACTTCAAATTCGTAGGGCGCTTTTTTCCATTCAATTCTAATAGAATTCGATTGAGACTCAATTGAAACAATTTCTAAAATATCTTTTTCTCTGGCCTCAACTGATGAAAAATTAAACACCCCTAACAACAAAAAAAGAGACAAGCAAATCATATACAACCTTTTCATAATACAACACTCCAGTCATAGTTAAATTATTCTACTAAATTGTAAGATATAAATACATTTACCAAATTAATCATCTCCCATTTTTGGGATTTACATACTGTTAAATTATATAATATTTACTAAAATAATTAAATAGGAATTTTTACCTATTTTAATAGTGACTCATTTATTT
>NZ_JAELUP010000118.1 GCF_016424485.1 Paenibacillus roseus
TCCCCTTCATACGTATCCTAGTTTATAAAGCGTTCAATCTCCAATAAAATGGACGGTGACTGTTTTTGTACAATCGCCGCCCCGTTATGATGATTATATCATGCCGCACTATCACTGGATACTACTGGAATCTTGTATTCTGACTTGGTTTTCATCAGATAATAGATGACGTTGACGAGTTTCCTCATAATGCAAACTATCGCTTGTTGCTTGGTCTTCCCTGCCGCCATCTTCTGTTCATAGTAAGCATGGAAGTAAGGATTTCTCGGCTCTTTCTTGGTACGTGTAACGGCAATCTGACGAATGGCAAGGGTTTTGAAGATGTCATGTAATTCTCTGTTGCCCTGTTTGCTCTTGTAGTTCCGATGCTTGTTACCTGAGCCTACAGCTATAGGAGCAATTCCTGCGAATCGAGCCAGTTTATCAGGAGATGCGAAACGGTGAATATCTCCTATCTCCGCCACCAATTCTGCCGCTGTAACTAATTCTATGCCCGTCATCGTCTCTAGTCTAAAGCCAAGCTGTTTCATAAGACTTTCGATTTCTCGTTCGATACGGATCAATTCACGCTCGTAGAAGCGGATATTGCGGACAAGACCTTTGACGAT
>NZ_JAELUP010000012.1 GCF_016424485.1 Paenibacillus roseus
AGGTTGATAGGCTGGGGGTGGACGCACAGCAATGTGTGGAGCTGACCAGTACTAATCGGTCGAGGGCTTATCCTATAGACTTAGCTAAAGCAAATGATTCACAGACTTTCGCATCCAGTTTTCAGTGTGCAACACTGACGTTTGGTGGCAATGGCGGAAGGGAACCACGCGTACCCATCCCGAACACGACCGTTAAGCCTTCTAGCGCCGATGGTACTTGGACCGCAGGGTCCTGGGAGAGTAGGACGTCGCCAAGCACGAATGGCCCGTTGAACTTTAGGTTCAACGGGTTTTTTGTATAAGTTTGCCCGCAAATGACAGCAGAGCCGTTTACACTTGTAATGACTGGGAATACTATATCTTTCTATACTATGATCGGTAACGGCTTATCATGGATTGTTCAACAGTTGTTTTGTTAGATTAAGAACTTAAATTCTTGCAAGAAAGGGTAACGGTTATGGCGCATACTGAAACTGTAGGGAATACGGTCTGCGAACAGCCAAGGCTGGTTATTGATCTGGATGGTCTGAATACGATGGATGGATGGCTGCGCGAAGCGAAAATACACGATGTCGTGCTTGTTCAGAATGGAGAGTATCTCTGGGAGTGGTACGACCAAGGAACGGATCGTATTGCCGCCGTTTTCTCCTGTACAAAGAGCATTCTGTCGGCACTGATCGGCATGGCAATAGATGATGGACTTCTGTCTCTGGAGCAGACAGTCTCGGAATTTTTTGATGATGTACCTGAACACAAATCGGACATCACAATACAGCACTTGCTTACGATGACTGCCGGAATGGAGTGGCAGAATTTTGACAAGCCGTATTTTCAAATGCGTAAAACCGATCATTGGCTGCATTATATTTTAGACCAGCCTCAGTTGCATAAGCCAGGAAATATTTTTGCCTATAACTCAGGCTGCTCGCATTTGCTCTCGGGTATATTGACGAAGGTAACAGGGGGATCGGCTTTGCATATGGCGCAAGAGCGCTTGTTCGAACCGCTCGGCATGGAGGGGGGCATTACATGGAGCCACTCTGCGGGCATTAGCGAAGGGGGAACCGGTCTTCATATAACGGCAAGGGATCTGGCGAGATTCGGGCAATTGTACCTGCAAGAGGGGAATTGGGAAGGTAAGCAGTTGGTTTCCCGGGAGTGGGTGAAGGAATCCACCCGCATTCATCACAAAGGGCTGACCAATTACAAACCGTCCATATACGGCTGCTACGGTTGGCATTGGTGGTGTTCTTCGCAAGAGCACAACGGCAAAGCGGAATGCTATTTTGCTTTGGGCTATGGAGGTCAGTATCTTTTTGTGATACCGTCCTGCAGGCTCGTCGCTGTCATTCGCAAACAGGTGGACGGCAGGAAAAATGCGATGCGCTGCAAGGAGCTTTTGTTCGAGCATATCCTGAAAATTCAGTCATAAACATGTCAGTATGTCTGCAGTATAAGGAACACAGCTATGTCTGAATGCGCTTAAATAGCAAGTACGGGGATGAATCTGGCTCCGCATTGTGGTATGCTTGATAGATACCCTGGCGGAGAGGAGTGAGCAATCATGAACCGTGACTTTATTCAGGTAAAGACACTTGATGGGGAATTAAAGCTGTCACAGAAAAAAACCGACTATGGGATTACCGTATCAACGAAAGAGCTGGTGTTTCATAAGCCGCATCTTAATTACTACATGAAGTTCGAAGACATCGTCAGCATTGTGCCCTTTGAATTCAAAGGCAAGCGGAAGATCTCATTTGAAACCCGCAGCGATGAGCTGACGGAGTTTGCTAGCTCCTCTGTCAATTCCAATTCATACAAGCTTTACGTGCGGAACGCGACCGTACACAACCGGAGCGGACAATTTCAGACGGGGCGGATGCAGTTTATCCTTCCATTGTCGGACAGCTTGATGAAGGTTGTAGCCGAGTATAGCGGTATGAATCGTATTTAAATACAAGAGACCCTGTGCAGGAGGCGTGGCGCCCGCTCAGGGTCTTGCTTTTTCCATGAAACCTCATTTAACTGTTCGGATAAGGCCCCAATAAGCCGAGTCGATGAGCAAAACCTCGACTAAAGCAAATACGTTAGGAATATTGATGCAATGCCGAAATAAATAAACAGCGACAGAACATCATTGAGTGTTGTGATTAAAGGGCCTGAGGCTACTGCGGGGTCGACCTTGAATTTATTCAGCAGCAGCGGAATAATTGTCCCGGCCATTGTCCCGATAATCAGGGTCAGAATCAGCGATAGGCCTACGACAAGTCCGAGCATCAGACTGCCTTGCCAAATAAAAGCGATAAGGGTTACGAGAATGCCGCAGGTCAGCCCGATAATCAATCCGACAAGCAGCTCGCGCCGGATAAGATGAAGCACTTCCCTGGCTGTCAGCTCGTTATTGATCAGTCCCCGTACAACGACAGCGAGTGATTGGGTACCGGTGTTTCCTGTCATACCAGCAATCATGGGCATGAAATAGGCCAGCGCTACGACTTTTCCCAGCACCTCCTCAAACTGGCTGATAATCGAGCCGGATACGAGTCCAATTAGCAGCAACAGGACAAGCCAGGGCAGGCGACGAAAGGCGGCAACTGAGGCTCTGGTATTAAAATCGATATCGCGTCCGCTTCCCGAGAGCTTCTGAATATCTTCATTGGCTTCGAGAATCACGACATCGATAATATCATCGACGGTAACAATTCCGACTAGCCTGTCCTGATGGTCGACGACAGGGACGGCGAGAAAGTCATAGTTGCGGATAACATCGGCAACCTTCTCCTGGTCCGTGTCCACAGCAACGGAAATAACCCGCGTGTACATAATCTCGTTAATTTTATGTTCAGGCATCGCGAGAATCAAGTCTCGATAGGATACAACGCCGAGCAGTTTTTTATTGCTGTCGATCACATACAAATAACTGATTGCCTCGGAAATCTCGGCAAAGTCACGAATCTTGGCAATCGCTTCCGATACGGTGTAATGCTGTGGAATCCAGACGTATCGGTTGTTCATGATCCGCCCGGCAGTTTCCGGCGGGTAATTCATCAGCTGCCTCACAGCGGCTGATTCGCTTTGTTTCATCGAGGAGAGGAATCTGAACGAATCCTCCTCGCTCAAGGAGCCCAGAAACTGGGCGAGATCATCATTATCCATCCGGTCCATGATCTCGACTGTTCTGGCCGGACCAAGGCGTTGAAACACTTCATATTGTTGTTCATTGTCAAGCTCTTCCACGAGGTCGGTCAGCATAATCGGATCAAGCGCGGCTATCAACTTTTCCTTCAACGGGTCCGTTAATTCTGTGAAGAGGGATGCAACGTCATAAGGCTGCAGTTCCTGCAGCAATATTTCGAGTTCTTCTGAGTGAGCGCCTTCAAGCAGCCGGCGCATCTCCTTCTGAAGCTGTTCTTCTGTCATATTGTGATGGATCATACTCAACTCCAATCTTGCATCATGGCGTAGCCGCTGGTTGTTCCCGGCGGATGCATAAGTTGCTGTAAATTTGGGTGGCATGAAGCTGCTGCAATGGGGATGCAGCAGTTACTGTCACTACTGGCTCTTGCCAGCTACAGCTGCCTGCTTTGCTCGAACAACAGGCGGGATGAAAGCATCCATTCCTCTGCATGAGTTCGGATGGAAGGGGTGCCGTATGCGAGCATCAGCTTGGCGAGCGCGGCCTCAACCGTAATGCCCCGGAGCGGAATTGCACCAGCATCGAGTATCTGCATAGAGGTCGAGTACAAATCATCGGTTTCCTCTTTGAACGGGCTTATGTACAAAGGAATCTGATTTTGCTTGCATTGTTTGATAAAAGCCAGAATCGAATAGCGTCCGTCCCGACCCTCCATTCGCGTGCTGGCTGTAGCCGAGTGGTACAGATCATGGAGTATGGCTTTCGGCTTGGCTCCCTCAGGGAAGGAGAAGTAGCTGTAATCCAGGCCCGGGTAAGGGCGAATATGCAGCACTTCCGAGGAAAAAGCCATGTCGTCAGGCAAAAGGGAAATACGCGGATTGCGGACCAGATCAAGCCCTGGGTTGACCGGGTGTTCTGCAGCGACGAAATGTCCGTCCTGCATATAGCCAAACGGAACCCCGTAAGAGCTCTCATATTCGTGTGTGAACGGAGCGGACTGGCGAATCCGCGTCCCCAGGTGTATCGGCACTTCGCCTTTGGCATTTTCAAAGCAGACATATACGCCCGGCAGCCGGACATCAGTCATAAAACGGATAGCATTGTCCAGGTTTTGAACGCCTTTGCTGCGCGGATCGGAAATCGGATAGTTGCTCGCAATCAGCACAATAGGTATCGGACTATCATGGAATAAATAGCTTAGCGCAGCCGCCGTATAAGCAAGGGTGTCCGTTCCGTGCGTAATTACCACCCCTGAATAGCTGCCGGGAGGATGAGCCTTCATCAATGTATTTAAAGCATTCCAGTCCTCTGGAAGCAGGTTTTCGCTAAGAATATTTATAGGCTGATTAGTTTCCAACTGCGGAGCGCTGCTGCCTGCCAGCTCCATGTAACGTTCAATCAGCTCGTATGAGGCAGATGACTGGACATCGATTTTACGGTCTGTTTTCATGCTGCCGATCGTTCCACCTGTGAACACGACCAAAATTTTATCCACGGATAACTCCCCCAAATCGGATTATTGCTCCTGACTGGAATATTTTACACCAATCTACTGCATTCTATGATGCTGAAGCGAAGCCTTCAAATTTTGATTATGACACAAAAACTGGGGATAGTAAAAGGATAGGTTATGAACGAAGGGGAGGTCGTTAAATTGCTTTACGATTGTATCATTGTCGGTGGAGGAATTGCAGGGCTCCAGGCAGCCATTCAGCTCGGGAGATATGAGCATAAAGTGCTGGTGCTGGACGCAGCGGAAGGGCGCTCTGTCATGTGCAGGTCTTATCGCAATGTACTGGGATGGCCGGAAGGCACAGACGGGCAAGTATTAAGAAGAACTGGAAAACTGCAAGCAGAGCGTCTCGGTATTGCGTTCATGGAGAAGGAAGTCGAGCACGCTTTTCACACGGAAGAGGGCTTCAAGCTGTCAATCAAGAATGAGCAGGGAAATCACTATTATAGCAAGCGGCTGCTGCTGGCTACGGGGGTAAAAGATCGGATCCCAGGTTTTGCCAAGCTGCGGCCTTGCATGGGCAAGAGTGTATTTATTTGCCCGGATTGTGACGGTTATGAGGTAAGAGGCGAACTAGCGGTCGTGATTGGTTCAGGCAAGGCGGGCGCCAACATGGCCATGACATTGCTCTATTGGACGAAGGAATTGATCTATATTGAGCATGAGCCGGGGGAAATCGAGGATTCGGATTTACGCAAGTTAAGGGGAAATGGGATACGCTATATACGCCAGCAAGTAAGTCAGACATTTGTAACCGGGGTCAACTTCACCGGGGTCGAGCTTGCGGACGGACAGCGGATTGACAGCGATAAGGCATTTCTGGCATTCGGCGGCAATCATGTTCGTTCAGAGCTTGCCGTTCAGCTTGGCGCCGAAGTGGCGGAAAACGGGCATATTATCGTTGAACCCCGCTCCCAAAAAACTAGTGTTCCGAATTTGTGGGCCGCGGGAGATGTAACCGTCCATTCCGAACAGCTCGCCATTGCAATGGGGGATGGCTCCAAGGCCGCGATTTGGATACATAAAAGCTTGCTTTAAGCTATTCAATACTGTTATTTTAAAATATA
Organism: Paenibacillus roseus; assembly: GCF_016424485.1. Lineage (GTDB taxonomy): Bacteria > Bacillota > Bacilli > Paenibacillales > Paenibacillaceae > Paenibacillus_D > Paenibacillus_D roseus. The sequence goes on from NZ_JAELUP010000012.1 coordinate 5,717, forward strand.
CAGAAGCTATATAGCCCGCCCCTATTGCGGATGAGGGCGGGAGTTTCCTTCAATATCATGAATGCTTTTGCTTCCAGGTTACGATTGCTGTCATCAAGCCAATCCCCGAAATGGTGATGAGAGACAGCATGATTTGGGTTTTGCTGAGGACGAACATACTGCCGACGATAACCAACATATCCAGCAGAAATATCAGTATGCCCACATTGATCTTGGTTTTGAGGCTGAACAGATGGGCGAGCAAATCAAGGCCGTCTGTTGTAATATTGGAGAGAAGCAGAATTCCGATCCCTGTCCCGATCATCAGACCGCCGAGCCACGCGCTGAGCAATGGAGAAATGACAACGGGCAGTTCAGGATCCGGTATTAACTCAAGCAGGAGTGAAATGAAGACAACGCCAATCATGTTGAACCAAAACAGTGATCTTTTATAAAACCAAGTAAAGGCATAGATCGGCACACTGAGGGTAAGTATGGCCATCCCGGAGGGAATGGGTGTCATATAGCTTGTCAGCAGACCGATTCCAAGCATCCCTCCCTCAATAATATGATGGGGCAAAATAAACAAATGGATGCCGCTCACAATAATCAGGCTTCCCAAAACGACAGAGCTGAGTCTTTTTAAACGATTTTTTAAGCGATCATAATGGATAAGCTTCACTCCCGACGATACATGGCTTTAGGGGTCATGTCCATTCTATGCTTGGCTATGGGAAGAAATTACGAAAATTCAAAGAAGGGAGATCGGCAGCATGGAATTATGCTTTTTAGGAACGGGCGCAGGAAGACCTGCAAAAAACCGTAATGTAACCTCAATCATCCTTCAATTTGCGCAATCCCCGCATGGCTTATGGTTGTTTGACTGCGGAGAGGGCTCTCAGCATCAGCTGATGCATACGCCATACAAAATCAACCGCATCTCTCATATTTTTATTACGCATTTGCATGGCGATCATATTTTTGGGTTGCCGGGATTGCTAAGCAGCCGCGCTTTTCAGGGGGGGACCCAGCCGGTAGTGCTATTTGGCCCAAAGGGGCTGAAGCAATGGCTGGATACGACACTTTCTATTTCCCAGACGCATCTTGGGCATGAGTTGGAGATTCGAGAGATAGAGGAGGGGGTTATTTTTGAGGATGAGCGTTACAGGGTTGAGGCAAGAATTCTGGAGCATCGTATCGCCTGCTTTGGTTACAGAGTCGTGGAGAAGGCCCAGCCTGGCCGTTTAAAGGTTGAATTGCTAAAAGAGATGGGACTAACCGCCGGGCCGCTGTACGGGCGCCTCAAACGCGGAGAGGACGTCGTTATTGGTGATGGGGCAGTCATTTATGCCAAATATGTCACGGAGCCGCCAGTTCCAGGCCGAATCATTACGATTTTGGGTGATACGAAGCCTTGTGCGGGCGCAGTCGAGCTGGCGCGGAATGCCGATTTGGTCGTCCATGAAGCCACCTTTGAAGCTGCGCTGAAGGAAAAGGCGAAGGAATTTGGCCATTCCACGACAAAGCATGCGGCACTGACCGCCAAGGAAGCCGGGGCAAAACAGCTGTTCCTGACGCACTTCAGCTCGCGGTACAATGATGAAGATACAGAGAAACTTGTGGAAGAAGCTAGGGAAATATTCCCAAACACTGAGGCTGCAAGGGACTTGCATGCGGTTAAGATCAAGGCCGTCAAAACTCAAATATGAAGCTTGATCTTTCAATTTTGTGTATTTTTCTTTATAATAAAATAATTTCATCATAATTTTGTTACAGCACTGGAGGAATACATATGCGGCGAGCGCATAAAAAACAAAGCATAGGCCAGCTCATAAAAAAAATGATTTTTATTACTATCGGAGCTGTCATGATGGGCGTCGCTCTTGAATATTTTCTTGTTCCGAACACGATTCTGGACGGCGGTATCACCGGTATTTCCATCGTGTTGTCGAAGATTACGCCAATCCCGCTGGGGGTGTTCATCTTTATCATCAACGTGCCGTTTCTGCTAATCGGCTACAAGCAAATTGGACAGACGTTTGCATTGTCGACGCTCTACGGCGTAGCTATCATGTCGCTGACAACCGCCTTTTTGCATAACGTTGAGCCGTTTACCCATGAGAAAATACTTGCCGTCCTGTACGGCGGGGTCATGCTCGGGGCTGGCGTAGGGCTTGTCATCCGGTTTGGGGGCGCGCTGGACGGAACCGAGATTGTCGCTATTCTTATTTCCAAAAAGACGCGGATTCCGGTCGGTCAAATAATTATGATGATCAACGTGTTCATTTTTGTCGTAGCAGGTTTTGTATTCGGTCCGGACTCGGCTATGTATTCTATCTTTACCTTTTATATCGCTGCGAAGGTCATGGATATTGTCGTTGAAGGCTTGGAGGAATCCAAGTCGGTTACGATCATATCTTCGGAATATGAGGAAATATCACAGGCGATTATGGACAGGCTGGGGCGCTCCACAACGTATTTTTATGCAAGAGGTGGATATTCCAAAGCGGAAACGCAGGTTGTTTACTGCGTGGTTACCCGTCTGGAACTTGCCAAGCTGAAAACCATTGTAAATGAGATTGATCCGTCCGCTTTTATCTCCATTCAACAAGTGTCCGACGTGCTGGGCGGTAACATGGAGAAGCAGAGCATACACTGATATGATTCTACACAGCAAAAGACGCACAGCGCCAATCCGAAATGGATCGCTGTGCGTCTTTTGTAAAAAGAGAGATCATCCCGGAGGCCGGGATGATCAGGATTTAACCTCGGTGTCTGCAGCTGTCGGAATTAAATCAAGGAAATCTTTCACATAATCATCACATACATGAACTTCTATCATATGATTGTCCTTCATAAACTTAAAGACGCCGTTGTTAAAATCCGTTCCGACTTCTTTGTAAAAAATGCCTTTGTAGAAAACACCGTCGCATACATCCTGAAGCGTATGGTTGAAGCATAGTCTGTAGCCTTCGCTGTCTTTCCGCAAATAAGCGCGGACGCCTTTCTCGAAAAACCCCTCCTGATCCTTCAATTCGCGTGAGACCGATACGATATGAATATCGACAAAGGGAATTTCGTTGAGCAGAACGTTGATAATGGAGCCTTTGGTAATTTCTTTCCAGCGGCTCTGAGCGGTCTGGCCGAGTACCAGTTGGGTAACATGCTTTTGCTTGGCCACCTCGCTGATGACTTTAGCTACCGGACGTTTTTCATTGTACTTGATAATAAACTCCTGGACATTATGTTCCTTGGCCGCTTCTTTCCATTGCTCGATATAGTGAATTTTCTCGATATCCAGCTCATCTTCCGGCAAAGGATCGACAGTCAATACGTGCAGTGGGCAGTTCAGCATATTGGCAATTTTACCGCCTCTGCGAATCAGACGCTCACCGTTTGGTCCATAATAAACACAAACCAGTATGACTTCATCCATTTTTCCATTCGTCACTTTTAATGCTCACCTCATCTAAAAGTTTGTAACAGGTTGTTCACAAAGACTCTCGGAAATTTAGACATTAGCTACAGGGTACATTTTTTGGTTGGCTCTGTCAATCTGTTTGGTGTATAATGTTTTAGTAATCCCAATTAGCCCATCTTTTACCCTTTTGATAAGCTATTGCTTGCCAAAATCGACCGGCTTTGCGCACTTTTGAAAATCGACGCTTTCAATTCATAACTATAATTGGGTTTTTATTACATCATATAACATATATAAAGGTTTTTATTCATTTGGGAAGTGCGCAAAGTTGGAACAAGCCTAAACTAACGTAATAGGGGGTTCCACGTTGTCCTGGTTGCATTTTGCTGTTCTGTCGCCTTTTTTGTTCACCTTGATTGTACCGTTGCTTAACAAGAACATACGCCGAATTCATACGGGATGGTTCGTTCTTGCAATTCCTCTTTTATTATTTATTTACTTCCTGGGACATTTTCCCCTTGATCCCGCCGTGGCGCCCGTCGTCCATTCCTTACCTTGGATTCCGTCCCTTGGCATCCACTTTACGTTATATCTTGATGGATTAGCATTGCTGTTATTGCTCATTATTACGGGTATCGGAACTTTGGTTGTCCTGTATTCCATTTATTATATGTCTATGGAACGGGAAGCGCTGCACAACTTTTATGTTTATCTGCTGATTTTTATGGGCGCGATGCTGGGAATTGTCCTCTCCGATAACTTGCTAGTGCTGTACGGATTTTGGGAAATGACCAGCGTGTCATCATTCCTGCTTATTGCCTACTGGTATCAGCGGAGCAAATCGCGCTATGGCGCACAAAAATCGATGCTGATTACGGTGTCGGGCGGATTCTCCATGTTGTTCGGATTTATTTTGCTTCACAAGATTGCCGGAACATTCAGCATCAGGGAAATAATCGCGATGTCGGGCGATATTGCCGACCATGCCTTGTTCATTCCTGCCATGTTGCTTATTTTGCTTGGGGCGTTCACCAAATCCGCGCAGTTCCCGTTTCATATCTGGCTGCCGGACGCCATGGAAGCGCCGACTCCGATCAGCGCCTACTTGCACTCGGCAACCATGGTTAAGGCCGGTGTCTATCTGGTTGCGCGGCTTACGCCGATTTTCGGCGGCAATATGGAATGGTTCTGGATTATTACGATCTTTGGTCTGATCACGCTGTTCTGGGGCTCCTTTATGGCCATCAGGCAAAATGACTTGAAGGCGCTGCTTGCTTATTCGACAATCAGCCAACTCGGTCTGATTATGTCGCTGCTAGGGATCGGATCGGCTGCGTTGAATGCGAATTTCAGCGACCAGGCATTGCTGTTCTCCGGCGCTGCGTTGGCGGCTGTATTCCACTTGTTCAATCACTCGATCTTCAAGGGTTGTCTGTTTATGGTCATCGGGATTTTGGACCATGAGACGGGAACACGGGATATCCGCAAGCTGGGCGGTCTGATGAGCATTATGCCGATCTCCTTTACGCTTACTGTCATCGGGGGATTGTCAATGGCGGGACTGCCGCCGTTCAGCGGATTTTTGAGCAAGGAGATGTTTTTTACCGGTGTGCTTACCGCAGCGCGGAATATGGATCAATGGGTGTTTCTGCTCCCGGCGGTGGCATGGGTCGCCAGTATTTTGACCTTTGTCTATTGTCTGATTCTGGTATTCAAAACGTTCACAGGTCCGTACCAGCCGCAGCGTCTGGATAAGACGCCGCATGAGGCTCCGGTCGGAATGCTGATTTCTCCAGGGATCTTGGCTGTGCTTGTCGTTGTGTTTTTCTTCTTCCCGAATTTGCTGTCCTTAAGCTTGTTGGAGCCTGCGCTGCACTCGATAATGCCGAATTTGCTACCTCCGGGCGAACGTTTTGACGTCTCTATTTCCGCGTGGCACGGTTTTAATACGGAATTGATCATGACGATCGGGATTATTTTACTAGGTACCATGCTTTATATTTATTTGAAAAACTGGTCGGGAATCTATGATACCCTGCCGCGTAAGTACACCCTTAACAATGCCTATGACAAAGGCCTGACAGGGATGGAGCGAATGTCGCTCAAATTTACGAGTACCTATATGACAGGTTTCCTGCATAACTACCTTTCGTATATTTTTGTAGTCATGATCTGTCTGACCGCAGGCACGTTGCTTGGTCAAGGCGTGTTCACAATCGATTTGTCTACGAATTCAAGTATCGAGCTGTACGAATTCATGCTTGGAATTTCGGTTGTCATTGCGGCGGTGTACATCGTATTCAGCCGTTCGCGAATGACATCGATTATTGCTGTAGGAAGCATCGGATATATGGTATCTCTGTTCTTCGTGATATTCAGGGCGCCGGATCTCGCTTTGACGCAACTGGTCGTCGAGACGATTACAACCGCGCTGTTCCTGCTCTGCTTCTACTATCTCCCGAAGATGAAGAAGGAGCTCAGCCGCTTGCGGTTCAAGATTTCGAATCTTCTCATCTCGCTGGGCGTCGGGATTACTCTGACTTTGATCGGGCTATCGGTGCAAGGGCATAACCTGTTCGATTCGATCGCACGCTACTTTGAGAATTCATACGAGCTGGCAGGGGCGAAAAATATCGTCAACTCACTGCTCGTCGACTTCCGTGCCTTCGATACGATGCTGGAGATCGTGGTTCTGTTCACCGCCGGCATAGCGGTTTACAACCTGATCAAGCTGCGTGAGAACAGGAGGAATAACCGATGAAATTTACAGACGTCATTTTACAGACTTCAACCAAAATACTGGTGTTTATTATTTTGACGTTTTCTATTTATGTCATGTTTGCCGGTCACAATAATCCGGGCGGAGGATTTATCGGCGGACTGATTACAGCCTCCGCGCTCATTCTGCTTTACATCGCATTTGATGTAAAGACGGTCCATGAAATTATACCGATCGACTTCAAGCTTATCGGCGCCGCAGGCGTGCTGATTTCCTTGCTGACCGGGATCGGCTCCCTGGCGCTGGGTTACCCGTTTTTGTCGCAGGCATTCGCTTATCGGGACCTTCCGTTATTCGGCAAAACGGAGCTGGCTACAGCCGTTATATTTGACCTTGGCGTCTATATGGCGGTAGTCGGTACAACGATGACCATCATATTAAGCATAGGCGAGGATGAGTAATTATGGAAACCTTCATTACGATTATTGCAGGCGTACTTTTTACGATCGGAACCTATCTCATTCTAAGCAAAGGGCTTGTGCGCATCATTCTTGGCATATCGCTGTTCACGCATGGAGTACATTTGCTGCTTATGGCGGTGAACGGACTCAAGAAAGGCGGCGCGCCTCTGCTTGGCGAGGCTACGGATGTATATACCGATCCATTGCCCCAGGCCCTTATTCTGACATCTATTGTAATCAGCTTTGCTCTGACCGCGTTTTCCCTCGTGCTGGGTTACCGGACTTATGTAGAGCTTGGAACCGACGATCTGGAACAGTTGAAGGGAGATCCGAATGAATAATCTTGTTATCTTGCCGATTCTTCTCCCGCTATTGACCGGTATCCTGATGTTTTTTATCCCACGCCAAATCCGTTTGCAGCAGGCGATGGCAGTTGCAGGCGCTTTAATTACCCTTGGGACTTCGCTGCTGATCGTAAGCAGCATATCGGACAATGGGATTCAAATATTGAATATGGGCGGCTGGGAAGCCCCCTTTGGCATAACGCTGGTTGCAGACATGCTGGCCGGGCTGTTGGTAACAACCGCTTCCATCGTGACGCTTGTTTGTTTGCTATATGCTTTTTATGCAACCAATCAGGAGCAAAAAAAGTTTTATGTATATCCGCTCATTATGATTTTGCTTTGCGGAGTTAACGGCTCATTTCTGACCGGGGATATTTTCAACCTGTTTGTTTTCTTTGAAGTGATGCTGATTTCCTCTTATGCGCTGATTAGTCTCGGCGGTGGGAAAATTCAATTGCGTGAAACGATCAAATATGTAGTGACGAACATTATTTCTTCGATGCTCTTCGTTATTGCGATCGCTTATCTGTATTCCATCACAGGAACGCTTAATATGGCGCATCTCTCCGAGCGTGTAGCCCTGGCCGGTCAGGACGGCCTGATAACGACGGTAAGCCTGCTGTTCTTGATTGTATTCGGTCTAAAGGCAGCCCTGCTGTTGTTCTTCTGGCTGCCAGGGTCCTACAGCGCTCCGCCAGCTGCTATTGCCGCACTGTTCGCCGCGCTGCTGACCAAGGTCGGGATTTATGCCATTATGCGCATGTTTACGCTAATTTTTTATCATCAGTCGGAACTGACTCATACGATTCTTGTCTGGATGTCGGCGCTTACCATGGTTCTGGGCGCCGTCGGCGCAATTGCTTATTCGGATATTCGCAGGATTCTGGCTTATAATGTAATTGTATCTGTCGGATTTATTGTCTTCGGGGTAGCGGTGGCAAGTGAAGCCGCGCTATCCGGGTCCGTATTTTACCTGATTCACGACATGCTGGCCAAAGCGCTGATCTTCATTCTTGGCGGTGCAATCATCAGCATTGCCGGTACCGACAAGCTGCGTGAAATACCGGGGCTGATCCGATTCCGGCCAACGCTTGGCTGGCTGTTCTTCCTGTCTGTGCTGGCGCTTGCCGGGGTGCCGCCGTTGAGCGGCTTTGTAGGCAAGGTTATGATTTTGCAAGGCGGGGTAGACCAGCGATATTATGTAATGGCCGCAGTCGGCATACTTACGAGCCTGCTTGTCATGTACTCTGCAATGAAAATTTTCATCAACAGCTTTTGGGGAGAGACATTGCTTAGCGAAGGGGAAGAGAAGAGTTCCGGGAAGGGGTATCTGCTGCCTGGCTCCATTCTGGCGGCCTTGCTGATAGGCCTTGGTCTTGGAGCGGAACCGATGATGGAATACGTCGGACAGGCGGTAGAAGTGATGCTCAATCCGACGCTTTATATCGAAGCTGTCTTGCCCTGAGCGGGTTGCAAAATCTGTGTCTATCGAAGACGGCCTAGGTCGTTTACGCCAGTTAAGCTTGCAGGAAGGAAGTGCTGTTGATTGACGCTGCAAATTTTATTGAATCTCGTGATCGGGATGGTATGGATGCTGCTCCACGATGAGTGGAATATGCTTACCTTCACAATCGGTTTTCTGATCGGTTCGATTTTTATATTCGCGCTGCGAAGATTTTTTCCGGGACCGTTTTACGGACTCAAAATATGGTCCATTATCAAACTGCTCATCTTGTTTAATGTTGAGTTGGTCAAATCCAGCCTGATTGTTATCGGGCAAATTACCCGTCCAAAGCTGAATATCCAGCCAGGCATCTTCAAACTGGAGACGAAATTGAAATCAGATTGGGAAATTATAATGCTTACCAATCTGCTTGCGCTGACACCGGGTTCGGCCGTGTTGGAGATTGCTCCGCAAGAGGGAGTCATGTATATCCACGCGATGGATATGGCGGAATTCAGGCATTCGATTGCCAAGACGAAGGATTTGTTTGAAGAGGCCATTATAGAGGTGATGCGCTGATGCTCAACAACCTGATGCTATTGTCGATGTTTTTGCTGTCGGTGTCGATTGTCATTTCCCTGTACCGTGTTATCCGCGGCCCTTCGATGCCGGATCGTATTCTGGCGCTGGATTCGATTGGCTATAGTGTAATCGGTATTGTAGCGGTATTGTGTATTCTGCTGGATACCCATGCCTATCTGGAGACCATTCTGCTGATCGGAATTCTGGCTTTCCTGAGCACCATTGCCCTATGCAAGTTTATCGAAAGGGGTGTCGTCATTGAACGTGAACGCGATCATTGAGATTCTTATCGCTGTCATGGTACTGGCGGGTACGGTGCTGAGTCTGTTAAGCTCCCTGGGGTTTATCCGGTTGCCGGATGTTTACACCCGTGCGCATGCTGCTACAAAGAGTGTCACACTCGGCATATTATTTATTCTGCTAGGCACCTTTCTTTACTTCTGGTTTGTGCATGGTTTGATCAGCATTCGCCTGCTGCTTGGCATTGTATTCGTATTCCTGACGGCTCCGGTGGCGGGTCATCTGATCATTCGCTCAGCCTACCGTTCCGGTGTCAAGTTGTCCGATACCAGTGTCAAGGATGAACTGAGGGAAGATTTGAAGAAGGCAACACAGTTGGAAAAGTACCATAGCCGAGAAGGATAGCTTGCCATGTGAAGCAGCCCTCCCCAGATGAACGGATCATCTTGGGGAGGGCTTTCTTCGCGAAACGAAGTTTTTGCCCGTCAAAGGACGGCAAAGCCGTTTACGCTTGTTTAGAACGGTCAATCTGCCTACGCTTGTCCACAGAGTTCGAAGGCCGCGAACTCAGTATTCAAACGAATCTTGTCCTGCTATAATATATGTAAATAAGAACCGTAACGTATATTTCCGCTTGTTTGGGCCAAAGCTGGAACAAAGGGTTGGTAATTGCTTTACGAATACAACCTGAAGGAAGAGGAATCAACATGCAGGAGTTTATAGGTTGGTTAAAGCAAAAGGATGTCCGGCGATTTTTAATATTGGCCCTGATCTGCCTGCTGATTTTCAGTGTAAGAAGTATGATGAACCTGATTTTGCTGACGTTGCTGTTCACATTTCTCATGGGCAGCCTGCATGTGTTTGTCATGCGCCATCTGGACCGCTTCTATTCGGTGCCTTCCAAGGTCATCTTGCCACTGCTGTATATTTTGCTGCTGTTGCTCATCATTTTCGGCTTTTACAAATTTGTCCCCTCGATTGGAAACCAGATTGTTCAACTGTATAAAATTTTTAAATGGTTTTATTTTAATCCCCCGGATACGGAGTTTACGAAATATATCATGGGATACTTGAATTCCGTTGATTTTCAGAAGCTGATTGCCCCTAGCTTTAATCTGGTTGTTAAAATCAGCCAAGTGGCTTTAAATGTATTTCTGGCTCTTATTCTTAGCCTCTTTTTTTTATTGGAAAAAACGAAAGTTACGCAGTTTTCCGCACAGTTCAAAAAAAGCAAGCTGGGGTGGCTGTTCGAGGAAGTCGGCTATTTCGGCAATAAATTTATCCAGACATTTGGTAAAGTGATTGAAACTCAAATTCTCATTTCCCTGATCAATTCTATTTTAACAACGATCGGACTTTGGGTTATGGGTTTTCCGCATCTCCTGGGGCTCGCGCTTATTGTCTTCCTGCTTGGTCTTATTCCGGTAGCCGGGGTGTTCATCTCTCTGGTCCCGCTTGGAACGATCGCCTATAGCATTGGTGGATTCAATTATCTGTTGTATCTGCTTATTCTCATTGTGGTACTCCATACGATCGAGGCTTATGTACTCAATCCGAAGCTGATGTCATCCAAGACACATTTGCCGATCTTTTACACGTTTATTGTTCTGCTGTTCTCGGAGCATTTCTTCGGCATATGGGGGCTGATTATCGGAATTCCGATCTTCGTCTTTATGCTGGATGTGATTGAGGTCAAACCCGTGGAAAGCTCTGGGCGTCATTAGTCGTATTGTCGTGGCCTTAGTACAGCAAGAGATCGGAGAATACGCTTATGGAAATGGTTCAGGAGTTGGTTTCACATTACGGCTATTTAGCTATTTTTTGTCTGCTGGCGCTTGGGATAATAGGGTTGCCGGTTCCTGATGAGGTGCTCATGACCTTTGTCGGTTATTTAGCCTCGGTTTATGTTTTGAAGCTGCCTTTGGCTTTTGTCGTTGCCTTTAGCGGAGCGTTATGCGGCATGCTGCTCAGCTATACGATCGGGCGCAAAATTGGCAAGCCTCTAATACACCGCTATGGAAAATGGGTCAAACTGACGCCGAAAAGGCTGGAGCGGATCGAAGGCTGGTTTCACCGCTACGGAATGTGGACGATCGTATTCGGCTATTTCATTCCCGGAGTACGGCATGTCACCTGCTACATTTCTGGAATGAGCGGGGTTCGTACGGGTCAGTATGTAATATTTGCAGGGGCGGGGGCATTGCTTTGGAGCACTGTTTTCATCCTGATCGGATATTTTCTCGGTAATATTGATATTTTCTCGTTGTTTAGATAAGGAATTCGGACTGGCGGCAGCGAGCGGACAAACAGCAGCATTCTCTTGAACACAAAGGATGCCGCGAAGCTGCCGGCCATAGCCAGTCCTTCCACATGCGTGGTTTTTTTGATAATCATGTAGACAGCCGAGCTGCCAATGAATTCTATAGCAATAAACTCCTTAATGGATGAGAGGGGGATAACGATCATAATGAAGTCGCCCTTCCCTCTGTTTCTCCGCATCATCATTCCCCCTTTCTCTTACCCAATATCTTTGCTAGCGAAACGGATATCTTCCTGCAACGCAATCCATTAAAGCTATGCGTGCACAGCCTGTTCTCATGTTAGTTAAGTTGGAAATCATTATTTTGACAAAAGGATTGCATGTACGTTCGATTTTGGCTATAATCATCTCATTCGTGACTACAGAACTCAAATGTTATTTGGGTCAGAAAGGGGCGCATCAGCGGCATGGCGGAGATTGATCGCAGAAAGGAAGTATTAAAGGCGGCATCCCAGTCCTTTTCCTTATACGGCTACAAGGCGACGACGATGGATCAGATTGCCAAAATCGCAAGGGTAGGCAAAGGTACGATCTACACCTTTTTTGAGAGCAAGGAAGAACTGTTTCAGGAAATTATGATGCAGATTAATGCGGAAATTCAGGAGCTTGCCCAGCTCATATACCGGGAAGAGAAGTCCTTTCAGGAAAATATGAGAGCGATCTTGCAGGAGGTCCTGACCTATCGCAGCAATCATCCTTTAGTTGCTCAGCTTGTCCATGAAATTCGGGATATCGGAACGCCGGAGGCGATGGAGGGCGTCCGTCAGACGGAAGAAGCGCTTATTCAATACGTTAAGCTCAAGGTGGAGGAATATACGCGGCGTGGTGAATTGAAGCCGAGCGACCCGGAAATTACTGCCTACATGTTGGTGAAGACGTATTTGATGCTGACGAGGGAATGGTCCAGCACACGGGAACCGCTGGCTGATGAGCGCATTCTGGAGCTTGTGGAGTTTTACTTCTTGTATGGGGTCGGGAAGTAAGGGATAAGGGACATCTTGCTCTGGCGAGGATGCCAAGCGAACAGGATTCTCTCAAGAGGTGGGGAAGATGCTGCTGTACGAGAGGAGGCTTGCCTGCCATTATGGGGGCGGGCACTTATCGCACACTGAATTGACCGAAATATCAAATTAGTTCTGTGGTTCTTATTCGGACAACAAGGGATGGTTTCAATGCAGATGCTTAGGGCAGAGTGGAATAAAATTTTTAGCAGGCCAATGACGGTCATTACGATTGTGGGGCTGCTGTTTGTGCCCTTCTTTTACGGGCTGATCTTTCTGTCGGCGTATTGGGACCCTTATGGGAATACAGATCAGCTCCCTGTTGCAGTTGTTAACCAGGATGATGGCGCGGAATACCAAGGCGCGCAACTGGAGGTTGGTAAAAATCTGGTCGATCATTTGAAGGACAATGATACCTTTAAATGGACGTTTACGGATAAAGAGACGGCACTGAAAGGTCTTGAACAGGAAAAATATTACCTTGTAATCGAGATTCCGGCAGACTTCTCTAAGGATGCCGCAACAGTGTTGGACAAGCAGCCGAAGAAAATGCAGCTCAACTATTATACGAATCCCGGCAAGAACTATCCGGGGGCGCAAATCAGCGCGACGGCTATGGTTAAAATTAATGAGCAGATTGACGCCGAGGTAACGAAGGAGTACACACGCTCGTTATTTGACAGTCTGGAAGATGTCTCCTTGAGCTTTCAAAAGGCCAGTGATGCGGCTGGTAAAATTGAAGACGGCTCGCGCGAGGTAGAGGATGGCGCCAAAAAGCTGAACGATAAGCTGGAAGAACTGGCATCCAGCACGATTACGTTCAATAAGGGCGTCGCGGATGCCGCGAGTGGAGCTGGCAAACTGCAAAACGGGCTGCAAGATGCAAGAAGCGGCTCTGTCAAGCTGCACGATGGGCTAAAAGGATTGGAGAACGGAACCCAATCACTTGAGCAGGGGGCGGTCAAGCTGCAAGGCGGATTAGGCCAGCTTGCATCCGCGGGCAATCAACTGCATGCCGGGGCGAAGGAACTAAGCGGCGGTCTTGCCAGTCTGAACAGCGGCCTTCAAACCTCATCGTCGGGAGCGGACAAGCTTAATGAGCAGATGGCGGCCTATAATGCCAAGCTGCAGGAGCTTGGCGCCGCAATGAAGAGGGAAGTGGAGAAGGAGCAGGCAGATCCGACAGTGCTGAAGAAGCTGTCTGCTGCTCTGAATGAGCTGGAGCAGAGCGGAAAACAGCTTCAGGCGGCAATCGGGCAGTTGGCGGCAGGCCAGTTGCAGCTTGCGGCAGGCGCACAACAACTGACAGAGGGCAGCGGCAAGCTGGGAGATAATTTGGGCGCGCTTGCCGCAGGGATCGAGAATGCCAAAGCCGGGGCAGTTGAGTTGACAGCTGGCAGCGGGGCCTTGCAGAAGGGGGCGGCACAACTGGTCCAGGGCGGAAGCAGTCTGTCTGATGGATTGGACAAGCTGGTCCAGGGACAGCATAGTCTGGTGGCCGGGATGGGTAAGATCAGCGATGCTTCCGGCAAGCTGCAATCTGGGTCCCGACAGCTTGCGGACGGCTCCGACAATTTGCATACCGGGGCAAAAAGTCTTAGCGACGGAACGGGCAAGCTTCATAGCGCCCTGAGGGACGGAGCGGAGAAAACCGGGGTACAGGCAGATGAAGGCAACTATGATATGTTTGCTACGCCGACTGAGCTCATCGGGAACAAGCTGCATGATATTACCTCTTACGGGGTGGGGCTTGCTCCGTATATTTTGAGCATTGCGCTCTATGCGGGAACGATGATGTTCGCCTCCGGCTATCCGCTTAAAGAGGCAGCCATTCGACCGCGGAGGGGACTTGCATGGTTCACAAGCAAGCTGAGTGTCGTTGTCTTGGTAAGTCTGCTCTCCTCGATTCTCGCAGATTCCATTCTTATCTGGGGAGTCGGGCTTGAGGTGCAGAACATCTGGCTGTTCTATCTGTTCACCTTTATTACCAGCATGGCCTTCTTCTCCATTGTATTTTTCTTGTATGCGGCACTGAACAATGTAGGGCTATATGTGGCTTTCCTGCTCTTGCTGCTGCAAATCGGGGGAAGCGGAGGGACGTTCCCGAGCCTGCTGACTCCGGGTTTTTTCCAAGCGATTCATCCGTACTTGCCAATGACACATTCGATCAACGGGTTTCGCCAGATTATCTCGATCGGCACCGATTACAGTCTGGTCTGGGAGCAGGCAACGTTCTTAAGCGGGTATATCGCGGTCTTCCTGCTGCTGGCGGCGCTCACCTTTATTTTGCGCACCCGGCATATTGCGAAAACAGGCCATTGGGAGCATACCTCCATTGTGGATGAGAACAGCGCCGACATGGTTCAGAAAAAGAAAAGTGATCTGTAATACAGGCACAGGCTTGCGGAATTAATCCGTAGGCCTGTTTTTGTGCTTGACAGACAAATGTTAGCGGTTTTTCGACACATGGGTTATAATGGACAAGTCTGAAAAATTAGGCTGGTGGAGAATGAGAAATGGAAAATCTTCAGGAGTTTGTCACACAATACGGCTACATTGCAATTTTTCTGCTGCTGTCTTTAGGCATTATCGGTTTGCCTGTTCCGGATGAAGTGCTTATGACCTTTGTCGGCTACTTATGCTCACAGGGCGTGTTAACTTATATATTCGCGGTGGCAGTGGCCTTCGCCGGCGCGATGTTTGGCATGATGCTCAGTTATTTTATTGGGAAAAAGGTTGGCAAGCCGCTTCTATGGCGATATGGGAAATGGCTCTTCCTGACGCCAAAGCGGCTGGCCAGGGTAGAAGGCTGGTATCAAAAATATGGCATGTGGACGGTCGTATTCGGCTATTATGTACCGGGCGTCCGGCACTTGACCTGCTATTTGGCAGGCGTGACGGGAATCAGGCCGCGTACGTATGTCCTGTTTGCCGGGCTAGGGGCAATAATTTGGTGTACGGTTTTCATTACGATTGGCTTTTATATCGGGACCATTCATTACCTGAAGCTGAAATAACAGTGCTGAAAGGGCAACAGTTATCGCTTCGCCATTTCTGATATGGAGGGGAACAAAACTTTGACCCTTTTAATGTTTGCACTCCTATTTGTTGGCAGTGTTATACTCATGATGTCTACCCCTTATGCGATTGTGATTTTGGGCTCGCTGCTGCTTGCTATCGTTATTAATGTGTTAATGAAGCAGAACTTGTTGAGGAAGGATATGGAGGAAATCAAGGAGCTGCTTATGGAAGAGAAAGAAGCGAGGAAGAACCTGGAATTTCAAACAGACAGAAGGCCGCCGGAACTGCCTGAAGCGCTGACGCGGACGGTGAATTGGGGGCCGGTGCAAGCAGACTTTACGCGCGAATACGACCTGAACAGCGGGAAAGTCAGCAATATCAGCATGGTTCCTTTCGTTGAGGAGCAATGTGTCATGTTCCAACTGGAGAGTGGAAGCTGGGAGCTTCCAGGGGGGACGCTGGAGCCAGGTGAGCACTTTATGCAAGGGTTGCGCCGGGAGATTGCCGAGGAGCTGGGGGCAGAACTGAAATCTTATTATGTCATTGGCCAGTTCAGTTGCCGCTCTCTAGCGGATAAGCCCTATCGTCCGCATATTCCTCATCCGGAGTTTGTCAGACTGGTGGGTTATGGCGATGTCGAATTGTTGGGGCCGCCGCTCAATCCGCCAGACGGAGAGCAGGTGGCGGCTGTCGTATTGATGGATATTGAGGAGGCTGTCAGTTGCTTCGAAGAGCAGGGGCGTGATGACTTGGCTGGCCTTTACTGGCTGGCCCACAGCATTCGAGCAACCAAGGCGTAAATGGCTGTTGTCAATCCGGATACCTGAATAAAGGAGGCAGTATGTATGGAACAGGTCATGTTTATCGAAATCGGGATGGGTACGGATCTGCACGGTCAGAATATTACGAAAGCGGCTGTACGTGCGGTGAAAAATGCGATTCATCATAACTCAATGCCCGGTCTTCGCTCGGTACTGCCCGGAGGAACGCTTGATCATATGAAGGTGCATGTGAAGCTGGCGCTGCCCTGCGACAAGGAACTGTTGCGCGGAGGAGGTCAGGGACGCATTGCCTTACGGACAGGTGACCATTGAGGTAATGGACGGGGGAATGCTGACGACTAGTGGTATCGTGTTGCCCGATAAAGATGATAAGAACGATCTGATCTATGTTGTGATTGCCTCTGTCGAGGTCGGATATTAATCAATCTGATGCAGCCTTGGGCTGCGTGCGGATATCGGGGAACTGTGCAGCAATCGATTTTACTTTCACAAGGTCTTCTATTCCTGGCAAAGGAATAGCGGCCTTTTTTTGCGTTCTCTATTTGCAAGCATGGGGAAGGTTGCTTGAACTTCCTGTAATCTACCTAGACAACTTGATTCATGAACTATATGATAAATTTCGGAAAGAGTGTATCGTTCAACGTCTGGGACTACAGAAACAGGAAGGGATGAAAATTGCAATGAAATTGCGTTTAAAATGGAGAGCATCTGCTGCGCTCATGATGGCGTGGCTGTATATATTCTCTACATTGACCGCACCAGTTGCGGAAATGGATCGTGCTTTCGCAGCTGGCGGTGATGCGGTCAATCCGGATGTTGCCGGGGCGATCGGGAAGGTGAGCAGCTATCTGCTCGCACAAAGCAAAATTTATGACTGGCAAGCTATCGGTCTGACACGGGCGGGGAAGCAGGTGCCTGCAAGCTACAAGACAGCTTTGAGGCAGGATATTGCAGAGCTTTACAAGCCGAATGCACCGAAAGCGCCTGTAACCGATTATGCCAGGCTGGCGCTCGCCGCTTCCGCGGTGATCGGGAATGCAACTGACGCGTCAGGTTATAATCTCATTGAAAGTATCTATAATTCGGACATCCGCGAGCTTAATGCCGCAGTCTTTGCACTGATTGCATATGATTCAAAATCGTACACTGTGCCGGAGGATGCGAAGGCCAGCCGGGCCAATCTGTTGAAGCTGATTACAGACAAGCAGCTTGCGGACGGTTCGTTCGGATTGGGTATTGATATGACGGCGATGGCGCTGACCGGAATTGCGACTTACAAGGACCAGCCGGAAATCAAAACGGCTGCCGATAAAATCGTCGCCTGGCTGAAATCATCAGGCCGCGGCGTGGATGCGGAAAGTATCGCTCAAACGATTATCGGTCTGACATCGTATGGTGTAGATCCGACAAGCGCAGATTTTACGAGCAATGGCGTGAATCTGGTGCAGCAGCTTCTGGAGTACCAGAATAGCGACGGCAGCTTTAGTCATCTTATAGGGCAAGCCGCAAACGGTCTGGCTACGGAGCAGGCTCTGCAAGCATTGGTTGCCTATGATCTGTTCACGAAAAACGAAGGCCCGCTCTACCGTTTCCCGGATCAGGGTACCCCTGTTGCGCCTAATGTGTCGCTTACGGTAGAGGGCCCGCAAGGTCCGGTTACTTCGGGTGAAGCGAAAGGATTCAACGCGCTTGCCGCCCTGAAGTCGCTTCTTCAAGAGAAGTCCATTGCTTATACCGTAAAACAATCATCTGGGGGTTCTTATGAAATATCTATAGACAAAATTTCAGAGGGGTTAATGGGGGGAGATGACGGCTGGATGTTTGCCGTCCAGCGCGAAAGCCAGCTGCTTTTCCCTGATGGAAGCATGGCGGATTTCGTGCCGGAATCCAATGACCGGATTATCGTGTACTATGGTGATTACTCGGCTACACGCATTGTCAGCTCTGTAACGACAGACCCGGTTGAACCACAGGATGAACAGCCGTTTACCTTGACTGTCCTTGCCACAGGCAGAGTGTGGGACGCTGCTGCCAATCAGGCAATTATTGAAGAGAAACCGGCAGCAGGCGTAAAAATTCAAATCGGAGATATTTCTCTAACGACTGGCACAGATGGCAAGGCCAAGCTGGAGGAAGGTCTTCCGGCAGGCAGCTATGATATAACGATTACCGGCTACCGGGAGAGTGCAGTTCCAAGCATTGTCCGCAGCACAAGCAAGCTGAAGGTAGCTGGACAGGTGATGACCACCAGCCATTACCGGATTGAAGGCATCGCCGGAGAAATCATCAGCGGTGAAGCGACAGGTAAAAATGTGTATCAGGCTGTTGAGAATTTGCTGAATGCGAATCGTATTTACTTTGAATATGAACAGTATAGTTTTGGGAAGCTTATCACTTCTATTAATAATGAATCATCAAATTCAAATATTGGTTATTGGAATTTTGCTGTGCATCGCGACGGTCATTGGATTTATCCTGACGTCGGGATGGAAGGCTTCCAGCCGTTAGTAGATGATAAAATTGTCGTGTACTTGAGCGGGACTGAAACCCAGCTTGTAAACTCGGCTACCGTCCTCCCTGCCGTTCCGAAATCCGGACAGCCTTTTAAGGTATTGGTTCAAAGCATTACATGGATTTGGGATAATGATAAGAACGCTAATGTGCCTGTAACAGGCCTGGCTGCCGGGGCAGAGGTGCAGATCGGAAACTATAGAGCTGTTACAGATGCAGAAGGCATCGCACAATTCGCAGGGATTGAGGCTGCAGGCAGCTATGAGCTGACGGTGACCGGCTATAATGGCGATAAGGCACCTTTGTTTGTCCGCCATGTTTCTACGATGAAGGTGACCGGCCTTCCGAAGACAACAAATACGTACCGTGTAGAAGGGCCTAAGGGTGCAATTCTTGCTCCGAAAATAACGACAGCATAC
Organism: Paenibacillus roseus; assembly: GCF_016424485.1. GTDB lineage: Bacteria > Bacillota > Bacilli > Paenibacillales > Paenibacillaceae > Paenibacillus_D > Paenibacillus_D roseus. The sequence continues at coordinate 24,961 of NZ_JAELUP010000012.1, forward strand.
AGTGCGTTGGAGGGACTGCTGGCAGCTCTTCAAGCAGAGAACATTCGACCCCATGTAAAACATAGTATTTATGGCAGCTACATTGACTCCATTAGTGGCATTGATGCGGGGAGCTATGGTGTATTCAGCGGCTGGAACTATGCGATTCGCAGAGGTGGGGAATGGATTTACCCGCCTGTCGGCATCGGAGAATTCTCCTTGCACAATCAGGATGAAGTCGTAGTTTACTTCGGCGATTTTACTACTCAGCTTCCGGGCAGCATCATTGTAAGCCCGGCACAGCCGCAGGGTGGGGCAACCTTTAACGTGGCCGTCACGAAGCTGCAATGGGATTGGAATGCGTCGGAGTTTATTTCCAGCAAGGCCAGTGGCGTGCTGGTAGAGGCCGGCGGCAAATCAGCCACGACAAACGGGAACGGCATTGCCACTTTTGCAGGGGGTCTGCCTTCAGGCAGCTACACGATGACGATCTCGCAATATACGGATCAATCGCCGGGTATTGTCCGTATGGAGAAATCGCTAACGGTTGTCTCTTACAGTCCTGGTGGCGGGGGCGAGGTTACAGAGACGGTTTCCCTGTCGGTAACCGGACATAGCAAGAAGGGTACCATTATTGGCACAACAAGTACTCGATTGGAGCAGGATGATACAGCATACAGCGTATTGAAGCGGATTCTTGACGAGCACGGAATCAGCCATGCGAAAAGAGGCTCCGGGGATTCCTTGTATGTATCCGGCATTGACGGACTGAGCGAAGGCTTCAGCTCTAAATACCCCCGGAGCGGCTGGAAATATGCCGTGAACGGCTCGTATCCCAATATTAGCGCAGCAGCTTACAAGCTGCGTGCCAATGACTCTGTAGCCTGGTGTTATACACTAAATGGGGAAGACTGTGATTCGACGACTTCCGTTGATGACACGCCATCGTCTTCCGGGGGCGGGAACCAGGGTTCGGGCAGCGGCGGCAATAGCGAGCCGAAGACGGTAAACGAAGGTTTCGCCCTGCTGTCCCTTCCGGCGAATAATGAGCTGCCCCTTGATCGGGTGGGCCAGACCACTGTGGTTCTGAACGCGAAGGAGCGTATGAGCGCTTCCGTAGCAGAGCAGCTTCGCAAAACGCTGGAGAGCAATCAGGTCAAGATGGAGAAGGAATTTACTTCGGGTTCCGAAGCAACATTGTCGGACAGTAAGGATGAAGTGAAACTGACGGTTCCTGCCGGGGCAGTGGCGGAGAAACTGACGATCAAGGTCGAGGAGCTGCAAGCGGAAGGAACGGAGCTGGTGTCGGGCATTTACCGTTTTACACCGGCAGGCACGAAGTTTCGGTCTCCGGTAACGATTCAGGTGAAGGTTCCGGTTCTGACGAATCAGCCGGACCAGCTTGTGCTGGCATGGCTTAATGAAGCAACGGGCCAATGGATTCCGGTTCCGGCCGTTATTGATGCCAAGACGGGCACTTTGACCGGGAAGACGGATCATTTTACAAAATATGCTGTTATTGACCGGAGCAAGGTCCCGGGCGGAATTGCTGGCAAAGTTGATGTATCGAAGGAGATTGACGCAGCAGTAAAACAGGTGTTGGGAAAAGAACAGCTTTCGGATTGGGAAGTCTTGGCACTCGCCCGTGCAGGCAAGAGCGTTCCGGCAGGCTATTTGCAGGATGTTGTCAAGCAAGTGCAGGATGAAGCGGGCACGTTTACCAAAGTGACCGATGCAGAGCGTATCGCGCTAGCTGTGAAGGCTGCCGGGGGCGATCCAACCCGTCTGGGCGGATACAATCTTATTGCCTCCATTTACAATCATGACAGAATGACCAATCAGGGTGCCAATGGCCCTGCGTTTGCACTTATTGCCTTGGACAGCGGTCGTTATGAAGTTCCTGCGACTGCCAAATGGAACCGTGACAAGCTGATCGATTGGCTGCTCGGAGTTCAAAATGCAGACGGCGGCTTCCCGCTTGCGGGCGGCAGCGATTCGGACGTCGATATTACGGCGATGGTTCTGGCGTCATTTGCGCCATATCAGGATCGGGTTAATGTGAAAGCTGCGACAGATAAGGCGTTGAGATGGCTGTCTGCCGCGCAGCATAACAACGGTGAATTCGCGGCGTTTGGGGATGAGAACAGTGAAAGTGCGTCCCAGGTAATCATAGCATTGGCGGCTCTCGGCATTAATCCGAAGGATGCGCGCTTCACAAAATCCGGCCGGGATGTACTGAGCAATCTGCTTGCATACCGCAATGCGGATGGAGGTTTTGCCCATGTGAAGGGTGAAAAATCCAATGGAATGGCTACAGAACAAGCGCTGCTCGCGCTAGTCGCCTATAAGCGCTATGCGGAGGGTGCTGCGCCGCTATACGCCCTCATTCCGGCTGCTGAGGAACCAACAGCCCGATTTGTAGATGATGCTGCGATCTCAGACTGGGCAGCGGCTTCCGTATATGAAGCGCTGGAGAAAGGGATTATGAACGGCGTCAGTGCCAAGGAGCTGAGATTTGCGCCTAGGCAGGCGATGACCAGAGCGGAGTTTGCAGCCCTGCTGATCAAGCTGACCGGACAGACAGCGGACAACAATGCCAAGCAGGTATTCAGCGATGTTCTCCCTGGAAGCTGGTATTACGGTTCTGTCATGAAAGCAAGAGAGCTTGGCTACCTGCAAGGTGTGACGCCTCGCGAATTCAAGCCTGACCAGGCGGTCAGCCGCCAGGAGATGGCCATTATGATTGCCAGAGCATTCGATTTGCAGGCAGGCGCCCAGCCTGTTGTGTTCAAGGACAGCGCAGAGTTGTACAAGAATGCAGCCGTGCAGGTTCAGGCTGTCTATGAGCAAGGCATCATGACCGGCTACAACGGCCGCTTTGAGCCGCGTGCTGCAGTCACTCGCGAGATGGCGGCTGTAGTAGCGGTCAAACTATCCCGTCTGGCAAGCTAGCGGACCAGGGTAGAATAAACGGATTGCCGCAAGCGCGGAATAAAAGAAGGGTTAGTCCATCACCAGCCTCAGGCTGCATGTGGACTAACCCTTTTAACATTTTGGACGAGAGCGAGTTGTTAAGAATGGTGTGAAAGGACGGCAAAGCCGTTTACGCTTGTCGAATAGGCATTGCGTTTGTGGTATAGTGGTTAAATAAAGCTGAATGCCGGAAATCCGGGATGGTCAGGCGAAGTCCGCTGCTTCGAAATCAGGATTTGCGTTTGCCGATTTCTTCTGTGACGATGAATGCCAGATCTTCATTGCCAAACAGCGAGAGCACGCCAAGCAGGGTGTCATCCGGCACAGGACCGGCCTCTTCCTTCGGTACGGTCAGCTTGAGCGATTGCCTGAGAGCGGGATTGGCCTCCTGATTCGGATAGGCTCTTAAGTAGAGCTCTTGCGGATCAAGATCGTGATTGACGCACCATTGCGCAAATACGAGAATCATCATCTGCTCGTCCTGCTGAAAGCTTTGGATGACTTGTTCTTCTACAGATTTGTTGTGAGACATGGTGATGCTCCTTTTGTGTTGGTATCTGATCTGCCCAAACGCATCTATTGGAGATAATGGAAAGGAACGAATGGCTTTGCCCATACAAGAAATAACGGAGCAGCAGCTTCTTGCTCATATGAGTGCAATTCCAGATACGGAAGCAGTGCTCCTATATACCCCGTTCTGTGGAACATGCAAGCTGGCAGAGCGGATGGCGGGTATCGTACAGGAGACTACGGCAGCTCTGCCGATGTATAAGCTGAATATCAATTATGCCCCGGTGCTGCGGGAACAGTGGCAGATTGCCAGCGTTCCGTGTCTCGCAATATTGGATAAGGATGGGCTCAAGCTTAAAGAATACGCTTTGCGCTCGGTTGATCACATATACCGATTGCTAAAGAAGCCAGTGGAAGAAAAGGGTCTTTCTTAATCGAATAAATCACCGATAATATCCATGACGCTTTTTTTCTTTTTATACGGCTTTCTGTATTTCCCATTGTAGTCGCCTTTGTAGGCAGACCCCTGATTATAAGGTGTCTGACGGTAACCCTCGGGGCGGTATTCTTCATGGTTGGGAAGCTGCTGCCTGATTTCCTGTTCCTCATGCCATTTGTTGAACGGTTCGCGGACCTCGCGCACGCCCTGCATGAGCTTTTCCAACTCGCCGCGGTCAAGCCATACACCTTTGCAAGCCGGACAAATATCGATCAGAATGCCGTCTTTTTCAACTTCACGCATTTTCACATTGTCACATACGGGGCAATTCATATGTAGGGTCATCCTCCCATGTGTATATAACTATAAATTCTGTTTCATTGGTTCAATTATATCACAACTATTTTACAAGAGTTAAACGAGGCCCGCAACAGTCAGCCAGAAGGCGAAGTCTTGACATTTGGCGCGGCTTTTACCACAATAGGGATTAACAATAAACAAGTAAAGAGGGGGCAGCTATGACGACAAGCGATAAAGTGGAAGACATGATTGCTGTCATGTCTCGAAGCGGCTGGAGAATTACGGATCAAAGGCGTACACTGGCAAAAATTTTTGCTGACAACGAAGGGTTTCTGTCTCCGAAGGACGTTTATGATCTGATGAAGGATAAGTATCCTGGAGTCAGTTTTGATACCGTATACCGCAATTTGCGCATGCTCAGTGAGATGGGGGCGCTGGAGCAGTTTTATTTTATGGAAGGCGGATTGAAATTCAAGGGAAGTTGTTTCAAGCACCATCACCATCATCTAATTTGTCTAGAGTGCGAGAAGACGATTACCTTTGATTACTGCCCGATGAAGCAGAGTATGGATTTGCCGGAGAGCTTCAAGATTATGAGTCATAGATTTGAGATTTATGGCATTTGCGGCGAATGCCAACAGCAGGCGGAATAATGGATAGATTTTAGGCAATGGAGATTTTGATGCAAGTCGGGTTTACGAGGGTGCCGTTCAGCTGGCAGGAGCTGGGCAGGCGCCTTTTTGCAAGTTTAAATCTGAATTTAATAGAAGAGACCTGTCGACTTTTAAGGCCGGCACTTGGAGAGTGCCGGCCCTTGGTCAGGTTGAGACTGCTATGTTAGTGACAATCGCGTTTGTTTAGAATGAAATAACTCCAAAGCCCATCAGCACGACAATGGCTACGAAAATAACGAGCAAAATCCAGAATGTGCCGGTCTTCTCTCTTCTTTGGGTACGGCCAAGAATCATCTCCATCAGTCCGATCAGAATTACGGCGAGGATACCCTTAAGTACGTACACTAATGGGAAGCTGAAGCCGATCAGCATGCCGACTCCGGAGACGAGCATGATAATGTAGAACAGCCTAAGCACCATCCCGACAATCTTGGCTCCTTTTGCTTTGCCGCCCTTGGCCAAGAGGAACGCGACCACGAACAGAATGAGCAAAAATGCCCATGAGCCTGAATGGGACTCATAGAAAATGTTAGTCAGCTTTTCAGACATCGTTAAACCCCTTTCATAAATATGTATGCTCTGTTATGGCTTAAAACCAAAATTAGTGGTTGACATCGAGGAGAGAGCAGCGGAGGGGCAGAGGAATTCTGGAGAAACGAACGTGGTCGCCTTTAAAGCCCGATTCGGCCTGCAAACCTCCATGAAATCAAGGAGTCGGGCTTTAACAGCGATCGGAAGAATCCTCTGCCACGCAGCGCCCCCTCCCCCTGGAGTTCAACCACTAATTTTTAGGTTTAGCCTCTCTATTATACTTTTATTTTTATTCAATCGCACAATAAAGCAGCTTAATTTGTTATTTTGTCATAATAAAGGGGAAGAGAAACGTACGACGCCAGATTGTTGCTTAGTGACTATGCTTTACTAACAGACAGAGAGCTTGACCGATTAGGCAGGGGAGGATCGCTTTTGTATTAATCCACCCATACTTTGGTATTGGAAAAGAAACTTTTTGTCGCGGTGTAGGCTGCGCCTAAGGCGATTGAATCGGTGGCCGGGCTGGCAAAGCTGATTCGCAACTGCCGCCGGATGAAAGGGAATGTACTTTGCTCGACAATGCGCATGATCGGATTTTTAATCCATTTTTCCGCTACAGCAAGTCGATTCCCGATTACGATAAGTTCCGGATTGAACATGTTGATAATGTTGGATATCCCAATGCCGATATACTCGCCAATTTGATTAAATAAATGAATGACTCTAGCCGATCCCGAATCTGCCATGGCAACTAGCGTATTGATATCAAGGGTTTGGTCCCCGGACTCGTCGACGAGGAACTGCCGTGCTTGCTCGATCAGGGCGTTTTCGGAAGCGTACAGTTCCCAGCATCCTTTGCTGCCGCATTTGCACTTTTTACCGTTGGTTTCAATGACAAAATGCCCCATTTCACCCGAAAAGCCGGAAGCCCCGCGGTAAATTTCCCCGTTCAGCAATATCCCGGTTCCGATCCCGATCCCGACGCTGACAAAGATCAGGTTCGCATCTTCTTTGCCAAAACCAAACTCCTTCTCCCCGATCGCTCCGGCATTCGCTTCGTTCTCAATGGTGACAGGGATTTGGAAGGCATCCGTCAAAATACGATGAAGATCGACATTTTCCCAGCCCAGATTCGGGGCAAGCAATATAGTTCCTTTGTCATCAAGAACTCCGGGAACCCCGATCCCGATTCCGATAATGCCGTAGGTGGTCTTTGGCGCGCGTGCAATCATCGCCTGGATCGCCTCAATTAGCATAGGGATTACTACATCCAGTGAAGTTTGTTCAAAATAGGTTGTTTTCTCATCTATAACCTCTCCCTGAAGATTGGTCAATATCACCAATATAAAATTAACCCCCAAATTTACGCCGATGGCATACCCCGCTTCTTGATTGAACAGAAGCATGACGGGCCGTCTGCCGCCGCTGGATAAGCCATGACCGATTTCAAAAACCAAATCCTCCTCAATCAGTTCATTGATTAAAGAAGATACGGTCCCTTTATGAAGTCCAGTCAATTCAGAAATCTGGGATCGGGACAACGGGGATTTTTTTTTAATCGTTTCAAGGACGATAGATTTATTGATTTTTTTGACAAGATGTTGATCGCCGGTGATATGCATAGACTACCTCACTTTAAATATAAAGATTTGGATTATAAACTTTGTTGATCGATTGTATAAATGGGATAATGGACAACCAAGTAATTGTACTCAATTATAAAATCAAAAATCAGAAATCCATTTTATATTATATTAACAGAATCAAAATAAAATAGAAAGAAATACGGATGGTATAGTAGGTATTTCGTTCGATTATTGGCATTTTTTAGTGAACTATATGCGAATATAGAATCAATATCATTTCAATCCAAGACTTTATACCTAATCGACATATATATTTTTTGAATTTAAAAAGCCACTTGTCAGTTAAAAATCAATGTGCTATATTTAATTCAAGCTAGTGAGATGAGGTAAAAATTACTACAAGATGTATCTGGAACTTCCTAAACTTTATTCATCCAATGTATTAAGTATTGAATGACTAGCAAAGTTGAAGGGAGTTTTCTTATGCTGTACAGAAGAGGAGATTGCTTATGATATTGCAAATGAAAGCGGTTACCAAGAAGTTTTTTGGTGTTAAAGCTTTAGATCAGGTGAGCTTCAATCTTGCCAAAGGAGAGGTTCATGCCCTGCTAGGGGAAAATGGTGCAGGCAAATCCACCCTGATGAAGATCATAGCTGGAATTCACGAGCCGGACGAGGGGGAGATAATTTTAAGAGGTCAATCTGTCCGCATGTCGTCGCCCTCGGTTTCCCAGCAATATGGCATCTCGATTATTCATCAAGAATTAAACCTCAATCCCTATATGACAGTAGCGGAGAATATTTTTATAGGACGGGAACCGCAGAGAATGGGATTTGTTGATTTTGGCAAAATGGAAAACGAGTCGTCGAAGCTGTTGGAGCAGCTGGGATTGGAGATTAGTCCTAAAGCTAAAGTGTCCACATTAAGCATCGGAGAACAGCAAATTGTAGAAATATTGAAAGCGCTTTCTCTCAATGCTGAAATTTTGATTATGGACGAGCCGACAGCTGTGTTGACGGAACGTGAATCGGAAAAGCTGTTTGCTCTCATTCACAAGCTGAAAAGACAAGGCGTAGGCATCATATACATATCCCACCGATTGAACGAACTGAAGCTCTTCTGCGACCGGATGACAGTGCTGCGGGACGGAAAGCATGTAATTACTCGAAATTTTGACAACATCTCCGAGCGGGAGATTGCTAATTTGATGGTAGGTCGGGAACTGAAGGATCTGTTCCCCGACAAGCCGTCACAGTTCGGCAGTGAAATTTTGCGTGTGGAAAGCCTGAGCAGCGAACCGTTTTTTCGAGATATTAAATTTTCGTTGCAAAAAGGAGAAATTCTAGGTTTTGCCGGCCTCATCGGAGCTGGACGTACGGAACTGGCGAGCGCCATTTTCGGAGATAAACCGATTCATCGCGGCAAGGTGTATTACCAAGGTAAAGAAGTGAGCGTGAATTCGCCGATTCAAGCCGTGCGCCTGGGGTTCGGCTTTGCGACGGAGGATCGCAAGCAAACGGGACTGCTGCTGGATATGAGCATAGCTCACAATATGACCTTGCCGAGCTTGGGTAAAATCAATCGCTTCGGCTTTATCCGGCGCAAGACAGAGAAGAAAATTGTACACGAGAAGGTTGAGGAACTGGGGATCAAACTCAATCGGGTCGAACACCCCGTCAAGCATTTGAGCGGAGGCAATCAGCAGAAAGTCGTCCTGGCAAAATGGTTAGTAGCAGAAACGGAATTGTTTTTCCTCGATGAACCGACAAGGGGCATTGACGTAGGCGCCAAAAGTGAAATTTATCATCTTATAGCCAAGCTTGCAGCGCAAGGAAAGGGGGTGATTGTAATCTCTTCCGAATTGCCGGAGCTGCTGGGGATATGCAATCGGATTATCGTCCTTCATCAAGGGCGGGTAACGGGGGAACTTCATCATTCGGAAGCCAGCGAGCATGCAATCATGGCCTTGGCGGCAGGGGTGTAACAAACAAGTTTGAATGATAGAGAGGGGTAGGTCAGATGTCAAATCAACCGGTTAGATCGGTTGCGCAAGACAAGGAACTGGGTAAAATTCAAGCTGGTTCCAAAGGAAAGGATCGTCGTTGGATTAAAACGTTCTGGGAGCAATACAGCGTGGCCTTTGCATTTATAATTTTGGTTGTGCTGGCTGCATTGATTAGCGATAGCTTTCTTTCCTTGGCTAATATCAAGAACGTCCTGCGGCAAATCTCAATTGTCGGGATTTTGTCCATTGGAATGACCTTTGTCATCTTACTCGGAGGCATCGATTTGTCAGTAGGATCGGTATTGGCAGTATCGGGGACGGTAGTGATGGCGGCCCAGGTCAATTACGGTCTGCCCATTCCGGTGTCCATCCTGCTAGGACTGGCTGCTGGCGCATTCATCGGGCTGATTAATGGATTATTAATTACATACGGGAAGATTACGGCCTTTATTACCACCTTGGCCATGATGACCGTCGCCCGTTCTGTTGCGCTATATTATGCAGATGCGGGGGCAATCTCCGGCAGCAGTTCGGCTTACAGCAAGATCGGCAATGCTTATTTGTTAGGAATTCCGGTTCCGGTCATAATCTTCGCGGTTACGGCTCTCCTCGGATATGTCCTTTTAGAGAAAACAGTCTTCGGTCGGCGTATCTATGCGGTCGGAGGCAATTTGCAGGCTGCACGCTTGTCTGCGGTGCCGGTTTTCCGAATTACGATTTTGACTTACGTGATTTGTGGATTAACGGCATCAATCGGAGCCGTCATCGAGACGGCCAGGTTGAATTCCGTCTCTACCTCAAGTTCCGGCTACATGTATGAGTTGGATGCAATCGCAGCCGTTATCATTGGCGGAACGAGTCTGGCTGGAGGTCGGGGACGCCTGGTTGGCACTATATTCGGTATTTTGATTTTAGGTGTACTTAGCAACATCTTAAATCTGGTGAATATTTCTCCTTATATCCAGGGGGTGGTCAAAGGCGCCATCATTTTAACTGCTGTCATGCTGCAAAAACGGGATTAAACGCTTTTCAATTCAATCTACTTCATTTAATCAATTCACTTCACTTAAGGGGGATTTAACATGTTGAAAGTCAAGAAAAATAAGACATGGATGTTAAGTGTAATGGTCATCACAGGAATTCTGATGTTGATGCTGTCGGCTTGCTCAAACAATTCAAACACGTCTGCAACTTCAACTACTTCAACCACCAACCAATCGGAAACGCCGAAGTCAAACGATACAACGTCAGCCCAAAGCTCAGACGAATCAAGTGGCAAGAAATACAAGCTCGGCATCTCCGTACCGTCGGCCGACCACGGCTGGATGGGCGCGTTGGTCGCTAATACGAAGACGGAAGCCGAGAAGCATCCGAACATTGAATATTTCTTGTATACGGCCAAAGATCCGGCCAAGCAAACTTCGGATATCGAGGATCTGATTACCAAGAAAGTCGATGCTATCGTCATGTTGCCGATCGAGTCTGCAGCGCTCACGCCAGTAGCGGATAAAATTGCCAACGCCAACATTCCACTGATCGTTATCGACCGGGCGATTAACTCGGAGAACTACCGGACTTACATCGGCGGGGACAACTATGGTATCGGTCACGGCGACGCGGTTTACCTGGTAGAGCAATTGAAAAAGACGAAAGGAAAGGCGGAAGGGAAGGTCATCGAAATCTCCGGCGTTCCGTCTACAGTTACGGATTTGCGCAGTAAAGGATTCCGCGACTATATCCAAAACTACCCTGGCATTCAAATTATCGCTTCTCAGCCAGGAGACTTTACTCGTGAAAAAGCGCTCAAGGCTACAGAAAATATTTTGCAAGCCAACAAAGAGATCGATGCTGTCTATTCCCAAGATGATGATATGACTGTCGGCATCGTGCAAGCGATTCGTGATGCCGGACGCGAGAATGAGATGTTTATTGTTAGCTCGGGCGGTATGAAGGAAATTTATCAAATGATGAAAGAAAAACAAAAGCCGGAAGTCATCGTATCGTTGACGTACTCCCCGACAATGAGCGGAACGGCTGTGAATCTGGCTACGAAGATTTTGGAAGGCAAAGGACTGGAAGGCTTCTGGGAGAAGAGCGTACCTCACAGCATCGTGCTGGAAGCTACACCGGTTACGCCTGAAAACGTAGATCAATTCTACAATCCGGATGCGAAATACTAATCATTAATTATTAATCATTATAATCTATGAAGAAAGGAAGGAACGCAATGAAATCAGGTGTATTCACTGTATTGTTTGGCCAATCCCCCCTGGAACAAGCACTTGATAAAATCCAGGAGGCGGGATTGCAGGCGGTGGAGCTGGGGACCGGGGGATACCCCGGTAACACCCACTGCAATCCCGGCGTCCTGCTTGACAATCAGCAAGAACTTGTCCGCTTGAAGGAATCGATTGAACAAAGGGGACTTGAGATCAGCGCGCTGAGCTGTCATGGCAATCCTTTGCATCCGAATAAGGAGGTTGCACAGCAGCATCATAACGACTTCGTCCAAACGGTTCGCCTGGCAGAGGCCTTGGGTGTTGAAACAGTGGTAACGTTCTCGGGGTGCCCTGGGGATTCCGAACATGCCAAGTATCCTTCCTGGTCTACCTGCGCCTGGCCGCCGGATTTTCTGGAGGTATCCGCCTGGCAGTGGTCCGAGAAGGTACTGCCTTATTGGCGGGAGCAATCGGACTTCTGCAGGCAGCATGGCGTCAGGGTAGCGATTGAGGCGCATCCGGGCTTTGTCGTTTACAACACGGAAACGGCATTGCGGCTCAGAGCAGAGACGGGAAGCAATATTGGGGTCAACTTCGATCCGTCCCATCTGTACTGGCAAGGAATGGACCCTGTGGAGTGCATTAAACAACTCGGCAGCACCATCTACCACGTCCATGCCAAGGATACGTCTATCGACAAACGCAATACAGCGTTGAATGGCGTTCTCGATTTAAAACCGTATGATCAGGAATTGGATCGTTCCTGGATTTTCAGGACGATCGGCTATGGTCACGGACTTCAGGAATGGCAAGACATTATCAGCGCACTGACCAAAGTCGGTTATGACGGAGTCATCAGCATCGAACATGAAGACGGCTTGATGTCGGTAGACGAAGGCTTCCAGAAAGCTGCCCGCTTTTTGAATCAGGCTTTAATCAGAGAAAAAGCCGGGGAGATGTGGTGGGCATGAAACCGGAAATTCGCTTGGGAATGGTCGGCTATAAATTTATGGGCAAGGCGCATAGCCATGCCTACCGGGATGTCGGGATGTTTTTCGACATGGATGCCAAGGTGACGATGAGAGCGATCTGCGGTCGCGATGAGGAAGCGGTCAAGCAGGCTGCGGAGCGACTTGCATGGGAATCGTACGAAACCGATTATATGGCATTGATCAAACGGGACGACATTGATGTCATCGATGTGAATGCGCCGAGCAATGCCCACAAGGACATTGTGCTGGCTGCGGCCAGGGCGGGCAAGCATGTCCTTTGCGAGAAGCCGCTTGCGCTCAACCTGGAGGACGCAAGGGAGATGCTTCAAGTAGTAAAGGAGGCCGGAGTCAAACACGGCATCTGCTTCAATTACCGCTTCCTGCCATCCATTCAACTGGCTAAGCAAATCATTGAAGAAGGCAGATTAGGGGAAATTCATCATTATCGTGCAGTCTATTTGCAGGATTGGCTGGTCGACCCGGATTTCCCACTGGCCTGGAGGCTGCAGAAAGAAGTGGCGGGCTCCGGCTCGCACGGTGATTTGAATGCCCACTGCATTGATTTGGCCCATTATCTCATTGGAGAATTCGATCAGGTCATTGGCGTGAACCGGACCTTCGTCAAGCAGCGTCCGATTCCTGCATCCATGAACGGGCTTACCGCTCAAGCGTCCTCCGAATACGGAGATGTCACGGTAGACGACGCGACAGTATTTCTGGCGCAATTCGCAAACGGTGCGATCGGCTCGTTCGAAGCGACCCGGTTTGCATCGGGATGGAAAAACGGCAACCTGTTTGAAATTAACGGCAGCAAAGGCTCCATTCGTTTTAACCTGGAACGGCTCAACGAACTGGAGGTATTCTTTCGCGACGACCCACCCCATCTCCAGGGCTACCGCACTATTATGGTAACGGAGGGCGTTCACCCTTATGTCGCCAATTGGTGGCCTCCGGGTCATACGATCGGGTATGAGCACGGCTTCGTGCATCTGGCTTATGAGTTTATGCAAGCAATTGCAAATGATAAGCCGTTTTCTCCTGATTTTGAAGACGGTGTTCGCTGCCAGGAAGTGCTCGAAGCGGTAGACCGCTCAATTGTGGAACGCAGATGGGTATCAGTAGCGGAAGTCTGAGCATTCGATTGTTACTGCACTTGTAAAAGAAAGCGGTAACAATCGAAGCTTTAATCTCAAAGTTGGCTAATGTTCAAATTCCATTTCACTAAGGAGGAAACTATTGCATGAGACGACGGCGTTCTATTGTAAACTCATTGTGGGCATTCATGATGTTGTGCTCTACGATCTTGTTACCGCTCAGCACTTTCGTCAATAACGGAACAGCGCTCGCGCATGATGGTGAAGATCATGGTGTATCGCACAGAATTTTGGCAGTCACGAAGACGACAGGCTTTCGTCACGCGTCGATTGATCAAGGGGCTAAAATTGCGCTTCCCGAGATGGGGAGAAAATACAATTTTACGGTCGACTTTACGGAAAATGTAGCCGATCTGAATGCGGCTAATCTTTCCAAATATGACGTTGTATTTTTTGTCAACACGACTGGTAATTTCAGTGAATGGGGAATGACGAATCAACAGAAGCAGGACCTCATGAACTTTATCAAATCGGGCAAGGGCTTCGTGGGAGCACATGCCGCCACGGATACCGGTTATGATTGGCCGGAATACGGTGAATTGACCGGGGCATACTTCGACAATCATCCATGGACGCAGACGGTTACCTTTAACGTAGAAGACACCAACCATCCGGCGACTTCCCATCTGAATGGTTCCTGGACCGCGCTCGAGGAAGTATACTACTTTAAAGAAAACCCTCGCGATAAAGGCAAGCACATCCTGCTAAGCCTGGATTTGAACAGCAATGGCGTTACGGGAGGTCTTACAGAAGATCGTCCAACCGCTTGGTGCAGCCCGGTATCTGAAGGAAGAATGTTCTACACCGGATTAGGTCATCATCCGGAAACCTGGTTTAATGAAGACTTCCAATTGCATCTGCTTGGCGGCCTCAAATACGCATGGGGAGAGGCTCAAGATACAGATTGCGACCAACCCTCCAAGAAGCCAGGTGTGCAAAAGGTACCGCTTGTAAAGGAAACCATTGCAAGCCCAACCGGTTTGGAAATTTCAAAGAACGGCACAATCTTTGTAATCAGTCTTTTTGGCAAAGTATACACGGTAACCCAAGAAGGGGATGCAAAGGAAATTTTGAATATTCCGACAAATACGGAAGGCGAGCACGGCTTGATGGGGATTGCCCTTGATCCCGACTATGAGACCAACAATTACGTTTATCTATACTATACCAATCCGGTTAAACCTACGCCCGGAAAACTAACCAACCATCTTTCCCGATTCAAGTTCGAGAACGGCACGCTCAAGTCCGAGCAGAAGTTGCTCGATGTCCCGACGGACGTTACCTGCTGTCACCAAGCCGGATATTTGAAATTCGGTCCGGACGGCAAGCTGTATTTAACTATCGGGGACAACTTGACACCTACTCAAGGACCGCAGGTTGGTGCGATTCAAACATCCCAGAACCTCGATGACATGCGGGGTAAAATTCTTCGTATCAACAAAGACGGTTCCGCTCCTAGCGATAACCCGTTCTACACGGGACAAGGCGGCGCCAGGGATTATATTTATGCCTGGGGATTCCGAAACCCTTACCGTATTTCCTTCGATACCACCAAGTCGCATGGTAAATTTATTATTTATGAAGGCGATGTAGGCCCGGATGGTACCTTCGCCAACGGGGCTAACGGAGATTATGACGAATTCAATGCGGTCACTGCTCCGGGTCAAAACTTCGGATGGCCGTATGGTATTGGCGATAAGGTATATAACAAAAGAGACTTCGTCGGAGCCACTCATTATAACCAAATTGACGACGCTGTATTTGCCGAGAAATTCGCACAGACCAAAAAACCGATTGCCTTCTACGCATATCCAAAAGATCCGGTCTGGGGAGAAAACGGAAGAACTGCTTTGGCGGGGCCGGTCTACGATTACACAGGACCTGATGCTATTCCCGGATTGAAGAACAAACTGTTGGTCTACGATTTTGCAAGAAACTGGATTAAAGCTATCACTACTGATGATGACGGTGAAGTTGAGAAGGTGGAGGACTTCCTGTCCGGCTTGTATGCTCCGATTGATATGAAGGTGGGGCCGGACGGAGCCTTGTATGTCGTGGAGTTCGGCAAGTCCTGGGAAGCAGACTCCGAAGATGGTATCACCAAAATATTCTATGGACAACTGCATCGTAATCCGGTTATTAAGGCAAAAGTAAGCGCAACATCTGGAAAAACTCCGCTTACGGTTACATTCGATACAACGGGAACGAAAGATCTGGATGGAGATACTCTCTCCTATGAATGGGAATTCGGTGATGGCGGCACATCCACGGATCCGAACCCATCCCATACGTATACGGCGAGCGGCTCCTATGAAGTCACATTAAAGGTGACAAACGGAGCGGGGAAAGCATCGGTATGGAACACCACGATTGTCGCCGGCAATACGGCTCCTGTCGTGAAAATTACTTACCCGCCTAACGGAAAGTTCTTTACCAACGGGGAAACGATCACGGCAACTGCGCGTGCGAGCGATGAAGAGGACGGGGAAATTGCCTGCGGAGACATTCATTGGTCTGTGAACTTGCTGCACGATGCGCATTACCATCCGTTCGAGAGTCAAACCGGTTGTTCGGCGCCTATTACCTTGTTTGATGACGGTCATGGTCCGGAAGCCAAAATATCTTGGAACATTGCGGCTACTGTAACGGACAAAGGCGCGCCTAATACAGTACCGTTAACTGCTTCCGATTCCGTTACCTTCAGGAATAAACGTGTTCATGCTGCGGATTTTGATGCCACGGGAGGCGGCAGTCCAACTTCCCTTGACAACCAGGGCGTTAAGAAGGAGAACACCTCTGATATTTACGGGGGCCAAAACATCGGTTTTACAGATCCAAATGATTGGTTGATGTTCAAGCATCTTGATATTAAAAATCTCAAAAAATTATATTTCCGGTTAGCTTCTGATTACAGCGGCTTAAATGTTGAGGCGCGGTTGGATAGTCCGACCGGGGAGAAAATCGCAACAGCCAAAGCTAATTCAACAAGAGGCTGGCAGAACTGGACCACAATTAGCAGCGATGTCACCCATACGACTCACGGTGCAGGAGATCAGTCAGATTTCCATGATGTGTACATTGTCTTCCCTGACGGCGGGAACAATCTCAACTGGCTTCAGTTCAGCTTCGATGGGGACGCTGCGCCTACGGAGTCGATTGTTTGCAACAATGACAAATGCAACAGTTCAGAAAACCCAAATACGCCTCCCGACACGACGGGTGCGTATAGCCGGTCAGGATGGACAGCAATCGCAAGTAACGGTTCCAAGCCGAATGAGGGAATCGATGGCAAGCAAGAAACTCGCTGGACAACAGAGAAGGACGCAGAGCCAGGTATGTGGTACCAGATTGATATGGGCAAAGTCCAAAAAGTGAACCGCGTCCTGATCGATCACGGGTCACATTGGCCAACATCGGAAGCAAGCAGTCATCCGGACTATTTCCGGGGATACGATCTGATGGTATCGACGGACGGTCAAACATGGACGACTGTTGCGAGCAAAGACACTAGCTGGAATAAACTGGTTGCGGATGAAACCTTCCAGGCGGTGGATGCACGGTATATCAAAATACTGAATAAAGGCAGCGCTCAAGGCTATTGGCTCTCTATTCATGAAATGTATGCGTTCCCGCCAAGTTCCAAAGCTTCTTGGACATTTACGCACTCTCCGCGAGGAGGCGATGATACAAGCTCTCCTTCAGATGTAAAGCATGTCATCGACGGAATTCTGAGCACACGATGGGATTCAGGCGCTTTCCAAGAACCAGGACAGTGGTTCCAGGTTAACATGGGAGCGGTCAAAACCATCAACGAGGTCATCATTGACGCCTCCGGGCATCCGTCAGATTACCCGCGAGGATACGTAATTGAAGTATCGAAGGACGGACAAAGCTGGAGCAAAGTGGCTGAGAATGCAAATAACACAGTGGTTAAAATCGTCGCTTCCTTCCCTGCCGTTAAAGCGCAATTTGTCAAAATTACGCAAACTGGAAGTGCACCAGCCAACTGGTGGTCGATCAACGAGCTGGATATTAAAGAAACGAATGACCCTGTTGCCGCATTTGAGCCTGTACTAAGCACGGATCTCACCGGAAGAATTCTTGAGGCCGGCGATGAAGTAAAAGTTACGGTAGCTGCTCATGGCGCTACGGATTTGTACGCGTCCAAACTGCTGCTCACTTATGATTCCGATAAACTTGAGTATGTCAGCAGTGCGATTAACGATCAGTTTGGTCGCGAAGGCAACAACGCGCTCTTGTTCGCGAAGAACGTAAATGGCAAGCTTTCCATAGCATTGACTGCCCTTGGGGACACTCCTGGCCGCAGCGGTGATATCGCTTTAGTGGACATTACGTTCAAAGTGAAGGGCGACGGAAACACAACATTAATAAGAGGAAGCGAGTTCTCGGATGCCAACGGCAATCTGGTGACCGTGACCGAGGATAAAACATTTGCAATCAGACTGTCCAGCGCTGACGTCAACCAGGACGGCAAAGTCAATATCACCGACCTCACCCTGGTAGCAAAAGCCTATGGCAAAACCACATTTGACCCTAGACTGGACATTAATCACGACGGCAAAATCAATATCGAGGATATTTCGTTTGTCGCCAGAAAAGTGCTCGAATCTTAATCGTCGGAATACCAGTCCCAGCCCTAACTCTGGGCTGGTATTCCTTTCCTAGGTGCAGAGCGCCCAAGTCAAGGACAGTGGGAGGATAAGGAATGGGAAGAGGTTTATACAAAACGGTGTTGCTCGCTTGTGTGGCCTTGCTGGCAATCGGGAGTTTTTCGACCGGCACTGGCATTGTTTACGGAGCCGTACAACAAGCGGATATCAGACTCGGCGCCATCGCAAGCTCTTATCAGGTGAAGGACGAGATCGCGGTTCCCATTCTCGCATTAGAAACCCGCGAGTTGATGGGCATCGAATTTGTCGTCAAGTACGATCCAGAGGTATTGGCTTATATCCCGGAGAAGCTGGAACTGCCGGGAGGCTTCAAGGCTGCTGACCCGAGCAGCAATATTATTGTGGATGAACAAAACGGTCTATTAAAGTATGCGTTGATCAAAAATCAACTGCCTGGCAATGATCCGATTTCCGAAATTAAGCTTGCTACGTTGCGCTTCGAGGCCTTGAAGCCGACGAATTCGACCTCGCTCTTGTTGAAAAACATCTTGGCGACTACGGGGTACCATCGAATTCAAACGAATGAGCAAGATAGCCGCCAGGTGAAAATCGATCCCAGAAATGATAGTACCAAACCCGTCATCACCGTGGAATCCAGCGCTTCGGTCAGCAGTGCCAATTATGTGTTGAAAGGAACTGTCGTGGATGATGACCCGAATGTAAAGCTGACCATTAATGGAAACGCGGTTACTTTAAATCAGCATGCATTCTCCCTGTCGACAACGTTGTCAGCAGGTAAAAATACGTTTGTTCTGGTTGCTGCGGATACGGCCGGCAATCGACAAGAGCTTACGTTTGTTGTCACTTACACAAGAAGCGGAGGCGGAGGCGGCTCAAACGGCGGTGGATCGGTCTCCAACCCTGATTCTGACCCGGACGACACTTCAGTGAAGTCGGATGCCAGCTCCCAAGCGGTCAAGGCATCAGTTGGCGGGACGGTTCAGTTGAAAGGAGGGGCGAAGGTCGTCATTCCGAAAGGAGCGCTTTCTGAGGACACCACCGTTACGATAAGGAAAATCGCCGATCAGGCTGAGCGCGACAAGCTGCTGCCAAAGGGTCTTCCGTTAGAACTGCAAGGCGATATTTACGAATTCAAGGCTGCCGGCGACAAGCGGTTGCAGCATCCAGCCGTATTCACTCTGCCATTGAACCCAAGCCATATCAAGGCCGGAAGCAAAGCAGCCATTTATTATTATCATGAAGGCCGCAAGCAATGGATCTATTTGGGCGGACAATTAAACGCGCAGGACAGCACCATCTCGGTTCAATCCAAGTACTTCCGGACGCTTGCCGTATTCACCGATCCTTCTCCGATATCTTTCACAGATACGGATCATCACTGGTCTTCCGAGTCGCTGGATCGCCTGGCAGGTATGAAGATAATCAAAGGTTACAACGATCACACGTTCAAACCGGATTCGCAAATTAGCCGAACCGAGTTTACGATGTTGATTGCTTCTGCTCTGGGTCTCCCGGTCCAAAGCAACCCTGATCTGTCCTTCGCCGATGCCGGTCAAATTCCGGTTTGGGCCAAAGGCCATATCCAGGCTGCCTTTGATGCAGGCATTATACAGGGACACTCTGGAGCTGACGGAGCTGCTTATTTCGATGGAGGTGTCTGGATTACACGCGCAGAAATGGCGGTTATGTTAGCCAGAACCTTGCAGGCATCCGGCTCCACGAAGGATGTGCAGTTTGAAGATGCCGGACGCTTGCCGAATTGGGCCAAATCCAGTATCGGGCTTCTGGCAGAGAAGAACATTATCAATGGCTTCAAAGACAATACCTTCCGTCCTAATGCGAACGCAACGCGAGCGCAGGCTGCCACAATGATCTATCGTTTATTGGACGAGCTGGGTATTTAATCCTGAATCATTCTCGTCCATCTCCTGTCCGGGGAGGGACGAGAATGTTATTAAGATGGGGGGAACGAGCGGATGATGAATGCTATGAAAAGACTGGCTACGGTAGCTGTGTTCTGCGTGTCTATCGTGGCGGCCTTGAAATACGGCGCCATTCAACCGATCGCCGCACAGGAGAACACGGTTAAAAAAATCAATTTATATGCAACGGACGGGTACGTGAAGATGCCTGACGGAAGCGACATGTATATCTGGGGATATTCACTCCAGAACGAAAAGGGAACGGCTGTTTATCCGGCGCCTACTTTAGAAGTGACGGAGGGGGATCAGGTTGAAATTACTTTGACGAATATCGGTCCATCCAAATCAGGTATTTTGCCGGTAGCTCATACGATTCATTTCCACGGCTTGAATACGAATCAGAAAAATGACGGCGTTCCGCATACTTCTCTTCCGGTATTCGTCGGAAAGAGCTTTACTTATCAGTTTAAGGCTCAGTATGCTGGCACCTATTTCTATCACTGTCACGTCGACACGGTCGAGCATTTGCAGATGGGGATGACCGGAAGTTTTATCGTGAAAGCCCGTGAAGGGGTCAACCAGGCGTGGACGGAAGGGCCCTCTTACGATAAAGAGGTGGTACTTCATTTGAATGAAATCGACCGGTCGTGGCATAAAGCCGTCGAACAACGGCAAACGTATGACCGAACGGTCTTCAATCCGGATTTCTGGGCGCTGAACGGCGAGTTTAGCGGCAAAAACGCCAAGACCTCCATTACAGCAAAGGCGGGGGAGACGTATTTGATCCGACTCATCAACTCCGGTTACCAAAAGCATACCTTCCATATGAATGGGCGACAGTTTAAAGTCATAGCGTCGGATGGTCGGCCATTGCAAAAGTCGCTCAATAAGCAGTCTCTGACGTTGGCATCGGCGGAGAGATACGATGTCTTGGTCAAATTCGACCAGGCCGGTACCTACACGATCCATGTAGACGGGGAGGAGTCGAAGCCAAGATGATCAGGGAGGTGAGTGGAATGACGCGCGCCGGGACGATCAAGCGTTACGGGCTATTATTGGCAGTCTGTTTCCTGCTTCTGCTCCTGTCGCCCCTGCATACAAATGCGGCTGATGTGAAGAAAATTCAACTATTTGCCACAGACGGCTTGCTGACGCTGCCGGACGGCAAGCAGTTGTACATGTGGGGGTACAGTCTGGAGAACAAGCAGGGAACGGCGGTATTCCCCGGGCCGCTGCTGGAAGTGGAAGAAGGCGATACGCTTGAGGTAACGGTCACCCACATCGGAGCCAAACAAGCCGGTTCGGAATTTCGGGTGTATCCGCTTCGCTTCCAGGGCATCGACAGCCCGAGCGGAGCAGAGCAAGCGTTGGCCCTCGGCCAAAGTCACACCCGTCAAATCCAGGCTGTCCAGGCCGGTTCCTATTACTACTATGCCGGTGACGGGAAGGGCTACGGCGTGCAGATGGGAATGAGCGGACCGTTCGTTGTGAAGGCAAAGGGCGCGCAAAAGCGGGCATGGACAGGAGGGCCGCAATACGACAAGGAGTATGTCTTTCATGTAAATGAGCTTGATCCGGCCTGGCACAAGTCGGCAGCAGACGGCCTCGTCTACGACCCTGGCAAGTTCCACCCCCGCTATTGGACGATTAACGGAAAATCGTTCCCTGATCTGGAGGATGATCCCAGGTCGATGATTCATGGCAAGGTGGGGGAAAAGATTCTGGTTCGGTTGATCAACCCCGGTTACGACGAACACCCGATGCATCTGCACGGTCACCATTTTCAGGTAATCGCGGAGAACGGCGTTCCGCGTGATTTTCCTTTAGAAAAGGATACGGTCAACCTGGACCCTGGGGAAACAAAGGATATTCTGATTGTATTTGACCAAAGCGGGAATTATCCGTTCCATAGCCACCAAATCGTGGATAATACCAATGACGGTGTTTACCCGGGCGGGCTGCATACGATGACACATATCGAAGAGGCTGGCTCATCGGAAGGAAGCACGATGACGCTGGACATCGGCAGCACGCATGCCACGGTGAACGGCGAGCATGTCATGCTGGATGTTGCTCCGTTCCGGCTAAAGGGCGAGACGTATGTTCCGCTTGGCTTTATCGCTGAACAGTTGGGCGGCGTTCTGAAAGCCCGTACGGAAGACCGCAGCCTGACCTACAAGACCGAGCACACCGAGATGGAACTGTGGCCGTTGCAGAAGCAAGCTCTGTTGAACGGCAAGCAGGTGCAGTTGGAGTCGCCAATCTTGCAGAAAAAAGGGAAAACTATGGCTCCCGTCAGTTATATCTCTTCCTTCTTGTGCGCAAGGGTAGGGGCAGACAATTCTTCCAATCAGATTCAGATAGACTATCAATTGGGCCAGGAGTGTCAAAGCAGCGGTCCTGATATTACCCCGCCTACTGTCACTGCCGATCCGCCGGGAGGCACGTATACAAGCGCCCAGACCGTCCAGCTGTCGATCCAAGACGAGGACCCGCAGGCGAAGATTTACTATACGACGGACGGCACGCTCCCTACGGCGCGCTCCCTGTTATACACAGGACCGATTGTCATCGACCGCACCACTACGTTAAAGTGGATCGGGATCGATACGAGCGGCAACGCCAGTGAGGTACAGACGGGGGTCTATACGATCCGGCCAGCCCCGGAAGTATTGGTCGATGTGCTGGACGACAAGTTTACTCCGGCTCATATCAAGGTGACCCGAGGAACGACGGTGACCTGGATCTTGAAAGGGTCGATGATGCATACGGTTACTTCCTATGACGGGGTCATGAACGGCATCATTGAGCCAAACGGAAACAAGCGATTCAGCTACACGTTTAACGACACGGGAGTCACGTCGTACTTTTGTATGGTTCATCCGTATATGACCGGATCGGTGACGGTGGAATAGACAGGAAGGGGGAAGAAGATTGAGAGGATGGAAAGCTCTGAGCTGTCTCATTATGAGCGTGCTCTTTATTGGAATTGCGAATCCGATTTCTGTTATCGGAGCAGCGGTTACATTCGCTGATGCGGGCCTGGAGGCCGCTGTGCGGGACGCGCTGCATAAGCCATCCGGAGCCATTTCCACGGAGGATCTCCAGGGACTGACGCAGCTCCAAGCCGCAGGCCGGGGAATACGCAATATCGCCGGACTCGAATATGCCGTGAACCTTCAATCCTTGAACTTGTCAAATAATGAGATCAGCAATATTGCCAAGCTTGGTTCCCTGACCAGACTGGAAACCTTGATCCTGAACGGCAATCAGATCGCGTCAGCTGATGCGCTAGGTACCTTGATCTCCTTGAAGTCGTTATGGCTGACAAACAATCGGCTAACGAGTGTGAGCGCGCTAAGTACGCTGACCCAGCTTCGGCACTTGTACGCTGCCGGCAATCAGATCGGCAGTTTGACAGGACTTGGTACGCTGACCCGGCTTCAGGAGCTGAATCTGGCATCCAATGCCATCCAGGATGTCTCGCCGCTTCGGACATTGACGGCACTGCAATCGCTCAATCTGGAGGGAAATAAAATTGCCGGTGTTACGGGCCTGGAGCAGCTTGGACAATTGCAGAAGCTGTCGCTTGCCTTCAACCCCGTGAGCCGGCTGGAGCCGATTGCCGGACTCGCTCAGTTGGATTATCTCCATCAGCGAGGATATGCGGTATCGGCTTCATCCCGGCAACTGATGCGGGACCTGGAGAGCCGTGGCGGGATCGTCGATTACGTGCTGGTCATCCCGACAGGGACGTATGTTTATGATGTGAATCAAGATGGTGTCGCTAATCCGAACGACATCAACGATATCATTAATTTTTACTTGAACATCAACAGTATGAAGACCAAACATCCGGAATGGAAACTTCGAGGTAACGAAATCGATCCTGAGCAGCTCAATCAAACCGCGTATCTCTATGATGTCAATCGGGACGGTACGGCGAATGCGAACGACATCAATGATGCGATAAATTTCTATTTGAATGTGAACGGGATGAAAACGAAGCATCCCGAATTTAAAGTGGTTGTGCCATAATTTCTAGGGAGGGAGAGAAACTATGCATCATTTCGGGAAAACAGCAATGTGGTCGTTCGTACTCTTCTTGTTCGCGGTGCATCTGGCATCAGCCGCTTCGCAATCCTTGACGGACCCCAACGGTACTTTGCTCATTGAAGGAACCCGTGAGGGTGATCAAATCAAGTTGTCTTTCTCATACGATAAACTGATTAAGGACTTTACCGGATTTAACCTGGAAATTCAGGCGCCAGACGCGTTGGATGCTGCGAGCGGAAAGTTCCGTTCGGATAACATGGCTATCCAATTCAGCAGTGCAGACAATTATGACACGGTGGATCAACTATACAAACTGATCATCTTAAGTCCTTCGCTTACGTCGAATCCGCAGGGGAAGAGCGGGAAGCTTGGGGAGATTACATTTAAGCTTCAAGAGGGAAAGAACCCCGATGACCTGATCTTCCAGTTCCCGGTCATCCGGGTATATGGCGGGGGCGAGCAATTGATTCTGAAGGAGAACGAGACCTTCTCGCTTGTCGGGCCCGATACAACAAAGCCTGTAGTTGAGGCGCAGCCAGCCGGAGGTACCTACTCTGCTCCGCAAACGGTTACCCTGAAAATAACGGATAACGACCCGTTGGCAGCCATTCACTATACGTTGGACGGCTCGGAGCCGCAGGACTCATCGCCGACATACGCGGAGCCGATCACGATAGCTTCGGACACGGTCCTGAGATTTATCGGGATTGATCGTGCGGGGAATCGGAGTGAAGTCGTCACGGAACGTTACATTATTCAAGTAACGCGCCCGGAAGTGACGGCTGTGACGATCAAGGATGAGCGTACCGTGACGGTGGCATTCAACAAGGCTGTCGCCGGCGAGACAGCGAGCTTGGAAGGCGAGCATTTCCGTGTGTCTCCGCAAAATGATCCGTCGGCGGTTGTCCAGGTGACAGCGATCACTTTGAATCAGGATCAGACTGCAGCGGATATTACGCTGGCATCCGCGCTGAGAAAGGATCAGATCTACCAACTGACCGTCCAGGGCGTCAAGGACCAGTCGAATCAGACGATGGCAGCGCCTTATACGACCTTCATCCAACTGCCATCTGCCGGTGAGCTTGCCCTGTTGATTGAGAAGCAGGCCGAGATCGTTGAGCCGGGGGAAACCTTCACCTTGGTCCTCAAGGCCGAAGCAGAGGGATTTAACGGGTTTGACTTGTATGTAGGTTATAACACTGAACTGGTAGAACTTGTAGGCGAGCCTAAATTGCATCGTGATTTTAGCGGTGAAGGCAATGGTTCTTCTCTTTCCTTCACAAATCAGAACGGCAAGCTGCGGCTGACCGGTACACAAGGCGGAGCCCAGCAACTGAGCGGCAAGAAGGGGCTGGTGGAACTGACCTTCAAAGCCAAGCTGGCCATCGATGGACTGGCGCGCTTTACCATCGATGAGGGTTCGGAGGTTCGTCTTTCCAATGGCGGCGCCATCGAGCTGTCGGAGGAAGTTCGGAGCAGTGTCGCCATCTCCAACCCGGATATTAATGGAGACGGGTTAACTGTGAGTGATCTCGTCCGCGTAGCCAGAGCCAATGGGAAAACATCGGCCGACAGCGGCTATGACGCCAGGCTGGATATGAATAAGGATGGGGTTATCGATGCTGTGGATGTGGCCTATGTAGCCAACAAGCTATTGAAGTAGCCGTCGTCGTCCCGTTCTAGAAGAGGGCATATGCGAGCGAATGTAAGCGAACGTAAGCGGAAAACAACAGAGAATGCTGCTCGGAAGGAGAAAGGATGGAAATGCGAAAAGCGCCTGAAGGGTCGAAAAGCTCGAGAACGCAGAAGATGGAGAAAGGGACAGGAGCTGGGAAAAAAGAAAGCTGGACCAGCGCTGAGCCTCCCCGGCAATCGGGAATATCGTCCAGGGGCAAGTGGCTGATTACCGGCAGCTTAACACTGCTGCTCTTTCTGACCGTCGTCCTCGTGCTTTGGGGTTGGCTAGAATGGCCCCTCAGTCCGGCCACGGCCGAGCAGCAGTCTTCCAGCCCTTATGAGCTGACCGGGACCGGCAAGGAAGTGATAGACAAGCTAAAGGCGCTGATTGATGGCGAGGAGCCGAGCTTTGTTTATTACTACAAACCTGGGTGCAAGCTTTGCCAGCGGATGGAGCCGATTATTTTTTCGGCTGCGGAAGAGAGGGGCCTGACCGTGCATCGCGTCAATCTGGCGAACAACAGAGGGGCGATGCAGCTTCGCAACAGCAAGGGAGTGCCGCTCGTCGATTTCTACAAGGAGCTTCCGGCTGTAGCTTACTACAGTAAGGGTTGGCTAATCGCCTGGACAGAAGGCGAGAAGCCGAAGTCCGTCTACGATGAGTTTTACGATCATCTGAGTTTGGGTGAAGACCATGGAAGCCATGAAGATCACGAAGAGGACCAAGAGCATTCCCATAAGTAGGAATTGAACAAGTTTCCAGGAACTTAACTTTATTGTCGTATTTCAAGAGCATGAAAATGTCACATCGCGAAATTGCACCCAGCGGGAATAAACGCTGGAACAGGCTGCCGAGGGGATGATCGCCCAGAGGCAGCCTGTTTGTGTTGTTCGGGGGTGGGAGAGTCGCGGCCAAGTCGTGCCAAGCCAGCCCGTGCCAGGCATTTCTCGGCGCTGCCCAGCACGGGCTGGCTTGGTTGGGCAGTGTGTGCCCGCAAGTGAGATAAGCCGAATTTTCCGGATTCTCGCGACAAGCAAATGTTTTAATTGTATAAAATTTCCATGATCGTTGTTAACTATTCGCAAGGACTTCCAATTGCTCGTTTCACCGAAGTTCGGTAAGATAGCGATAAGTAGCGGCAGGTCGCCCCAGGCAACCTACCGCTATATGCATGGGAGAGCAGCCTCCACCTGTGCAGAAGAACTTATAGAAGGAATGAATACCATGTGGATCAAGAAGAGCTTGTTTGCCAAGCTATTATTAGGCATGTTAATCGCCTCGATTATACCGTTCTCGCTCTCCAATGTGGTATCGTATCGGACCACCTCGGAAGGCATTCGGCAGAAGACGATCGAGCTGAACCTGAAGACGATGAGTCTTGCGCTCGACAACGTCAAACGCTATATGCATGAGCTGTCGCTTGACATGGTTGCCTATTACCAGGACACCGGGCTTATGGACAATCTGCGCAAGACGGAGGTATCGGCTGCACTGCAATTCCAGATCCGTGAGCAACTCAATCAGCTGTACGGGAGCCGTGCCGAAATTCGTGCTGTCCGTTATATTAACACCCAGATCAATCAGACGATCATGCTGTACAACAATGCGCAGGTCGGCTCGCTCAGCAGCATCGCCGACACATTTGTGCCCAAGCACCACTCGCAATGGGATGATTCGAAGGAATTCGAAGTCGCTGAGCTCGGCAAAGAGCGGGTGCTTGTCATGCACAAGCCGCTTGTTGATTACCCGAAATCGACGGTGCTTGGGCTGACAACACTGTACATCGGAATCGATAAAATCGCTTCTGTGCTTGGGCCACTTGCGGAACCGTCATCTGGCGAGCAGACGTTTCTGTACGTGAAAGATAGCCAGAACCTGCTCTATGCAAGCGGAGGGGAGGATGCGCAGGAGATGGCTGCGGCTTCATTCGTGTATGAAACCGGTTCCTTCGAAGGAACGCTTCATGGGGAGCAGGGCATTTACATTTACTTGAAGGATACCCATAAGGAGCTGCCGCTGACGATTGCCAAGTTTGTGCCCATGGACCTCATCTACAAGTCGGCCAACCAGATGCTTAGCCGCGTGCTGGTTATCCAACTGCTCGGCCTGGGCTTTGTAATTGTATTGACCGCCATTTTGACATTTATCATTATCAAGCCGATCCGGAGGCTTATACGGATGATCCGGCGCGTCGAATCCGGCAATTTCAATATGGAGCCGATGCATCACAATGTTGATGAGCTTGGCGTATTGGAGCATCGATTCCAGACGATGGTCCGCAATCTGGACGAGCTGGTCATCAAGGATTACCGCAACAAGCTGGAGGTGTCAACGGCACGGCTGAAAATGCTGCAAGCCCAGATTAATCCGCATTTTCTGTACAATACGCTGCAGATGATCGGTACATTGGCCCTGCGCAAAGGTGTTGTTGAGGTAAACGACAAAATTACCGAGCTGGGCTCGATTTTGCGCTACAGCATGGACCTGGAGACGGAAAATGTACCGCTAGGGCGCGAAATTCAGCAGATGGAGGATTATTTGTCCTTGCAGAAGAGTCGGTTTAATCATAGGCTGTCCTATACGATTTCCTGCCCGCCAGGGGCGCTGCCGTTACGCGTGCCGAAAATGATTTTACAGCCGCTCGTGGAGAATAGCGTCATTCACGGGTTCGAGAAGGGCAAAGGCAGCGGCGTGCTCCATATTGCAATCGAATGGTCAGAGGAGAAGCTGTATATCCGGGTGATCGACAACGGAAAAGGCTTCGACCCGCAGACCGTGAGGCTGCTGAAGGAGGAGTATGCGAGTACGGAACCTTATCAGAAGCAGCATGGCATCGGTCTGATGAATGTGCTGCACCGGCTGCAGTTGTTGTATGGGACCGGTTTTGAGTGGGACATCAGAAGCATTCCTTACGAATCAACAGCCATATCGCTTGGCATCTCAACCGATCTATTGACAACTGGAGGGGAACCTGATGAAAGTATTGATCGTCGATGATGAAGAGCATGTACGTGAAGCTATTATGCTGATGGTTGATTGGGAAAGCTTTGGCGTGAAGGAAGTGTTGTTTGGCAAGGACGGCGCTGAGGCGCTGAAACTAATCGCCCGGCATGAGCCAGCCGTACTCATCTGCGATATGAATATGCCTGGTGTGGACGGGGCAGAATTGCTGCATACGCTGCGGGAGCAGGATGGAGATACGCAAGTGATCGTCGCCAGCGGGTATGATCATTTCGCCTATACGCGAGCCGCCTTGCTGGCCAAGGGAATCGATTATTTGCTGAAGCCGCTGCGCAAGCGCGATCTGGAGCTTGCGCTGGAGCAGGCGATCACAGCCTGGCAGACCCGCAGGTCCCATCTGGAGAAGGAGATCGAGACCGGCTTCAAGCTGCGCATGGCCGATGCGCTGATGGATGAACATAAGCTGGCCGGCTACTTCAAAGGGGAGACGGCGTTCAGCGAGGATATCCGGCGAGTCTTTGCACGGCGCGGGTTGCCGCTGGAGCGGGTGCGAACCGCATTAATTTTGCCTTGCAATCGGGCACAAGTCTTTATGCGGTTTAAAGGAGATATGGAACTGTTCGTATTTTCGCTGAACAATATTGCCCATGAAATTTTACGCCATTACGGTGCACATTACTTCTGCCGGCTGGATGAGTACCAATGGCTGCTGCTGACCGCTGCGGATGCAAGCTATGCCGGGAGCCCGCATGGCTACTATATCGATAAAGTGATGGCAGCCTGGGAAGCCACGCTCGGCCTGAAGGTGCTGACCGGCCTCAATCAGGGCGAAACCGGCATCGAAGGCTTGCCGCAAGCCATTATCGGCGCGCGCGCAGCGCTGCTCGATCGCGATCTGTTCCAAGAGCGCAGCATAGACAATAAGGAACAGGCCGCGCCGCTAAGGCTGAAGGATCAGCAACTGATGTTTGAGGTGGCGCTGAAGAAGAAGGAGAAGCGGGCGGCAGCCGGCGCAGTACAGGCATTTGCAGCCCGGCTGCGCGAGCGGGGGCGCTTGCGGCTCAAGGAGTTGCAAGGCTACACGCTGGAAGCGAACGCCATGCTTGAGAAGCTTGGCGGGACGGCGATGCCGGAGCTGCAGGCTGAGAACAAGCTGATGCCGCAATGGATCGGTGACTTTGAGGAATGGGAGCGGCTGCTCATCAAGCTGTGGGAGGACATGATTGAAGAGCAGGACGATGTGCGTGGCGGCCGGGGCATCGATGATGTGTACAACTATATCACCGATCATTTCCAGGAAGATATCTCGCTGACGACGCTGGCGGAGAAGTTCAGCTTCAATCCGCACTATATTTCGCGCAAATTCAAGGAAATGTACAATACGTCAGTCATTACTTACTTGACCGCGCTGCGCATGAGTAAGGCTAAAATGCTGCTGGCCCATACGACGATGAACGTTTCGGAGCTGGCCAATATGCTCGGTTATGCGGATGAAAATTATTTTAGCAAAGTATTTAAAAAGCAACTGGGCGTCTCTCCCCTGCAGTACCGCAAGGAACAGGCCGGCAAGTAACCAAGTCACGATTTTACCCTTTTAGGTTAAAAAATTATCTTCTTGGCGCATGGGGAAATCGGTAGACTTATAGCTGTAAGGAAAACTTGTTATGGGGGAATGGGCATGAAAAAGTGGTTTTCAAGTGCAATCGTATTCACAGTCCTTGCTGTATTAGTGGCAGGTTGCGCTGGCGGCAATACGAAGAGCGGCACGAGTGAATCGGTGGATGCAAATAAAGGAGAAAAGAAGCCGGTCATTAAAATTTTGCAAAACAAGATTGAAATTACGGATAAGGTAAAGGCGATGGTGGCGGACTATAACGCTTACAATCCGGATGTTGTTGTCGAGGTGCAGGTCGTAAAGGACTATTTGACCATGCTCAAGACCCGTTTCGCTTCCGGAGATGCGCCGGATATTTTCACAACAGCAGGCTATAACCCGATGGCATCCTGGTCCGACAAGCTGGTTGATTTGTCCAACGAGCCATGGATGGGCAGCGTATCCCCGCTTACGATCGAGGGCATGACGATGAACGGGCAGAAAATGGGCTTCCCGCTGGCATTCGAAGGGTTCGGCGTCGTGTATAACAAGGATCTGTTTGCACAAGCAGGCATCGACACGCCGCCAACGACGTTCTCCGAGCTGAAAGCAGCAGCAGAGAAGCTGAAGGCTGCAGGCATCAAGCCGTATAAAGAGGCGTATCAGGAAGGCTTCCCGCTGTACCATATTTTGAACCTCGGATTCGCCTATGAGCAAGATCCGCTTGCTACCCTGGCGAAGCTGGAAAAGCAAGAGATGAAGCTTGCCGACCTGCCGTTTCTAAACAATGTGTTCGATGTGCTGGATCTGGGCATGAAATATGGCGAAGGCCAGGAATCGCTGGGCGTAAGCTATGACAGCCAGGTATCCGACTTTGCGACAGGCAAAATCGCGATGATCAACAACGGCGTCTGGACAATCGACCCGATCACCAAAGTGAATGCGGACATTAACATCGGCATGTTTGCACTGCCATTGACCGACAATGCAGAAGAAACGAAAATGCCGATTTCTGTACCGGGCTACTACGTAATCAATAAGGATTCCAAGCATGTGGAGGAAAGCAAGAAGTTTTTGAGCTGGCTGCATGAAAACGGTGAGAAGTATTTGGTGGATTCCTTCAAGTTCTTCCCGGCGTTTACGGACATAAAGGCTACAGATGACCTCGGCCCATTGGCAAAAGACATGGCTGCTTACGTCGAGAGCGGCAAAGGGATTACCTGGACGCAAAGCGCTTGGCCGGTAGGCTACCGTGAGGACACGGTGAAACGGATTCAGGCATATATCGGCGGACAAGGGGATCGTGAGCAGACGATTGCTGAATTGCAGAAGGACTGGGACAACCGCGTTAATAAATAATACGCACAACGGGCTCCTATCAAGCATCACTCAGGGGCCCGTTGCCTTTATACTGTACGTGCAAGCTGGAAAGGAGTTGAGAACGATGAAGACAGGCATGAGAAATGCACTGACTTATATCGTGTTTGTAGCACCGGCGGTTCTCTTTTTTATAGCCTTTATTTTATTTCCACTTATCCGCGCCATTATTTACTCCTTTCAGGATTGGGACGGCATTGCAAGCCAGGCTTCCTGGGTAGGCTGGGGGAATTACAAGCGCCTGCTGGACGACACGGACTTCGGAAAATCATTGGCGTTTACGTTCAAATATGTTGCGGTTACGGCGGTGCTGTTTAATCTGTCGGGCTTTCTGCTCGCCCTTGCGCTTAATATGGCGCTTAAATCACGCAATCTGCTGCGGACCGGATTTTTCCTGCCGCATGTTGTGGGTTCAGTTATTATTGGTTTTATTTGGCAATTCATTATTGTGCAGCTTTTTGGGGAAATCGGCAAAGCGACCGGGATCGCACTCTTCCAGAAAAACTGGCTCAGCATGCCGGACATGTCATTCTGGTCGATTGTCATCGTCGCAGTATGGCATTCGGCGGGCTATTTCATGGTTATCTACCTGGCTGCGCTGCAAGGCGTGCCCCGGGATCTGCTTGAAGCTTCCGAGATCGACGGCGCAAGCCGGATGAGGAGGCTGTGGAGCGTGACGCTGCCGCTTATTCGCCCGGCGATGACCGTCTGTTTCTTTCTGGCCATCTCCAGCAGCTTCAAGGCGTTTGACCTGAACTTCTCTTTAACCCGTGGCGGTCCCTTCGGCTCGACGGAGTCGCTGGCCCTGCAGATTTATTCGGATGCATTTGTCAAAAACCTGTTTACGTATGGCGCTGCAAAGGCAGTTATCTTCTTCCTCGTACTGGCCGGGATTACGTTGGTGCAGGTTGGCGTCATGAAGCGTAAGGAGGTGGAAATGTGAAGCAAGAACGTTATGGCATTGGCAAATTTTCGCTGGAAATTAGTATGATCGTGCTTGCCCTGCTTTTCCTGTTTCCGCTTTACATCACCGTCGTGAGCGGTTTCAAAACATACAATGAAATTATGGCGTCTGCTTGGGCGTTTCCGAAATCCTTCAATTTCGACAACTATCGGACGGTCTGGCATCAGATCAACATTCCGGGTGCATTCCTGAATTCGCTTATTATTACCGTTACGGCGGTATCGGCTATATTGCTCTTCAGCTCGGCTGCAGCTTATCAACTGGTCAGGCGCCCAGGCGTCGTGAGCAATATTATTTTCTTTGGTATTTTGTCGGCCATGGTGCTTCCGTTTCAGACGTTGATGATTCCACTTGTGAAAGTTGCCAAGGAACTGATGCTGATCGACTCCTTGTACGGCCTTATCATTATCTATTGCGGATTCGGTGTGCCGCTGGCACTCTTTTTGTATCATGGCTTTATCAAATCCGTTCCTCGCGAGCTGGAAGAGGCAGCGCAGATTGACGGCTCCGGCACGTTTGGCGTGTACTTCCGCATTTTGCTGCCGCTCATGAAGCCGATCACTTCAACAATTGCGATCTTGCATACGTTGTGGATTTGGAACGATTTTTTGCTTCCGCTCATTACGCTAACGTCAGCGAAGAACAAGACGATTCCGCTCGCTTCATCCATCTATTTCGGTGAATACAACAATGAGTGGGGATTGGCGATGGCTGCGCTCAGCTATGCGATCATTCCGATGGTCGTCTTCTTCCTGCTCATGCAAAAATATATTATTGAAGGCATTACCACTGGCGCAGTAAAAGGATAGCGAACATGAAAGGAAGTGTGTGCGTATGCGGGTCGTCATACTAGGAGATTTTCACTTGAAGCCGGAAGACTACGGCATTACCCGGACAGCGATGGAAGACATCGCTGCTGCGTCACCTGACTTGATTATTCCGCTTGGCGATTTCGGCAGCCAGGGGAAGATCGGCTCGGTCGAAGGGCTTGAGGAGGCGGAGGCTTTCCTGAGGCAGGCCGGGGCGCCATTGCGCCCGATCCTCGGCAATCATGATATGGAGCGCGAATCGGGACCTGGCAAGCAGCCCAAGGGTACGATGCAGGAGCGTTTCCTGCGTATGTTCGAACTGGACTGCCCCTATGGGGTGCTTGAATATGACAACTATCGCTTCTTCTTCGCTGCAACGGAAAATCAAAGCCCGGATTCATGCTACGATGTTCAAGAAGTATTTGCGACAGACGAGCAGTTCGATTGGCTAAAAGCGAAGCTGAAGGAGCGGCCAGGCGTGCCGGTCATTTTCTTCACCCATGCCCCGCCGGTGGGAGCCGGCCTGCGGACAGTGCCGCGTGTCCATGTTCGCTCGACCAATGCCTACCTCGATGAAAACCATAACCCGTATCGCTGGTACGAGCTATTTAAGCATACGCCTGAAATTGTGCTCTGGTTTTCGGCGCATTACCATCTGAGCCACGGGCATCCGGATTCGCACACGTATCGCTTCGGGACGCATTTCTTTATGACAGGCGTTCATGGGGCGGCATTTACACGGGATGGCAATCGCCAGTCCCGCATTCTGGACATCGATACGGACGGGGTGAAGGTGCTGACGCTGGATCATATAAAGCGTGAAGTGACAGAGGAAGGCGGCTGGGCGCATACCGGCCAGCTCGATACGCTCGTGCAGCAGCCGCGTCTGGAGCCGGTGTATGTACATGCAGTATCTGTCGGCGAAGCCCCTGCCGTTAAGGGCGGGCTAGTACCATTGTCGCCAACGCGCTGCATTGTATCGACGACGGACGGCTTTTCATGGGAGGCGGAGCCGTGGGTTGAAGGGGTGTTTGGCACGTATCATATCGGCCCGGCGCTAACAAGCGTTGCCGCTTGCGGCAATCAGCTTTGGATGGCTTGGGGCAACGAAGCAGGCGCGACAGATCGGCATAGCCCGTGGCGATTTGTGCGTGATGAGAAGGGGCCATGGCCATTTATAAAAACAACGCTGGCCGAAACAGCGACTGCCTTGGCTGCTCATCCGGCTGGCGGTGTCTGGGTTGCTGCAGGGCATGAGCTGAAGCATGTTATGTTGACGGCAGATAATGGTGCGCTAGCGGTTATCGGCCACGCTGCACTGGAGGAGCCAAGCGCAGCATTGATCGCTGATGGCGAAAGCTTATGGTCGTTGTCGGCGACCGGCAAGCTGTATGCCTATGATGCGCAGCAGCAAAGCTTCGTCTATATGCGGCAGGTGCTGGCATGGGACAGTTGGAGCGGTTACAATGTCTCGCTGCATAGCGAGCATGGGCAACTGCTGTTGACCTCGACAAACGGACACAATATGTATGTCACCTCATTGCCGGCCAAGATCTCGCAGACGTCAGATTTACAGGTGATCAGTCTTGGCGCACATCGGGTGCTGGCGATTGCAGCAGGGGAAGCTTATGCGGCAGCTGTGAATAGGCAGGAAGTTGTGCGGATGGAGACAGGGGAAGGAAAAGTCGCAACCGCTTGCCGAGCTGTAGCTGCTGACAGCTATGACCGCTGCGATGCAGTATATGTGAGCGTAGGTCAGGCAAGTGAGGGCAGCAGGCCATTGCTGCAAAAGTGGACGATATAGCATGGCAGGGGCCACACAGCAGCTTTGGCAAATCACGCAAAGCGATCTTCTGCTGCGCATGCTCATCTCTGCCGCGTTTGGCGGCCTAATCGGTATCGAGCGCGAGTGGAGCAATCATGCAGCAGGTTTCAGGACGCATATTCTCGTCTGCCTGGGTTCTACCACGATCATGCTGCTTTCAATATACGGCTTCTCCCAATTCGTTAATGAACCGAATGTGCGCATGGACCCAGCCAGGCTGACAGCGCAGGTCATTAGTGGTATCGGCTTCCTCGGTGCGGGGGTCATTATGCGCAACGGCAGTGAAGTTAAAGGGCTGACTACCGCCGCTTCGATCTGGGTTGTTGCTGCCATCGGGCTATGTGTCGGGGCAGGCTTCCTATTTGCTGCCGGACTATGCACATTGTTCGTGCTTATTAGCCTTTATCTGTTGAATAAGATGGAAAAAATCTACCTAAAATCCAGGAGCAAGCATGAGCTTGAGGTGGAACTGCTGGACAGGTCCGGGGGACTTGTGATGCTCTCGCAGGCACTCAAGCAGCGTGAGCTCGATATTGTTAGCTTGCAGGTGCTCTCCAGCCAGACTGGTGATGGGGGAATTGAGAAGATCACGATCCGGTTCGTCGTGAGATCGAGGAAGAATAACGCATATATGGATGCGGTGCGATATATTTCTGCGCGCCCTGATGTGCTGGCCTTGCGGACTGGCATGAGCCTCCATTGAGTGGGTTGCAGGGAATGGACACTTTCTAAGAAGCGAAAGGTTGGCCTTTTTGGCATGACGTAGCCGTAATACCTTGCTGATGCAAGCAATCACGGCTACGTTATGGGGCTTGCCCTCGCTTTTTTTCTTGTTGTCATACTGTACAGGTCCAAAAAGGACGCTGTTCTTGTTTCTCTTATTTTTGCCAGCGTGAGATGGGATTACGCAATATTCGGTGGTTTCATAAGGATCAGGGAAGCGGGTTCGAAAATCATATAAGACATTGCCGTGGCCGAAGTCTTAATCCAAAAGTTATGGATATTATTTCGTACCTTGGGCGATTGCTTTTGTTTCCTCTACTGTACCAAATGGATGCTTAGGTGGCGCATAGATAGAGTAAACTTTAAGAGGACGATTACCTGTATTGATTACGTTGTGCCATGTTCCTGCAGGTATCATAATAGCATAGTCATTGTAAGCCATTGCTTGAAAATCCAGATTATCTCTGCTATTACCCATTTGAATAAGTCCCTGACCTTCTTCAATTCGGATGAATTGGTCGGTTGTCGGATGGACTTCCAAACCAATGTCTTCACCAACATTAATACTCATCAATGTTACCTGGAGATGTGTACCTGTCCATAAAGCGGTACGGTAGTTGTGGTTCTGCTTTGCCGCCTGGTCAATATTCACTACAAATGGTCTTGCTCCATAATCTTGCAATGCAATATTTCCGTATGGATTATTGTTGCGATTGTTCCAGTTGTAATCGTGGGGGTTCCAGTTATAACTCCATTTGTTATTCCAGTGGGATTGCATTGAATTCTGCCAATAATAGTGATTGCATGAAGGGTACATTATGATGCTCCTCTCGGTGATTTCTTATACTCCAGTTATCCTATGCAACTGCCTATTTACAGGTAAGCAAAATGAGCAAAAGTCCATTTTTCAGGAATTGAAAATTTATAAATTCATTCCAGGTTCAAAACCAAAATTAGTGCTGGACCTCCAGGGGGAGAGACCGCTGCGTGGGAGCGGATACTTCCGATCGCTGTTAAAGCCCGATTCCTTTATTTCACTTGGAAGTTTGCAGGGGGAATCGGGCTATAAAGGCGAGCACAATCGTTTTTCCAGCATTCCTCTGACCCTTTGCTTCTCTCTCCTTAATGTCCAGCACTAATTTTGAGGTTTAGCCTCAACCAACAAATAAACCGATTCGTGTAGAAAAAAGTTTATTTGCTTCGATGAAAGGTTGTATAATATAGGATGCTGTCTGTTGTCGTAAGGTTTTCTGTCTTTTATTGTACGGAAGAATTTAATTATTAAGGGGGCGGTTTGTCATTGCTCCAAGAGGAGCAGAGCATGACGGTTTGCAGCTTAGATACATAGCCATTCCACAGCTTAATAGAGAAGTTGAAATCTTATATTATTTCGGAGGGAAAACACCATGAAATTTCGTGTGCTAAGCGGACTATTGGCGGCTTCATTAGTTGTTTCTGCAACATTCTCTGTTCCTGTAGCAGGGGCTTTGCCAAACAAGCAGCAGGGGATTACTGCCGATATTCCAATTTATATCAATGGGGAAAAAGCTGAGCTTGGAGATGCTGCGATTACGATAAAAAATACAATCTATTTGCCTTTACGCGCGACATCTGAAGTACTTGGGCTGCAGGTGAAATGGAACCAAAGTGAGCAGGCTGTCTACATAGATACCGCTTCTTCAAATAAATCTGGCGATCGCAGTTCCGGAGTTGTCGAAAGCGGAAAGGTATTAAGCGGTACAGTACTTCAGGGTGGAGTATACATTAATGGAGTAGGAACGGAGTTGCTGGACAGCGAAGGAAATACTGTGCAGCCGCTGATGTTTAATAATACGGTTTATCTTCCGATACGGGCGCTGGCAAATGCGCTGGACTTGAGTATTTCTTGGGATGGCCTGAAACGGCAAGTCAACATTCGGAATACAAAGGACAACGGAGCGGACAATCCACCAACATCTCAAGGATCGCAAGGCCCTAAAGGAGATAAGGGAGATAAGGGAGATAAGGGAGAAAAAGGAGAAAAAGGAGAAAAAGGAGAACAGGGTTACTCCGGCTCCAGCGGTTCGAAAGGCGATAAAGGCGACCCAGGAGCGACAGGCCCGGCAGGAGCCCAAGGTTCGAAGGGAGACAAAGGCGACCCAGGAGCGACAGGTCCGGCAGGAGCCCAAGGTTCGAAAGGCGATAAAGGCGACCCAGGAGAGACAGGTCCGGCAGGAGCCCAAGGTCCGAAGGGAGACAAAGGCGACCCAGGAGAGACAGGTCCGGCAGGAGCCCAAGGTTCAAAGGGAGACAAAGGCGACCCAGGAGCGACAGGTCCAAAAGGAGACAAGGGTGACCCCGGGGATGTTGGTCCACAGGGACCACAGGGTTTAATAGGTCCACAAGGAGCACAGGGTAGTAAAGGAGATAAAGGTGATCCAGGAACAGGTGCAATCCAATCCATGTTTGCAGTCAACACGTCAGGATCAATTATTCCCATCGTTCTTGGGGGAACGAATATTCCGGTTCCAAACGGCCAGTATACAAGTTCCGGTTTTACTATTAATGGCTCCAATGATACGGTTACTGTGCATGAAGACGGTTACTATTACATTTCATATTCGATTAATTTGAATCACTTGACCTTAGGATCTACTCGATTGATTATTAACGGTAGTCCAAATACAGCGAGCACGATTAACCCTAATGTTAGCAAAGACAGCTATAATGCCTCGATTATTACTCATATATCAGCAGGTTCAATGATTTCCTTACAAATGTACGGCTTAATCGCTACAGTAATCCTTCAATCAGGCGCTCAGGGTGCCTCATTGACGATCATTAAAGTCGGCTGATCCAGTATAAAAAATCCCCTATGAATGCTGCATTCATAGGGGATTTCTTGAAATATCAGCCAATATAAGCTTTTTCTTGTATTAAGCTTCTGTTCTTGGAGGTTTACTCGAAGCTGCGCGGGGTCTCTGTCTGGACCCCTTCCGGCACCCTTGCGCGACCAAGCATGAATATGAAGATAACGGCAATGACCGGAAGAGCAACGCTCCATTGGAACAGGAAGGCGACGGAATCAGCCAATCCGGCTATCATGCGATGCAACATTTCTTCAGGGAACATCTGACGAACTGCTGGATTGAGCAGTGCTTGCGGCTCTCCGAATTTTTCCGCCATTGCAGGGTCCTGCAGGACTGCGGCGATATTGTCCTTCAGCCGGGTGGTCTGGATCACACCGAAGATCGTTACCCCAAGCGCAGAGCCGATCGTCCGGAAGAATACAACCAGTGATGTCGCCGCCCCCTTGTATTGGGGACTGATGCCGTGGAGAGTAGCGATATTGAAGATGACGAACGAAACCCCGATGCCAAGACCGACAAAGACCATATACACGGTCACAAGCCAGCGCTGTGTTTCCGCATCAATCGTTCCCAGCAGAAACAGGGAGATGATCAGAATGGCGGCAGACACTAGCATAATGTTGCGGAACATAAATTTGGTTACAAACCTTCCGCCGATCGCAGAACTGGCGACCACACCAAGCATCATCGGGGTCAGCGTCTGACCGGCGGAACTTGCAGAGCCGCCATATACGCCCTGAACGAAAATCGGAATATAGGTTGCGCCGGAAATCAGAATGGCGCCGTACAGGAAGCTACAGACCTGGCTGGCGGTAAAGACTTTATTTTTAAATAAATTCAAGGCAACGATAGGGTTCGAAACCTTGCTCTCAACGACCAGAAACAGGATCAGCAGCACAATGAAGGCTGCAAACAAGCCGAGAATTTGCACCGAGTTCCATGCATAGGTTTTGCCGCCAAGCTCCAGAGCGAACATAAGGCTGAGAATTGTTGCTGTCAGCAGCAGCGCGCCGCCCCAGTCGATGGCCTGTTTCTTCTTCTCTCCAGCCTCTTTGTAGAACAGGATAATTAGCAGCACCGCAATAATACCGAACGGAACATTAATATAAAACACCCAGCGCCAGTTCACATAATCCGTGAAGAATGCTCCGGCCAAAGGCCCGAATACGCTCGACAGGCCGAATACGGCCCCAAACAACCCGTTCATTTTGCCCCGCTTCTCGACGGGGAAGATATCGAAAATAACTGCAAAGCAGAGCGGCATAATTGCCCCGCCGCCGATCCCCTGGAGCGCCCGGAATAAAATCAGCTGAGTCATGCCGTCAGCCAATCCGCATAATATGGAGCCAAGCAGGAAAATGCCGAGTCCGAGCAGGAAAAATCGCTTGCGTCCATACATATCCGACAGTTTGCCGAAAATTGGCGTAGTGATCACACTAGCGATCATGTAGGCGGAAAATACCCATACGAGCTGTTCATAGCCGCCGAACTCCCCGACAATCGTCGGCATTGCCGTAGATACAATCGTCTGGTCCAGTGCCGCCATAAACAGGCCAAGGAGCAGACCCGCTACGGTCCAGGTTGTATTGGTTCTCGTTCTATCCATTGAATTGCGCCTACTTTCTCTATTTTTAACCGTTACCATAGTAAAAATCGCATCAGGCATGCTCCGGCTTGTCTGCTGCTTCCAGTTGCTGTAATTCGCTTACCAGGCGTTCCAGCATCAAGGCAAAGCTGCGGGTTTCCTCATCATTCAGAAATGAAAAGGATCTGACATTGCTGGAAACGCCTGAGTTGCGCAGGTCATGAAATACTTGCTTGCCAGACTCGGTGAGCCTTGCGCGCGTGCTTCTACGGTCTGCAGGGTCCTTCCAGGTTACAATATGTCCGGCTTGTTCCAGTCTCCTGACCATGCCTGTCATGTTCTGTTTGGTGACCAGAATGTTCTCCGAAAGCTCCTTCAGAGTTAGCTGGCCCTCAGGACTACGGAACAGCGTTCCAATAATGAACCATTGCTGGATACTTGTTAGCCCGTGCTGAATGGCAATTCCCCGTCCGACACGCTCCAACAGATTGGAGGCACGGTAAATATCTAATATAATATCCTTTCTTAGCTCATCTATCTGGTCCATTCTTCACCCGCCCTTCAATACTTGACCAATAAATAGTCAATATATTGATTAATATAAAAATATTATTTTAACCTGTCAACAAAAAATTTGCGCTTATGCAGGGACAAAAGAAAAGGAGGATAGGATCGGTAAATTTGTCGGTGCCGTGACATGAATCGGTGTTTAATTGACCATTTCCATAAGTTTAAAAAATTGGATTTTTTGTAACTGATTTTAGTATCCCGTTTTTCATCAGCCTCATTCATACCTTTGGATGAGTAACCGACAGGCAATGAATTTTGGCCGTTCCCCTCCAGGAAATAGACGACATGTCGTGCATTTTAATGTCGAAACAAGCAGGAATAAACGTAAATGTGCCGAAACTGTGGAGTAGTAGGCCGTGACTTAATCGGCGCCGCAGTCTGGATTCCGTATTTCAAACATTCTGTGAGAGTAAGAAACACCTTTGTTCAATAAATAAAGAGAGACAACTTGCTCAGCAATTGAACCTTATGATGGAGGAATTCGTCTAGTAGTGTAGAAGGAAGAAGCATACATATTTTATAATCAGGAGTGTTTTCGTATGGGAAAAGGATTGCGAATTGTATTTGCTTTGTTGCTGCTGTGCTCGATTATGATTTCTCATACTGCGCCCGTCTCGTACGCTGCTTCAGGCAAGGTTTACTTTGGCGTCAATGACGAGCGGCTGACATTTCCGGATGTAGTGCCCGAGACGCATTCCAATGTTTTGTTCGTGCCCGTTCGGCAGTTGGCCGCCGCCATGAAACTTACGATTAGCGCAAGTAATCAAGAAGTCCGCTTGACTAAGGGCAATATGAAGCTGTCGCTTTGGGGGAATGACAATAAAATCGTCACCGGAGACGGGAAGGAAGCTAAACTCTGGATGTTCACCAGAGAAAATCGTTTGATGGTGCCTTTTGCTTATGTGACCCAGTATTTTGGCTATAAGCTGACGACGCTTTCTGAGGGAACGCTTGTGAGAGCTGCAAACAGCGAAGAGGTGTTAAGCAACGAGAAGTTCGTAGAGATGCATAAGGCGCTGCTGAAAAAAGAAGAAAGCGAGAACAAGCTGCCGATCTACTTCACTTTCGATGATGGTCCTACCGCACATACCAACGATTTGTTGAATGTACTCAAACAATTCGATGCGAAAGCGACCTTCTTCATGGTTGGCAAGAATATGCCGAAATATAAAAACGAGCTCAAACGAATCCATCAGGAAGGCCACCAGGTTGCGCTTCATGGCATGACCCATGAGGTGAAGAAGTTTTATAAGTCTCCGCAGTCGGCGCTGAGCGAAATGAACGGGGCCCGGGATCAACTGAAGGAACTGATTGGTGTGGAAACCAGGCTGATTCGCAGCCCATATGGCAGCAAGCCGAATCTGACCAAGGAGTATCGGGACAAGCTGGCGCAAGAAGGCTACCGTTTGTGGGACTGGAATGTAGACAGCCAGGATTGGAAGCATCCGAATGAGCCGGACAAGATTTACAACGAAGTGATTTCCGCTGTAAGCCAGTTGAAGAAAAAGGGGATAGCGCCGGTTATTCTGATGCATGATCAGGCGACAACCGTTGGTGTGCTGCCGAAGATTATTGCGAAGCTGCAAAGTGAAGGCTACCGCTTCGAGATATTGTCCAAGGATATGAAGCCGCTGAATTTTTGGAAAGATCCAAGGTAACTGCGTTTTTGGCCGTACAGGGTTTTCTCTTGTACGGTCTTTTATGTCCGCATCTTATTTGTTCTTAACTAAAGCAAAGCCGATCAGGATCAGGGCCACGCCTGCCCAGGTTCGCCAACTGGGTATTTCCTTCATGAAAATAAGTCCCATCAGCAGTGCAATAAAGATTTCCAGCCCTTTGGCGGCAATAAGGGTAAAAGACAGGCTGCCTGTTGCCTTGTAGCCGATTTTTACCCCGTAGCCGATACACATATTGATGATAAGATAAAGCGGCAGTACGCATAGCTGGTATTTCAACGTTGTCCAAAAATACGGGTCAATATGCTTGCTCTGATACGAGACGACCAGATTAACACCAAGCAACCCAACCAGAAGCAGCAGTCCGCTGTAAACATAAGACACGCCTGCACCTCCTCTTTCTCAAGTTATATAAACGACCTGAATTGTATTTGTTTACTTTAACCAAAAAAATTTCAGCTATGCAATATGGATGGGCAGCAGCACCTTGCTGCTTCAGTTGACGTTTTAGTTAAACCTGACAGGCATTTGTCATATTCACTATGTTAAGCTGGACATCATACAGCGAGCACTACATTTGAAAGGGCGCTGACGGAAGGAGAAAGCAAGCTATGGCTCAACCATTGAAAGAGATGTACACTCCTGCATTTTTACAGGGATTTGGCCTGCAGGTTCAGGAGGCGTACCCGGTATTTGATCCCGAGCGTTTTGTTGCAAGTGTGATGGATGAGACGTGGAAGGAACTGGAGCTGAAGGAGCGCATACGGAAAATCAGCACGGTCCTGGGTGCATGTCTGCCGCCGCGCTATGAGGATGCACTGGACATTTTATATACACTCGAATCTTCCTGCATCGGATTTGCTTATTTGTTCTTCCCGGATTTCGTCGAGGTTCATGGACAAGCAGAGGAGCATTGGGAATTGTCCATGCAGGCGCTGGAGCGCTTCACAGTCAGGTCCTCCGCGGAATTTGCAGTCCGCTGTTTCTTGCTGCGCGATCCGGTGCGGATGATGAAGCAAATGACAGCGTGGGCGGAGCACCCGAATGAGCATGTCCGGCGGCTTGCCAGCGAGGGCAGCAGGCCCCGGCTGCCGTGGGGTCAAGCGCTGCCGATGTTCAAGCGTGATCCGGCGCCGGTACTGAAATTGCTTGAATTGCTCAAGGCCGATCCTTCCCTGTATGTCCGCAAGAGCGTGGCTAATAACTTGAACGATATTGCCAAGGATCACCCGGAGCTTGTGCTGAAGACTGCTGCGCGCTGGCAAGGAGACCATCCGCATACGAATTGGATTATCCGGCATGGCAGCCGCACTTTGATTCGCAAGGCATTGCCGGAGGCGCTCAAGCTTTTTGGCTATGCAGATGCAACGCAAGGCGGCCCGCTCGCAATATCTGCCTCCCTGTCTGTTGTTCCGCATACAGTAAAAATAGGTGA
Source organism: Paenibacillus roseus (assembly GCF_016424485.1). Lineage (GTDB taxonomy): Bacteria > Bacillota > Bacilli > Paenibacillales > Paenibacillaceae > Paenibacillus_D > Paenibacillus_D roseus. Next base: position 69,003 of record NZ_JAELUP010000012.1, read on the forward strand.
CGCCATCGCGTTGCTATATGAGTTGAAGGTGAGAGACGGCGAGGCAGTCCGTATCCGTGTGGAATACGGCATTGATTTCATCAAGGCTAACGGCAAGACTTCACGCAAGCTGTTCTTGCTTTCGGACAAGACCGTACCAGGAGGCCACAAGCTGGAAGGAGCGCGTCGGCACAGCTTCGCCAACCTGACTACCCGCAAGCATTACCCCGGCGAGCATAGAATTGTCCTGCTCATTAATGGCGTGGAGACAGCCCAAACCACCATGATGCTTGAATGATGATGGAGAGGTTTTTGCAAGACAATCAAATATCGTAGCTTCCAGAACTCGAATCCTCTGGAGTTATGTTCAAAATCACTGTTTATCAGGCGGTATACTTTCCTATTTTGCTTTGATTGCAGAAGACTGTTTCTGGTACTATAGAGACAGAGCAGAATTGTTCTAGATACTGCGAGGAAAGCGGTGAGTGAAAATGACAGAACATACAAAGGGAGAACACCAGCTGGAGAAAGCGGCATTTGCAGGAGGCTGTTTCTGGTGCATGGTCAAGCCGTTTGACCAACTGCCAGGCATCAAGAAGGTCGTCTCCGGATATATTGGCGGTCATACGGTGAATCCGACTTATGAAGAGGTGTGCAGCGACACGACGGGTCACGCCGAGGCGATTCAAATTACTTTTGACCCTGAGCAGTTCCCGTATGAGAAGCTGCTCGATATTTTCTGGCAGCAGATTGACCCCACCGATGCCGGAGGACAGTTTCATGATCGCGGCAGCTCATACCGCCCAGAGATCTTCTACTATAACGAGCGCCAAAAAGAGCTTGCCGAGCAGTCCAGGCGTCAGCTGGAGGAGAGCGGCAGATTTGATAAGCCGATTGTGACCGAGATTACCCCGGCAACAGAGTTTTATTCAGCCGAGGACTATCATCAGGATTACTACAAAACGAATCCGTTGCGGTACAAGATGTACCGGAAGGGCTCAGGTCGGGATGCTTTCATCAAGCAGCATTGGAGCTACAAAAAGGATGAAGCGCAGCTGCGCGAGAGGCTGACGCCTTTGCAATATGAAGTGACCCAGAACAGTGCCACCGAGGCGCCGTTTCGCAATGAATTTTGGGACCACGAGGAAGAGGGCATTTATGTAGATATCGTCTCCGGCGAGCCGCTGTTCAGTTCAACGGACAAGTTCGACTCCCATTGCGGTTGGCCAAGCTTCACCCAGCCGCTAGTTGAATCCTCAATCGTGGAAGAAGTCGATTTGACCCATAATATGGTGCGTACAGAAGTCCGCAGCAAGGATGCCGATTCGCATTTGGGGCATGTATTCAATGACGGTCCTGGCCCTAATGGCTTGCGTTACTGCATCAACTCCGCCGCGCTGCGTTTCATACCGAGGGCTGATCTGGAGAAGGAAGGGTATGGGGAATACCTGTCCTGGTTCAACAAGTAAGACGCAAAACACAAAGCGGCTTCCCCAGCCGCAGGGACTGTGATCCGCAATCGGGACAAGCGATGTTCAAGTGTCCTTGATGGACCGCCCCTGCTGCTGCCGGGAGCTGCTTTGCCTTGTGTTGACAAGGGGATACGGAAATAATAGAATGAATGCCCACTAAACCAGGATGAGGTGCATCTATGAGAAAAGCAAAAATTACGGTTATTGGCAGCTTGAACATCGATATGGTAACCGAAACACCGTATATGCCTGATCAGGGCGAGACCATTATCGGAACAGCTTTTTCAAGTTTTACAGGGGGAAAAGGGGCGAATCAGGCCGTTGCTTGCGCCCGGCTGGGAGCAGAAGTCGTGATGATCGGCTGCGTCGGGCAAGATAATATGGCCTCTCAGCTCATGGACGCGCTTGGCAAAGAAGGAATTGTTACGGATTATGTGAAATCAGTTCCTCATCAACCGACAGGCATCGCCGCAATCACGGTCTGTGACAAGGATAATCGGATTATCGTCATTCCGGGAGCCAATCACTGCCTGGAGCCAGAGGATGTTCAAGCGCTCGAATCAGTGATTGCCGCATCGGATATGATGCTGATCCAGCAAGAAATTCCATTTCGTACGGTTGAAGCGGCGATCCGGCTCGCAAGCAGTCTGAACGTACGTGTCATTCTGAATCCGGCTCCTGCTGTGAAGCTGTCGCCCGAGCTGCTGGAAATGGTCGCTGTCATTACGCCAAATGAAACCGAGCTGGCAATTGTACTTGGACTGGACGAAAACAGTGTGCGCGGTCCCGAGGAGATGATAGCACGCTATTCGCGTCAGATTGTCATGACTCATGGCAAGGATGGGGCATTCTACAAGCATGCAGGCGGTGAAATCAGCCATGAACCGGGCCGAAAGGTCGAGGTCGCAGATACGACAGGAGCCGGCGATACGTTCAACGGCGCGCTTGCCGTCATGCTCAGTGAAGGAAAGACATTGGGGGAGGCGGTACGATTTGCAGTTGGCGCCAGCGCACTGTCTGTCACGAAGCTGGGAGCAACAAGCGGGATGCCGCTCCGCAGTGAAGTAGAGAAATTTATTGCATCCAGGGCTGAATTCTAAGTGCCAAGTTGAACAGCTTGACCAGCGGCCGAAGGGCGGCAACCGTTGCCGCGAAGAAGCATTGCGTTACTTGAATCCGAATACGTAAGCGCCTGCCAGCGGCAGTACCCAAAGCAGCGGAACTCCGGTAAGCCACAGAGACACCCTGAAACTGTGCTTGTGATAGGTTAGCCAGCCGAGCAGCGAGAACAGACCGACCACCAGCGGATAAATCCAGATGACGACGAAGAGCATCAAAATTCCGAAGTGGTCCCTGGCTCCGGGTTCGTCCAGCATATTCCCCGATTTGATTGCCACATCAAACCATGCCGCGCAAAAAAGCAAATAACCCACTTGTAAAATGAACAATATGACAGCGGTTCTGGTATGTTTCATATGTATAAAAAGCGCCCCTTTTGCTTTGTATTGCCATTTGCACTTGTTTAATCATAAACCAGTTTTGCTATAGGCACAACCTATTGCGAGCAAACTGCTCATCACCAGTAGTTCAGATGTTGACAAAATGCAGGCTGGCAGACTAGCATAAAGGTATTCATAATCCAATATATTGAATTTCTTCCTGAGCAAGCGTTTTTACCAATCTGAATAATAAGGAGTGGAAAGCATGGCACAACCGAAAAAGGCGATTATACTAGGGGATTATGCCACCTCCAAATATCATCCGCTTACGGGCGTCGATAAAGAGATTGTGGCGATTTTTGACGGTGCTTTGGAGGTTGAGGCGACAGACGATTACTCTATTTTGGCATCTTCAGAGCTGGCGAGCCATTCATTGGTCATTTCCTATACGGATTGCTGGGGAGCAGAGCTTCCCGTTGAGCAGAGAAGCGGGCTGGTCACTTATGTTAATGAGGGCGGGGGACTGCTCGTCATCCATAATGGCCTGTCTTTCCAGACAAACAGGGAGCTGACAGCGCTTGTGGGCGCTACGTTTACCGGACATCCGCCGTATACGCAACTGGAATTTGAAGTGACGGCTCCCGACCATCCTGTAGTGGAAGGGATTGAACCGTTCTCGCTCGATGAAGAACCCTACTATTTCACTCCCTTTTACTATGATACGACGCTGCTTCTGCAATACGATCACGATGGGCAAAAGAGAGCCGCAGGCTGGGCGCATGAATACGGCCGCGGGCGCGTGGTCTATCTGATGCCGGGTCATCACTTGCCTTCCTTCTCCCATCAAACGGTTCGCCGTCTGATTCGGCAGGGCGGCCTGTGGGCTGCCAGAGACTAACCGCGTAATTGCAAGGAAAAATTTCATCGCAGAAAACAGCAGTTCCGCCATGACTTCATAATACTTGCGGAATTGCTGTTTTCTTATTGCAGTGCTTCATTCGGTTTTTCCAAAAGCTCACAACGCTTCCTTATTTCATTTTAACGGTGATGTTTTTACTCGATGCACGTATGATCCACAGCACCAGAGCGATCAGCAAGAGCGTACCGAGGAAGGAGATGGCCATAGGCAGTCCCCACGGGCTATGCAGATTAAACAGCCTGGTGATATTCTGCTCAAACCCGGATTCTCCCCAGAGCATGCCCGACATTGTAATAATCAGACTGGCCCCCATAATAGCAAGGCTTTTCCCGATCGTATTGAACCCGTAAAATAGGATTGCAATTAGCCAGCCGGTAATATAGTAGCAAATAATATTTAAACTGTATTCCCCAATCGTTGCCAGTACCGAACCTGTTGACTCAAAGTAGCTTGCTGTCTCCCCCGCCGGAAAGATGAAATTCTCAATAGAAGCAATGCCGGCAGTGATGATCATCATCGTAAAGGAGACAAAAACCAAAGCGATTGACGTACCGAAAAAGTAGTCTCTTCTGGTCACGCCGTGTCTGACGAAAAAGGTCAGGAAGCTGTTCGAAGCTGAAATTGCATAAATCAGACTAAAAATTTTGGCAGGCCGGTAAATGAAATCCATGAACCCGTTTGGTATAAAGTCACTCGTTGTAAAAATGCTTCTCAGCACAATGTAGATGATACCGATCACAACCAGAAACCAGGCGGCAATGGATAAATGATATCTTGCCGTATCAGACGCCACTTGGGTTATTCTATTTTTCAATGGCATCGTTATCCTCCTCCTCAGTCAGATGGATAAATAAATCCTGCATCGACACGTTCCCAAGCTCCAGTCCCAGATTACGGGCTTCCTGATGCTGCGCCTCCGATAGTTCTCCGTAGATTCGGACAGATGTCGTGCCGCCAAGCTGCCGGGTGCTGAGCCGCTTCATTCCATGTACGAATTGTTCGACTGCCTGCGTTGCGCCAGTAACGGACAGGCCAAGCTCAAGGAATTGATCGGAGCGCTTCTGCATAAGCAGACGGCCCTTTTTCAAAATGATGATTTCCTCGAACAGGTAATCCATCTCCGATACCAGATGTGTGGAGAGGATAATCGTCCGGGGATGTCGGGCATGATCTTCCAGCAATTCCTTGTAGAAAATCTCTCGCGTGGGCGCATCCATGCCGACGTAGACCTCATCGAAAATCGTGACAGGACAGCGGCTTGCCAGCCCGATCATAACATTGACCGCAGATTTCATGCCGTTGGACAGCTCTTTGATCTGTTTATCCAGCGGAAGCCTGAACTGCTCTGCCAGATGTTCCGCGTAGCTGCGATCAAAGTTGGATCGGTAGCTGGCGGCGGCATCCAGCATATCCTTCACCTTATCCGTCTCATCACTGTAGTCCGTGTTGTAGGATAGCGTAACCTGGGACATCAACAGCGGATTCTCAAATAGTTCCTGCCCTCCAATCGTGACGGTACCGGTGGATGGCTTTCTGTAGGCAGCCAGCAGGGAGAGCAGGGTTGACTTGCCTGCGCCGTTGCGTCCGAGCAGTCCAACAATTTTTCCTTCCTCCAGACGAAAGTTGATATCCTTCAGCGCCTGAAAATCCCCGAAAGTCACATTGACCTGATTGAAAGCCGTCTCAAAGCCCACTCCCGCCACTTCCTTTCACTTGCTGCATAAGTGCAATAATGTCCTTCTCTGTTATGCCAAGCTTGCTGGCTTCCTGCATCATAGGCAGGATGTATCCGTCTACGAACACATCCTTTCGTTGTTCCAGCAGCTTCTGCTTGGCTCCCTCGGCTACAAACATCCCGACACCCCGTTTCTTGTAAATAATGCCCGCATCCACAAGCAGGCTGATTCCTTTGGAGATCGTTAAATGATTGATTTTATAAAAATTGACAAGCTGTGTTGTGGACGGAATCTGATCCTGTTCTTTAAGCTGGTCATTGACAATTTGATCCTCAATGCGCTCTTTAATCTGCAAAAATATCGGTTTGTGCTCATCAAAAGACATGCTCAAAAGTATCTCACCGCCTCTATTTGCACTATGGTTATATAGTTATGTATATAACCATACAAGAAATATATTCGAACGTCAATGGGCACGGATTAAAAAATTTGACAGGAAGCTGGAGTCTTCGCAGGCGGAAAAATACAATAATTCCCTCCATCTCTATGATATGATTGTTTTAAATGGGAGTTTTTGTGTTGCTCCATATTTTCGAACTTAAACTCGGAGTAGAAGGAGCGATCTAATGAGCCCGCCAAAGCATATCGTATCTGCAGCAGCTATTGTTGTGAATGAAAAGAAGGTTGAATGGAGAAATTTCAGACAAAGGATAGAGTACTGTTTAAGACCTGAGATACAGCCTTTTTGTATTGAATTTAATGACGAGAAGAATATATGAACACATCTCCGGAATTTGCAGGCATTATATATGCTCAACCTAAAAATTAGTGGTTGACATCGAGGAGATAGCAGCGAAGGGGCAGAGGAATTCTGGAGAAACGAAAGTGGTCGCCTTTAAAGTCAGATTCCCCCTGCAAGTCTCTATCCTATAAAGGAATCGGACTTTAACAGCGATCGGAAGAATCCTCTGCCACGCAGCGCCCCCTCCACCTGGAGGTCAACCACTAATTTTGGTTTTGAGCCTTTATTTATGCGGGTCTATTGTCAGACGCCTTTGCCGTAAGTTAAAATACAAACGATTCCCAACATGGGCGCGAGAGCGGAAAGGAAGATGAGCATGACCACTGCGTCACTGACCATTGTGGTTCGTTCCACGGAAATTGATGTGAACGGCCATGTGAACAATGCGAGATATCTGGAATACCTGGAATGGGGACGGGAGGAATGGTACGAGAAAGCAGGGCTGTACTATCAGGTGCTGCGCGATCTTGGCGTATTGACCGTAACCGTCAACATTAATATTAATTATCGCAAGGAGTGCTTACAGGGTGAGAAGCTGACGATTCGAACTTTTCCTGAGAAGGTCGGGAATACGAGCTTTGTGCTTCGACAGGAGATTGCGAATGCGTCGAACGAAATTTGCATCGATGCGCGGGTTACTTGCGTAACAGTAGATACAGAGACCCGCAAGAGCGTTATGGTTCCCGGACGGCTTCGCGAGCTGTTCAGCGGAAAATAAATGTCGTTGAACCTTTCACACGGAGGCTCTGCCTGAAATTGATTCTTTACATGGACATCATACCCTACGCTTTGATCCTGCAATAGAAGCCATTTATAAATTTCCGTTTATAAATGGCTTCTATTTTTGCGCGGATTAAAGTTTTGCCTTTCAAATGGAAGACAAGTCGGTTAAGCTTGCTCGTTTGTGGAAAAGACATTTGATTTGGTTCATACTCTGTTCATATTACGGCGCTATAATTAAGCCCAAACAGATAAGAGGAGGGTAAACCGGTTGAATGGATTAATCCGTTTTTCCATGAGAAGAGTGGCAGCCATGATCATCATGATTGCGCTTCTTTTCGGGGTAGGAATGTTTTCGGGATCTTCATTGAAGATGGAGATGATGCCGAATATCAAAGCCCCTTATGTATCAATTACGACTACATATGCAGCTTCACCCCAGGATGTCATGAACGATATCACCAAGCCCATAGAAGAAAGAATCAATAATATGCAGGGCATAGAGACGATCACATCGACTTCCAGCGACAACATTTCCAATATCCTGGTGAAACTGAAGGATAGCGAGGATGAAGAAGAGAAGAAGCGTGAAATTGAAAGCTTGCTCTCTGACCTGAACTTGCCGGATAGCGCCAGCAAGCCTAAGGCTGCAACATTCGGCTTTTCTTCCATCCCGTCCTATTACACGGCATTGAATGCCAAGGATATGAGCCAGTTGGAGCTTGATAAGCTCTACAAAGACGTTATTAAACCAGGGTTTGAATCCATTAACGGAATTGACCATATTGATTCCATCGGCCAACGGGAAACCAAGCTCGATATCCGGCTGGATGTTGATGTGCTGAATTCCTACGGGCTGACGCCTTCAGAGGTGTCGCAAGCGATCCGGGCCGGACTGGCAGGCGGGGCAATCGGTACCGTCGAGTTTAACGGGCAGACCCAGATGGCGCGTATTACCGGCGATATGAAAAGTCTGTATAACTTCAAGAACATGGAGATTATGAACAGCAGCGGCCAAACCGTGCTGCTCGGCGAAGTCGCTGAGATCACAGCGATTACCGATTCGGAATATATCTCCCGCATGGACGGCCAGGTTGCGATCGGCATCAACTTGTACAAAACAGGGGATGCCAACGTTGTGGATTTCTCCGCCCAGGCGACCAAGCTGATAAACCAATGGCAGGAGCAGTATCCGGGAATCTCTTTTAAGAAAGTCTATGATTCCGCAGATGATGTCAAAAGCTCGCTCAGCGGCTTGCTCCGCGAAGGTATCATTGGTATGGTGCTGGCAGCGGCGATGATTCTGTTCTTCCTGCGCAATGTGCGGATGACCTTGATTGTTCTTGTATCGATCCCCCTATCGATCCTGCTGACGCTTATTTTGATGCATGCCTTTAATATTACGCTGAACATTATGACGCTAGGAGGTATGTTCATTGCGGTCGGACGGATTGTAGACGATAGCATCGTTGTTATCGAGAATGTATACAGCAATCTGGAGAAAGCGCAGGAGCGGAACGAATCCGTAGTCCTGATGGCGACGAAGCAGGTTGCCATGGCTATTACGTCTTCCACACTCGTAACCGCAGCGGTATTCCTGCCGATCGGCCTGGTATCGGGTGTCATTGGGCAATTATTCCGGCCGTTTGCAATTACCGTATCCTGTGCGCTGCTGGCATCACTGCTGGTCGCTTTGACGGTTATTCCGATGCTGAGCAAGCTGCTTGTATTGAAGAATGTGGGTAAGGGCGGACATACAGAGCATACCGACGGCAAACTCAACAGCATCTATAAGAAAATATTGCTGTGGAGCTTGACTCATCGGGTCAAAACGATTGTGTTCTCGATTGTATTCTTCCTGGTCAGCATTATCGGCACTGTGCCGTTCCTGCCGCTTACTTTCATGCCGGAAGGAGAAGGCTCCAAGCAGGTGAGCTTCAATATTAAGCTTCCGTACGAAACCTCGCTTGAAAGCACGGATTTGCAAGTTCAGCAGATAGAGAAGCTGCTGCAGGAGGCCAAGGATCCAAACGGCGATGAACTGTTTACCTTCTATCAATCGCTTGTAGGCTATGACGGCACTAATAATCGGGTTCCGTATTTTGCCCAGATTATAGCCGAAGTTAATGGGAATGCCACTGGTGAGGAAGTACGCAAGGAATACGTAAAAAAAATTAATCTTATGCTTCCGAAAGGCTCGGAACTTAAAGAAGACTCCTTGGGCGGAGGCGACGGCTTTGGCACGACAGACTTCTCCTACGCGTTGCAAGGGGACGATCAGGAACTGCTTGAACGCGGGGCGCAATTGGTCATGGATAAGCTTAAAGATTTCCCTGAACTTACGGGTGTGAACTCCACGATGGGAGATGCCAAAAAAGAGGTCAATATCGCAGTCAGCCATACCAAGGCGCAGCAGTTCGGTCTGAGCGCCGCGCAAATTCAAAGCGCTGTGCGCGCATGGATTTGGAAGGAAAATCTTGGGGACCTGCGTTTTGACAATGTGCTGTACAGAACCACGCTGCAATTGGCCGAACATCATAAAAACTCGCTGGAACAGCTAGGCAAAATTCCGATTCAATCACCGACAGGCCAGACCGTCTATCTGAATGAGGTGGCCGATATCAAGGAAGTACAGGCGCGGGTAGCCTTGAATCGTGAGAACTTGAAGCAGCATATTAAAATTACGGCGAACATTAAAGCAGACAACAAAGCAGCCGTCAGCGTCCAGGTCGGTGCAGAGCTTGCCAAGCTGCAACTGCCAGAAGGCGTGAACACGCAAGTAAGCGGCGTTACCGATGATATTATGAAAAGCTTCACTGAAATGTTTGTCGCTATGGGTATTGCCATCGGAATCGTATACCTGATCATGGTGCTGGCATTTGGCAACGCCAGTACGCCGTTTGCGATTCTATTCTCTCTGCCGCTCGCGGTTATCGGGGGACTCATCGGGCTATTGATCACAAGTGAGACGCTTAACGTCACGACGCTGATCGGTTTTATGATGCTGATCGGTATCGTGATCACGAATGCCATTGTCTTGCTGGACCGGGCCCAGCAATTGCTGCATGAAGGCATGACGGTTCGCAACGCCATCGTGGAAGCCGGCATGGTGAGGCTTCGTCCGATCATTATGACAGCCGGGGCGACAATTGCCGCCATGCTTCCGCTGGCTATCGGCCTGTTTCACTCGGAGAGCGGGGGTGCGTCGCTAGTATCCAAGGGGCTCGCGATCGTCGTTATTGGCGGCTTGACTTCTTCGACCTTGCTGACCCTCGTCGTTGTACCGGTCATCTATGAGACGCTGGAGTTATGGAAGACGAAGCTCTCGAACTGGAGCAGCCGGGATCGCAAGTCTGTTGATAAAGCCAAGGTGGACGTATAAAAAGGGGGAACAACCGAACATGAACCGAAAAGCAAGACCTTTGTTTCAACCATTCAAAATTGCAGGTTTACTGATAGCGGCTGCGCTTATTGCAGCGGGCTGCACCAATGTCCAGGCGGGAGAGGCTCAGGAAGAGGCTGCCGTGCAAAATGGACCTAAACAAATCAAAATTGAGCAGGTAGGCAGACATAGCATGGGAAGCCCGCGTGAACAGATCGGAGAAGTAACGGCTGCCGTGAAGTTCGATATGATCGCCAAAACAGGTGGCGAAGTGATCGAGCGGATTAAGCAAAATGGCGAACAGGTGAAAAAAGATGAGATTATTGCGCGCATTAGCTCCGAGCGAGCCGATACGAAGCTTGAAAATGCCAAAGTCCAATTAAGACTTTCCGAAGAAGCGCTTGCGGCTAGCCAAAAGACGAATCAGGTTCAACGAAACGAGCTGCTGAATAAAATCAAGGAAGCAGAGCGTGTATACAAGGAAATTCGGATGTCCCAGGATGATGAGGCGGCTGAAAAAGCGGCGGATACTGTCAAGCTGCTCAAGCAGCAGCTTTCCGTGATGGACACAACCAATAATCTGACTTCTCTTGAAGCTCAGGTAGCTTCTGCCGAAGCCGGTCTGAAAGATTTGCAACTCTCGCTAAGCGATTATGTGATCAAGGCGCCGTCCGACGGAGTAGTGACGAATATGTCGCTTCGTGAAGGAACATACCTTCAAGGCGGTACTGTCGTTGGCGTCGTGCAGCGCACAGACCGCATTGTGATCGAGGTCAAGCTGAATGAGCTGGCGGCATCGCTCGTACGCGGCAAGCAGGAGCTTGTATTCTATAGCCCGGAAAACAAGGCCACCAAGTTGAAGGCACATGTCAATTCGCTGGATGTGTTCGCAAATCCGAAGACCCGAATGTTCGCAATGGAGCTTGAAGCGGACAATCCGAACGGGATTATCAAGCCGGGAGGACGTGTGCATGTGGAGTTGACGTCAGAGGATGAGGAAAATGTTATTGCCGTGCCATCGCTCAGCATCATCCGTGAAGGGGACGAAACTTTCGTCTACGTTGTCAAAGGCACACAGTCTGAGAAGCGCAAGGTGCAATTGGGCAGATTGAACGGGGTGTATCAGGAAGTGCTATCCGGACTCTCTCAAAATGAGCAGCTTGTCGTAGGCGGACAGCACCAATTGAAGGATGCTGAACAGGTGGAAATTATCAGTTAATTAAAGCAGGGCAGGGTGCGACGCTTAACTGTATCCTGTCCTGAAATCAAATTTGAACCCGACTCAGGACCGGCTAGATCAGCCGGGACGTTTTATAAAGGAGGGGACGGCTTGAAAGCGAAAATGGATCAATTTGAAGTGGCAGTAGCGCCGTATTTGAATGATTTGCACAACTATTGTTCCTATTTGACAGCTTCCCGGTGGGATTCTGAGGATTTATATCAGGAGACGCTGCTGCGACTGCTGGGAAATTTTAAGAAGACGGGCAAAGTGGCTCCTTCCAAGAGCTGGGTTATTACGGTGGCCAGGAACATCTGGATCGATCAACACCGTAAAAATAAGGGACTGACAGCAACAGTGCCGATTGAGAATATGACCTTTGTCGTCCAGTCGGTCGATTATGTGTCGATCCGCACGACATTGGAATGGATAACGGAATATTTGTCCGACCGGGAAATTCGGATGCTGATTCTGTACGAGGTATATCGATATACGTACAGGGAGATTGCAGAGGCGCATTCCTGTACGGTATCGACGGTGAAGATGGTGCTGTACCATGCCAAGCAGAAGTTGAAGATGGCTGTAGAAAGCGGCAAGCTGCAGGATTACCCTGCAGCCGCCCCCGCGTTGTTCAACGCCTCCGATAGCAAAAGAACCCGGAAGCCGATCAAGCGGGCCTACCAAATTGATTACTGGACGCGGAAGCTGGTCCATTTTGACGCCGGGATTATGTAAAGCGAGTACGCATGATTCCTTGCGCTTGCGGCATACATGATCTCGCCTGAGGCGCTAACGGGCATCTGCAGGATAGACCAGCCCGATCTGGCGGCGAATTTCATCGATCCATTTCATCGTAAGGCGTGAATGGCGATGGCTATTGTTACGGGACTGCTTCTCGCCGTTTTCCACAAGCTCAATAAATTCCTTTGCTTCATATATCATGGCTTGGTCCTGCTGGGGAACCGAAATCTTCTCGATCGTTCCGTCACGGTACCTGATTTCGACATGTCCAATTTCGCTAATTTTGTCCACGATGATGCTTCCAAGCTCGCCCTGGATTTCGGAAGGCAGGCTGGATGCGGAAATTTTGGAATGCATGATAACGGCTTGCATATCGGCGTAAGTTGCAATGACGCTTCCTTCGCCATCGACGCCGGACTCCAGCATGTAGGCGGACGCCTGAATGGACTGCGGTTCACCGAACAGCACGATCATCGGATACAGGCAGTAGATGCCCAGGTCCATCATGGAGCCGTTGGAATACACCGGATTGAAGGCGTTAAGTACGGTACCATTCTTGTACGCATCGTAGCGGGAAGAATACTGGCAATAGCTCGCCGTATACCGGCGAATTGGACCGATCTTGTGAAGATTGTCCTGAATGGCTCTGAAATTGGGCAGCAGGGTGGACTTCATCGCTTCCATGAGCACGGCGCCGCTTTCGGCAGCCGCATCCATCATCGCCTGCACCTCCCGTTCATTTGAGGCTATCGGCTTCTCGCACAGCACATGCTTTCCGTGCCGGAGCAAGACGATGGCCTGTTGTGCGTGGTAGCAGTTCGGGCTGGCAATATAGACTGCATCCAGCTCATTGCTTGCAGCCATAGCCTCCAAATCGGTAAAAACATGGGTTGCTCCATAACGGGCGGCAAATTCGGCTCCGCGTTCCTCTGTTCGTGAATAAACGGCTGTGAGCCGGAAAGATTCAAGAAGACTGGCAGCTTGAATAAAAGATTCGGTGATCCAGTTAGTTCCAATTACTCCGAAACGAACCATCAGACATTTCCCCTCTCTTGTGCTAGAAAATAACAAGACGGTCCATCCCGCCTGATTGATGCGGTCAATTACCGATAAGCTATGAATGATTCTACCTTATCCGGCAGCGGGAGTAAATATATATCATTTTGATAAATTTAAGGCTCAAAACCAAAATTAGTGGTTGAGCCCCAGGTGGAGGGGACGCTGCGTGGCAGAGGATTCTTCCGGTCGCTGTTAAAGCCCGATTCCTTTATAGGATAGAGGTTTGCAGGGGGAATCGGGCTTTAAAAGGCGACCACGTTCGTTTCTCCAGAATTCCTCGGCCCCTTCGCTGCGCTCTTATCCCCCTAAAGCACCGATTTTAGGGCTGAGGCTTAAAATTTACTTGAAGAAGGGAAGAATGGTCATGAGTCTTCTTACATACGAGCTTGCAGAACTGATCGAGCAGTCGGAGGTTCAATATATGATAGATCGGATGCGGGCGATAGAGGAGCGCCCCGGCAATCCGATGGGGATAGAGCTAGCCCAATTCGGCAGAGCGACTGCTTTTTTTGCCAGGGAAATGCCGTGGCCGCAGTTTAATACCGTCAAAGGAATGGGCAGGGATGACGTTGGATGGCTTGATGAGATCATCGGGTTTTATGCTGCGCGTGAACGAAAGCCACAATTCGAGATTACTCCGTCCAATGCCGAAGGGGCCTTGCTCAAAGGGCTTGCTTCCAGAGGCTATTATCAATCCGGCTTCCATGCTTCTCTGTATATCAACCTGTTGCCCGATACCTCATATGCAAGCCATGGAACATTGCAAGGGGAACAAAATGTACAAAAGAATGACGCAGCGTCTGTTAATTTGTGGATCAAAGAGCTAAGTCCGGAGACAGGATTGGAGCAATATGCGAGCATTCACTGTCTAGGCACGGGATTGCCGGTATCCGGGGAGGTTCATATTGCAGACAATAACGAGATGCTTCTGGCGCGCGAAGGCTGGAGCTTTTATATTGCCTATACAGACGGGAAGACACCAGCGGGGGCAGCCGTAATGCATGTGGGCAACGGCATTGCAAGCCTTACATTTGCGGCTGTGCTGCCGAAGTACCGGGGCCGTGGCATACATCAGGCGCTAATCAGGAAGCGGTTAGACAAAGCAAGGCAATCTGGATGCACAATGGCGGTCGGCCAGGCAGCCTATGTGTCCGCCAGCGCCCGAAATATGGAGCGCTCGGGTATGAAGCTCGGCTATACGCGGGCAACCTGGACAAGTATGTAATTCGGCTAGATTAGGCCCTAAGTCCATTAGCGATATTGATGATCCAAGCCAAAAGACGAGGCGGTTGACAAAAACATTTAATATTGTCAAAATGATAATATCTAATTGATTATTTGAAATAAAGTTGTTTGGTCAACAATAAAGCAGGTGATAGATTGAACAAGCAGATCGAAAATGAATCTAATTATTCAGCAAGCAAATACCGTACGCCGGACGGGGTACCGGCAGATATTATTATTTTCACTATTGCATCCGAAGAGCGGGCAGGCACGAAGAAATCGCTGCCGATGAGAGAGCTTCAGGTTATGCTCATCCAGCGCAAGCGCTGGCCGTTCGAGGGCAAGTGGGCGCTTCCGGGCGGTTTCTGTGATGAATTCGAATCGATGGAGGATTGCGCAAGGCGGGAACTGGAGGAAGAGACGGGCGTGCGCGATGTTCATATGGAATATTGCAATGTATACAGCGCGCCGGGCCGTGATCCGCGAGGCTGGATGATCTCCCATTCCTTCGTTGCGCTGGTCAATGAAGCGAAGCTTAAAGATAGACGGGCAGCCGATGATGCTGCCGATGTCAGGCTGTTCCCGGTCAGCGCGGCGCAAAATATGGAATTGGCCTTTGATCATAATCAGGTGCTGGAGGATGCGCTCGCACATATTCGCCAGAAGATGCTGACAACGACGATTGCCAAGGCATTTTTGCCGGAAGAATTTACAGTTAGTGAGCTGTATCAGGTCATTCAGACGGTTGTGCCGGAATTTGCGGACCAGAACTTTTTGCGAAAAATTACATCGACCCAAAGCCGCAAGGGCATTATTGAAGAGGTTCTGGGCGCCAATGGAGAGCGCAAGATGTCCAACCGATATTCCCAGCGGGCTGCCCAGCTTTACAGATTTACAGGCTATAAGCCCCAATTGTCCTTATATAGCTAATGCCGAAGGGTTACATTTTTCATCTTGTAAACATTGTGAATTTGTGGTTCAAACCATAAGATTTTCGAGACATCCATTCGATACATTCAATAGTAAAGATGAGCGTACATCAGGAGGATGAAGACTATGAAAGCGTTGATTGTCATTGATTACACGGTTGATTTTATAACGGGCAAGCTCCCATGCGGTGATCCTGCAATTGCGATTGAAGAACGGATATCGGAACTGACCAGACAATTTGCCGAGGCTGGCGACTTTGTCGTCATGGCCGTTGATCTCCATGATGAGGGCGATGTTTATCATCCCGAGCATAAGCTGTTCCCGCCGCATAATATCCGGGGGACAGAGGGACGCAATCTGTACGGCAAGCTGAGTGATGTCTATGAGGATTTAAAGGAACGCATTGTGTGGATGGATAAAACGAGATACAGTGCGTTTTGCGGGACGACACTCGAGCTGGAGCTGCGGGCAAGAGGCATTTCCGAGCTTCATTTGGTCGGCGTATGCACAGATATTTGCGTACTCCATACTGCTGTGGACGCCTACAACAAAGGATTTGCGGTGACTGTTTACGCTGACGCGACAGCAAGCTTTAACCAGGCGGGCCACGAATGGGCGCTAGGGCATTTTGAGCATACTCTTGGTGCGCAGGTAGCGGGCAATCCGCGGGTAACGGGCAAGCATATCGGGTAAACCTAATAAAGCTGTCCGCCTCAGACGCGGATATGGAATTTGGATTCATAGGCATCATGAACTGCCAGGAGAGGCGCGGAGGAACCCAACATGAATTACGAGAATTTGACGCTGCATACCGATAAGTATCAGCTTAATATGATGTATGCCCACTGGATTCAAGGCACGCATAACAACAAAGCGGTCTTCGAGATTTTTTTTCGCAAGCTGCCGTTCGGCAACGGTTATGCTGTATTTGCGGGTTTGGAACGAATCGTTCACTATATTCAAAATCTGAAGTTTGACGAAGCAGAAATTGCGTATTTGCAGTCGCAGGAGGAAAATTATGCGGAGGCATTCCTGAAGGAACTGCGCAGCTTTCAGTTTACTGGCCAGCTGGATTCTGTAAAGGAAGGAACGCTGGTCTTCCCCGGAGAGCCGCTGATCCGAGTAGAGGCCCGATTATTCGAGGCCCATCTGCTGGAGACGGCCATGCTCAACTTCATGAACTACCAGACGCTGATTGCGACCAAGGCTTCGCGCATCAAGCAGGTTGCGCCTCATGATACGCTGCTGGAGTTCGGTACGAGAAGGGCGCAGGAGGCGGATGCCGCCGTATGGGGCGCACGGGCTGCTTACATTTCCGGCTTCCATGCGACCTCGAATATGCGGGCGGGCATGTTGTTTGGCATTCCGGCCAAGGGCACGCACGCTCATGCCTGGGTGCAAAGCCATGATACCGAAGAGGAAGCATTCCGCCGCTACGCGGAGGCGCTGCCTGACGGGGTGACGCTGCTGGTCGATACTTATGATACTCTGAAAAGCGGTGTTCCTGCGGCAATCAAAATCGCCCGCATGCTGCGGGAGCAATCGAAGGAATTGAGCGCGATCCGTCTGGACAGCGGCGACTTGGCCTACTTATCCAAGCAATCTAGACAAATGTTGGACGACGCCGGGTTCCCGGAAGTAAAAATTGTGGCCTCTAATGATCTGGACGAGAATATTATGCTTAACCTGAAGGCGGAGGGAGCGCGTATCGATGTCTGGGGCGTAGGCACTCAATTGATTACGGCTGCCGATCAGCCGGCTCTCGGGGGCGTGTACAAGCTGGTTGCCAGGGAGAAGGATGGCGCGTACGAGCCTGTCATCAAGATTTCGGGCAATCCCGAGAAGATTTCCAATCCTGGCGCAAAAGATGTCTATCGGCTCATTAATACGGAAACCGGCAAAGCTGAGGCCGATTATATTACGCTCACTGGAGAGGAGCCGCCTGCCACAGGCAAGCCGATCAGGCTGATTGACCCGCTTCACTCTTACCGGCAAAAGCAAATTGACAATTATGAGGCGGTACCGTTGCTGGAGCCGATCTTTAAACAAGGTGAGCTGGTATACGCACTGCCGTCGCTGGAGCAAATTCGCAGGTACCATGAGCAGCAGAAGAAGTTGTTCTGGCCGGAATATTTGCGCAAGCTTAATCCGGAGGTCTACCGTGTCCATTTGAGCGACGAAGCATGGGATTTGAAGAAGCGGCTGGTCCGGGCGCATCAGGATTGATAATCAACTGAACGCCAAGCAGCAATGATTGGGGAGTTAGTTGTACACCTAGCGGCGTTCCCCTTGCTGGAAATCAAGCGCCGATTTCGGTTTTGAGCCAGAATTCATACGTTAAATGTGAAGACCAAGGAATGAAATCAGGCACTGCCGTCCCAGAGAGAAGGCCCAAGGCTGCGAGGCTTTTCGGTTCAGGCTGATCCCACCCGCCTTGTGAGCAGAAATAGCGAACAGCTTTAAGCCAAGTAGCCGTTTCCGGGCTGAGCCTGTTAGAAGCTTGAAGGAGTGCAGCCTTGATCTGTGCTCAAATTTAGGGTGGTACCACGACGCATTCGTCCCTGACGAATGCGTCTTTTTGTACTTATGAAAAGAGAGGATGATTGCATAATGCTGCAAAGCCAATTATTAATGCCTACATTACGGGAGGCTCCTTCAGATACGGAGGCTGCCAGCCATCAGTTGCTGCTGCGCGCCGGATATATTCGCCAAGTGGCAGCGGGGATATATACGTTTTTGCCTTTGGGCGTGAAGGTGCTTCATAAAATCAACGCCATTATTCGAGAGGAACTGCATGCCGCGGGCGCACAGGAACTGCTGCTGCCTGTTCTGCAGCCATCCGAGCAGTGGGAGGAATCAGGCCGTTACCACGAATATGGTCCGGAACTGATGCGCATCCATGATCGCCACGGTCGGGAATTCGCGCTTGGTCCGACCCATGAGGAGATCATTACAGCGCTGGTTCGCAGCGAGATCAAGACCTACCGGCAGCTTCCGCTTACTCTGTATCAGATTCAGAGCAAGTTCCGCGACGAGCGCCGTCCTCGCTTCGGCCTGCTGAGGGGCCGTGAATTCATGATGAAGGATGCTTATTCATTCAGCGAAAGCCGGGAGGACCTTCGCCTTATTTATCAGACGATGTTTCAGGCCTATGAACGAATTATGATACGATGCGGTCTGGATTTTCGCGCGGTAGAGGCTGATGCAGGCTCGATTGGCGGAGAAGGCGAGACGCACGAGTTTATGGCGCTGTCGGAAGTTGGCGAGGACACAATTGCGGTGTGCAGTAGTTGCGGCTATGCTGCTAATCTGGAGAAAGCTGAGTCTGCTGCACCCGACATGAACGCTGAGGTCCCCAAGGGTGTTCTTAGAGAATCGCCCCTTGTTGAGAGTTTCTGTACGCCTGGTATGGGAACTATCGATGAACTGTGCAGCGGGCTTGGACTAAAACCGGATCGTATCATCAAGACCTTGATATATTTCACGGACGGCAAGCCGGTCGCGGTGCTAGTACAGGGCGGTCATGAGGTGAACGAAATCAAGCTTGCCCGGCTCTGTAGGGCAGCTAAAGTTGAATTGGCAGATGAGGATGCAATTCGGCAGCTGACAGGGGGGCCGCGCGGGTTTATTGGCCCCGTCGGTCTTCGGCTCCCGCTCATTGCAGACCGCCATGCAACTGGTATGAACGATGCGGTTACGGGTGGAGGAGAGCAGGACATTCATCTTCGTTACGTCAAGCCGGGGCGGGACTTCAAGGTGGAACTGACGGGAGATATCGTCAATGTGCTCGAAGGAGAACGTTGTTCGCGCTGTTCGGAAGGGATACTGCATTTCCAGAGGGGCATTGAGGTAGGGCATGTCTTCGAACTGGGGACCAAGTATAGCGGGAAGATGGGCGCGCAATTCGTCAACCGGGAAGGCAAGCTGCAAGATATAATCATGGGTTGCTACGGAATAGGCATTTCGCGGCTGATGGCGGCAATTGCCGAGCAGCATCATGATGCTGAAGGCATCCGCTGGCCGCGGACTGTTGCGCCATTCCAGGTGCATCTGCTGACGATCACGAGCAAAGATGAGGCTCAGGCTGATGTCGCTTCCAGTCTGTATAGTTTGCTTCGAGATTCAGGGCTTGAGGTGCTGCTGGACAACCGTGAAGAACGCCCGGGTATCAAATTCAAGGACGCTGATCTGTTTGGTATACCTGTGCGAATTGTCATTGGAAAGCTTGCCAGTGAAGGCAAGGTAGAATTGAAGTTCAGGGCGGAAGAGGAAAGCCGCCTGCTGGATATAGAAGCGACTTTGGCAGTTGTGCGGGATTATTACAACACACTCAATTGACATCTACCCGTTAAAGTCACCAGAACTTTAAGATTTCTACGTGCGTTGGAGCTTTTGTCTATGAAAAGATGGGAAGCGGTTTACACTTGCCAATAGATTTGTTCTATAAAACCTTTCTATAAAGGAATAGAAAATATTAAGTTTCAGATCGATTGACGAAAAATAAAAGGCAATGATAGAATAAATGCAATAATTCCGACAGAAAAAGTATTAATTATAATGATACAAGTTGGGCAATCGGCCTTATGTGCTGGTATACAAATAGTCGGTTACAAATATGTTCACAATAAGGAGAGAAAGCGATGGGAACACAAAGACAGATCAAACTCGGCGCTATTTTGCACGGAGTTGGCGGCAATACATCATGGTGGAGACACCCAGACGCGATAGCCGATTCCGGCGATAATTTCGAGCTCTATAAAGCATGGACAAAGAAGGCGGAGGAAGGAAAATTCGATTTCGCTTTTATCGCTGACGTGCTGTTCATAAATGAAAAAACATCCCCTAGCTTCCTGAATCGGTTTGAACCGCTGACCATTATGAGCGCGCTTGCCTCGATCACGTCACGGATTGGCCTTGTGGCAACCCTGTCTACTTCATATAGCGACCCATACACTGTTGCCCGCCAGTTCGCCTCCCTGGATAAAATCAGCAAGGGCCGCGCTGGCTGGAATGTCGTCACCTCTGCGCAAGAAGCTGCAGTGCTCAATTACGGCAAAGCTGGACAGAAGGGTCTGGAACATGCCGAGCGATATCAAGTCGCAGAAGAGTATTTGCAGGTGACCACAGGTCTTTGGGATTCGTGGGAGGATGACGCGCTCGTCTCCGACAAGGAGAATGATATTTTCTTCGATCCGGCCAAGCTGCACGAACTCAATCACCAAGGCAATTATTTCTCGGTCAAAGGTCCGCTTAATATTACAAGATCCGAGCAGGGGCAGCCAGTTATCTTCCAGGCGGGAGCCTCAGAAGCGGGCAGACAGCTTGCAGCCAAGTGGGCTGACGCCATCTTCGCCGGCAGTCAAAACTTTGAGGATGCCAAAAAGTATTACAGCGATATTAAGAGTCGGGCAAAGGAGATTGGCCGCAATCCGGATGAAATTTCTATTTTAATCGGAATCGGACCGATCATTGGCCGCACTGATGAAGAAGCGGAAAGAAACTACGAGGAAATGACCAATCTGGTCTCGATCAAGAAGGCGCTCTATTTTCTTGAACAATACTTTGAGCATGATTTCAGCCAGTATCCGCTTGATGCTCCATTTCCGGATGTGGGCGATGTTGGCCGCAATGGTTTTCAAAGCGCTACTGAACGGGTCAAGGAATGGGCTAAGCGCGAAGGCCTGACATTGAGGCAGACGGCGCTGAGATTCGCTACACCGAAGCCGACCTTCATCGGATCGCCGGAGACGATTGCCGACAAACTGCAGGCTTATTTTGAAGGGGGCTGCGCAGACGGCTTTATGATTGGCTCTACCTCTCCGACCGGACTGGAGGACTTTGTTAATCAAGTCGTCCCGATTTTGCAGCAGCGCGGGCTGTTCCGCGAGGAATACGAGGCCGATACCCTTCGCGGCCATCTGGGACTTCAAATACCGGGTAACCGCTACGCATCGGCGAAGCCAGAGCAGCAGACGGTTTCAGGCTGATTCCGCTTTAAGGCAATTCTGATATCAAGCCCAGGCAGCTACTTCTGTCCTAAGCGGGCAGCACTGAAATAAAAAGCGTGAGTTTCGGGAAGAGAATTTCCCGGACCCACGCTTTTTGTCATTTGTCGTCCCAATGCCATAGAACGGTGTTTGATTAATTTCCGAATCACTCATTCGTTCTATGACTCTAGCACACAATGAAGCGGATTGTGAGTTATAATATAGTTGCAGCCTTAGGTTGTATAAAATCATCATTCGATTCGGGGATCATTGGGGAGGGCGTCCGTTTGACATCAAGAATAGAAACGATTCCGGGTTTTTCTTCCCGAATTCTGCATACCGAAAGGGATATTTTCGTTTATTTGCCTCCCGGTTACGATGCGAATCCGGGCGTGGCTTTTCCTGTATTATACATGCATGATGGCCAGTATATGTTTGCTGAAGACCGATTTGGCGATTCCTGGAATGTTCATAAGACGCTCAATCGGCTTATTGGGGAAGGTAATCTTGAAGAAATTATCGTAGTCGCTGTGTCCTCGTTATCCCATGTGCAGAGACTGTCAGAATACTTCCATGATGTGCCTTCTGCAAGGGAAGCCTTCCCATCGGAATGGAGCGGAGCGTTGTTTGAACAGTTTTTAATTGATGAAGTGAAAACGCATATCGACCGGACGTATCGGACGTTGCCGGATAGGCAGCATACCGGGATGATCGGTTCTTCTGCTGGCGGACTGCTCTCATATCATATTGGCTTTAGACGTCCCGATGTATTCGGGAAGATCGGAATCATGTCGCCTTTTTTCTTTTATACCGTATGGGATGGGGCACAACGCACGGAAATTCAGATTTATGAGTCGTTCAACACCAAGCCCCCGATTCGGGTATGGCTTGATATGGGAGGAGCCGAAGGACTCCTTACTGTTTCCCAAGCGAGAAGCGTAGCTGACGAAATGATTGGAAACGGATTTAAAGCGGGGCATGATTTGGCGTTTTTTCTCGACCCGGAGGCGGCGCATACCCAACAGGCGTGGGCGGATCGTATTCAGGCTCCATTGCTTTATATGTTCGGGAAAACAGGCACTCCGCAATCCATCCGCCTTTATGGGAGAACAATAATCGGTTTGTGGGGATTGAAGGTTCGCCTCTATCCGAACGTTAGTTATGACAGCGGCTTTGTCATGAGTTTGCTAGAAGCGGAGTATGATGTTGCAAATCCTGATATGGCTACAGTTGCAGCGGACGGCAGCGTTACTGCATACCAGATTGGAACGACTGAGGTGACGGTGCGTTACGCCGGACTCCAGTCTACGGTTGCGCTTGAAGTTGTCCCGGAGATCAAGGAAACTGTACAAATTGACATCACGATTGAAGTGCCGCTGGATACCCCGAAGGATGATCGCATCTATGCGGGGTTCGAAATCCCGAAAGCTGAAGACGGGCTGTATCGGGGTTCCTATGTTTTGCCACGAGATCTGAAGTTTGATGTGCCAATCATTAACGAATTTGGCCGTTTTGAGAAAAATTATGTCAATAGACGATTTTCGACTGAAAATGACGCTTCGTTTCACTTCAAAATTGCAGAATGGGAGTAATGTGATCATAACGTATAGCTGATATACGGATACATTCCAGGCTGATGTACTTGAATTGTTCCATCTGAAAAATGTATTTGGCGGACCTGATCCGAAGCGTACGCTGGAGACTATCTACAGCAACGCAATGTTCAAGGATATTTCAGTCAATGGTGTAAGTAAAGTTAATAGATTAAAATTTAAATTAGAAAAAGAGTAAATTCCGAGTTTGATTTTCTCGAAATTTACTCTTTTTCGATTAATTTAGAAACAGCTATGGCAAGATTTTAATTAAGGGTTATCCCTGTTTATGAAAATAGTTGGCTACGCCCGAACTGGAATCTAATGTTCCGCTTCCATTATGGGCTTTCTGAATTCTTATTTCACTCCAACCCTTGTGTTTAGTTGTTGAATAAAAAATGCCATTTTGGGTGAATCCAGCAATTAAGTTAACTGCAAAGCCAATTCCTGATCCAGGCAAGAAAGCATCGTAACCGCTTATGTTTCCTGTTGATGACGATGCTGATACTACCCCCGGTGAACTTTCTGCAATTGCTCTATAAGAATATCTCGCTGTTGTAGGTAATGGATCCCAGTCATCTGTCCAGGCAATTCCCCATTTATCAGTCATTGTGAATAGAGGAATATAGTCCCACTCCCAGTTATATGTTACTAATGCCTGGGCTAACCCACTAGTATTCGTTCGTACCTGGCTCATTACTAGTGTCTGAGTAAAATTGTTAATTGCTCTAGCAGAAACATCTAGATTGGTAATACTCTCACTTTTTTCGCTCAAATGACCTTCAGTGGTTTTATGAGATGTATACACTGCCTGTTGCGTATAAAAACTTATTTTTTGTTCGAATTCTAAAATATCGATTACATCTTGAGGATATCCTGCGTTAATCAAATACGTATTAAGCCCATCTTCTGATAAATCTTCAACTTTATCATTATAAGCAAAAATTGTAGTAGGAAACAGTGTCAGAACAAGAACTAAAGATAGTAAAAGATAACTTGTTTTTTTCAATCATACCCCTCTTTTTTTGGTTGAACAACCAATTTAATTGTTCAAATTACATATAATACCATTCTTAAATTCTAATTTCAACATAAAATTAGTCATAATTTGAGAGAATCAATTCTTCAATAAACTGATACTCAACTATATGAGATTCTAATATCAACAAGAAAAAAGGGTTGCAAAAAGGTGGACCATTATGTCAAAATTACTTTATGACCTTGTAAATCCCTATTTTTATTGTGTTAAATTGGAAAAAGTTGTTGGTCAACTTCTCTCACTAGACTAAATCTATATTTTTTATCAATAATATTAGTTAGGAGATTTGGCATGGATATCTTATTTTTTGTTATTTCTTTTCTTTTTATGTTTTGTTTTTTAAATACAATTAAACTGTTTATCAGTAAAGAAAAGTCAACTTTATTAATTTTTCTAACCT
>NZ_JAELUP010000013.1 GCF_016424485.1 Paenibacillus roseus
CTGTTCTGCGACTCTTTCAAGTCACAGGGCATTTCGCTCGTTGTTCAGTTTTCAAAGAACAAATGACTTCGTTTTCGTTATCGCCATGTCTCAGCGGCGACTTGATTAATATAACACATTTGCCTATCCTGATGCAAGCTTTTTTTTAATTCTTTTAACATCTTCTCGCCTTCTCTCAGGCGCAAGGAATAGTCTATCACAGGCGCTCCATTAGTGTCAACGATTTATTTGGATTTCCCGGACCTGTCGATCGGCCGCTACTTTTCATAGCAGCAGCCATTGCAATGCGAGAACAAGCAAAATGCCCGGCACGCCCAATATGACCACAACAGCAATCGTCATCGGGTTTAAGGGAATATGAAATCCTGATATCCATCCTGAGAAATTGAGAACGTACAATAGTAGAGCTGCTGCAACTAGATGCAAAAAGAAGCGTTTGACCGTGAGCCATGAGAGTTTGCTTTTAATAAAGATAAGAATCAGTAGCGCCAAAGAGCCAACAAGCAAACTTAACCACATCGTCTTCATCCGGCTTCCTCCTCATGCTTGGACAGCAATCCCCCTCCGAGACTCTTGGCTTGGCGAAGAAGCATCTCATAGCGCTTCTCCGCGGCCTCAATCGCGAAAATAGCATAATCAATCTGATCCTTGCCAATTGCATACTCAAAATGCTGCTGCGCATTCACCCAGTCGCGATGCGCTTCCTGAATATCATCGTACACTTGTCTTAACTTTTCGCTGCCTTCCGGTCCGTTTCCGTCTTTTCGTCCCATCCACCAGGCCATAGTTGCCTCTCCTCCCGCTTGTCCATATATTCCTTTCCCTATTACTAGTCTATAGATCATTCCAGCGACTTAGAACTTGTGGGATTGAACAAGCGGGGGATCTTAGAGAAAGATTCATATAAACCTGAATCAAGACAGCAACTGAAGCCTGAAGCATATGCTAGGTTCACATAAACAGCATCGCCGTCCTTTGAAGGACAAAAATTGTAAAAAAGCTGCCGGTCACCGTCCCCTTAATCAGGAACATGTGCCAGCAGCTTTATGTGATTATCTTAATTCACGCCGTCCTTCAAGAGCCTTGGAGAGTGTAACTTCGTCTGCATACTCCAGGTCGCCGCCCACCGGCAAACCGTGCGCAATCCGAGTGACCCGAATGCCAAACGGCTTGATCAGACGCGACAGATACATCGCCGTAGCCTCTCCCTCAATGTTCGGATTCGTAGCCAGAATCAACTCCTGAACCCGTTCGTCGCTAAGCCTTGTCAGCAGCTCGCTGATCCGGATTTCCTCAGGACCGATCCCTTCCATAGGCGAGATTGCCCCTTGGAGCACATGATACTGCCCCATAAACTCCTTGGTTCTCTCCATCGCAATGAGATCTTTGGATTCCTGGACGACGCAAATGACGGAATGATCACGCGTCTTGTCCTGGCAGATCCGGCAAGGGTCGATATCGGTAATGTTGCAACAGACCGAGCAATAATGCAAATTCCGCTTCACACTGACCAGTGCCTTGGCGAAATCAACCACATCATCTTCCTTCATGCGCAGCACGTGAAAGGCTAGACGGGCGGCTGTCTTGGGACCTATACCCGGCAGCCGGGAAAAGGAATCGATCAATTTGGCTATCGGTTCGGGATAATGCAATGAGTGCAGCTCCTTCTAGAACAATCCTGGGATTTTAACGCCCCCGGTGAACTTGTTCATATCCTCGTTGGACATTTCCTCCGCTTTGCCTAGCGCATCATTAACAGCGGCCAGCACGAGATCCTGCAGCATTTCAACATCGTCCGGATCAACAGCCTCCGGCTTGATCGTCAGGCTCAACAGTTTTTTGTGGCCGTTTACTGTACAGGAGACAACGCCGCCCCCTGAGGAGCCGTCTACTGTTTTAGTACCAAGCGTTTCTTGAGCTTTCAACATTTGCTCCTGCATTTTTTTGACTTGCTTCATCATCTGATTCATATTATTCATCGTCTTCACCTCATGGAATTAGTTGATTAATCTTCGGAAATGACGACAAGCTCTTCACCGAAAAGCTTGACCGCCTCTTCGACCCATTCCGGCCTTGAGGACGACGCATCAGTGCCGTCATTCATCATTAGCGGCTCTGGCTTTTCCTCCGGTCGGTCTTCTGTGGCAGCAAGCCACTCCTTAACCATTATAGTCGAAAACCTGAATTCCCGCTTGAGCACGCTCTGCAACACCCGCTCGATAACTTCGCGATTTGCCGGTTTTTCTGTCGTCTCTCGGTGAATTTCGTTCTTGAACGCGATTAACACCGTATCCTGCGAAAAGGATACCGGCTCTCCGTTAATCAACCAGGCATGAATGGAAATGCCAGCCTCTTTTACTCGCTGCAGCACTTCATTCCACTGCATGCGGATCTGCTGAAACTCCTCGCTCCCCTTGCCTGCTATGAACGGTCCCAGCTTCACTCCCGAACGAATGGCAACACCTGTCCCGCCGCGAGAACCGAATCCAGCGCTTCGGCCGGTCGGTTGTGATGAAGACGGCGAAGCACTGATCCCAGTAACCGGCGGGCCGCTGCCGGAGCCGCTGCGCATAAGCTGCTCGATTTTCTGCTCAAGTTGCTTGACCTGCCGTTCCAGACGGGCTAGCTCCCCTGCGGGCGCTGACACCTCGGCAGGACGAGCAGCCAGCGCCTCTTCACCAGCGGCAGCCGGAGCTGTGCAAATCTTGAGCAGCGCAACCTCAAACAGCGTCTGGGGCTGCACCGCATGTTTCAATTCGACCTGATATTGATGCAAAATATCAATCATACGGAACAAGCGGTCACGCTCGTAAGCATCCGCCATCACCCGGAAGCGTTCGGGGTCTACAATTCTTTCCGTCGCCACGGAGCTACCCGGGACAAGCTTGATCAAAAGCAAATCCCGGAAATAGTACACCAGGTTCTCCAGGCACTTGTCCGGACTTTTCCCCGCCTGCATCAACCCTTCTACAAGCGGCAGCATCGCGGCCACGTTCCGCTCCTGAATCGCTTCAGCAAGCTTGGCGAACTGCTCCGCTGCAATTCCCCCGGTAACCTCCAGAGCATCCTCCAATGTAATTTTGCCTCTGGAGAACGCAGCTACTTGTTCAAGCAGACTGATGGCATCCCTCATACCGCCATCTGACAGCCTGGCGATATAAGCCAGCGCTTCCTCGCTTGCCTCCATCTTCTCTTCAGCACAGATTTGCCGTAGTCTTCCAGTCTGCTCTTCAAGCGTAACCTGTCTGAAATCAAAGCGCTGGCAGCGCGAGATAATCGTGGCCGGCAACTTATGAGGCTCAGTTGTAGCCAGTATAAAAACAACATGCCCTGGCGGTTCTTCCAGCGTCTTCAGCAGCGCATTAAAAGCTTCTGAAGTCAGCATATGCACTTCATCAATAATATACACCTTGTAACGGACATCAGAGGGCGCATAGCGCACCTTGTCACGAATGTCTCGAATTTCATCGATCCCCCGGTTGGAGGCCGCATCAATTTCCACAACATCCATGATCGAGCCGGCAGTTATGCCGGTACACGCTTCGCACTGATTGCAAGGCTCCAGCGCAGGCCCCTGGCGGCAGTTGATCGCCTTGGCGAAAACTTTCGCAGTCGTCGTCTTGCCAGTCCCCCGTGGTCCGTTGAACAAATAAGCATGGGAAATACGCTGTTCCCCAATGGCGTTCTGTAGCGTCTGGATAATATGCTGTTGTCCTACCGTATCCCCGAATGTCTGAGGACGCCAGGCGCGATACAAAGCGATATGGGACACGCGAATCTTTCCTTTCCTCTGCTGCTCTTAAGCCCGATGAGTCTATTATACACTATCCTGATCTGATGCGAAAACGGCTTTTGGACATCTTCACATCCCGCGTACAGCAACATGCATCATACAGAATTTAGACAGGAAAATGATGACTGCAAGAGGCAGCAGTCCAAAGATATCTAGGCCCGTTGGGCTGCATATTTCGTATTGTACTTTTCATCGAACGAACAGGGAATGCTCACCGTGAAGGTCGTTCCCCCTTCTTTGGAGGCAGCTCGGATTACGCCTCCCATATCATGGATGATCCGCTGGCACACTGAAAGTCCAAGCCCCGTTCCGCTCTCCTTGGTCGTGACGAAAGGATCAAACATCTTCTCCATAATAGCCGGGGGAATACCAGGGCCCGAATCATGAATATCAATATGGACCCAGCGGCCAAACCCGTTCTCCCGTTCAACACGGCCGGAGACTGTCAGGACACCGCCACTGCTCATCGCCTCAAGACCATTTTTGCATATATTCAGAAATACCTGTTTCAGCATCTCCCTGTCCGCTACGACTTTGGGAAACAATCGCTCTGAATCGAACTGGATAGTCATCCCATGCAGCAGCGCTTCACTTTGTACTATAGGCATGATCTCGCGCAGCACAACACCGAGGTCAACCAGGTCATAGACAATATCCTTGTGCTTGCTGAGCAATAGAAATTCGCTGACAAGATCATTAATTCGGTCGATCTCTGTCAGCATAATTTCTGTATAGCCATATTCTTTATGAAGCTCCTTTTCGTGCAGCGTTTTTTTGAACATTTGCAAGAAGCCCTTGATTGCAGTCAGCGGGTTACGAATTTCATGCGCCGTTCCGGCAGCGATTTGGCCGATCATCGACAAGCGGTCACTCCGCTGTACCTGCTCTTCCAATGAACGCAAATTCGAGACGTCCTTGAAAATTACATAAGCGCCAAGGAGACGTCCCCTTTCATCACGAAGCAAATTGGCATCCATAAGCAGTTCCCAACGCTCATCGCCGCGCATTCGTCGGAGCGGGTGATTGTGTACAGGGATTTCTTCAATGACCATCTGCTTGAGCTTCCTGTGCTCATCAGGGGCCTGCCGAAATACCTTGTCCATCGCACAACCAATTACATCCCTAGGATTTACCGCAAGTACTCGACATGCCAGCGGGCTCATATCACTGATCCGAAAATCAGGCTGCATTAGAATGACACCGAGGTTTTCATCTTTGAGGAATGTCATCGCGAACTGTTGCAGCAATGTGCGGGTCTTTACCGTTCCTCCTGACAGGAGAGCCAGGTACTTGCGCTCTGTTGAATCCGTCTCTAACATAATCATGTGGCAATCGAATTCCGTGACCTCTCCGCTCGCTGTTCGGATCTGCACATGGCGGCCAGGCATCTCCATGACGACGTTAGGGCCGCTTTCAACCAAATGGAAAAGTTCCGAAAAAGGCAGACCGATCACTTCTTTTTCCAACAGCCCCGTCTGCTCCTTAAACTGGTGGTTGACAGCGGTTATGACACGATTATGGTCAAACATCACGGCAACCGGGAATAATTGTGTATTCCACAGTCTGATGAGCGCTACTTCCTGAATTGGAATTGCTTGTTCAAATGAATCGTCATACAAACAGGCTCACCCCTTTAAGGTATTTTTCTTATAGACATATATTCAACGCGGGCCAGCTGCCTAGAGAGTACGGCCAGCCAATCAAATGGCAGCAGACAAAGAAAAAAATTAAAGTTTCGCTTAATCCTTTTAAACCTTACATTATATTCTATTTAAATAAGGTCGATTCCTTCTATTAACACTGCTTTTTTCTCCCCTGATAACAAAAAAACACTCTTAAAGCTCCGGTCTGCCTAGAGACCAAAGTCATTAAAAGTGTATACTTTGCGATACTTAATTGTACCGTGCACCTGCCCTTGATTGATGAGACCCAGGCGGTATTCTTGATTCCAGCTCGGGTCAGGCACTCCCCCGGCACATAAACGTTACTGCTTACGGCTGCTTCCTTCCGGACCTGACCGGATTCACAGGTGTCCATTGCGGAGGACCCGACCGTCAACACTGTTCACAAGCACCAAACCCCACATCAGCATAACCTCAAACAGGAATTCAACCTCGCTACAGCGGATTGCGAGTTACAGGGCACCGCTACCTCCCCATCTAGCACGGCAAAGATAAGTATAGCGGATCTTGTCCATTTCCGCAACCTTCACCAGCAAGTTCCAACAAATAAAATTTAGATTAGCGCTGCAAATACACATGAATTCGGTATCTTGGCATGTTTTCCTGAAGGAGTCGCCAGCTCTGTTCCCGTAGTCTGTTTGTCTCATACTCATCCAGATGCGCTTGCGGCCTGATGCGCACATCGATATCGGGGTCATGAATCGTAAAGCTCGACTTCTCTATGCCGGGAAGCTCAGACAACTTCTCCTTCATAAATTTCACGTCACTGCTGTAGCTGTAATAATTGGAATTGCCGAGCGGCAAATTCGGATTGCTGTTGGACAACCCCATGTAGCCATCATGCCCGTAAGTTTTCACACCGTTTCGAGTCGATCCCGAATTCGTACAGCCGCCTAGAAGCATAATACACAGTACCAGGGCAATAATCAAAAAGCCCGGCACTCGGGCTGATTTTAACATAAAAAAGCCTCCCTTCATCCAATAGGATGGCTGAGGAAGGCTCTTGTATTCTGCTAATTTGAGGCAGATAAACATTAAATGCCGTATTTCTTTTTGAAACGGTCGACGCGTCCGCCAGCATCCAGGAATTTTTGCTTTCCTGTGAAGAACGGGTGGCAAACAGAGCAAATCTCGACACGCAGATTCGGTTTGATCGAACCTGTCTCGAAGCTGTTGCCGCATGCGCATGTTACGGTAGTAACATGATACGTCGGATGAATACCTTGTTTCATCTCGTTCACCTCTTTCTGCCCTGAGCCGACTGATGGACCCAGAGTTGAATCTAACATAGGGGATTATAACACGTAAGCCAAGCACTTGCAATGATTTTTCCAGGCGGAAACTCCTAAGTCCTCACCGGAGGAATGTGGGTATAAGAACCAATGACAACATCAGGAAGCTCTGATTCAAAAATTTCCAGCATTTGCTTCATACCGTATATTTCACCCTGTGCTTTCGGGATTAATTCCAGATAACTCTCTGGATCAATATTCAGATTGCGCATTTGGATCAATCGCAGACCGGTCCGCTTGGCGAAGCCGATCATCGCTTCAATCTCTTCCTCGCGATCCGTTACTCCCGGAAAGATAAGGTAGTTGATCGAGGTGTATACTCCCTTATCGGATGCATACTTCAGCGATTTCTCCACATTCGTCAACGTATAAGCCCGCGGCTTGTAGTACGCATTGTAATGCTCATCTATGGCACTGATTGTGCTTACCCGCATCAGATCAAGCCCGGCGTCTACGATCGCCCGGATATGATCCGTCAACCCGGCATTTGTATTTATATTGATATAACCCTGTGAATTCTGGCTGCGCACACGGTGCATTGCTTCCACAATAATTTTCGCCTGGGTAGAAGGCTCGCCCTCGCAGCCCTGGCCAAAGCTAATAATGGAATCAGGACCTTTTAGATGCTCCAGCATAATATCTACAATTTCATCTACAGTCGGTTTAAAGTTCATGCGGGTCTGAGGCGCAGGGAAGCCGCTGTCGTCAGGCTGTTCGGAGATACAACCGAAGCACCCTGCATTACAGGAGTAGGATACAGGCACAGCTCCTTCCAGTCGACTCAGGAACGTATTCGATGCCGTCAAGCATTCGTAACCCAGCGCACAGTTGGAAAGATGCTTGATCAGCCTGTTCTCCGGGTATTTGGCAAGCAGATGCTCCACCTGAACCCCAAGCTCTTTGCGATCGCAATTCAACGGGTTCCATGGCTCCGGGTCATCTGATTGGTGAGCAGCCACGAAAAAGTTTCCATCCTTCCATACAACGGCTGAATACCCAAATAGAGGAAGCTTCTGCGTCTTGTCCGACTTCACGTAGCCCGGAAGCGCCAGACGGGTGAAGCCTTGAGGGAGCAGTGCGCCTACAGCCTGGAGTTCCTCCGGAAGCAGTTCCATCCGGCCAGTCTCCGCGTTAAGCCCGACCGGCCGTGTAAAAGGCAGCCCAACAAGCGTAGCACCCTCCGGAAGCGGGACAAGCTCATCTTCCAGCAATTCAACGATCATCTCACCGCTGCGCCCGAGCGCCAGATACTCCGGATGGTCGAACACATTTCCCTGTTCATCTGCATAAACCAAATTCATGTTGTCCTACCTTCTTTTCCTTAAGATACCGGATTTGAACGTGCCGGGCGGCGGCCCGTTGTACTGCTGCTTCCTGTGGACGGACGGGAAGCAGAGCTTTTTTCCACGACATTGGATGTGTCCAATGCAAGCAGGAACTCCGTATTCGTCTTGCTGTCCGCCAGCTTCTTAAGAAAGCCGTCAATAAATTCAAGCGAGTCGTTCATAGACTTGCGAATTGCCCATACCTTGTCGAGCTCTTCCTTCGTAAGGAGCATTTCCTCGCGGCGCGTGCCGGAACGTCGGATATCCAGGGCCGGAAAAATTCTCCGCTCGGCCAGTTTGCGATCCAAATGCAGCTCCATATTTCCCGTCCCTTTAAACTCCTCATAGATGACATCGTCCATACGCGATCCGGTCTCTACAAGCGCAGTCGCTAAAATGGTAAGACTTCCGCCTTCTTCCACGTTACGAGCAGAACCAAAGAAACGCTTCGGACGGTGGAAAGCCGCAGGATCGATACCACCGCTCAACGTGCGTCCTGATGGCGGGATGACAAGGTTGTATGCTCTTGCCAGACGGGTAATACTATCCAGCAAAATGACAACATCCTTCTTATGCTCTACCAGACGCAACGCGCGCTCCAGCACCAGTTCCGCAACTTTAATATGATGCTCCGGCAACTCGTCGAAGGTCGAAGCAACCACCTCACCTTTGACGGAACGCTGCATATCTGTAACCTCTTCCGGGCGCTCATCAATCAACAACACAAACAATTCAATATCAGGTTGATTGGTAGAGATGCTGTTGGCAATTTCTTTAAGAAGGAGCGTTTTACCCGCTTTTGGAGGCGCAACAATCAATCCGCGCTGTCCCAATCCAACAGGTGCCAGCAAATCCATAATTCGCGTCGATAGTTTGGTTGGAGAAGTTTCTAGGACCAGTTTCTTCTGTGGAAAAAGAGGGGTTAAGGCAGGGAAATGAAGCCTTTCTGATGCAAGTGTAGGGTTCTCCCCATTTACCGCATTGACCTGCAGCAAGCCGAAATAACGCTCATTTTCTTTGGGCGCCCGGCATTTGCCGGAAACAAGATCCCCTGTGCGAAGATCAAATTTGCGGATTTGCGAGGCTGAAATATAAATGTCTTCCGGACTTGGAAGATAATTGATCGGGCGCAGAAAACCGAATCCCTCCGGTAAAATTTCAAGTACGCCCTGCATAAACATCAAGCCGCTCTTCTCAGCCTGCGCACGTAAAATGGCGAATATAAGCTCTTTCTTCTTAAGTTGGCCATAATACGGAATTTGATACTGCTTGGCAAGCTTGTATAGCTCGGTCAGCTTAAGTTCTTCCAGATCTGCGATCTGCAGTTCCGTCATGTTCTCACCACTTTATTTAATTTTCCTCCAGCATTGCCGGATTTCTATCAATCTATTCATTTTCCCGCCAAACATCTGCGCCAAGCCTGCGCAAATTGTCCACGAGGAAATCATAACCACGGTCGATATACTCTACGCCTGTTATTTCCGTAATGCCTTCCGATACAGTCAGACCAGCAACGGTAAGCGCGGCGCCGGCTCGCAAATCAGCAGCCTGCACCTTCGCCGCATTGAGCGGTCCGCCTTCGATAATGGCAGAACGGCCCTCTACCCTGATTTTGGCTCCCATGCGTACTAGTTCAGGCACATGCTTGAATCGGTTGCTGTACACATAATCAGATAGAATGCTGACACCAGTGGCTTGCGTAAGCAGACTGGTCATAGGGGATTGAAGGTCGGTAGCAAATCCGGGGTATACTAGCGCTTTGACATCAATTGCTTCATAGGAGGGGCCACCCACAATACGAATCGCTTCATCCAGTTCATACACCTGAACGCCCATCTCCAGCAATTTGGCTGTCATGGCTTCCAAATGTTTAGGGATAACATTATCAATAAGGACATCACCACGGGTAGCTGCAGCGGCAATCATGTAAGTTCCGGCTTGGATGCGATCGGGAATAATGGAATGACGGCAACCGTGAAGACTGTCGACGCCTTCAATCCGAATGGTCTCGGTCCCGGCTCCCTTTATTTTAGCCCCCATGGAATTAAGTAGAGTTGCTACATCTATAATTTCAGGCTCTTTTGCCGCATTTTCAATAATTGTGGAGCCTTTTGCCTTGGAGGCAGCCAGCATGATGTTGATGGTAGCGCCAACGCTCACTACATCCAGATAGATTTTTGCGCCGCGAAGCTGTTTGGCTGAGATTCTGATAGATCCGTGATCATTTGTTACCGTTGCACCGAGTGCTTCAAAACCTTTAATATGCTGATCGATTGGCCTTGGCTCAAAATTGCATCCGCCAGGAAGACCAATAGTCGCTTCCCCGAAACGTCCGAGCAAAGCGCCCATCAAATAATAGGAAGCCCGCAACAGATTTACCTTGCCATTGGGCATTGGCTTTGAAACAAGCCCGGAAGGGTCAATCTTCATTACGCCGCCTTCCCAGGTTACTTTCCCCCCCAGCTCCTGAAGGATCTCGCTGTATACAGCCACATCGCTAAGCTGAGGCAGGTTATCCAGTACAACTTCTGTTTCCGCCAGCAAAGATGCTGGCAGCAAAGCAACTGCGCTATTCTTGGCCCCGCTGATTTGCACGGTGCCGCGAAGCGGACGACCGCCTCGAATCATTAGTTTTTCCATGTAGTTAGTAATCCTCCTACCTTAGAGAAGAAGACAAAAGGAAGCCCGTCTCCACGGTACTGACCGTCCTTGTACATCCGACCTGATCTTGTGAATAGACCGGACACTGAGGTTCTTTGAGCTAGGCAAAGACGGGCTCCTTTTGTTCCGGGAGTTACGCTTGGTTGCTGCTGCCGAACAGACGAATTTTCTCTTGGACAACGGCTTTCATAGCGTCACGAGCCGGGGTCAGGTATTTACGAGGATCGTATACGGATGCATTGCCAGCCAATGCTTCACGGATTGCGTTCGTACAAGCAACCTGATTCTCTGTATTTACGTTGATTTTACCCACGCCAGCCTGGATTGACAGACGAATAGCTTCATCAGGCACACCGGAACCTCCGTGCAGCACGACAGGCACTGGAATTGCGTCTACAACTTTTTGAATGATATCATAATGAATTTTAGGCTCGCCTTTGTACATACCATGAGCAGTACCTACAGCAATAGCCAGACAGTCTACGCCTGTTTCTTCATAGAAGCGGATTGCTTCTTCCGGCTTGGCAAGGCTTGCATGCTCCTCGTCCACGCTGATGTCGTCCTCAACGCCGCCGATTGTACCCAGCTCACCCTCAACGGAAACGCCCATTGCGCGTGCTGCTTTAACAACTTCTTTGGTCAAACGGATGTTGTCTTCCAGGGAATAGTGGGAACCGTCGAACATAACCGAGGAGAAACCTGCGCGGATACATTTCATGGCAACTTCAAAGCTGCTGCCGTGATCAAGGTGAAGTGCAATTGGAAGGCCGGATTTCTTGGCTGCTGCTTCCGCGATTGCAACTGTATACTCGATGCCCATATATTTCAATGCGCCTTCGCTTACACCGTAAATAATTGGAGCATTTTCTTCGATTGCAGCGTCTACGATAGCCTGTGCAAACTCCAGATTGTTCATGTTGAACTGACCTACTGCAAACTTGTTAGCTTTTGCTTTAGGCAAAAACTCATTCATCGATACCAATGGCATGGTAACTCTTCCTCCTAGAAAGTACATTTTTCTCAAGCCCGATCAGACTTGTTCATACTGAGTCATTATACCACAAGGTGACTTAAATATGTAAAGTAGAAACAAGCCCTTTACTGCCCGCAAGCTCTTATTTTTCAAGGAAACTAAGTCGTAAACAGTCTCGCAGTCTTTTGAACGGGCAAATGTCCCGTTTCTCGTATAACCTCGTATAACATAGAAGCCAAAGCATCCAGCGTAAACGGCTTTGCCATCCTTTGACGGGCAAAAACCTCGTTTCGCGGAGAAATATAAGCCATTTATCAAAAAACGTTTATAACTGCTTATATTTTAAAGAAAACCTTATTAAATACTTATATAAAAAGAGCGGGATTATACTCTCCGCTCCATTTGACCGTAACTTGTGAAATTATTGTGACACTCTTGGTCTGCTTCATCAAAGGATAAAGGGTCCCTTTAGGACCCTAAGGCGTAAAAATTATTGGACTCTCCATCACGAAGCTGCATGTTTACCGCTACTCGCATCTCGTCAATGTCAAAAGGTTTTGTAAAATGCATCAAGGCTCCCAAATCTGTTGCTTCCTTGATCATGTCCAACTCGCCGTAAGCGGTCATCATAATGACTTTAATGTCTCGATTAATCGCTTTCACATGTTTTAAGATTTCCAGACCGTCCATGCCTGGGATCTTCATGTCCAAAAGCACTAGATCCGGCGATTCGGTCCTCACAATCTCCAATGCCAGCTTGCCGTTGGAAGCTTGAAAGGTTTGGTAACCTTCGCTGCTGAATACCTCCACGAGAAGCACGCGAATTCCATTCTGGTCGTCAACGATCAACACTTTCTTCTTATCCAACTTAAGCCCTCCTACAAGTGAGCGACACGATCTAACAAATCAACAGCGCCTCTTTTCCTTCTGCGTGTTCGACTTGTCAGCGAAACCGGGGAATGCTGGCCGACCTGGCACCGGCAACGCATGAATGGTCAACTCTTCCATAATCGTTACTATATTCGCGCCTTTCCGTCCATTATCCTGCTTCACCTAAAAAAAACCATTAATAGGGGAAGATTTGTTGGAAGAACTACAAGCGAACCTTTTTGCCGCCCTTTGATCGGACAAAGACTTTCGTTTCGAGAAGAATGCTTATATTTTCAAAAAAAGTCCGGAATTCCGGCAGCAGCATTCCGCTTGAACTGCCTGTTAGCAGCAGGGTTTAATCAAGCGACGCCGACGCCGGAATGACCGGACGGTTCGTATCAGCAAAAGAAAAGGAAGGTTACTCGCAAAGCATCCAAGCTTTCTTGATTATGAATTGGAGTAGCTTAGCGCCGCACGGACGAACTCGCGGAACAACGGCTGCGGACGGTTCGGACGGGACGTAAACTCCGGATGGAATTGCACAGCCAGAAACCATGGATGATCCGGCAGCTCAACAATTTCAATCAGTCGGCCATCCGGGGAAGTACCGGAGAACTTCAGGCCGGCCTTCTCAAGCTGTTCTTTGTATTCATTGTTGAATTCATACCGGTGGCGGTGGCGCTCATACACCAGCTCATCACCATAAGCCCGCCATGCCAGTGTCTCTTCTCCGATTTTACAAGGATATAGCCCAAGGCGCATCGTGCCTCCCAGGTTCTCAATATCCTTCTGCTCCGGAAGCAGGTCGATCACCGGATACGTAGTAGAAGCATCAATCTCCGAACTGTTCGCCCCTCTGAGACCAACGACATTACGGGCGTATTCAATCACAGCAACCTGCATACCCAGGCAAATACCGAAGAATGGAATTTGCTGCTCGCGCGCATAACGGATGGCGCTGATTTTGCCCTCGATCCCCCGGTCACCGAAGCCTCCCGGGACGAGAATGCCGTGTACGCCAGCGAGGTTGTCCCCTACGTTCTCATCGGTCAATTCCTCAGCATTGACCCAGCGCAGCTTCACTTCCGAATCCGCATCAATACCGGCATGTCCAAGCGATTCCACAATACTCAGATAAGCATCATGAAGCGCCACGTATTTGCCCACAATCGCGATTTCGGTTGTTTTCTTGAGTGACTTGACACGCTGGACAAGGGATTCCCACTCGGTCATATCAGGCTGGCCAGTTTGCAACTTCAAATGGTTGACGACGATGTCATCAAGTCCTTGCTCGCGAAGGTTCAGCGGCACTTCATAAAGGTTGGGCGCATCCACGCATTCGACAACCGCATTCGCGTCAATATCACAGAACAATGCGATTTTTCGTTTCAAATCCTCAGCAATCGGATATTCGGTACGGCAGACGATCACATTCGGCTGAATACCGATACTGCGCAGCTCTTTGACGCTATGCTGAGTTGGCTTGGTCTTCACTTCGCCCGCTGCTTTAATGTAAGGAATCAGCGTAACGTGAATGTACATTACATTATCACGGCCAATATCGCTTCTGATCTGGCGGATGGCTTCAAGGAACGGCAGACTTTCAATATCACCCACTGTACCGCCAATTTCAGTAATAACCACATCCGAACCGGCCTCCTTGCCTGCACGGAATACGCGATCCTTGATTTCATTGGTAATATGCGGGATAACCTGAACCGTCCCGCCCAGGTACTCGCCACGGCGTTCCTTGCTGATCACCGTGGAATAAATTTTGCCAGTCGTTACATTGCTGTTCTTGGAGAGATTAATATCAATAAACCGTTCATAGTGACCCAAATCGAGGTCTGTCTCAGCCCCGTCGTCGGTGACAAAAACTTCCCCGTGCTGGTAAGGACTCATCGTGCCAGGGTCTACGTTAATGTACGGGTCAAATTTTTGAATAGTCACCTTGAGTCCGCGATTTTTGAGAAGTCGTCCTAGCGAGGCTGCTGTGATCCCTTTCCCCAGCGAGGAAACGACACCGCCTGTTACGAAAATATACTTTGTCACGAAATAATACCCTCCAAGCGTTATGTTAATATAGGGTTGCCCATTATAATACAAGCGTAAACAAGGCTCTCGCGCATGGGTGCGCAAACCAGGCAATACGCAGAAAAAATAGAAAACTTGCAAAAAGCGTAAACGGCTTTGCCGTCCTTTGAGGAGCAAAGCTTCAGTTTAAAAACAAAAAAAGTGACACCCGCTGCCACGGGGCACTTTTCATTTTGTTCATTCATATAAGATCGAATCTGTAGCCCATGCAATAGTTTACTCTGTCGCACCTGCTCTGTCAAGGGTAAACAAAACGGCAATAAAAAGGCGACTACAGGGGGTGGATTGGAGAGAAATAGAGGAACTAATTTTCCTCTTCCGACTCCTCTTCCTCTTCCGAGTCCTCCTCTTCGGATTCTTCTTCAAAATCTTCCTCTTCCGTTTCTTCATCCAGCTCTTCGTCGTCGATCATGCCTTCCTCGTCGACTTCGGACTCTTCTTCGTTCTCTTCAAAAATATCTTCACTGTCTTCATTGTACATATCGTAATCTTCATCGTCCGCTACAAAGGTTTCTTCTTCTTCATCTACAAAGATATCTTCCTCATCATCATCATCATCGTTAATGATGCGCGGACGCTTCGCATTACCAACCGGATCTTCAGAACGCTCAACCGGATACCAGCGCTTCAGCCCCCACATGTTGCTGCCTACACAAGCAAACCGGCCGTCAATGTTAATCTCCGTGTATACCTGGGCAATGACCTGATTGATATCTTCCTGGCTCAAGCCGCGGATCTTGGCAATTTCCAGCATCAAATCCCTATAATAATACGGTGTATTCGCTGCTTTCAACACCTCGAACGCCAGATCGACCATTGGCATCTCGCTAATCCGTTCAGGATTCAACTTCAAGGTTATTTCGCTGCTCATTTCCACACATCCTCTCACGCTATATGCTTCAGCTTTATCGCATGCCTTATCCATTATCAAACTATAGTAAAACCTATTTCCTTTAAAAAAGCAAGCGTAACAAAACCGCAAAATTTCAAGTCCGCTTAATTGCAGCATGTCCATTCCTTCAAGCGCGCAGACATCGGTATTGCAAACACACGCTCGAGCTCAAAAGCTTGTCCATCTCTATAAATGGAAAAAGCGAAGGAAACCCTTCGCTCCGACTGTATCCTACCCGGACCCATGCACATCTCCTGCAGGGCCAGATACCGGTGAGAGACCGGCTAAACTCTCACTCTATACTATGTCCGAAGCCACCATTTGACACGGCGCCAAGCCTATTTATTTCAAATCAGGCCACTTGCTCATTCCGATGGACACGACTGCTCATACAATAGCTCAGCATGGTCATCGGGAGGGGTGCTAAATTGGATTCAACCGCTTTTCTCCGTTGGCTGGACACGGCCACAACAGAAAATCAGCTCCATGCCAGGCAACGCATTATTCATTTTGAAAACCCTGCTGAATATCAGCGTTTTGCCCTTGCCTTGTCAGAATCAGTCAAGTCCTCCCCCTCGCTCGCTACCGTAAAGCCAATGCCTTTAATCCAGGCAGTTTCCTGCCGGATATCCGATGCAGAGCCGCTGCCGGATTGCCGCAGCATCTGGATGGAGGAAGACTGTCCAGTCAACGTGCATTCCACGGTCAAGAAGCATGCACAGCCTGGCGGAGGCATTCCCTGGGGCGTACAGCAGGTTAAGGCCCCGTCTGCCTGGAGCCGCACTACCGGTCACCGAATTAAGATCGGCGTCATCGATACAGGGGTAGACTTCAACCACCCCGATCTGCGCAACTCCCTGAACCGAGGCATTAATCTGTTGAACCGTTCCGAATTGCCTCACGATGACAACGGGCACGGGACCCATATTGCCGGCACCATAGCCGCTGCGAATCAGCCTAAGGGAATGATCGGAGTCGCCCCTCGCGCTACGATCTGTCCGGTCAAGGCCTTCGACCAAAACGGCAGCGCCTATGTATCAGACATTATTCTCGGTATTGACTGGTGTGTTCGCAACCGCATTCATATTATCAATATGAGTTTCGGCATGAAGTCGCGCAGTAAATCGCTGCTTAATGCCGTTACCAACGCCTATAATGCAGGGGTTATTATTGTCGCTTCCTCCGGCAATGACGGCCGACGCAAAGCTATTGACTACCCGGCCCGCTACCCGCAGACCATCTCTGTGGGGGCGACCAACAAGCTGCGCCGTATTGCGCTATTCAGCAACAGGGGCAGCCATATCGATATTTACGCGCCTGGGGACAAAATTATTTCGGCCTGGCTGCGCGGCAAATACAATGAAATGAGTGGCACCTCAATGGCTACCTCTCATGTCAGCGGAGCCATCGCCTTGCTGCTTGCCAAAAACCCGGGGCTGACCCCCTATGAAATTAAAGCCATTCTGAAACGGTCTATGCAGCCGCTGCGTGGCAGCAAGACTCCGCGGTCCACCGGAGAGCTTGATATTATGAAAATGCTAAAAGCAGCCGATAACGAAGCCCGCTGACAAGGCGCGTCCTGGGCGATTAGCAGCTTCCCGAATATAGGAAGCCGTTAATCATCCTCTCAAGCGCCTTGCTCAACGGGCTGTTCTCTTACATTCTCTCCGGGGCAGTTACACCAAGCAGACGCAGCACGTTGCCAATGGCCGTCCGTACAGCCGCCAACAGCGCCAACCTTGCAAGCGTCTGTCCACCATCCTCGGTAATTACACGTTCCGCTCTGTAGTAGCTGTGAAGCTGGGAAGCCAGCTCATACACATAGCGGACGATCCGGTGCGGCGCATATTGGGCAGCAGCCTCGGCGATTTCTTGCGGGAGCTCGCCCAGCTTGCGCAGCAGATCGAACTCCGCTTCCGCGGTCAGCTTGGAGAAATCGGCACTTGCCATTCCCTCTGTTGAAACACCTTGCTCCTCTGCTTGTCTAAAGATGCTGCAAATTCTCGCATATGCATATTGAACATAGAAAACAGGGTTCTCGTTTGAGGTAGAAATGGCCAAGTCCATATCGAAATCCAGATGGGAGTCCATGCTGCGCATGGTGAAGAAATAACGCATGGCGTCGACGCCCACCTCGTCCATCAGTTCCTCAACCGTGACCGCTTTGCCTGTACGTTTGGACATCTTTACCTTCTCGCCATTCTGGTACAAGCTGACCATCTGAGCGACAAGCACAATCAATTGATCTGGATTGTTGCCCAGGGCCTCCATAGCAGCCTTCATTCTTGGAATATAACCGTGATGGTCCGCTCCCCAAATATTCACGATCCAGTTGAATCCGCGCTCATACTTATTGCGATGATAGGCAATATCCGGTGTCAGGTAGGTGTAGCTGCCGTCATTTTTCACAAGTACGCGGTTCTTGTCGTCGCCGAAAGGCATCGTGGACAGCCAAGTGGCCCCGTCCTCCTCGAATACTTGCCCCCGCTCGCGCAGCGCCGCCAGGGCATCATCGATTTGTCCGCTTTTGTACAGGTCTGTCTCGCTATACCAGACATCAAAGCCTACGCGGAACCGCTCCAGATCACGCTTGATTTTGTCAAGCTCGCGCTTCAATCCGAATTCACGGAAGAATGCAAAGCGCTCCTCATCAGGCAGGCTCAGCAGACGGTCATCCTCCTGCTCGCGCAGTTCTTTGGCAAAGCCGATAATATCTTCTCCGTGGTACCCGTCATCAGGCATTTGAGCATCCATGCCAAGTTGCTGCTTGTATCTGGCTTCAATAGAGTAAGCCAAATTATTAATCTGGTTGCCTGCATCATTAATATAATATTCGCGGGTAACTTCATAGCCCGCAAAGTCCAATACATTGCACAGCGCATCTCCTACAGCTGCTCCGCGTGCATGACCCAGATGCAAGCTGCCCGTCGGATTCGCGCTGACGAATTCGATTTGCACGCTTTGGCCGGCTCCGGTATTCGTGCGTCCGTAGTCGTCACCGGCATTCAGCACGTCGGCAATAACCGGATACAAATAGCTTTTGTCCAGACGGAAATTAATAAATCCTGGTCCGGCAATCTCAGCGGAGACAATTCCTGCTGCTTTCTTGTCCAGATTGGCGATAATGGCTTCAGCAATCATGCGCGGGTTTTTTTTGGCCAGCTTAGTCAGTTGCATCGCGGCATTGGTAGCCAGATCTCCATGCGCCTTGTCTTTCGGAACTTCCAGTACGAAAACAGGCAGCTCTTGTTCCTCGACAAGCCCTGCTGCTACAACTGCTGACCCAATCGTTTGTTTCAAACGCGCATATGTCGTTTCCAATACATTGATACTCATTGTTCATCAACCTCCTGAATTTGCAGCCGGAGTTGAAACCGGCCGATATGCTGTCC
This sequence comes from Paenibacillus roseus, assembly GCF_016424485.1. Taxonomy (GTDB): domain Bacteria; phylum Bacillota; class Bacilli; order Paenibacillales; family Paenibacillaceae; genus Paenibacillus_D; species Paenibacillus_D roseus. Next base: position 18,975 of record NZ_JAELUP010000013.1, read on the forward strand.
GTTCATCCAGAGCGTATAGCTCCAGGCAATGTCAAGCGGCAGCTCCGGCGCCCCCTGTTCACCGTGATCGCCCTGCAGCACCGTGAGCTGCTCCGTGACAGTCTCTAATTTGAACTGAATTCCCGGGGTACTGTACGCCCCCGGTTGTCTCAGACCTTCTATAAAACGCTGCTCGGAGCGGATGTGGCCGCGACGGCTGATAGTCAGCTCGCCTCGGCCGATGCGGACCGTCGTGCGAACCGGGTCCTGCCCTTCCTCCCTCTCCTCGTACAGCACATATGCAGAGCGGGGCTTGGGAATCCACTCGCCTTCATAGTCATGAACGGTGACTTCATCTTCCTGACGGCTTTCCAGCCGGATGCGGACCTTGCGCTTTTTTTTATTCAACCGTATTCCCCCGCTTTCTAACGGTCTGGTTGGCATGAAGACCAAACCTCGTTATGATGGAAATAGCAAGCTTGACCAGTAACTGCGAGAAGGGAGAGTTGCGATATCGATTTCAGTCTGTTCCCCATTTTGGCCGACCTCGAGCGCAGACTGCCAGTTTATATGACCAGTCTCGGCGGCTGGATCAATCAGCCCCCAATAGAACGACCCCATGGCTTCAACGATTTTCAATGGCTGCAAACGACCAGCGGCAAGGGCCTCTTGCGAATTTCAGATCGCGAGATGACCGTATCCCCGGGGCAAGGCTTCCTGCTGCTACCTAATGAGGCACATGCCTATAGACCGTTGGTGGAGCCCTGGGGTCTGCGCTGGATTACCTTTTCCGGCAACCATGCAGCGCAAATTCTCAAAGACCTGGATCTGTTCAAGTCCGAGGTGTTCTATCTCAGCAACCCGGACGGGACCTTGAAGCATCTGCAAGAGATGATCCTGCTGCAATCAAATCCCCATCCGTCCACCGGACTTGAGGTGTCTGCAGAAGTCTATGCGCTGCTGCTGGACGTATACAGGTACGGCTCTCGAACAGAGCTTAGGTCCCGCAAGCAGCAGATGGATGTGCTTGCTCCGGTACTTCGCTATATGGAGCAGCATTACAGCCGTCTGATTACGCTTGCCGAACTGGCCGGCCTCCTTCAAGTCAGCCCCCAGCATATTTGCGTGCTGTTTCAGCAATCGCTGGGCGTCCGCCCGATCGAATACTTGACGCGTATCCGCATCCGAAAGGCCAAAGAGCTGCTGCTGCTTCAGCCTGACGCAGAGGTCAAATCCATCTCTGTCCAGGTTGGCTATGAGCATCCAAGCTATTTCATCAAGATGTTCAAAAGGCAGGAGGGTTTGACCCCGACAGCCTTTCGCAGCATCCGCCTGAATGCCTTTTAAACTAGACGCAAATAAACGCTTCGATATCCACAAAAAACCCCCGTCTCTTATACGAAAGAGACGGGGGTTAGCCGCGGTGCCACTCTTCTGGTATCGTCAGGCCAACCTGGCGATCCTCTCAAGACATGATAACGGAATGACCGGATCATTCTACGCAGAAGCATCTCCGCTGCTGGTACGAGCGGCCGCTTCCTTCAAATAATCAACTCCCAGGTGCGCATTATGCCGTGATCTGCGCCGGCTCCCACCCTCCCGGCTCGCTATGGCAGCATTCAAACGGCATATTCTCCTGTTCTTTGCTGTTTCCGATATAAAAATTGTGTATGTGAAAACTATATGCACATTTCTTATAAAAAGCAAGTGCTATCATCCTGGTTGTTGCAAAAAGTTGAAAATTACTTGATGAAGCCGAGCAGCATTTCTCTAATAACTTTGGAAGCGACGATCTGCGTCTGCTCCGTCGGATCGTATGCAGGCGCTACCTCAACCAGATCGCAGCCGACAACATTAATGCCTGAGCGAGCAATCGCGTGCACAGCTTCAAGCAGTTCCTTGGAGGTGATGCCGCCAGCTTCTGCTGTGCCTGTTCCCGGAGCACAGGAAGGATCGAGAACGTCAATGTCGATCGTCAGATAGACCGGACGGCCTGCAAGCTCGGGAAGCACCTTCTTAAGCGGCTCAGCTACTTCGAACGGATAGAAGTTAATGTTTTCCCGTGCAAACGCCCACTCCTCGCGGGAGCCGGAACGAATACCGAATTGATAGATGTTCTTGCCGCCGATAAGACCGGCAGCCTTGCGAAGCGGTGTCGAGTGCGAGAGCGGCTCGCCCTCATACTGCTCGCGCAGGTCCGCATGAGCGTCAAAATGAATAATCGCCAGATCCGGGTATTTGGCGTACATCTCGCGGAAAATCGGCCAGGAGACGAGATGCTCTCCACCCATGCCGACAGGCATCTTGCCATCCGCCAGCACGCCGCGGACGAAGTCTCCGATGATATCGAGGCTGCGGGCTGCGTTGCCGAACGGCAGCAGCAGGTCTCCAGCATCGAAATAGGAAATTTCCTCAAGACTGCGGTCCAGATACGGGCTGTATTCTTCCAAGCCGATCGATACCTCGCGAATCCGTGCAGGGCCAAAACGGGAGCCTGGGCGGAAAGACACCGTATAGTCCATCGGCATACCGTACAATACCGCCTTGGAAGCTGCATAATCCTCCGAGCTGAGAATAAATACATTGCCTGAATATTGCTGATCAAGTTTCATTTGACGTCAGTCTCCTCTGTCCGTATTATTTCACAAGATCTTCAACAAACTTCGGCAGCATAAATTGCCGCTTTGTGAAGACGCGGGTAATAGTATTTGGTATGTAGCTCCGGAATCGAAGCCTCGTCCACCTCAAGCGGACCGTACTTTTTGCTGCCCATCGTAAAGGTCCACAGACCACTCGGATAGGTAGGAATGTTCGCGCCGTATACGCGCACAATCGGGAATACTTCCTTCACATCTTTGTTCACACTCTTGATCAGGTCAGCTTTGAACCAGGGGTTGTCCGTCTGGGCAACGAAGATTCCGTCTGCCTTCAGCGCTTCGTGGATGCCCTGGTAGAACCCGCGGGTAAACAGATTGGCAGCTGGCCCTATCGGCTCCGTGGAATGGACCATAATGACATCATACGTATCTTTGTGGTTATGGATATGCATGAATCCGTCGTTCACGATCACTTCTACACGAGGGTTGTCCAGTTCCCCGGCAATGGTCGGCAAATACTTCTTGGAATATTCGATCACTTTGCCATCAATATCAACCAGCACCGCTTTTTTTACTTTCGAGTGTTTCAAGATTTATTCCGAAAGATTCGGTCTGCTTTTCTGTGTACCACAGTTCCATCTCGACAACTCCCTTCTGGTACCCTCAGTGTTTCTCCCGTAATTATAGTAAAACCCCAGCAAAAAGCAACTGTTGCCGGACAACTCTTATCTTTTTTTGCTAAATGGGATAGGGGGCTGGAATAGCGGATTAGCGCGTGAATAGACCCTTGGAAATTTTTCCATACTAAAAACAGAACCGATTGCAAATCTTCCGCACACCGCGGGTCTTCTTCATCACTGGTTGGGAGGTAGCTATTCCATGAGCAAATCGTCATCCCGTTTTTCCCCTAAGCAGCTCTTCCGACTGTTCGCGAAGCGCGAAAGGCCGCCCAGAACATTGTGGAGCAGACTAGTCCGACTGTTAAAGATAGCAGGGGCGGTCGCTCTGCTGTTTCTCATCACAATAGCAGGACTGCTGCTTTATTTGCGCTCTCAATCCCTGCCCGCGGCAGTAATCAGCCAGTCCTCGCAAATGTATGACTCCCAGGGCAATGTCATGGACACCTTCCTTGCTGGCGAAAACCGCAAATCGGTACGGCTGGATGCCATTTCCCCTTACCTTGTGCAAGCTACCGTTGCCGTAGAGGACCAACGATTCTATCAGCATTTCGGGTTTGACCTGAAGGGAGTGGCTCGCGCCGCCTTCGTCAACCTGGAGAACCGGAAGGCCAAGCAGGGCGCCAGTACGCTGACTCAGCAACTTGCACGCAACCTCTACCTTTCTCACGAGCGCACCTGGAAGCGCAAGCTCAAGGAAGCGGCGTATACGGTTCAACTTGAAACAACCTACTCCAAGGATCAAATTCTGGAGATGTATCTCAACCAGATCTATTATGGGCACGGCGCCTATGGTGCAGAGGCTGCCTCGCGTCTCTACTTCGGCAAGCCGGCACGGGACTTGTCCCTGGCCGAAAGCTCCATGCTTGCGGGTATTCCGAAGGGGCCAACATACTATTCACCCTTTAACAATATGAAGAAAGCCAAGGACCGCCAGAAGCTCATTTTGTCGATTTTGTCGGAAGACGGCTATATTACAGCCAACCAGGCCAAATCGGCCTTTGCGGAAATCCTCTCGTTCCGGACACTGGGCGACGGGCAGCAAGAAGGATTCGCCCCTTACTTCAGGGATTACATTCGGCTTATGGCTGTAGACAAGCTTGGAATTGATGAGAACTTGCTTAATGAAGGGGGCATTCGTATCTTCACTACATTGGACCCGGTTGCCCAGCGGGCTGCGGAGGCTGCCGTGGCCGAGGGTCTTCCCCAGGATTCCGAGCTTCAGGCAGCTCTTATCGCGATCGATCCCCGGACCGGCTATGTGAAGGCGATGGTTGGAGGCAGAGATTACAAGCAGAATCAGTACAATCGGGTACTTGCCAAAACGCGCCAGCCGGGCTCTTCCTTCAAGCCGCTCGTCTATATTACAGCGCTGCAAGAGGGCGGAATGACGCCCTTGACCCCGTTCATGAGCGAGCCGACGGCCTTTACGTACGACGAGGGCCGCTACACCTATGAGCCGCACAATTATAATGAGCGGTATTTCAATCGCAATATCGATATGCGTACTGCAATTGCCAGCTCAGATAACATCTATGCGGTCAACACGATTATGGCGGTCGGCGCCGAAAAAGTGATCTCCATGGCGCGCAAGCTGGGGATTGAGAGCGAACTCGACCCTGTTCCTTCTCTGGCGCTGGGAACCTTCCCGGTCAGCCCGTTCGAGATGGCGTCAGCATTCAGTACCTTTGCAAGTGCAGGAACACGTGCAGAGCCGACTGCAATACTGCGTATCGAAAACAGCCGCGGCGAGGTGATTTACGAGGCTTCGCCGCGCAAAGAACAGATCATAACCCCAGCGAATGCCTATGTCATCACCTCGCTGATGGAAAGTGTATTTGAAACAGGCGGGACCGGTAATCGGGTCTCTTCGGTACTCAAGCGTCCAGTGGCTGGTAAGACCGGCACGACGGCTGCCGATGCCTGGCTCGTAGGCTATACGCCGGAGTTGACTGCTGCGGTATGGGTGGGCTACGACAAAGGGCGGACCATCTCAGTGTCCGAGTCGCATAAGGCCGCGCCGATTTTTGCGAAGTTTATAGAGGGAGCACTGGAGTCGGTGCCGCCTAAGATTTTCCCTATTCCCGAGGGTGTTGTCAGCGTCTATATCAATCCCTTGACCGGAAAACTCGCCAATGCAGCCTGTGCAGACGAGCAGCGTCTGGAAACCTTCGCAGCCGGCACCGAGCCTACCGAATACTGCGCGGATGTAGAGAACGGGCCTGATAACGATAAGGCTGTTCATCAGGGAGAAGGAGCCGGGACGCTGGGCGAGCAGAAGCGCCAGTCCTGGTGGCAGCATCTCAAACAGTGGTGGGACAGCTAGCCACCACACGAATAGCCCCTTTCATTCGCCATTATACGTGAATGAAAGGGGCTATTGACCTTGCAACTGGCTTATTGCATCCCGCCATCATGACTTCGCGGCTGGCGCCCTTTTACAAACCAGCCCAAGGATAGTTTGGCGCAATATAATGAGAATACAGTGAACAACAGGGACCAGACCAGAGCCGGGACCGAAGTCGATTTCGCCAGATTGGCCGCATCCCCCGCAGCAGCAGGGTCAGTAACCGAATAGACTACCAGCACAAGCGGGCTTAAGGCTGCTTCCTCCAGGGTCAAGAAAGCCAGCAGCAGATAATAGCCTTTTAATAGCAGCTTTCCATATTGGTCCCACTTGCCGGGACGTGTGCCTGCATACAGCACAACAGCATTCAAAGAAATCAGGCCAAGAAGCCACCAAAGACCGAATCCCTCATGAACGAAGAAAATAACGCTCGCCAGCGCCACAGCCGTAATGAACAACAGTCCCGTCTTAAGATAGCGCTTATGATACAAATAGAATAGCAGCACCGATACGAGGGCCGCTGTCACATACCCCGCCATACTGACCGCCGCTATTCCCCAGGTGGAAGAGGAAGGCATCATGGAATAAGTGACGCCGCTATGGTCCGGATTCAGATCAATCCGCAATACATTGCCAGACAGCAAAAGCGTCGCCATCGCATGACCAAACTCATGCACCATCGTGTCCAGATTGCGAAAAAAGGAGGCGAACGGGATAAAGCGTGTCAAAATAGCCGAGCCCGCCAGGAACAATATCGTCTTCACCCATTTACTCATCGCAGCTATTTCCCGCCCAGAGCCTTGCGCAACATCCACTCCAGCCACTTCCACGGGAGGAGCGTCTTGCTCCATATCATCGCTGTTGACCCTTGACCAATCCTGTATCGCAGTCGCGGAGAGGACATCGCGGTAATTCGGCCGATCAACCGGGCGACATGAACCGGGTCCGGCGCAGTCTCGGCTGACTTCCTGGAATAGCGAAGCACCGCTTCAAGTCTGGAGGCGTATGGGGAATCCGGCTGGCGACGGATATTTTGCAATCCTTTATCCCAGATGGGCGTTTTGAAGGAGCCCGGCTCTACAAGCACCACCTTGACGCCTGTGCCCGATAGCTCATGACGCAGACTTTCGCTAAAGCCTTCAACGGCGAATTTGGAGGCTGCGTAAGGAGCATAACCAGGGAATCCGACCAGACCGCTTACACTCCCAACGTTAATGAGATGACCAGCCCCTCTTTGCCTCATTGCAGGCAGAACAGCTTTGGTGACCGCAACCAGCCCAAAGAAATTCGTCTCCAGCTGCGAACGCCAATCCTCCATCGGAATTTCTTCAGTAAAACCGCCAACCGCAAACCCGGCGTTATTGACCAGTACATCAATTCTCCCATAGGTTTGAAGCGTTCCTGTGACAACCTCCTCAATCTCCGCCTCGTCGGTCACATCCAGCTCTACGTAATGAAGATGCTTCTCCACGCCTGCTGCTTTTGCTTTTTGCCTCAATTCATCCGATCTTGATAGATCGCGCATTCCTGCCACGACCAGATAGCCCCGCTCAGCCAATTCCAGCGCAGTCAGCAACCCGAAGCCGCTGGACGTACCGGTAATGAGCGCTACCGGATTGGCAGCCGTATATTTATCCTGTTTCATTGGTATGCCCTCCTGTGTACTTCATCTTATGCACACTGTACTGCATATCGACTCACAGTTTCAACTCCTGAATAAGAAACACCCCTAGCCTGTTTAGACATAAGGAGCTGCAGCCGTTGGCCATAGATTGCTGACAGCATAACCGGGTCAGACTTCAACAATAACGCCCGACTCAGCTTGGCGGCCGACGGCCAGCTCTTGCTCCCGTTTCAGCGACTCTTCTCTGGTACGCAGATATTTGCGGTCTCTCCAGCGGAAAAAGGACAGCACGCCCCGCAAATATTCATCTGCAATCATGCAGGCATAAATCGCGACAATTCCCCAGCCCATGGACACGCCTAAATAATAGGAGAAGCCGGTTGCTACAATCCACATCGAGAATAGCGAGATGACCATCGTGAACCGGGTATCCCCGACCGCGTTGAGCGCATTGCCTAGCGCCATATTGATCATTTTCCCAGGCTGGAGCACCAAATTCAGCAATAACAAGGAGGAGCAAAGCGCCAGAATGTCGGCATCACTTGTGAATAAGCCAAGTACATACTTACCCAGCAAGACCACAATCAAGGCATTGACGGTAACCAGCGGCAGCCCGACCACAAGCGCGCGGTATAGCGAATTGTAGGCCTCTTTGGTTTTGCCCGCCCCGTACTGGTTGGCAATCTGGATTTGCACGGCCAACGCCAGAGAATAACCGAGCAGAAAGCAGAACGACTCCAGCGTATTCATATAGGTCCTGGCGGCCAGCTCCAACGATCCGAGAATGGCGAGAAAGGAGAAGATCGCCAGCTGTGAAAATACCCAGTTCGCCATGCTTACCCCAAGCGGCCAGCCGATTGCCATCACTTCCTTAAACAATTTGCCGTCGAACACCCGAATATCCTTGATCTCGATCCTGCGCTGGAACGCGCCGAGAAAAATAAAGAGCAGCACAAACGTAGCCAGCAGCCGGCTGGCTACAGTAGAGATCGCCACTCCGGTCAAACCCATCTGAGGGATTCCAAGCGCTCCGAATATGAAGCAGTAATTCAAAATAATATGGATGATGTTCATGCCTACCGCCGTATACATCGGGGCTTTGGTATTGCCCGTGCTGCGGATGGCCGTGCTGAGCGCTGTCATAATCGCCGCCAGAATCATTCCTCCGCCTGCAATTGCAATATATGTTTCCGCCAGCGGCAGCAAGTCGTGCGGCAGTTGCAGCATGATCGCAATGGGTCGCGGGAATAGAACCAGCAGCATACTCAGGCCAAAACCGATAGCCGCGCTGACCTTGAGCGCAATAATCGCCACAGTCCGCGCTTCCTCCTCTTTCCGCGACCCGAGCTTCTGGGCAATGACGATGCCTGCCCCGCTGGCCACCGTCGCAAACAGCGTCGTAAGCGCATTGAAGAGCTGGTTGGATATCCCGACCACAGCAACTGCGTTGTCCGATATCCGGCTGACCATAAGTGTATCTACAGCCCCTATTAGAAACTGCAAGAATAATTCAATAAAGATCGGCCATGCCAACAACCACAGGGAATATTTAGTTTTTTTGCTCTTGTCTTGAATTTTCATTATTACAACCCCCTGCACTTAGGAGCTAACCTGTTTCCCATAATCAAACTTATTAACCTGAAACAAATTATAGATGGTATACTCTGTTTGTTGTATCAAATTATCAACTCAATCTTTCAATATTCCAACTGGAAATTATTCACCTTGGAGGGCGCCTTCATGTCCGTTATTCTATTCACCGCACCGCCGCTCCCGCATTACATTGTGAGCGGGAAAACGCCAATGCCTATCGGGTCCAAGCATCCAAACCGCCAGAATATCGGGATCTTCGATCTCCTGATTGTCACCAAAGGCTGTCTTTACGTCGGAGAAGACGAGCATGATTATGAGGTTGCACAAGGATATGCGCTGCTGCTGCGCCCCGACAAACACCACTACGCTTATTCAGGTTGTCTGGAGGAAACGACCCATTACTGGCTCCATTTCAATATTCTTGGGGAGTGGACGGCAATCGGGGAAGAGACCTACAGGTCAGAGCGGGATACAGCCTTTGAGGAGGAAACGCAGCGGCCAGTCCGACTCTCCGCATTCTCCACGACTTCGTATACAGTGGCGCTTCCTCAATTCGTGAAGCTGGCACAGCCCCAAAAATTGACCGAAGTAATAGATCAGCTTATCATGATGGATCAGAGCACTCATTTGTCAGGTATCCGGCTCAAGCAGCAAGCGCTGTTCCAGGAGGTTATCCTTTTGTTGTCGGCATCACTCCGCGCCGGCACCCCTTCTCCACAATCCGTATGCGCCGAGCGGGCCGCGTCGTATTTGCGGGAGAATTACAAGGAGAGCTTCTCTGCGAAAAGGCTCGGGGAGAGCATTAATTTCCACCCGGTCTATATCGCCCGCTGTATGCAGAGGATGTTTGGCTGCCCGCCCGCTGTCTACCAGTTGCAGGTCAGAATTGAGCAGGCCAAACTGCTGCTGTTGCAGACCAACCTGACTGTGGAACGGATCGCCGAAGAAGTCGGGTTTAACCAGCCTGCCTATTTCACTTCTTCTTTCACCAAAATAGAAGGACTCTCCCCGCGCAAATACCGCCAGCGTTTCACCTGGACACGGGAATAGCAAACAGACCGCATGACACAGCAGCTGTACGCAAAAGCCGAGCGCCGTTCCCGGCACCAGCGTTCATGTAGAAACCAGCTTTAACTGTAATGCGGTCTACCCGTAAAGCTTATGACTTGATATATAAGTTAAACGAACGGATGTCAGCAGCGCCTCCATATGGAAGGTTCTTCACATCGCTGTTGTTTCTTTCCTCGAACTTATATAGTTGCCTCCGGCAGCCGTCAACCTCCAAGCGCTACCCGTACTTCTTCGGAGTTGTTCCACCATTCCTCATTATGGTTGATGAGCAAATCGCGCAGCAATCCCTGTTCTTTGGTTCCAAGATTATCGATCATCACCCGGCGCTTGATGGCATAGTCCAGACGATTGACATGATCAGCGAGAATCTTCCAGCCGCGACGGGCCTCGGTATCAATCCACATCTCGCAAGCCGTTGCCCCGGCATAATACGAACCCTCTTCACTGCGGTCCACCGCTACCCAGACAATCCAGCATTGGCGGCCATTCGGGACATCCTCACGGTTGGTGCTGAATTTGATGCCGCGCTCGATTTTACTCTTGGCATGCATCGCCCCAATATCAATGTAAGCCTCGTCGCCATCTATAATAATGCAGGATACGGAATTCAGATCAATGGAACCCGCCCCAAAGCCCTTGTGTTCTTTCTTGCTGACCACGTTCAGCGCCAACGATTTTTTTTCCTTCTTCTCCGGCTGATTGCCTTGTTCCGTCATAACGGCACACCCCTTCCAAATACATGATCCAGGCACAGCACAATACATGCGTCTATTTCCAGCGCAAACGGCTTTGCCGGCTTATGACGGGCAAAAGCTTCGTCCCTCGTAGACTATATGTTCTAAAAAACCGCTCAAGGCACGGCTTTACAGGCTGTCCTCAGAATAATTCCATTTTAGCTAATATTCCGGGAAAAGCCAACATATACATGCTGTAGATGCTTGTCAACGGGAGGTAATCGACGAATGATCCCACGCCGCATGAAAGAAATTATCCTGGCAATTACGACAGCCGCCCTTCTCGGCGCTACTCTCCAGCAAGGAGTTGGCGACGCCTGGCTGTCCATGTACAACTATTCTTTTACACCAGGGTCCGTATCCGCAGCTTCTGTCCTTCTGCAGTCTGAACCCCCTGCCCCCCGTAAGGTAGAGGCTGAGTCTTCAGGCACACCCGTTCCGCCAAAAGAGCAGCCGCTCAGCAAACGGGTTGCCGAGTATCATATCAACGTCCACCTGCATGAAGACGAGAAAGTGCTGCATGGCCAGCAGACGGTTACTTGGACCAACCCGGGCAACCGGGAGGTATCAGAGCTGTTCTTCCATCTGTATCCAAATGCATTCAAGTCGGAGAACAGCACCTTTATGCGCGAATCCGGCGGCAAGCTGCGTCAGGACAAGGCCGCTGCCAACAGCCAGGGTTATATGCAGCTGGAGTCCCTGAGAACGACAGAAGGTGAAAGCCTGCTTCCCCGTCTCCATTATGTACAGCCGGACGACGGCAATAATCAGGACCAAACGCTGGCCAAGCTGAAGCTGCCGCAACCTGTAGGTCCTGGTCAGTCGGTGACGCTTGAAATGGCGTTCCAGGTTAAGCTGCCTCAGGTTTTTGCGCGTATGGGCTACTCGGGCAATTTTATCATGGCCGGCCAATGGTTCCCCAAAATTGCCAAATATGAGACATCAGGGACACGCGGGCGCACGCAAGACGGATGGAATACGCATCAATATCACGGCAACTCGGAGTTTTACAGCGACTTTGGAATCTATAACGTTAACATTCAGGTTCCTGCGGGCTATATCGTAGCCGCTACCGGATTCCCGACTCATTCCGTCGTGGACGACGGAAAGACAAAAACCTATCAATTCTATGCCGATGATGTCCATGACTTTGCCTGGGCGGCATCACCAGATTTCATTTATACGGAAGAACCATTCTCTGCGCCGGGCGTACCGGGTGTCAAAATCAAGCTCTATCTTGACCCGCTTCATATTAATCTGAAGGACCGCTATCTTCACGCCGCCAAATCCGCATTAGCCAAATATGCTCAGTGGTATGGCGAGTACCCGTATTCCACCTTGTCTATTGTCGTTCCACCCAAAGGCGGCAACGGTGCCGGAGGTATGGAGTACCCAACCCTTGTGACAGGTTTTGAAGCGGCAACCGATAATCCGGGATACGAGCTTGAACGTGTCATTGTGCATGAAATCGGACATCAATACTGGTACGGCATGGTAGCTTCCAATGAATTCGAGGAGGCCTGGCTGGATGAAGGCCTGACTTCCTATTCGGAGGACAAAGTGATGGAAAGCGTATACGGAGTGGCGCCCCGGCATCTCGTGGAGGCCAGCTATATGACCGATCCGGCCCCGCTCAAACAGTTGTCCTGGTCTTATCGCGACCATGATCACTATGCGGAAAATGTGTACATGCGGGCTAAACTGGTACTTACCGACATTGAAAATCAGGTCGGAGAAAAAACGATGCGTAAAATTATGCGAACCTACTTTCAAAAATACAAGTTCAAAAATCCGTCGACCGCTGATTTCCAGCGGGTCGTGGAACAGGTTACTCGCAAGAAGTGGGACGATTACTTCCGCCAATACGTATACGGCGGTCTGACAGCCGATTTTGCTATTGAGTCAATTCGTATTGAACCGGTCATACAGGACGGAAAAACGATGTACGAGTCCGTCGTCCTGATCCGCAAGCATGGCGGAGATTATCCTCAGGTGCCTGTGCTGTTCCAGTTCAAAGACGGGACGGCGCTCTCTAAAGAGTGGGACGGTCAAAGCAACCATATTCAATACAAGCTGCTTCACAGCGCCCCGTTGTCCTTCGCCGCCATAGACCCTAAGAACGCTATTGTGTTGGATAATCAGCGCATAAACAACTTTATGAAAGCAGAGATTTCGGAAAAAACAAGCAGACGCTGGAATTTGGGCATTGTCAAAGTAATCGAGGGGCTGCTCAGCTCCGTAAGCTGGTGAGGTGAACGAGATGAAACAGCATTTGCTGCAAGGCTGGAAGCTGTCGACAAAGCATTTTCCAATTGTGATACTGTTGTTCCTGTACCAACTGCTATGGGGCTTCTTCCTGTACCGAAGCGTCAGTGACATTGTAGTCCCCCTGCTCAAACGGTATCCCGACACCATGCCGACCGATTCGGCGGTCAAGCTTTTTCTCATGGAAGCCCAGTTCCGGCTGGTCAAGACGGACCTGATCGAGCCCTATCTATGGATGCTCGGCGCTCTATTCATCTCCCGCATGTTGCTGACCCCGTTCATACATGCAGGTCTGCTCTACTCCATCCATCATACACAGGATGAGCGCGGAACCCACTTTCTCCGCGGCATAAGGCAGGCATGGAAGCCCGTCTTCGCTCTCTACCTGATTGAGATGCTGCTGCTGCTCGCCCCTGCCTGGCATCTGTTGCCCAAGGGCTCTCAACTGCTGTACAGCAGCGGGTCTTTGGAGCAATTGCTCCTGAACCTGCTGCCGTATGCCGCAGCCTGGATCGCATGGGGCGGCCTGCTGCATCTGTTGTTCCGGGCCGTACAATTCGGGGTGGTAGCCAAGGCCGGGGTATGGAAATCGATGACGGCTTCCCTTAGATGTCTGGTCCCTCTGGCGGGCATCTCGATCATTCTTCTTGCAATCAGCCTGGGAGTGGGGCTAGCAGTTTCCGCAGTGTCACTCATTTGGGCAGGACTGTTCGCCCTTATTCTTCACCAGTCTCTTTACCTGGTACGTGCATTGCTCAAGGTATGGACGTTGGCTTGCCAGTATCGAGTCTGGCAAGGCCGTCATTCGCAATCGGATTAAATAGATGACAAGGCCCGGTTTTTACGAAGCTTATCTCAAAATCTGCCTTCCTTCATACAATGAAGGAAGGCAGATTTTTTTGCCGACGAAAATCTTTCAGGCAATCGTCCAAGCTGCCACGATAATCGGCAATGCTTAGGCCTAATTTGAGCCATTTCGCCAGCAGAAAAACGAACAAAGTCGGTTCTTTGCATTTAGTTGCAGTAAATATGTGAACATTTTGTGACAAAAGGAGGAATAGGATGAAAAAACTCGAATAGTAAGCGTGCACGTAATACACTGCCGAATTCCTGATTTTAAGGGAAACGGGGGAACCACTTTGGGTGAATTGAGTCCCGCCAGCTTTTAGATTACAGATGCTGGCCGAGGGATTCATAGGGAACCTTCAACCGAACCCCACAGCTAACCTCGTAGGCGCCGGAAGGAGTTTTTTTGTTTTGAAGAAAGCAGTCTTGTCACTGCTGGCTCTTGCTGTCATCCTGTCATTTGCAGCAGGAACGGCATCCGCAAACTCCAAGATGGACAACGTCATCGCGGATTTGATTGGAACACCCTACAAGTATGGCGGAACCACAATCAAAGGTTTCGACTGCTCGGGATTTACTTCCTATGTGTTCAACCAATTCAAACTCGATTTGCCGCGTTCATCTGGTTCCCAGGCTCAAGTCGGGAAAAAAGTGGATAAGGATGATTTAAGAGCCGGTGATCTCGTTTTTTTCAACACCAGCGGTAAAGGCATTTCCCATGTAGGTATTTATGCTGGCGACGGCAAGTTCGCCCATTCTTCCTCCAGCAAGGGTGTTATCATCAGTGATCTGAAGGAATCCTACTATGCGAAACGTTACGTGACGGCAAGAAGAGTCATGAGCACGGAGACGTTTGAGAAATACGCTGACGAGCCTTCGGATGAAGTGCTTGACAACGGCGGGGACACGGACTAATTTTCATGAAATAATTATGGAACCGCAGCGGCTTGCGAAGCAAGCTCTGGCGGTTTTCTTTTTTATAATCAACCGACAGGAGCATTCGCCCATGTATTTGTTCATTCACAGGAAGGACTTGCGAACCTACGACTTGCGCGCCTTTGACGCTCTCAAGCGCCGCGGGCTGCCCGGCCTGCATGTGCTTATTCTCGATCCCCTGCTGTTGACAGAGGAGCGGATGCAGGCACATAGCGGGCAGCAATTTCTGGAGCACGCTGCCCGGCTGGAGCAGTCCTATGAGGCAGCTGGAAGGAAACTTCATGTCCTCTACGGAAGACCGGAGGAAATCACCGCCGACCTGCTGGAGGCCTATCCCATTCAAGGCGTTGTAGCACATGCCGACTACACCCCGTATGCGAAAAAGCGGGATGCAGCGCTTGCTGCCGCAACTGCTCTGCGCTCTGTTCCAGTTGTATTTGTAGAAGACCTTCCGCTTGCTCCGCATGCCCAGTTTCAAGAATTTTCAGGTCGCAGCGAGCCTTACAAAGTCTTTACCCCGTTTTACCGCAAATGGAACAGCTTTATGCAGACTTATTACACTGGTGCTGCAAGTGCCACGATCTCCGATCTTGACACCGTCAACCCTTTAAATGAAGTAATCGCAACGCGCTATGAACTGCCGTTGCAGACTGCGGCTGCCTGGAGCCGTATCAAGCGACTGCATGCTGACGGCAAAGACCAGAATGCTCAGCAGGTACTGAGACGATTTATAGACGAGAGGATACATGCTTATGAGCAGCGACGCGATGTTTATGCGGAGGACGGTACAAGCGGTCTGTCCCGTTTCTTGAACAGCGGGGCGCTATCAGCTAGAACCGCCTATGAGGCAGCGGCAGACATGCCCGCAGCAGCCTTGTGGCTGCGCCAGCTTTGCTGGCGGGACTTCTACCTGTACCAGGCAGCCCTGAGCAAGGATTTCTTCACCTGTGAGCAGCAATACGAGATGTCCGCCCTGGACGATGGGCATTTCGCAGCATGGGCCAACGGAGAGACCGGCATTCCGATCATTGATGCAGCCATGACCCAGTTGAACCAAACTGGCGAGATGCCTAACCGGCTGCGCATGGTAACCGCCATGTTTCTCACCAAAAACTTGCTCTGCCCGTTCACGCTGGGCGAAGCCTATTTCCGCATGCATCTTGCAGATTATGACCATGCGCTGAACAAGGGCGGCTGGCTGTGGAGCTCTTCGTTCGGATATGATGCCGCCCCTTATTTTCGAATCATGAATCCTGTCTCCCAATCTACAACCCATGATCCGCATGGGCGCTACATCCGCCGCTGGCTGCCCGAACTGTCCGGCTTGTCGGATCGTGAAATTCACCAGCCGCGTCCGCATGCAATTGTCGACCTGAAGGCTTCCCGTGCGCGGGCCGTTGAAGTGTACAAGCATATTCTCGGCCATTAAGAGGCCGTTACACGCTAGGCTTGCGTCTTGGCTTCGTACAACCCAGGCAATTTCTTGTTGGCATTATGTTAGATAGCTATAACTGGCGATCCTATCGCTGCTGAGGAGGGATCTCCACGACAAACGCCAAAAGCATCGTTCAAGAGTCTCCTTTTGGGATTCTTCAACGATGCTTTTGTTCAATAGAGCGGAACCAGTTTAAATGAAATCATTTTTGTGCAAAAAGTCCAAGAAAAATTCATATGCGGGGTTCCCTATGTAACCTTCTTCTGGTGGAATACCCTTAATTAAAATCAATTCATGTAATATCTTTTCGCTGAGACCTTGTAAAGTAAACGAAGAAATATACTCCCTATCTGCACTTTCGAGCACTAT
Source organism: Paenibacillus roseus (assembly GCF_016424485.1). Lineage (GTDB taxonomy): Bacteria > Bacillota > Bacilli > Paenibacillales > Paenibacillaceae > Paenibacillus_D > Paenibacillus_D roseus. The sequence goes on from NZ_JAELUP010000013.1 coordinate 35,448, forward strand.
TTGGAGGAACTTTCCTTCTTGAATATCTCTCCAGAGTAATTCAGATTCCGTGACCTCAGAATTTGATATTGGCTCATTAGCATTGATTTGCCGAAACTCAGCATGCATACTCCGTTCATTATCATTAAAAAGAGCGGAAAGAATTTTACTATCATCTACCCTATAACATTTTATAATATTATCATATTCAACAAGAGGGTCTTTCTTCAAACTGCCAACTATCTCCTTGTCGATCTCGATTGCGTTATACTTGTCTCTAAGTATTTTCTCCGCATCTTCCAATGAATACCTGAATGGCAATTTGGTTTTCTTAAAAAGCTGATCAAGTTCTTCTATTCGCATAAAACTCCCCCATTAAAAGAATGAATGTCCACTCACTCTGTTCCATGTATGATAGTGAGTGTAGTAGAAAAAACCAGGCAGTTGATTGCATGTAACTCAAGGCCAACAGGGTCGAAAATAGTTCATGGAGTTCAGTCTTGAACTACAAACTTTAATTTATTTGGTAGTTGCTTTCAATTGGTTCCATGATCTATCATAAGGGAAGACACCTCTTCTGTTTTGGTAGTGATCGCTAGTTACCTTCACTTTACCAAACAAAGCGGTGTTTTTCTATTTTGCAAGTTAGGTATCTGATTGCTGAGAAAGCCTAGTGTTCCAAAGATTTAAGTCAATTTTCGCTCTGCGAAAGTTGAGAATTTAAGATTCATTCGCCTATAATTTATTTTAAAGATGAACCGAGCCGACGATAACTTCGTCTATAGATAGAGGTGGCCGCTTTGAGTTCCGATACAAAATTTGATTACTTGAAGGCACTGAACGACAGTGAAGATAAAAAAGAGATTCTGAATGAACTGATGACAACGTACGGAAAGGATGTTTGGAACTACGCCTACAGCATGATTAAAAAATGGGAAGTGGCCGATGATATCACCCAGGAAGTGTTTATTAAGGTATACAAAAACCTGTTCACCTTCCGCAGCGAGTCCTCCATTAAAACCTGGCTGCTGACCATAACCCGCAATACTGTGCTGGATTACAGGCGTTCCGCCTACTTCAGAAAAATTACCCTGGTCGATTATTTTACAAACGATAGCAGAAGCCATGTTTCTGCGGAGCAAGAATTCATGCAACTGGAAACGACCAGCGATTTATGGCAGATCGTCATGGAGCTCCCGGTCAAAAACCGTGAAGCGATTATTCTGTTTGCACATCACCAGCTGTCGCTCAAGGAGATCGCGGAACTGCTTCATGTCAGCGAGGGCACAGTAAAGTCCAGATTACATCACGCACGCTTGAAATTATCCCAAATAAAGGAGCGACGTCAACATGCATCCGAGCGATAAAGATCAACTTAAACCGCTTGAAGCCCCTCCTTTTCGCAAAAATGGTTTTGACAAAGCTTTACAGGATCGAATATTGCGGCAAGCTTTCCTGCTTGATCAGGAGGATGCCGTACATCGCTCGCGCCGGAAACTTGGCATCGCCCTGACAGGCGGCATGGCAATTGCTATGATGTTCGCGGCTTTCTTCATTTTGCAGCTCCCATCCGCCAACAAGCAGCTGCAAAGCATCCCTACCGAGAAGACAGGCAGCCAGGGAGCGGCCGGCGCTATGAATAGCTTGGCCGACAGTTATAATGCGACTTTCAAATCCGCTCTGCTTATCGGCCTTCGTACCGATCATGGCGGGGATAATGAACATTACCCTTACAGCGAATACCGTACAGTTCTGGTTGCCCCGGACTCCGGCCAGCTGCATCAGATTACAAGCGGCGATGGGATTCTGATGCCATATAAGATGGGGTTCAAAGAAATTGCTACCAAAAGCAAAACCCATTCTGGTAAAGAGGTACAGGTGTTGTCGGTATCCCAGGCCTCAGTACAGAAGAAAAAAACGGCTGAACCGAGCGCGGATCAAAAGAAGACGGTTTTCCCGTCAAAAGTTACAGAATCCCCCTATAGCGGGGACACGCTAACCTCTGAGAAGCTCACCTTCGCAGGCAATCGTTACATTGCGGTAGAGCAGCAGGTAACAGGCGAGCTGTCAACGAAGGGAGCCAGGTCCTATGTATGGGTCAAGCATATCGAGCAGTTGGACGCTGACCGATCATTGGACTTTTCGGCCAATACGGAGCTCCACGTTCCATTGTCCGACTTTTTGCCGAATACTAGCAATCAGGGAGGGCTTGACAATGACCTGCAATGGACAGTGGAGCGCAAGCCAGGACGCTGGACTGCGCAGTTCCCGGAGCAAAGCAACCTGAACGCAAAAATACCTGTGCTGCCGGCGACAATGCCCAAGGAGTTGATTTCTTTCGACCAGCTCAGTACTCCGTGGGAGGAAATCTGGCAACGGCAACCGCAAGCAATGGACGCCTATTCGTCCCCTGCGGGAGAAACGGTTGCGGTTGTAACTGGCCAAAAAATCTCCTTCTATCTCAACACAAATTCCCTGGCGCCGCAGCCGGCGCTGGAGCTCCCGCTAAAGCAGGGAGAATTGATCGTTATGATGCAGTGGGCAACAGAGAGTTATGTAGAGCGCTGGAAGCATGAAGTGGCGGATTTACTCGCTAATCCCGTAAAAAAATGAAACTTACGTTTGGCTACCATTAAGCCGAACCTTGATATCTGTGATTTCAAGGTTCGGCTTTTTGTTGCCTCCCTTTAACATAGGCATTCTAATCCCCTACCCGAGGCGCATTAGAAGAAAGAAACCATGATTTTTTGACTAAAAAAGAATCAAATCATGCGATAAATCGACAACTATTTACAAATTTTTCATTCTGACTTATAATCGATATGGTGAGTTGGTCAGATAGTCCTGTTTCAGGGCATAGAAAACAGCTCCACCAAAAACCATACATAGATAACTATCAAGAACTGAAAATGGCAAGCTTGCCGAAAGGCATTGCACGCAAAGCTATGGGCCTAAGGCTGTTGCTATGGTTGCCAGGTTGCCGATCGTGAGATAGATATCAAATGGCTATCCCTGACGGGGATAGCCATTTTTGGTTCTGTTTCGCTTTCGGGGTTCAACTTAAAGGAGCGGAGAGATTGAAAGTGAAAAAAACGAAGACAAACAAGCTCAAACTTCCTCAGTTTTCCTTCATCAATTTAAGGGGAGGAATTGTCAAGCAGTTAATTGTGGTCATGGCTATTATTACGTTCGTTAACGTCGCTTCAGGCTTTACCATCATGAAGCTTCAGGGAGTTATTTCCAAGGACATTGAGGACACGAACATACTTTCGGAACGGGAACGTGGCTATCGTGCGATAAGCGACCTCCTGCTGGAAACGATGCTGCTGATGGTTCCTTCCATCCAAAGCGGCACCACAAATCCGAAGGACGCCACGGAAGTCAAGATTCAGGAAAATTTGGAGGAGATTCCTCTACAGTTGGACAAGCTGGAGAAGGATTTCGAAGCGCTAGATCTTCAGTTCCCTTCAGGAGCCGATGAAACGAAATATTATAATCAGGTCAATGTCATCAATATGGCCTTTAATAACCTTGTCAGTATTCGCAATAATCTCCATCAGGCCGTCATTGAGGTAGAGCCGGGCGAACTCATACAGAAGCTGATTGAAACCTACACCGTTATTCTGCAATACTCTTCTGACAAGCTGGATGAGAAGTTTGAAAACAATATCGCCTCAACCAAGGATTCGGTGTCCGAGCGGCTCAATATGACGACAGCTGTTATCCTGATCAATATCATCATTCTTGCGATGCTGCCGTTCCTGATGTCCATCCGTGTCAGCATGAACATTCGGTCGGGACTAAAAAACATTACGAGGCGCATCAATTCTTATAAGGATGGCGACTTTACTTACTCCGAACAATATAAGAAGAAAAATGAATTCGGGGCCATCGATAAGATGCTTGAGGAAATGGGGCTAAATCTGCGCAGTACGATACGTTCAACCCACCATGTCAGAAATGAGGTTCTCCGCATATCCCAAGCGATGGATGAGCAGTCCTCAGAGAACATCAAAGCATCGGAATCGGTCAGGGACAGCATTGAAACGAGTAAAACCATACTTGCAAACCAATACGAAGAGACCTCCTCAATCTCTTCGATTACCGAGCAAGTGTCCGCAAGCTCCCAGGAAATTGATGCCTCCAGCCAACACATCAATGAAGATATGCAGCGGATGCGCCAATCTTCACAGCTCGGCCTGCAGCGGATGAACGAAGTTATGGTACAGATGAATCAGACGATCAAGCAGTTTGACAGCTTGATGCAAGCTTTCAAATCGATTGAGATCCGTTATGCCAATGTCTCGGTGTTCTTGCGGGGCATCCAGGATATTAATGAGCAGACAAATTTACTATCCTTAAACGCCTCTATCGAGTCGGCAAGGGCAGGCGAACATGGTCGTGGATTTGCCGTTGTTGCCGGAGAAATCCGCAAAATGTCGGGGCAGACCGATGATATCGCCAAAAATATTTCAGCCGAGCTGAAGCAGATTCAGGCCGATCTGGAACAGAGCCGCAGCCAGATGGCAACATTCGGCAACGTTATTCAGCAGACCAAGGAAGCTGGTGAGCATACAAGTCTCACCTTCCAGCAGCTTGAGTCGCAAAGCGGCATTCTATCCGAGCAGGTGAATGATATTTCCATCGCAATCGGTGAGATCAGCCGCGGAATGAACCTGATCGTTGAATCTGTGGAGACGATGACTAATATCTCATCCGATGTGAATGACCGGATGGGGAGCATGAGCGAAATATCTCAACAGCAGCAGCAAGTCTCTCATGAGCTTCAACAGTTGTCCGGCAATCTGAAGGAGGCCTCGTTGCATCTGCAAGAGAAAACCTCACTGTTCAAGATTTAAACGTGAAAGATGAATGTTCAATGGCTAGCTCTTCACAACGTGCCAGGCGCGCACTTCCTTTCGTACGCCTGGCATGTTTTTTCTTTTTCACCAAGTTTGCGTCATTCTGCACTTGCATAGTAATAAATCTTGCAGCGGACGAACCATTCGTTTCATAAAAACGTATTTATTAGTATACCATTGTTGAAAAGGGAGGAATTATTAATGAAGAAGAAATCGGGAGACATTCGAAAAGCAGCCGCTCTGTCGCTTGCCGCAGCATTGCTGCTTTCTTCCGTCCCCGCTATCGCAGCCGGGGGCAATAATCACGCTCTGCAATCACTGAGCACAGACAAGTCAAACAAGACGGTTCCTCTTCGCTTTGCCGCAGCCAAAACCGGCGCTTCCGTAAGCTGGGACGAGAAGAATCGAATCGCTACTGTCACCAAAGACGGGTCTAAACTGCTCCTGTTTGTTGATGAGGGCAAGGCGCTGCTGGACGGCAAGCCGTTCGACACTGGACAAGCCGTCACGATCATTCAATATCAAACTCATATCCCTGAAGATTTGTTAAGCAGGGCCTTTGCGGTCAAGCAACAGGAAGAGCCGGTTGCCTTGTTTATCGAGGCAGCGGCAAATCATAATTATAAGGAAGCCTATACTTCGCTTAGTCCAGCCTTAAAGAAGGCGATCCCGTCCCCTGAGGGGCTTCAGGCCATTCTGCAAGGCTACGACCAGTTGTTTGGCAAGGTGGAGAAGGAATTGGACCTGCAAGTCACCAGAAACAGCGTTCATACGAATACGGCCATTACCTACAAAACGGCCCACTCCGCCTATACGCTTATATTGCGTGCCCAAGCAGACGGACTGGTGGATGATTTCAGCGTCTTCCCTCCGAATACGAAGGTTTACCAAAAACCGGCATACGATAAGGGCGACTATGTTCAAGAGAGGAAATCCGGATTGGCGAGGGTGAACTGGCACTCCCAGGCACTCTGACCTTGCCCATAGGGGACGGCCCCTTCCCTGCCGTTGTGCTCGTACATGGCTCCGGACCGCATGACCGTGATTCTACAATTGGCGGCGCCAAAGTATTCCATGATCTGGCGGTCGGACTTGCCAGCCAGAAAATTGCTGTTCTGCAGTATGATAAAGTTACTTATCAGCACACGATGAAGTCTGCGTTCAACCCTTTGTTTACAATCAAAGAAGAGACGGTAGATGACGCTCTCAGAGCTGTCGATCTTCTGCGAGACATAAAAGATATTGACAGCCGTCAAATCTATGTAGCAGGACATAGCCAGGGTGCATTCGCCATTCCGCTTATTTTGGAGGGAGATACGAGCGGCGGCATCGCGGGCACTGTGATGATCGCAAGTCCTGCTGGAACATTCCAGGATGTACTGTCCTTGCAGCAGCAAGAGCTGCTGGAAAGAATGAAGAAATTGCACTTGCCTACCGATGTGCAGGAACAAAATGTGACTTTCTACAAAGAACTCGCAGCTCTTATTAATGATAAACAGTATTCCAAAGATAATCTGCCTAAACATTTCCCGATCCAATCAGCTTACTGGTGGTATGCAATGCGTGATTACAGAACAGCCGACAAGGCCGCGCTGCAGACTGGCCCCCTTCTTGTGCTCCAAGGAGAAAATGACTGGCAGGTACCGCTTACGGAATTTCAACAGCTCCAATCTGCGCTGAAGAACAGGAGGGATGTCACCTTCAAGTCCTATCCGCATGTGAACCATTTGCTGGCAGAATATAAGGATGTGTCTGTAGGAATCGAGTACGCGCAGCCATCTAATGTATCTCCGCAAATTATTCAGGATATCGCGGCTTTTATAAAAAAATAGGCGCCGAATCAATATACTTGCTTGAGCTTCTTATGAAGCATTCATTTTTAACACATACTGTAATTGTCTGGCGAAAACGGCAGCCGTCGTTTTCGCTTTTCCATCTCCAAGGAGGTTCGACACGGATGGCCAAGTCTGATGAACAGGCGAGGGAGACCTGTGAATTATGCGGTAGGAACGGTGTTCAAACCACCGTCCATCATCTCACTCCCCGCGAGAAGGGCGGTTCAGTCCTGCCTACTGCAAAGCTATGTTCCGCCTGTCACCGCCAGATTCATGCCCTCTATACGAATGATGATCTGATCACCCTTGAACTGACATCCCTTCCCGCCCTGCGCCGTGATCCGTCAGTCGCCCGCTTCCTCAAGTGGGTGCGCAAGCAACCTCCACAATTCCGTCCCAAGCTTTCCAAATCGCATCGTGTCCAAAAAGACCGCTAGCCTGCTACTTCCCTTCGGGTCCAAGAAAGAGGAATAGGAAAATTGCTCCTGCGGAAAACTTCCGTTATGATGAAATCATAGCTGCGATGAAACTTGCCAAACGGGTAGCTCGTCTATATTTGCATCAACATCATATAGACTCTACCCCGATTACAACAAGGAGTGTGACAAACGGATGAATCGCAAAGCAGGAAAGCAAAAGAAGCTAATGAGATGGATTGCCGGGCCGATGGCAGCCGCTATCGTGCTTGGTACTGTTGTTGCAGCAACGCCGCCGCTCGCGGGCGCGAAGGCTTACGCTGCATCCGACTATACGATTCAATTCAAAGTGTTGAACATTAAAGTAAATGGTCAGAATATGAAAGTGCCCGGAGGCATATCCCCGGACGGAGATACCTATGTCGGACTCCGTTTTCTGAGCGATGAACTCGGACTGACCACGACTTGGGACAAGAAAACCAAAGTGGTTACAGTGAGCAGCCCTACCAAGACGATGACCATGATAAACCAGAGTATAGAATATAAAATCAACGGTCATCAGATTACCGGCAAGCCGGTCGTAGAGATGAACAACTCCACTTATTTGCCGCTGCGTTTCTTGCTGGAGCAGATGGGGTATGAAATCGGGTACAGCAACAAGGAGCAGCTTGTAACCATTACACCGATCATCGAGAACTCGCTCGTTTTGACGAATAAGCGCATCGACCAATCAAAGCCTGGCAAAGAATTTGTAATTCAATATCCGCAAATTACCGGCATGAGCGAGCCGGAGGCGCAAGCCAAAATCAACAGCTTCCTGGAGCAGGAGGCCGAAAAGTATGAGCAGGCCGGAGAAGATTTGTACAAGGAGATTAATGATGCCGATGTCCCTAAAGATGGGGGACTGTATTACGGCGTTAATTACACCATTACGTATAATCAGAACGACCGGCTGAGCATGCATTTTGATGTGGCGCAGTATACAGGCGGCGCACACGGCATCTATGATATGCAATCTCATACATTCGATCTGAAGTCCGGTAAGGAAATCACACTTAAAGAAGCAGCCAAGAACAACTCAGCCTACAAGCATATCATCAATACGGAGATTAAAAAGCAGATCAAGCAACGCGGCTATGAACTGCTCGAACCGTTCGAATCTATTAGTGATGACCAGCGCTTCTACCTGCGTGGAAATGCCATCATCGTCTACTTCTCACTGTATGAATACACACCGTACGCACTGGGCATACCGGAATTTTCGATTCCTCTGGACAAATTCTAAGACGCTATAACCCCCGCCAGCCTTGATGCTGGCGGGATTTTTTTACGCATAGGCCAGCATATTCGGAATAACCTTCCACACGGAGGCCTTCCTCCACTTTCAACTGAAGTATGGTATGATTTATTGCAAAATGATATTTGGCAGGTGTTGTCGTGTTCAAATTTTATTTGTATCCAATCTCGTACGCTTTTCTGACCTTCCCGGTGGCTGCCATGCTGTTTACGCTCCCTTTTCTCATTGTGCAGTATCGCCGCCACGGTTACATTAACAAGCTGCGGGCATGGCTTTTATATTTGTTTCTGCTGTATGTCATGAACGCCTTGTATCTGGTCATTCTTCCGCTGCCGCCTACACGGCATAATGCTCCGCCCCATTTCGACTCTTACATGCAGTGGATTCCGTTCCACTTCATTCAGGATATGATCCGGGAAACACGTATCGTTTCAGATGAGCCTTCGACCTACTGGCGGCTGTTCCAGGACCGCGCTTTTTGGCAGGTTGCGCTCAACGTTGTTCTCGTTATCCCGTTTGGCATGTTCATGCGCTATTATTTCCGTACCCGGTGGTTGACTTGTCTGACCGCATCCTTCAGCCTTTCTCTGTTCTTTGAGATTACTCAGGTAACGGCACTGTACGGGTTCTTCGATTATCCCTACCGGCTGTTCGATGTGGATGATCTGATCATGAACACACTGGGCGGAATGGCGGGCTTCGTGCTTGCCGCATGGATTTCTGCGATTCTGCCGCGAATTGACCAGTTGGATCACAATGTTGATCTCTCCACGAAGAGAGTCAGCTATACAAGACGCGCTATTGCGCTGATTCTTGACTGGATGCTGCTATTCCCGCTGCTTATTGGCGCTGTGATGCTCCATGTTCCGGCGACATACTTCGTGCTCACAGCTCTGTATTTCATTGTGCTCCCTTACTTCATGAATGGGATGACGCCCGGCAAGTTGGTCGTGAGAATCCGCATTAGCGGGCAGGAAGGCCGGGTCAAGCTGCTTGAGCTGTTCATCCGCAATGGACTGCTCTATCTCGGGTTGGGCGGATTGCATATCGTTTTCCTAATTACAAGCATTGAAAATCTCACGATCACTATGCCGCTGATACTAACTCTTTTTCTGCTAGATACCTGGTTCGCTATTCATCTAATGATCCGACTGTTCAATCATAATAAGCAGCTTTTTTATGAGCAGGCAAGCGGGACCCGTCATACCATCTCCTAGCGAACCGGCCACAGGTACTCTTTTATCCTCTCAAGGTACAAAATATGAATTCATGGCTGAAGTGCAACCTTTCGGACCCTATTGCCGTCATGGTATATGAACTTACAACAAGGAAGGAGTACTTTTAACATGAAGCATAAAAAAGCATTAGTTATACTTACAGCCGTCGGTGTACTGGGAGCTACAGCCGTAACCGGAGCATCCGGGCTGGTTGATAAGGTGAGCGGCTTGCTGCGCTCGGATATTAAAATTGTCGTAAACGGCGAACAGACCACACTGCAGCCTGTATATATTAATGGTAAAGCTTATTTGCCTGTACGTGATGCCGCAGGTGTACTCGGCTATGAAGTAAATGCAGCAGGCAAGCAAATCCAGCTGCAAACCAAAAAGGAGCAGCCGCCAGTGGATGAAGAGAATCAGCACATTCAAATGAACGGTGTCGTTGTTTCCAAAACAGACCTTGACGGTATCACGCGGCTTGAAGTACGTGGCGATGGTGCGGGGTGGATGATTCTTGGAATTGATAGTGACAGCGTAATCGTGAATGAGGACGGCGTTGCCAAGACAATTGACGACATTAGAGAAGGCACTGCATTGAAGGCCGACTATGGACCCATTGTTGCGATGAGCTATCCGGGGAAATCTCACGCTGCCAAACTGGTTATCAGCACTGATCGTCTGGTGAGAGAAGATACCGTTACCAAGGTATCCAAGTCTGAGGATGGCTGGCAGATTTTCCTTGGCCCTGAAAATGATGCGCAAGGCTTGCAGTTAAATACAGATTCGGACACCATCATTGTTAAAGCCAATGGCGAACGCCTTAAACCAGAGGACCTCAAGACCGGCACAAAGATTAAAGCTTACTATGGCCCTGCTACAACTAGAAGCATCCCGGCTCAAAGCACGGTACAGCTGATTGTTGTGGAGCCTGAGAAAGATGCGGCTCAGTAATTCATAATATGAATCCAAATAAAGAAACAGATGACTGATCGGCTTATGACCGTATCTGCACCTGTTTCTTTTCATTTCTTACAAGCGTAAACGGCTTTGCCGTCCTTTGACGGGCAAAAACTTCGTTTCGCGGAGAAATATAAGCTCGAATAGCTTCCCTATTGAATTACCATTCCATTAACCGAGCACAATTCGGTCATCCGCCAGTTTCTTGCCACTAATCTGCTCGAATTCGCCAAGCAGCCGCTCAACCGTCAGATCTTTCTTGCGCGTCTCGTCAATGTCGAGAATAATGCGTCCCTTGTCCATCATAATGAGCCGGTTGCCCAGACGAATGGCTTGTTCCATATTATGCGTAACCATAAGCGTAGTCAACTTCATCTCGCGGACAATATCCTGTGTAATCTGCGTGATCAGTTCGGCGCGGGCCGGGTCCAGCGCAGCCGTATGCTCGTCCAGCAGCAGGATTTTTGGACTGGTGAAAGTAGACATCAGCAGGCTGAGCGCCTGACGCTCGCCGCCGGATAGCGTTCCCACCTTAGCCCCAAAACGGTTCTCCAGACCAATTCCGAGACGCGCAACCTGCTCCTTAAACATCCTGCGCTTGGCTGCATTGACGCCAAGACCGAAGCCCCGCACCTTGCCCCGGTAGAAGGCCATCGCCAGGTTTTCCTCAATCGTCATATTGGGCGCAGTCCCCGCCATCGGGTCCTGGAACACGCGTCCAATCCATTGGCTGCGCTTGAATTCCGGCAGGCTGCCAACAGCGGCGCCTTCAATATGAAGGGTTCCAGTGTCCGGCCGCATGACGCCGGAAATAATATTCATCAGCGTGGATTTCCCTGCGCCATTGCTTCCTATGACGGTGACGAAGTCCGCAGGCTTCAAATGCAGTTGAATGCCAACCAGAGCAATCTTCTCATCCGGCGTGCCGGGATTAAACAGCTTGGAGACTTGATTAATTTGCAGCATCAGCTCACGCCTCCCTTCGGCCCCGTGCCGGACAGCAGCTCAGCGGTGCGCTTGTGCGCCTGACTCTTCTGTTTGGCGGAGCGCCTTGCCGCAGGCACAACCAACGCAATAATAACGATCAGAGCTGTAATCAGCTTCACATCGCTTGCATCCAGCCATTCCACACGAAGCGCAAGCGCGATAACAATCCGATATACCACTGAACCGAGAATAACTGCCAGTGTCGCGCGAAATACGGTCTTCGCGCCGAAGATCGCTTCCCCGATAATAACGGATGCAAGACCGACGACAATCATACCGACCCCCATCGTCACGTCACCGAAGCCGGACTGCTGAACGATGAAAGCACCGGATAATGCAACAAGTCCGTTGGATAGACTTAATCCGATAATTTTCGTCGTGCCGGTATTGGCTCCAAAGCTGCGGATCATCCGCTCATTGTCCCCCGTCGCCCGCAGCGCAAGACCCAGATTCGTACGGAGGAACAGGTCAAGCAGCAGTTTCACAACCACAACAACAACAATCATCACGACAAGCAGATTAGCGCCTGTAAAAATCGTATCCATATTCAAAATAGCAATATTGGGCTTCTTGCCCATAATTCGCAGGTTTATCGAATATAACGCAATCATCATCAATATCCCGGACAACAGCCCGTTAATTTTGCCTTTTGTATGCAGCAAGCCTGTACAGACTCCAGCTACAAGACCGCCTAGAAATGCACAGATTGTCGCCAGCCAGGGCGAGTAACCCCCGGCGATCATAACTGCCGCAATTGCACCGCCTGTCGTAAAGCTGCCGTCTACGGTCAAATCCGGGAAATCGAGAATTCGAAAAGTAATATAGACCCCTAGCGCCATCAAGGCAAACAGGAGGCCCAACTCAACGGATTTCATAATTGCATTCAGCATAACCTTGCCTCCTCTTCTATACGTTTAAATGGCTGCCGCCGTACGTCAACGGGGCAGCCTTTTTGAATAGCCGGATGGCCCTTTGCCAGGGACGTCATCAACCATCTGTTTTTACTGAATGATGTTTGTTTCCGGGTCGTTCACTTGTGCCTTCATCTCATCTGTCACTGTAATGCCTTGAGCCTCAGCAGCTTTCAGATTGAGAATCAGATCCAGCTTGTCCGGGAACGTCACTTTCATTTCGCCCGGATTTTTTCCGTTTTTCAGAATGTCTGCAGCCATCTGGCCCGCTTGATAGCCATGGTCATAATATTTGAAGCCGACTGTCGCAAACGCACCTTGCTCAACGGTATCGCGGTCACTGGAGAAGAATGGAATCCGGTTGTCGTTGGCAACTTTGATAACTGTGCTTACACCATTAATTACGGTATTGTCCAGCGTGACAAAAAGCGCATCTACGCGGCCCACAAGGGATTGAGCAGCCTGCTGAACTTCAGATGTATTGGTTACCGCCGCTTTTACAATCGAAATTCCGTATTCTTGAAGCGCGGTCTCCGCAATTTTCGTCATGACAACCGCATTGGATTCGCCCTCATTGATTACAACGCCAACTTTCTTTACTTCTTTGAAGTTCTCGCCAATAAATTTCATCAGTTGCTTGATTGCCTCAGGGTTTGTATCCGAAGCACCCGTCACGTTGCCCCCTGGAGCGTCCAGATCGGCAACCAGTTTCGCATCCAGCGGATCAGTTACTGCAGCAAATACAACCGGCGTTTTTGTCACATGCTTTACAACGGCTTGAGCAGAAGGCGTTGCAATAGCAAACACCAGATCATTGCCATCAGCAACTTTCTGTGCAATGGACAAGTTATTCGTTTGATCGCCTTGGGCATTATTGTAGTCCAGCTTCAGATTATCACCCGCAATTCCTGCGTCTTTAAGAGCAGCCAGGAAGCCTTCGCGTGTAGCGTCCAGGGAAGGATGTTCAGTAATCTGCGAAATTGCAACCTTGTATACTTTGCCCTCAGCCGCGCCGCTTGTGTTGCCGTTCGAAGGCTGGGCGCTTTCATTGTTCGGCTTCGAGCCGCAGCCTGCAGCAATAACGAGCATTGCAGACAGCATAAGCATCAGCCAGGTTCTCTTTTTCATTGGTTAAATAACCCCTTTCTATGATCTGTCATTTAAACTAATATTATAGGGGTTGTCCTTTAACGTCAATGATTTGGGCATTTCATGGGCGATGAAAATGTTTACATGCCAAAAAGTTCTGCTGCTGCGGCAGAACTTTTTGGCGACGGATCATATTTGATGACAAGCAACTCGGTATCTTTACCTGCTAGTTTTGAATATAGACATCATTGAATAACGGGTAACCAAGCGCATCGAACTTCAAGCCCTGAACTTTATTTAATGCAGCGACGGTGTAAGGGAAGACATAGATCGGGATAATAACCGCGTTGTCGATCACGTATTGTTGGACTTTCTTATATAATTCCTCCCGCTTGGCATTATCTGTCTCCACTCTGCCCTGATCAATCCACTCATCGACTTCCGGACTGTTCAATGCAGAATGGTTATGCCGGCCGCCTATAATCTTGGACCCGGAATGATAGAAAGCGCGCAACGACTCAGGATCGGAGTTCACCTGGCTGTTGCCGAAAATATCATAATTGGACTGTTCATACACAACGGAGCGCACATCCTTCGTAATGACCACTTCCACGAGCCCCCCGATTTTTTTCAACTGCTGCTTTACCATCGCCGCGATGTCATTGCGCTTCTCCCGATTCGGGGAACCGTCTACGTAACGGAGCGTCAGCTTCTTGCCGTCCTTCTCCCGAATACCGTCCGGGCCCAGCTTCCATCCCAACTCATCCAACAGGGCATTTGCCTTGTCCACATCCAGCTTATCGCTGTTCTCCAGTGTTTTGTCATAACCAAAGGTTGTCGGGGCCAGCGGCGACCAGGCCCGGTCATAGGTACCCCGATATAATGTTTTAACGATCGCATCGACATCTATGGCCGATTGGAGAGCTTGGCGTGCCTTCAAATCATTCCAAGGCTGGTTCTCCTGATTAATGAACAGCGTATACGGAAGTCCCCCTGTATTGATACTGAAAATCTGAAAATTCGCATCGTTCTTGAGCTGCAAAATATTTTGCGGCGGCACCGTTTCTGCAGCTTCAATCTGCTTGCTCTGTACACCGCCAATACGCGTGGCCTCTTCAGGAACAATTTTGAATGTCAGGCGCTCCAGATAAGGAGCCTCCTTGTTCTCGACATTGCCCGGCGCCCACTTGTAATCCGGATTGCGTTCCACGACGATCTGGGTATTCTCCTGCCACTCCACGAACTTGAATGGTCCCGAACCGACCGGGCGCTTGCCGAACTGATCCCCCTCTTTGGCTACAGCGGTCGGGGAGACAATTGCTAGCTGCCCCTGGCTGAGATTGCTCAGGAATGCATTCGACGGGGTCGAAAGATGAAGCTTGATGGTGTAGTCGTCCACAATCTCAGATGATTCATACGGCCTGATCAGCTGTGCTGAGTTGCTTGCCTTGGTTGCCGGATCAAAAATACGGTCGAATGAAAATTTAACCGCATCCGCTTTGAACGGCGTCCCATCATGGAAGGTGACGTCCTGGCGCAGCTTTAATGTATAGGTTTTCCCATCGGGAGATACCTCCCATTCGGTTGCAAGCGACGGCTGAATCGAGCTGTCAGCGCCTTGAATGACCAAGGTATCATATAGGGCATGTAGCACCCTGACCGTTACAGCCAGCCCCGTACGCTGCGGGTCCAGTGAATCCGGTGATGTCGCGAGGGCGTAGTTGAGCTCCCCGCCTTTGGCCGGCTCTGCGGGTTTGCTGTTGCTCGCAACCTGTTCCTTTGCAGGGCTGCCAGTAGTGGAATCTTGGGGTTTATTGTGAGAACTTCCACTTGAGCAGCCGGACAACACGATCAAAAAAGACATTGTCAATAAGGATACCAGCTTGTATCTTCTCATTAAATGCGTCTTGTGCATGCTCTGATCACCCTTCCCCTTGCAGTTGCAAAGTGCCGGAACTTTCTAGTGAATAGCGGTTAACCGGAACAGGAAGCCCGAGATTGCCGCGCAACGTGTCATGCTCATATTCGGTACGGAATAACCCTCGACTCTGAAGAAGCGGTACAACCAGATCGACGAATTGATGAAGCGCGCCAGGAGCACCCGGGCGAATGACAAATCCGTCCGCTCCTTCGCCCGCGAACCATTCCTGAATCAAATCCGCCACTTTCTCCGCCGATCCAATAAACGGAGAGCGGGGCGTTACCGAGCGCAGGGCCACCTGACGGAGCGTCAAATTCTCTTCCTGCGCCGTTCGCTTGATCAGATTGGTCGTGCTCTGAAAGCTATTTTGGCCCAGTTCGCCCAAATCCGGGAACGGTTCATCAAGCGGATACTGGCTAAAATCATGATGCTCGAAAAAACGTCCCAAATAATCCAGCGCACTATCTATGCTGACAAGAGCAGCCACTTCGTTATAAATTCGCTCGGCGTCCTCTTCCGTTTCTCCGACAATAACCGTAATGCCAGGGAAGATCAGAACCTCCTCCGGCGCCCGTCCATTGGCTACCGCCCTTTGCTTGACATCCCGATAGAAGTTCTGCGCATCATCCAGTGTCTCAGGCGCCGTATAGACCGCATCAGCCGATTTGCCTGCCAGATCCTTACCGTTCTCCGAGGAGCCTGCTTGAAACACAACCGGATGCCCTTGTTTGGAACGAGCGACATTGAGCGGTCCCTTAACGGAAAAGTAAGTACCTGTATGATTCAGGGTGTGCAGTTTTGCGGGTTCAAAAAATACACCCTTTTCTTTATCCCGCACAAACGCGTCGTCCTCCCATGAATCCCACAGTCCTTTAGCTACCTGGATGAACTCCTCGGCAATTCTGTAGCGCTCCTCATGCGTCGGATGCTGCTCCACCGTCTTGCCGTAGTTCAATGCCGAGCCCTCCAGCGGGGAGGTAACGACGTTCCAGCCCGCCCGGCCGCGACTGATTTGATCGAGCGATGCAAACTGTCTGGCGATTGTGAACGGCTCGCTGTAAGAAGTCGATACTGTACCTACCAGCCCGAGATGGGAAGTGACACTCCCAAGCGCTGATAGAATGGTAATCGGCTCAAAACGATTTAAAAAATGCGGGATAGACTTTTCATTAATATAGAGCCCGTCGGCAATAAACAGAAAATCAAGCTTGCCCTCTTCAGCCTTGCGCGCCTGCTCTTTGTAGAAGTCGATATTAACGCTGGCATCCGAAAGCGCCTGCGGATGTCGCCATTGCGCCGTCCCTCCTCCTACCCCGTGGATAACCGTTCCCAATCTGAGTTTTCTTGACCCTGCCATATTTTCGTGACCTCCCTTAAGGACTCGTAGTCATAAAGATTAAATTATTCCAATAGGAATTATTGGTTTTTAAGTTATTCAAATGGTACACCTCCTGAACCCTACTGTCTAATCAACTTTTTGTATAAGTAATCAAAATTTTCTATTTGTCCCTTAGTAACACTTAGACGAAGGCGTAGAGTTCTCTTGTTGGTCAATGTCAGGCTTACTGTCAAGCAAGATTTTGATATTCACTCAATTATATTTTTAAAAAAGCATTAGTTTACATTTGATGTTAACCTATGAATCGATTTATAATGGATAAAGACTCGTAGACTATAGGAGGAACTATCGAATGTCAAAGATTAGAGTTGGTATTGTAGGGTATGGAAATTTGGGTAAAGGAGTCCAGAAGGCGATTGACCAGAATGATGATGTAGAACTGGTTGCGGTTTTTACTCGCCGTTCGCCTGAAAGCATGGTATCTGAAGGCGGAGAGGTTCGCTTTGAGACAATTGCTAACGCAGAGCAATACAAAGGCAAAATCGATGTTATGATTCTGTGCGGCGGCTCTGCAACCGATCTTCCAGAGCAAACACCTGCAATTACAGCCCTGTTTAACACCGTGGACAGCTTCGATACCCACGCGAAAATTCCTGAATTTTTCGATGAAGTTAACGCTGTTGCGAAAAAAGCAGGCACGCTTAGCGTCATCTCCACTGGTTGGGACCCAGGCTTGTTCTCTTTGAACCGTCTGTTGTCCGAAGCTATTCTGCCACAAGGCAAAGATTACACCTTCTGGGGTACCGGCATCAGCCAAGGACACTCCGATGCTATTCGCCGCGTTCCAGGCGTCAAAGCCGGCGTACAGTACACGGTTCCGGTTCAAGAAGTCATTGATCGAATCCGTTCCGGCGAAACACCAGAGCTCACTACTCGTGAAAAGCACTTGAGAAACTGCTTCGTTGTGGCTGAAGAAGGGGCAAACGAGGAAGAAATTCGCAATACAATTGTGAATATGCCAAACTATTTCTCCGATTATGATACAACTGTAACGTTCATCACGGAAGAGCAACTCAAAGCTGAGCATGGCACAATGCCGCATGGCGGCTTCGTTATTCGCAGCGGCGTGACCGGCGCTGGCACGAAGCAAATCATCGAGTTTGGACTGAAGCTGGAGAGCAACCCTGAGTTTACAGCAAGCGTTCTTGTCGCTTACGCACGCGCTGTATTCAAGCTCAGCAATGAAGGACAAACTGGCGCGAAAACAGTATTTGACGTACCGTTCGGCTATCTGTCTCCGAAATCTCCTGAGGAACTGCGCCGCGAACTGCTGTAAATTGCCCTTTCCCACGTTTGACAGCTTTTAATGATGAAATATTGCTTTGTAAGCATACCAAAACAAGCCTGCTGCCCTTGATTTTTTTTAGGGCAGCGGGCTTGTTTTGGCTATAAAGCAGTTAAAAATATGCTCTTGGAACCTGCAATCCTGCTTGATTACAGGGGCGGAAAAACTCTTTCGAAGCTAACTTTTGCGTCTCTACGGAAGACAAATAAAAAAAATTTTCGGTTTTGCATATTTATTCAGAACAATTTTCGGACAAAATATGCCTGAAAATCGACTAGAAAGTTCCATTCAAAGCACGGATGAACCCGGATTTTAAGCCTTTAGCCGTATTATACAGTCTAATTTTTCATTTTACCCATTTTTAGTTCTCCATTCATTCCCGCTTTCCCTCTCGCCTGTGTGAGAAAATATATCGAAATTCAAGGGGAAATACATGAAAGCAAACAAGTTCTATGCAAATGCCAACTTACCATGGCAGGTTTTAAATACTTGTCTGCAAAATCAAGTCTAAGCTGCGGTTATTCAGCCTGTGGCAGCATGAAATCCAGTAAAAGGATCTATCAAAACCTCACTGAAATTGTAATATAATTTCATTCCAAATGTAATCCCATTTTACAGGAAAAAAGGCGTTTTCCCAATAATCCAACTGCATAATTACTAATCACGAGTGAATAATTCCCATATTTTATATTAAAAATGGTTCGATGTCATGTTTTCTTCTCCATCTTTCAGGCTAGTTGGATAAAGATTTCAAATAGCTTCCATTTATTGAGATAGAGTTCTTTAATCGGGGCTTAAAAATATTTTTATTGGCTATTCGGAGGGCCTTTAGTTTAGAATTCGTGTATACAAATGCAAATTATCATGCAATTAATACAAATTGCTGCTGATTTGCGATAAGGAGTGTTGGATAAAGTGACAACCGTTATTTCTGAGCAAAATAAAACTGTTGCTGCACAGTACGTTCAAACCGTTTATGAAACTGTCATTAAACGGAACCCTCACGAGAGCGAATTCCACCAGGCCGTGAAAGAAATTCTGGATTCCCTCGTACCTGTATTCGAGAAGCATCCGAAATACTTGGAAAACAGCATTCTGGAGCGCATTGTTGAGCCAGAGCGCATCATTACTTTCCGTGTGCCTTGGATCGACGATCAAGGTAAAGTACAAGTAAACCGCGGTTTCCGTGTTCAATTTAACAGCGCGATCGGACCTTACAAGGGCGGACTCCGTTTCCACCCATCTGTTAATGCGAGCATCATCAAGTTCCTCGGTTTTGAGCAAATCTTCAAAAACTCTTTGACTGGCCAGCCTATCGGCGGCGGTAAAGGCGGATCTGACTTCGATCCTAAAGGCAAATCCGATAATGAAGTTATGCGTTTCACCCAAAGTTTTATGACAGAGCTGAGCAAGTATATCGGTCCTGACACTGACGTGCCTGCTGGCGACATCGGTGTAGGCGGAAGAGAAATCGGTTATATGTTCGGTCAATACAAGCGTATTCGCGGCGCGAACGAAGCTGGCGTTCTGACAGGCAAAGGCATCCTGTACGGCGGAAGCTTGACTCGTACTGAAGCTACCGGCTATGGCTGCGTATACTTCGTCAACGAAATGCTGCAATCCAAAGGCTTGAGCTTTCAGGACAGCACAGTAGTTGTTTCAGGTTCCGGTAACGTATCTATCTACGCGATCGAGAAAGCACAGCAGCTCGGTGCTAAAGTTGTAGCTTGTAGCGATTCCAATGGCTATGTTTACGATCCTAACGGAATTGACCTGGCTACTGTAAAGCAATTGAAAGAAGTTGATCGCAAACGGATCAGTGAGTATGTCAGCATCCATCCGGAAGCGACTTACACAGAAGGCTGCGAGAACATCTGGTCTATCCCTTGCGATATCGCTCTGCCTTGCGCAACTCAAAACGAGATTGACGAGCAAGCGGCGCAAACACTTGTGAAAAATGGCGTTAAAGCAATCGGTGAAGGTGCAAACATGCCTTCTACATTGGCTGCAATCGACGTATTCCTGAACAACCAGGTACTGTTTGGACCAGCAAAAGCTGCAAACGCAGGCGGTGTAGCTGTATCCGCGCTGGAAATGGCGCAAAACAGCATGAGACAGTCCTGGACTTTCGAAGAAGTTGATGCAAAGCTGCACAATATCATGAAAAACATCTATGAAGGCTCTGTAGCTGCCGCTGAAGAATACGGTCATTCCGGCAACCTGGTTGTCGGCGCCAACATCGCTGGATTCCTGAAAGTTGCAGACGCAATGCTGCTGCAAGGCGTCGTTTAATTACGGATACAAAACTGCAAACCTCCATTCCCTTGTCTCGACAAGCGGAGTGGAGGTTTTTTTTGGACAATTGCTATCAACCGTCAATCTATCTTATGATGAAAACATTGAAAGACGAGTACATGCACGAGATGAAGGAGAGACACCGGAAATGAAGTTGGTATCCTGGAACGTCAATGGCCTGCGGGCTTGTGTCAATAAAGGATTTTACGATTATTTCAAGGCGGCGGACGCAGACATTTTCTGCGTGCAGGAGTCGAAGCTCCAGCAGGACCAGATTTGTATGGAGTTTGAACAGGAGTATTATCAATACTGGAACTATGCGCTGAAAAAAGGCTACTCCGGGACCGCCGTCTTTACCCGTATCAAGCCATTGTCAGTCCGATATGGACTGGAGGAAGACGAGGAGAACGAGGGCCGAATTCTAACGCTCGAATTCGATACCTTTTATCTGGTCAATGTATATGTGCCCAATGCTCGGCGCGACTTGTCCCGACTAGAGCTGCGGCTGGAATGGGAGGATCGCTTCCGTATCTATATCACGCAATTGGATGAGCGCAAGAGCGTCATTATATGCGGAGATCTGAACGTTGCGCATCAGGAAATTGATATCAAGAATGCCAAGTCCAATCATGGCAATTCAGGATTTACCGCAGAAGAGCGGGGCAAAATGACTGAACTGCTGGAGAGCGGCTTCATTGATACCTTCCGCCATCTGTACCCGGACCGTACAGATGCTTATTCCTGGTGGTCATTCATGCCCAAGGTCAGGGAAAGGAATATCGGTTGGCGAATCGATTATTTCCTCATCTCCGAGCGCCTGGCGCCGCTACTGCAGGAGGCCGCAATTGAGGCACATATTATCGGGAGCGATCACTGCCCTGTAACGCTCGCAATTGATCTCGTCTCCAAGTAGCTTTATTCAAAATGGAAGGAGCCGCACATGTTAATTCAAGAAGCAGGCCTGAATGAAGTCTGGAAATTGCGGCATGAGGTGATGTGGCCGGATAAAGACCTCAGCTTTGTTCAACTGGAGGAGGATGTCGATGGGCATCACTTCGGGTTGTATGTGGGCAATGTTCTGGTCACAGTGATTTCTTTGTTTGTAGAGGACAACCGTGCGCAATTCCGTAAATTCGCCACCCTCCGGCAAGAGCAGGGCAAAGGTTATGGCAGCAAGCTGCTTGAATTTACACTCCAGGAAGCGCAGCGCCG
This sequence comes from Paenibacillus roseus, assembly GCF_016424485.1. Taxonomy (GTDB): domain Bacteria; phylum Bacillota; class Bacilli; order Paenibacillales; family Paenibacillaceae; genus Paenibacillus_D; species Paenibacillus_D roseus. The sequence goes on from NZ_JAELUP010000013.1 coordinate 57,110, forward strand.
CGGGGCAGTTACGGTATGGTGCAATGCCAGAGCCTCCAAGGTGGCGTTTTATCGCAAGTTCGGATTGCAGCCTACCGATAGCGTCTTCCGCAAGGCCGGTGTCGATTACGTCATTTTGGAGAAGGCCTTGATCTGAGCTGAGAGCGGCAAAGGACCGGTCGCCCAAGCGTAAACGGCTTGCCGTCCTTTGACGGACAACAGCTTCGTTTCACGGAGAAAATGGCAACCGGCCCTTTGTGTATTTAACTAAAATTCAATTTTTGCAGCATTCTTTCCAGCGTGACAGCCGATTCGGCACGGGTAGCCTTGTTCTGCGGCGCCAGTACCGATCCGCTCGCCCCGTTCAGAATACCCAGCTCAATCGCATGGACAACCGCTTCCCGAGCATAACCGCTGACTGCCTCACCGTCATTGAATGAGTTCAGAACAGCCGCATTCACTTCTTCTTCAAACGGATACCCCGCTGAGTGCAGCGCTCGGGAGATCATCACCACCATCTGCTCTCTCGTAATGCGATCATTCGGTTTGAACAGACCATTCTCAAATCCCTGAATAATACCGGCTGCTGAGGCCGCTCCGACAGCCCCGGAATACCAGGCTGAAGCCGGGACGTCCTTGTAGCTGTCTGCTTGCACAGGCGTAAGCCCTACAGCCCGAACCAGAAGCGCGGCAAACTCTGCTCTAGTAATAGAGGCATTAGGCTTGAACCCATCCTTGCTGCCATTTACGAGCAGCTTGGACGCAAGAAAGTGAATCGTCTCTTCAGCCCAATGCCCCTTCATGTCCGGGAAGGTTCTGTCAGCCTGTACAAGGGTATATATGCCGTTGCCTGTACGATAAATAACGGCGACGGTTTTCCCATCCTCGTGGCGGAATGAAGCAGGCACATAGACAAGCTCGCCTGTCGCCCGGTCGTATCTCGCCGCTGAGAGAGACTTCACATCGATTGTCCGATACAAAGTCATTGTAATCGGCGCATACGGGCTGCCAAAGACGGGGATTGGCAGTTTCTGCTCGCCATTCTGGATCAGAATCTGGCTGTCTGCGCCCTCATGCAACAGCTCGATATTCTCTGCACGCGCTTTGTCTTCCAGCGCTGATTGATCCGCATCGGCAAGCTTTGCTATGCGTATTGCAAGTTCCGCACTGCGCTCCCCTCCTGCTGCCAGTATCTGCTGAAGCTGTTCGCTACGCAACCCTGCCAGCGGCAGCTCATAGTGAGATGACCCGTACCGGATATTCAGGACGGCTCCAGACGATTTGGCCAGTACTGCCGACACGGCTTCTGCGGACAGCAACACCACGCCAACATCCGCCCCTTCACGGAAATCCAGATCAAGTTGCACGCCCCGAGCCTGCTGCTCTGCCGTGAGCGAGCCCAGTGCTTTCACGAGCTTCTCACTGTCCACCTTCACGGTAGCAATAGATTGGCCAGCTTCATTGGCGCTGCGTACAGGTTCAGCTGTTTCAAGCACAATTCTGGAAGGCGAGGCAGGATTCTCTGAGTTTTTCTCTTCCGGCCCCTCCTGAACCGGCTGACTTGGAGCAGACGGATAATAAGGCGTCGAACCGTTGGATTGATTCCTGGCCTGATGAATCCAGGCTTCGATAAGACTGTTCCACCCGTTGATTTCATTGCCTTGTCCGATGTACTTGATGTATTTGGCTTTGACCCGATTGAACTTAAAGGTGTCATAATGGTTCGGTTCCTGCTTTCGGCTTGCCGCATCAGTGAGAACCTTCTGGAAGCTCTCGCCGTCTGTGGACACCTCCAGATCAAAATAGTTGGAACGCAAATGGCCGTTGAAGAACAGGAAGCTCACCTGGTCAATCCACTGCTCCTTATCCAGCTCCAGTAATAAATACTGCCCTTTGCCCTCCGCCGACCATCTGGAATCAGGGTCCCTGTCTATCGCATTGACAGGCAGGTTGCCATCATCCGCACTCGCGGTCACCTTGATGATTGAAGCAAAAGGCCCTTGCGGTTCTTCCATTGCTTCCTTGACCTCAATTGCTTCGGTTCTGGTAACCGTTAAGCCATTATAGGTACTCTCTGCCGTAACTTTGGCAAATCCCGGCTGCTTGGCCTTGAATACATTCCTATCAATGCTCCCTAGTTCTTCGTTGTCGACAGAGTAGCTTACCGGAATGTTAGCCCTTTCCGCGTCTATGATTTCCCCGCTATACAGGGTTATGAATGCCTTAAGCTTGCCGCTGTGTCCCACGCTGATGGCATTGCCCGCTGCACGCCACCCGGGAACCGATTTATCCGGTGCAAAGCTGATGCTCTTCGGCGCTTCCGGAGCACCGGCGACCTTAAAGACGACATCATAAGTCTTGCTTGTCCCGCCTTTCGTCACCGTAATCCTGCCTGTATCGGTTGTAGTCTTCGGTTGTTCGATCTCAATCTGCGCATCCGACGAGAAAGGCGCTGCCCCAATGACGGGAATTTGCTCCGTGCCGTAAGGGAGCGTGTGCGTGTAGATTGTTTTAAGAAATTGCATGCCGTTCACGGCTTCTCCATTGACCAGCAACGATTGAAGCCCAAGCTCCAGCTCTGCCGTTCTTCTGGCGAATTGATCCACATACAGGCTTTGCGGGTTAAGCCTTTCCCCCTCGCCGATGCCTTCGGCCATGTCGAACGGACTTGTATCCGCTTCAGGGATGGAGCCTGCAATATCGACCTTGACGCCGGTAGCGGCCCCTTGGGTCCCGATAATATAACCGTTGCCGAACTGCTCGGATTCAATAATAATGCCGTTCTTGCTGCTATGTGCGGCAATACCGGTCGTATTCCAGAAGACGCTCTCCGTGCTTACGACACCGTGACGGTTCGTAGGCGATGACCCGTAGTCGCGGGTGATGGCAGAGATGGTGTCTCCGTTCAATGTCATGTTGTCGATCAGATTAGCCATGCTCAGATACATATGGAAGTCGGTCAGCAAGGAAGAATGCTCGGAGTGAACGTTGTAAAGCACATTGCCGTTAGCGGAGAAATTTGCGTAGGTAAAGTTATGTCTGGCTCCAACCGCTTTGCTGTTGGCAATCAGATTGTCATTGCCGATGAACTGATATAGATATCCATTCCCGTTCGCTCCGCGATATTGCGGGTACTCCAGGGTGACGTTGTCAATGGTTACGTTCTTCGTGCGGTCGAGGATAATGCCCTTGGAGGATAAATGGTAAGTTAAGTTGCCTTCAGGCTTGTACGAGCTAACGTTGCGCACCCAGCTATTGACTACCGCAACCATATTAATCGCTTTGGCGTTGTCAACCTCATAGCCTGCGGTACCGATAACCCGGAAGTCATCTTCACCAATGCCGTCCTTTGAATTCTGGATAGTCGCAATCGAGAAATCCTCGAGACCCACTTCGGAGATCGGCGGCTCAGTTTTGGTAATCGTAATGTTGTCGCGCAGTTTGATCGGGTAACGGGTTGGAATATCAACCGTCAACGTGCTGTTTGCCTCATCTACGCCGACAATTTGCCTGTAGAATAATGGCTCAGCCCGGCCAAGACGAGACGACCATTTATTGTGCATTCCCAGTTCGCTCAAGAATTCACGCGTAGTTTCAAATGTAATTGCCACATAATCGCCCGGAGCAAATCCTTCTGTGCGATCAACCGGCAGCAGAACGGAAGGCTCCGTCACGGACTTGCTCAGTTTGGTGGCAGTTCCGGTTCTCTTCCAATCGCCGCTACTGATACGAATAATATCCTTGAATCTCATGACTTCTGTAGCGTTATAGATAAAGGTTTCGCCTGCTCCGGCGCCTTTGAGCACCACATTGCTGGCTGAAATAAACAGTGATTGATCCTTCCCTTCAGGCGGATTGACCTGATATGTCCCTGCCGGCAGATAGACAACCCCGCCCCCTTGAGCGGCAGCATCATTAATGGCGGTCTGAATAGCCTCAGTTGCATCTGACTGGCCGGTTGCATCCGCAAAATACGGCGCTTCTGTCACATCGATTCCGCTTGAAGCGTCTATCTCCGGAATTTCAGTCTCGCCGCGATGGTAACCGGCATAGGAGAAATCGTGCAGGAATCGACCCTTGTCATCGGTGAAGCCGGGATACCAGTTCTCCGGGTACAGACGGCTTCTCCCATCCTCGCCAAGCCTCATATCACCATCAGCTTTCACCGGGGCGGCCCCAGGCAGGAAGGGACTCGCCACCAGACACAAAGACATTACCAAACCTAAAACCTTTCTTCTCATGCTTAAGTTATCCTCCTCTTCATTGAACAGCTTTGATGATAACGATTACATTTCAGTGCGCTTGACTCACCTCCTTCGCATAATTTATGACAGACAGGCCCGGCACAATCGTCATGGAGCCGAATGTATGGCGCACACGCTGGGATCATGACGGACCGAATGCTATCGTAAATACACTTGATTCACGATGTCAGGCAGCCGGGGAAAAACCCTCGGGCTACTCAGCCAAAGACTGCATGTAACGATCATAAGCCTGCTTCTGAATCTGGATGGCACGGTCTATCTTGAGTGCCCGAAGCTGTTCCAGATAACCTTCAAAAGCTTCAAGCGGTTCAATACCCAGAATAATTCTCAATGACATCTCATCCACCATAGTCGTGACATCCTGCATAATAGCAGCAAATTCAGCGCTCTCCTCCTCCGTCTTTGGAGCCGAAGGCAAGAGGTGGTCAGCTGCCCCGGTATTCGACCATAGCTTTACCGCTTCCTTCTGTTCAGGAAGGGCATAATATTGCTCCATGTAGCGGACATCCTGAACGAACGGGCCGAAATAACTGGCCCGGGTATACATCGCAAGCGCCTGGGATGGGGCCAGCTTGTCCGGGTTGCGCAGGATCAGGTCGGTATAAGACGGATAGCCGTCTTTCATCTCGTAGCTGACCCCCTCCACGCCGAAATTGAACAGCATATGGCCCTCAGGACCATAGCCGTAATCCAGCATGCGAACGGCTTGCTCTACATTCTGGCTCCGACTGGAGATTGCAACTCCTCCACTTGAGCCGACAGCCGGGGCCAACTGCCCGAACTTGGGACGATCCCCTTTGTTCAGTACCGGATAAGGAGCCGGAACGAGCGCCCCCTTCGGGTCTTTATTCTTAATAAGCGGCAGCCAGGTTCCGATACCCGCCCCGGAATTCCACAGGCTTGCGCCGCTGCGTCCGGTGATCATGCTCATATCCAAGGTAACGGTATCGACAGTGGCAATATTCTTGTCAATTAATCTTTCCGCATACCAGTCGCGGAACAACGCAAGGAAGGATTTATAACCGGGTTCTATTGGACCGTACAAAACTTCACCATCCTCCAGATAGAATCCCTTGCGGACGCCATATGCTCCGATGAAACCTCCGCTCTCAATTCCAAATAAAGGAGACGGAACCCCTAGAAAAACCAGTGGCGCCACTACATGCTTTTTTTCCTTGAAAGCCTTCAGAACCGTATACCACTCTTCAATCGTCTCCGGCACTTCCAAACCAAGCTCATCCAACCAATCCTTGCGGAGAATCGGTCCTTGATATGTCCGGAGCCGGTCATTCGCTTGAATAAACGGAAACATATAATAGCTGCCGTCCGCTGTGCGCACCTGTCGGTCAATATCAGGGTGCTTGGCAAGGTACGCCTTCAAGTTTGGAGCGTACTGGTCAATGGCTTCGTTCAACCTAAGAATATGGCCTTCCTTAATCGCTTTTTCCGGCCCGCCCGGAAAGTTAATCCACTCATATTCCAGCATATCCGGCAGCTCTCCTGAGGCGAGCAGCACATTGAGCGCTTCTCTGGCCTGATTGGCCGGCGGCTGGATGAATTTCAGGCTGACCCCAGTCCGCTTCTGCCATTCCTGGAAGAAGGGAACCCCTTGAAACGTCGGCTTGATGCGGGCGGCATTGCCGTTAAGCTCCGCCCAGTATGTCAGGACTGGCTGACTCTCCTCCGTCGATATAGCGCTTTCATTCTGAGCGATCTTGTTGTTCTCCTGCTCTGCCGATCGATTGTCGCCAAACTGGTTGGACAGCAGTCCTCGGCTGTCACAGGCTCCAAGCAGTGAAACTCCCAGTAGCAGGGCAAGGATAAGGCGCGACATATTTCGCAGTCTCCTCATTCTCGATCCCCTCCCCTTTCCCGTGAGCCGGTTAGTATAGTTCCTTGTATTTCCCCGGCGTAATGCCTTCATATTTTTTAAACACCCGAATGAAGGTCGCCGCATCATTATAGCCAACCAGACGAGAAATTTCGGTAATTGATTCCCGCTTCCCCCTCATTATCGGCTTAGCCTGCTCAATTCGGTATTTGTGTATATAATCCAGTATTCCCTCGCCGGTCTGACTCTTGAACAACTTGGAGAGGTAGCTGCCCTTCAGCTCAAAATGCTCGCCAATTGCATTTACATTTAAATTAATATCCTGAAAATTCTCTTCAATATGCCGGGCCACATTGTTCGTCAGGTCCCGTAAGGAGCCTTCCCGTTCCCTGGAGACGTTGTAGGCCCGCTTGGCCGCTGCGCAGTCGCATACCTCCTGCAGCAGCAAGTGAAGCTCCTCCTGCATCTCCTGCAGAGTATCATAGGCCATCATTTTATCCATCCATAGCGGATTCTCCAGCAGACTGCCATCTCCGTCCCCAAGCTCATGAATCGCCTTCATCATCGTTCCTGCCAGATTAAAAATCAGGCAGCGGGCGAGCGTCAGCGACATGACCGGCTGGCTGAAATTGCGTGTTGTAATTTCGTTCATGAACGCCGATGCCTGCTCGAAGTCCCCTGTCTTGATAAAATTGATCAACTGCTGCTCGGTCTGCAGCGGGTAGTAATAACCATGCTGGGACTGCTCCGCCGGGTACCGTCGAATTTCCTGGTAGGCAATAATGCCCCTCTTGCCAAGCACCATCTTGTATTCCATCGCATCGACAGCTTCCTGATAAGCCAGTCCAATACCAGGCCAAGAGAAATGCTGGCCGCTTATGGAGACCGTAATGTCCATTTCGTAGCGCTTCAGGAAGTCCTGGGCCACCGATGCAATCTCATGCAGCTCCTGTTGCTCATTCTCTGTGGATGGAGCCAAATTAACCAGACAGACCATCATATCGTCGACTTCCACTACATAGCCCGCATGCTGGCGTTCTGCCGCCAGTTCCTCCACGACATTCCCGATAATGAATTGGATAAGCTTGCTCTGCTCATTGTCATCCATGCCAGGAAGCTTGGCATACAGGTTCTCATCATTTTCAACAACAAAGAGAATAACGGCAAATTGATCGGAGAGCTGCTTCATATGAAAGGATTTGAACGCCTCCTCGTAAGGAACTAGGGGGTCAAGCTTGCCCTTGAGCAGCCGATTAATCATATTCGATCGCAGCACTTGCTGGTGCTTTTGCAGTTGCAACGCGATTTCATCCTTCTCGCTGCGGACGTTCAAGATCGCCCGCTGAATGAGACGAAGCTCATTCCACTCCGTATGCTCCTCCTGGGCATTTTTGTCCGTCAACGATTGCACAAGCTGTTGGATCGGCGAGTAATTGCGGCGCATGAAGAACCAAGTCAGCACACCTGCGCCAATCAGGCTGATTATGATACTGATATAAGTGAAGCTGCGGATGTACTCCGCTTTTTTCCAGTAAAGGCTGCTCGGAAGAATCAGCACATATTTTAGGCCGGATACCGCAGAATGGATGGACATTAACTCCGAGCCCTTGACTGGCTCCGCATCCAGACGAAAACGCTCGCCGTCCATAAACGGCTCCAATAATCCTTCCGCCTGCGTTGCTGATGAGCCGGGAACGTTGGACAACAGAATCTCGTCGTTCTGGTTCAAAATAAGCAGCTTTCCTCCGTTAAATCCGGAAATATTCTTGAATGCTTCCAGGAACCGCGCCGTGTTCGCCAAAACCACGACTGTCCCGGTATCCTCTCCATTGAGGTCTTTCGGAAGCTGTGTAATGTGGGCAATGGAGGTCTGCGTCTGTGCCGCATCCTGATGCGGCAGCAGAACAAACCGCTCCTGCACCGGACGGCGAAGCACGTCCAGCCATTGCAAGTAAGTAAGCCCTCCCGTATTATGAACGGCATGGAAAGCCGTCTCCATATCCCGGACATTACCCGGACGCAATACGGAGCCGTCCCGATTCCAAACCACATAGAACTCATCGATAGAGGCATAGGAAGTCTTATAGAGTCGAAAGTCGTTGACAAGCTGGTACGCTGTAAACGGCGCTTCCTTGGACGGCTTGCTGGAATATACCAAGCCCTGGAGCTTTGAATTCCATGTAATCTCCATACTGAGCCGTTTCATAAGTTCAATTTGATTGTCAATGGTATACCGCATTTGCTTCAGCAATGAATCGTTGGCACGATGGATTTCTCCCTTGAGCGCATGACTGGCCTGTGAATAAATGATCAGGCTAATCACAATCGGCACGAACAGCACGACACTATAGGAGATCAGCCATGTGACAACAATGCTTTTCCTTTTTCGCCACAAATATTGTAGGTTCAATAGAATCTCCTCACTCGTCAGTACGATAGTAGGAAAGCTGTAATTAGACATCATTTTTTGGAATAGGATAACCTCTAGTATGACGGAAAAACGCTTCCACTGGAATGATCAATTGCTGTAAACTCATTGACAAAAACGCAAAATAAAGAGATTAAATGCCCAAATAACCCGAATGGACGCCACTCGGGTTGGGGTATGGCTTCTCGCAAATAGACCAGGCCGTCGCCTAGAACACACGCTTTTGCCAGCCACGCAGTTTTGCAAAAGATTCGACGAAGAAGTAATCGCCATAAATAAGCGACACGTTCACATTTTGTCCGGCCGGCTTATGACCGGTGCCTTGTACCAAGATCGCCTCATGCTCCGGGTTATCCCACGTGCCGTAATTCTCATATAGCGACAACAGGATGCGTTCGGCTGCAGCACGGTATGCTCTGCCCTGCTTCTCAGGAAGCAAGCTGGCCAGCTCGATCAGGCCGGATGCCGCACATGCGCCTGCCGAGGTATCCCGCGGCTCGGAGGCCAGATCGCCCTCCACACGGAAATCCCAATGAGGGACATGATCCTCCGGCAGATGCGCGATGAAGAAGTTGGCTACGCGCTGCGCTGCTTGCAGATAGGCAATATCGCCTGTGTAACGGAATGTGTTGGCCAGGCCATGAAGCGCCCAGGAAGCTCCGCGGCTCCATGCGGAGTCCGGTGCAGCCCCTTGCCCGCCGATAGCCTCAATACGCTCCCCTGTCTGCGGATCAAAGGAGACGATATGGTGTACGGCTCCATCCTCTTGCACGAACTGCTTCAGCACCATATTGGCATGCGCCTTCGCCACCTGCGCAAAGCGAGGGTCCCCGCTCTCCTCGGAAGCCCAGAACAGGAGCGACAGATTCATCATCGTGTCAACGATGGACCATCCGTGCATGTTGCCGTTCCATGCCCGGATGAACTGGCCCTGCTGATTGAAGCGTCCGGTCATGAAGTTGGCGGCGAATAGTCCACGGCGAACCGCGTCCTTGTCTCCGGTCACCTTATACTTGATGACTGCCGTCGGCAGGAAGTGGAAGCCCACATCGTGATCAAATGAATTCGGCTGAAGCATATGCTTCTCCAATCGCCCATCCCAGCCCCATGCAGCTTCCTTGTACTTGTCCTCACCCGTCATATCATGCATGACCCAGAGAATGCCCGGCCAAAAACCGGAGGTCCACCAGTCAATGTTCGTATTGTCGTATTTGCCGTCAGCAGCTGCAACATGAGCGCTTTTATCCCCGATTTGACCGATCATCCGGTCTACCTTGGTTTGAATGCGCTCCCATACTTCTTGTACTTTTTCTTCATTAAGTTTGCTCATTCCATACTCCCTTCTTTACTTGCTTATCCTTTCAATGATCCGATCATGACGCCCTTGACAAAGAAGCGCTGCACGAATGGATAGACGCAAAGTATCGGAACGGTCGCAACCATAATGGTCGCGTACTTGATAGTTTCTCCAATCTGGTGCTGATCTCCTGCCGAAGCCCCCGAAGTCATGCTTTCCGTTGAATTCGAAATTAGGATTTCCCGCAGCACAAGCTGGAGGGGGAACAGCTCACGGCTCTTGAGGAAAATGGAGGCGTAAAACCAACCGTTCCATTTGTCAACGGCATAATACAGAATCATCACAGCGATGACCGGCATGGACAGTGGCAAGATAATGCGGAACAGAATGGTAAGATGATTAGCGCCGTCGATTTTCGCCGACTCCTCCAGGCTGTCGGGAATTCCCATAAAGGAGGTTCGCATAATAATGAGATTAAAGGTTCCAATCGCGAACGGCACAATCGTCGACCACAAGGAATCAAGCAACCCGACATTTTTGACGATCAGATAGAGCGGAATCAGGCCCCCGCCGAAGAACATGGTGAATACGATAATAAACATGAATAAATTGTTCCACATGACATTTTTACGGGAGAGCACATAGGCTCCCAGAGCAGTCATGAACAGATTGATGACAACTCCGGCGACGACGATAAACAGAGTATTCCTGTATCCGATCAGGATGCCTGGATTATTGATAACGCTCTTGTAAGCTTCGATGCTGAAGCCGAGCGGCTTCCATAGCAGCCCTTTGTTCACCATCAATTGTCCGGCATCGCTGAATGAAGCAAACAGAACATAGAGGAGCGGGTACAGCGTTGCAATTACCAGCAGGATCAGAAATCCGTATATAAAACCATCGAATAGCCAATCAAACAGTCCTGCATTTCTTTGTTTCAATGCTTTCACCTCACCATAAGCTGCTTTTGCTCACCTTGCGGCTGATATAGTTGGCCGTGATCAGCAACACGAGATTGATGACCGAGTTGAACAGGCCGACCGCTGAACTGTAGCTCCACCCGAATTCCAGCAGACCTTTGCGGTACACGAAGGAGGAAATGACATCGGCGGTTTCGTACGTAATCGGATTGTAGAGCAGGATGATCTTCTCAAAGCCAACATTGAGCAAATTCCCCATTCGCAAAATCAGCATGATTGCAATAATCGGAACAATGCCCGGCAGGGTAATGTGGATCATCTGCTTGAACCGGTTGGCGCCATCCATGCGGGCCGCCTCGTACTGCTCCTGATCAATGTTCATGAGCGCGGCAATATAGATAATGGATTCCCACCCTATCCGCTGCCAAATCTCCGACAGGATGTAGATAGGACGGAACAACTCCGGCTTCTGCAACATGGCCTGCCCGTCATAGCCCAGCAGCATGAACAGCCGGTTGATGAGACCATCGGCATTGGTAAAATCGGTAATAATTCCGCAGATGACAACTAGTGAAATAAAATACGGCATATATGTGATCGTTTGCGTCAATCGCTTGAACGTCCGGTTGCGTACCTCGTTGATCATTAACGCCAGCAAAATTGGCATCGGGAATTCAAAGAGCAAGGAATACACACTGATCAGAATCGTATTTTTTAGAATGCGCTCGAAATAATAACTGTTGAAGAAGTCCTGGAAATGCTTTAAACCTGCCCAATCGCTGCCTAGAATACCCTTCATCGGAGAGTAGTCTTTAAAGGCAATTACTGCGCCATACATAGGCGCATAATGGAAAATGACATAGTAGGCGATGACCGGAATCATCATGACATATAAGTACTTGTTGAGTAAAAAATCACGGATAACGCGCTGTTTGAAGGATTGACGGTTCGCCATACGTTTGAGTGTTCACCTCAATTCGGGTTCGAGAGAGGGATCAAGCCCTCTCTCGCAAGTTGTGCTTCACAGTTGTCAAACTTGTGCAGTTGTCGGGTTATTAACGATTGTTGTAGCGTTCCAATGCCGCCGCCTGAATCTCGATCGCGCGATCCAGCTTAAGCGACTTCATCTTGGCCACATAGCTTTCAAACTGATCTGGCGAATCGTTACCCAGAATAATTTTGAGCGTCATTTCGTCGACCAGCGTGTTAATGTCATTCATGATGGTTGCATACTCAGAGCTTTCCTCCGGCGTTGGCGTAATCGGCGGCAGGTTGTACTTCGCCGCATCGGTCTTCTGCCAGGTCAAAACGGCATCGCGCTGGGTTTGCAGGGCAAAGAATTGCTCGGCATAACGCTTATCCTGAACGAACGGACCATTATAGCTGCCGCGGGCATACAGGGGGATCGCCTGAGCAGGGGACAACTTATCCGGATTTTTCATCAGCAGATCGGTGTACTTTGGATAGCCGTTCTCCAGGTTGTAGCTGACACCTTCAGTACCGAAGTTGAAGAACATATGGCCTTCCTCGCTATAACCGTAGTCCAGCATGCGTACTGCGATTTCAGGGTTCTTCAAGGCAGTTGAAATCGAGACTGTGCCCTCCGAAGAATAAGACTGATTGCGCTGTCCGAATTTAGGCGTATCGCCCTTGTTCAGAACCGGATACGGTGCGCCAACGAGCACAACCTTCGGATCATTGGCTTCGATCAACGCCTGCCACTTGCCGATCCCTCCGCCTGCATTGCCAACTGATGATCCGGTAGCGCCAGAAGCCATGTTGCTGTCTACTGCTTTCAAATCAGCAGTGGCGGCATTTTTATCAATCAGCCCTTCTTGGTACCATTCGCGGAACAATTTCAAATATTCCTTGAAACCCGGCTCGGCAGGGCCAAACTTGATCTGCCCATCTTCCTGATAGAACCCGCGGTTCACACCGAATGCACCGATGAAAGCACCGTTGCCGGAATCATTAAAAAATCTCGGCTTGCTGACCACTGAGAATGGAGCGGAAGCTCCCTTTTTCTCCTTGAATGCTCGCAGTGTCTCGGTCCATTCATCGATGGTTTCCGGCACCGGGAGACCCAGTTCATCCAGCCAGTCTTTACGAATAATCGGTCCTTGGAATACTTTCAAATAGTCATCGCCGCGGATGAACGGGAACGTATAGTAGCTTCCGCTGTCAGTTTTGACCATCTTGTCAATATCCGGGTTTTCCTGCAAAAATTTCTTGAGGTTAGGCGCATATTGATCAATTAAATCGTTGAGCTTTAGGATATAGCCTTCCTTGATTGCTCTTTCCGGCCCTCCCGGAAAGTCCCCCAGGAAGTTGAACTCAAACAGGTCCGGAAGGTCACCGGAAGCGAGCAGCACGTTCATCGCTTCCCTCCCCTGGCCAGAAGGCGGAGCTATGAATTGGAGCTGGACACCTGTTTTCTTCTGCCAATCCTGAAAGAAAGGAACATCCTGATGTGATGCCTTGACGCCAACCAGGTTAGGGGTTATTTCGCCCCAATAGGTCAGCTTCTGGTCGGTCTTCAGCGGATAGGTCGTCGCCTCGCCGCCTGCTTCGGTCTGCGGGGAAGTGTTCGTGCCACCCGTGTTGTCTTTGTTGCCATTATTAGATGGATTGCTGGTGCCCCCTTGAGAGGAACAGGCAATTAACAATGTGCTGAGCAGCACGATAATCAGGGAAGAACGTAATACTTTCTTCATTCGTCAGCCTCCACTCGTGTCAAAATATTGGTTGAGATTTGTCTCAATCCCAGACTAATAGAAGCCGCAAGGGAGCGGAATATGCAGAAGTTTCAAGGGGATAGCGAATTTGTTCAAGGGAATTGATGATTTCTAAAATGCAATCGTTAAAAGCGACAAAATGCTGATTCAGATGCCGTACAGCAAGGGTTTTGGCCGTGAAGGCTGTGGCAATCGCGCATCCAAAAAATAATCTGGGAAGCATCAATCAACACTTGGCAAGGCAAGCTTGGCTGAACGGATTGTAAATCACAAAAAAACCATGTGCATCCCGCGCTTCCCTGCTTTACAAAAGCAAAGAAACAGATTGCACATAGCTTTTTTCTGTTGCGATATTACTTGATGATGCTCTCTAGCACATCGTCAATAATTTGCGAGTTGGCAATAGTACCCGAATAGAGCCAGCTTGTCTCTTTGCCGTATTCGTAGATATTGCCCTTCTTGACGGCAGGAATTCCTGCCCACACCGGATCACGGAGCAGTTCTTCTTTGCTGACGCCTTTGCCGTTAATAATAAACAAGTGGTCAGCATCCATTTCTGCAAGCGCCTCAAGCGAAATAGCGTTCCAGTTGCCTGTCCCGGTCTTAGAAAGCTCCTCAACGACCCTCGGCTTCTTCAGTCCAAGATCGTGGTACAAGACTTCTCCGCTGGACAGATGGTCGCTCACCGCATAGACGTTCTTTTGGGTTACCCAAAGCGCTACCGCGGATTGTTCACCAACAGCCTGTTGAATCTTTTCCTTGGCTTCCTTGGCTTTCTGATCGTAGTTCTCCAGCGCTTTCTCCGCCTCTTCACTCTTATTCAATACTTCACCAATAGTCAGCAGTTCCTGACGCCAGCTATTATTTTTATCCTTGCCTACGGTATAGGTCGGAGCAATTTTGGCGTATTGGCTATACTTGTCCCCAGCTACAAGTTCGGCATTGTCCACAATGATTAAATCCGGCTCAAAGCCCATCACAGTTTCCGGCGGCAAGGTAGAAGGAATGGTTGGAACTTCCGCCAAATCCCCTTGCAAATATTGCTGTACCGATTTCTCTCCTACAGACCATTGCGCTACTGGCTTGACCCCTAACGTTATCAGATGATCCTCCAAATAAGAGGCGATGATTCGTTGCGGATTAGCGGGTACTTTCACATCATGGCCCAGTGCATCCTTGAGCACTCGCTCTGTTACGTTCTGCTGAGATTGCCCTGTATCCGGCGCAGCATTCGGTGTGGCATTGCTTCCACATGCGCTGATCACCAAAGTCATGCTGAGCAACAAGATGAAGGCCATGGTGTTTGCTGACATTCTGTTCATTCGTAAAATCCTCCTAGGTTTTTGCAGTTGATAATCATTATCACTACTATACCGTCGGGCTCTGACCGCTACAATAGACAATCCGGGCTTTAAATATGGACGATCCGGAATTTTTCGCAAAGAACGCTGAGCTTTGGAAGCATAGTATCCCGGAGAGACGCCTGTATGCTTCTTGAATATTCGGTTGAAATAGAAGGAATCGTTGTAGCCTACCAGTTCTGCTACTTCTTTGATTGTTGCATTCGTCGTCTCCAACAGCTCCTTGGCTTTCTCAATACGCAGCCGAATGAGATATTCGATCGGGCTGCACCCGGTCGCCTGCTTGAAGGTCCGTGATAGATATCTGATACTGTAGTTAAACAGAGTTGCCAGTTCATCCATAGTCACAGTCTCTGTGTAATGATCATGGAGGTAGCGAATCAGTTGGAAGACGAGATCAGGCTCGGAAGGGCGAATGCCCTGTGATTGCATCTGAGCCACGACTTCATGGACAAATTGGTAGAACAATCCCTTCACCAGCAGCTGTGACGCAGTGCCTGCCTCACGCCATTCCTGGTCCATCCGCTGTACCAGGTGGAACAGCGGAAGCGGCTGATTCGGAGAGAAGCTATATTGCATCAGGAAGGGATTGCCATGCTCCAGCAATCTGCGGGTTTGCATCCGACCAGACAAAGGCAGTGTTACTTTATAGAAAATCAGGTAGAACTCAAAAACCTCACTTAAAGATACAATTTCAAGGCACATCCCCTTGCCGCCGTGAACCAGTTGAAAGCGTTTAGCCGTATGTTCGGCTCCATCCAGCAGCAGCCGTGCGTTCCCTTGATACGTGTATAGAAACCCGCTGGCTGGCAGACGGTAAGAACCCCAATCCTCGCCATGGCGGACCGAAATTTGACGGATTTCGGTGATCTTCACTGCTGCATAGTTCCATAGTGTATGGTAATGATCTAGGTTCATGAACCTGCCTCCATTTTAACGAAGCTCCACATTTCATTTCATTTGTCATTCCATACCATCACCAGTACGCAACCGTCTGCACAGCAAATCTTAGGCCAGGCGATCGTGGATCAAGTATGGGGTCATTATAATGGATCAAAGCCAGCTGTTCAACTTGATTTCGATTCCACTAGGCTTAGGTCCGGTAGAAAAACTGGACCTGAGCTTGTTCTTGTCCACCTGAAGCAGTTGCTATACTTCTGAATGGAAATACATACTTGATAAAAAAGGGGCTACCATCATGAAATCAAACATTAACCTTCCCCAGGCGACAGGGCTAAACGGGGAGAAGGAGCGTATTCGTTCTGCCAGGCGGGGACTTCTCGTTTTCTTCGCAATGGTCATCCCTCTCTCCATACTTTGCTATGCAATGCTGACGAAATACCCGATATTTGTGCTGCTTCTAATGTGGGCGCCGGGTCTGTCATCCATCATCGCCCGTGTCGCTCTTCGTGAAGGCATATCCGATATCTCACTGCGGCTCGGGGGACGCCGTTCACTGAAAACCTTGCCTTTTGTATTGTTGTTCCCGGTCGTCATTGGGCTTATTGCATACGGACTGGCCTGGAGTACAGGGCTGGTGCAATTCGCCACGCCTGATGCATTTTTCAAGGCTTCACCTATAGCTATGTTTACCGTAATTCTGCTCATGCAAATGGTGGTCGGAACTGCAATCGGCGTAATCAGCAGTGCCGGAGAGGAACTTGGCTGGCGGGGCTATATGACCACTCGGCTAATCGATGCCCGCGTTCCTTATCCGATGCTGACCGGAGGGATCATTTGGGGAGTATGGCATCTCCCCGTTATGTTTATCGGATCTTATGCTTCCGGTCCCTATCCTGTCCTCTCCGTTATATTTTTTATGATTTCGGTCGTGTCTTTCGGTTACATTATTGGACGCATACGATTGACAACCGGCAGCCTATGGCCGGCAATCTTGCTACACGCATCCTGGAATGCGGTGACACAGGACGTCTTTGACGCCTTTTCCCACGGAGATAAGGCGCTGCTCTGGGTAGGAGAGTCGGGAATTCTCGTTGCTCTTGCATTACTTGCAGCAGCATGGGTCATCTCCAAAAGATCGATGGAAATACGGCATTTGTAAATAAACGGGACACGACATAAGAAGTTACAGGCGCTAACTGTTAGCGATGCATACTTATCTAAAAATAAGAATAGACATGTCCTGGTTTCAGACCTGGAGCCCAAGGGAATTAAGCTTGTGTACTGCCGTGGCCAACAGCTTTACGCTCTGCTTTTCGTAAGACAAGATACGTTGCTGGGAAGCATGGATCTTGCCGAGTTCTGCATACATGGCAGCAAGTTCAGCGGCCGCGCTCACCGCATCCCCCTCCTTGATAGCGGACCGATGCCGCTTGCTTGCTTCAGACAGCCTCCTGCCGGCTTCAATGGCAAGCTTGTTCTCTTCCGATGTCTGCCCCTTCAAATTATGCACCGGACCCAGGGTATCCTTAATATCTCTAACTTGTGCGGTTGCTTGCTTTCGGGCTGCAGCAAGCAATTGCTTTTTTTGCTTAATCTCTGCCTTCGCGGCTTCAACGGGCGACTTCAGCCGGCTATGCTTCAACTTGAGCAGCGCGGCTGCTTTTTGATCCTTGCGTTTGGTTGCCTCTGCCAGTTGGCTGCCCAGTTCGGCATATTGAACCAGCAGCGGACCATGCTTTTTCACTGTAAGATCGACCGTCTCCTGCAGCCTGCCGATTTGCGCCTTCCCGATTGTTCTCAGCTTTTCATTGACGGACTTCAACTGCTCATTATTCTGAGTCTTCAGTGCCTGAATGTTCTGCTTATCAAGCTTGACCTCACTCTCAAGTTTGATAAAACTGTCGTAAAGGCTGTCCAGACTGGATAATGCCTGCCCCCAGCTATCTCCGGCCGCCGCGCCTGTCTTGGGCAAGCCTGTGAATAGCACCATCAAAACCGATATAGCCGCTACCAGCAGCATTTTAAACACCTTGCTTGTAATTCTCGAAACGTTAAGCATCATCTCTTCATCTCCTGTCCTCAATCTTATTGCCGTATAGTCAGCTAAAACACATGAAAAAAGCACCCCCAAGAAGGCCTTTCGGCCATTCCTGCGAGGTGCTTCACCCGCTCAAATGTGTTTGATTCTACATTTAAATCATACAGAATTCCTCATTTAAAGTCAAGAAAAACAGGAACAAATGTTTGTTTTTAACACCCGACCTGCCTCAAGCACGGCGAATAAATAAGCGGGTTTGTCGACGCGCCGGTCCGGCAGCCTCTCCGACAGCCTCTCCCCAGGCTCGTCATCTGGTATAATGAAAGACTTATACAGTCGCCATTCCCGAGTTGTATCCCCCGTTAATAATCTGTCTTTTTGACGAAAATAATTTTGACGCCAATAACCTGATTCTGCCCGTTAACCGCTATATAAGTACCATACGCGCCGGCTCCAATCCCCGTTCGTGTCACGACGCCGCCCTCAAGTACTCCCGCTTCCTCACCGCATTGTGTAATATCACAGCATCTATTGTACCAATCTTCACTGGAGCTGCCGTCGCACGAATCCGTAATCCTATATTTTCCAAGGTCGAAAATCCCTGCCTGAGCGCTATCCACGCCAACAATAAAATCACCTTTCACCCATGGAAAGTCGATTTCGTCCCGGGTCCAGGAGCTGTGGCGAACCGTAATTCCCGCACAGACTTCTCCCCAATCTCCCAGTTCCACTTTCTCCACCTCTGCCTCCCAGCTGCCACTCAGAGCATGGTCCAGTATCCCCCTAGCAATCGTGTCCCGATTCACTTCATAGCAGGGGTCAGCCACAATCATTGTCCCTGAGCTTACTTCAAAGCTGCCTAACTGGATGATCATATGAATGCCTCCTAGATTAAGATTTTCAGACCGATTTCTGCATTAAATCCTATTGTACCATGCAGTAGATTCAGTTTACGAGGAATCCTGACTGCTATGAAAGGTTCAAATTCTCATCAAAGGCGTATATGGAAAGGGGTATTCCAGGCAAGCGGCCCAAAAAATCTCCTAGGATTCGACACCCAAGGGACACTCATAGACAATTTCTATTATAAATTTCCTGATAAATCTCCTATAAAATTACTCAAAATGATACAATATACAAAATACATATTCCAAACCGAAATCATCGCTTGGCTTCAACATAGGCAGATGATGCAATGATTAAGAAATCCTACATCAATTATCGAGGTGAATGATATGTCCAACGAATTACTGCAAGCCTTCCAATTGCTAAAATCCAAACAATGGGTCGATTTGACGCATACGTTCGGCCCTGACTCCCCCCACTTCCAATCTTTCGATGCAGCGGAGTTTGAAACCTTATTCGATCACGATCAGGGCTTCTTCGCACAGAGCTTCAAGTTTGCGGGGCAATATGGGACGCATCTGGATGCGCCGATTCACTTTGTCCGCAATGCGCGCTATCTGGAGGAACTCGATTTGAAGGAGCTGGTGTTGCCGCTGGTTGTTATTGATAAATCAGCCGAAGCAGCTGCTAACCCGGACTATGCATTGGGGATTGGAGATATTCGATCTTTCGAAGCTGAACATGGGGAGATTGAAGAGGGAACCTTTGTCGCGCTTCGCACCGATTGGAGCAAGCGATGGCCAAGCCAGGAAGCCTTTGAAAATGAAGGAGCCGACGGCAAAAATCATGCGCCTGGATGGTCGGTAGACGCGCTCCGGTTTCTGTTTCATGAACGGAAAATTAAAGCCATCGGGCATGAGACATTTGATACGGATGCGACGATAGATTTTCAGAAAAATGGGGCGCTTATTGCCGAGTATTACGTATTGGAGCAGGATACCTATCAAGTGGAACTGCTGAAAAATCTGGATTTGCTGCCGCCAAAGGGAGCGGTTATTTTCAATTTGGTTCCCAAAGCGTTCAAAGCCTCCGGATTTCCGGTCCGCTCATTTGCCATACTACCCTAATCCTAAGCTTAGAACTTCACGATGAACCAGCCCGCCGAGTGACTGAAAGGCATGTCCAGCCATATGGTCTTACAGGCAGCTGGACATGCCGTCCATTCTCCTTCATTGAACGAATGGCCTCATCATCACCGGATAGAACGGCAAGACATCGCGGCGGGCGGCTTTCCCCAGTACATCAGAATCGATTCCTCTTAAATCTTAGCAAATTCATACAAGGGAAAAACTTTTTGTGATGATTTTGCGTCTACATACATAAGTTGCATGGCAATAATATCCGCTGCATCGGTTGTTGCAAAGCCTGCTAGCCTTTATGCCCACATACCCTGCCATCCTTCCCGGCTCGATTGGCGGATTTTAGGACAGGCAACAGTCGATCCTGCCTATTTGTTTAGATTTTGTTTAGTTATGTCGTGTATAATAGTCTGGGTCTGTGCAAAATGCTCCATTCGGTCATAATTCATAAGTTAACCATCAACAAAGATGCATGGGAATATCGGGATTCCGGGAAAAAGAGAAGCAATCGTGCATGCTAGGCAAACGCGTTGCTCAGAATGAAATGGCTGATTCGGCCCATTTCATATCAATTCCGCAGTCTGATAAAATATGAGAATGAATGAAGAAACAAGGGAGAAGATCTAGCTTTGGATAACGAAACGGATACCACTACTAACAAACGTCCCTCCGGCAGCAAGAAGAAGAAAGTCCTCATTATCGCCTATAGCGTGACTATGGCTGTTCTCATTATTATTTGCGGTGTGCTGTACAATCAATATTTGAATCAGGTTAATGCAGGAGGCAAGCTCGGTGAGACCGGGGCCCTTAATCAGACAGACATCACGGCTGACAACGATGAGACGACACCTGATGAGGACGAGAATACCGCGTTAACAGAAGATGACTCGTCTGATCCGGATGGCGAAACCGATGCTCCCGCCGAGTCAGATCACTCAGCTTCTGGCAGTGCAGGAAACACGGAGCCAATCAAACCTGACACACCGGCTGCAGGCAATGAGCAAACGGGTACAGGTAAAGACAAGTCTGGGAAACAATCGTCCTCAGATTTGAAGAATGATGGCAAGAAAGAGAACGGCAGCGCCAAAAATAATGTAAAGCTCCCGACTACCTATGTCATTGAAAAAGGCGATACGCTGAGTACAATTTCGGAGAAGTTCTACAATTCGAAGGAGCATGTTGCACTGATCGCCGAAGCTAACAATATTGTATTTATTAATGATATGCAAGTCGGCGACAAGATTACGATTCCGGCCTTATCGTCAGGCAAAGGCTCCTCCAACGGCAAAAAACCGGACAAGCCCGACTATTCCAAAGTGACATTGCCGGCAACTTATTTGGTACAAGCAGGAGATACACTGTCCAGTATTTCGCTTCAGTTCTATAAATCCAAGAGCCATGCAGATCTGCTGGCGAAGGAAAACGGCCTCAATCCGAATGAAGGGCTAAAAGCAGGCAGCCATCTTACGATTCCTGCACTCCAGGATCAGGAGAATTCTGTCGACAAAACGCCTGAATATGAGACGACTGACCATACGGTCCAAAAAGGAGAAACGCTGTACAGCATCTCCAGACAATACTATGGCACCGATAAGCACGCCAAGTTCCTCGCGGACTTCAATCAACTGGTAGACAGTGACCGCGTTGACGTCGGTACTGTACTTAAAATTCCTAAACTGTAGTAGAAGGGGGAGAGTTCTCCCTTCTTTTTCTTTCATGGAGCTGCTTTATGATGCCCTTCGCTTCGTGGTCTGAATCTGGCTTAGCTGTCTTTAGAGCGTTTCTCACATCATCCAGATCAGTCAAAATGACATTCTTGTAGCCATGTTTGTTATAATTTTTCGCGACAGCCACCAGATTTTCAAATGATAGCTGTTCCTCCTGCCGTTGCGTTGACCGGATTGATGGAGCCAACATACGAAATTCGGATATCCATCCAAACTCAAAATACGGCGATTCGTAGTATTCATGAAGTTTCTTCGCTAATGTCGTTTTTCCACTACCCGGAGAGCCATGCACAATAATAAAATCAACAGTCATATAATTTTCTCTTCTCTATCGTTGTTGATGCAAGAATTATAGATTCCCCATCGCAGAGGATCGGCCTCGTTATTGCCCCATTACCGCCATCCAAACATGTCCTCCCGGAAACTGTCTGTCCAACGCATTTTTCAGCCATTCCCTCTCCTCAAGCGTGAGCAGCGGAAGCACATTTTGAAAGTCCCGATGATCCTTCTCTCTGATTTCTGAGCTGCCGCCTTTGTAAAGCAGTTGAATTTCCGGCTTGAGATAGGGAATTCCCTCAGATGTCATAGCTATTATATCTTTCTCCGGTCTTTGAATCGTTCTTTCCCGATGGTATATCCACGCCCCGTCTTTTCTATCAACAAGCATCAATTGAAAAGTAAATGGGGAATGTTCATCCTTGCTAACCCAGACATCCTTTACTGTTGTTAGCGCCTCTCCAGGCTCCCAATTGCTGAGTTCACCCTGATCGGCCTTGTAAATTCTCCAGTTTTTCGCCAACCCATCAAGCATCGTTGCCTGCTCGTCATGAAACAAGACAATATCAATATCGCCATGCTCCCTTGTCTGTCTGCCAATGTACAAGTCCAGCGCCCAGCCGCCAGCAAAACACCAGGTTACAGGAATTGAGTCCATGATTGCAACCATTTCATCCACCGATAAAGGGTTCCAGTTATCATAATCCTTCCTCAAACTTCATCCCTCCTTACAATAACGCGTCCAATAGGAGCTGTACTTGAACAATAAGGGAGACCGCATTGGCCCCCCAAATGGAAAGCGTTCCTGTTCCTGTTCATGTTCATGTTCATGTGCTGCTATTGATCGAATACTATACTTTTATGCTCGCCTCAATGAAAGCCGTAAGTTCACAATCATCTTCGAAACTCACTAATCAGAAGCCCGTATACCAGCTCATCATAATATTCGCCATTGGTGTACACCATATTGCGAAGTCTGCCCTCTAGCCGGAATCCCAGACGCTCATGAAGGGCAATGGACCCCTCGTTAAATGCATACACATGAGCACTTGCTTTCTGGTAGCGCAGTTCCTCGAAATAATAACCCAGCAGCAGCTTGACCGCCTCAGATGCATAACCCTTGCGCCAGTGCTCACGAAAAATACCAATTCCATACTTGAATGTTCCGTTCCGCGGATCGGTTGTGTGGGTACCGATGCTGCCAATTAATTCGCTATTCAGTGTCTCAATAGCAAACGTATATTGGTCTCCATTCGCCCCTTCCGCTGCTTTGCTCTCGGTCCACAACCGAGTTCCCTCTTCCGATCTGGGAAACTGGGTCATGTAGCTGAGTCTGGCGCCTTCCGTATCGTAGTCATTGTTGTGAAATTTCTCCCAGTCTCCGGGTACAATAGCGCGTAGCCTGACTTTATTCCCCGTCCAAATATTGCTCACCATATCGATCACCCCTAAGGAAAATTTAACCTTGTATATGTTCAATTCAATTTCGCAGCGGTGGTGATCTCATTCCCATCCTAAATTTTATTATATCCCAGATAATGGGGATGGAAAAGGAATCGTATCTCGTTTCTTAACAAGGCAGCTTGACTTACTCCATTAATCCAGACATTCCGGGTCACCAATTCCCTCGTTGCCCAAATAGACATCCGTACGTCCACTCTCATGCAGCCTCATAATCGCCCTTCTCAGCTTGGAAGGGAACAGGGATTGCTTGTTCAACGTATCAATGTCCAACCAGGCATAACCAATCTGATTCGTATCTCCCTGAAGCACTGCACCTGAGATTTCGCCTATGTATTCACAGAGGAAAATGAAGTCCACACGATGAAAGTCTTCATCATGCGCACCCTCAATAATGAATGCCAAGGATTGCGGACGTATGTCAATTCCGAGTTCTTCCGCTACCTCGCGCCTGGCAGCCTCCGGCAAAAGCTCCCCTGCATGCTGTCCGCCGCCCGGCATAATGTAGAAGACTGATGAATTACGGAAGCCGTCCAACCTTACACTACCCCATAGACACCATCTATACCTTCTGTGAAATATATTAATTACTTGTATGGAGTTGATTTGTATTATAGTAAGGCTATAGAAAAACAGAGCCCGCGGATCGAAATTTCGGTCATTCGGTTAATAGGAATTAGACATAACCGTGTACCGATATTCTGCACTCTGCCGAAAGGAGACTTCAGAAGATGGAGCCAACTACTTTTGTTTTATTCGGCGCGACAGGCGATTTAGCCAAACGGAAAATTTACCCTGCTTTATATAATTTATTTCTCGATCAAAAACTGCCGCAGCACTTTTCCCTGATTGGTCTTGGACGAAGAGAACTGACCGACGAAGACTTCCGGGCCAATATCGAAAAGTCCCTCCAGGATTTTTCCAGACGCAACGTACAGGATTCCGCTCAACTGGAGCGCTTCTTGCAAGCCTTTGGCTATAATGTTTTGAACATTGGGAACAAGGAAGACTACCAAGTATTACATCAACGTATCGAGCAGCGGGAGCAGGAGTTGAACCTGCGGCCAAACCGGATGTTTTATCTCTCTGTAGGGCCGGAGTTCTTCGAGACGATTGCTGCCAACATTATGGGCAGCGGACTAGGTTCCGCTGACGGCTGGAAGCGGCTCGTCATTGAGAAGCCGTTCGGCTCGGATTTACAGACAGCCCGCGATCTGAACGAGAAACTGAGTCAGGCCTTTACAGAGGAAGAGATTTACCGCATCGATCATTATCTCGGAAAGCCGATGGTGCAAAATCTGGAGGCCTTGCAGCAGGTAAATCCCGTATTCCGCGCCTTATGGACCAACCGATACATCGCTAATGTGCAGATTACTGCGAGTGAAACAGTCGGCGTGGAAGAGCGCGCCGGATATTACGATCATGTCGGCGCTTTAAGAGACATGTTCCAGAATCATATGTTGCAGTTGCTTATGATGACGGCTATTCATGTGCCACAGAAGAGCGCATCCGAGAAGGTTCATCAGAAGAAAAAACTGGTGATGGAAGCTCTGGAGACACTCTCGAAGCAGGATGTTCATGCCCATGTAGTCCGCGGTCAATATACGGCAGGCAGTATCCAGGATAAGTCGGTTGTCGGTTATGTGGAGGAACCGGGAATTCCGCAGGAGTCCCGGAACGAAACATTCGTCGCAGCCAGACTGAAAATCGACGATTACTTCTGGCGTGGCGTGCCCATCTATATCCGAACCGGCAAAAGAATGCGCGAAAAATCCACACGGATTGTCATTGAGTTCAAGGAACCGCTCAAACAATCTACATCCAAGGCGGATGCCGCTGCGCCAAATCTGCTCATATTCGAGATTAGTCCAAATGAAGGGATCAGCTTGCAGTTGAATACGCGTGATCCTCAGCATCGCGGAGAATTCAAGCCGATTTATATCAATCTGCATGAAAATCAGGACAATATTGCCGAAGCGTACGAGAATTTGATTCATGACGCGCTGAATGGAGACCCAACCTTTTTCGCGCATTGGGATGAAGTAGAGCTGTCCTGGGCATGGGTACAGCCGATTCTCGAAGCATTCGAAGAAAATCTTGTCCCTCTCTACACTTATGAGGCTGGCTCTTTCGGACCTGCTGAATCGGATGCCTTGCTCGCAGAGGATGGCTTCCATTGGTGGTTCGATGCCAAGCCTGCATCTAATATGAAAGTCAAGGAAGGAGAACAATATGTCTATAACCAAAACTATTGATCAATTAGCAATCGATACGATTCGCACCTTGTCGATCGACGCCATTAACAGCGCGAACTCCGGTCACCCGGGCCTGCCTATGGGTGCTGCGCCAATGGCATACACCCTCTGGTCCAAGCTGCTCAACCACAACCCGAACCATTCCAAATGGTTTAATCGCGACCGCTTTGTACTCTCTGCCGGACATGGCTCCGCTTTGCTTTACAGCCTGCTGCACTTGTCCGGCTATCGGGTATCGCTGGACGATCTCAAGCAATTCCGCAAGCTGAACAGCAAGACGCCAGGGCATCCAGAGTTCGGCCACACCGATGGAGTAGACGCTACAACCGGACCGCTGGGTCAAGGAATCGCGAATGCTGTCGGCATGGCAATGGCTGAGGCGCATCTTGCATCGAAGTTCAATCAGGACAGCTTCCCTGTTATCGACCACTACACCTATGCGCTTGTCGGTGACGGCTGTCTGATGGAGGGCATCTCCTATGAAGCGATGTCCATGGCGGGTCACATGAAACTGGGCAAGCTGATTGTCCTGTACGATTCCAATGATATTTCTCTCGATGGCGAGCTGAACCTCTCCTTCGGTGAACAGATTCAAAAACGCGCGGAATCCGCCAACTGGCAATACCTGCGGGTGGAAGATGGCAATGACATTGACGCTATCGCCAGAGCAATTGAAGCTGCCAAGCAGCACGATGCTCAACCTACTTTGATTGAAGTCCGTACGATTATCGGATATGGCAGCAAGGTTGCAGGAACCAATAAAGTCCATGGCAATCCACTGGGCAAAGAAGAGGCGGCCGCTACGAAAAAAGTATACGGCTGGGACTATGAAGAGGAGTTCTACGTACCTGCTGAAGTTAGAGCTCATTACGACCAACTCAAGCAACAGGGCGCTGCCAAGGAAGAAGCCTGGAACCAATTGCTTGATTCCTACAGCGCGCAATACCCTGAGCTTGGTCAAGAGTTGAAGCAAGCGATTGATGGCACTGTACTCATCAAAGCGGAGGACATTCTGACCTTTGATACATCCAAAACGCTATCAACTCGCGTCGCAAGCGGCGAAGCTATCAACCATTTTGTAAAAACGGTGCCGGCTATTTTCGGCGGAAGCGCAGACTTGTCGCATTCCACAATGACCGATATCCGCGGTGAACAAAAATTTGCCGTTGACTCTTACGCCGGACGCAATATTTACTTCGGAGTACGCGAACATGCTATGGGCGCAGCGGGCAATGGCTTGGCTCTGCACGGAGGCGTAAAGCCATTCGTCAGCACATTCTTCGTATTTAGCGATTACCTGCGTCCTTCCATTCGTCTGGCTGCGCTGCAAAAGCTGCCTGTCACGTATGTGTTCACGCATGATTCCATTGCTGTCGGGGAGGATGGGCCAACTCATGAGCCTGTCGAGCATTTGGCCGCGCTGCGGACGATTCCGGGACTGACCGTCATCCGACCAACTGACGCAAATGAAACAGCCAGCGCATGGGCGTACGCCTTGCAGCAAAATGATGGTCCGGTAGCGCTCGTCCTGAGCAGACAGAACTTGCCGATTTATGAAACAACTAAAGGAAATGTAGCTGAAGTATCCAAAGGCGCTTATGTTCTTTCGGAAACGAATGCAAATCCGGATGTGATCCTGATCGCAACAGGGTCTGAGGTTTCACTCGCAGTGAATGCCAAAGCGGAGCTTGAGCAAGAAAACGTATCGGTACGCGTAGTTGCTGTGCCAAGCCGTGAGTTGTTCGATCGCCAGCCAGATTCATACAAGGAGCAAGTGCTTCCTTCCTCCGTCTCCAAGCGGGTTGCAATTGAAGCCGGTATCTCTCTGGGCTGGGAGCGTTACACAGGGGCAGCTGGCAAAGTATTGTCCATCGATACCTTTGGCGCATCGGGTCCAGGTCCTGCTGTTCTGGAATACTTCGGATTCTCCACAGCCAATGTTGTCCGAATCGCCAAGGAACTGCTGTAAAGATTCGCTACAATAGCCGCCAAGCGTTAATACACGGTCTTCTGGCGGGCTGGGATTGGGAGCGTTCCCGAGTCCATCTGCTCGCCAGAGGCCGAACATGTAAGTCATCATGAAGTCTTGCTTGTATGCGTATGCGCCATGAAATATAAGGTCATTTATCAAGTTGTAGAGCCTGAAAATTTTTATATTCAACTAAAATGGAGGTTGTTCAATATGAAATTTTTTATCGATACTGCAAATTTGGATGATATCAAAAAAGCGTACAAAATCGGCGTCCTGTCCGGTGTAACAACCAACCCGTCCCTCGTAGCCAAAGAAGGCGTGAAGTTCGAAGACCGCATTGAAGAAATTTTGCGTGAAGTGCCGGATGTCGAATCCGTATCCGCTGAGGTAACGCCAGATGCCGTCACAGCCGAGCAGATGATTGCCGAGGCCAATGAGCTGATCAAGATCAACAACAACGACAAGAATATTACGATCAAGCTCCCGATGACCCTTGCTGGTCTGGAAGCGTGCCGCTATCTGACTGCCAAAGGCGTAAAGACGAATGTCACGTTGATTTTCACCGTGAACCAAGCACTTCTTGCAGCCCGTGCAGGTGCGACTTACGTCTCCCCGTTCCTTGGCCGTCTGGACGATATTTCCGAGGATGGCGTGCAACTCGTCATCAAGGTCGCTGAGCTGTTCCGTACGCATAACCTGGATACCCAGATCATTGCTGCATCGGTCCGCCACCCGGATCACGTTACCCGTGTCGCGCTCGCAGGCGCTCATATTGCAACCATCCCATTTGCGGTTATTGAGCAGATCGCCAAGCATCCGCTGACCGATCAAGGAATCGAGAAATTCGCAGCCGACTGGAAAAAAGCCGTACAAAACTGAGCAAGATTTAGATATAGGAGGGGAATTCTGTGAGTAAACAACAAATTGGCGTCGTCGGACTTGCCGTTATGGGCAAAAACCTGGCCTTGAATATTGAAAGCAAAGGCTTCTCCGTAGCTCTGTACAACCGTTCACCTGAGAAAACGAATGAGCTGCTGGAAGAAGCGCCAGGCAAAAACTTCGTCGGTACGCACACCATCGAGGAATTCGTGCAGGCGCTGGAGACACCGCGCAAAATCCTGATCATGGTTAAGGCCGGGCAAGCAACGGACGACACGATCAATCAGCTTGTACCACACCTCAGCCAGGGAGATATTCTAATCGATGGCGGCAACGCCTTCTTCCCGGATACTCAAAGACGCAACAAAGAGCTCTCCGCACAAGGCTTCCGCTTTATCGGCGCTGGCGTATCCGGCGGCGAGGAGGGCGCATTAAAAGGCCCTGCTATTATGCCAGGCGGGCAAAAAGACGCATATGAACTGGTCGAGCCAATCCTGACCGCCATCTCTGCGAAAGTCAACGGCGACCCTTGCTCCACCTACATTGGTGAAGACGGTGCTGGCCACTATGTCAAAATGGTGCACAACGGCATTGAGTACGGCGATATGCAGCTGATCGGCGAAGCGTATCATCTGCTTAAAGACGTGCTAGGCGTGAGCACAAGCGAGTTGCATGACATTTTCACCGAGTGGAACAACGGCGAGTTGGACAGCTACCTGATCGAGATTACAGCCGACATCTTCACCAAGACGGACCGGGATACAGGCAAGCCGATGGTGGATGTCATTCTGGACGCTGCCGGACAAAAGGGAACAGGCAAATGGACTAGCCAAAACGCGCTTGACCTGGGCGTTCCGGTGTCCATTATTACGGAGTCCGTATTTGCACGGTTCATCTCTGCCATGAAGGAAGAGCGTATCGCTGCAAGCAAGATTTTGAGAGGTCCTGAAGTATCAAGCTATGACGGCGATCGCCAGGAATTCATCGAAGCGGTGCGCAAGGCGCTGTATGCCAGCAAAATCGCTTCATATGCGCAGGGCTTCGCTCAGATGAAAGCAGCCTCCGAGGCGTACAACTGGAATCTGAACTACGGCAGCATCGCGATGATTTTCCGCGGCGGCTGTATTATCCGTGCCCGTTTCCTGCAAAATATCAAGGACGCATACGACCGCAATCCAGAACTGAACAACCTGCTACTCGATGGGTACTTCAGCAATGTGGTTGACAACTATCAGGATGCATGGAGAAAAGTCATCTCTGTGGCGATTACCAGAGGTATTCCGGTCCCTGCATTTGCTTCGGCGCTGGCTTACTATGACAGCTACCGTTCCGAGCGTCTGCCTGCAAACCTGCTGCAAGCACAGCGCGACTATTTCGGCGCCCATACATTCGAGCGGGTAGACCAAGAAGGAACCTTCCACTTTCAATGGATGGACAATGAGTGATTTAACTCCTAATCTTTGAATATAGATTGCAAACACCCCTGTAATCAAGCCATAGAAGCTTAATGGAACTGAACCTGGTAGTAACAGGAACAGTATCTGAGCCGTGGCGGACACAGGGGTTTTTTGCATACCAGAATACGGGGATGCCCCTGTACAGGTTCAAATGCGATAAAACGGAGGAAGCATTAATTTATTGATGGAGTGAACAAGATGAATTAAAATAACACCGTGGCGAGATAAATCCTTGATCAATGAGGTAAATATCCAGAATTATTGATTGGACCATTCAATTGCAAAATCCATTCTTCAACTGTATCTATATGATCATTAATGAAGCTCCCAGCGATGTGGATCTGAAGGGACAGGTTAAACTGAAGAAAACAAGCCGAGGATGTACCAAAGGAGACAAGATCAATATCGTGAGCCATTCGAATAGATTACACCTCATACGGCTTATCCTTGTGCTGCTTACCGTTGGCCTCATTCTTCAGGCTAACCCCGCGCAGGCACGCTCGCACGAGGATCAAGATCAGGCATCGAGGATCGCTTGGGAAGCCTACTTTTTCGGAAATATGACTAAGGGACAGTTGCCTTCGGAATGGCATCCATTCTCCCAGATGGATTCAGATCGTAATGGCGCTCATTCGGGCAACGAGCTTTGGCTAAAAGCTACTCTTTCAAAAAAAGGGATTTCACCGGAGCAGCTTCTGGTTTATTCCTATCTAGTTAAGGATTTTGAAATTACTTTATTTCTGGACGGCAAGCCTGTCTTCAAGTCAGAGAAGCTTCTGCCAGCGGGATTTATTTCTTGGAGAGTAATTTCCTATGAGCATATAACGGGTCATGAAGATCAGGTGCTGATGGCTCGCATTTCCCCTCATCAGAATTTGGAAGGCTTCGAGGTATGGTCGGGCAACTCATCGACTTTAGCGCTAAAGCTGCTGCGAACGGAGGCGCCGATGTGGGCCGGGGCAATTGTGCTATCTCTATTAAGCGCGGTATCTTTATTCATGTATTTTTTTCATCGC
This sequence comes from Paenibacillus roseus, assembly GCF_016424485.1. Taxonomy (GTDB): domain Bacteria; phylum Bacillota; class Bacilli; order Paenibacillales; family Paenibacillaceae; genus Paenibacillus_D; species Paenibacillus_D roseus. The sequence goes on from NZ_JAELUP010000013.1 coordinate 87,895, forward strand.
GGCCAAACGCTTTTTGTTTATTTTGCCGTTTTTTTCGCGAGTCTTGCTATCGATTTAACAGTCATGTGGGGAGGCTGGCAGTTTGCTTTCCGACCAGAAGCTCTATGGGTCTGGGGATCGCTCATTCACTTTAATTGGTATATCGGATATGCCAGCGGGATTTTGATCACGTATGCGATTGTTGGTGATAAAGGCAGCAAGTGGATTCGTAATCTTGGTTACGCGGTGTTTATCTATGCCTTTGTTGCGGTTGCGGGTTGGCTGTCGTTCGGTGAACAAGCGCAGTTGCTATTTTATCGACTTTTTTACGATTATGTCTCGACATGTCTGTTACTCGCGTTAATAGTTGTCCTTTTTCTTGCTCTTAAACGGCGAAGAAATTCGGAAATCATGGTGTTCGCAATCGGAAATGCCTTGTTTGTTGGAGGGCTTGTACTTGGCCGGGCGGTGAGCGGACAATTCGGACTCTTTCCAACAACGCGGACTTTGTTAACGTCTCATCATGCGTTTGCCCAGATCGGCTGGGTCTTTCTTGGCTTCGGCGGGGCCATCATCTGTCTCGGGATAATCATGGGAATGCGACTTATGCGTATGGCACAGTTACGTTCAACAAATAAAGAGCTGGCGAAAGTAAATGGCGAGCTCATAATAGCCAATGAAAAGCTATCCCACATCGATCAGATTCGCAGCAATATGTATTCCGAAGTGAGTCATGAGCTCAACACGCCGATTACAGCAATTAAAGGGTATGTCCAGTTAATGCTGAAGGGTACGATTCCAGCGGGAGAAACCCGCTATCTTCAGGTCATTCATGATAAATCGTTGGTGATGGAGCGGATGATCGACGATATGCTGGAAATCGTCCGGCTTGAAAATAAACATATTCAGTTCGACTACGAGCTTGTTCCGTTTGGAATTTTTTTCGCCAGGCTGTGTTCGAAGGTGCAGATGGACATGATGGAGCAGGGTATTACCTTCTCCTGGGCACCGATGCTGGAGCCTTATTGGCCTGATCGATTTTCGGCCATTTACGCCGATCCGATGCGCGTGGAGCAAGTGTTTGCTAACTTGCTGTCGAATGCGCGGAAGTTTACAGCTCCGGGAGGTACGATTCGCATCGAGGCGACAATGGAGGAACTCAGGGCTCAGTCGCCAGCCATTACAATTCGGATAATAGACAGTGGGTGCGGGATAGAAGAGGGAGAGCGGGACTCTATTTTCGAGCGCTATTATCGAGGGAAGGGTGCTAAGACAGGAGCGATTACGGGAACGGGGCTGGGACTGCCAATATGTCGAGAAATTATGAACGCCCATGGCGGCGAGGTCGGGCTCGAACATTCATCTGTTCAAGGAAGCACGTTTTATATCCGTTTTCCGTTGCGTTATGCACATGCAAGGGAGATGGAGCCGGAGGAGACCGCGTAGGAGCGGGAGCCTTCTTTTTTCATTTTCTTAATCTACTCTTAAACTGGCGTAGCTAGGATGTACATTGTGCCGCGTCATTTCAGAGGGAATACCGCAATAAAAGTCGGATGAAGTCGATATCGGAGTGAAGGGCAGGTGCTTAAATGTCAGACGGGCACATTATGATCGTTGAGGATGAACGGGATATTCGGGAGTTGCTGCGGTTGTGCGTGGAAAGCAGCGGATTCCGCGTGACGACAGCTGGAAGCGTGAGAGAAGCACAAGCCTTACTGGGCAGTGAATTGCCTAATCTGGCTCTGCTGGATATTAACCTTCCAGACGGAGACGGGATGAGCCTGTGCGCTGAAATTCGCAGCCGCTCGGATATCCCTGTCATTCTGGTTACTTGCAGGAAGGAAGGCGGCGATATTGTAGCCGGCTTGGAGGGTGGGGCGAACGATTATATCGTGAAGCCTTTCGATGTCGATGTCGTGATCGCACGCATTCGGACACAGTTGCGCAGCTACGCTTATTGGAAGCAGTCAAATTATAAGAATAGATTGCGTAATCAGGAATTGAGCATCGATCTAGATAGCTGCGAAGTGATCGTTGGCGGAAAAACGGTAGGATTATCGGCCAAGGAACGGCAGCTTCTCTTATTTTTGGCCGACCACCCCAATCAAGTGTTCAGCGCGAGCTTGTTATACGACAGAGTTTGGGGGTTGGAAGGGACAAGCGAGGAGAACACGGTAAGTGTTCATATTCGCTACTTGCGCAAGAAAATCGAGGCCAATCCTTCGGAACCGAAGTATATTCAAACGGTTCGTGGCTTCGGCTACAAGTTCTGTTGGATGGAAGATTACTAACTTGGAGGCAATTCATTGAAAAAGCTTATATATAGTCTAATCATTATATTCATTGCGAATTCGTGGACGACGGCTACTTATCCAGCTGTTAACGCGGCCGATGTGCCCCAGCCCTCGCTGACCGTTCAGTCCATTGCTGCGGGGACTTATCATATGTTGGCCTTAATGAGCGACGGAACGGTTATGTCCTGGGGCCGAAATGTAACTGGACAACTGGGAGTAGGGGTGACGGGCAATCGGAATTACGCTTCGGCGGTCAAAGACGGGAACGGACAGCTTTTGTCTGATGTTGCAGCTGTTTCGGCGGCCTCACAGCATTCGCTTGCGCTCACACGCGACGGCACGGTCTACTCCTGGGGAAGTAACAACATGGGTCAGCTTGGACGCAACGGCAATGCCAACGTGGCTATGAAAATAGACGGGTTTAATAATAAAAAAATCATTCAGATTTCGACGAGCGACTCTCATTCGCTTGCGCTTGATGAGGAGGGAGGCGTGTGGGCTTGGGGCAGTAATATCTATGGACAAATCGGCAATGGCACACAAACCACGAAGGTAGAGACTCCTGTTCAAACGTTAGCGTCTTCTGCGAATAAGCTTTACGGAATCAAGGCCGTAGCTGCCGGTCAATTTCATTCCCTCGCGCTGACCTCGACCGGTGAAGTGCTGGCTTGGGGAATGAACAGCAACGGACAGTTGGGCAACGGAACGCAAACGAATAAATCGTATCCCGTGTTCGTCATCGACGGAGACGGCTCCGGTAAATTGACTGGAGTGAAGCAAATATCGGCCAAAGGCTATAACTCGCTCGCCCTCAAGGAGGATGGTGTGCTATGGGCCTGGGGAGATAATTACAGCGGACAGCTGGGAAGAGGCGATTTTCAGATGGCGACCAGCGCCCGGCCGGTCGTATCAGAGGACGGCAGCCCTTTCGGCAATGTCAAGCTGATGGCCGCGGGGTTTCTTCACAACGTTGCGGTAAAAAACGATGGAACGTTATGGACGTGGGGCTCCAATCGAAATGACCCCAGCGGATCGTTCCAATATCAATTGGGCAGAAATTGGGACCAGCCTGCTGTACCCATACCGGGTCAAGTTACGGATAGCGAAGACGGAACGCCGGTTACCGACATCGTATTGGCGGTGGCGGGCAATGCACATACAAGCATTTTGCGGGCCGACGGCTCCGTATGGAGCGTAGGCAGTAATCTTTTTAATGCATTGGGAGGCAATCGAACGGAGACGGAGATCCGTAAGCTTGCGCAATTGACCTTTGGTACTCTTTCGAAAACGATATGGACAGCGGATACAGCCCGAACCGCAAAGGCTGGCGATTCGGTTCAGGTGTCGCTTCAGCTTGCGGATAGCACAGGAAAGGCTCTGAACATTGGCACCGATCAGGTGCAAATGGAAGCAAATTATGGCGTCGTCGGAGCCGTAACCTATGCGAATGAGGGGAAATTCGTGGCTACGTTCAAATCGGAGCGGGTAGGTGCAAGTGAAATTACAGCTACGATCAATGGATTAAAGGTTTTGACCAAGCTTACTGTTCAAGTGGCTTCCGGAGATCCGAGCGCCAACGCCTCCTCTTTTTATGCGGCTCCGACTTCGGTTATCGCAGACGGGACAAGTTCGACTACTTTAACATTAGAAATTAAAGATGCTTGGGGGAACACGATGTCGTCTAGCGTGCCCAATGTGTCGCTTACGGCAACACGTGGAACTCTAGGACCTTTAACAGAGCTTGCTTCCGGTAAGTTCGAAGCACAGTTATCATCCACGGAAGCGGGTAAATCTATTGTAAGTGTAGTTATTAACGATGTTCCTCTAGGTCTTGCAACTGAAGTGAACTTTTTGTCTAGTGATCCTGACGCGGCCAATTCCGTGTTGGAACTAGAGCCTGACAGTTTGCCTGCCAACGGGGAGAGTAAAGCGACGATCGTGCTTCATCTCTATGATAAATTTGGCAACGCATTGACGCAAAGCGGTGGTAACGTGACTTTTGCAACAGACCTAGGCGAAATCGGGTCCGTTACGGAAACGGCGTATGGGGTGTATTCGACGTATATAACGTCACTAACACCCGGTAAGGCGACGGTTACAGTGATGCGGGAAGGCATACTACTAGGAAACCCGGTGGAAGTGAGCTTCGTCCCCGTTGTTTCCAAAATTGTTTTCGACATGAACCGCTACGAAGCTGTAGTTGGGACGAGCGTTGCAACGACCGTAACTGCTCATTACTGGGATGGAGAGACGAAGGACGTAACCGCGGATAGCGCTTATTCGGTATCGGATTCTTCGATTGCTACAATCAGCGCTAACGGTCTTGTAACCGGACATAAAGCGGGTGAAATGACGTTGACCGCACAATTCGGCGGCAGTGAAACGACCGTTCCCGTCGTTGTTGTAAGCAACACAGGAGAAGAGGGTCCCGGAACAGATCCTGGGACAGACCCTGGAACAAATCCTGGAACAAATCCTGGAACAAATCCTGGAACAAATCCTGGAACAAATCCTGGAACAAATCCGGGAACAGACCCTGGAACAAATCCTGGGACAGACCCTGGAACAAATCCTGGAACAGGTACTAAGCAGCCAGTGGCCTTTGCAGATGTGCTCGGTCACTGGGCAGAAGCCTCCATTAATCGGGCCGTAACCGATGGATGGGCGAACGGCTATGCCAACAACAGCTTCCGGCCAAACCAAGAAATTACCCGCGCCGAGTTTGTGAAGCTGCTTGTAAAAGCTTTGGGATATAGGGATATGGATGAGGATACGACGGTTTCATTTAAGGATAATAAGGATATTGGGGCTTGGGCGCATCAATCTATTGCTTTGGCGGTAAAGCATAAGCTAATATCGGGTTTCGGCGATGGAAGCTTTCGCCCGAATGCCCCTATCTCTCGGGCCGAATTGACGTCGGTAATTGTTAGAGCGTTAAATTTAACGCAAGCTACCAGTTCGTCAACGAAGTTTGCAGACGATAAGGAGATTCCGGCATGGGCGAGGTCATCCATAGCTTTGGCATCCGACCTTGGCATCGTAAAAGGCCGTAAAGCTAATCTATTCGTGCCCAACGGCACGGCAACACGAGCGGAAGCGGTTATTTTCATTCAACGTATGCTGGAACTGGAACGAAAATAATCCATTCTCCATTACAGTCTATTCAATATCATGTTCAAAACGAAAAAGTGTTGGTACAGGGGGTTATTCCTTTACCAACACTTTTCAATTTAGTGGAGTATGCTTTCTGGGTCGATTCTAATCAACCAAAGACCATTGCGCCTTCTTCGATGGTTATGGAGAACAGATAATTGCTAATGAAGAGTACGAATATTTTGGGTTCTAACTTAAGATTGCATAAGCGCTTTCCATCGCATTATTTGCATCACTATAGCAGTGAAAAACACAAATGAGTTATTATTATACGTCGCAAGGAGCCCCCTATGTCAATTATACGTCTGGCTGCATTAGAGGATATAGATGAGGTACGGATGCGTTGGGACTTCTCGGTAGAGGGCTATGAGACCGTTTTACGCTAGAAATGGCTTCAACCCAAGCGAAGAAGCGTTGGAAAAGCACTGGTAAACCAATACTAATGAGCGGGGGCCCTGACAGGTCGGAACTTTGTTCGTAACTGTCAGGGTCCCTTACAATCATGACCTTGCAAGCTAGTGCTATTTAGTTACCGAATGAAACGGCAGTAATTCCTTTTACACGGATTTCTCCATAACCGCCCGTCAGCTTAATCGTATTGTCACTGCCGGGATTCAAGCGGACGGTGATATGGACACAACCGTTATATTCGGAGTCATTGTCCGTTCCCGTCGCATTAATCAGGGACGAGTCTTCACCATTGACGAACAGATGCAATTTGCCAAGCTCCTGACTGGTTGCATAATCGATGTAGAGTGCGGCTCTTCCGCCACTCGCGCCATCAATTCCGGTGAAGACGCAATAAGCTTCCGGGGCAGTCAGATTGGCGGCAACTTTGTTCCCTGCATCATCAAGTGAAATACCTGCACCACCCCCTGCCTCACTAACACGGTAGAGCGGATATTCAGTCGTTTCCGCCAAAGTTCCTGCAGGAGCAAGCCCTCGAACAGTCTGCGTTACGATACGAATACTGCCGTCTTCATTAAAATGCAGCTCATCAATGCACATGCTTCGCAAATTGCCCTGATTCGAAATCTCCTGGTTGTGGTAGAACAAGTACCACTTGCCCTTGAACTCGGCTACCGAACCATGGCTAGTAGAGCAACCCGTCGTTTCCAGGAATACTCCCTGATACGTCCATGGGCCAAGCGGATTGTCGCTAGTGGCATATCGCATCTGATTGTTGTCATGAACATTGTCCGAGTAAGTTAGATAATAGACCCCGTTTCTCTTGAACACCCATGTCGCCTCATGAAAATCCTCCAGCGTGTTCATGTCATGCATTTCGCCCTTGATGGACATCATATCCTCATTTAATTCCCCAGCGACACATCGGCCGCCGCCACCGTAATACATATAAGCCCGATTGTCATCATCTACAAAGACACACGGGTCGATCATTGCGAATGCGCCAAGACCCGGGATATATCCTTGGTCCATGAACCCTGTGCCGGGCTGCTTGCTTGTGGCTACCCCGATCTTCCAGGAGTTGTTCCAGTCGGAGCCACTCGGATGCGGGTAGTAAAAATAGTAGGTGCCATTCTTGTAAGCACAATCCGGGGCCCACATGAATCCCCCTTCCGGCCTTCCCCAAGTGACATCTTCGGAGCGCAAAATTTCACCTTCGTCTAGCCAGTTGACCATGTCCTCCGATGAGTAGACGTGATAGCGGTCCATTAATCACAGCCGCGGGCCGGGTCCATATCATGCGAGGCATAGATATATATCCTGCCATCCTCCCATACATGAGCCGAAGGATCGGCAGTAAAGATAGCGGTTACAATCGGGTTTGTACCGACTGATTTCAAAGCTTGCGCGGGAATCTTAAAATTGTTGCCCATAGTCGATAGCCTCCCTAAGTTATGGATGGAACTGCTTGCAGCAGCTCAATTGCATATGGAATTTCCATAGCTATAGTTTATAGGGTACCTGGGTCAATGCACTTGTCATCCATTAGCATGATTCTGTCATTATTTGCTCTGACCTGCAGCGCATAACAAAAAGCAATACGAAAAAGAGAAGCTCCTGGGAGGGCTTCTCATAAAATTACTATATAATGCTCCAACTGAAGGACATATTGGCCATTACTTTGGAAGCTGCACATCGACTGGTCTAATCCTGCATGGACGTTTTCTCATAGCCTTGGCTCCAAAAAGCCTTCATCGCTCTTGTCAATACGGTTTCAAAATCGAATTGCTTGCTTCTCGTCATGAAGACGGACCGAGATTCCGACCGAGATTGAGTTCAAAGTCGCCAGGACGACCAAGTCCACGCGCGAAGAGATCTGGCAGTTTGGCCAGCGTCGTCGGTGCAGATGCTCTAGCCACGAACACTTTAGCCGATGCCAGCAAATCAGCCACTGGCGGCAGTCCTGTATTATTCACCAGCGCTTTTGCTTCAGCCAGCGCTTCCTTGTCAAAAGAAGCAATTCGGAGGGCCAAATTACGTACGAAGCCGTCCAACTCTGCGTCCAGAACCGCACGGTTAATCCAGCCGTAACGTTCGGCTGTCTCGGCATCGAAATCGTCGCTGCCCAAAATGATTTCAAGCGCACGGCCTCGACCTGCCAGCAACGGCAACCGTTCGTTGCCTCCACCCCCGGGAATAACGCCGGAGCCTACTTCAGGCTGACCAGGGAATGTAGAACAATACATTGAGAATTATGGCCATCGGCTACATGGCGCTTATCGCCAAAGCAGCGGAGAGCGGCTATTTTAAATGGCTATTGGCAAGAGCTTCAGAAATAGGTAAGATGGCATTAAGTTGCTATATCTGCATAACATCATTGCAACCTCTATCTTTTTCGGTTGGGGGCTGCGATTGGGTGATAAAATCTAAATCGCCCGGCATTCTGTTCTTCTGGGCATTGATTACGGCTATCATGTCGCTCTTTGCACATCTATGGCTGCCAAAGTTTTCTCTTGGACCTGTGGAATAGGTATGGAGAACGCTGGCCCAATTGCCAATTCGACAGAAGAACGCCTCTTAGCCACAGTTTGCGGAAAACTACCTGTTAGAATACAAGCTCTCCGGAGTTAGAAGGAGTGATGCTCTTGCTGGGGGAATACCGCAAAGTCATCGATGCATTAATGAAGCAGATTGGCCGCTGGACACGTTCTTCTCTGGCTGTCATGATCACCCTGCTGGTGATTGTGCTGGCGGGATGCGGAGCGATTAGTGTTTTGGCCTCCGATCCGCCCCCATCACCGGGGACTTCCCAAGGGCAAGAGAATGCTCAAGAACCGCTAACCAGCTTTAAGTCGGTATCGAATTATATTCGGGAACACGGTGGGCTACCACCCAACTACATGACGAAGAAAGAGGCCTCTCAGCTTGGCTGGGTACCCTCCAAAGGGAACTTGAACCAAGTAGCGCCCGGCAAAAGCATCGGCGGCGACCGCTTTGGCAATCGGGAAGGGCTGCTTCCCGCCAAGAAAAATCGAATCTGGTACGAGGCGGATGTTAATTATAAAACAGGGCCGCGCGGCGCAGATCGAATTCTTTTCTCCAATGATGGACTAATCTACATGACTACGGATCACTACAAGTCATTTACGGATATTACAAAGGAAGGCAGTGTCCCCGAATGAGCAAAATTGTGGAATTGAGACAGTCTGATGCGGATCGTTATGAGAATGTCCATGATTGGCTGAGACAGGAGCTTGAACTGCCGGAATGGTACGGCGACAATCTGGATGCGCTATGGGATTGTATTACCGGAGATCTGCCACTACCCTTAAAAATCATATGGATTAGAGACTCAGATCGCGAGCAGCACTATGCCGGTATTGTGCAAGTGTTTGCCGATGCCGCAGAACAATATGAGGAAATCAGCTTCGAATACAACAGCGTAAAATGAGATACAACGCCCTGAGCTATAACGGCTTAGGCGTTGTATTTTTTTGTGCCGGATGGTCTAGAGAAGGGACACCGGAATATCTCATGAGTTCCTTTTTGAAATGGAATGCACAGAAGAGTCACGGACAATGAGCCTGTGCGGAATGATCACCCGATTTTGATGAATTGTTTCTGCTTGTATCCGGCGAATCAGCATCTGGGAGGCCGTGTAGCCAAGCTGATAAGTCCCAATATCTATAGAGCTGATAGGCGGTGTAGCCAGTTCCGACAAAGCAATATTGTTGAAGCTGACAAGGCTGATATCCTCCGGCACCGTATAACCAAGCTCCGTCAAGCCATGCAGAACGCCAAAACCGACCACATCGTCAATCACAACAAGCCCGCTTGGCTTCTCCGGCAGGCTCATCATAAATGACATCGCCCGATACCCGCTATGCTGGAGAAACTCCCCTTCTACAATCCATTCAGGACGAACAGACAGCCCAGCCTCATTCATAGCTTTGCGATAGCCTTCCATCCTGTCCAGCGATACGGTGAGGTTCGGCAAGCCGCTAACGAATCCAATCCTTTCATGTCCTTGTATAATAAGGTGGTGTGTGGCATCATAAGCGGCTTTTACATTATCATTATCGACGGATAAAATATGCGGCTGCCCTTCCGAACGTCCGATCAGCACGGTGGGGAATTTATGCTTATCCAAACGTTCAATTAATGGGTCGTCCACACGTGAGGACAGCAAAATAATGCCGTCGACACGCCGACCGAATACAAGTCGGGAAATGGTATCATCCTCGTCCTGAGGTGAAGTAGCGGCAGCAAGCATCATATCATAGCCTGCTCGTGTGGAGTGGGCCAGTATCCCCCGCATTAATTCACCGAAGAAGAAATCCTTGAACAACTCCTCTGCCGGACGCGGCAGCAAGATGGCAAGGGTTTGCGTTGTTTTGGAGACGAGGCTTTTGGCCATTACATTGGGGTGATACCCCATCTCCTCCATGATTCGCTTCACCTTTCGGGAGGTCTCCTTGCTAATTCTCGGGTGGTTGGAGACCACTCTGGATACAGTCGAGGGAGAAACCCCTGCTGCTTTCGCAATATCTTTAATGGTTACGACTGCCATTGAAATAACCCCTTTATTCAGCTGCTTAGCTACATGCATCCATTTTTAATGCAACTTGTTGCTTAAATGATAATATATAACGTTTAGGCTGCATACTCAAATGTTGAAATATTTAAAAAACGAGCGAAATCAGAAGTATTTTAAAGAAAATACAGCATTTTCATAAAAAATCAAGTTGTGCAAACGTTTTAACAAAAGACGACATTTGCTGTATAGTATTAAACAAGAATATAGCGCTTTCACATCAGTTTTTTTGTTGGAATAGGCATATTATGGAGATTCTTATTGTGGATCATCCATTTTTTATCGGGATTTGAACAAACGTTTGCACAAAGCTGTAAACAGACCGTAGTCAAGTCGCAAAAAGATTTTTCGTCGCCCGATAAGCAGCAACAGAGAAACGAGAGTTTTGTATTCAAGTTCAACAATGGAGAGGGGATTATTGAAATGAAGACATGGTGGGTCATGGTATTAATCGCTAGTCTGGTTGTTGTCTCCGCTTGCGGTACAAAGTCTAACGAGAAGCCAAATAATCAGGGAACAGCTCCGACAAATCAGACAGTAGAGGACGGTGAGGACATTGTTCCTGAACCGGGGGCCAAGCTGCTTGTTTGGGAGAGCAAGGAGGAACGCCCGTTTGTCGAGGCCATTGCGAAAGAATTTACGGAAAAGTATGGGATCGAGGTAAAATTTGAAGAGGTTGGCGCCGGAGATCAGGTAACGAAACTGACAACTGATGGTCCTGCCAAGCTCGGTGCGGATGTGGTGCTCTTCCCTCACGATAATTTGGGCAAAGCGGTCACATCGGGTTTAATTCTGCCCAATGACTTCTATGAAGATCAATCCAGAAGTGAAAACGCGGATATTGCCGTGAATGCCGTTACTTATGATGGCGTTCTGTACGGCTATCCCCGTTCTGTAGAGACGTATGCTTTGTTCTATAATAAAAAACTCATATCAGAAGCGCCAACATCATTCGATGAAGTTGTCGAGTTCGCCAAATCATTCAACGACGTCAAAAATAATAAATTCGCATTGATGTGGGACGTATCGAACTTTTACTTCAGCTACCCGTTCATTTCAACAGGCGGTTATGTATACGGCAACCACGGGCAGGACAAGGACGATATCGGATTAAATACAGAGGGCGCAGTGAACGGCTTGAATTATTATGGCTCCTTAAAAGACAGCCTGCTCCCCATGAATTCCGGGGATATTACGTATGACATCAAGAAAGGCTTCTTTGTTGCCGGAACTCTGGCAATGGACATTAATGGCCCCTGGTCCATCGGTGATTACAGGGATGCGGGCATTGACTTTGGCGTAGCGCCTCTCCCTGCTATTAATGGTCAACCAGCTTCCTCCTTCTCCGGCATTAAAGCCTGGTATGTGAACCGTTTTTCCGACTACCCGATGGCTGCCCGCCTGTTTGCCAGATTCGCATCAACCAAGGAAGCGCAGCTGCTTGACTATGAACTGACAGGAGCAATCCCTTCCAATAAGGAAGCGGCAGCAGATCCTGCGGTTCAGGATAATGACATTGTGAAGGGCTTCCTGAAGCAATTCGAACAATCCACGCCAATGCCTTCGATTCCGGAAATGGCTAATGTATGGTCGCCTATTGCCGCAGCCTTCTCTGATGTATGGAATACAGGCAAGGATGCGAAGGAAGCACTGGACAATGCTGTGAAGCAGATCCGGGATGCCAACAATGGAGCAGGACAATAAGACGTATTATTCCATCGGGACATCCGTTGACCTTGTTCGCGGGTGGACCGGTGGTTCCTTATTTACAGGAGAAGGGAGTCAAGCGGATGAATCGACACCGCAGCACGGCGGCAATTCTATCAGTCTTCTGGATGGGACTCGGCCAATTGTACAACCGCCAAATTGCAAAGGGTCTGCTGCTTATGGCTACTGAAGCAGCAGCTCTTCTCTATTTGATACCGAATTTGGGAAAAGCAATCTGGGGGATCGTCACCCTTGGAGAGAAAACACAGAGTCTTGAAAAGGTCGGCAAAATTATGGTTTCTGTTGAAGGCGACCATTCCATTTATTTATTGATTAGCGGACTGATTACCATCTTCATATTAGCTGTCTGTCTTGCAGCCTATCTGTTAAATATCCGTGATGCTTACCATACCGGAAGCTTGCGGGATCATGGAACTCCTGCAGCGAGCTTCAAGAGGTCCTGGGCCAATATGACGGACCGGCATTTTCCTTACCTGATGCTGTCCCTTCCTGCTTTGGGCGTACTTTTCTTGACCATTATGCCAATTATTTTTATGGTTCTGCTGGCTTTTACCAACTACTCCTCTCCCAATCATATTCCGCCGGAATCCCTGGTGGATTGGGTAGGCTTCCAAACCTTCAGGGATTTGCTTACGCTCAAAACCTGGAGCAGCACCTTTGTCGGTGTATTGACATGGACGATTATTTGGGCAGTCATCGCGACGGTGACGACTTATTTTGGCGGCCTGATTGTTGCGCTGCTTGTGGAGGCCAAAGGTGTCCGGTTCAAAAAGTTCTGGCGCACCATTTTTATTATCCCGTATGCCATTCCGCAGCTAATCTCACTGCTTGTCATGCGGAACCTGTTTAATGGGCAATTCGGCCCGATCAATCAATATTTAAGCTACTTCGGTCTAGGCAAGCTGCCTTGGCTGACTGATCCAACCTGGGCGAAGGTAACCGTAATTATCGTCAACATGTGGATCGGCATTCCGGTTTCTATGGTTCTTATCATGGGGATTCTCACCGCTATTCCGAAAGACCTCTATGAAGCGGCTGACGTAGACGGAGCTTCCAACTTTCAGAAGTTCAAAATCATTACGCTACCATTCGTGCTTTTTGCTACCGCTCCCATCCTGATTATGCAGTTTGCGGGCAATATCAATAACTTTAACGTCATTTTTCTGCTGACCAACGGAGATCCGGTTAATGGCAGCTACCAGTATGCGGGAAGCACCGATCTGCTCGTTACCTGGCTGTATAAGCTTACCCTGAACAACAGCAAATACAATATGGCCTCTGCCATTGGCATCATGATCTTCTTAATTGTGGCTTCCTTGTCCATCTGGAGCTACCGTCGTTCAAAATCGTACAAAGAGGAGGATATGATCCAATGAAAACGGGAAATAAAGCATCGACTCTCATACGATTAACCTTTATCTATGTCATTCTGGCCATTATAGCCATCTGTGCAATCTATCCTGCCCTATGGGTACTCATGTCGTCCCTGCGGCCCGGAACATCGCTCTCGGGCTCGACACTTATTCCGGATCAGCTAACGATTGGCCATTATATCGAACTGTTCACGAATAAAAGCTTTCAGTACGGTGTGTGGTATGTGAACACGCTTAAGGTTGCAACCTTAACGATGATTTTCTCCACCCTGCTGATCACGCTTAGCATGTACGCCTTGTCCAGATTCCGGTTCCGTGGACGCAAGACGACACTGACAACGATGCTCGTTCTGGGCATGTTCCCCGGCTTTATGAGCATGATTGCCATCTTTATCGTGCTGTTGCAGCTTAATTTGCTGGATACACATGCGGCGCTTATCTTGGTCTATTCCGCAGGCTCTGTTCTAGGGGGATTTGTTGTAAAAGGCTTTTATGATACCATCCCGCGCAGCCTTGACGAAGCCGCCCGTATTGACGGGGCGAGCCACCTGCAAGTGTTTATTAAAATCATGCTTCCCTTGTCGCGTCCGATGCTCACCTATGTGTCGCTAACGACTTTTACCGGCGCCTGGGTGGATTTTATTTTTGCCCGCCTTGTGCTGCGGAGCAAGGAAAACTGGACGCTTGCCGTCGGCATGTGGGATCTGGTCAGCAATTTTCAGAACAGCAATTTCACCTTGTTTGCGGCAGGCGCAGTATTGATAGCAGTTCCGATTACACTGCTCTTTGTACTGCTCCAGCGTTTTCTTGTACAGGGGCTTACCTCTGGCGCATCGAAGGGATAACGCAAGACAAAAGCTTACTGCCAAAGAGCGCTCGTCATCTGTTGACGAGTGCTCTTTTTAAGACTGTCTTGCCTGACATCAGGGATATTCGGGTGGAACGGGAGTTACCAATTGATGTGGACGGTAGCAGTTCCGCTAGTCGGAGTCGTGAAGGTGCGATTGTTGCCGCTCTGCCAGACAATCGCCTGTCCGTTCTTCTTGAAATACTTGTACTGCAACGTCGTGTTGGCCGGAACACTCACATCGTAGTACCAGGTCGGATAAGCATGCAGAACCTGATTGTACATCGGTCCGATAGCTTTGGCCGACTCCCAGCCCCCCAGCTCTGCAACGTTCCCAGCGAGATAGACATTCTCCCCAAAGACTGTCGTTGCCCCGGAAACCACAAAGCGCACAGTCACCTGATCGCCGGACAATACGTTATAATTGGCATAGCTGTTGCTGTCGGACCCGGCAGACGATCGTATTTTGACCTGATATTTTTTGGCTGCAATGGCTGGCACAACAACCTTGATTTGTGTATCTTCCCAAGAGACGATAGTTGCGCCCGTAACGGCCGTCGTGTCAAAGAATACAGTCCCTTTCGCCGCTCCAAATCCCCGTCCGTCTATCGTGACCACATTGCCCGCCTTGCCCATATCCGGACCGATATTGCCAATAGCCGGTGCGGATGCGGAAGCCGTATACTGCCATACGCCAACAGCCCCTGCGCCTAGTGTAAAGGTACTGACACCCCCGTTTGCGGAAGCGGAAATACTATTGCCATTAAGCAAGCCGGACAATACATCCCCATAAGTGCCTGCAGGCAGTGAAGTTGCCAACCCGCTGATGGATACAGGAGCTGACCCGCGATTGATGGCAATTACGGTGACGTTATTGCCAAATTTGCGCTCATAGATGTAGACATCATTATTGAGCCAGCGCTGCTGGGTCGTTCCATATGCAAGAGCCGGATTGGTTTTCCGCAGCAGCGCCAGTTTCTTGGTCAGTTGATATGCGGTCGAGGTCCGATTGAAGGAAGTCATCATCGCCCGGTTGTCAGGGTCGCCATTCCCCGTCATATATTGTTCCGTCCCGTAATAGATAGCCGGCACGCCTCTGGAGGTAAGCGTAAAAGCTAGAGCCTGCTCCAGTCTTCTGGCGGAAGCTCCGGTGGTGTGAAACCGATCCATATCATGATTATCGATAAAGGTTACCTGATCTGCAATCTGCGTATAGGCAGCGGCCGTTCTGTTGATCATGGCATCCAGATCATACATGTTCGCGGTATTGTCCCGAAAGACCTGTCTCGCGGTCTGGCCAAACTCAAAATCGAGCAGACTCATGCCGGAGTCATTGGCGAAATGATAGTTTTCCGGGCTTATTTCATTGACGCCAAGAAACCATTCTCCGAACGTAAATACCGGCTTATAGTTGTAAATGTAAGACATCCAGCTCTTTTGCCAGCCAAAAGGCATATGCTTTACCGCATCTACCCGTATGCCGTCGATTCCCATATTCAGCCAAAGCTTGATGGATTCCTTGAAGTAGCTGTCGACCGTATTGTTGTTATGATTGAAGTCTGCCAGATCGTACAAGTTTCTATAGATGCCGTCCTCAATGGTCGCGAAGTTGCTTCCGCCATTATGGTGAAAGTAGCCGCTGGTATCCCCTGTATAACTGCCCATCAGTACTCCATTGTTATAAAATCTCCCGTTTTCCGCAAAGGACGGATTGGTCTCCGAAGCAGGCGAGGTATGGTTCGGAGCGAAATCAATGATGATTTTAATATTTTTGGCATGCGCCGCTTGAATCAGATTCTGAAATTCCGTCATGCTTCCAAAGGCTGGATTGGTCTTTTTGAAGTCACGTGCCCAATAGCCATGATAGGCCGTGTTATTCACACCCGAATAATTAATAACGGCATAAATATTCTCTACAGGCTGTGAAATCCAGAGTGCGCTAATGCCCAAATCGGTAAAATAGTTATCATTGATTTTGGCTATAATACCTGCCCAGTCCCCTCCACAGTACACTCTGAGATTCTGGCAGCCGGGCGAGAATGCAGCCCCGGTCGGGTTATTGGCCGAATTACCATCCAGAAAGCGGTCTGTCACAATTTGATAAATCACATCGGTAGAGAAGTTCTGCTGGTTGAGAACGGAAGTATCGGGCGCCGCTTGAACCGGGGCGTTCCCGTTCGTAAGCGCTATCATTCCGAACGTTAATGCAGCAGCCAGGAATAAGTTCAGGGCCTTGCGCGAAGTGCGAGCGATCATATAGAGGGTCCACCTTTCATTTTTTATTTTACGTGGTTCAATGAATCATGAATATGCCTGTCATCAACCGACTGTATCACCCCCTATATGAAATACAAGGATTAGCTGCCCCGCTTACCTTGGGACAGCTATTTGAGCTTAGACAAGCGTAAACGGCTTTGCCGTCCTTTGACGGGCAAAAACTTCGTTTCGTGGTGAAATATAAGCTCATTTACAAAGGGAACTTTATAAATCCTTATATTTCAAAAAAACAACCCCGAAATTCTCTGTTACAGAGATTCCGGGGTTGTTTTCAAACCAAGGCGGTTTAAAAAAGCATGGCCCTCAAATTAAATTGGATAGTTTTATTTTAAAAGTCGTCAGAATAGTTTGTCAATAAATACGAGTAATTAATGCTTGAGCGATTTTAAAATCAGATAGCCATAAGCGGGAATTTCCGAGGCATTCTTCAATAAATTCGCATGGCTGGAGAAAATATCGATCCATTCCTTGCTGGTGATATCCAGCCCATATTGGGCCGTACTGCCGGAATTATTCATGATGATGAGCAACCGGTCCTGATCGTCCCATCGCTCATAGACAAGCAGTTGCTTGCTGGCTTGCGGCAGGAATCGCAGTCCGCCTGTGCGCAGCGCCCGGTATTGCTTTCGCAACCGAATGGCGTTCTGGAAGAAGGAGAACAGCAAACGATCCTGCTTATCAGGGTCCCATTCCATGCATTTACGGTTTAGAGGGTCATGCTCTCCCTCCATTCCGATTTCATCGCCGTAGTAAATGCAGGGAGCCCCATAAAAGGTAAGCTCGAATAAATAAGCCAGCATCACGGATTCCTTATGGCCTTTGCACAATGTCAGCAGACGGGCGGTATCGTGGCTGCCTAACAGATTGAAGGCCACTTCTGTGATTTGTAGCGGGTAGCTAGCCAGTTGAGCCTGAATCGCATAAGAAAATTGCTCTGCATTTGTTGTTTTGCGGGCAAAAAAGTTCAGTAGCGCATTTGTGAACGGATAGTTCATGACCGCATCGAATTGGTCGCCTTGCAGCCAAGGCATTGAATCATGCATGATTTCCCCTAATATATACGCGTCAGGGTTGATCGACTTCACTGTGCTGCGGAATTCACGCCAGAACTGATGGTCCACTTCGTTGGCTACATCGAGCCGCCAGCCGTCAATGCCGATTTCCTCAATCCAGTACCTCGCGACATCCAGCAAATATTGCTTCACCTCGGGGTTTTCCGTATTTAATTTCGGCATGATTGGCTCAAATGCAAACGTTTCATAGGTTGGAATCCCGTCCTTCACCTCAAGGGGCCAACTGCGCACATAGAACCAATCCGCATAATCGGAAGCAGCGCCTTTCTCCATGGCATCAACAAAAGCAGGAAAGGTCTTGCCGCAATGGTTGAATACTGCATCCAGCAGCACCCTGATGCCGCGGCTATGACAAGCACTAACCAGTTGCTTCAACGTTTCATTGGTGCCGAAGTGAGGATCGACCTTGAAATAATCCCTTGTATCATATTTATGGTTCGTCGTTGCCTCGAATACCGGCGTAAAGTAGATCGCGTTAATACCCAGTTGAGACAAATAATCCAGGTGGTCCATGACACCTTGAAGATCGCCGCCAAAAAAATTCGAAGGCGTAGGCGTTCCACCCCAAGGCAGGACATTAGCCGGATCATTGCCGGGATCACCGTTGGCGAACCGTTCAGGGAAGATTTGATAGAAGACTGCGTCTTTTACCCAAGCTGGGGGTGAAATGATATCAATTGGATTCATGTAAGGGAAGTCATATAACCCTTCGTAAACGACGGCAGGCTTTTGTTCTTGAAACCCTTTTTCCAGCATGTAAATCGTTTGTTCACGGTCACGAAGCTGGAAATAATAAATAGTCCTGCGGAAGCGCGGTTCAATTGTGGCCTCCCAGTAATCAAACAGGCCGTCCGAAGCCCATTTTGTCATCGGTATCTCATCGTTTGTCATTTCCCAGCCATACTTATCGCCATAATGCAGGATAACGCCCGTCAAATCATCCTTCCTGGACCGCAGGCGAATATGAAGGGTTTTCGCATCATAAGCATAAGACCAATTCTGCTTGATTCGGTGATAAAGCGCTTCCAGTAACACTTCCGATCAGCTCCTTTTGATTCATTTACACGCAAAAAAAGGTCCAGCCTCTCTTGCTTAGCGAGGTTGAACCTTCTGGTTACATTGCCTTCATGTTTATGGTTATTATACTTTAAAACACCTTCGTCGTCCAGGACTCGCAGTTCCAGGTCTCGGTCACGACATCACGGTAAAATTCAGGTTCGTGAGAAATAAGCAGAATGCTGCCTTTGTACGCTTGCAGAGCACGTTTCAGCTCATCCTTGGCATCAACGTCCAGGTGGTTCGTCGGCTCATCGAGCACCAGCAGATTCGTTTCCTTGTTAATCAGTTTGCACAGACGGACCTTTGCCTTCTCTCCCCCGCTGAGAACGGCAATTTTACTCTCGATATGCTTGGTCGTCAGACCGCATCTTGCCAGAGCCGCGCGTACCTCGAATTGAGTAAAGGAAGAGAACTCATTCCAGATTTCTTCAATACACGTATTGTAATTGTCACCCTTGGACTCCTGCTCGAAATAGCCGACCTGCTGATGCTCGCCGCGCTCTACAGAACCAGAAACCGCCGGAATTTCGCCCAAAATACTGCGAAGCAGGGTCGTCTTCCCGATCCCGTTCGCGCCGACAAGAGCAATCTTCTGTCCGCGCTCCATGCGCAGATCAAGCGGGCGGGACAACGGCTCGCTATAGCCGATCACAAGCTCCTTCGTCTCGAAAATCAGCTTGCCTGACGTTCTGCCGGGGGTGAAGTTAAACTGCGGCTTCGGCTTTTCCTTCGCCAGCTCAATTACTTCCATCTTGTCGAGCTTCTTCTGGCGGGACATCGCCATATTCCGCGTCGCAACGCTTGCCTTGTTGCGGGCAACGAAGTCCTTCAAGTCGGCAATCTCCTGCTGTTGACGCTTGTAGGCCGATTCAAGCTGCTGCTTCTTCATTTCATGAACCTGTTGGAAATGCTCATAATCCCCAACGTAACGGTTCAGTTCCTGGTTTTCCATATGATAAATCAGATTGATGACACTATTAAGGAACGGAATATCATGCGAGATCAGAATAAACGCATTCTCATAAGCCTGCAAATACCGCTTGAGCCATTCAATATGCTGCTCATCCAGGTAGTTGGTCGGCTCGTCCAGCAGCAGAACTTCCGGCTTCTCCAGCAAAAGCTTGGCCAGCAGCACCTTCGTACGCTGTCCGCCGCTCAAGTCCGTAACATCCTTTTCGAGACCAATGTCAGTCAGACCAAGACCGCGTGCCGTTTCTTCAATTTTCGCATCGATCAGGTAGAAGTCCTGGTTCGTCAGCGTATCCTGGATTGTGCCTACGTCCTCTAGCAGCTGCTCCAGCTCCTCTGGCGTGACATCGCCCATCCGGCCATACATGTCGTTCATTTCCTGCTCCATATCGAACAGGTATTGGAAGGCGCCCTTCAACACATCGCGAATCGTCAGCCCCTTGGTCAATACGGCGTGTTGATCCAGATAGCCTACGCGCATCCGCTTGGACCATTCCACCTTGCCATCATCCGGCTGAAGCTTGCCTGTAATGATGTTCATAAAAGTAGATTTACCCTCGCCGTTGGCCCCAATAAGTCCAATATGCTCGCCCTTCAGCAGACGAAACGATACGTTATTGAAGATGGCACGGTCTCCAAAACCATGACTCAGTCGTTCTACATTCAAAATACTCATAAGTTAGCACCTTTTCTTTATATAATCTTATCGTTTTATTATAAGCGTTAACGCGTTTTCAACTCAATGCCCACTTCATGGCTTGTATCAAAAATGTACCTCTCATCACTATAACAGCCGAACGAAGCGAAGGCTACAGAGAAGGTCAAATGCAATAAGGCAGACACAGCAACATTGGGGATTGCTAGTAACGTTGCAAGTCCTCTAATATCTATGTAGACTAAATTTAGAAATATCTCCTATCCCTTGGAAACGAAATCTAAAAAGAGGTGATGATAAATTGAAGAAAAGTAAACTTTGGATTATCAACAGAAAACTGCACAAAAATTAGGAGAGAACTTTTCTGGCTTGTACGGACCTTTTGCTTCCAAACTCGGCAGTACATGTGCATCTAGGTTTTGGCATCGTAGATTCGCTTCTTTTATCTGTCCCTACATTCTACTTGCCCTTATTTTTTCTGTCCAACTTAGTGTAGCCGGTCCAATCCACTTCCTCCGTTGCAGGGGAAAAGAAAACGCTTGTCGAAGAAGTGGCATATGAACCCTTTCAACGAACGACCCCACCCTGAAACAACACCTGGTACAACAGCAGACTACCGAGTTGAGCACCGGCAAGCGGGCAGAAGTCATCTCCGACCTGCCGATATCATCACTGCGCCGATGCCATGGGCGGCTATCCGGGCAGCTTGACCTCGCCATCGATCTGCTTAGATTCACTAGATGGCAGCGCCTAAGCTTTAAGCAGACGCCAGAGGAACGCAGCATTCAAAGGGACGACCGACAACACTGGAAGCAAGACATTCCATAAGGACAGCAACCTAGCGTGACGGGAGGTAGTTATCGTGATACGTTCTATTTTTTACTTATGGACTACATTTTCAAGTTACACTATTGGAATCGGACTATACATTTTTATTTTAAGATTTTTAGGGGAGCCGCTGGAGAGCTCGGAGGTGAATCGGCTTATATTTTGGACGTTGCTCACTTATCTTTGTATCATGCTTGGACTATTTTTATTGATTATTCTATTGCTTAAAAGTATAAATAGACACACGTTTTGGCTTCAAACGCTTCTATTTATAATAGTTAGCTTTTTCCCAGCAAGTATTGCCCCTATTTTATCCGGATTCGGCATTATTTTTAACGTATCTTTTCTAGTGTCTAGTGAGGGATTGCTGTTTATTACGATGTTTGGAACAATGGCTGTACTGTTCTCTTATGGGCTATGGGTTGCGCAGAATCATAAGGGTAGACGAACATTTTGGGTTGTCTCAGCTAGTCTCATCTTTTTGATTATGTTTGTTAGATAAAAGGGAAGCCATCCTGTTTATTCTTAGGATGGTTTCCCTTTTATCATTAATTATACAGTTCTATTCACTGATTTTTCCATTGGAGGGAATAGGGATAGAATTGTGTCTCCGGTTTCGCGCGGATCATGCTTATAAATCGCAACAGGAGTTCCGCTGTTGATCCGTTTATAAATCTCATGAGCAGGGTAGCCGTCATGATTGCCATTAACGGTTACTTTACCGTCACTACCAACAGTTACAGTGTAATCCCAATCGATTGCCGGAGCATCTGTATTCAATGGATTCCCAACGCTTGCTCTGAGTTTAAATGTTGCTGATGTGCTGGTAATACTTGCGTTGGACATTGTTAAACCTTCTGTACTCGCATGGCCATAGGCAGTACGTAGAACTTCTCCAGTTTTAATATCAAGTGTTCGTTCAGTAGTTGAACCAGTAGACTTGAAGTATTTAATTTCTTTGTTGCCGAAGTCGCAGACAATATGTTGCACAATCTTTGATAATTCAGGTTGATTTTCCGTATAGTATGTGAACTCGCGGTTATTTCCGTTATATTGAATGATGACTGCTGTTGTTCTCATATATTCAATCCAAGCCTGCGGAATGAAAGCTGCAAATCGTAATGTTACAATGTTTGCCATTATAATTACCTCCTTTTATTTTAAGATGCTGTGATCTCTTCCCGGGTTGCGGAGATCACTCATCCTTTACACTTAAGTAGGTAATTTCAAAGGGGAAATACAACCTCAAACGAAAAATAATTTTAAGAACGATTACAGGGCAGGGAAAACGAAACGTGAAAAACGTACGTTTCCTTAGCGTACATTTTTCGCGTTTCGTTGGCGGGACAAACTATTTGACAGAGACCGTTCACAGGCTGGCCTCCTCTCTCTTGGAAAGCCGAAAGTCATTGAACTCTGCGATTACAAAGTTCAGCAATTGATTTATATTGTAGCCCCTCCATTTGTTGATGAACTCGTAATACCAACTTCATTATACACTTCCGAGGTGCAATTTTCCCCGAAATTAGTCTCCCAACTCCACCAAACTCGGCAGGTATTTATAACGCTTGTAGCACCATTTCCGCATACGTATACCTTTCGATAATATGCCAAATTGTCCACTATTTCTTCTCGCTCCCTTCTTTAATGATCTGAAGTAGTTCTACAATTGTATTGTTCAAAGACTCGATTTTCTTTTCAAACAGGATCATTTGTGAGTCATCCATCCTTTTATACAGTACTGTGCAGATTAGATGAAACAATTACTAATTTACAAACGTATAAATAAAATAGAACATATGTTCCTTTTTTGGTTGTGAAATCCACTTTCTCCCTCCTATATAGGTGAGGATATATTTTTCTTGCCTGAAAAACTTTAAAATTCGACAATGGAGGGTCATACAGTGGAACCTACTATCGATTTTTTCAGATCAGAACTATATCGGATAGCATGGAGAATGCAATATAAAGTGAGGGTTCAGCACAAGCACGAATGTAGCTATGTTCAGGAAATCACCCCTTCTACAAGTTTCACTGAACAGGCAGATAACCGTTTGTTGTTAGAGAGCCTTTTTAAATCGATGCCTGCTCACATCGGTAAACAAATCATCCTAGATCTCTATATAAACGATAAAAGTGAAAAGCAAATTGCCCAAGAATTGAATATTAGTCAGCAGGCGGTGAACAAATGGAAACAGAAGATGCTCAATACACTGAACCAGAAGATGAGTTTCTAGAACTCCTTTCTCTAGCGAAAAAAAATGACAAGAACGCACTTTTAAAACTTCTCCACTTTTTCGAAGAAGATATGATTAGACTATGTCGATTTATACGAATGCCAGAAGAAGATGCTTTACAGACTATGACATTGGAAATGATCGAAGTCTTCAAACGCCACGAAACTACCAAACTGGAAAACGCCCTATCGAATAAGTCGAGTCGCTAAACGACTCATTCGAGGTGACATTCATGTCTATTATCGTAATAAAAGTAACTGGATATTTCTTTTAAAGTGTTGTTCAGAACCCTAAAAGACAAGAGGGGGGCCATGCTCCGGCAGGAAGCCCCTCATACTGCTCACCAGTCTGAAAATGAGTCTGGTTGGCAATTTCAGTCTTGAACGATATACCGCGCAAGTGTTTCACCGCTATTACGGTGGCGCTGCTGGCGGTGTCAATGTCTATGTAAATGTCATCTTTCATTCAGAGAATAATAGAGAGAGAACGGTATATTTCAGGCAAAGCCATTGTTTAATATCAGGTGGCAGGATGATCACAGACTTTTTGTGAGGAATATGGGCGGGGGTGAGAATCGATACCAGGAAGAATGAAGGTTTCGATAGAGGGGCAAATGTTTGAGAGCCGCGCTACTGGTTTGCCCCTCTAATAATTAGGTTATCGTCGAAAAAGATGAGCTACTTCACAACAATTCTCCCCTGACCCGCTAGCACGCGCATCTCCTTGTTGAACCGTTCCTGGTCATCTGCTTTCGTTCCTAGATTCACGCCATAAAACCACTGACTGTCTTGCTTTCTATCCCAGCACAGCGTACCTTCCAATATTATAGGGTCCTCAGCAAGGATGAGATTCATCCTGATCCGAATCTCATTCGAATTAACCTGCAGACTCAATGGGAGCGAAATCTGGCAACCGTAGCGGCTGATGTCGAACAATTCGGCAGGAATAGGCTTGGCGGGAGCCGGTGTTCCGTTCACACTCAGAATATAAATTTCTAGTGCGATCGGCTCCTTAAGCGTGTAACGGAAGGGCTCTTTTCTTTGATTAGTTGGCATGTTTACCTCCACTTCATTACGGAAAGTAACTCTGATAGGTTTTAATGGAAGTTCCCTGTCAAGTATAGCATAATCATGCCAGGCACTAACCACTTCTTTCTTCCCTGTGCCTTGCTTGGTATAATGGTAGACATGAAACTACTTCCCGCGGGCGTTCCTCCAATGAACAAAGATTAAGTTCTTATACTGTCCATCCACCCGGGTAATTGGTTATACTGGAGAAGAGATTATTTTATGTAGAAGGCAGGTTCTGAGATGGGTCGCAAATGGAATAATATTAAAGAAAAGAAAGCATCCAAGGATGCCAATACAAGCCGGGTTTATGCCAAATTTGGCCTCGAAATCTATGTAGCGGCGCGCAAGGGTGAGCCGGACCCCGAATCCAACCGTGCGCTGAAGGTCGTGCTTGAGCGCGCTAAAACGTACAATGTGCCCAAAGCGATCATCGACCGCGCAATTGACAAAGCCAAAGGAAGTTCGGATGAGATCTATGAAGAGCTGCGCTATGAGGGCTTTGGCCCCAACGGCTCGATGATCATCGTGGATGCGCTGACCAATAACGTCAACCGTACTGCATCGGCTGTCCGCGCCGCTTTTAGCAAAAACAACGGCAATATGGGCGTAAACGGCTCCGTTGCTTATATGTTTGACGCAACAGCGGTGATCGGTGTCGCTGACAAAACGCTAGATGAGGTCATGGAGATTCTGCTGGAAGCGGATGTCGATGTGCGGGACATTGAGGAAGAGGACGACAACGTGCTGGTCTATGCCGAGCCGGATCAATTTCATGCGGTCCAAGAAGCGCTGCACCAAGCCGGCATCCATGAATTTACAGTGGCTGAACTGACGATGCTTGCACAGAATTATGTCACGCTGCCCGAGGAATCGGTGGCTTCATTCGAGAAGATTATCGACACGCTAGAGGACCTGGAGGATGTTCAGCAGGTGTACCACAACGTGGAATTTGCGGACTAGCCTTTTATTTGCTTGAGAACCGTACCGTCACATGAGGCTGATCCATCATTGACTGTGCGGTTTTTTGCCATGCTTGTGTTTCGGTAGCTTATCTTTTAAAAAAGGAGTTGTCTTCTTGAATAAAAAAATACTCATTACTTCCTCACTCCTGGTCGTTATTTTAGTTGCCCTGTCATCTGTTTTGTACTTCAGTAAAGGAAATTATATTTACTCAACAGAAACAGGAGGAAATATTTCCGCCGGGAACTATGATGAGAACGATAAGGTCTTGGAAAGTACGATCGAAGTAAACGATGAAAAACTTAATCAGTTATTCGTATCCAGCTTTATAGATCTTAATCAAGGGGATTTGAAGTATGAGTTGTATGCCCCAAACGGTGCTTTAGTTTACGAGACCACAGTTACCCATAAAGAAGGTTTTAAAAACACAGTTGAACTTGAGCCCTTCTTGGGAGAATGGGTTGCAAAATATTATATAAACGAAACGACTAACGGTTCGTACACGCTTCGATTTGAAGGAAAATAGGCTCCATGGTCAAATGGCGGATGTTGGCGGATGTCCAACACTTTAATGAGGGTTAGAAGCTATATTGCGGGGTACATTGTGCGTATCAGATCTTCCAAGGAGGCAACCGTATCGAAAGCAGCTCCGAATACCGCAAGCTGTATACGTTACTCCTGCCTTACAAGCCATAGAATCTTGAAGCTCCAGGTTAAGGAATCCGCGGCACGATCACTTTAGATATGTTGGCTCCCCCCATGCCGCCAGGTCAACTTGATCGTGTTTTTTCCTGTGATCTTTAGCTTAATGGACGCCGCCGCTTAGACAACCGGGCATGGATGTTATCCCAGACAGTTGACTATGATGATTATCATAATATACAATTATGATGAACGTATACTTGATTCAAGAAGGAGAATAAAAACAATGCCAATGATCGATGTGTATGCACCAGAAAACCTCTTCCCCGCAGATGCAGACAGCGAACTGGGAACCGCCTTGGCTCAAGCCGTGCTTAGAGCAGAAGGCGTCGCTTCGCCTGGTCCATTTCATCTGGACAATACGGCAGTATTTATTCATCGGTTAAAATCAACAGCTATTCACACTGGAAGCACTAACTCTGCGAACAATGTGCGCATTCAAATTATTACACCACCCGGCTCACTTAACCGGGAAGGACAACGACAAATTACGAAGGAAGCGACAGAAATTGTAACGCGTATTTCTGGAGATGACACCCTCGCCAAACGCACCTGGGTCATTTTGACCGAAGCTGCCGAAGGTGGTTGGGGCATACAGGGAACCGCTTTTGGAATCGAAGAATTTACGGCTCTGGCCGCTCAGGCAGCCGCTGCCAAAGCCGCTCAGGAAAAAAATTAAGAACCATCTAGTAAAACACGACTAGGCCTGTATCTGCATATTCCGTTACGGAGGCGCAGATAACAGGCCTAGTTGTTTTAAGCAGGACAGTTGGTTGAGGTTGAGTACGGCTGGAGAATCTTGTGTGGCAGTGAGGTCTTACATCATTTGGGATTGCGTAGCAGATGCGTTCCTGACCATTACAAGCAATTGCTCTGCCACAATATTAAAGGTATCGAACGACTTCTGCGCCTTGCTGATGGCTACCGCGCCCTCGCAAGACGAAATGATGACATTTGCAAGCCCCCTCGCGCTGTCTGAGCCAACTCCACCCGCGGCCAGCAATGCCGTCAGCCGTTCAACCCATTGCCGAAATACAGATGCCGCTCGGTCAAGCAAATCCGAAGATTCCGCTCCTATTGTTACTGCAAGCACCGAGCAACCCATTTCGAAATTCGATTGGCTTAGCAGCATTCGCCATAGTGAAATAAACTGTCCAGCAACGGTCTCCGCAGGTTCGCCTTCAAGGTTGTTCAGAAAGTTCAGAGCGTGATTCCCCGCCAGTTCGAGCGCCTCACCTATAATTTGTTCTTTCCCCTGAGGAAAATGATGATAGATGGAGCCTCTTGGCGCGCCTGTTGCCTTCATTATTTCATTCAATGAAGCCGCATGCGCTCCCCGCTCGCCCAGAAGCTTTACAGCGCCTTCAATCATTCGTTCTCGAGAATTGAGAGTCATTTGTCACACCTCCCTTTATAACGTATATAACGTATCTTTTTTTCCGTAATGTTAATTATAACAATTGTACAATCCAAAAGCGTAAACGTACAGTACAGGTTACGGCAGACACATTCCAAAATTCGACATTTTTCTGTTTGGATATCACAACTCTCGAAAAAAAGTCCTATTTAACGAAAAAAAATCCTATTTAAAAATTGGAACCTGAATAATTATTCCAAACTCGCTGGCAATACCGTAATTTCCTACAAGAAGTAGTTGCATGCTTCATTCCGATATGGGAGTCCTCTGCCCTATAATTTACTTGTATCACTTAGAAAGGGGCACCTTCGTATGGCAACCAGCACTACTTACGCTATGAAAGGCAAAAGCAAACGAATCAAAAAAGACGGAATTACTTTATTTCTACTATCAACGCCTTTCATTATTGCTATGATCTTGTTCAGTTACTTTCCGGTTTATGGTTGGATTTACGCTTTTTTCGACTACAAGCCCGGCATCCCACTGTCGTCGACACCTTTTGTAGGTCTTTCTAACTTCCAGAAGATATTCGACACACCTGCTGACTTGATTAACGCACTTATCAACACACTGGCTATGAACTTTCTGAATATTCTTCTATCGCCGTTAGCAATTGTATTCGCCATCATGATAAATGAAGTTCGTTCAACCCGATACAAAAAATTTGTTCAGACGTTATCTACATTGCCAAATTTTATAAGCTGGGTTTTGGTTTTCTCATTGGCTTTCGCGTTTTTCTCCAGTGACGGTTTTATCAATACCGTGCTGAGCAAACTAGGAGTCGATAAGCAAATTGATCCTATTGGCACAGAAAGTGTGACCTGGTTCTTCCAAGCAGGAATTACGGTGTGGAAGTCACTCGGCTGGAGCGCCATTATTTATATTGCTGCAATTGCAGGTATTGACGGGGAGCTTTATGATGCAGCCAAGGTAGACGGAGCGGGCCGATTCAAGTCAATCTGGCATATTACAGTTCCTGGTGTGCTGCCAACCTTCTTCGTATTGCTCTTGCTTAGTGTAAGCAACATGCTTTCAAGTTCATTTGACCAGTATTTTGTTTTTTATAATCCTCTTGTCGCTGATAAAATTGAAGTCCTTGATTACTATGTGTACCGCGCAGGGATTAAGGTGGGCGACTATCCGTTTGCGACTGCAGTTGGTATGTTTAAAACGCTTGTCAGTGTTGTCCTGCTGTTTTCCGTGAACTTCATTTCAAAAAAAATTAGAGGACAAAGCATGATTTAGTTGGAGGGGCAGACATGACTTTAATTCTGAAAAACTTTAGCGGGAAAGCCTTTGATTGGCTAAACGGCATCCTTTTATTACTGTTCACATTGATGTGCATCTACCCGTTTTATTATGTGCTTATCTATTCGATTAGTGATCCGGCAAAAGTAGCACAAGGGATCTTCTTGCTCCCTGCCGGATTGGAGTTTGGAACGTACAAGAGCATTCTGTCTCTCCCATACATCAAGACATCGTTTTTTATCTCGTTGTCCCGGACTGTTATTGGTACTCTGTTAACTGTTCTTTGCTGCAGCTTCTTCTCTTACTTGTTAACGAAAGACCGGATGCTGCTGCGCAAATTTGTTTACCGGATGCTTGTTGTTACCTTATACATCAATGCGGGCTTAATTCCTTGGTATATCACCATGAAAATGCTCCATCTTGATGAAAACTTCTTGCTCTATGTGCTTCCAACCGCCGTCTCCGGCTTCAATGTTATTTTGATCAAGACGTACATTGAACAGCTTCCAGCAGCGCTGGAGGAGTCCGCAATGATTGATGGGGCCGGTTATTTGACGATATTCACCAAGATTATTTTTCCGCTCTGTAAACCGATTGTCGCAACCGTCGCCGTATTTGCTGCTGTAGGACAGTGGAACACATGGATGGATAATTATTTTCTTGTGAATAGTGCAAGCCTCAAAACGATTCAGCTAACCTTGTATGAGTTCTTAAGTTCTGCCAACACTTTTACCGGACTGGATGCAGCTTCTATAACTCGCCAAGCCCAAAATGTAGTGTTGACCCCTGAAAGTATCAAGATGAGCACAACGATCATTGTTACATTGCCTATTCTAGCTGTTTACCCATTTATGCAACGTTATTTCGTTAAAGGTATCATGCTCGGCGCTGTCAAGGGATAATTCACATCCCGCTTCTTGTAACTAACGATATACGATCCCTGCAAAGAGCCGATCTTTGCAGGGCTGTATATATAGAAAAATCATGGAGGGGTAAAGACAAGATGATGAAGAAAAAATTGAAGTACACCATGTCACTGGCACTTGCTATCTGCCTGTTATTTTCAATAACAGCTTGCAGCAGCGGAAACACCAAGAATGCTGAACCCAACACGAACTCTTCAAATCCAAAGGGTACGGAAGGAAACAACACCGATAAGTCCAGTAATTTGGATCCGCTTACATTTACAATCAGTTGGGATCAGCAATTCAATGGCGTACCCGGTGTTCAAAACAACCCTGTAGCGAATGCAATCAAAGAAAAAACCGGAATAACGATGGATATCATCGGAACAGACCGGGATAAACTGAAAGTTATGCTGGCAGGAGGAGACCTCCCGGACATCATGGTTCTGCCTCCGGAACTGGGTAAGGTTGCACTTGACGGTAAAATGGCTCTTCCATTAGATGAACTTTTGGAAAAAGCGCCTAATATTGCAAAGCATAAGACTGCGCTTGACGTCATCAATGCGCGTCTTGACAATCAAGATGGCAAGCACTACTTCTTGCCAATCAGCATCACCCCCGATGCAAAGCCATATGTCAACTATTCACCATGGATTGGCTGGTTTACACGTTGGGACTATTTTAAAGAAGAAGGATATCCAGAACTGAAGTCCTATGATGATATGATCCCGATGCTGGCCAAACAACTGGAGAAGCATCCGAAGACAGACGAAGGCAAGAAAGTTTATGGATTGTCTGGCTGGACGGATTGGGGATTGTGGTCGTATTACGTACCGTTCATTTACGCAGAAGGATGGACGGAGTCTACTAAGAATACCGTCACCAAGCCGGATGGTTCTTACGTCTACCGCTATGCAGCTGACGGACCGTTCTGGAGAGGCGTAGAGTTTTACAATAAAGCATTCCGCGCGGGTATTCTGGACAAAGAAATGTTTACACAAAAATATAGCGATTATCAAGCCAAGCTCAAGTCTGGTCAGCTTCTGACGATTCACATGGGATGGGAGCTGGATGGCGCAAACACTTACTTCCAGTCCAAAGGCCAGACAGATAAAGGCTTCGTAGCTCAGGTCGTTGATGGAGCAACATCCCAGTCTTACTCACTGCAATCGATTGTAGGCGCCAATGACCCGTGGATTATTATCTCTAAAAACGCTAAGAACCCTGAACGTGCAATCGCCTTCCTTGACTATCTGTACTCCGTTGAAGGATCGAGTCTCATCATGAATGGCGTCAAAGGCGAGCATTGGGATATTGAGAACGGCAAACCGGAATTGACAGATGCTACGATTAAGGCAAAAACGGAAGATAAAGATTTCACGATCAAGACCGGTATTTCCTTGTACGGCAAACTGCAGGGACTTGGCGGAAGTACAATTAATCCAGAAACAGGAACTTATATCCAGATGGATCTGACGGAGAAATACTTCAAGACCAAGTTAACTCCGCTTGATAAAGAGTACAGTGAATACTATGGCGGAACATTCCCAGGCGACGCATGGAATAAGCTGGTTGAAAAAGGAAAAGCGAAAAACTTGAGCCCGGCTTATATTCCAGCGCTGCCTTCATTGCAATCTCAAGGTGACGATGACCTCGCCAAATTGGAAGCAAATATTGAACAAATTCTGATCAAGGAAACGCCAAAAGCTGTTATGGCTAAAGATGAAGCTGCGTTCCAAAAAGAGAAAGAGCGTATCCTTGGCCTTGTGAACAAAGCTGGAATGTCTCAAGCAGATGCTTTCTGGAAAAAATCTTTTGAAGACGG
This sequence comes from Paenibacillus roseus, assembly GCF_016424485.1. Lineage (GTDB taxonomy): Bacteria > Bacillota > Bacilli > Paenibacillales > Paenibacillaceae > Paenibacillus_D > Paenibacillus_D roseus. Next base: position 119,496 of record NZ_JAELUP010000013.1, read on the forward strand.
AATGAAAAAATACGATGATTTAATTAAAAGTCCAAAATAAGTTATAATATATGCATAAACTTTCAAGATACCGGCAGCCTTTTTAGGATTGTCGGTATCTTGTACTCTTTTCAAACCTATATTCATTATGGCATTGCTTCAAGTCATGAGGGGGAATTAAGATGTTCAAGGTTTTGATTGTGGAAGATGAGATGCTTGTACGCGTTGGGCTGACCAACTCCATAGCTTGGAGCAAATACGATATGGAAGTTATTGCTGATGTGTCCAACGGCCGCGAAGCGTTAGCAATCTATATGAACGAGAAGCCTGATTTGATCGTAACCGACTTGAAAATGCCGGTAATGGACGGGTTAGAGCTGATTTCAACCATTCGCAGCAAAGACGTGGATACCAAAATTCTCATTCTTTCCTGCATAGATGACTTTGAATATGCCCGCAAAGCAGCAAATCTGAAAGTGTCCGGCTATATATTGAAGCTAACCATGACGATGGAGGAGATTGAAGGAACCTTAGAGGAAATTCGCAAGGAATTAGTCGCCCACTCCTATTCATTCAAGCCGCCTGTTCAGCAACAATTAAGTCTGGATTTGCTCAAAGAGAAAGTGCTTAAAGACTACTTGTTCTATGGCGTGTACTCTGAAGATGAGATGGGAACGATCATGCAGCAATTTGAACCTCCTATTCATACGGGACCCATTGCGGTTGCCATTTTGGAGACGTATCAGTACGACCGGCTGCATGAACGATTTGATGACGATCGCGGCAAGCTGATCCAATTTTCAATTCTCAATATTTTGAACGAAATCATGGTCAATCATGGCGGCGGCATTGCCTATCATGATCAAAAGAATCGGTATCTAATGATTTTCTCGTTCCTTTCTCATCATTCCGCTGAAACCAATCGTTCCAGGTTGACGGCCGTATTCGATAATATTCAGAAGGCGATGCATTCCTATTTTAATGTGCCTGTTTTCATTAGTGTCAGCGCTACCGGAGAAGGCTTTCACAGCATGAGAAGATTTTATCAGGAATGCACAAGAATGCTGAATGACCGCTACTTTTCCCATACTGCAATCATTACTTCCGTTGAAAACCGAATTATCGGCGAGCCTAAATTTAAAAAGCTGATCGCAAATAGCTGTAATAAATGGGCTCTTCTAGGGGAGAGCTATTATAAAAATCTTCAAGAAACAACATTTCATGCACTTAAGCAGCCACTTCAAGATGAAGGCGATTGGAAACAAGTATTTATTCACTTAATGGAATGGACCCGTGCTTATCTTGCCATCCCGGACGACCAGGCCGCTTTAATGGAATTGTCCGGTACGGAGCGCATTCTGGTCAGTCCTACCATTTACGATTCCATTCAGGCATGGGAAAATTATTTGGAAGAGACCGCCAAACTTAAGCATATGATCAAGTCTGTAACCAAGGAAGTTGCTGAGGCTGTTAAATATATTCAAATGCGGTACGACCAGGACATTACGCTCAAAGAGATTTCGGAATTGGTGAATCTTAGCCCCAACTACTTAAGCCTGCTGTTCAAAAAGAACATGGGCCGCAATCTAATCGAGTATTTGACAGATTACCGTATCGAAAAGGCCAAAGAGCTGCTGCAGAAAACAAATCTTAAAACTTATGAGATTGCGGAAAATGTAGGATTTTCGGATAGCGCCTATTTCAGTCGGATTTTCAAAAAAGTAACCGGGATTTCGCCGCTTGAGTTCCGAAAAATCAAAGTGCTCGGAGGGACCGCGAAGCATGAGGACATTTAAATTCTTTACGGATCGCGGTTTCAATGTGAAGCTCAAAACGCAATTAATTGCTTCATTTCTTACCATGTCTTTGCTGGTCGTTGCCGTTATTGCTATTTTAGTGTATAACAGCGTACTGACAATCCTTAGAAATCAGTCCAATGAAATGGTGACCCGGCAATTTTACCAGTCCGAACACAACATTCTGGAATTTCGAGACCAAATCGAAAAAATAGCAGGGGTTTTGGCCATTAATAAAGACATTCAGAGCTTTATTGACCGGCAGAACGCCCCTGATGCAGTACGTGTTAATGAAGTGAGAGTCGTCCTTAAATCGCTGGACACTTTTCTTAATACTTACCCTTATATCGATTCCATTTCTTTATTTCGGCCTGACGGCGAGGCGATTTATGACTCGTTGTCAGCTAGTTGGTACCGTGAAGATGCTCGTGAGGAAATTCCCTTTTATTCATCCGCTCTTTATGAGCAGATTACCCAGCAAGGTCACGGATTTCTATGGGAAGGGCAAAGCAATTCGAAGCTGTTTCAGTTGACTGATCAGGCGGACATATACGAGGAGCCGGTCCAATATATAACGGTATTCCGGAACGTGTACGTCCTCGGTCGGATTAGCCAGTCGGCGGTTATCGCTGTGAATATCAGGCAGTCTAATTTTGAATCCATTTTCAAAAGCAAGGGCAATTCATCAAACAGTGTTCAGTATCTGATAGACACTGACGGAATACGAATTTCCCAGTCGGCTTCAGGCGCAATCGGCACACGGGCAGAACTTGCAGATCACATTGCTCCAAATCAGACAAGCGGCAGCTTTGCGACTAGCACCAACGGGGACTCCAAGCAGGTCACCTATTATAATATTGGGAACACGGGCTGGACGCTTATTAACGAGACACCGGAAGGTGAGTTTATTCGCAACACTTTGGCGCTCCGCAAGCTGATCCTGGTTGCAGTGGCCATCGGCGCCATTTGCGCGCTGTTCTTGTCCAACTACTGGATTTATCGCATTACGAGACCATTTAATCATCTAGTGAATGCCATGCGTGAAATGGAGAAAGGGAACCTTGGTGTTATTATCAACGAGACCCCCAGCACTGAGTTGGGCATCATCGGGAGAAGGTTCAACAAAATGTCTCTAAGCATTGAGGAACTGATTCAGAAAAATAAAACGATCGAAGAAGACAAACGCAGGCTGGAAATCGAAGCGCTCCAAGCCCAAATCAACCCGCATTTCCTCTACAATGCTCTGAATACAATCAAGTGGGTCGCCATGGTGAGGAAGGAACTAAGCATTGTAGATAGCATCACGACACTCGGGAATATGTTGCGTTCGATTTACAAAGACCGTACTTTAACCGTTCCATTGCAAGTTGAGGTGGAGTACATTGAAAATTATTTGAAAATTATGAATATCCGTTTTGGTGAAGGGGTTAGAGTAGACATCCATATCCCGGATCACTTGAAAGACTGTCATCTCATTCGGTTTATTATGCAACCCATTGTAGAGAATGCTTTCATTCATGGGATGTCCTTAAGAAGCTATAGAGGGAAAATCGGCATCATTGCCTCCCAGGAAGATAATAACCTGATGATCACGATTTCCGACAATGGCGTCGGGATCCACGCGCAGTCGCTGGAAAAATTGCAAAACCATCTGAATGCCATTCCATCGCATTCATCGGACGCTTCCCTGCCTGAAGGGAGCATCGGTCTGTCTAACGTCAATCGCAGAATCAAGATGCAATACGGTCACGACTATGGCCTGTTTCTGGAAAGTGAAGAAGGCTCCGGGACTACTGTGAGAATTCGTGTACCGATGATTCGAACTGCAGAGTCTGTCTAGACTGAAAACCGTCGGTGCAGCGGCAGTAACTCAGGCAACCTCGAGCTATCGATTGACGAGATTTGAAAGTCGCATCCGCATGTCAAAAAGGTACAGCCTCCAAACGAGCTGGAAGCTGTACCTTTTTAAATTTGACCTGATATTACGGTTTCAGTGATGCGGCGATGATATCGCGCGCAGCCCAGTGGCTGACTGGGACGTCTTTCCATGGGGATTGATCCACATCAGCAACCTTCAGACCGATTACACGATTTATGATCGCTACTGCTTCTGCTCTAGTCAGTGACTGATTAGGCCGGAATGTGCCATCCTGGTAACCATTGATGTAACCTGCGCTTTGAACGGCTTTAATTTCCTTCTCCGCCCAAGTTCCTGCAATATCCTTGAAGCCTTTGCCCGATTCAGACAGGTTCATTGCGCGGGAAATGAGCGCAGCCATTTCAGCGCGGGTAATCGGCTGTTCAGGCTTGAATGTGCCATTGCTGAATCCTTTCATAAGCCCAAGTTCAGTTGCTTGATGGATGGCCTTCTCCGCCCAGTAGCCGGATTTCACATCACTATAGCTATTCGTACTATTACCAGATTCACCATTGAAAATGCGAGACAAGATAGTTGCTATTTCCGCTCTGGTCATCACCTTGCTTGGCTTGAACAATTCGCCCTGGAACCCTTGAATATAAGGTCCTGTATGGTCTGGCGAGATGCTCTTGCTCTTAACAGGTACGAATGTGCTGAATTTTGTTGTATCGATTTGAACAGCGCTTCTGGAACCATGCGTAGTCAGGCTTCCTTTCGTACGCTCCTTGGTGCCGTCGCTATGCTCAATATATGCGCCGAGGCGTTTGGAATCAGCCTGGCTTGGCTTCTCATCCTGAAGCGGAAGAACTAGCTTCACTTCATGGTTTTGCAAGTTGGTTTCAATATCTACAGGGCGACCGTTCAGAACGACTTCAGCGCCATTCCATGCATCAGCGCTAAATGATTTGGCATTTGCACGCTGCGCAATTTCCTTGATCCGCTCTTCCGATTTGACCGGTACTACCTTGAAGGTAACCGCTTCGTTGACGTTTTTCAAAGAAGTATTCGGAATCATGATCGCCGCATTAGCCGTGTTCAAAACCAGATCAAGATTGCTCTGCGTCAACTGCTTCACTGCCTCTTTGTCAATCGCGATACTTGTCAAGCTTGCCTCGTCCTTCTCGTCAGGAATGTCCACTACAAGAGACTTGGAACCCGCCTGCTTCGCGATGAGAGACTTTACGATATTTTCGGTAAGCCCAACTTCATCTTTATAGCTGCCATCGGATTGCTTGTTGCGCTTTACAATGGAAGAAGAGTCATTCCCTCCACCTCCAAATCCGCCGCCGCCGTTGTTACCGCCGTTGTCTGCACCCGGAAGTTGCGGTTTCGGAGTATTGAAGATAAGCTTATCGACAAGCATCAGAGCATCCGAAGCATTAACAACTTTAAGCGTATGGAAACCGTTGCTCAGCCCATTGATGGAAAACAAGCTTTTGGTCAGTGTGCGCTTTTCCGAGTGGGCGTCAACTGTTTGTTTCAGAACGCCATCCATGTAAATGTCCATCTTGCCTTGTTTTGGCCCTGTCGGGAAAAGCAGTTCAATACCGTTGCCCTTGAAAGTATACTCGAAGTAAGCGCCTTTCTTCGACGTTTCATGTACATCATCAAAGTAGTCCCCAGCGAAGTTGAAAGTCAGGTTGAGCTTTCCGTTAGGCTGCGAATTCAGATAGGATGGCAAGATTTTCACCTGATTGCCTGCAATCGTATAATCCGTTCCTTCCACAAGCACCTGGGAACCGTTATTAACCTTGGTGAGAAGATCGATGTCCTCGATAAAGCTCACATTGAAGCCCTCGTTGCTGGCTTTATCGTATTTTACGATTGTTTCTTCCAGCAGGCTAGGCAAGTGTATCCGGAATGCATCCAATACCGCAAAGCGCGCTTTTTCCAGACTGACAACCTTGATCGTATGCTTGCCGTACGGCAGTCCTGATATGGAAAAAGCGGTGTACATAGGCTCATTGCTAGCATTTGGGTCACTAGGATCGATTATACCTTTGGATTGGCCATCGATGAATACCTCGAGTTTGCCCATTCCTTTATCCTTTTCAGTTATTACATCGATACCTGTACCCTTGAACCTGTAAGAGTAGGAAGAGCCTTGCGTTTCTGTCCAATGCACATCCTTCTCGTAATTCCCGGAACGACCGCCATTATAAAACCATTTTCCAGAAAAGGAGATGCTGGAATCCGTGTTATTGACCATAGCGTAGCGCCCAGGAGCAGCCGAGTTTGTAACTGTTATTTTAAGTGGTAAAGGTGTACGATTCTTAAACTCAAAGCTCAGTTCATTTAACCCTAATGGAAGTGTGGCCAAGTAGTTTTTGCTGATCGTTACAATATTATCAGCGATTTGATAATCTGTATCGTTGACTAAAGGAGAGGTCCCCTTCTTAATACCAGTCAAGCTATCGTCGCCTGTTAGCAGTAAGTTCACCGCCAGATCAGTTTGGTTCCAGCTCGCTTTGTCAAAACTTAGATCGGTAGGAGAAATGGATGTTCCGATTATTGCAATGCTAAGACTTTGGGTAGCCCCTTCAGCAAACTCGAATGTCAGATTGACCGGCTGCAGCGCATCCTGTTGCATGAAGTAGTTCGACTTCAAGGCGACTTCGCTATCTTGCAACGTATAATCTGTATTCTTAGTCAAAGTCTTCGTGCCATTTTTAATGCTTACAAGCGACTCTGAAGCAAACGGCAACGGAATTTTGATGTCTTTAGGATCGTTTTTGTCAAAACTGTTGGCAGACGGCGTTCCAAGCAATGAGCTTGTGGTTACTCGCAATGCATCTAACAACAGGTACTTGTTCTCATTATTTACGACTTTGATCGTATGCACACCGTCAGGGAGATCGGCAATGGCGAAACCGACCTTCATAGGAATATTTTGCTTTTCAGGATTATTAGTAGTGAATTCCCCTTGGTCGACGTCATCAATATATACTTGGAATTTACTTACTCCTCTATCCTCTTCAGTTACGTATTCAATACCTGTCCCCTTGAAAGTATAGGTAAAGTAGTTGCCACTGCCATCTGTAAAATGAACATCACGATTGTGGTTCCCAAATGAACGGTTCCCATTATGATTCCAGCCATTGGAATACTGAATATTAGGATTCGTGTCGTTGATCAATATTTGATAAGACGGGTCCTCGTTCACTACGTTTGAACTGTCAGCGTTCTCATTAACGGCTTGCTCTCTACTCGCTAGCGCTCCGGCTGCAGAAGTGTCCGAGAGTGTAACTTCAAGTTTCTGTGACGCGGCAGCTTTCTCGTTGTCATCATTGCGTACCCAGTGCTCCACATATGTATCCCCTTGTTTTTCCCAGGAATAGCGAAGACCAGTATTATCGTTATTTACAGTCGCCTTGCCGCCCTTCGCAGTTACCTTGAACAAGCGCGAGGCATGCGGCTCTATTTTTGCATCCGTGAACCCTGTCTGGAACGTACCGAGTTCTTGACGGCTCCACAAATCGCGCACAGAGGCTGAGCCATCCAAGCCAATATCACTCCAGTTGACAGTTACCGAAGCTTCTTTAGAACTGAGATTAAAAAGTGCGACATTAAAAGTGCCATCGCCATTATTGCTATACCAGACCTGCTGGTCTGTAGCCATAGACACCGGACGCGCCGGCATTCCCGCCTGATTGACAGCAATAACCTCAGGATTTGTCAGCAGCTCAAGACCAAGGTCGTCCAGATTGGATATGTCGTCCCCAATATAGAATTGTGCTGCCGAAACTGCCCAGAACGTCGTTGCGGTTCGCCGCTCGTCTTTGGTCAAGCCGCTCGTTTTACCATTGCCGACATTCAGCGAATCAAAGTCATTCCAGCCTCCAGGACCGGCCTCTCGCCAGTAAATGGCTGTCATAGGGAAGAGTCGGGCAATGTTGGCCCATTCCACCATTCCTTTTTCATGGGAATAGGCTTCCACATCCCAGTGGATACGCCAGCCATTGGAATATTTTCTCCACCAGTCGGCGTAATTGGGATCAACCGCCCATGAAAGCTCCAGCCAAATATTGTGTCTGGACAGCGCTGTATGCCATGCCTTCACATCCTCGCGCGCGTCCCGGTCCAGGTTATTTTCGCCAGAACCCGGCGTGACACTGTCAAATTTGACAAAATCGATGCCCCATCCGCCAAGCAGATCCCCGATGGAATCAATGTACTTTTGAGAGCAAGGGTTACTGAAGTCCATTTTGTACGTATAACTGTCCCACAGGTCCATGATGACCGGCTTCTTATTTGCGTCCAGATAGACGGTATCCTTCACGCTACATTCAGGATGTCCGTATACTTTAATGCTTTCATCATAATACACATGCTTGGATACGCCTGGGATAAAATACACACCGATCTTCTGTCCGTTATTGTGAACATAATCAATAACTTCCTGGAAGCCATTCGGGTACAGATTTTCATTGGGGATCGGTCTGGCATATTCATCCATGTCCCCATTCCAGCCTGCATCGATATTAATATATTCATACCCGAATGGTTGCAGCGTCTTCTTCATGGCATCGGACTGCTTCTTGATCTTTTCTGCCGAAGTCCAATTGCCTGGCCCATCATAGACCTGGAGGCTGTAAGAGCTCCAGCCCATCAATGGTTTTTGCGCCAAACCGTTTTGGGCTGCCTCAGCAACCTGATTGACAGGCACAATCAAAGCGATTTGCGCCCATAGCACGATGCTTGCAATCAGACACAACAAACTTCTCTTCACATGTCTCTTCAACATTCGCTTGTTCTCCTCACCTTCTCGTTTTTTAAAGCGTTTTCAAATACTAAAGTCATTGTAGGAAAATTGATGAAGAAAACCTATGGATAGAACTATGACTTTGTTAACATTTCTCCATCAAGGACGCCCATGGGTTCAAATCAAATAGTACTATTCTAAGAAATTGATAAAATTTCTCCGATCACCCTTAGTTTGCGTGTAATTATTTTGAATATTCTGGACAAAACTGCTCGAATTGAATAGGGCCGCATAGAAAGAATTTATTTCATTTTACTCTTATTTTACCCCATTGCTGTAGAGTATAGCATGCAGCGGACCGTGACAATCGCTTCGGAATTGTACGGCGCAAACGGCTTTTTTGTCCTTCTATGGGCAAAGCTTCGTTACGCGGAGAAATAAAAAATTAAAAGGAGGATGATACTTTGCTTCAACATTGGAGTAGGATTGTCAGGAAGAGTACATTCGTATTCTTGGCACTGATCGTCATGCTTTCCACGATGCCGATTGTTCACGTACATGCAAATCCAGTATTCGACGGAGGTGATGGCTCCGAGGAGACACCTTTCTTAATTGCGAATGCCATGCAGTTGGATAACGTTCGAAATGATCGGTGGGCGCATTACAAGCTCATTGCCGACATTGATCTGTCCGTCTTTGCAACGGCAGACGGAGGGCAAGGCTGGAAGCCGATTCCCGGGTTTTCCGGGACGCTTGACGGCGACGGGCATACCATCACGGGGTTATCCATCCAACGAGAACAATCAGAATATGTCGGCTTGTTTGAAGCCCTGTATGGTGGAAAAATTACAAATCTGAACGTATTGCAAGCGGTGGTCGGAGGAGAATCCCATACGGGAATTGTTGCCGGTTTAGCATCAAACGCGGTTCTGAATAACGTACATACTTCAGGCGATGTGCGTGGAAACGGTTATGTTGGCGGGTTGGTCGGCAATCTCCAGACCGCTTCAGTTCAGCAGGCAGGATCGTCGGCAACCATTTATGGTAGCGGCGACTATATTGGCGGGTTGTTCGGCTGGGCTTTCAACTCCGAAATTAGCGACAGTTACGCAGAAGGCGCCGTAACCGGCGTGGGTGCCAGGGTCGGAGGGCTTGTCGGGGAGCTCAATGGCGGAGTTATAAAGCGTTGTTATGCAACGGGGAGCGTAACCGGATCGTCTGCGGTTGGAGGCCTGATCGGCAATGGAACCTCAAGCTTCAATCCTCCTGATACGGTTTATTTGCCAGAGGTCGAGAACAGTTATGCACTTGGCGCGGTAAGTGGGGAGAGCACGGGCACTGCCGGCGGGCTGGCGGGCTATATGTATCAGGTAACTGTAAAAAATAGCTACTCTGCCGGGGCCGTGAACGCATCCGGAACCGCAGGAGGGTTCGCAGGCTACAGCTACGACTCAACAGTGTCATCATCGGTTTGGGATGTAACATTATCCGGTAAAGCCGTTGGTTACGGATATAGCGGGAATGAACCCGGAGTGACGGGTTTGACGCCGGAATCGATGTCTAAGTCCGCCAGTTTTGCCAATTGGGACTTGACTGGAACCTGGGCGTTATCGGAAAACAAGAGCTATCCTTACCTTCGCAACAATGCGCCGCTTTGGCTGACTGATCTGACGTTCGTGCCGGATAACGGTACAACTGGCTCTTTGACACCTGGCTTTAAATCTGCGATTCGGCAGTATGCGATTAGTGTAACAAATGGGGCCTCTTCCATGGCAATTACAGCAAGCCCTGCCAATCCTGACGCGTTAGTCTCCACTGTGGGGGGGAATGCGCTAGTTGTCGGCAATCAAACAGCGGTGGTTACTGTTGCCGATCCAACCGGGGTCAGAACGTCACAAACCTATACGATTACGATCAACAAGCTCTTATCATCAAATATTTCATCAGACGCCAATCTGTCCAATCTGTGGGTAGACGGGGTGCCGGTGCCTAATTTCAACAGTGCAACTCTGTCCTATTCCATAACCGTTGGTGCTGATGTAACGGATGTGAATGTGACAGCAGAAACCGCAGATTCGGGCGCCACCTATTCCGTTAGCGGAGGCCATAATCTTCAGGCTGGAAGCAATACCGTCACCATACAAGTCATCGCTTCTGATGGGACAATTAAAACATACACCATTGAAGTTATTCGCAGTAAATTCGCCGGTGGGCAAGGGACAACGACGTCGCCTTATCTGATCAGGACGCCGGAGCAGTTCAATGCAATACGAGATTCGGACGCTTACCAAAAAGCGTTTCGGCTTATTGCCGATATCGATCTGTCCGCATATGCCTCTCAAGATGGAGGCAAGGGCTGGATACCCATCTATTTGGAAGGCTCTTTGGACGGGAACGGGCATCGGATTACCGGATTGAAGATCAACCGGCCAAGTGAGGATAACGTGGGTCTATTTAATTATGTTTATCTTGGCAGCGTATCTAATCTGGAAATTGTTCAGGCTTCAGTAAAGGGGTTCGATAAAACAGGCATATTGGTGGGCTGGCTTAGCAACGCCACCGCAAAGAATGTGCGCGTGTCCGGGGAAGTTTCGGGACGAGACAACGTGGGCGGGATAACCGGCTACAATTCAGGAACGATCCGCTCAAGCAGCTCTTTGGCCAATAGCGCTGGCAGTCGCAACAATGCCGGTGGATTAGTCGGACAAAATGCAGGCGGACAAGTGATTGAAAGTTATGCGGAAGGAACTGTCAGCAGCAACAGTCAGGCAGGCGGGCTGGTAGGGTTCGACTCATATGGCAAGATTACCAACAGCTTTGCAACCGGACAAGTAACTGTAACTATGACTGGAACTAAAGCTGGCGGCCTGGTTGGGCAGGCAACCTCAGGGACCTACACCAATAACTATGCGACAGGAAAAGTTGCTGGCGGAAGCACAATAGGCGGCCTGGTCGGCAACAATTCCAGTGGATCGTTCACCAATAATTATTGGAATACGACGACATCCGAGCGTAGCAGCGCTGCAGGATCGGGAGCATCCACTGGCATTACCGCACGCACCACCGATGCAATGAAGAACAGCACGAATTATAGCTCATGGGACTTCAGTACAATTTGGAATCTTGTCAGCGGCACGACAACGCCTTATCTGCGCACCGCGCCCCTGCCGATATGGCTGACGAGCGTAACGGTTACGGCGAATTCCGGCGAATCGGTTACCGTTGCCCCTAACGTTGACAACATGAATTCGAGCTATCGGGCTAACGTTGCGCCCGATGTGACTAGTGTAACTGTAACGGGAGCGACACTTGATCCGTCTAGCGTAATTTCGGTTAGCGGCAGCGCGAATCTAACTACAGGTGACAACCCGATTACTATTAACGTGACCGGAGCAAACGGAGTAGACAGCAGAACCTATTCCTTGATTGTTACACGTTCAGACCCTTCCGCCACAGGTTTAAGAGAGTTGGCGCTATCTGCCGGAACATTAAATCCGGCATTCAATGAGGCGACAACCAGCTATACGGTAAGCGTACCGTACAGCACTTCGTCTCTTAATGTCACCCCGACAGTCAGTCATGCCGGCTCGACTGTCAAAGTTAATTCGACGCCTGTAGCCAGCGGCCAAGCTAGCGGAGCTATCGCGCTTGCCGCAAACGCGACGACTACTGTCACAGTAGAAGTGACTTCACTCGACGGGGCGAATAAGAAGGTCTATACGATTGCCGTTACGCGGGCAGCGGCAAGCACAAATGCCAATCTGAGCGCATTGACTATTAGCTCAGGGACGCTGTCGCCAGGCTTCTCCAGCTCGGTCACCAGTTATACCGCGAGCGTAACGAATGCAACTTCTTCCATTACAGTCCGACCTACTGTGGCCGACTCAACAGCAACAGTCAAGGTTAGCGTCAATGATGGGACACCCGTATCGGTGAACAGCGGACAGAATAGTTCGTCCCTCTCTTTAAATACAGGGGTGAATACCATTGTTGTCACTGTAACAGCACAAGACGGGTCGAGTAAAGATTATCGTATTTCGGTGACACGAGCAGCCAGTTCGGAATCAAGACTTAGCGGCTTGTCACTGTCAACCGGTGTGCTGTCGCCAAGCTTCAACAACAGCACAGTTAATTATACGTCTTCCGTGGCCAACAGCGTCTCCAGCATTACAGTCAAACCTGTAGCGTTGAATTCTGCAGCAACGATCACAGTGAGCATTAATGGCGGAACATCTGAATCGGTGACAAGCGGCGAATCTAGCTCCGCATTAGCATTGAATACGGGAGAAAACACGATTGTCGTGTTAGTGACAGCCGAGAATGGAGCGACCCGAACTTATACGATTAAGGTAACTCGCGCAAAAAGTTCGGTCGGCGATATAACGGCATTCAGTTTTGAAGGGTTGACGCCTGCGGTGACGGGAACGATTAACAACACAACCATCACCTTAACCGTACCTTATGGGACAGACCGTTCCGCGCTAGTCGCAACTTTTACCCATTCGCCAAATTCAACAGTTGCAGTGGGGTCAACGATCCAGACGAGCGGGACAACCCCGAATAATTTCAATTCACCTGTAACGTATACGGTCACTGCCGAGAACGGGGCAACGAAGTCGTATACAGTTACTGTGAACATAGCTCCGAGCAACGAGAAAGCCATTACAAGCTTTAGCTTTGCCGAACAAACCGGATCGGCATTGATCGATTCTACGGCCCATACCGTATCGATTGAAGTTGCCAGCGGCACCGATTTGACTGGTTTGACAGCAACTTTTTCCCTGTCTGCAGGGGCCACCGCAACGATAGGTCCTGTGACCCAATCTAGCGGCGTAACCGTCAACAATTTCACGAATCCAGTCACTTATGTTGTAACCGCTGCTGATGGCAGCCAGCAAAACTGGACCGTTAACGTGTCGGTAGCAATTCCAGCCGCTCCAACTGGGTTAACTCACAGTAGTATTACTTCTACTGGCTGGGTTCAGACGTGGACTGCGGTAACCGGAGCAACTGGTTACAACGTGTATGTCGACGGAACGAAGATCAATTCTTCTCCGATCACTGCGACCAGCTTCACGGTCACGGATCAATCGCCGGGTACGACCTACTCCGTTGAGGTAACCGCCGTGAATGGTTCGGGCGAGAGTTCGGCATCCGATGCGGACAGCGTGACTACGATTACGGATGCTCCAACTGGACTGAATCACAGCAGTGTGACTACTACTGGCTGGGTGCAGACGTGGACCGCAGTAACCGGAGCAACTGGTTACAACGTGTATGTCGACGGGACGAAGATTAATTCTTCTCCGATCACTACGACCAGCTTCACAGTCACGAATCAATCGCCGGGTACGACCTACTCCGTGAAAGTTACAGCTCTGAGCAGTGCGGGCGAAAGCTCAGCTTCTGCCGTGGACAGCGTGACTACGATTACGGATGCTCCAACTGGACTGAATCACAGCAGCGTGACTACTACTGGCTGGGTGCAGGCGTGGACCGCAGTAACCGGAGCAACTGGTTACAACGTGTATGTCGACGGGACGAAGATTAATTCTTCTCCGATCACTACGACCAGCTTCACAGTCACGAATCAATCGCCGGGTACGACCTACTCCGTGAAAGTTACAGCTCTGAGCAGTGCGGGCGAAAGCTCAGCTTCTGACGCAGACAGCGTGACTACGATTACGGATGCTCCAACTGGACTGAATCACAGCAGCGTGACTACTACTGGCTGGGTGCAGACGTGGACTGCGGTAACCGGAGCAACTGGCTACAACGTGTATGTGGATGGCACGAAGATCAATTCTTCTCCAGTCACTACGACCAGCTTCACAGTCACGAATCAATCGCCGGGTACGACCTACTCCGTTGAGGTAACCGCCGTGAATGGTTCGGGCGAGAGTTCGGCATCCGACGCAGACAGCGTGACTACGATTACGGATGCTCCAACTGGACTGAATCACAGCAGTGTGACTACTACTGGCTGGGTGCAGGCGTGGACCTCAGTAACCGGAGCAACTGGTTACAACGTGTATGTCGACGGAACGAAGATCAATTCTTCTCCGATCACTGCGACCAGCTTCACGGTCACGGATCAATCGCCGGGTTCGACTTACTCCGTTGAGGTAACCGCCGTGAATGGTTCGGGCGAAAGCTCAGCTTCTGACGCAGACAGCGTGACTACGATTACGGATGCTCCAACTGGACTGAATCACAGCAGTGTGACTACTACTGGCTGGGTACAGGCGTGGACCGCAGTAACCGGAGCAACTGGTTACAACGTGTATGTCGACGGAACGAAGATCAATTCTTCTCCGATTACTACGACCAGCTTTACGGTCACGGATCAATCGCCGGGTACGACCTACTCCGTTGAGGTAACCGCCGTGAATGGTTCGGGCGAAAGCTCAGCTTCTGACGCAGACAGCGTGACTACGATTACGGATGCTCCAACTGGACTGAATCACAGCAGTGTGACTACTACTGGCTGGGTGCAGGCGTGGACCGCAGTAACCGGAGCAACTGGTTACAACGTGTATGTCGACGGAACGAAGATCAATTCTTCTCCGATCACTGCGACCAGCTTCACAGTCACGAATAAATCACCGGGTACGACCTACTCCGTGAAAGTTACAGCTCTGAGCAGTGCGGGCGAAAGTTCAGCTTCCGACGTGGACAGCGTGACTACGATTACGGATGCTCCAACTGGACTGAATCACAGCAGTGTGACTACTACTGGCTGGGTGCAGGCGTGGACCGCAGTAACCGGAGCAACTGGTTACAACGTGTATGTCGACGGAACGAAGATCAATTCTTCTCCGATCACTGCGACCAGCTTCACAGTCACGAATAAATCACCGGGTACGACCTACTCCGTGAAAGTTACAGCTCTGAGCAGTGCGGGCGAAAGTTCAGCTTCCGACGTGGACAGTGTAAAAACAAAGTCTACGCCTAGCTCATCGGGATCAGGTGGCCCTTATGGGGGCACAGCCACGGATGAGACGAATGTGAACACAACAGACGGGAAATTGACACTTCCCCCTGAAAGCGCCGGTTCGACCAGATTGGACGACGAGATACGCGTAATTGTTCCAGCCGGAGCGACCGCCAAAAAGCTGCAACTCGTAGTGGAAAAGGTGCTGAATACAACGCCTCTCGTTGTCAACAATGAAACTTTTGTCAGTCCTATTTTTGAAATTACAAAAAACTTCACGGAGAATTTTACGAAGCCTGTTACGTTAATTATCCGATTTGATGCCAGCAAAATAAAACCCAATCAAACGGCGGCCATATTCTATTATGATGAACAAGGCAAACATTGGGTGGCAATCGGTGACAAGGTAGAGGGCAATACCGTCACAGCAGAAGTGTCTTACTTTGGGAAATTTGCTGTACTTGCCGTCGACAAGAAGGTAGATGTAGAACCGAAAAACTCTTTCACAGACATCTCCGGTCACTGGGCGGAATCAAGTATTATAAAAGCCGCAGCGGACCGAATCGTTAACGGCTTCCCGAACGGCACCTTTAAACCAAACGACCCTGTCACGCGGGCAGAGTTCGCCGTTATGCTGATGAACGCTCTCAAACCTCAAGGTGAAGGCGCTTCGTTGAGTTTTACAGATGCGTCCAAAATTGGCGCATGGGCAAAAACAGCAGTCGCTCAAGCGGTGCAAGCCGGTATCATCCATGGATACAGCGACGGAAGGTTCCGGCCGGATACGCAAATTAATCGTGTTGAGATGGCCGTCATGATTGCCGGCGCCCTAGGTGGAAATTATTCAGTGGTACAACAAACAGGGTTTTCGGATGACACAACCGTTCCAAACTGGGCAAAATCTAAGGTAGAAGCGATCAGAAAAGTTGGCATTGTCACAGGACGCGACGGGAATCGTTTCATGCCAAATGAAACTGCGACAAGAGCCGAAGCAGTGACCGTCATTCTGAGAATGCTGGAGAAGTTAGAAAAGAAGCAGTAACAGCGTTCATCAAGCGTAAACGGCTTTGCCGTCTTTAACAGGGACAGCGTCGTTTTACTCAAGCCGTTTATCAACTGGAATTTATACATGTCTATAGTTTCAACAATGGCTGCCTCGTGTACGGCGTCGAGGCAGCCATTTTCCAATTCATTTAGAGGAGGATCAGATATGGCGCAACCAATATCTATTCATGCCGCCAAACCAGGAGATATTCTTGCCAGTGAGGTTATTACTGCCTCCGGTAACATAGTCTTGCCTTCGGGCGTGACCCTAACAAGAGATATCCTCGATCATCTCAAGCGTTTCGGCGTATATACATTGATTATTCGGAAGTAGCCTTCGGTTCCACCACGCCATAGGGGTTAAACTTATAACCTAACCGCAAGGAGGTAATAATGTAGCGAGGCAGAGCCGGATTCGGCTCTATTTTTTTGCGTAAATTCGAAATATGGGTTTTGACGGTGTCCTTGGAGTAGTAGGCATCATCCTCCCACACCTGGCGGTATAGCTGCCGCGGATGAAATACCTGGTTGGGTTTGCTGGCCATCGTAACTAGCATTTGGAATTCTTTTGCCAATAAGGAAATCGGCTGATGGTTCACCATAACCGTCATCCGCTCCAAATCGATATCAAGCCCGGGAAATTCCAACTTAGTTCCTTTGACGGGGGGATGTTCAAGCAGATTGCTCCATCGCAAGTTTGCTCTCACCCGCAGGATGAGATCCTCAGGATCAAAGGGCTTGCCTATGTAGTCGTCGCCGCCGGACTGGAGGGATAACGCTTTCAGCTCCTGCTTTTGCGTACCGGATACGAACAATATCGGCCGGTGATACTGTTTTCGAATAGCGTTACAGAGCGTTATGCCATCCATGTCAGGCATTTGAATATCCATGATGATGAGATCCGGCTCCTCAAACGCAAGCAATTCGAACGCTTGGACAGCATTGAACGCATTCCGGACAATATATCCTTCGTGCGTCAGAAAAGCTGTAACCAACTGTTGGATATCTGGATCGTCATCGATAACGAAAATGACGTTGGGCTTCACTCCGATGTCTCCTCTTTCAAATTAAAATAAATTAAGAAACTATGCACTACTAGTAGTGTAACATTTTATGACTAGTTGTGGTACTCTTGAAGAAAGGCAGTACGGCAAAAATCTGGCTAGTAAGCGAGGCCGTTTTATGAGAAGGAACTTTGCAGAACACAATCGACTATTTCTTTTCTCTATTTCTCTATTTGTTGCAGGGGTGGCCCTTGTCTGGTTTTATTTTATACCTTGGGACAAATCACCTGAACATAGCAACATGCTGAATTCCGAAATACGCTTAACTGAAGGGCTTCAACAGGTTCGGTTGAACGAAGGCATGCACGTTCTCTCCGATCCGGATGGAATGCTGACTTATGCCCAGGCTCAGGAGTTTCGGACGGAAGAGCGGTTTGCTCCAGCATCGGGACGCTCCTCTTTCGGACTCGACGGGAAAACGTACTGGATTCAAACAACGATTACTAACGAATCCACCTTGGATCGATGGGTGCTGCGGTTGTCGAATGCCATCGTTGATAGTGTGGACCTATACGCCGACGGGCAACAATTGAATACTACAGAGAATTCCGATAATGGAAAAAAGTTGGACGATCATTATTGGTCTTATGAGCTTGTCTTGCCCGCCAATCATCCCGTTACGCTCTACCTGCGAGTAACTACGATGGGTGCGATGATTCTACCCCTGGATTTGATGAATGCTTCCGTCTATTACGATAAGCTCCGGGCAGAATTTATACTATTTGGCTTGTATTACGGTTTCGTGATGCTTATGGCAGCATACATTTTTATGATGTATATCTTCATGAAAAATGTAGCTTACTTCTATTATTTGCTATATATTATTTTCTTCGCTTTGTCTCAGCTGGTTTGGAACGGATTGCCTCAAGAACTGCTCGGAGAACAGAGCGAATTGATCCGGTTCCTTCTGCGCATCTTGGGTTCCTACGAGGATATCTTCCTCTTTTTCTTCATTCTTTGTTTATGGTTTGTATTATTCTTTCTGGACAGGGTACTGCAAATAAAAGTTTACGCTCCAAAGCTTCGTTATGCGGCAACAGCTATAAAATGGGCTTCGCCATTTGTCGTACTGGCATTGCTCTTTCATTTGCCTGGCTTTTCGACGATCGCCATCTGGTACGAGTTTATCGTATTTATGGTTCTGATTGCTTCAATTTTCTACAGTGTGTTTCGAGGAAATATAGCGGCTAGATATATCGTTCTTGGTGTCATTTCGATTTTTGGTCTCGCGATTCCAGCTGTTCTGTATACTTTTGGCCTGGTCCAGCACAGCCTGTTGACCCATTATGGGTATCAACTGGGCTCTATTACGGAGTTTATTATATTCGCCGCCGCGCTCTCCTACCAAACCAGGCAAAACGAGAGGGGTAAAATTAACGCGCAGCGGCAAATGATTGTCAATCAGGAAAAGCTCGTCAGAACGCTGGAACAGTGGAACGAAGAATTGGAGCATACGGTAAGTGAGAGAACGGAAAAGCTTGTTCACTCCCAGAGAAGACGCAGCGAGTTGCTGCAAAACATTTCGCATGATATCCGCTCTCCCCTGACGGTTGTGCAAGGCGGAATTAAGGCTATGATGCTCGGCATTCAGGTTCGTCCGGGAGAGCAAAACAAGCATTTGGAAGATTTGTATGGGAAGGTTCTCTACATTACGCGATTTATCGATGACTTGTTCCAACTTAGCATAGATGAGCAGGACGATTCTAACTCTCACCACCAATCGAAGGAAACACTCCACATGCAACAGTGGGTTATGAAGGAATTCGCCTTCCTTGAGGAGTTTATTCGGATTGCGGGGTTACAATGCGAAACGGAAATTCAGGCGGACAGTGACCCGGTTATGACGGTCGATCCCCACGGAATGCGCAGGGTGCTGACAAATCTCGTTCATAACGCTTGCAAATATTCACTGGCGAATAAACGGATCAGACTGGAGGCGATAATTGACTCGGACGGCGTTCAGATCAGCGTAGAGGACGAGGGACAAGGGATCGCGGCCGAGCACCTCGTCAACATTTTCGAACGAGCGAACCGCGGGGCGCAACATGATCCATTGACAGGAAGCGGCCTGGGCCTTGCCATCGCCAAAGAGATCGTCGAGCAGCACGGGGGTACAATTACAGCGGAGAGCCTCCCCGGAAGAGGCAGCACGTTTGTCGTTCACCTTCCTGCAGCTAACAACAGCTACGTTCCCGCAGATGGGGGAATTTCATCATAAAGCAAGCCTCCTTACGCTCACAAAGCGAATAGAGGCTTGTTTATTTTTTTAAGATCACTTCATAATCTCTCCCACGCTTGAAAATCATACATGACAATTGGCTTTACATTTTTTTGCACCTCCAGGAGATCACCAACAAGACCCCATATATACGATTATTGTGCACAACAATTAAGGAAACCCAGTGTAATCAGATTATTAATTGCCTTTTCTCGATTGTTATCCGCTACGCTGAAGATTATAATCGCGCTGGCGTTAATCGTGAGATAACGCTGTTAACAAAAAATGTAGAACCTGCAGCGTTGTGTAAAGTTTTTCAAAAGCGATTGTATATATCAGTGGTATGATTTATTCTCAATTTGTGGCCATGAGTTACTTGTTAACACTTGAAGAAATAGGTTTAAACTGCAGTTTTTTTGATAAGTTCATATTTTATGGAAAAACAAAAAAATTGATGGAGGAATTAAAGTGAAAAAATTAAATATTTTTACACTTGTTCTATTGTTTGCAGTCACGACCGTTTTAGGCACATTGGGACAAAGCAACACCGTACATGCAGGCAATTCGCCAGTTACTGTGTATAAAGATGCGAATTTCGGAGGAGCATCCCAAAGTTTTGATGTTGGCTTTTATGATGTGGGCGTCTTAAATTCGGGAGTCGGCAACGATGCAATCTCTTCCATACGTGTTGCTCCAGGCTATCGGGTGACACTGTACCAGAATGCCAAGTTCTCTGGAGATACTTATGTGGTAAAGTCGGATTTCTCTATCTTGAGCGACTTCAATGATGCCACTTCCAGCCTTAAGGTGGAGCTGATTGGCGGACCAAGCTTGCCGGTCATCGCTTATGACCATTCACCGTATGGCGGGATGGAGCAGCAATTCGACGTTGGATCCTATAACGTGGATTCACTTGTAGCCGGCGTGGGTAATGATAAAATCTCTTCTATTCGGGTAAGACCGGGCTACAAGGTGACGCTATATAAAGATGGCAACTTCTCTGGAGCTTCTAGAGTATTGACAGCCGATACCTATCACTTAAATGACTTTAATGATGTCGTATCCAGTTTGAAGGTCGAAAAGATTTCCCCGGTAGATTCCACAAGTATTCCCGTACCGGGCAATGTATACAGCGAAACTGCCAAACGGCAAATCCTTGCAACATTCGCCCCTAGAATTTGGTTTGCCCAAGGCGAAGTCTATTTCCCTTCCTCGGTTGAGTATACTTTCCCGTATGTTGACCGGTATCTGAATCCAGACTCCGGCAAGTATGAGTTGAAAACAAAGACGCCGCTGAATCCGTACGATTTGAAGCTGCCTTACTTCTCCGGCGATTTGGCCAATGCGCCGATCTATGCTTTTTGGGTAGAGAAGGAATACCAGAATGTGGATTTGGTTTATTTCCAATTCAGTGCTTATGATTTGGGTAAAACAGTGCTTGGAACTGAAGTTGGTAATCACGTAGGAGATTTTGAGAGAGTTACAGTCCGGTTGGCCAAATTCGAGGACAACAACACCCAATATTTGAAGCCTGTTCAAGTGTTGTACGGAGCTCATTACTTCAGCAACGTTTACCCTTGGAATGAAGTTGACAAGGTTAATGGCACGCATCCGGTAGCTCATTCCGCATTCGGCTCGCACGGCATGTGGAAGGACACAGGCAATCATGTTTATAAGGATCTGGTTGTTGTTCAATTGATTGACGTAGCGAATAAAGGAACTGCGTGGGATACGTGGAACAACGTGCAATACTTCCAGTTCTTCCCTAATCAAGGTACAGGCGTTGGTCTAGGCAATCCGTACCCGGCTTGGCTGGGCACAGATTACACCAACCCGAACAGCGGAGCGATTTACCGTTTTGGTAATCCTACACAGGGTACATTCTTCGGTCAGCCTAAGCTGGCAGGAGGACCGTCTGGTCCGCAAGAGAAAGGCACATTGCTGAACGATGTGGAACTAGACTAAGACATACAGCAAGCCGGAGTAGCCAGCAGGATTCACCTCCGGTACAGAATCACCCCTTTTAGGGCCAATAAAGGCGGAAGCTAATCAAACATTGATTCAGCTTCCGCCTTTTTCATGCCAATTCAAGCCTTGCACTGCCACCGATAGAGGGTAAAAGCAGCAGTTTAGAGATTTGTCAGCCATGCAGCCAATTCTTCGGTCTGGTTTAAAATAGCAATCGGGTCCCAGTAGCCCGAACGATCGCTTGTCCATAAAAACACATGACCATTTTTGACCGCCGGGAGGGTACCCCAGATTGGGTCCGCTTTGAGTTCATCCAGCGTCTCCGAATCGGAAGTCAGAATAATGTAGTCTCCCGCGTACTTTGGCAATGCTTCGGCAGAGATTGAGGCCCAACCAGGATCGACCATTTCAGCAGCGATATCCGCGGGAGGTTTGAAGCCAAATCCATTGTAGATCGGCTGACCCCCTTTTCCAAAGTCGGCCCCAACGGCCATTATGCTTTTCTCTTTAAATTCAATAACCGAAAAAGTGCTGTCCGCAGGTATAACCTTTAATACGCTATCCTTGGCACTGGCAATACGGCTGTCATAGTCAGCCAGCCAAGCTTTAGCCTGTTCTTCCCGACCAAGCAACTCTCCGAAATAAGTAATCTCTTCATGTACCGTCTTTAGAGAAGCATACGGAACCACAACAGTAGGAGCAATTTTCGACATTTTCTCATTCAGCTCCGGATAGAAGTCGTCCATAATAATCAAATCCGGTTCAAGCGCCAATATTTTCTCCATGTTGCCATTGCCGTTCCCAATATTCTCTACGTCTTTCAAATACTGCTGGAAATAAGGATTTTGAATATGATGATCGGAAGTTCCGATAGGCGTTATCCCAAGCGCAATCAGACTGCCAAGATACTCGCCTGCAACGATTCGTTTGGGTTGAAGAGGAATCTCTACCTCGCCATCGACTGTTTTAACGATTTTAGACTGCAATTGTTTGGAAGTAGCGGACGTATCGCCAGGACTTGACTGTGATCCGGTTGTCTCTGCACCGTTTGCACCACATGCGCTCAGCAGAAGAATGACGCTAAGCAGTACTGTGGGTGCCCATGCATTTCCTGAATGTTTGAACATAATTAAATCTCCCTCTCCATCACCTTGTTGTTGATAATCATTATCATTTATATTAGTATAATCAACTGGTTCTGAAGGAACAATGGAGGATTTTATGGTCATGGAAGGATTATCTTCTGTTTTCTCTTCTTTAACAAGGATTTCCCTGTAATGCATAGGAGACACGCCTTTATGCTTTTTGAACAGCCGGCTCAAATAGTTAGGGTCCTGATAGCCGACGCCGAATGAAATTTCCTTTAGTGTGGCATCCGTTTCCCTTAGCAGCGCCGCGGCTTTATCGATGCGCACCTTGATTAGGTAGTCAATCGGACTAAGTCCTGTTCGAAGCTTAAAATAAGAAGATATATGAGGAACGCTGTAATTCAGGCTTTCCGACAGCGTCTCCAGCGTTATGGCATCTCCATAATGCTCATGGATGATGGCTGCAACCTGGGCAGCCAAATCGCGCTTGGCTGGGCCTGCACCTTGCCTCATCAGTTGATTGAGCAACTCATATACAAACTGGTAAAGTAATGTCCGAACGCGCAACTGAACAAGTGGATGCCGTTTCTCCCACTCTTTGAACATTTCGCTCAATATCCGATGAAGCGATACCGGATTATCCGGCGTTATGCTGTACGAATAATCGGCAAGTTCCGAGGATACCAGAGGCTGAAAACTTGCTTTATAATAAACGCTATAGTAATCCAGACCTTCGCTTCCTGCAACAATGTCCAGCATAGTGCCTTTGCCTGCATGAAGCACTGTAAAACGCTGCATGCGATAATATTTCTGTCCCAGACTGGCTGCTGCATTACCGGTAATCGACATGAGAAACAGACCCGAGGGCACATAATAAGATCGTATGGATTCGCCCGGACTGATTGTCGCGCGCCGAATGTCTATGACCTTGCTATTCGCATGATTCCATAGAGCAATCAGACCATTAATGTCCATACCTTGTCCCCCTGTCCTGATTATTGCCTTACTTTTGATACGTTTCACCGCAAGGCGAAATCACTTGTAGTACTCTCACCTATCGGAAGATGAACTTCAACTGTCGTTCCTTGGCCGACACGGCTTGCCATAATTATGTTTCCGCCATGAAGGGTTATAATTTTCTTGACGATTGCGAGGCCAAGGCCGTTGCCGCCAACATCGCGGTTCCGCGCAGGGTCAGTTTTATAGAACCGTTCAAAAACCAGTTCAAGCTTGTCCGGAGGAATACCAATCCCCGAATCCGTAATAGTAAATACGATTTCATTTTTATCTGAAACGATCTGGATAGCAATATGCCCCCCTGCTGGCGTGAACTTGATGGCGTTGCCGAGCAGGTTCATCCATACCTGGTTAAGCTGGTCGTTATCCGCTGTAATCTGGACTGAATCTGCCATGTTCAATTCAATAGCAATTTCTTTAGCTGACCATTGAGGCTCGCAGGTGACGACAACCTGTTTGATCTGCTCCGTAAGATTGTACGTCGTTGCCTCGAACGGATGTTGCTCGGAATCGAGGGAAGCCAGTCGGAGCAGATTGTCGCTTAATCTGGACAAGCGCCCGCTCTCTGAGATAATAATGTCCAAATAATAACTTCTGTCCTTTTCAGCCACAAGGTTGCTGTTTTTCATTGCCGTCGCGAAACCGGCAATGGAAGTTAGCGGGGTTTGAATTTCATGGGAGACATTGGAGACGAAGTCCTGTCTCATCTGCTCCAACTGTTTTAGCTCATTCGCCATTTCGTTAAAGCCCTGTGTTAGTGCTCCGACCTCGTCCACTCGATTAGTCTTGATCTCAATACTAAAATCACCCTTGGCGACTCGCTTGGTCGCTTGCGTCAGTGTTTGAAGCGGTTTGACCAGATAACGTGCTGATATAAGGATGCATAGACTCCCAATGAGCAATCCGAGCAGCAATACAAGCAGCATCAGCCGATTCATCAGATTCTCATTCTGCGGGGTGAACTGCATAAACATTGCATGAGGCGCACCATCGAATGGAAAGGGAAGGCCCACGAAAGTCAGCCCTTGTTCAACAGGAGAACGATACTGTTTTCCCTGAAGCACCTGATGAACGACATCCGGCGTTATAACGGCATCCTCGGAATTACTTGGGCCATAAATAGTGGCTCTGCCAGAGTTGTCGTACAGATGAATACGGTAGGCGGACACCGTCGCCATGCGCGATATAAATCTAGTTCGATCATCGGGTTTTGTCTGTTCATACAATGCGATTATTTCTTTGCCAACGGCGATCATATCGTTCTGGCCGACATGGTTGATTTCTTTTTTAAAGAGAAAAACTCCTGCAAGAAAAGAGGTCAGCAAGCTGAACAAAATAACGGCGAGAAATGTACAGACGATGCGGACGTACAAGTTTTTTTTCATAAAATGACCAGCCTGTACCCCAGACTCCGGACCGTCTCAATCTGAAAATGCTGTGTATCGTTAGCGAAACGCTCCCGCAGCCGCTTAATGTGTACATCGACTGTTCGATCGCCGCCTTCGTAGTTTTTACCCCAAACATGAGTGATCAACTGTTCCCGAGTAAAGGTCTGACCTGGATAGCTCGCCAGCTTGAACAGCAGCTCAAATTCCTTAAGCGGCAAATTCAGTGTCTCTTCCCCGCGTTTGACCTGATAATTAAGGCGATCCAGAACAATCCCTCCAAGCTGTACGTTTTGGGACGAGACAATCTGGTAACGTTTGAGCAGCGCTTTTACCCGCATGACCAGCTCTATCGGATCAAATGGCTTGGTTAAATAATCATCAGTCCCCAGTCTGAACCCCTTCACCTTTTGCGCCGATTCCCCTTTAGCAGTGACCATCAAGAGCGGAATGTTCGAATCAAAGCTTCGGATTTCTCTGCACAACTCCCAACCGTCCAGATGAGGCATCATAATGTCCAGAATGACCATATCAACTCCGTCATTCTCCACAATCGATAGTGCTTCGGTACCGTCTTTTGCTTCCACAAGCTCAAAGCCCTCATTCCGTAAAAATAATGCGATCAGCTCGCGAATCCGAGCATCATCATCTGCGATTAGAATTTTTGCCATTGAAATTTGCCCCTCTGCTATCAATCAAGTTTAACCAAACTGCCAGCCCAACAAATTCCAGTGATAAAAGAATACGCTCATAACAACTGCCGCTAGCGTAATGAACGTATAATGCACCCGCTTAGGCAGCGTCCAATAGCTGTTTTTCCATGACAGCACGCTAAAAAAGAGGAGCGCTGCTGTTAAAGCGGCCAAAGTAATCGGCATGACGAGAAATAGACGAAGCGACATTGTGATGCGGCTTAGCCGATCCACTAGCCCCATGTTCAGCACGATGACGAACGTGCCCAGACAAGTGGCGATTGCCCAACCGGAAGTAACAACTGCCAGGCGGACTGCCCATTTCTGAGCGGCAGGCATCGCTTTCGTATGCCGCTTGCGATAGAGAACTCCTAACAGCACAGTAAGGAACAGCGCCAGCGACAATCCCATTAAAGGAAACCACAGTTGCGTCTGATTAATTACAGGCGTTCGTTCAAGCGGCTCTGACGAAAGGAAATCGATGAATAAGTGCGTAACCTTCCCGGATTCATCTGTTCGGAAAGCAATCAGGTTACCACCTTCGTCCTGAAACAAATCCTCACCTACGCGAGCAAAAGTGAGCTGCTCGTCTCCACCGCCGATCGTTAACCGGTCCCCGGAAGCGCCGATATTCATCTTGACCAGAAAGCTGTAGAACTTGTCGATGTCGGTATGATTGCGGCGTACAAATTGGTAGG
Organism: Paenibacillus roseus; assembly: GCF_016424485.1. Classification (GTDB taxonomy): domain Bacteria; phylum Bacillota; class Bacilli; order Paenibacillales; family Paenibacillaceae; genus Paenibacillus_D; species Paenibacillus_D roseus. The sequence goes on from NZ_JAELUP010000013.1 coordinate 145,999, forward strand.
AGCCTGCATATTTTTGCAAAGATTCATCAGGTGTTTGGCTGGCTGGCGGAAACTTGATTTCCGGGGCCGGATAGTAGCGATTCAACAGCGCTTTTGTCAGGCCTAATGCAGCCGTAGAGCCTTCCCCGCCGCTGTAAGACAGGAAAATGCCGAGCTGCTTTTCAGGAATGAGAAACAATTCCGTGTTAAACAGAGGGTCCGCTCCGCCATGCGCAATAACGCGCATTCCGTTCATTCTTAGCTCATAGAAGCCAAGATCCATCGCCGGCATATCCTTATGAAAGACAAAAGCAGGAGAATGCATGAGTTCGACTGTTTCCGGCTTCAATATTTGCTTGTCGCCAAACCGTCCGTTCTGCAGGTGGGCGATCATGAAATGCGTCATATCGATAGCCGATACTGATGCAGATCCTGCTGGACGAAAGCCGCCTTCGAACGTCGGCGGCTGTGTCACGAAGCGGCCGTTTTCTCTGGCGTAACCGATCACCTCGTATGGTTTCAGGCTGGCAGGGACAGGCTCCTGTACTGTAGCGTAGTTCATATCAAGAACGTCGAACAGATTTTGTTGTATATAGTCATTATAAGCCATTCCGCTCACTTCTTCGATAATCAGTCCCGCCAGAGCAGTACCATAATTGGAGTAAGACATCATCTCTCCCGGCGGGTTAACCCTTGCCGGCATATGTTTGGCAAGCGTCTCGGAAATAGATACGGGCAGCTTGCTCGGATCTGTTGTAATCTGATAACCTACGCCGCCTTCCTCGAAGCCGGCTGTATGAGTCATGAGATGGCGCATCGTTATCGGCTGTGCATACGTTTTTGGCATTTGGATGGTTTTCAAGTAGGAGTTAATATCGGCATCAAGATCGATCTTTCCTTGCTCGACCAACTGCATGACGGCTGTCCACGTAAACAGCTTGGTCGTCGATGCAATACGGAACAGGCTGGTTTCCGGATCAACGGGTGACCCTTTTTCAATATCCGCATGTCCGTATCCTTTCGCAAACAGCAGCTTCCCGTCTTTCACAATGGAGATGACCGCACCCGGAATTTTATTGGAATCCATATGCACATTCATAATGCCGTCAATAAAAGGCTGAACGCTATCTCCCCAATCATCCGCTCCCTCGGGCGACGATGTTGCCGTTGTCGCCGCGGATACCTGCAATGGCGCTTCTAATAAGCTTATACCCAGCGCTGCAATCAGCAGCACCAGCAAAATTTTATTCATGGAAATTGACATAGTTGGCCCCCAGCGTTCTGCATATTTTTGAATGATGAACGTTCAACTTCAGGAGAGAGCTTATCAAAAATTTGTGAACGCAGAATGAACGATAATGCTTCAGGTGACATTCAATTCCCGACATAGAATTAAGATGCTCGTAAGATTACGTTTTCCTTGTTGTAAGATAGGCGCCCTATAATAAAACAAAAGAGATAGAATGGAGTGGGATAATGAAAAAGCTTATGTTAATGGTTGTTGCAGCTACAATTTTACTGTCTGGATGTGGCGGAGGAGTTAACCGCAATGCTCCTGAGCCTGACAAGGAGACTACAATAAACACAAAAACGGAGGAGGAAGAGGAAAGAACGATGAGATATAAAACTGAAGAAATTGCACAAGCGCTGCTCGATCAGGATTATGAAGGTATTTATGGGCAATTAAGCAGTGATTTTAAGGAACAGTTCACATTGGAGAAGTTTCGCGACACCATTGGTGGACTTCTGAAGGATGTAACGGCTTGGACAGCGGCTTCCACACTGAAATTGAATGAATTCAATTACTATACCTGGATTGATCAGACGGGCGCATTCGGCCTGAAGCTAGGCAGCCTGCCTGACGATGAGATCGTTTCGCTTCAAATTATCCCACTTCAGCAGTTCCCGGCCACCGATTCCGCCAAAACGAAGCATGAATACGCGCTGCCATTTAAAAATGAATGGTTTGTATTCTGGGGAGGAGAAAACGTCCTGGCGAACTACCACTACGAGTACGACGTCCAACGTTACGCCTATGATTTGATCCAGGTTAAGGACGACTATTCCTATAACGGTGACCCGACCAAAAACGAAAGCTACTATGCATTCGGACAAGAAATTGTAGCCCCACGCGAAGGCACCGTTGTTCGTGTAGTGAATGACATTGAGGATAACGAACCGGTTGGCACGATGAACGCTGACCATCCGGAAGGCAATGTTGTCGTCATCGACCATGGCGATGGAGAGTACAGCTTCCTGGCCCATATGAAAAAGGGGTCTGTCGTGGTCAACGTTGGCGACCACGTGCAGAAGGGCGATCTGCTCGGTCTGTGCGGTAATTCCGGCAATTCCAGCGAAGCGCATCTGCACTTCCAGGTGTCCGATAACCCCGATTTATTTGAAGGAACGGCTATTCGGGTCAATTGGGAGAACGGCCTGAGTCCAAAGCAAGGAGAGACGCTAAAGCCTTAGTGCTTACTTAGTAAAGGCGCTCGTTCCTCGCGCATTAAAAATTAGTACCCATACACTGGACACTCCAAAAAAAGTGCGCTGAATGATTATTTATAGCAAAACAAACCCCGGATAACAATTCGGGGTTTGTTGACATGCACCGCATCATTCCACGGGGAGTTCCTCGAACGCTTCCTTCAACAGCCGGAATGACCTCTCGCGCTTGGCGAAATCTGGCACAATTGTCGTGAAAATCAGTTCGTCGACGCCGTATGCATCCCGTAGCTCCAGCAATCGCTTGCGCACGGTCTCCTTTGTACCTCTCGTAATGTCAGCGTCACGCTCTTCGACTGTATACGACTCGCCGGCCTGTTTTGCGAACGCCTCTGCTTGCTGCAGGGAACCAACGTTGACCGTCTTGCCGCTCGCCAGCGTGACGCGTACGCTTTTGAAAATACCGGCCGTCTCCTCAGCCTCCGCTTCCGTGTCCGACACAATGACGGACAGCGCCAAGATCGCGATTGGCTCTGTTCCCTTCGACCGGTCAAAACTTTCCCGATATGTATCGAACGCTGCCTTGGCCGCCTCCGGATCGTTGTTAATGAACAGTGCGAATGCATATGGATAGCCGCGCTCAGCAGCCAGCTTGGCGCTGGAAACGCTCGTGCCAAGCAAGAAGATCGATGCGGGTTGTTCCGGGAGCGGATTCGCCTGCAGCCCTGCGAGCGGGTGTGACTCCTCTAACGACCCGTGCAGCAGCAGCTCAAGTTCGCTCAGCTTCTCTTCCAGCGTCTCCGTCTCCTGCGTCCCACGCTGTAGCGCCTTCGTCGAACGGGGAAGACCGCCTGGGGCACGGCCGATGCCAAGCTCGACGCGGCCAGGCGCAAGCGACGCCAGCACGTTGAAATTTTCCGCGACTTTGTACGGGCTGTAATGCTGCAGCATGATGCCACCGGAGCCGATGCGAATCGTCTCCGTGCGAGCCAGCAGATGCGCAATCAGCACCTCCGGCGACGCGCCCGCCATCTGCGGCGAGTCATGATGTTCTGACACCCAAAATCTGTCGTAGCCTAGCGTTTCCGCAAGTTGCGCGAGCTTAACCGTATTCGCCAATGCTTCTGCCGACGTCTGCCCCGGGAAAACAATACTCTGATCCAAAATCCCAAATTTCAACCCCATCTGTCGTTCACTCCGATCCTTATATTGAATAGACTTACTTCCATCAAGAAACATGCCAAAATCCGGAGCACTGAGACAATTTCAACTCTCAACTCATCTACCATGCCAGTCTCGTCCGACAAGTTGCTTCATTAGCAGGAAGGCTCACTCTTCATGACCCAAATTAAATTTATAATTCCTAGTTCACAACTAAGATTTAATGGTATTACGATAGCATCCCCGCCTCGCCTCGTCAACGCTTCAGATAATAAAGAAAGCCTATCGATTAATTCAAAATAACGATCGATACATTGCGGTAGCAAAAATCGGGATAATTCTAGCAGCTAACGCCCCTCGCTCCATGGGAAGCATGCCTTCGTCTGATTTCATTGACATGGATCACTAATCATGGTACTGTCGAACTATAATTCAGACTACGCCAATAGGGATTAATAAATGTTGCTGAAAGCCATTCATTAGGAGTGAGTCAAGATGCATGAAATACCTATGCGCTATGTGAAAGCCAATCAAACCGGCATCGTATTGTTCGTTATCCTTTCTTTTTTCTTTAACCAGCCCTTACTGTTGGGAATTCTGTGGGTGATTCAATTAGTTGGTCTGGCTTCAGGGGGGAAATGGAATCTCTTTGTGCGGATTGCAAAACCTCTCTTGAAAAACAAAGGGACTGAGACACAAGCTGCCGAACTTCAGCGCTTCAACAATTCGTTGGCGGTGTTGTTCCTGACCTTGGCACTGATTTCGACTGCGCTGGGTTGGCAGATCGTAAGCTATATCTTCTCCGCCATGCTGCTGCTTGCTGCAAGCGCTGCTTTGCTAGGCTATTGCATTGGCTGCACAGTGTACTTTTGGTATAAGCAATTCCGCGCAGGTAGAAGAATCGGTCGTTCCAGTTAGTTAAATCGAATCTGCACCGTTTTCCAGCAGCCTCAGTCCCAGGTCTCACAGGTGGAGCAAGGTTCTTGGGGATATAACGAAGATAACAAAAATACACCGTTTAAGACGGTGTATTTTTGTGCCTTTATCCTGTAACGCATTTTGAAACTTTTTTAATAAACACTAATCACATAATTATTGGGGGTAAATGGATAGGACGCGCTGCTCACATCGATGTTAGCTACTGCACCCGGCTGCAATATAATGTCATAGACATAGAGTCCCGGTTGCTGCGCCAAATAGTATATTCTGCCTTGACCAGTAATCGTTATGCTCGATGGATAATAGTTGGCCGATCCTGAGCTAGAAACAGTTACTTGATATGCCCTGGCATATGAACTGTAATTAAAAATCTTAAATGATTCTGTTGCCCCGGGGGCCAATGTACGGTAAAGGCTACTACCAGAATCAATTGGAGTATAGGAGAAGGTATTAACTATTCCATCCGGTGTGCTCGCGGATGCAGATGCAGAAAACAACAGTAAACCAACAATAAGAGAAGCACTTAATAATGTGATAAAACTCTTCTTTAATCTGTTAATCACCATTATGGCAATCCTCCCAAGTATTCCTATCTGTAGACTGGCCAGTCCCAACATGAATTTACCATTATTTATATTTTTTTGAAATAGTTAGTTAGTACCAGTTTCTATTTTGATGAATATCGAAATATATCGAAACATCAGATTCGAGCCTTTCAAGTTTGAGGGGAAGATCACCAGAGACATTTGAAACGCGTCAACAATCCCTTGGATTTTTCCTACAAGCCAGTTATATTTTGCGAACCGCAAACCAGAGTTCGATATAGTTGAGGCCGTTTTTTGTCCCGTTCATTTCAAACTCTACCCCGTCCACCTGCTCATAGCCAGCCGTAGGGAGCCATTCGGTGTAAAAACGACGGTAAAGCGTTTCGATCGTCTCTCCAAACTGCTCCCATTGATGCGGCTCCGACGGAAAGATCGCCCACGTATATGCGGGAATCGTTACCGTGGTGTATCCGTCTGTGTTGCTGCCCCCTTCCTTGAATGCGCACAGCATGTAAGGAAATGTATCCGTTCCAGTCTTCCTGTAGCTGCAAACGGCATTCACAGGGTATATATCTTGGCTCACGAATGATGGCAAAACGCCCGCACGCACTTCAAGTTGCTTCACGTCGCCGTTCGCATGGCTCTGCTCCCAAAGCTTGGCCGGCGTTTGAGGCGCCTCTCCACCTCCGTCGGTGCGAAAAATGCCTTCAATTCCGAATACTTCAAAACTTTCCTTTGTTTCAATCCGATAATTCATTGCATCTGCCCCTCTGATCGTGATAAGGAAGGACAGACGGGGGTAGGCTTTGAGCACAATCCCGTCTTGACGAGCCATGGCCGGAGTGATCCCGTGCAATGCATGGAACGCCCGCGCGAACGAGACCGGAGAGTCGTAACCGTATTTAAGCGCAACATCGATTACCTTCGCTACTCCGCTATGCTGCAGCTCCAGCGCAGCAAGCGTCAGCCGTCTCCGCCGAATGTACTCCGCCAGCGTCACGTCCGTAATGAACGAGAACATTCGTTGAAAATGGTACGATGAACAGCAGGCCATGCGTGCCGCCTCGCTAAGCTCAATATCCCCGGTTAGGTTCTCCTCAATGTAGTCTATAGCCCTGTTCATTCGCTCCAACCACTCCATCTTAATCCCTCCTCTCGAGTTCAAGTATAGTCGGAGCAGAAAAGCGCTTCGCAACGATTTGTGCACAAAGAAGTTGCATCCTCGATTGTATTGAGCCGATGCCCTTTCGTGGCGACTTCCCTGTCAGTCAGAATTAAGTGATCGAACCATGTTTAATACCATTCTGTGGATCGCTCGAAGTGGCGCTGCCTGGCGTGATCTTGAACGAGAACGCCAAAGAGGGCCACAACTAGCCCGCCTCCCGGCAACCTGTCACAGCCCTCAACCCCGCATCCGGGCAGCCCAACGACTACCCTTCCTCTCCTGTCGCCACCGGATTCTCCTCATAACTGATCCAATCGCTCCAGCTTCCCAAATACAATCTTACATTATCGAACCCCGCCTCATGCAGAGCAAGCACATTCGGGCAGGCTGATACGCCGGAGCCGCAGTATACGATGATTTCTTCGGCTTCTGCCAAATCAGCAAAGCGTTCTCTTTGCGCGGCTTCATCCTTGAACAAGCCTTGCTCATTCAGGCTGTCTTTCCAGAAGCGGTTCACCGCACCCGGGATATGACCGGCAATCTTGTCAATCGGTTCAACTTCGCCCCGATATCTCGCCGCTTCGCGGGAATCAATCAGCTTGGTAGACGCTGAGCCCAATCGCTCCTGCACATCATAGACTTCAGCCAGCATGCCATGCTGCACCTCTGCATAGAAGGTCCCTGGAATTGTTGCACGCTGCTCATCCGTTACGGGGAAATCAGCCGTCTGCCAAGCCTCATATCCGCCATCCAGCACGTATACCTGCTCATGTCCCAGATAGCGCATCAACCACCACAGCCGGGAAGCCATCATTCCCCCTTGGCTGTCATAGGCGACGATGCGACTGCTATTGCTTATGCCTGCTCTTGCCAGCCGATGAGCCAGTCCAGCCGGATCAGGCAGCGGATGCCGACCCCCATGCTCGTCCAATGAAGCGGAGAGATCCCCCTCCAAATCCAGATAGATCGCACCCGGAATATGCGACTCCTCGTAAGCCTTGCGCCCTGCTTCAGGCTGCCCGAGTGCAAATCTGCAGTCGACAATGACGATATCCGGTTCATACATTCTGGCCAGCAGCCATTTTATCGATACGACGGATTTCATAATAATCATTCCTCCCACAACCTTGAATTACGATGAAGCTAATTGTGATTATAGCAATAATTGAATAGAATAAGTGTAAATGACTCTACCGTTCTTTGACCAAGCGTAAACGGCTTTGACGGGCAAAAACTTCATTTCGTGGTGAAATATAAGCTCATTTACAAAAGAAACTTTATAAATTCTTATATTTGAACAAAAACTGCGTTTCACCCACAAGATTTGTCATGCATGATTAGTGCGCTTTTCTTCCTTCCCCGCTCCAGTATCGCTAGTACAATCATAATAATCAACATAACGACCGTCATCGCAGCAAGCATTGCAAGTGTCCAGTTTGCATTATAACGGTCCATAAGCCAGCCCGTCAGCTTCGGAAACAAGGCGCCGCCGAGGCCGCCGAAGGCAACCAACAGACTGGTCGTGCGTTCCGTATGGCCAATCAGCAGATGGTTCATATAGACCAGACCAATAGCGAATACGCCGGCCCATACCAGACCGCTCAAACCGATGATAAACAGGCTAAGACTAGCCTGCCCGACAAGAGTAAGCGCGATTAAACATAACGTCCCTGCCCCTGTAGTCGCCACCAGAAATCTCCCATACCCGCTCCACTCAGCTACTCTCCCCGCGAAGAGCCGTCCGACAACCATCAGCCCCCAGAACATGCTGATCGTCGAAGCCGCCTCCGCTTCCTTGAGCCCTAGCCGCTCAATCATAATGGAAGGCAAGTAGTTGGAGAAGCTCATCTCCATGCCCACGTAGATCATGAAGAACAGGGTGCCAAGCACCAAAATCGGCATGCTTCCGACAGGATAGCGAACCCGCACAGGCCGCTCCTCCTTTTTCAACTGTGGCTTGCGTACCATCAGCTCATCGACGCGGCCGAAAGACATTGTGAGCCATAGCAGCATCGTAACCGCAGACATCACTGCCACAATCGGGAACGACAGCTCCCAACTGCTGTTTTTAATCAGAAACGCGGCAATTATCGGCATGACCAGCGCTCCTACGCCAAAGAACGTTTCAATGAAAGTCATGGCAGAGGCCTTTTTCTCCTCCACATATTCAATAATCATGACCCCAATGATCGCTTCCGTCATCCCAAAGCCAAAACCCGCGACCGGCGCAATCGTCAGCATCCAGCCCCATGGCAGGAACAAGCTATATAGGCCTTCTGCCAGCGTCAGACTCCCAAGCGCCAGCAATAGCGTATTCCTTCTCCCAATTCGTCCGGACAGCCACGGCGTAATCAGCACCCCGCCTAAGAATCCGAGAAATTGATTCATAATAAATTGCCCGCCTGACCGATAATCCAGCCCGTAGCTGGCAATCAGCGGCTCCAAAATGGCGCCTGCCACAACATGTGCCATACCAATGACCAAATACGACAAGCAGCCCATCCAGATAAGCTTTCTCATGGTGCAACTCCTTTTAAAATCTTGGAAAAAATAAATACATGAACCCCAACACTCACCTATGATATCATGGCCGCCCTCATTTGGTATAATGAATTCAGACACATCAAGGAGGTATCAAATGGGACACGAGTATCCATCCCGGAGAGAACAACGACTATCAGCTGAGCAATTTACATTCTGTCCCTTGACTGAAGCCTACGCCCAAGAAGCCTGTTCCTGGCGTTATCCCCCTCCCTACGATGTTTTCGAACGATTATCCTGGGAGCATCAGAAAGCGGCTGAAATTGACCTTGGCGATCCCATCGTACGGGACAAGCAGTATCTGGCCATTGTAGACCAACATTACATCCTTTGTGGCTATGTCCAGCTATTTCCGCTGTCCGGTGTGCTGCGGCTCGGAGTCGGACTACGACCCGATCTTTGCGGCCAAGGGCTGGGCGCTCCACTCATGCGCAAGCTTGCGCTTGAAGCCCGTCGACATGCTCCCGGTCAGGAGATTGATTTGGAAGTGCCGGCATGGAATGTGCGCGCTATTAAAGCTTACGAAAAAGCCGGGTTCCACATTACAGATACTTATGCACTCAAGGTCGGACCCGACTGGCAAGACGTACACTGCATGGTGCTGAACAACAAGGAATAGCCTAACAAATACTTCATGCTGCCCGTCACCCCCCAGAGACAACGTACCTCTTCCTTCCATATATCCGACAACAAACGGCAAACAGTCTCCAGCGGGACAATAACTCCAAGGCTCCGGCCTCATTGTCAATCTATTATGTCAGACGAACAATCCGAATTTCCTTTCCATCAACGGCCACCTCAATAATATGAAACTTCGGGTGATACGTCACCGTTCCTTCTCCTACCGTTATCACAGGCTCCACGCCAAGCCCGTAGAACACATCATCAGCCAGCGCCTCAATTACATCACCGCGCTCCGGCTCGCCCAGCTCCGCCCATTCCTCATTCGTCATTTCAAAAAATTCATAGCTGTTGCTGATCGCGCCCAGCGCCTCTGTCAAATCCGTCAGAATCTCATTGTATTCACGTCCATGCCTTACACCCATTGCTCCATACCTCTTTCCTTAAAATTTACGTTCCATACTGCCACTCCGGCCCTCTTTTTATAAGCGCAAACGGATCTTTCAAAAAAAGCAAACCGAAATTTCCCGCTGAATGACGCCTTTTTTTTCGATTTCATTCGCATTTCCTCTACATTTTACTCTAATGTAATTGCGAGATTTGTCGATATATAAATATATCAGAGTAACGCCATAGTTTCATACGATCAGAAGCTGTTGTACATCTTCGCGTAACGAAGTACATAGCACCCTCCCCAGGGTGCCATCTCTAGCCGGTGCAGATTAAGCCAAAGTTTAAATGGCGGCATGTCCACATTTTAACTCATTATTCTGCTCTAGGCGTATACCTAATTATTCAGACGGGGTGTCACATGGAAAAATCAACGATTATAGGTATTATACTCGGTTTAACTGCTGTTCTTCTCGGTATGTTTCTCAAACACGCGCCGCTCGCAAGCTTGGTCAACCCTGCCGCATTCACCATCATTATTGTCGGGACAGCAGCCTCCCTGTTTATCGGTTTTCCGATGTCGGAGATCGCCAAGTTCCCTACGCTGGTGAAAATGATCTTCATCAATCCTAAGCTGATTTCCCGCAAAGAATTGATTCGCCTGTTTATGGAATGGGCCACCATCACTCGCCGTGAAGGCTTGCTGGCTCTGGAGACCAAAGTTGAGGAGATTACAGATCCGTTCCTGAAAACCGGGATGCGAATGATCATTGATGGCAATGATCAGGATTTTGTACGGGATGTACTGCTTGAAGATATCTCGGCGACTGAAGAACGCCACAAAGCAGGCGCGCTCATCTTCACCCAGGCTGGGACCTATGCGCCTACCCTGGGGGTTCTTGGAGCCGTTATCGGTCTGATTGCAGCCCTTGGCGAACTCTCCGATACGAACAAGCTGGCACAGGCGATCGCTGCGGCGTTCGTAGCTACATTGCTTGGTATTTTTACAGGATATGTGCTGTGGCATCCAATTGCCAATAAGCTGAAGCGACTGTCCAAGCGGGAAATGGAGATCAAGCTCATGATGGTAGAGGGCTTGCTTTCCATCCAATCCGGCGTTTCCACGATTGCCATCAGTCAAAAACTGTCTGTATACCTTACACCTACTGAGCGGGCTAAGCTGGCTGAGAAGGAAGGTGGGGCGGTTGAGTAAAAAGCGCAAGCATGATGAGCATGATGAGCATATGGACGAGTCATGGCTGATCCCTTATGCAGACTTGATGACCTTGCTGCTTGCCTTGTTTATCGTTCTCTACGCTGCAAGCTCGGTGGACGCTAAAAAGTTTGAAGAGATGAGCCAAGCTTTCAGCATTGCCTTCAATAGAGGCAACGGCTTGCTGGAAAGCTCCTCGATGGTTACAACCGGTCAGCAGATGACAAACCAGAACAAACTCAAGAATATGAAGGATGGCGACCAGCAGGAAATGACTCGCGAGCAGCTTGTCAAGAAAGAGCAGGAAGATCTTGAGAAGTTGAAAAAACAGCTTGATCAATACATTGACAAAAATGGACTCTCCAGCGATCTGGAGACCAAACTCAATCAGACACAGCTGTTGATCACCATTAGCGATAATGCGCTTTTCTCGTCAGGCAGCGCTGCGGTCAAGCAGGAATCACGCAAGCTGGCAGTAGCCATTGCCAATATGCTCCAGCAATATCCAGATTATAATATCATTGTTGCCGGACATACGGATAATCAACCGATCTCCAACACAGAATTTGAGTCAAACTGGGAGCTAAGCTCCAAGCGTGCCATCCGGTTCATGAATATATTGCTTGTAAATCCGAACATCGATCGACAGCGGTTTAGCGCCATTGCTTATGGCGAGTACCAGCCGGTCGATACCAACGCAACAACCGAAGGCCGCGCGAAGAATCGCCGAGTTGAGGTTTCAATCATGCGTAATTATGTCAGTTTGGATAATACAGATAACATCTCGGTTCAAAATCCGTAACGTTATCCACATGTGAATAACTTTTCAGGCCGTCGTTGTTCTTTGCAGCGGCGGCTTGTTGTTTAGTTTTGGACGTATTCAGTTCAATGTCCGCGCAAATTGCCTTCATGCCCGGATAATTTGACAACCCCGAGAGCGTCGCCGCCTTCGGGGTTGTTTTTTTATCGTGTCCAAGCATTCAGATGTGGTTATTGCGGGCGATATTGCAGCGTTCGAAACATGACTTCCAGTTCATCCGCGGTAAGGTCCCGCCACTTTCCTGTCGGGAGTGTCCCAAGCTCAATATTCATAATTCTCACCCGCTTCAACTTGCGTACCTGATAGCCAAATGCCGAGCACATACGCCGGATTTGACGGTTTTTGCCCTCATTTAGTATAATCCGAAAAGTCCGCTCGGCCAGGCGATTGATTCGACAGGGCAGCGTCATGCTGCCTAATATTTTGACGCCCTCGCTCATTCCTTTAACGAAGGCAGGAGTTATAGGCTTGTCCACCGTGACCATATATTCCTTATCATGCTTGCCTTCAGCTCGTAAAATACGGTTGACGATATCCCCGTCGTTAGTCAGAATTATCAAACCTTCCGAATCCTTGTCCAGTCGGCCGATCGGAAAGATTCTCTCCTTATGTCCAACGAAATCCACAATATTGTCCTTTATATGCGATTCCGTTGTGCTGGTAATGCCGACTGGCTTGTTCAAAGCAATATATACATGCTTCTTGTGCTCCCCGATCCGCTTGCCGTCCACCCGCACGTCGTCCGTATGCTCGGCCTGGCTTCCCAACTCTGCTGTAACACCGTTAATGGTTACTCTGCCGCTCTCAACCAGCTTGTCCGCCTCACGACGCGAGCAAAAACCAGTCTCACTAATAAATTTGTTAATTCGCATTCTTACAAGGCCCCTTTGGCAGCCCTTCCTAGAGGAAGCTCAATGGCTGATGTTTCGATGCTATCCTTGTACGAATTTCCGTAGTATGATGGATAGCAGGCTATATCTTGGATCATACCATAACTGTACCTGCAACATCTAAAAATTCAGATAAAATGAGTTGATTTTCAGAGTTATACACAAGTTATTCAAGTTTATCACAACTATATTGTTGATATGTGCACAAAACTGTGTATGAGTATCTATTTATCCACATAATTACCCACATGCTGTTAACAAGAATGCCTGTTCGCGGTACAGATCGGAGATATAATAAGCTGCAAGGAGTTGGCAATATGAGTAGCGATACGGAATTAGAGGATATCAAATGGATGAGGGAGGCAATGGATGAGGCTCGCAAAGCGGAAGTGATTCGGGAAGTACCGATCGGAGCTGTAATCGTCAGAAATGGCGAAATTATCGGTCGGGGCCATAACTTGAGGGAAACCACCTGCAACCCTACGTCTCATGCAGAGATGGTGGCAATTGTAGAGGCCAGCAAGCATTTGAATGCTTGGCGCTTGCTCGACTGCACGCTCTATGTCACGCTTGAGCCTTGTCCGATGTGTGCAGGAGCCATTGTGCAATCCCGCATAGGGCGTGTAGTTTATGGAACGCCGGACCCAAAGGCAGGGTGCGCAGGAACCTTGATGAATTTGCTTCGCGAGCCGCGTTTCAATCACGAGGCCGAGGTAGTAAAAGGTGTGCTGCAGGAAGAATGTGCTTCGCTGCTGACACAGTTTTTTCGTCAGCTGCGCCAAAAAAATCAGCCGTCTCAAGGGACAAGTTAATTCTCTGCTAAGGCTTCAGAAGATTTTCATTCTTTTTTATACGCTGCAAAGCGACAATGACCTCATCGGCTTCCTCGCTGATTGCAATCACTTCGGGGTCGGTCAAGCTTCCGCGGGTTTCGGCCACTTCATGAAGCCTGTGGCGAAGCTTTTGCAGCTCCATATATAGTATTATTTTATCCATTTCAAGCCCCCATGAGGTCTCTTCAGTACAAAATACTCTAGTATTCTATTTATTATAACTTTAATACTATAATAATTTTGTAAATTTTTGTCGACAAATTACAACTAAATTCAACCAATATTCGACATTATTCGGTATAATTCATCTTTTTTCAATTGAGTATTTGGGTATTAATAAAGTTGTCATATGTGGAATTCCATGATATTAATAGTAAATAAGCGTGTGTGTCTAAAGATTTTGTCTATAGGTCGTATTGACCTTAATTTTTTTGTTACTTTCCCAGAACTTCATCCTTTCTTCCTATCAGCAAGCTCCGAATTTTTTGACCCTTTGCAGATGCTTTATGATATACTATAAATGTTATGGCCACGTAGCTCAGTTGGATAGAGCAAACGTTTCCTAAACGTTAGGTCGGATGTTCGAGTCATCTCGTGGCCGTTTTTGATCCTTTCCAATTAGTACAACCCTCAATATTGCAGATTGGTATGAATTATCAGACTATCAGACGGCGATCCCACAGTTTGCCGCGAGAATGCTTTGCATTCCCCCCTACCCACGCTACAATGAACCTATTCCTTACTAAATCCATGTTTCAGCTTTCGTCAAGTCTGTTATTCTACAATACTGAACGAAAGAAGTGCCTTTATGTGAATAATTTAAAACCTAGTAATTTTAAATCCGCCACAGGCAGAACTACTGATCGATATTCTAGTAAGTATAATACGACCCAACATAGCATATATGTATCCGCAGGACGTAGGGGGCGGGGAATATTCCTGCTTTCGATATCGCTGCTCATTGTCATCTCGCTCTTCCTGCACCCCTTCCAGGCCAGTCAGAAAGAGATTCCAACAGATACACCCGTCTTCGTTCACTACAAGACGAAGATTGACCATGTTGCCACCCCGCGCCAAAGCATATTTCTCTATCTTGTACACCAGCCTATATCAGCTGAGGCCGCTTTGTTGTGGACCATGTTGGCGTTTATAGCCTGCGGCGGCTGTATCCTGCAGCTCAAATCTTATCGCAGTGAAATCTACAAGCGGCTACTCAAGCTGCTGCTAGGCCCCAATAAATTCAGGTCGACGTTCGTGGACAATTCTCCCTTCCCAATCTAAAGCTTAACAGGGAGGAGGGAACAGCTTGAGCGGAATGCATTCACGGACTGAGACAGATGAAGAGATCCAGGCACGCGTGCTTGGCGAAGTTAAGTATGTCATGATCTTCACAATTTTTACAATTGTTTTGATGATTGTCATGAACGTTGTGATGTAGTCATAACTGAAAAAGATCAGGACGTAATCGTCCTGATCTTTTTTGCGAGCTTGTATACTCACCCCAAACACTCGGGTTTAACTAAGCACAATATCAGTTGACGGTGCAGACAACGCATTGACCGTTACACTGCGCCCGTCTGCAATCGATAGAATGAACACTCGGTATGATACGCCGCTGCGAAGCACATTACCATCTACATCAAGTGTGGAAGAAGGAAGCACAACCGAATTGCTGCCGCCTGTCTTGCTCACTTGCGTATACCGGGAAGCCGAGAGCGCATTCGCATCAGACAATCTGAAGCTGTCCGCACGGCCGGACGGCACAACTAGTACCGCATAGTATGCCAGATTAGACTCATTATCCGATTTATTAAAGCTTACAGAGAGGCTCGGGCCATTACCGTTATTGCCGGCGTCCTGGACATTGGTAATAACAGCTGGCGTCGCCGAGAGATCTGTCAGCATAATTGTGTTCGAAGAGTTGGACAACGCATTACCCGAGCTGATACGCGTATCGCCTACGGCAAGCACGAACACTTGATAATTTACATTTTGTACGATCGAATTGCCCTGGACATCCCTTGCTGTTTTGCTTAGAGATGTTTTGGGAACGCTGCCCTGTCTGGAAGCCACCGTGTAGTTAGCAGAGCTTACATTGTTTGCAGTCAGCAAGTTAAAGGTATTCGCCTGATCCGCGCGAACAACCAAAATCCGATATTCCGTAATGTTGGACTCGTTGGACGGCTTGCTAAATGTGACCTCCAGATCGCGAGTATCCCCGTACGTATTCGCAGACGCCGCAGCCACGCCTGTCGGAGCAGTTACAGAGTTGTTGGACAATGTAATCGCAGCAGATGCCGTAGACAATGCATTGCTGCCTGCAAGCGAACCGTCATTCACTGTCAATACAAACATCCTATAGCTCACACCATTGCGAATTGCCGCACCGTCTACGTCTTTGGCATCCGAGGACAAGATGGTGCTTATGTTTGCGCCTGTTTTGCTGACAACTGTAGAGTTGGTGATAGATACAGCATTCGCCTGATCGAGCGTAAAGCGATCTGCATTGGCCGATTTTACAACCAGAATCCGATAGTGATTGATGCGTGACTCGTCACTGGCTTTATTGAACGAAACAAGCAAGTCACGTCCGTCTCCATAGTCGCTTACGTCACTAGCCTTCAGATCCGAGACCGCGCTGCTGCCAAAGTTATTGGTCAAGGTAAGAGACGAAGACGCCGATGAGAGTGCATTTTGATAATTGGCTCTATCATTGCCAATTGCCATAACATAGACACGATACTGCTGGCCGCTTGTAATCAGATAACCCAATGTGTCTCTTGATGAAGCGTTCAACGTAATCGATTGATTCGTACCGTTCTTGTACACATCCATATAGTTGCCGTAAGACACATTATTTGCATTTTGCAAGCTGAAGCTGGAAGAGCCGCGGCTCAAGTTGACAACGAAAATCCGATAGCTGCTGACCTTCGACTCATCCGAAGATCTGTTGAAGGATACACGCAAGTCACGTCCATCTCCATAATCGCTGATGTCCTCGGCCTTATTAATCGACGGGGCGGAAATGTTGCTGCTCTCCTTCAAGGTAATCGACGAGGAATTGGAAGATAGATTGTTTGCTGTCGAATAAGAATTGTTGCTCACAGACAGTACAAATACACGGTAAGCGACACCGCTGCGGATATACTCCCCGGAGGAGTCTCTGGCAGACGAAGCGAGCGATGTGGTCTGTGTCGATGAATTCGTCGAGTATATCGTTGTATAATTCGAGCTGGATAAATTGTTGGCAGCTGTCAGGTTAAAGCTGCTTGAATCCGAAGCCTTCACTACGATAATACGATAGTGGGAAATATTCCACTCATCCGAAGGTTTGTTAAAGCTTACTGTAAGGTCACGCCCGTCTCCATAGTCGCTGTCATCGCTGACCCGCAAATTCGAAATAACGGAAACAGAAGGCAATAAAGATAATGTAACCAAGCCGGAAGAAGAAGACAATGAATTGTTGAAGCCGGCATTCGTGTTCCCTACTGCCATTACAAAGAATCGGTAGCTTTCCCCTCGCTTCAACACATTGCCCTGCACATCTTTCGTGCCGGAGCCGAGCGCTACACTTTGGTTGCTGCCGTTTTTATTTGCAGTTGTATAATTGCTGCTCTTCACATCGTTAGCCGTTGACAGATTAAAGTTGCCAGACTGGCTGCTCTTCACAGCGAAAATTCGGTAGGAGCCTACTTTGGATTCATCGCTGGAACGATTGAATTTCACCATCAGGTCACGGCCATCACCATAGCTGTTGGAATTATCAACGCTGCTTACAACGGGAACAGTCGGCGCAGTGTTTGTTGTACTCAGGTTAAATACGGAAGAACCTGCCGAAAGTTGACTCGCTTGTTGACCCGAATTATTCGTTACCGCAAGCACGAATGCCCGGTACGACACACCCGTACGGATAGAGTCCCCGGAAGTGTCGCGCGCACTGGAACCTAGGCTGACCGACAAATTGCTGGAGCCCGTTTTGTAGACGGTTGTATAGTTCGAACTGGACACATTCGTAGCTGCCGTTGCATTAAAGTTATTTACATCCTGTGTTTTGACCACAAAGACACGGTAATTGGAGACATAGTTATCATTTTGCGCTTTGTTGAAGCTGATCGACAGATCGCGACCGTCTCCATAGGATGAGATGATATTAACTTGTACGTTGCTTGCAGCCGCCTGATTGGAGCTGAGGGTTACATAGGAAGAGGGCTGCGACAAGGCCGCTTGATCACCGTTTCCCACCGCCAGTACAAATACAGCATAGGCTTGATTGCTCGTAATATAATCGCCGTCTGTATCCCGGCTGTTCGAGTAGAGCGTTTGTTTTTTATCACGTCCGTCTTTGGAAACCACAGTATAATTGCTGCTTGATTGAGATAATGCTTTCCCTACGGTAAAAGATGATGCATTGCGTGATTTAACCACATATATGCGGTAATGATCGAGATTGGCTTCATCTCTTGCCTTGGAGAAGTTTACTTCAATATCGCGTCCATCTCCCTGCTGCCCGGCGACCGTCGCCGATACATTGGATGGCGCGTACGTTTTCGAAGAGGTTTTAATGTATACATTCTTGCTTGCCTCATCCCAGATGACTTCCTCACCCAATGCTTCGCTTACAAAACGTACCGGCACCAAAGTCCGGTTATTCAGTGTTCTGGCTGCTACATCCATATACACGGTCTGATCATCAATCGTGGCTATTTTAGAACCAATCGTCAAGGTAACTGTGACTCCATTTTTTCGTGCTACAACAGTCTGTGTGTTGTTATTCCATGTGACCTTGGCATCCAAAGCTTCAAAGATCGCACGCAGAGGAACGAGTGTCCGATAGTTAATCGTTGCCGCCCCTTGATCCGTCTGAAGCTCAGTACCGTCAATATAAATGCGAATCGACGATGGCGCTGCATATGCTTGCGGCTGAACCACCATTAGCAGCATCGTAGCGCCAAGCAGCGTGGAAAATAGCCTTTTCATCTGACATCCTCCCAAATTCTTTCAGTTAAGTTAATCTGCTCTTCCGTTCGTTCAATAATGAAGAGTATGAACAGTAGACGCTGCTAATCAGGTAAAAGTTGCTATCGTTTAAAAAAAATTTTGCCCGACGGATTACTTCCAACTCACTGGCTGAGTCCAATAACAAAGAAGCCCGAACGGGGCTTCTTCACAATCTTACATGCCAATTAAAAAACGCATAAGAAGAAAACTTAATTTTTATATTAGAATTCATTGACAAAAAAGATAATATTATATAATATCATAAATGGTTTGTATCTAGGTTTTTTATGTATATTGACCTAAAATACGGTTAAGTGGAGGGGTAGTATTGAGGAAAATACTTATTCTAGCTGTTGTTTTTAGTATGCTAAGTCTTAATGGCAGTCTGATTTTTGCAAAAGATGAAGTGATTGATCCATCTTTGTATGAAGTAGAGGCCACCGATGCACAAATTGATGCTTATTATAATAAAATAGGAGAACAAAGACCCTATTCAACTTTAAACAAAGCTGCTGCCAGTAATGTAATTGGCAATGTAGTTGACAACCTCATTTTTGTAAAACAGGAGAGCACATCTGATTCCAGCGGTAGAATAACCAGCGAAACAAAATACTATAAATACACCTTTAAAGATTCAGATGAGGCAAACACCATTCAAGATACTATTGAGAGCCAACAAATATTCACTCCATTAAATTCTCTCAACACTCCTGGATTTACTCCAAATTCGTTTTTTCCTTCCGAAGGTGATTTTCGAATTCATATCGCATACGATCCCTTAAATGTCACTACTAAATTTGATTCAAGTACACAAAATTATAGGTCTGCTTTTCTTACGGAAACATATAGAAGTCCACTTCAATTGGCTGCTGGCTTTATAAAATCCCATCCTATTATTGGTTTCTTTACAGGTGCGGTTCTTAATAACTTAATTGATGGATTTAAAGGAAAAGGTGATGCTACTGGTTATCAAAGACTAGTAGTAAAGTATGGACAAGTTTACCGCAATAACCAATGGAGATCTTATTTTGAAACCTATCAACGCGAGACATATTGGAAGCATGAAACATTTAGTTATAATTCCAATGGTTCATTAAAAAGTGCTGTAACTAACTATTACTTACCCTCGACATCAGGTACAAGTTATTGGCCGTTTATGTGGATGAGAACAGGTAGTTTTTCAAAAAATAATGAAATTGCAGAAATTGCATTGTATCAATATAGCGTAGAACCGAACCGTTCAACGCCAGTTCTCGACTTTTATAGATATGAAGGTGGTCTAGAAAATTGGGCTACAGTAGGCAGCTTCCCATATTAAAACAAAAGGACCCTAAGGGTCCTTTTTATTCTCCTGGTAATAAAATATAATTTATATAAGACTGCATATATTAGGAGGAATTATGAATAAAACGATAAAAT
>NZ_JAELUP010000014.1 GCF_016424485.1 Paenibacillus roseus
GACCAGTACTAATCGGTCGAGGGCTTATCCTATAGACTTTAGCTAAAGCAAATGATTCATACACTTTCGCATCCAGTTTTCAAGGTGTAAATTGCTTGGTTCCATTTTGATTGGACAAGCCTAAATGTGGCGGCATAGCTCAGCTGGCTAGAGCGTACGGTTCATACCCGTGAGGTCGGGGGTTCGATCCCCTCTGCCGCTACCAATTTCATAAGGACGCTTAGCTCAGCTGGGAGAGCATCTGCCTTACAAGCAGAGGGTCGGCGGTTCGATCCCGTCAGCGTCCACCATCTATATTTTTTTGTCTTTTTTGGGCAAAATCATTGCGGAGCTGTGGTGTAGAGGCCTAACATGCCTGCCTGTCACGCAGGAGACCGCGGGTTCGAATCCCGTCAGCTCCGCCATTTTAAGGCTCGGTAGCTCAGTTGGTAGAGCAGAGGACTGAAAATCCTCGTGTCGGCGGTTCGATTCCGTCCCGAGCCACCATGTCTTTCAGCAAGAGCCATTAGCTCAGTTGGTAGAGCACCTGACTTTTAATCAGGGTGTCGAAGGTTCGAGTCCTTCATGGCTCACCAGTTTACAATCAGAACCCGCGATTTTATCGTGGGTTTTTTTGTTGTTTAGGAAATTATGCAACACTAAAGCGTTATACCCCTCATACAATTGATAATACTCTTCTCCCAACAGTAGGAGGAGGAAACTATCTGTTCGTGTCTATTGCTAGAGGCTGGTGGGGCACCACAAGCCCTTGGAGTTAATTAAAGCTTTTAGCTATTTATTTTAAAGGTGTGTATTAAGTTGATTTTTTAGACTTGATACCCACCTTTTTCCTGCTAATGATTCGTTTTTCAACTTATGAAGACGTTAGTGGAAATCTTCTAATCAGAGCTCAATAATTTCAGTAAAGCCCTTGCGACCCATTAGTCTGCGGGGCGATTTTTTTGTTCTTGTCTTTGATTGAATACATAGATGTCTCGACGATGCCAGGAAAGTGTAAGCTGAGGCTCCATTATGTTACAATACATAAAAAGCTTTCAACATTCGGATAGGGGCTATGACGAAATGAGCAAAATGGAGTGGAAGGATCAGCTAGAGAAAATACTCGGCTGCACGACACGCTTGTTTCAGATCAAGACAAGCGAGTGGGAGGATCAGGTGGGTTCTTTGTCAGCTGATCCAGCTATATCACCAAGGCCGGGAAATTCGGCTGTAGTTAATAATAAACTGTGGATTGTAGTGTTTTCAGAGCGACGGAATCTGCAAGTGCTGGAAATTCCCCGTGAACAGATAACAGAAAGGGAAGAGGCACTGCTTGGTTGGACAATTGTACATTTGAAGCAGACCAGGCAGGAAGTTAACAAAGGCAATGAAGCGGGCGCACAGCTTGCCGAGTTGGGAGAATGGATTCAATTTGAATTCGATAGCGGTTCCAAAGGCGCTATTGTGCCGGATCATTTGACTATCGGGGGAAAGCTGTTCTCCGAAATGGTGCCGTTTCTCCTTGTGAGCGAGCATGTTCCGCCAAGCAACACATATTCAGAGCTTGAAAAGCTGTTAAATTCTTTTTTCGAAGAGGATGTGCTGCTGATTCCGCTCAAAACACAGGAATGGCTTATACTGGCGCCCGTATCTCTATTGAGTGAGGGGGATAATGAGGAGCGGGAAGGTGAAGAAGAGACAGTAGAGGAGATGTTGTTCTCCATCTGTTCCGGGCTTCATGGCATGCTGGCAAGCGAATGGATTGGTGAATGCCACCTTGCGGTCTCTCATCCTGTAATTCCCGCTACTTCTATTATAGAGACGTTATCTTTGCTGCAAGAAACGGTGTACTTAGGGCGAAAGTTCCATATCGGGGAAAATATTCATCTGTCGTGGCTGCTGCACTTGGAGAGACTGCTCAACAGCATCCCGGAAGCCCAGCGCGCATTGTATATGGAACAAATGCTGAACCGTTCCGACGTGATTATTGAACCGGAGATTCTGATGACGCTGGAGACCTTCTTTGGACTGGACTGCAATGTTAGCGAAACAGCCAAAAAGCTATATATCCACCGCAATACACTGTTGTACCGACTGGATAAGCTGAAGCAGGAAACAGGCCTGGATGTACGTGTATTCAGTGACGCTGTACTTGTAAAAATTATTTTACTATTGTACAAAGTGACGAAAAGGAGATAGTTTTTTTGTAAAGTATGTGCATAGTCATTCGCACAGGTCTGAGATAAGATAGGAATATAATAAAACCAATTGTTTAGGGGGAAATATAAATGGCAGGCGTACGTTTAGAACATGTCTACAAAAAATATCCCGGTTCCGATAAGGCTTCTGTTACTGATGTTAATTTGGACATTAAAGACAAGGAGTTTCTTGTTTTGGTTGGACCGTCCGGTTGCGGGAAATCGACTACACTTCGGATGATTGCAGGTCTGGAAGAAATCTCTGAAGGTAAACTGTTCATTGGCGAGCGTCTTGTTAACGATGTTGCTCCTAAAGATCGTGATATTGCAATGGTATTCCAATCCTATGCTTTGTACCCGCACATGAACGTGTACCAAAACATGGCGTTTGGTTTGAAATTGCGTAAATTCAAAAAAGCAGACATCGACAAGCGTGTTCGTGAAGCTGCTAAAATTTTGGACATCGAGCATTTGCTTGATCGTAAACCAAAGGCACTTTCCGGTGGTCAGCGTCAACGGGTTGCCTTGGGCCGTGCGATCGTTCGTGAGCCGCAAGTATTCTTGATGGATGAGCCGCTCTCTAACTTGGATGCCAAGCTGCGTGGACAGATGCGTGCTGAGATTACTAAACTCGCTAAGCGTCTTGAGACAACTGTTATCTACGTAACGCATGACCAGGTTGAGGCGATGACGATGGGTGACCGTATCGTTGTTATGAAAGACGGTTTCATTCAACAATCTGCTTCCCCTGAAGAGCTGTATAACCATCCGGTTAACATTTTCGTAGCTGGCTTTATCGGTTCCCCGTCCATGAACTTCATCAGAGGTACACTGACGGAAAAGGGTGGTTCCGTTAACTTTAAAACAACTGGAATCGACGTTGCGTTCCCAGAAGGCAGAGCAAAAATCATCCGTGAGAAAGGTTATGTGGGCAAAGAAGTAATCATTGGCATCCGTCCTGAAGACCTGCATGATGAGCCTGTATTTCTGGAAGCTTCTCCAGCAACAATCGTAACTGCTTTGGCAGAGGTTGTTGAGAACCTGGGTTACGAGAAAAACATTTACCTGAACGGTTTGGGCAATGACACTGTAATCGGCCGTGTTGATGGACGTTCTACAATTAAAGAAGGCTCCAACATCAAGCTTGCTATCGACATGAACAAAGTTCATCTGTTCGATACTGAGAATGAGTTGAGTATTCTCCTGCACAACTAATTTTTCTTGTGCAAGCAGGTTCTTTCATCAAGAGAGTCCTCAAACTAATAGAGTTTTTGTTCAATACAAACCCAGTACCGCATAGGTGCTGGGTTTGTCGCATACGAAGAGAAAAGGTAATCTGGTTGAGTTTTTATCGAGGCAGACGACTGAACTGCAATTTCAATAACAAAAAAGCGTTGCAAGAACGGCAGACATTGCTTTCAGCGCTTTTTTCCTTTACGATGGATACATTGGGAAAAGACGAAAATTGAGTCCCTGGCATCATTGCATGGGCGTGAGGGAGGCCATAATAGTGCCCAAAAAGGTGAAGGTATCTGAACTGGTACAACAGTTCCAATTGGAAATATTAGCGGGAGAGGATGGACTGAGGCGGGGAATTACGGTAGATGATCTGTATCGCCCGGGACTTGAGGTTGCTGGGTATTTCAACCATCATCCGATCGAGCGGGTTCAAATTTTGGGGAAGACTGAGCTAGCTTTTCTGGATACGCTGGATAGCGCCGAGCGCAGAGGGCGCATGGAAAAGCTTTGTGATGATGCAACCCCTTGTATCATTATTACCCGCGGCCAGGAAGTTCCGCAGGAGCTTCTGGATGAGTCGGACCGCAAGCAGCTGCCGCTGCTGCGCAGTCAAATCGCAACGACACATCTGATCAGCCGGATTACAAATTTTCTGGAGAATCGTCTTGCCCCTACTGCTACTATCCATGGTGTCCTGGTCGATATATATGGCATTGGAATGCTGATAACAGGCAGCAGCGGTATCGGTAAAAGTGAAACCGCTCTGGAACTGGTCAAACGCGGACATCGCCTTATAGCCGATGATGCGGTAGAGATCCGCCAGATGTCCGACGGGCAGCTTGTCGGTTCTGCTCCTGAGCTGATCCGGCATCTGCTTGAAATTCGCGGCCTTGGCATTATTAACGCCATGACGTTGTTTGGCGCCGGCGCAGTCCGAACAGCCAAACGAATCAGTGTAGTCATCAAGCTTGAGAATTGGCAGCAGGAAAAGCAATATGATCGTCTTGGACTTGATGAAGAGACTACGCGCATTATTGATACCGATGTACCGCTAGTCACTGTACCGGTACGTCCTGGACGAAATCTGGCCGTTATTATTGAGGTCGCCGCCATGAATTTCCGCTTGAAGCGTATGGGCTATAATGCAGCACTGCAATTTACGAATAAGCTGACGGAGACAATTGCTGAGGATATGGATGATTATGAGTAATTAATAGTAAAGGAGTCCGGTATTCATGAACTTGTTGAAACTTAATCCGGTTGCGTTTCATTTAGGGCCAATCGCCGTCAACTGGTATGGTATTATCCTTGGCTCGGCCGCGCTGATCGGCCTGTTGCTTGCAATTAGAGAGGGCAAGCGATTCGGGCTGTCTCCGGACTTCTTCATGGATTTACTGCTCCTTGGCGTGCCGTCGGCAATTATAGGGGCGAGAATTTATTATGTCGCTTTCAAATGGGACGAGTATAAAGGCAATTTTGCCGATGTCTTTAAAATATGGAATGGCGGTATTGCGATATATGGAGCTTTGATCGGAGCGTTTATATGCGGCTTTTTCTATTTTCGCTATAAAGGCTACAGTTTCTTGCGCCTGGCGGATATTTGTGCGCCGTCGCTAATAGCCGGTCAGATGGTTGGCCGCTGGGGCAACTTTGTGAATCAGGAGGCATATGGCGGGCCAGTCCAAGAGAGTTTTCTGAGAAACACGCTTCATTTACCCGACTGGATCGTTAATCAGATGGAGGTTGCCACAGGTGTATTCCATCATCCTGCGTTTTTATATGAATCGCTGTGGAGCTTGCTGGGATTGCTGTTAATGTTTATATTGCGTCGTCAATCATTTCTGCGTACGGGCGAACTGCTAATGTTCTATTTTATCTGGTATTCCGTCGGCAGATTCTATATTGAGGCGCTGCGTACCGACAGTCTGGCCTTCCAAGGTCCGGCCTGGTTGGAAAGCTTGGTAAACGGACTCTGGTCGCCGATGACGGCAGTGTTCGAGCAAGGATATCTCAATCCAGCTTACGGCAATGTTCGTATTTCACAAATTGTGGCCCTTATCCTCGTACTGCTGGGCATTGCGTTTATTGTGATTCGCAGGGCGACCGGAATGGCTATTGTACGCTACAATGATCCGATTCACTCCACCAAAACTGACAAATCGGAGGCGGCATCAGTAGCAGCTGCCCAGGCTAAGGATCGCGTTGTCAAATCTAAGGCTCAAGCCGATGCCGATACTGGTGCTAATGCTGACGCTGACGCGAATGCCGATGCCGATGCAAGTCCTCCAACTGACAAATAAGGATGGAGACAAGGAGAGCTAGAGTTGAAAACATCAATTAAGACCGTCCTTTTAGATCTGGACGGAACCATTTTAGATACCAATGAACTGATCATTCAATCGTTTCTGCACGCTCTAAAGGAAGTGGCTCCAACGGAGTTTGCCAGAGAACAACTGATTCAAAGTATGGGTTTGCCGCTTCAAGTACAGTTGCAGCGATTTTCCGGTTTGGAGGATGTCTCCCATTTGGAGGCAGCTTACCGAGTCCGCAATCGGGAGCTTCACGACGAACTGGTCTGTCTGTTCCCGAATGTGCTGGAGGTTATTGAGTCGCTTCATCAGGCAGGTATCCAGATTGGCGTAGTGACGACCAAGGTTAGGATGTCCACGGAGCGCAGTCTGAAATTTTTGCAGGTTCCGGATGTTTTTGGGGCCGTGATTACTGTAGAGGATGTTGTTCATCCAAAGCCGCACCCGGAGCCGGTTCTGAAAGCGCTGGAGCGGCTTGGAGGGGACCCAGGAAGTACATTAATGGTTGGAGACAGTCCGGTAGACATGATGTCCGCCGTCAGTGCCGGGGTCATCCCTGTAGGTGTTGCCTGGTCATTGAAAGAGGAGGCCTTGCTCTGGGAGGCAGGGGCGCGTTTCATGCTAAATGACATGCGTGATTTATACGAAATCATTGGATTGGAGCGGGAGCCGCTTGCGAAAAGTTGAGCGATATCCGGTAGAAGGCCCGAATGCATTGTGGCAAGTATATAGAACCGTCAGCCCTTGGAAGGCTGTGCGCAATTTTATTTTCATTCAGATAGCCCGTTATTGTCCGATTCTCCCGGTCAAGAATTGGATATATACAAAGGTGCTGGGGATGAAGGTGGGGAAGCATACGGCCTTTGCGCTCATGGTTATGGTCGACGTGTTCTTTCCGGAACGAATTGAAGTGGGCGAGAATACAATTATCGGCTACAACACGACAATTCTCACGCATGAGTATTTGATCAAGGAATATAGGCTCGGAAACGTGAAGATTGGACAAAATGTGATGATCGGGGCCAATACAACGATTCTCCCGGGTGTGACCATTGGCGACCATGCAGTCGTAGCTGCTGGGTCTGTTGTTCATAAGGACGTTGCCCCTTATAGCTTTGTAGGCGGAAATCCGTTTCGCGAGATTGGGAACAGCCGATCCGAGGAAGAACACAGGCCATAATCTAGTCAACTAATTTCAAAAACTGAAACTGGATTGCCTCGGCTCGCCATTGTGCCGCCACGGCAATCCTTTTTTTGAAATAGTAGCCTTATATGTGATCAGTGCTTGATTTCTAGCGAGGGGAACGCTGCGGGGCAGAGAATTGTTCCGGTTATAAATGACCTACTGTTTCTGCTTTTAAACGTCCTCTGTTTCTGTGCGAAACGAAGCTTCTTCTTGTTGCAGCAAGGCAAAGCCGTTAACGCTTGACGAAGCTTATTTTCCATGATAAAGTGAACTAAATCTTTATTTTGGCAGTATGGTAACTTGTTAATGCTTTAATAAATTAAAGTGATGTAGGTGAACAATGTGTCCAAACCAAAAGTATTTGAAAAGCCAATCGGGGTAAAGGATTATTTGCCGCATGCCGTTTCCAGGCTGCGCCATATTGAGGGCCGCGTCCTGGCTTGCATGAGCGCATGGGGTTACGAGCAAATTATGACGCCTACTATCGAGTATTATGATACGGTTGGGGTTGCCAGTTCAACATCTGACCAGAAGCTGTTCAAGCTGTTAAATAACCGTGGTACGACACTGGTGCTTCGTTCGGATATGACCTCCCCGATCGCTAGAGTAGCTAGTTCCCTTCTCAAAGATGCGGAATATCCGCTGCGTCTGTCTTACCATTCCAATATATTTAGAGCGATCGAAGAGGAAGCAGGGCGCGAAGCGGAGTTTTTCCAAACAGGAGTAGAGTTGATCGGGGATGCTTCCGCTGAAGCGGATGCTGAGGTCGTGGCGTTGTCGATTGCTTCGCTGCAAGCGGCCGGGGTAGAACGATTCAAGATTGCGGTTGGGCATGTGGGCTTTCTGAACGGACTGCTGGAGGAGACGCTAAGCGGTCAGTCTGAAGCGCAGGAACAGTTGAAGTCCTGCCTGCTGCGCCGTGATTATGTCGGCTACCGTGAGCAGCTTCGCCAGCTTCAACTGAGCACAGAATTGGAGCGTGGTCTGGAGGGCATTCTCCGGCTGCGGGGCGGTCAGGAAATTTGCGAGCAGGCGCTGGAGTTCAGTGCCAATGAGACAGCCAAAGCCTCAATTCGCCACTTGTGCGAAGTTTGGGATGTGCTGAAGGCTTACGGCGTGTGCGAGCATGTACTTATCGATCTGACGATGATCGGAGATTTCTCGTATTATACGGGCATGACATTCGAAGGCTATGCGGCGGATCTCGGATTTCCTGTCGCAAGCGGAGGACGCTATGACAATCTGCTGAGCCAGTTCGGCAGACCAGCGCCGGCGACTGGCTTTGCTTTGAAAACAACGCGCATTCTGGACCTGGTCCGTTCCGGGCATGGTGAGGAGAAGAAGCGGGTTCTGATCGGTTACGACACACATAGCCGTGAAGGGGCGTTGCTAGCGGCTGCACGCTATCGTGAGCAAGGGGACGTAGTTGTGACCGAGCGCGTCGAGGATTGGGATAGTTGGGCTCCTGGAGCGGCAGGCGTGGCGCTCCCACTGACGTACAAGGGCAAGAGCTACTCGGCGGTTGTGCCCTTCCAGAGCAGCCAGATCAAGGGAGGTACTGTCTGATGAGCCAGCCGAACATGAATACATTAAAAGTAGCGATGCCCAAGGGCAGAATTTACAAGCAGGCCTCCAAGCTGTTCCGTGAGGCGGGGCTGCCGATTCCGAGCGATTTTGATGATACGCGCAAGCTGGTCATTGAATTGCCGGAAATGGATATGGAGTTCATCATGGCGAAGCCGGTCGATGTGCCGACCTATGTGGAGTACGGCGTGGCGGATATCGGCATCGTCGGCAAGGATGTCCTGATGGAGGAAAACAAGGATGTATTCGAGCTGTTGGACCTTGGAATTGCCAAGTGCCGCATGTCTGTAATCGGGCTGCCGGACTGGGCGCCATCGATTCATCCGAGAGTGGCGACGAAATATCCGAATGTGGCTTCCCAATATTTTCGGGAGCAAGGGCAGCAAGTGGAGGTCATCAAGCTGAATGGCTCCATCGAGCTGGCTCCGCTGATCGGGCTGGCCGACCGGATTGTAGATATGGTAGAGACAGGACAGACGCTGCGTGAGAACGGTCTTGTGGAGATGGAGACGATATTTGGGATTACCAGCCGTCTGATTGCCAACCGGGTAAGCTACCGGATGAAGAACGCGAAAATACAAAACCTGTGCGACCTTCTGCATGCAGCGATCACCGTCCAGCGTGGGTAAAGAGCCGAGAAGCTTCCGGATCGCTGTAGACGGCCAGGGAAGCTGACAGAGAGAAAGGGGTACACAAACATGCGGATCATTCCTGCAGAGCAATTTAATTTAAGCCGCGAGGTGGAGTACGGAACGTCTGCCCAGAATGAAGCGGCAAGAGAGATCGTAGAGGCCGTGCGCAAGGAAGGCGATACGGCGCTGTTGCGATATACGGAGCAGCATGACCGGATCAAGCTTGATGCCGGCAAGCTGAGGGTGACGGAAGCGGAGATCCAGGCAGCCTACGCTCATGTCGACGCTGCGTTTTTGACAGCGATCCGCAAAGCGGCTGCCAATATACGCGCCTTCCATGAGAAGCAGAAGCGCAATTCCTGGATGGACTTGCAGCCTGACGGTACGCTTCTTGGCCAGATTATCCGTCCGCTGAGGCGTGTGGGTGTCTATGTCCCTGGCGGCAAAGCGGCTTATCCTTCCTCCGTGCTGATGAACGTCATTCCTGCGCAGGTAGCGGGGGTTCCGGAGATTGTGATGGTGACACCGCCATCTACGGGAGGACAGGAAGGGATTAATCCGTTCATTCTGGTGGCAGCGGCGGAAGCCGGTGTAAAAGAATTGTATCGTGTTGGAGGCGCTCAGGCGATTGCAGCGCTGGCTTACGGGACGGAGACGATTGAGCCGGTAGACAAAATTACAGGTCCGGGCAATATCTATGTTGCGCTCGCCAAACGACTGGTGTTCGGGGTAGTCAATATTGACAGCATTGCCGGACCGAGCGAAATTGCTGTCCTGGCAGACGATACGGCTAATCCGGTCTATGTGGCGGCAGATTTACTTTCACAAGCCGAGCATGACGAGATGGCGTCTTCCATTCTGGTGACGTCCTCCAAGGACCTCGCCGAGGCTGTATCTCAAGAGGTGGAACGCCAGCTTAAGGAGCTTCCGCGAGAGGAGATCGCCCGCAAGTCAATTGAGAGCTACGGGGCCATCCTGCTGACGTCATCGATTGATGAGGGGATTGAGGTCATTAACAAGCTGGCGCCTGAGCATCTGGAAATTATGACGAAGGATTCGATGGAACTGCTTGGCAGAATCGAAAACGCGGGAGCGATCTTCATTGGTGCTTACAGTTCGGAGCCGGTGGGGGATTATTTTGCTGGCCCGAATCATATCCTGCCGACGAATGGAACGGCACGTTTCTCCTCGCCGGTCAATGTGGACGATTATATTAAAAAATCGAGTCTGATTTATTACAGCAAGGAAGCGCTGCTGCAAAATGGCGAGCATATTATTGCGTTGGCGCGGCATGAAGGCCTGGAAGGCCATGCACGAGCAATCGAGGTGCGGTTGGAGCGGGAGCTAAATGCTTAAGGAATGACAGACAGAAAATGGATAGGCATTCATACAGAAAGAAGGGCGAAGGAAAATGACGGAAGCAAAGCAGCGCACAGCCGAAGTGGCGCGCAAAACGAATGAAACGGATATCAAGCTGTCCTTTGGCGTGGACGGTACGGGAACGGCGAATATTGAGACCGATGTTCCATTTCTCAATCATATGCTGGATTTGTTCGTCAAGCATGGCCAGTTTGATCTGACTGTGGACGCTCGGGGTGATGTTGATATCGACGATCACCATACCGTGGAGGATATCGGGATTTGTCTGGGCCACACGCTGCGCGAGGCGCTGGGGGACAAGAAGGGCATTAAGCGCTACGCCAGCGTATTTGTACCGATGGATGAGGCGCTGGCTCAGGTAGTAATTGATGTCAGTAATCGCCCTCACTTCGAATATAGGGCCGAGTACCCGTCAGAGCATATTGGCAGCTTCTCCACCGAACTGGTGCATGAATTTCTCTGGAAGCTGGCGCTCGAAGCCAGAATCACCCTGCATGTCATTGTTCATTACGGCCGCAATACCCATCATATGGTGGAGGCGGTGTTCAAAGCGCTAGGACGTGCGCTGGATGAAGCCACCGCGATTGATCCCCGCGTACAAGGAGTGCCGTCGACGAAGGGAGTGCTGTAAGATGATTGCAATCATTGATTACGGCATGGGAAATTTGTACAGCGTCAGCAAGGCGGTAGAAAGACTGGGCTACGAGGCGGTCGTGACCGCAGATCCGCAGATCATTCTTGATGCCGATGGGGCGATTTTGCCCGGTGTAGGGGCATTTGGCGATGCGATGCAAAATTTGCGCAATACAGGACTGGACGAGGTGACCCGCTTCTATGCGGAATCGGGCAAGCCGCTGCTTGGCATTTGTCTGGGCATGCAGCTGCTGTTTGCCCATGGCGAGGAGTATGGTGATAATGAAGGGCTGGGCCTTATGGCCGGCCGTGTTGTCCGGTTCCAGGGTGACTACAAGGTGCCGCATATGGGGTGGAACAAGCTCGAATTTCGCCAGAGCAGTCCGCTTTTTAACGGCCTTGAAGAAGGATATGTCTATTTCGTACACTCTTACCATGTAAAGCCGGAGCATGAGGACAACCTCCTGGCTACCACGGATTATTATCAGGACGTGACGGCGATCGTAGGCAAGGGGAATGTACTGGGCATGCAATTCCATCCGGAGAAAAGCGGGGACCTCGGTATGCAACTGCTCGGCAACTTTCTTGCGCTGGCTTCGGGGAAAAGCCGGATCGCAGGAAGTCAACTGCAGCAGAGCTAAGGCAGCAAAGGAGGAGGGTATCATGTTAGCCAAACGAATAGTACCTTGTCTGGATGTGAAAGACGGTCGAGTCGTTAAGGGAGTCAATTTCGTCAATCTCCGCGATGCCGGTGATCCGGTGGAGCTTGCCGCAACCTATGACCGTGAAGGGGCGGATGAGCTGGTTTTTCTCGATATTTCCGCTTCCCATGAAGGCCGGGCGACGATGGTCGATGTGGTGCGGAGGACGGCAGAGGAAGTTACAATTCCGTTCACGGTGGGCGGCGGCATCTCACATGTCGATGATATGAAGCGTCTGCTTCGGGCAGGTGCGGACAAGATTGGCATAAATACAGCTGCTGTAAAAAATCCCTCCCTTATTTCGGACGGCGCGCGCGTATTTGGCTCCCAATGCATCGTAGTTGCCATTGATGCCAAGTTCAACCCAGAATGGGGCGAATGGGAAGTCTATACGCACGGGGGGCGGAGCGCCACAGGTATCCGCGCACTGGAATGGGTGAAGGAAGCGGAGCGGCTGGGCGCAGGCGAGCTGCTCTTGACCAGCATGGATGCCGATGGAACGAAGGATGGCTTCGATGTAAAGCTGACACGAGCCGTATCGGACTTTGTTCGGATTCCTGTGATTGCCTCGGGCGGTGCAGGGAAGGTGGAGCATTTTCATGAAATATTCGAAAATGGCCATGCGGATGCGGGGCTGGCGGCCACGATTTTCCACTACAAGGAAATGACAATCGGAGATGTGAAACAGGATTTGCGGATGAGGGGAGTCGAGGTGCGATGACAGAACAGGCATTTAGCCTGGATGCGGTAAAATGGGACCGTGACGGACTGGTTCCGGCGATTGTTCAGGATGCGGTGAGCAAGGAAGTGTTAATGATGGCATATATGAGCCGGGAATCGCTGCAAAAATCAGTTGAGAGCGGGGAGACCTGGTTCTGGAGCCGTTCCAGACAGGAGTTATGGCATAAAGGCGCGACCTCGGGGCATATCCAGAAAATCCGCTCGATCAAATATGACTGTGACGGAGACACGCTGCTGGTCCGTGTTGAACAGCAGGGCGCGGCATGCCACACCGGACGCTATAGCTGCTTTTACAACGACATTCCGGTGGAAGGGGCTACGGATGATCCAAGAGAAGCCGGGGATCGTTTTGCCATGCTGAATCAGTTGGAAGCGACAATTGCAGAGCGGTATGCGGAGCGTCCGAGCGGAGCCTACACGACCTATTTATTTGAAAAAGGCGTGGACAAAATTTTGAAGAAGGTTGGCGAAGAGTCGGCGGAGGTTATTATCGCGTCGAAAAATCAGGACAATGACGAGTTGCGAAGCGAAGTCAGCGATCTGATTTTCCACTTGATGGTGCTGCTGCGGGAACGCGGGTTGCCGCTTGATGATGTGATGCGGGAATTGGGCGCGCGCCATAATAAGCCAACTACAAATAAAATGAGATAGAGAGGTTGCCGAATGCTGATTGATTATCACACGCATCATGCCCGCTGTGGTCATGCGGTCGGCAGCCTTGAGGATTACGTGAAGAGAGGGATTGAGATTGGGCTTGGCCAGATCGGCCTGTCTGATCACATCCCTCTTGTCCATGTGGATCCTGCTGCCTATTACCCGGAGATGGCGATGCCGATGGAGGAGCTTCCTCACTATGTGGAGGAATGCTACGCGCTTAAGGAAAAGTACAAGGGAGTCATTGATATCCGGGTTGGTCTGGAGGCCGACTACATTGAAGGTTGGGAGAAGGAACTGGAGCAGATCATTAACGCCTACGAGTGGGATTATGTGATTGGCTCTGTTCATTTCCTGGGCGAGTGGGATGTGACGGATTTCCGTCAGACGCATGGCTGGGAAGGCCGGAACCGGCTTGATGTATACCGAACTTATTATGATGCGGTACAGAAGGCGGCAGCTTCCGGGTTGTATGATTATATCGGACATATTGATGTCATCAAGCGATTCGGCTTCAAGCCCGAAGAAGATGTGACGGAATTGGAAAATGCTGCGCTTGAAGCGGTGAAGCGCCATGATTTGGCTATTGAGCTGAATGCATCGGGATTGCGGATGCCCGCGGAGGAAATGTTCCCGAGCCGCCGAATGCTCAAATACGCCCTGGAATTAGGCATCCCGATTACAATCGGATCAGATGCCCACCAGCCTGAGAGACTTGGGCAATATTTGGATCAGGCGCGCGAGCAGTTGAAAGAAGTCGGATTTTCTCAGCTTGCGACGTTTAATAAACGCAAACGAACCATGATAGGCTTTTGAAAAATACCAAAATGTATGTATAATGTTAATAGTTCAAGCGTAGGCGACTGCCCCGAAGATGTCATCCCAATATGCCCTTCGGCGAAAGGCCGCGCGAAAAAAAACTGTTGATATGCGAGAAGTGATTTAAATCTTGTATGTTGAACAAACTACGGCTGAATCATGAAGAATTTGTTTCCAAAAGCTCAGGAGGGTATCATGTTTAGCGACAAGTTGCGTATTTTTTCAGGTTCCTCAAACCCAAAATTGGCCGAACGTATTTGTGCGGAACTCGGACAGACACTCGGCAGTATTAAGGTATCCAGATTCAAAAGCGGCGAGATTTATGTTCACTATGAAGAGACAATTCGGAATTGCGATGTATTCCTAGTCCAGTCGTTCTCTCATCCGATCAATGAATTTTTTGTCGAGCTGCTGGTGATGATTGATGCGGCGAAGCGGGCATCCGCGCGGACGATCAACGTTATTGTTCCGTACTACGGTTATGCCCGCCAAGAGCGAAAAGCGGCTCCGCGTGAGCCGATCTCGGCAAAAATGCTGGCCGATGTACTGACAACAGTCGGCGCAAGTCGTGTTATCACCATTGACTTGCACGCGCCAGCTATTCAAGGCTTCTTCAATATTCCAGTGGACCACCTGACTGCGCTCGATCTGCTGAGTGACTATCTGAAATCCAAGAATATTGAAAATCCGGTTGTGGTATCTCCTGACGCAGGCCGGGCGTCGACAGCAGAGAAGCTGGCCAATCATCTCGATTCGCCATTTGCAATTATGATCAAAAAGAGACCGGCGCATAACGAGTCTGTCATTACCCACGTGATCGGGGATGTTCAAGGACAGACAGCTATTATTATCGAGGACCTGATTGATACGGGAACGACGATTGTCAATGTCGTGGAAAGTTTGAAGGAGCGCGGGGCAGGAGACATTTATGTCTGCGCGACGCATCCGCTATTCTCCGGTCCTGCGCTGCAGCGCCTGGACCATCCTTTTATTAAGGAAGTTGTAGTTACGGATTCAATTGCTCTTCCAGACAGCCACTCCGACCGTTTCAAGGTACTGTCGGTGGCGCCGATGCTGGCTGAAGCGACACGCATCATCATGCAGGGCGGTTCAATCAGCACGCTGTTCAAAAATGCAGGAATTTAATAGTTGAGCCAAGACAGGCAGCAGGCATGATGGACCCCTGCTGCCTGTTCTGCGAGATCGCGGGACACCTAAGAAAGGGAGATTCCCGCTTGTGTATTCCTTGGCCGACTGTGGTATAATCTTAAGCAAATTCGCCCGTAATAAGGAGGTGCCTTGCGTTGAAAGAAAAGAAGCATGCGGCTGTGAGCAAAACATCCAACGTCATTCCCATTCAACTGGATGCCACCTTTTTTTTCGAGCGTGCGGTCCGGTCGCTAGACCGACTCCATTATGACAAGGCACTCAAATATTTCCGCCGGGCCGTCGATTACGAACCGGACAATCCGGTCAATCATTGCAATATGGCGGGCATCTTGTCGGAAATGGGCAACTATGAGGAGTCAAACCGTATACTAGGCACGATTGTAAAGGAACTGGATCCGTCCATGACCGAGTGCCATTTCTATATGGCGAATAATTTTGCCAATATGGAGCAGTATGAGGCAGCGGAGGACTCACTTGTCCGCTATCTGGAAGAGGATGAAGAAGGACAATTTCTGGATGAAGCCGAGGAAATGATGGAGCTTTTGCAATATGAGCTGGAGCGGCCGCCTAAGCAGGCGGTCATCAAGTCGCGCGAAGGCTTGTATGAGCATGACCAGGCCAGGATATTGCTGGAAGAGGGGAAGTTTGTCGAGGCTGTTCGGGTTCTGGAGGGCATTGTCGAAAAATACAATGATTTTCTGGCGGCCCGGAATAACCTAGCGCTTGCCTATTATTATATGGGGCTTTTTGATAAGGCGATGGAGACGATTCAGGAAGTGTTAAAGCTTGAATCGGGGAATTTGCATGCTCTGTGCAATCTGGCGATTTTTTATCAGCATTCAGATCAGCAGGAGCAGCTTGCCCCCCTTATCGAACTATTGAAGAAAACCTATCCGTTCCATCATGAACATGTATTCAAGCTGGCGACGACAATGGGCATACTTGGTGAGCATGAAACGGCCCATCGCCATTTTGTCAGGTTGCTGAAGGACCTTTCTTTGCAGCAGGACCCGTGCCTCCACCATTATACCGCAATTGCGGCCAGTAATTTGGGCAGGTTGCAGGAAGCCGAGCGCTTGTGGAGACAGACAGCCAAGCTCGATCCGGGATCGGATATTCCTAAATATTATCTGGATCAGTTGGAACGGGTTCGCAGCGGTGAAGAGCCGCCGCCGAGCAGTTACCACTATCACTTGCCGTTTGAAGAGCAATTCAGGCTGTGGGAGAAATCCTCCAGCGGGCTGCCGGATCATCTGAAGCGCGACCCATTGGTGCGCTCTTCATTTTTCTGGGCGCTGCGCCATGGGGATAGGCAGACGAAGCTTCAAGTGATTCAGGCGTTAGGGATGATTGCGGATGATGAAGTCAAGGATGCGCTCCGTGAATTTGTGCTGGAGCCTGACGAGGATGACTACTTGAAGCGGATCGCCATTTTCGTTCTGAGATCAATCGGTGTCCACGATCCGTTAGACGCTGTACTCGAAGGCAAGCAGACGGTTGTAGAATCTAATCTGATCCCATCCAGACTTCCGGTCTGGGAGGAAAAATGGCAGGAAGTGCTTGAGGCTGCTTTGGCTCGGATGGGCAAGCAGTATGATCTGGTTCAACAGCATGATCTGCTGACGCTATGGGTGGAATATTTGACTCGCGTGTATCCCGCCACTCCCAAGATAAATAAGGTGGAGGGCTGGTCTGCTGCTTTGGAATACTTGACGGCAAAGATGCACAGGAGGGAAACTTCCTATCACGAAGTATCCATGCGCTATCAGGTATCCATATCAACGGTTAGCAAATATGCCAGAATGATTGACGAGGCCTGCGGCATCAAAGAAAAGATGAAGACGGTTTTTCCGCAATTCGGAGAATTTTCAAACGACTGAAAATAACAGATAACATTGCAAAGTGTGCAAGGGAGGTAATGAAGGATGTATAAATCTATTATTATCGGCACAGGACCGGCTGGTCTGACTGCGGCCATTTATTTGGCTCGGGCCAATCTGAACCCGCTCGTTATTGAGGGGCCGGAACCGGGCGGACAGCTTACGACGACTACAGAAGTAGAGAACTTCCCTGGTTTTCCCGACGGCATCATGGGACCTGAACTGATGGCGAATATGCGTAAACAAGCAGAGCGCTTCGGGGCCGAATTCAAAACCGGCTGGGTTAATTCCGTTGACACATCCCAACGCCCGTTCAAGCTTCAGGTGGAGGGACAGGGCGAACTGACAGCAGAGACGTTGATCATCTCTACCGGAGCATCGGCGAAATATTTGGGCATTCCAGGCGAAAAGGACAATATCGGACGCGGTGTCAGTACTTGCGCAACCTGTGACGGTTTCTTTTTCCGTGGTAAAAAGATTGTCGTTGTCGGCGGCGGCGATTCGGCAATGGAGGAGGCAAACTTCTTGACGCGTTTTGCAAGCGAAGTGGTGCTTGTACATCGCAGGGAGGAATTGCGTGCCTCCAAAATTATGCAGGACCGCGCCCAAGAGAATGAGAAAATCAAGTGGAGTCTGAACAAGACGCCTCTTGAAGTTATTGCAGGCGACAAGGGAGTTACAGGACTTAAAGTTACGGATAACGTGACCGGCGAGGAAGAGGTTATTGAGACAGACGGACTGTTTGTCGCAATCGGTCATACACCAAATACAAAATTCCTTGGCGGTCAAATCGATACAGATGAGACAGGATATATTCTGGTGAAGCCAGGAACGTCGGAGACGAATATCCCTGGCATCTTCGCTTGCGGAGATGTGCAAGATCAGAAATACCGCCAGGCCATTACGGCTGCGGGCAGCGGCTGTATGGCTGCGCTGGATTGCGAGAAATTCCTGGACGGTCATGTCGTTCATGACTGGAGCCAGTCGTTGTAAATTCATCATGAGAAGACAGGGCGTGTTTGCGAACGGGTGCAAGCACGCCTTTTTATGCAAGAGCAGCTCTCTTAAATTCCGAAAAAAGCTGTGAAAATGATGTTCCTTTGTGGATGGGATGTAATTTCGTCTATGGAACGGCAGCTCCGCAGTTGGGGCGAAAGAGCTTGAAATTCGTTTTGAAGAGGACAGGGAAAACGAGCATTCCTTTAATTGAACGAGAAAAAGCCGTAAAATGTGTTGTTCTTGACCAGAGGGGTATGTTGGCTTATAGTTGGTACAGAAGCAGTAAACTATTTTATTGAGGTGGCCATTGTCATGTCTGAAAAGATTTACGTAGGAGTAGATATCGGAGGAACCGCAATTAAAGTTGGCATTTGTAATCAGAGCGGCGAGTTGCTTCATACGTATGAGGGACCAACCGAAACGAGCAAGGGTACAGATGCAATTATTAACAACATTGCTGCATACTCACGTCATATTGTAGATGAATCTCCTTTTGCATGGGAGCAGGTGGAGGGTGTAGGAATTGGCATTGCCGGATTCCTGGATATTCCTAATGGAATCGTAGCCTTTTCTGGAAATTTATCGCTACGGAATGTTCCGCTGAAGTCGATTTTGGAAGAGAAGCTGGGGAAAACGGTTAAAATCAATAATGATGCCAATGTTGCAGCATTGGGCGAAGCGTGGGCCGGAGCCGGCAAGGGTGTAGGGCACTGTGTCATGTACACGCTCGGTACAGGAGTCGGCGGCGGTATTATTATTGACGGCAAGATTGTTGAGGGCTACGCAAGCAAAGCGGGAGAACTTGGACATATCCAAATCGTACCGGACCTGGAAGCTATTCAATGCGGCTGCGGCAAGATGGGATGTCTGGAAACCGTCTCCTCCGCAACTGGTATTATTCGCATGGCTAACGATGCGGTGGCGCGCGGGGACAGAACCACTCTCTCCTTGGTTGACAATATCATGGCCAAGGATGTTGTGGACGCGGCAAAAGCAGGAGATGAGGTGGCGATTCGTATTGTCAACCGCGCTGCTTACTACCTGGGGAAATCGTTGTCGGTCGTATCCGTTATCCTGAATCCGCAGCGGTTCATTATCGGGGGCGGCGTATCGAAGGCGGGAGAGTATCTGTTCGAACAAATTCGCGAGGCATTTGTTAAACTTACACCGGACCCATCGCAGGAGGGCGTGGAGATCGTACCTGCGACGCTTGGCAACAACGCTGGTATTGTCGGTGCTGCAGGCCTGATCATCCGCGGTTAATTTCAATACTTCTGGCGCCGTTTTGATTGGCCTTGGCGCTTTCCTCAGCAAGGAGGGATGAACATGACGACCAATACAGCAGCAATGGCGAAGCTAATCATTATTACCGGTATGTCAGGTGCAGGAAAAACGATTGCAGTGCAAAGTCTGGAGGACTTGGGTTTTTTCTGCGTTGACAATCTTCCCCCGGTGCTCATCCCAAAATTTGCGGAACTAATTGAACAATCCAAAGGGAAGATTGGGAAAGTAGCACTTGTCATCGATTTGCGGGGCCGGGAGTTTTTCACGGCTCTGTCCGAATCACTCAGCTATATTCAGGATCATTATACGATTCAGTGTGAAATTTTATTTTTGGATGCGACCGACAGCGTGCTTGTTCAGCGGTATAAGGAAACGAGACGGCGACATCCGCTTGCGCCGGATGGGATGCCGCTGGAAGGCATTGCACTAGAGCGACGGCTGTTGGAGGATTTGAAGGGCTGGGCTACTCAGGTCATTGATACCAGCAACATTAAGCCCGCTCAGTTGAAGGAACGGATTGTATCGCGTTTTTCCAATCTGGAGAAAAATACGATCTCCGTTAATGTGATCTCCTTCGGATTCAAATACGGTATGCCGATTGATGCGGATTTGATCTATGATGTGCGTTTTTTGCCGAATCCGCATTATGTGGAGCATCTGAGGCCAAATACCGGTCAACATCCAGAAGTATATGAATATGTAATGAAATGGCCGGAAACACAAGAATTTATGAGTAAGCTGCTGGATATGCTTAATTTTCTTATTCCTCTTTATAAAAAAGAGGGTAAAAGTCAGGTTGTAGTCGGCATCGGCTGCACAGGCGGCAAGCACCGTTCAGTAGCGACTGCGGAATACTTAGGACGAATGCTGGGGAGCAGCGAAACGGAAATCGTGCGTGTCAGCCATCGCGATGCCGAGCGTGACCGCCACTAGCGGGGTGAAGCATTGAATCAGCTTAAGAAAAAGAAACAGCCGCGTATTGTTGTCATCGGCGGCGGTACAGGACTATCGGTTATGCTGCGCGGCTTGAAAGAGAAGCCGCTGGACATAACAGCCATCGTGACGGTTGCCGATGACGGGGGCAGTTCAGGCATTTTACGCAATGAGCTTCACATGCCGCCACCTGGAGATATCCGGAACGTGCTGACAGCTCTTGCAGATGTAGAACCGCTGCTTGCGGATATGTTAAATTATCGGTTTAATCATGGCAATGGATTAGCGGGGCACAGTTTGGGCAACCTCATGTTGGCGGCGATGACGGATATTTCAGGAGACTTCGTAACGGGGATTCGTGAGCTTAGCCGTGTACTGGCCGTCAGAGGGCGCGTGCTTCCGGCGGCGGGGCAATCCATTGTACTGCGAGCAGAGATGGCAGACGGGACGATCGTTACAGGCGAATCCATGATTCCCAAAGCTCGGAATCAGATTAAACGGGTCATGATTGAACCCGAGCAGGTAGAGCCGCTGGATGAGGCGTTAGAAGCGCTACAGAACGCCGATGCAATCCTGATAGGTCCAGGGAGTTTGTATACGAGCATTATCCCCAATCTGCTCGTGCCGAAACTTGCACAGGCGATTATGGATTCTGACGCGGTTAAAATATTTGTATGCAATGTGATGACTCAGCCTGGGGAGACGGACAATTATTCGGTCAGCGACCATCTAGAGGCGATTCATGCTCATGTGGGGCATCATTTATTTGATTATGTTATCGTAAACGATGGGGAAATTCCTCCTCAGGTGCAGAGCAAATATGCCGAAGAGGGAGCTAAAGCTGTGCATCTCGACCTTGAGGAAGTCAAGCGGCGGGGGTATCAGGTCATTGCCGATAAGCTGGTGCTATTCCGCACCTATCTGAGACATGATGCGGCACGTCTGAGCCATCATATTTATCAGCTTGTAGAGAGCTGGATGTTACGAAAGAGGTGAGCCCTTTGTCTTTTGCGGCCCAAACTAAAAAGGAACTGACATTAATTGAAGCAGATTCCTGCTGCGAGAAGGCGGAGTTGGCGGCACTTATACGAATGAATGGTTCTGTCAATCTTTCGAACCGAAAAGTAATTCTTGATGTTTCTACAGAAAATGCGGCGATTGCCAGAAGAATATATTCTTTGACCAAGAAGCTGTTCTCCGTCCATACGGAGCTGCTTGTCCGCAAGAAAATGCGTTTGAAGAAGAATAATGTGTATATCGTCAGGATGCCCCTCAAGGCTCAGGAGGTCCTGTCCGAGCTTCGAATTGTATCTGAGGGCTTTATTTTCAATGATGGTATTGATTCGGAAATTATTCGTAAATCATGCTGCAAAAGATCATACCTGCGCGGGGCTTTCCTGGCAGCTGGTTCTGTCAATAACCCCGAAGGTTCATCGTATCATCTGGAGATTGCTTCAATGTACGAAGAGCAGTGCCATGCCATGGTGCAACTCGCCAATTCCTTTCATTTGAATGCAAGATGCATTGAACGGAAGAAGGGATTCATTTTTTACATCAAGGAAGGCGAGAAAATTATTGAATTTCTGAATATAATCGGTGCTCATCAGGCACTGTTTAAATTTGAGGATGTCCGAATTATGCGTGATATGCGTAATTCCGTGAATCGTATTGTCAACTGTGAGACAGCGAATCTGAACAAGACGATCGGCGCCGCAGTGCGGCAGATAGACAATATCAAGCTGATTCAAAAGGAATATGGTCTTGAGAATTTGCCGGAAAAGCTAAAGGAAGTGGCGGAAGTTCGTCTCCAGCATCCAGATATGAATCTTAAGGAAGTTGGCGATTTGCTTAAAGTTAAAGTTAGTAAGTCAGGTGTCAATCATCGGCTGCGGAAGCTGGATGAGCTCGCTGAGAAAATAAGGAACGGATAACTTTTCAACTTAGTGCTCTCAGTGGTATAATGTTATAATAATGCAAGCATCCGGGTGACTCGAGCTGTTCGCCAGAAGCAGTCGGATTGCGCCTGGAAATATAAGAATGTTCATGTCACAATCGTTTATCATTTCTTATATTTTAGAAGAGATCATGATTTTATTGATGATCTTTGCAAATAATAGTTAAACTGAAATATGGTATTGGGGGTATGGTTTCCATGACAAGGCATCCTGTGGTCGTTCGTTTGAAGACAGGTCTCCATGCAAGGCCGGCGGCACTTTTTGTACAAGAAGCGAATAAATTTTCTTCCGAAGTGTTCGTGGAGAAGGACGACAAAAAAGTGAATGCCAAATCCATTATGGGGATTATGAGCTTGGCAATCAGCTCGGGCACTGAAGTGCACATAAGTGCAGAAGGTTCGGACGCAGAACAAGCTGTAACCGCTTTAGTCAACCTTGTAAGCAAGGAAGAGCTTGAGAATCAGTAAGAGCGCTTCTGACATACGAAAAGTGGAGGGAAACCCTGTCTGTAAGGACGAGGGTTTTTCTGAATGTGCAGCTTTAAACGGATAAGCATGAGGCGATAGAAGCGTGGACATCGGTTGAATTGCAATAGGAATTGCAATAGACAAATGGTTGTCTTTTAAAGCTCTAGACGGCAAATGGCCGTGACGTATAGGATACGTCACGGCCATTTGCCGTCTAGAGTAGCGAAATGTTCAGCTTAGACATTGCCAACTTCGGTTAATGAAATTTTGCGCTGTTCGAGAGCATTTTCAATGAGGCGTATAAAATCATCAGATAAGCGCATCGCTTTAGCCTCGCGGTATACTTCCAGCAGATGCTCATCATTAAGTGGTTTTAGCAGAAGCGTCTTATCCTGATATTCTCCATAGAATGGCTCCGTAGCTGCATAAGCATGGGCATTGGAACTAATGGGTCTTTCAATCATAGAACGCTGTACATGTTTGCGATGAGTCTCATTGGATTTGATGAAATTACGCATTGATAAAAAGGGATTCGAAATTTTCATAAGACGCAACTCCATTATACAAGGTTTCAAAAACAATCCTAGAGATGTATGAATATGGGAAGTTCTTCGTTTTTTTCATCTTACCATGAAATGGGTAAAGCGTCTCCTTGTATTCAATGCATCGAATTTTTATTGACATTCATTTATAAATATGATAAAGGCCTGACTGCGCATCAGGCGTAGTCAGGCCTTTATGACGTAATTATGGAGATGGAGCTGCTGACAAGCGGCAGCTTTCTTTTCCGTTCGCGTTCGCTTTAAATTTTCTCGATAACTTTATCAACCAGACCATATTCTTGCGCTTCAGCGGCGCTCATGAAATAATCGCGGTCGGTATCCTTCTCGATTCGGCTCAGCGGCTGTCCGCTACGCTCTGCGAGAATGTGATTGAGCTTGTCGCGCATCTTCAGGATTCGTCTTGCGCGAATCTCGATATCGCTGGCCTGACCTTCAGCTCCGCCAAGCGGCTGATGGATCATAACTTCACTGTTAGGAAGCGCAAAGCGTTTGCCTTTAGCGCCTGCTGTAAGCAGGAAAGCTCCCATCGAAGCTGCCATACCTACACAAATTGTCGATACATCCGGCTTGATGAATTGCATCGTGTCATAGATTGCCATACCGGCTGTAATCGAGCCGCCCGGGCTGTTAATGTACAAGCTGATGTCTTTCTCAGGATCATCTGCTGCGAGAAAGAGCAGTTGGGCAATAATCGAGTTGGCTACTACGTCGTTCACGCCGCTTCCCAGAAATATAATCCGGTCTTTAAGAAGACGGGAGTAAATATCATAGGCGCGCTCTCCGCGGTTGCTTTGTTCAATGACCATTGGTACAAAATTCATATCCATCTGGACACGCCTCCATTCAAAAATTAAAGGATGTAGAAACATCATAACGGATTCCAAAACAAAAGTCAAAGATAGTCAAACATTAGAAATAAAAAAACCTGACCATCAAGTCAGGATCATGTATTCATAATGGCGCGCCCGCGAGGAATCGAACCTCGATCTCAGGCTCCGGAGGCCTACGTCATATCCATTGGACCACGGGCGCATAAATTAAGTGCAACGAGAGTTATTATACGGGAATTTTGGGGAAAAGGCAAGGGAATGAGGGAAAATAGTTCAGGGCGGGTTGTTCCTCCGTGAAAGGTTGGGCCTCCGATCGCTGTTGATCCCTGATTTTCCGAATGAATTTGAGTAAGCGATAAAATCAGGGAATCAAAGGCGAACGCTCCGCTTCTCCGGCTCCAACCTTTCACTGCGGAACAAAAACCGCCTCCTATTTTCGGGGGAAACAAGGGAAGGACAGTTGCTTGCCCAGGAACCTGTCAAGCTTGCGGTGGGGTGATAGGGAAGATTGGACAAAGGGCAATGTTGCAGAGATTTTCAGCGGAGCCG
Source organism: Paenibacillus roseus (assembly GCF_016424485.1). Classification (GTDB taxonomy): domain Bacteria; phylum Bacillota; class Bacilli; order Paenibacillales; family Paenibacillaceae; genus Paenibacillus_D; species Paenibacillus_D roseus. The sequence goes on from NZ_JAELUP010000014.1 coordinate 24,686, forward strand.
AAAAGGGGTAATGGGACTAATACTGGGGTGAACGGACCTCTAATGCCAAGTTCATGCAGGATGAAAAGCATGGTTGCACTTTGCGCTAAAATTCGATACAATAGCAGCGGGACTTAAAAGTGCAATGCCGGGACGTAAATTGTCCAGGTGTTGTTAAAAAACTGTCATAGCAGTCTGTCCGTTAAACCGGACTACAGGAGTGAACTGCCTAATGCGCAACAGTATTGAACTGCAGAAACGGCTCATGCCTGACGTCATGGAGATTATGAAGAAACGCTACACCATTCTCCAGCAGGTCAGACACTCGAACCTGATTGGACGCAGGGCGCTGGCTGCTTCACTGTCAATGTCGGAACGGGTGCTCAGAGCTGAGACGGATTTTTTGAAATCACAGGGTCTGCTTGAAATTCATACTTCCGGTATGCAAATCAGCGAAGCTGGCATTCGGCTGCTGGAGGAGCTTGAACCTGAGCTGAAGGGACTGTTCGACTTATCCGAATTGGAGGATAAGCTGCGACGGTACTTCAACCTGAAGCAGGTGTGGGTAGTAGCAGGAGATTCTGAGACTTCGCTGCATACGAAGAAGGAGCTCGGGAGAGTCGCTTCCGAGGCGCTCAAGAAGGCCATGTCCGGGAATGATATTATCGCGGTCACTGGCGGTACGACGCTGGCGCTAGCGGCAGATCAGCTTCATTCCCAGGTTCCGCTTAGGGGTGTGAAATTCGTACCCGCACGAGGCGGCTTGGGCGAGAGTGTGGATTATCAGGCGAATACCATTGTTTCGACCATGGCCAAGCGGGTCGGCGCGCAATACCGATTGCTGCATGTGCCTGATCATCTGGGTGAAGAAGCCTATCAGTCCTTGATGCAGGAACCGAACATTCGCGAGATTGTTGAGGTCATCCGCAGCGCACGCATAGTGTTTCACGGAATCGGTGATGCCATGGTAATGGCACGTCGCCGCAAGGTGAGAGAGGAAATGATCACCGCTATGAAAGAGGAAGGCGCGCTTGCAGAGGCATTTGGATTTTATTTTAACAAGGAAGGTTCGGTTGTACACCGGACGCAGACAGCAGGATTGCGGCTTGAAGACATTCAGGATGCAGAAGTTGTAATCGGCGTTGCCGGAGGCCGCAGCAAAGGTGAAGCGATTGGCGCAGTGATGAGCTTTGGACATAACGATATTCTCGTTACAGACGAAGCGGCTGCGAAAGAGATGATCGCCAATTACCAGTTATAATTCGTAAGATTTAAAATGCAATCATCACACCAGCGGTACAGGAAGCGTTGGCACCGCCTGTGTTGAGATAAATGATTTTCAAAACCCAATTCTAGGAGGAAAACACAATGGTTAAAGTGGGTATTAATGGTTTTGGTCGTATCGGGCGTAACGTATTTCGCGCAGCGCTGAACAATCCGAATGTTGAAATTGTTGCAGTAAACGATCTGACAGACACAAACACACTGGCACACCTGTTGAAATATGACACCACTCATGGCGTTCTGGATGCCACTGTTGAAGCTAAAGAAGGCGCATTGGTTGTTAACGGCGTAGAAATTAAAGTATTCGCTGAGCGCGATCCTGGAAACCTCCCTTGGGCTTCCGTTGGCGCAGAAATCGTTGTTGAATCCACTGGTATCTTCACAGCTAAAGAAAAAGCTGAGCTTCACTTGAAAGGCGGAGCTAAAAAAGTTATCATCTCCGCTCCTGCTACTAACGAAGATATCACTGTTGTTATCGGTGTTAACGAGGACAAATACGATCCTGCTGCACACACGATCATCTCCAATGCTTCCTGTACAACAAACTGTCTGGCGCCATTCGCTAAAGTGTTGAACGACAGCTTCGGAATCGTTAAAGGTATGATGACAACTGTTCACTCTTACACGAACGACCAATCCGTGCTTGACGTTCCTCACAAAGACCTGCGTCGTGCTCGCGCAGCTGCTGAGAATATCATTCCTTCTTCCACTGGCGCAGCTAAAGCAGTATCCCTGGTTCTGCCAGAGCTGAAAGGTAAACTGAACGGTATGGCTATGCGTGTTCCTACACCTAACGTATCCGTAACTGACCTGGTTGCTGAGCTGAAAGTAGACGTTACTGTTGATCAAGTTAACGCTGCTCTGAAAGCTGCTGCTGAAGGTCCTTTGAAAGGCATCCTGAACTACTCCGAAGAGCCGCTTGTATCCAGCGACTACAACGGCGATCCAGCTTCCTCCACTGTTGACGCTCTGTCCACAATGGTAGTTGAAGGCAACATGGTTAAAGTTGTTTCCTGGTACGACAACGAGTGGGGCTACTCCAACCGTGTAGTTGACCTTGCTGCTTACATCGCTTCCAAAGGTCTGTAAGAACTTATATATGTGACGCATCTGTCTTAGCTGAAGCGGGCGGGTGATCACCTACTTGTCCCGGATTTGTCAGCAAATCCGGGACACTGTCATGATTTAAGCTAGTCAGCCTTCTACACCCCATAACTCAAGGAGGTTTTTGCAAATGAACAAGAAAAGTGTAAGAGACGTTGAAGTTAGCGGAAAACGCGTATTTGTACGCGTAGACTTCAATGTACCGGTTGAAAATGGCGCGATTACAGATGACACGCGGATTCGTGAAACACTGCCAACGATTCAATATTTGATCGAAAACGGTGCAAAGGTCATCCTTGCGAGCCACATGGGACGCCCTAAAGGCGAGGTTGTGGAAGAGCTGCGCTTGACTGCTGCGGCTGCTCGCCTGTCCGAGTTGCTCGGCAAATCGGTTGCAAAAGCTGATGAAGCTGTAGGAGAAGCAGTTAAAGCACAAGTAGCTGCATTGAACAACGGCGATGTGCTGCTGCTTGAGAACGTTCGTTTCTATGCGGGCGAAGAGAAAAATGACCCAGAGCTGGCAAAACAATTTGCGGAACTGGCGGACCTGTTCGTGAATGATGCATTCGGCGCTGCTCACCGTGCACATGCTTCCACTGAAGGTATCGCTCACCATCTGCCGGCTGTATCCGGTCTGCTGGTGGAGAAAGAGCTGGCTGTTCTGGGTAAAGCGCTGAGCAATCCTGACCGTCCGTTCACTGCAATTGTAGGCGGCTCCAAGGTTAAAGATAAAATTGACGTTATCAACAAAATGCTTGAAATTGCAGATAATGTCCTGATCGGCGGCGGCTTGTCCTACACCTTCTTCAAAGCGCAAGGCCACGAAATCGGAAAATCTCTTGTGGACAACGAGAAGCTGGACCTGGCTCTTGGCTTTATTCAAAAAGCAAAAGACCTGGGCAAAAACTTCCTCCTCCCAGTTGATATCATCGTAACGGATGATTTCAGCCCGACTGCAAATACTCGCGAAGTAGGCATCGACTCCATTCCTGCTGATTGGGAAGGCATCGACATCGGACCGAAAACTCGCGAGCTGTATGCGGACGTAATCAAAAACTCCAAGCTGGTTGTTTGGAACGGACCTATGGGCGTATTCGAGATCGAGCCATTCTCCCATGGTACGCGTACTGTAGCTCAAGCTTGTGCGGATACTTCCGCTTATACGGTTATTGGCGGCGGTGACTCTGCTGCTGCTGCTGAGAAGTTCCATCTGGCTGATAAAATGGACCATATCTCCACAGGCGGCGGCGCTTCCTTGGAGTTCATGGAAGGCAAGAAACTGCCGGGCGTAGAAGCTCTTAACGATAAATAACATCTGTCAGATTTGAATGATCAGGCTGACACATGGCCTCTTGGTCAAAAGCAGCCTTTTCGTTCGAATAAATGAGCGACGCATTTTCTTTTATGAAAATGACGTCGTTTCATCGCGAAAAATAGGCTATGATAGAACATGGAGTCATTTTTTGCGAGCTTACCCTTCTCAAAACGGAAAGGACGTGTACGTAAGTGAGAAAACCGATTATTGCGGGCAACTGGAAAATGTTCAAAACAGTTTCGGAGGCAGAGGCCTTCCTGGCTGAAGTAAAGGGCAAGGCTGAAGTAGAGGGCGTTGACAGTGTCATTTGCGCACCTTACATTGCGCTGCCTGCTTTGACAAAAGCGGCTCAGGGCACTAAGATTGGCATCGGCGCACAAAATCTGCATTTTGAAGACAATGGTGCATATACCGGTGAGATTAGTGGCATTATGCTGAAGGATTTGAATGTTTCGTATGTGATTATCGGTCACTCCGAACGTCGCGCTTATTTTGCGGAAACCGATGAAATTGTAAATAAAAAAGTTCATGCAGCGTTCAAGCATGGTTTGACCCCAATCGTTTGTGTCGGCGAAAAGCTGGAAGAGCGCGAAGCGGATCAAACGAAGAATGTTTGCAACGTGCAAACAACAGCTGCTTTCCAAGGTCTGTCTGCCGAGCAGGCGGCACAAGTTGTAATTGCGTATGAGCCAATCTGGGCGATTGGCACAGGCAAATCCTCTACTGCTGCTGATGCTGAGGATGTTATTGCTTATATCCGTGATGTTGTTGTCGGCTTGTATAATCAAGAAACAGCTGATGCAGTTCGCATTCAATACGGCGGCAGCGTGAAGCCGAACAACATCAAGGAATATTTGGCACAACCGAACATTGACGGTGCATTGGTAGGCGGCGCGAGCCTGGAGCCTGCTTCTTACATTGAGCTTGTTCAGGGGGCAAAGTAAGATGACAGCGCCAAAACCAGTAGCATTAATTATTATGGATGGCTTCGGCCTTCGTGATAATGTGCACGGCAATGCTGTGGCACAAGCGAACAAGCCGAACTACGACCGTTATCTGGCTAACTTCCCACATACGACGCTGACGGCTTGCGGGGAAGCGGTGGGCTTGCCAGAAGGACAAATGGGCAACTCCGAAGTTGGACATCTCAATATCGGGGCAGGACGTATCGTGTATCAGGATCTGACCCGGATTACGAAGTCGATTCGTGAAGGGGATTTCTACGAAAACGAGACCATCCTCGGCGCAATCCATTATGCAAAGGCGAACAACAAAAAGCTGCATCTGTACGGCTTGCTCTCTGACGGAGGCGTACACAGCCACATTGCGCATTTGTTCGCTTTGCTTGAGCTTGCGAAAAAACAGGATTTCCATGATGTGTACATTCATGCATTTATGGATGGACGCGATGTCGCATTCGATAGCGGAAAGGGCTTCCTGGAGTCCCTGCAAGCGAAGATTGAAGAGACAGGCGTAGGCAAAATTGCGACCGTGCATGGCCGCTACTATGCAATGGACCGTGACAAGCGTTGGGATCGTGTGGAAAAATCCTACCGTGCAATGGTATATGGGGAAGGACCTGCATTTGTCGATCCCATTCAAGCTATTGTACAATCGTATGAGAGCAAGGTATATGACGAATTCATCGTCCCATCTGTCATCGTAGGTGAAGACGGCAAGCCGGTCACAACGGTTGAATCCGAAGATGCCGTCATCTTCTTCAACTTCCGGCCTGACCGTGCAATTCAGCTCTCGCAAGTTTTCACGAACAATGATTTCCCTGGTTTCGATCGTGGCGAGAAATGTCCGAAAAACTTGTACTTTGTATGTTTGACACTGTTCAGCGAGACTGTTGGGGGTCTTGTCGCTTACAAGCCCAAAAATCTCGACAACACGCTCGGTGAAGTTCTCGTTCAACAAGGTAAGAAGCAGCTGCGTATTGCCGAAACCGAAAAGTATCCTCATGTGACGTTCTTCTTTAGCGGCGGACGTGATGTTGAGCTTCCTGGAGAGACTCGTATTCTCATTAATTCGCCTAAGGTTGCAACGTATGACTTGAAGCCTGAGATGAGCGCGTATGAGGTTGCTGAGGCGGCTGTGAAGGAAATCGAAGCAGACAAGCATGATGCGATCATTCTGAACTTCGCGAACCCTGACATGGTAGGTCACTCCGGCATGCTGGAGCCGACGATCAAAGCGGTTGAAGCGACAGATGAATGCATGGGCAAGGTGGTTGAAGCTGTTTTGGCCAAGGGCGGTGTGTGCATCATTACTGCTGACCATGGCAATGCGGATCTGGTACTGGATGATAACGAGCGTCCATTCACGGCGCACACAACAAATCCGGTTCCGTTGATCGTCACCTCCAAGGATGCCACGCTGCGAGATGGCGGGATTCTGGCGGATATCGCACCTACCATTCTGGATCTGATGCAGCTTCCGCAGCCCGTAGAAATGACCGGCAAGTCCTTGATCTCCAAGTAACTTACTAAATCAATTAAACTTAATAAAAGGAGTGTTTTTTTCATGTCTATCATTGCTGATGTGTATGCACGCGAAGTGCTTGACTCCCGTGGTAACCCGACTGTAGAAGTAGAAGTTACGCTTGAATCCGGCGGCAAAGGCCGTGCAATCGTGCCATCCGGCGCGTCCACTGGCGCATACGAGGCTGTTGAGCTTCGTGATGGCGACAAAGGCCGTTACCTGGGTAAAGGCGTTCTGAAAGCTGTTGAGAACGTAAATGTATCCATTGCTCCTGAAATCATCGGTCTGGATGCACTGGATCAAGTGGCAATCGACCGCAAAATGATCGAAATCGACGGTACACACAACAAAGGCAAACTGGGTGCTAACGCAATTCTGGCTGTTTCTATGGCAGTTGCTCGTGCTGCTGCTGATGCTCTGGATGTGCCTCTATACACGTACTTGGGCGGCTTCAACTCCAAAACTTTGCCAGTACCAATGATGAACATCGTAAACGGCGGCGAGCATGCTGACAACAACATTGATGTTCAAGAGTTCATGGTTCTGCCTGTAGGTGCTGAAAGCTTCAAAGAAGCGCTGCGTATCGGCGCAGAAATTTTCCACAGCCTGAAAGCAGTTCTGAAAGACAAAGGCCTGAACACTGCAGTAGGTGACGAGGGCGGATTCGCTCCTAACCTGAGCTCCAACGAAGAAGCAATCACGACAATCATCGCTGCTATCGAAAAAGCTGGCTACAAGCCAGGCGTTGATGTATTCCTGGGTATGGATGTTGCATCCACTGAGTTCTTCAAAGACGGCAAATACCATCTGGAAGGCGAAGGCCGTTCCTTCACTTCGGCTGAGTTCGTAGACTACCTGGCTTCCCTGGTAGACAAATACCCAATCATTTCGATCGAAGACGGTTGTTCCGAAGACGACTGGGAAGGTTGGAAATTGCTCACTGAGAAACTGGGCGACAAAGTTCAACTCGTTGGTGACGACCTGTTCGTTACAAACACTGAGCGCCTGTCCAGCGGTATCGAGCAGGGCGTAGGTAACTCCATTCTGGTTAAAGTAAACCAAATCGGTACTTTGACTGAAACATTTGATGCCATCGAAATGGCAAAACGCGCTGGCTACACAGCTGTTATCTCCCACCGTTCCGGTGAGAGCGAAGACAGCACAATCGCTGATATCGCGGTTGCAACTAACGCTGGCCAAATTAAAACAGGTGCTCCTTCCCGTACAGACCGTGTTGCAAAATACAACCAATTGCTTCGCATCGAAGATCAATTGGGCTCCACTGCAATCTACGGCGGAAAAGCAGCATTCTACAACCTGAAAAACTTTAAAAAATAAGTCTGACTAACAGACTGGCAAGTATCCCTGCGCCCACTAGGCGCGGGGATTTTTTTTACGGTGCGCCCGGCATGGGCGTCATCTCTAGGGTGAAAGTCCCGAACAGGGGCTGGCGAACGCCTACCGTTAGCCAAGAGCAAGGGTGTCTGCCGTGAGGTGGCAAAGTCGTTTGCGCTTTGCCTGAATGGACCTTCTCCCTTTGTCCTATACTAATGCCAAGCAAAATATCGATCAGGGGGCATGTTGTGATGGCAAAGGTAGCGCTGCATCTTGCCATGCTGCGTGATTATGCGCAAAAGGACATTTTGGGAACGATAAAAAGGGCGGGAGAAATGGGCTATCCGGCTGTAGAGTTTACAGGGTATTTCGGTGCTAAAGTTAGTGAAATCCAAAAGGTGTTGACTGAATGCGGACTGGAGGCAATCGCAAGCCATTACAGCATCAATTGGCAGGACCTCAAAAACATGGGTAAGGAATTGGCCAGGGAAATTGATTATGCTCAGCAACTGGGTATTCCGCGGATAATAACGCCTTGGGCGCCGCTGCAGGAAAATCCCGATATAGACGATGTGAACCATCTGATTTCCATCATTGAAAAAGCTGCGCTGCAAGTGAATGCGGCCGGCCTGCAATTCGGATATCATAACCATGTGAGTGATTTGATCCTGGTTAACGGTCGAACAGTGCTGGACTATTTGATGCAAAGAATCCCGCGGGAGCTGCTCTTTCTGGAGTTGGATCTGGGATGGGTATATATGGCAGGAAAAAGCCCAGACGAACTCATTCGGACATATTCGGGACGAGTGCCGTTAATTCATTTCCGGGATTTGGGCCGGCAACGCAAAGATACGGAAATCGGAAACGGAATTGTAGGTTTTGATCGGGCATTCAAGGAAGCGGCTTCAGCTGGAGTCGAGTATTATATTGTGACACAGGAGCAATTTGGGGCTTCTCCGATAGAAAGCGCTGAGCTTAGTCTGTTATATTTCAAAAATCGAGGGCTGGCTTAGAAAAAATAACACGAAGCTGATATGAACCGAATTTTGGAATTGCCATTAGGCTCATATCTATGATAAACTACCAATAGTATGTTTTGATATGGCTTGGGTTAGCTTTATAGCTCCTGAAGCAGGAGGTGGAACTGTGGTTGCATTGAAGATTATACTGGTTATTTTTTCGCTGGGACTGATTGCGGCTGTTCTTTTGCAAAAAGGGAAAAGCGCCGGGTTGTCCGGAGCAATCTCAGGCGGAGCAGAGCATTTGTTCGGAAAACAAAAAGCTCGCGGTCTGGATCTGTTTTTGCAGCGTTTAACCGTTGTGCTGGCTGTCGGTTTTTTCCTATTGTCGTTGACTGTAGCGTATTTGGTCAAGAGTTCTTAACGTACAGAATAACAAGCGAAAAGCGGGGAATCCCCCGCTTTTTTTGTTTCAAAGTTGAGCGATGGCGTGAAATAGGAGGAAAGGCGGTTTGCAGTGCTCAATGTTGAAACCGCTTATTTGATATGCAGGCGTAAAGGACTACCTGAGCAGCACCCGTTGTTGAGAACGGATGACAGGCCAGGTTTTTGTATATACTTACGGATAGATGCAACAAACATATAGCTGTAATTGGTATGCAATGACTTAATATACAGGGCAGGCTGGTGAGATGAGAAATTATGGTGACAGAACAGGAATTGCTTGACTTTATGCGGGAAACTGCTTATAAGCCGATGACCTATCAGGAGCTTGAGCAGCATTGGGGAACGGAGAATGCCGAGGAGTTCAAGGCTTTTTTGAAGCTGCTAAATCAGCTTGAGGAATCTGGCCAAATATTGCGTACCCGCAATGACCGTTATGGCGTGCCGGAGCGTATGAATTTGGTGCGGGGACGGATTCAGGCTCATGCGAAGGGCTTTGCTTTTCTAATTCCGGATGATAAGACGCAGCCGGATGTATATATTCATGCAAATGATTTGAAGAGCGCAATGAACGGTGATACAGTGCTTGTGCGAATTACTGCCCAAAGCCAGAATGGGGGGCGGATGGAAGGCGAAGTCGTACGGGTTGTTACTCGTGCGGTGACCCAGGTTGTAGGCACCTTTGACAGCCATGAAACGTACGGTTTTGTACTTGCGGATGATAAACGGATTAATCGGGATATCTTCATCCCGAAAGAGGGGTTCCAGGGCGCCGTAAGCGGTCAGAAGGTAGTCGTGCGCATAGTCTCCTACCCTGAGGGCAGATCGGCGGCAGAGGGCGAAATTATCGAAGTGCTGGGTCACAAAGATGATCCGGGCATTGATATTCTTTCAATTATCCGCAAGCATCAGTTGCCGGAAGGGTTTCCGGATGAGGTCATAGCGGAGTCCGAAGCAGCTCCGGATTCGATTACAGAAGAGGAAATTATTCAGCAGGGACGCCGCGATCTTCGGGATAAAGTGATTGTCACGATTGATGGTGAGGATGCAAAAGACCTTGACGATGCGGTCAACGTAGAGCTTTTGGAGAACGGAAATTATTTGCTCGGAGTACATATTGCCGATGTCAGTTATTATGTGCGGGAGAAATCTGCGCTGGACCAGGAAGCATTCCGCCGCGGGTGCAGCGTTTATCTGGTTGATCGGGTCATACCGATGCTGCCGCACAGGCTGTCCAACGGAATCTGCTCACTTAATCCGAAGGTGGACCGTCTGACAATGTCCTGTGAAATGGAGTTCGATGCGAAAACATTGAAGCGTGTCCGCCATGATGTATTCACGAGCGTAATCCGCACGAAGGAACGGATGACGTACACGAATGTGCGCAAAATTTTGCTTGATGAAGATGAGGAAGTCAAAGAGCGCTACGCTGATCTGGCGGATACGTTTAAGCTGATGGAACAGCTTGCGATGCGTCTTCGCTCACAACGAATGAAGCGCGGCGCGATCGATTTTGATTTTCAGGAATCCAAGGTGCTTGTCGATGCGGATGGCAAGCCGACGGATATCGTAAAGCGGGAGCGCTCGGTTGCCGAACAGATCATTGAGGAGTTCATGCTGGCGGCCAACGAAACGGTTGCGGAGCATTTTCACTGGCTGCGTGTGCCTTTCCTGTACCGGATTCATGAGGAGCCGAATTCCGAGAAGCTGATGAACTTTGTGCAGTTTGCTTCCAATCTCGGCTATACCGTCAGGGGCAAAGCCAATACGGTTCATCCGCGAGCGCTGCAGACGCTGCTGGAGGAGATTCGCGGAGTCAAGGAAGAGACAGTCATCTCGACGATGATGCTGCGCTCGATGAAGCAGGCGAAATATGATGCGCAAAGCTTGGGACATTTCGGTCTTGCTGCAGAATTCTATTCGCACTTTACGTCACCTATTCGGCGCTACCCGGATTTGGTTATCCACCGCGTTATCCGCGAGGTGCTGGAGAATGGCGGCAGCCTGCCTGCAGCGCGTCAGGAGGGGCTGGAAGCCCGGATGCCGGATATCGCCCAACATTCTTCCGAGCGGGAGCGGGTGGCAGTCGATGCGGAACGGGATACGGAACAGCTCAAGAAATGTGAATTTATGGTGGACAAGGTCGGCGAGGAATTCGAAGGCATCATCAGCAGCGTGACAAGCTTTGGTATTTTCGTCGAATTGGATAATACGGTGGAGGGCCTGATCAGGCTGAGCGATCTCCATGACGATTATTATCATTTCCATGAGCTGCATATGGCTTTGGTCGGAGAGAGAACTTCCAAGGTTTACCGGATTGGCGATGAAGTGAAAATCCGGGTGTCCCGGGTGAACATGAACGAGCATACGATTGATTTTGAGTTGGTCAATGCGAAGTCCCGCAGCGGCGGAGAGTTCTTGAACGGCAGGGGCGGTAAAGGAAAGCTTGGACCGAAGGGCGGCAAGGAGCAGGGAGGCCGTCAAGGCAAAGGAAAGCCTGGCAAAGGGGCTAAAGAACGCTCAAATGGCGGACCTGGCAATGCTGGTGAATCAGGCGGCAAGCGTGGCGGCCATGTGAAGGAGGCCGGCTGGTCGAGTAACGGCGTAAGGGGCAAGAAAGGCCGTCAAGACAATGGCGCACCGTGGCCTGCTTCGAATGGGTCGGCAGCCGAAGCGAATGGCGAGGAAGCGCAAGGGGCAGCCGGAGGGCAGCGTAAAAGAGGCAAGCGTGGCGCTGGTGGAGCCGAAGGCGCTCAGGCGCAGGCGAATTGGGCGAGCCCTGAGGTGGAGCAGCAGTGGACGGCTGCGCAGCCGCCGCGCAAGCGTGGCCGCGCAGAAGCGGAGCAGGGCGGCGATTGGATTGATGCGGCAGCCGAGACTTTGCGCGAGAGCGGCAAGGCTGTGCCGACGCGCCGCAACAGCGGCGGGCGCGGAGGCGACCGGGCCGGCGGCGGCCGAAATGGCAGGCCGGCAGGGCCGGAACGGCAGAGCGACCGCATAGCCGAAGGCGGGGCGCGAGGCGGTTATAGTGGCCACGGCGAAGCTGGCCGCAAGCGGGCGTCCGGCCGTTCAGGCGGGCGCAAGGATATGTGGGGCTTGCCGATAAGCGGGCAAGCCCAGCGCGGCGGCGAAGACGCCGCTGGCGACGCTCCGCGCAGCAGAAGGAGCGGTGCGGGAGAAGGGCAGAGCCAGGGTGCTGCGAAGCCAAAGCACAAGAAGAAGGGCAGCGGCACCAGTATGGCAGCCTTCGTCCGCAAAAAAAGCAAGCGGCAGTAGATTGCTGCAAGGGAGCAGGAAAATCCCGGCAGCAGAGCTTGATTTCCAATTATAAACTTGTTACAATGGACTCCTGATACCATTAGGAGTCCGTTGTTTCCTTGTCTTTTGAAGGGATTCACCTTTAGAAGTTGGGATTGCGATCATGCTGACTTCATAAGAAAAGGAGTGAATCTTCATGGGTAAGAATAAGAGCAATGATCGTCCGCTCGCCCAGAATAAGAAGGCTTCCCATGATTACTTCATTGAAGAAACTTATGAAGCAGGGATTGTCTTAACGGGAACAGAGATTAAATCATTGCGTCAAGGCAGGGCTAACATTAGCGATGCATTTGCAACGATTCGCAATGGCGAGATTTTCATCCACAACATGCATATCAGCCCATTCGAGCAGGGTAATCGGCATAATCCAGACCCGTCCAGAGCGCGCAAGCTGCTGCTGCACAAGGTGCAGATTCATAAGCTGCTTGGGCAGTCGAAGCAGGAAGGGTATGCGATTGTTCCGCTGAAGATTTACACGCGAAATGGTTACGCGAAGCTGCTGATTGGCCTTGGCAAAGGGAAAAAGCAGTATGACAAGCGTGATACCGCGGCCAAGCGTGATGCACAGCGCGATATCCAGCGTGCGCTGCGCGAGAAACAGAAGATCGCCAGATAAAAATGGCGGATTTTTGTTGCAAACCATGAGAATAGCAATGTTTCCAGTAGTCGCTACCGATACCAGCAATACTTCAGGTATGAAGACAGGAAACGTGTTATACTATATATACGACGGTGATATATATCATGTATGAATGTACGTCATGCATGTATGAATGTACGTCATGCATGTATGAATGCCGTTTGGCACCTGCTCGGTATAGCAAGCTGTTTGTGCAGAAAAAGGATTGAAATTCTGCATGGCAGACTGCCCCGATCCGCCGGAGCGTCTTATTAACTCGGGGGCGTTTTTTGGATTCGACGGGGATAGTACGAGCAAGGGTTGCGGGTAGTGGGGACGCGTCCGCTTCATCAACGCTAAAGCCTATTAAATGGCAACCAACGTACAACTTTAGCAGCAGCTTAATAACCTGTATGCTAAGCTCCTACCTAGCATCGCCCATGTGTTAGAATAGGGGCTCACTCTTAGTGGGATACGCCGTTTGGTCTCCGCCTGGGGTCAAACGGAAGAAGACAATCAGGCTGACCTTGGACGAAGCCGGTTACGGGGCGTCGGCCTTGGGACATCAAAACTGTGACTACACCCGTAGAAGCCTTTGTGGCGTGATCTTCGGACAGGGGTTCGACTCCCCTCGCCTCCATTTAAGTACGGAAAAAAGAGAGGATCAGACGGTTAGCATATCGACGATATGCCAATCGTCTGATTTTTTTATAGTGATTTTTTTAAAGAGGGATTGAATGATTTGTTTTTGTGTGGAAGCATTAAGTATACTCCAGTTGCTCTTTAAATTAACAAAAGCTTTGCGAATTTCATCAATTGGAATAGTTTGTTCAGGCTCTGGCTCAGCTTCCTTCTTGATTTTCGCAATCCTTGAGTCCTCTCCATCTATCAGCGTTGCGTAGTCATCTCCTGAAAGTTTCCCATCCCCCAATGCCATCATCCAATTATGGCGCCTCTTCTGGCTGATAGCCAATTCTTTATCCAGACTAACCTTGCGGCGAGGTTTATGTTTCGGCTCCTGATATCCGTCCTCCACTAATTGGATATGCTTTAGTACTAGTTGGTTTAAAATTCGTTCAGAAATACTTGGAGCATCACAAGTTCCTTTTGCATACTGACTTAGGCAGCGGTAACTTAAATATTTTTTTGTGCCATGTACTGAGGCGTTTCCAGCATAAGTAGCTCCGCAGATACCACATTTAATTAATCCTGCGTAAGGATATTCAAAAGACCTTCTCGACATATGCCCCTCTTTGCGACGATCACGGATACTAAATATTTCAAATAGTTCTTCTTCGGTAATGATACCCTGATGAGAACCGGCCACCATAATTCTTTGTTCTTCTGGCCATTCCTCTGCCTTGAAATGGTTAAATCCAGCGTTTGTTGGATTGAAAAGAACATTTTTCACTGCTTTATTGTCCCACTTCCCGCCTTCCTTTGTGGTTGAGTGATTATTCATATGTTTGGCTATTTTTGTTGTTCCCCACAATTCAACCCTGTAAAGATGACATATTTCCCTTACTAAAACAGCTTCTTCTTCCACTATTACAAGTTCTCTCATTATTCGGTAACCTCTAAAAATGTATAGCCTATTGGTGGCCGAGACATGTGCCGACCTCCATTTTTCACTTTTGTGGCAATCCCTTTTATCGTCTCTTCACGGAGGTTGTTAATGTACAATTCTGCCCAGATCCCGTTAAGCTGAATGAAAGCTTTTCCCATGGGGGACCGGGTATCAATTTCATCTTGACCCTGTGCAGCGATGATAAGGCGTATATCGAGTTTATTTACTGTTTCGATGAACGAAATAATGTCTCCCATATTTCGGCTTAAACGGTCCAGTTTATGAATCAGTAGTGCTTCGAAGCGTTTAGATTTCATGTCTCTAATCATTTCCTGTACGCCTTTCCTTTTAAAGGTCTTGCCGCTGACACCAGGATCGGAATAAATACGGTACAATTGTAGCCCTTTACGTTCGATGGTTTGCATTAATACATCCTCTTGTGCTTCTAAACTAAATCCTTCCTCTGCCTGTGCTGTGGTACTTACGCGTGTATAAATGGCAGCTCGCATTTAATTTCCTCCTACTAAACAGAATATATGTTCGGTTTTTTGGGTATGATAAACAGCCTTGCGGCTGGGAAGCGCAAAGATATTAATTATAAAACTTCAATAACACGTAATGGATCGAAATGAATAGTATATCTCTCATCGACTTTTAGAAACAATCCATACTTGCTTGTATAACGATCAATAGAAGCTTGTAAGAATTCTTCTGTCACCTCGAGAAAATCAGCTAAGTCATACCTTCCTGATATTCCTAGTTTATGGGCTTTTATAATGTGATCAAGTGGCACTAAGCATTGGTATGCCCACTGCCTTGCAAGGAGCTCCTGCTTACGATTATTAATTATGGTTTGATCTAGGATGTTCCCAACCGTCAGAATAAAGTGGGCAACCTCTTCGGCAAGAATACACGCTTTTTGTACAGTCAGCATGTCTTTATTAATGCCAATTTTATTGCCCTTGCAGAACCCCTGCGCATTGGACTTAAAGCGCTTTTCTACTACGACCACACCTAAGGAGTTCGTGAAGTCAAGAAGTTGATCATAGTGCACCATAGCAACACCTCGGCTACAATTCGTCTATATCTTGCTGCATTAGTTTTAGTTGCTCATCAGATTGATCGTCGTTATGAGCTGCGACTACATCAAACTGCGTTCTACGAACTCTACTGTATTCCATCTCTAGTATTGTTTTAACTGTATGTTTTCCTTTTTCATCAAGGGATTTGAATTTTCGTAAAAATTCAATCTCCGCCTGTGAAAATTTAGACTTTGTACTGGCTGGGATTTCTGGTTCATCTGTCCAACCCATTAAATAAGCTGGAGAGCATTTAAAAAGCTCTGCCAGGCTAACTACTGTTTCATGCTTAATATTTTTTATATCGCCGCTCTCATAACGTTGAGCTGTGGCTTCCTTCACATTTAAATGGTCTGCCACATCAGCAAGAATCATATCAAGCGCCAATCTTCTTTCTTTAATACGATCGTTTAATATTGACATTGAGCAACCACCCTTCCAACTTAATTATCCGTTTTCCTAATAATGTTATAATATCATCTACTTACGCAATATGCAATAAATTTTATGCATCAGGCGAAAAAACTTACGCAATATGTATTGACGGATTAGCATGTCGAATGCTAATATCAACTTACGCGACACGTAAGTCAAAGGAGGTATTGCAAAATGCAAATAAAATACAAAACTGATACTGTGGCGCTGAAAAAAATCATGATTGAGCAGGGTATCTCTACGTATCGAGAGTTATCGAATAGAACAAACATCAATAGAAATACGATATCCCAGATTATGAAGGGTTCCATTCAGCCATCTGCAGAAGCAATGCGGCAACTTGTGTCAGTACTTAAAATTCCACCCGCAGAAGCTGGAATTATTTTTTTTAGTCCAGACTTACGTACTGCGTAAGTTAAAAAAGAAGGAGATGAGGCGAGTGGCAGCAATTCTACGATCAAGTCAAATCAGCTATGAGCTTCTGGAGCGCATAGCGTTACAGATACGTGCTGCAAACCAGGAAAAGAGCTTGATAAAAGCAAGTGACGCATCTTGAAGTTGATTTAAAAAAGGTTATTTTGAGGGGGCGAACTGGTTGGAGATTAACATCTCTGATGCTAGCAAAGTGCACACGACCTCTGATTCGAATGAGGTCAACGAAATGCTGGACGATGGTTGGGTTCTGGCAGATGTAACACGGGGCAATCTTAAATACCTATTTTTACTTATTAAAACTTAGGGGGATGGGCATGGACCAACAATTGGCACAGTTAATCGATAAAGTTTTGATATTTCCGCGGGACCTGGCTTATCACGTATCGATGCATATTAGTCCAAGTGATGCGGATTTTGTGATTTTTAAAAAGGCTCCAGAGGAGGGGCCCCATGAATTCGTTTATATCGAAGGTTTTCGCAATGTGGACACTAATGCAGACAATCTGGCTGCCGCACTGGAAGCTGTCGAAAGTATTCTGCGGGGTGAATATGATCGGGAGGGAGGTGAGGCAGTTGCCGGATGATCTGCTGGACAAGCTGGGCGAGTATTTCGTTTATCATTCCATTCTGGATCGGTACGGTGTGACGTTCGAACAATTTCTTGGGAAGGTGAGGGCGGGGATATGGGAGGCGTACTTGGCAGCGTAGGGTATGACTTTCAAGCAGCAAGGAGCCGGATCATGGAGCTGACGGGTTTGTATCGGCACGCGGTGCGGCTTGGAGATGAGCTGGCTCAGCAAGAATTGAAAGCGTTGGTGGATGATCTGGAGCAAGAGGTTACGGCTGCACATGCAGTTGCGGGCAGCAAAAAAGCCGTCGGCGAGGACGGCCTTTAGCAAAACAAATAAAAAGGATGCTCCTATATTACCGCATGTGGCGGGGGAGCGCAAGGGAGCACTGAAAATGAAGACAGGAAAGACCTTACAGCAAATGGCAGCGGAATTGGAGCGCCAGAACAATGTTAAGCGTGATTTTGTACTGGAAACAAGCGGTATCCAAATGGCAATTGACGAAGGTAATCCTAATCTTGATATTATTCGAACTGCTGGAGAGCACAAAAATATTGATCGGTTTTCATTGAACGACATCGCTCACAGGCAAGTTGGAACGCACTTGAACATACCGGCAAAATATTATGACCGGATGCGAACGGAGTATCCCGACTTACTTGCTGCCAATGTCAACGCTTGGTTCCAGCGACAACCATCCCGCCGGATGGTAAGGACTTTAGACGGGAGTGCACGGGCGTTCCTCTCGGACCGGTATCGTCGCATCGATAATTATGAGATTGCTATGGCTGTTCTGCCTGTTATCGGGGAAATGAAGGATGCGCGGGTGGAAAGCTGCGAGTTGACCGAAAGCCGGATGTATCTCAAGGTCGTTAATCCAAAGCTTGAAGCTGAGGTGAAGAAGGGCGACATCGTGCAGGCAGGAATTCTGATTAGCAATAGTGAGGTTGGCCATGGCGCAGTGAGTGTACAGCCACTTATTTATCGTTTGGTCTGCAGCAATGGAATGGTGGTAAACGATTTGGGACAGCGCCGGTACCATGTCGGCCGGGCCAATCAGTCTGAGGACCTGGAGTTGTTCCGTGACGAGACACTTCAAGCTGATGACCGGGCGTTCATGATGAAAATTCAGGATACAGTAAGAGCAGCAGTTGACGAGGCCAAATTCAGCCATGTTGTTGATAAGATGCGCGAAGCTACTGAAGCAGAAATTACTGGTCGCCTTCAAGATGTAGTTGAGATGTCAGCTAATAAATGGAACTTAAATCAAGGTGAATCCGATAACGTTCTTCAGCACTTAATTAAAGGCGGCGACCTCTCTTTGTTTGGATTAAGTAGTGCTGTCACTCGAGCGGCACAGGATGTTGAAAGCTATGACCGGTCAACTGAGATGGAGGCTTTAGGCTGGAACATTCTGAATATCGGCAGAAATGAATGGAGCGATCTGAACAAAGGGGGACAAGCCTAATGAAAACAACTGGAATTGTACGTAATCTTGATTCACTTGGCCGTGTAGTTATTCCAATGGAGTTGCGCCGCACGTTAAACATTGAGTCTGGCGATCCGATTGAAGTTTTTGTAAATGGGGATCAGATAGTGCTTCGTAAATATTCTCCTGGTTGTGCAGTCACCGGCAGCACAGAAGATTTGATTGAATTTAATGGCAAGCAATATAGTCGTGAAGCGATAAGGCAACTCGCCAAACAGGCAGAAATTTAATTTTGGACAAGGCTCAGCCTTGTCTCAGGATATCGAACTCACACCCCCGGTTCGGTGTCCTGAGATGTGGCTGACACATCTGAGTGGTGGCGGAAAAAGGAACGCAACGCCTGTGAGCCTAGAAGTAGGGTGAAATTCCCGGCGTTTAAGTTGTCGGCAGTAGCCGGCTGTAAAATCCAATGCGGCTTTGCGGTGAAGTCTGGTCCTTGCATTGTGCTAACCGGCGACCAACGAGAAACTAAGTGCAAACCGTAGCAAGGTGCAAATCCTTGCCCACTCAACTACATAGGAAAGGAGGAACTCGCGTGAATCCATCTATCGGAAGAATTGTTCATTATCATGATGACAAAGGCAAAGCGCTTGCTGCCGTTATAGTTGCGGTAGTAGACGATGTCGTGAATCTGGCTGTATGGAACGAATTTGGTCATCAATTCCACGTTCTGAATGTAAAGCATGGAGAAGAGCCGGGGGAGTGGAACTGGCCCCCGAGAGTTTAATTTCTAAACAATAAAAATAGCCCGCTGCAACGGGCTACACCAATCAATGGATGCCCCCATTCTACCATGTGTAAATGGGGGCGACAAGGAGGATTTATGACAAAACAAGAGCTTATCAATCGTTTGCTGGCACTGCCGGCGGTTATCAATAGTGCAGAAGAAGCTGTACTGGACGCCCATTCCGAAGTAATTGCGGCTAAAGATGAGCTACAGCTTAAGGAAGACGCGCTAATCTTAGGAAATGCCGTTGAAGGGAAAAACGCTGAAACCCGGGCTGCTCACATGCGTTCCATGACAGTGTTAGAACGACAGGCATTAGCAGAGGCGGAACTAGGGCTGAAACAATCTGCTGCACGCTTAGAGCGATTCAAGGTGGAATTCAAGGCGCTGCGCGCCGTCGCGCTGCTCCTGCAGGTGAACGTATGAACACGATCACCCTGCAACGCCTGACACTTCGCAATTTTAAAGGATTCCGCGAGTTTCAGCTTGTGGCCAATGGCCAACCGATCAATGTGTTCGGCGATAACGGGACAGGCAAGACAACTCTATTCGATGCTTTCACGTGGTTGCTGTTCGGCAAGGACAGCGCGAACCGGACTGATTTTGAAATCAAGGAGCTCGATTCCGCCGGCAAGGTTCGGCAGCACAAGCTGGAGCATGAGGTTGAGGGCGTTCTGGGTATCAACGGGAAGAACAAGATGTTCCGGCGTGTCTTCGTTGAGAAATGGACGAAGAAGCGCGGATCGCTGACAGCAGCGTTCGAGGGTCATGAAACTTCCTATTTTGTTGACGGTGTTCCAGTCGCTAAAAAGGAATACGACGCAGCGGTCACGGCTCTGCTGCCGGAGGAACTGTTCAAGCTCCTTACCAGCCCGACATTCTTTAACGAACAGCTCAAATGGCAAGATCGGCGAAAGCTGCTCCTGGAGGTCTGCGGGGATGTAACGGACGCCGAGGTCATTCATTCCCGCACTGAGTTAGCTCCATTGGAGGCTATACTACGTGATCGGAACATTGACGACCATAAAAAGGTCGTTGCGGCATCGATGAAGCGCATTAATCAGGAGATTGATGACATCCCGGTAAGGATCAGCGAAGCGCAACGGAGCATGCCGAATGTATCCGAAATCAGCGAGGACATGCTCAAAGAGGATATTGTTACCCTTCGCGAGCGGTTAACCGGTAAGGAGCAGGAGCTTGTCCGGGTGCAATCAGGTGGCCAAGCTGCTGAACTGCAGCATCGTCTTCGAGAAATTGAGGGCGAGCAGCTCCAGATTAAGAATGTATTACAAACGGCAGCGCTTGATTCAGTGGCGCAGCAACGAGCGCATGTAGATGCCCTCCACCGTGATCTGGATAAAGTTCGCCGGTCGATCGATGATCGGCAGTACAAGATTCAGAGCAATGAGCAGCGGATCACTGGACTTGACCAAGAGAGGGCGCAACTCCGAGCGGAGTTCAGCGCTGCAAGCACAGATGGATTTGCACATTCTGCTGACGATAACTGCCCGGCGTGTGGACAACTGCTTCCGGATGAGCGTCGGCAGGAAGCTCATGATGTGGCATTGGCCGACTTCAACCGCCGGAAGGCGGAACGTCTGGAAAGCATCCAGCGCCGGGGACGTTCTGCAAGGGATGAATCTGAACGCCTGGCCGATGAAATCACCCGCATGCGAGAGGAGTTTCGGCAGTTGGCTGAGCAGCAGGAGCAGTTGCAAGCTCGAATTGATATGGCCAACGCTGAGCTGGACCGCCTTCGTCAAGGTGTTCAGAACCCGGATGACGATCTGAAATATCGGAATTTGGGCGACGAGGCAGCGCTGTTACGCCAGCAAATCACTTTACTACAAACGGATTCAGCGCAAGAGCAGCAGCGGGTTCAACAGGAGATTCAAAGTTTGCGTGCAGAGATCAGCGTCCTGGATGCTGATCTGGCCAAATTCGAGCATGTACGCCGGCAGCAAGCCCGCATTACGGAGCTGGAGCAGCAGGAGAACAAGTTGGCTGGGGAATATGAGCAGTTGCAGCATGAGCTGTTTCTTACAGAGGAATTCACCCGAGCCAAGGTCAATCTGCTGCAATCTCGCATCGATTCCAAGTTCAAGTATGCACGCTTCCGCCTGTTTGATGAACAGATCAACGGTGGTTTGCGCGAGGTCTGTGACACACTCTACAACGGCGTGCCGTACGACAAGGGTCTTAATAATGCTGCGCGGTATCACGTAGGGATCGACATCATTAATACATTATCCCAGCATTACGAAGTGTGGGCTCCGATCTGGCATGACAACGCTGAGGCCGTTACAAGTCCGGCTGAGACTGACGCCCAGGTGATCCGCCTGATCGTGTCGGAGCAGGACAAGCGGTTGCGGGTACAGTCGTCAAAGGATTCGGATGATGGGCTTCTGATTGTGGACAATGAGGTGGTTTCATGAGCGACGTTGTTGAGGTCAAGGTTGTGACCGGTAAAGCTCGTTATGTGGATGCCCGAACAGAAACGCTGTACATCGATGGACAGAAATGGATGTCTGCCGCCCCGCTCTGTGAATGTCCGGAGGATGCAATTCTGGAGCGTGATCTGCTAGGACCTTCTGATTTTGCCAGTCTGCTGAAAAGCTTTTTGAAGGAACACCGAGGGAAGAAAGTCAGGTTTTTATATGAAGATGAGCCTGATGAGGAAGAAGAATGAGCGACTTCGTATCGAATCGCCTGACAAATTTAGGGAGGGTTATTAAATGAGTAAGCAAACACAAGTCTCAATTATTCAAAAGGATATTACAGATGACGTAAATAGGAGCCTTACACGGCTTAAGGATGATGGACTGATCTTGCCTCCCAATTACAATGCAAGTAATGCCCTGAAAAGTGCATTTTTCAAACTTCAAGAGGTACAGGACAAGAGCGGCAAACCAGCCTTGGATGTTTGCACAAGGGAATCAATCGCTAATGCGTTACTGGATATGGTTGTACAGGGCTTAAGCCCCGCCAAGACACAATGCTATTTCATTGTATATGGGTCTAAATTGCAGTTAAATCGTTCTTACTTTGGTACACAGGCTGTTGTTAAACGCTTGTCCAATGTCAAAGACATCTGGGCTAATGTGATCTACCAAGGCGATGTATTTGATTACGAGGTTACTGGCGGAAGAGAACATTTTGTTAAGCACGAAACAAAATTTGAAAATCGTGATAATGAAATTCTTGGAGCTTATGCAGTTGTGCAGACGGAAGACGAAAAAGTTCTTACCGTCATGACCAAAAAGGAAATCGAGGCGTCCTGGAGTCAATCCAAAACAAGTCAATCCGTTCACAAGAAGTTTCCACAAGAGATGGCCAAACGTACAGTGATAAATCGTGCAGCAAAGGCTTACATCAACACAAGTGATGACAGCGACCTGTTAATTGATGCAATTAATAGATCGACAGAAAATGAGTACGATGAGCGCATTGATGTGACTCCGGAAGAAGGCGTTAGGGCGGAGTTAACCGAGAATGCCAATCGGAAACCGATCGATGTCACCCCACCGCACGAATCGGATTCAGCTTCAGAGGGAGATGCGACGCCATCCCCTAGGCAGGAGGCACCAGCACGCGAACGTAAAGCGGCACCGCACGAAACTAACGCTGATCCGGAGATGGATTTCTGATGATCGACATCTATCCTATTGCCAGCAGCAGCGCGGGCAATGCCTACCGGGTGACTGATGGGCAGACGATGCTGTTGCTGGAGGCCGGGCTGGCATATAAGGAGATTCAACGGGCGTTGGATTTCAAGGTGACACAGCTCGCTGGCTGCCTGATTACTCATGAGCATGGCGACCATAGTAAGTCCGCCAAGGAGCTCATGCGTGCGGGTGTGATGGTTTATACCAGTGCCGGCACAGCGGACGCATTGGGTCTGACAGGGCATCGCTTGCAGATCGTTAAGCCGGGTGAGCGGGTGCAAGTCGGTTCATGGATTATTCTGCCCTTTGAGATTGAGCATGACGCAGCGGAGCCCCTGGGCTTCATCCTTGCAAATGCGGCCAAAGATAAGCTCGTTTTTTTGACGGACACCTACTATAGCCGGTACACGTTTCCCGGTATGACACACCTCATGGTCGAGTGCAATTATGCGCTCGACATTGTCAATAGACTGGTGGAGGCAGGGACGCTGCACCCGGCGCAGAAACGCCGGCTGCTCCGATCCCACTTTGGCCTGGACAATGTAAAAGATATGCTGCGCGCCAATGATCTGAGCAAGCTGCGGGAGGTATGGCTGTTGCATCTGTCCGACAGTAATAGCGACGCCGATCGGTTTAAGCGAGAGATACAGGAGATCACCGGGACGGTCGTCAAGGTTGCCCGGCGATGATCGAGCCACTTTATGATGAATACGGCGTGCCGCTCTGTCGGTCCGGCGTAGGAGAGCGCATATGGGCGTTCTATCATTCTGATCCTGAAAGATTTAAAGCGGAATCTCGAGCATACTTTGCCCTCGGCATGCCTGGCTGGACAGTTGTTAAGGCAAACTATCAGCACCGCATTATATGGTTGAGAGATGATCGGAGGCGGACCGTGTGATCGAGCAACTTGATTTATTTGATCTTGAACCCAAGGAGCAGCCAGCAGTTATTTTTAAATCCTATTCCGTACCGGCACTCAACGGCTTTTACTATGAAACCAAGACTCGTAAATTCGTTTCATTCGCTCTTGGCCAGCGATATTACGAGATTCCGGCCAGCCGTTGCCGTTTGGCGAAAGAATGGCAGCAGAAAATTATGAGGGAGCGATCGATTTGAAAAATTGTCATAACGAGATAAATAAATGGTTCGATGAAGCTTTGCAGGAAGAGCATTCGAAAGAAGTTGCTGTCAAATTGCTTCAGGTTGCAGCACGGACACTAGGAGCTCAAATCGCTCGAGTGGTTGAACCGGATGAAGTGCCTCATTTGTTAAAAGAAACTATTGACAGCTTAGGTCAAGGGCTTCAGGCGGGTATGCTGCTGCATTATGGCCAATCAGGGACATTTGAAGTTCAGATGTTCGGTGTCAGTAAGAGCAGATCATGAAGAACGGCAAGCGCCCGACACGGCGCCAGCAACAATTGATTAAAGCAGCAGGGTGGAATCCGGATAACTGGTTTGTGGTAAAGCATCTCCCGACAGAGATGCTTCTGGTTCATCGGTACACAGGCAGTAAAAAGGTAATTTGGGTATAGGAAGGTGAATGCCGATGGACTCCAGCGTCAATCCTCAACCAACTGATGGCCACATCCGAATATCTCATGAAATCCACCGAGAGCTGATCAGGCGGAAATTCACTCAGCGACAGAAGAATATTATTGATTTTGTGCTGACGCTGAGTTGGGGATGTAAGAAGCCATCGGCAATCATCCCCCAATTGAAGCAATTTGAGCAATGTGGGATTAGAAAGAATCATATTCGACAAGAGCTTGGTGTTCTTGTCGAAAAAAAAGTATTGCTTTGGGATGAAACACTATGCGTTTTTCAAATCAACAAGCATTATGACCAGTGGATTGTCGACCTGGTTGAGTCGTTTGATATAAAAACCATGAACGAATTGATCCGGATAAATTTAGAGAACGAGTCTCCCAATCTATCCAAATCGGTTCCCAAAAAGGGAACTGAGTTCCCGAAAAGGGAACCGAAAACCGGTTCCCAAAAAGGTGACAAAGTTCCCAAAAAGGGAACTGAGTTCCCGAAAAGGGAACTGAGCGGTTCCCAAAAAGGGAACTCGACGGTTCCCAAAAAGGGAACTGTGATTCGTGAATATCCCAGTCATATCAAGAAGTTTCAGCTCTCTAAAACAATTATTAAAGCAATTATTAAAAAAAGAACTACAACAACTACGCCAGGGGCATCTTCCAAGAAGGATTATTCCTTCGGAAATGTATTCAAAGCCTATGAAAAAAATTTCATAGCCGGGGGTAAGCTCACGGAATTCGATATTGAGGAATTTTCAGCTTTGTTTGATGACTACGGCGGGGAGTGGCTGCTGCAAGCTATGCGGGAGGCATACCGTCAAGGAACAGAAAAAAGGAACCTTGCTTACGTTCACGGAGTTCTTAAGGGATATCGAGGACGGGGAGGGCCTTTAAAGCAAAGTAGAGATTCGCCACGTCATGGACGCACAGCCAGACAACAACAGTTTGACGAACTGGACAAGCTCATTGAGGAGGAGATGGAGCGTGAAGCTCAGTGAAGTTGCCAAGCTTTACAAACACATTAAGAAGCATTTCCCTTTTTTTGATGCTTCGGTGGATCGGGCTAAGGATGACCACACTCGTTATCTCAAGGACTTTCCAGCCGATACAGCTTGGGAAAATATTGATCAGCACATTTTGACCGAGACGGTCACCCCTCAGATTGCTCACATCCGGGGGAGATTAGGGGACCAGATCGACAGCAAGCGCAGCAAAGATCAGGCCGCTGAATACGTGGCTCAGCTCCAGGAATGGGCTGCCAGTGACAGTCCGCCCCCTCCTGGATACTGGGAGGATGTACGACGCAAATTGCGAGGTGAGAGTCAGTGAGTAGTCTGGATGAGTTTTTGGGCATTGAGACGCCGGCTGACTTGCAGGCGGAACAAGCTGTTCTTGGAGCCGCATTAAAAGACAAGACCGCTTTTGAGACGGTCAGCGACCTGCTACAGGGCGGGGAATTTTACGAAAAAAATCACGCCCGAATCTACCGTGCCATGTCGCATATTGCGGATTCAGAGCAGCCGATTGACCTAGTTTCGGTTACCTCTAGGCTACAGGATACAGAGGAACTGGAACAGATCGGCGGCGTGAGTTATCTAGCTAGCTTGGTTGGTGGTGTCATTACCACACAAAATGTTAGTTCTTACGCTGAGCGAGTGCAGGAGATGTTCCTGAGACGCCAGGCAATCAAAACAGCGCTTGAACTGCTAAAAAATGCAGCTCAAGAGCAGGACGTTAAGGGCTTCGTGGCCATGGCTGAGGCTGCGGTCGGGAAACTCTCAGATCAGACGGTCCCGGTTAAAGAATTTGCCAGCATTAAGTCTGTGCTGATGCAAGTTTGGGAAGAGTCAGAGCAGCGGTATAACGTCAGAGAGACCAACCGGGGTGTTACCGGTATTGAGTCGGGGTATCCAGACCTTGACCGGATGACGGCGGGGTTCCAAAAGAACGACTTGATTATTGTGGCTGCTCGTCCGTCGGTGGGAAAGACGGCCTTTGCCCTGAACATCGCTCAGAACGTCGCTGTGCGGGCGAAAGAGATCGTTGCCATTTTCAGTTTAGAGATGTCGGCGGCTCAGCTCGTACAGCGGATGATTTGCGCGGAAGCTCAGATCGATGCCAGCCGCATGCGGACCGGGTTTTTCGAGGGCGATGATTGGGAGCGGATGGCCAATGCGGTCGGTATACTCTCGGAATCAAATATTCACATCGACGACACGCCAGGCATTACGGTCAACGAGATTCGGGCCAAATGCCGGAGGTTGAAGAAGGAAGCGGGGCTTGGCATGATTCTGATCGACTACCTACAGCTCATTCAGGGTAGTGGGCGACGCGGAGCCAATCGCCAAGAAGAAGTATCGCAAATCTCGCGTACGCTCAAGCAGATCGCTAGGGAACTGGAAGTTCCGGTCATTGCATTGTCTCAGCTCAGCCGGGGTGTTGAACAACGGCAGGACAAACGTCCAATGATGTCCGACCTTCGGGAATCCGGAGCGATTGAGCAGGATGCCGACATTGTATCTTTCCTCTATCGCGACGATTACTACGACAAGGAATCCGACAAGAAGAACATTATCGAGATCATTATCGCCAAGCAGCGGAACGGCCCAGTGGGCACGGTCGAGCTGGTGTTCTTGAAGCAATTTAATAAATTCGTTTCACTGGAGCGGACATATAGCACTTCTCCGGAGCCACCGGAACCTGAATCAAAAGGTAACCGAGTTCCTGACATGTATCGGAAGGGGAATACAGCATGAAGAAGCAGCGATTTGACCCGCTTTTTCGTCAACGGCCATTTCAAATCATTAAGGATCAGGGGCGTATCCTTGGGGTGGTCATCACGTTACCAGACCGTCGTAAGAAGGAGAAAAAGCTGAAATGATTCAATTCACAGTTTATGGGGAGCCAGTTGCCCAAGGCCGTCCCCGTGCTTCGACCCAGGGTGGATTCGTCAGGATGTATGACCCGGCGAAATCGAGGGACTACAAGGATTATGTTCGGATTGCCGCTTCGGAGCATGCGCCGGCCAAACTGCTGGATGGGCCGCTGGCCATGATGGTGATTGCCTATCGGCCCATTCCAAAATCCTTTAGCAAGAAGAAGGCGGCGGACGCAGAAGCTGGCCAGATTTATCCGGTATCCAAGCCGGACGCAGATAATTACCTCAAAGGCATCAAGGATGCGCTCAAGGGCATCATGTGGGTGGACGATAGTCAGGTGGTCGATGCTTATGTCCGCAAGAGATATAGCTTTAAGCCTCGTATCGAGGTAACAATCAGACAAATTAAGGGAGCGTGACAAGTATGAGTCACACAGAATTCAAGGCATTGCTTAAAAAAATTAACCTTAAGCCGAAAGGTGTTCAGGAAATCGTGCTGGAGATATCGGACGGAGCGCTAGCCGGCAAGATTGATGTTCTTTCTGCGTTGATTGACGGCCGAGTGGCGATTGCTGTCGACTCCGAGATCGTGCGTTATAACGTGCAGATCAATGCTCGTACCGAGCAGCCTATGAAGTCCTACAAGGTGGACGAGCGTGGTGTTGTATCCGAGGTTAAACCCCAGGGTGTTCAAGTCGAAATGGATCTGGATATCCCAATGGCTAAGGATCAAATTAAAGATGTGCCCGAGGAGATTAGCCGGGAGGTCGTGGATGAGTTTATTCTTTCTGGCCTTGCCCCGAGACCCGAAGGGCTGTGGTATCCGATTCAAGAATGGATTGAGCGTTTGGCTGAAGGAGAAACGTATCTGCGTTTGGCCAATGAGGCAAAAATCAGCAGCGGTAAGATTGTCGATATCATTGATGAGTACCGGCAGTCGGTTGCCCCGCTGGCGGCCAAATGGGACGAGTGGCGGCAGAATGGCAAGCCAGTTTCAGAGGATGATGAGGACGTCGATAGCGAGGATCGGGACGATCAGGACGAAGAAGACGACACAGATTCGGATACTCTTCCGTCAGATTCGGATTCCCCGGAAGAGCAGCAGCCGGATGAAATGGATATGGAAGATGACGGGGCAAGTACCAGCGGGTCGATTGACACGGTCGATGATTGGGAGCAGGAGCTTAAGGGAGAGAGTGCAGACAGCGCTGGCGGGCAGCCCGATGAAGCGGAGGACCTGGACACCTACATCCTTCGTGAGCGCCCGGTATTCGAGGATATTCCCTACGATTTTCCCGCGTTGTTGCAGCGTCGCAAGGGTGGAGAGACTTGGATGATCATTGCAGGATCATTGGGTATTAGCTCCGGCAAGTTATCTACTGCATGGAGACAGTACAAACAGCGTGTAGCCGACTCTATTGGTGGAGTTGCTTAAATATCATTTGCAGGAGCACGGCCTTTGGGTCGTGCCTCTGCACTGGAGGTGTGACTATTGTCGCAACGAGAGAATGGTTATAGTCCGGTTAAGACATTTTTCATGACACCGGATCAACTTACAGAATACAACAAGAGTGTCAAAGCAAAAGTTGATGGCCCTCAAATTACAAAGTGGAAGCGGACCATGACCAGGGAGCAGTATCTTGCTGCTCGCCTTGTTGACACTAGCCACGATGATATTATGTTGAGCTATTTTAATAACGATCCCCTGGAGCTGCGCAAGCAACTGCTGGAATGGGGCCTTGATAAAAAAACGGAGAAAAAGGAGCTGGAGCAGATGGCGCAAGCCAAAGTGGAACTGACGATTACCAAAGGGGAGTACCTACAGCGCCGTCTCAACGGCGAGAAGCGGAGTGGAATTCTTCGCTCACTGGGGGTATCCCCACCGAAATTTTACGAGTTACTGGACAAGTGGGGTATTCGTGAGATGGATGCGGAGGGGCGGGCTCTTGAGCTCATGGCTCCAACTGCACCAGCTCCAGAAGCACAAGAGCCGGTTCCGGTACCCAGCGAAGTCGAACAACGACTTGCTGAGCAACTGGAACATAAGGCAGAGGCGCGTGGGCTGCTTGCTCTCAATGCTCAGAACAACGCTGCTCAGCAAGAGGCCGGCGCCGAAATCCTTCAACGTATGCAGGAGAGGGCAGCAGTAGCAGCGCAGGCGCGGGAGAACTCCGAGCTGCATGCAGAGGTTCAAAAGTGGAAGGGAGTAGCAGAGGATTGGAAAGAGACTGTGGCCCAAGTATCCAATACTAATATGGAGTTGGAGCAGCAGATTGAAACTCAGCGTCAGGAGTTGCATGACCGTAACAGTAAAATTGCTGATCTTCAGGCGGCGGCCGATCGTGTAACAGTTCTTGAAGCGGAGCGGGACATGCTGATGCAAACAATTGAGCTGGCCGCAATCCAGGAGACTGGCATGATATCTTTCAATATTCCAATCCAGTCGGCTACGGTAGCCAATGCGGAACGAACCCGTATCTACACTGCTATTGAGGCGCTCGATACCGATATGGAGGCGGTCGACATCGACCGAGGACGCGTCATGCGGGAATTGTTCGATCTGCTCCAGAGCGTGGTCAATTTTGTAACAGCGGATTTAGAGGAATTGCATCCGGGGCAGGCAGCGGAAAGTTTTATTCATCAGTTCTTCGCATTTCATAACGAGCGCCATTTGGATACCCTTGCGGTTCAGCAGGAGGTGGTCTGATGCGGAATACCTTAGGAGATTTGAATAATCATTTGTTCGCGCAGTTGGAAAGGCTCGGCGATGAGGAACTGACAGGGGAAAAGCTTGAGGCCGAAATTAACCGTGCCCGTGCTGTCATGGGGGTTGCGTCTAAAATTATTGATACCGGTGCTTTGGTTATGAAGGATTGTTCACAAAGAAACAAAAAGATTTTATCGAAAAAAATGTTGAAGGCCGCTTGAATCAAGAACTCGCCGAACTTGTCAATGAAAAGTTCGGCCTGCAGATCACGGCTAAGCAAATGAATACGTATAAAAAAAATCATGGCTTGGTCGGCGAAGTAGATTGTCGATTCCAGAAAGGGAGCACTCCGGCAAACAAGGGGACAAAGGGATTGTACAATGTCGGCGGTAATCGGACTTCATTTAAACCGGGTCAACGCGCTTTAAATTACAAGCCTGTGGGCAGTGAGCGGATCGATGAAGATGGTTACATCTTAATTAAAGTATCCGATGATGGACCTTGGCATAAACGGTGGAGACATAAGCACAAAGTGGTCTGGGAATCCGAGTATGGTCCATTACCGAAAGGTCATGCAATTATCTTTGCAGACCAAAACAAGTGCAATATGAATCTGGATAATTTGATATTGGTATCCCGTAGTCAACTCGGAATTATGAATAGGAATGGTCTGATTCGAAATGATGCCGATCTAACGAAGACCGGTATAATTATGGCCGACATTTATCGGAAAATCGGTGAAAGGAAGCGAGGGAGCAAGAAAAAATGATCGATAATTATCCTATTCCAACAAGCTGCTCCTACTGCAGCAACGAGGTTATTTATACCAGCAACGCGGTCATCTACGGCCGCGAATATGGGAACGGCCGTTGCTACAAATGTACGGGTTGTGATGCTTACGTCGGAGTGCATACAGGCACAAACATTCCGCTGGGCCGTCTGGCCAACCGGGAATTGAGGGAACTGAAGAAGGATTGTCATGCTTTATTCGATCCGGTTTGGAAGCAGAACAAGAACATCAAACGGGAGCATGCGTACGGACGCCTGGCTAATGTGCTGGGCATTCCTCATGGCGAATGCCACTTTGGTTGGTTTGATAGAGATATGCTTCACCAGGCGTTGACCATCCTTCGTCAACCAGACTGGTACAAGGGGGTGAGTTAGCGGTGACCAAGAAGGAAGCCTCCCATCCCTGACCCTTCGTGCCTTTTCTGCCGGGGTACCGGGTACTTCGGCAGCAGAGAAGTTTATGAGTGCTATTGCATAGCAGAGGCAGGGAAGGAGGCATAGTGTGTCGATAGATCGCCTGAAAGAATACAAGTACAAGGCAGCCCGTATTAAAGTCCTATCGAATTATTATAATGGCAACGGGGTCGTTTCCAAGCCATTCCGAGAGGATGACGAGCTACAGCGGATGCATAGCAAATGGCGCGTGGAGCCTGATTACCTGACAGAAGAAGACAAGCAACTGGTGAAGACAGCAAGGGAATACCTCATAGGTAATCCGACAGGAACGTTTAACCAGCTTGCTGCCGTGCCAAAATTCGGGATTGATTCAATAGACACTCAACGGCTGCAGGAATTACGAAAAAAAGTTAAACGGGTTATCGCTGATCGGAACCAAAGTAAAAACGATATCGATACAGTACTTGATAGAGTATCGGAGCTGCAAGAGCTCAAAGCCGAAATGAAGCGAATGGATCTTGCATTAGAAGCTTTGGCCAGTATTAAGTCAGCGTATACCGAAGTGTTGCGACTTCGGTATATAGAGGGCTTGCCGGTAAACGAAATCGCACAAAAGATGTTCATAAATCGGAGGACGGCACATTGGCAAATGAGATTGTAAATAAGGAGCAGTTACACGCTTTGTTCCTATCCGGCATGCCGCTTAAGGAGATTGCAAAACGGATGAATAGCAAGCCCGGCAGCATCCGGACGATGATATACCATGAGAGGCAGCGCAACCCGTACGAGTGGCCACACCGGATTCACTATCCGGGCAAGCCGAAAGAGCTGCCATTAATGATGCACAGCTACGAGTGTACTGAATGCGCAACTCGGTTTGCCGTTGAGGATTACGAGGACGTCGACCATTCTGCTACAGTCTGCCCGATTTGTCAAAGTAATCAGCACCTGCAGGATGGCAATTACGGGCGGTTCATCCCCACTTCGGTGACCAGGAGGGCAGAGGCTTAATGGAATTATTAACTCCTATTAAGACGATTACCGTGTGGCAGCCTTGGGCAACATTGATTGCGTTGCAGCTCAAACTGCTGGAGACAAGAGGCTGGGCAACGAAGCACCGCGGTCCGCTGGCTATCCATGCTGCACAAAAGATTGACCGGGAGGCCTGTGAGCGGGAGCCGATCAAGTCCGCGTTGGCCAAATACGGTTACACGGTGGACAATCTTCCAACCGGTTCAATTGTGGCCATAGCAAATTTGTCGGAATGTTATCAAATAGAAAGGCCTACACCGGAACAGATCGATGGTGGACCGATTTGGCTAAAAGCATCTGCAGGTGGAAGCAAAGGATGGGCCGGGAAATTCCCGGATGAATATTATTTTGGAGATTATTCCGCCGGTCGTTTTGCGTGGGAGCTAACCAACGTTCAGCAGCTCAAAGAGCCGATTCCGGCGAAGGGGCAGCAGGGATTGTGGAACTGGAACCATCGGCACCGATTACCAGCTATAGGGGAGTAACCCCCTAATCAAATAAAAGGGAGCGATTAATATGAAATCGAAAAGGGACCGTCGTTATACTTGCCATTTAACAAAAGAAGGTGTGTCTGCGCTCCTTAGAGAGAAAGAAACGATCCTCAGAGAGAAGCTTCCATGGGCTAAAGAACTGGTTAGTAAAGAACCTGACCGCCAGCAATACATTAACATCAAGCAGGGACTTTTGAAACGTATTCTTAAAATCAACCAGATGCTCAATTACAACTCAAACAAGACCTATGAAAGCATTCCAAGGAAACGTCTTGATCTAGTCGGTGCTATCGGCTCCGTTACACGCCGAATAGAGATACTGGATGCGTTTGAAGACAGAGGAGAAGTAGAAGTGCGGGTGCGCGATAGCATGGGGAATGAGTATTGGACAGAACTGGATGATGATATTTCATTAGATTAGGGGAGGGTGGTAGAGCATGAATATTGAGGAATGTATTGATTTTCTAGGTTACAGACTCGACAGGATCGACCAGCCAATGGTTGATCTAACCGTGCCCGTCATCAACGGCATAATTGCTACGTCTAACGGCTTGCAAATTAATCGCAATCGGTTAGCTAAAATGGCACTACCGGACGAACAATTGGAGCAAGTCCAGCGGGTATGGCGGGTCGGTATATGGGACCACACCAACGCCCGCGGGATTTCTATATTTGAGGATAAGACACTGATTGGAGCGCTGAAGCAAGCAGTTGCTCAAGTCAAGCTCTGGAGCAGCGCGAAATGAATCCGCCGCCGAAGCTTTATGCGGACGGTCGTCACCGAGGAACATGCTCGCGAATATTGGAAGCAATTCTTCAAGCAAATGAGCAAAAAGAGATTGGGAGAGGAGCAATGAAAATGGGTATGAGTCCTATGCAAGAACTGGCAAACATTTCGAACAGGCTCCCAGTCGATGTTTTACAAGACATTAATCAGCGGATAGGGGACTGGCTGGCCACTGGAGGCAAGGAAACGGATGCTTACATTGAGCAGCAGTTGCGGTATGCGAAGAACGTAATAGAAGCTATAAAATAGAATAATCCCCCGCACCTTGGCCGGACCGCGGGGGACATGGACTTTCAGGCAGCCCTTCACTGCAATTATATCATTGGGAAGCGGTGAGGGGAATGACTGAACAACTAGCTTTAAACATTTACAAAGTAGATGAGGAAGCAACGAGAGCGGCAGTGGAGAAGTATCTGCTGCAAGCGCGTGAATATAAGGTAACGGAATACATCCCTCTGGAGACAAGCGTTACTGCATCGTACAGCGATATGCCGCGTAGTTTCACTGGTCTGACGAGTGATCAGACGGCCAAGATTGCGCTGGCCAACACGGACGAGCCCGAACGCCGAAGAAAGCATATTGAACGAGCAGAGCGAGCTGTCAGCAGGCTTGGCAAACGCCAACAGCAACTCATTCAAATTCGGTACATGGAAGATGATGATGTTATGGACTACGATGCTGCGCAGGAGCTTGGATTCAGTGATCGACATTACCGCCGGATCAAGTCAGTAGCAATCTATAGGCTGGCCACGATGCTTGGATTGCTGGTGTTACATGACGATTAAATCATGTCCGCTTTATGTCCGTATTTTGGCCGAAAAATGTCCGGTATTTGTCCGTTTTCTTGGAATAGAGCGTGTTATATTAGTAATGTGCCAATTGAGGTCAACCATCTCCCCTCATACATGCCGCTCCTTCGGGGGCGGTATTTTTAATTCAGAAAGCAGGGCGACAGATTGCTTCCACTCTGGCTTTAAGAGATAGGAAGTTTTCTTCCGGTCTCTTGACGAGTTTTGGAATCGGCTGTAAAATGCCTTTATACGTATCTAGTTACTAAGTGCGTCTTTAATAATAATGAGCGACAGCGCAATTATAAAAGTTGTGGTTGTTGTGACTGCTACTACAGTGCGACACGCGTTTTGTAACTAAGTACGTATAACACCCCTCATTCATCGAATTATCATGGAATTTGTTGGATGAAATGAATAAAGAATATGAAGCCTCAGGAGCCGTTTTAAGCCCTTGGGGCTTTTTTTCGTTCAGTTGATGGATGAGGGAATTGAAAGGCGGGGAATAGGGCGTTGCTTTGCTCAGAATACGCGTTCGCATCCCTGCCTAACCGAAAACCGACATAACACAAGGAGTTGATAGATTTGGGTATGACAATCAGAGATGAAATGATGAGACAAGCAGTTGCGCAAGCAGTTATTTCAGAGCCGGAGCTGCGCATGATGTTCTTCCCGAAGGGTGTACATTCGCCAGCACTATCTGTATTCACTGTGGTACTGACCGATGAAGAGAAGCTACAGCGCATGCAGGCCATGATTCCGACAGCCAATCCGTGGGAACGAAGGGTGTATGTGGAGGGAGTGTTTCCGAGCGCATGAACATTCAGATTATTCCGATAGAGCGGATCAATCCGGCAGCCTATAACCCGCGGGTTGACTTGCAGCCCGGCGATCCGGAGTACGAGAAGCTTCGTAGCAGCATAGAGCAGTTTGGATATATTGACCCGATCATATGGAATGAGCGCACCGGAAACATGGTTGGTGGCCACCAGCGGTATAAGATCATGGTCAACGAGCTTGGCCATAAGGAGCTGACTGTTTCTGTTGTTGATCTGGATGACCAGCAGGAGCGGCTGCTGAATCTGGCGCTCAACAAGGTGTCCGGCCTGTGGGATGACGAGGCACTAGCCATGCTGATCGGTGAGCTACAGGTGAGCGGCGCTGATCTGGCGCTGTCCGGATTCGATGATGATGAAATCAGCCGGTTATTGGCCGATTTTATGGAGCCGCCTGCTGATCAGCTCGGCGATTTCGATAACCGGGAGCTGGATGTTGAGGATTTCGATGAATCCCGCTTCGACTGCAAATGCCCGCGCTGTGGCTTCGTGTTCAACCAGGAGCATACACCATGAGTCGCCCCGCGTGGGATTGGCGCTTGTCCGACTTGGCCAGTGTGCAGCAGAATGGGTTGACGGTTCTCTCCTGCTTCGCTTGCGGCGGCGGATCGACGATGGGATACAAGCGGGCCGGCTATACGGTTCTTGGGAATGTGGAGATTGACCCGCAGATGATGCGCATCTATCAGCGCAATCATAATCCACGCTTCCCGTTCCTGATGCCCATTCAGGAGTTCAAGTTGCTGCATGATAGCGAGCTGCCGGCAGAGCTGTTTAATCTGGACATCCTGGACGGATCGCCGCCATGCAGTGTGTTCTCCATGTCTGGCCAGCGGGAAGATAAATGGGGAAGTGAGCATAAATTTCGAGAGGGTCAGACTGTTCAGCGGCTGGATGACCTTTTTTTTGATTTCCTAGATGTGGCGGAGAAGCTTCAGCCGCGGGTCATCGTGGCCGAGAATGTCACCGGCATGATCAGAGGTAATGCACGGGGATATGTCAGTCTTGTGCTGTCCCGGATGCGAGAGCTTGGATACAGGCCGCAACTGTTTCTCCTAAATAGTGCGACGATGGGCGTTCCGCAGAAGCGGGAGCGCATTATTTTTGTCGCAGCACGCTCTGATCAGGACTTTCCGCCGCTCAAGCTCGAATTTAACGAACCACCAGTATTGTATGGCGAAGTACGCAGCGGCGAGGGGACACCTATTGGAAAGGATCGAGTGACTTACAAGCGCTGGTTGCTGCGGCGCCCTTCCGATGCAGATGTTGGGGATATTACTCGGCGTACAGAGGGGCGGCAGAGTAGCTTCAACACCCGTCTGCTGGCAGATAACAAAGTGGTGAATACCTTACTTTCATCATCGGTGTACTTACGTCATGATGAGCCGTGCAAAATATCGGACGAGGATATCATCCGGATCCAGACGTTTCCGGCGGACTACGAATTTATGGATGCTGATGTGCAATACGTTTGCGGCATGAGTGTTCCGCCGCTGATGATGGAGCGGATCGCAGAGCAGATATATATGCAATGGTTTGGAGGGAACAACAGTGAAGGTTCAGACAATACCGATTGAACAGCTCAGACACAACGAATGGAACCCGAACGAAATGGATGAGCATATCTACCGTTCTCTGGTGGCCAGCATTCAGAAGCATGGCGTGCTGCAGCCTATCCTTATTCGAGCGGATATGACGATCATCAAGGGAGAGAAACGTTGGAGGGCGGCGAAGGAGGCAGGGTTGACCGAACTGGTATGCGTCGTCGTAGAATCTAGCAGCGAGGAAGCCAAGCTTCTGACGGTGAGCCTCAGTAACCTGCGAGGGAAGACGGATGAGGAACTGCTGGCGTCGCTGATCGAAGAGCTGACCGCTACATACTCTCTTGAGGAGATTTCGCTGGAGACCGGACTTCAGTTTGATGAGCTTGCCGGGTTGCTGCAAGGAGTGTCGGC
Source organism: Paenibacillus roseus (assembly GCF_016424485.1). Lineage (GTDB taxonomy): Bacteria > Bacillota > Bacilli > Paenibacillales > Paenibacillaceae > Paenibacillus_D > Paenibacillus_D roseus. The sequence continues at coordinate 61,692 of NZ_JAELUP010000014.1, forward strand.
TTATGTAGATATTGCTGATCCGGTTGTGGAGGATGATTTCGACGTCAGCAAAGCGTTGGAGCAGATTCGGGAGCCCGAAACGCGCCGCGGCGACGTGTTGCAACTTGGCCCGCATCGGCTGGTGTGCGGGGATGCTACAGACCCAAATGATGTTGCGCTGCTGATGGACGGAGACAGGGCTGCACTGGTCGTCACCGACCCGCCCTACAACGTGGCCATCGAAAGTGATTCCGAACGTCTGGCCGCTGACGGCCGCAGCAGCATATTGAACGATGACATGCCCGCAGAGGAGTTTGCGGGCTTTTTGCATGCTGTATTTCAGCAGTACGCCGATATTATGGCGCCGACGTCAGCGATCTATGTGTTTCATCCTTCATCCTATCAACGTGAATTCCAGGACGCTATGGAAGCAGTCAGGATTGTCATTCGCAGCCAATGTATATGGGTGAAGAACGCTGCTTCCTTCGGATGGAGTCAGTACCGTTGGCAGCATGAGCCAGTCTTTTATGCTCATCTTCGGGGCAAGGCTCCTGCGTGGTACGGCGACCGCCGGCAATCAACAGTTTGGCGTGACGGTCTTCCTGGTGCAGAGTTGGAGCCGTCCAGCGTGTGGGAGGTATCTCGCGGTGATGTGGGCAAATACCTCCATCCTACTCAAAAGCCACTCCCGTTGCTTGCCATTCCGATCGGCAACAGCAGTCAGAAGGGTGATGTGGTGGTGGATTTCTTCGGTGGCAGCGGCTCCACTCTCATGACCTGCGATCAGATGAGGCGCGAATGTCGAACGTTGGAGCTCGATCCGGTATTCTGCGATGTAATCAAGCAGCGGTACCGGACAGCTACTGGCATCGAGCCTGTGCTGATTCGCCGGACTGAACCTGCAGAATAAATAAAAAAGGAGAGGCGCTCGAACGCCCCTCCCAAACACCAGGTAACCCCGGCTGAGATAGTGGAAACCGTGGCCACGGACTCTACAAGCCACTATCTCGCTTCCCATCATACAGGAAAGCCGAGGTTACCACAATATGACAGAGCAAAAACATGATGATTTGTTACTACAGCACGAGCTTGAGGTCATGCAAGGTATCATCGAATCAAAGGAGCAGTACCGCCGCATCATCAAAGCCGTGGTTGCCCGCTGGGTCAGAGACTTTCAGGACAACCGCATTGAGATAAACACTGTTGACGATCTGCGGAAGCTGATCGAACTAGATATAGAATTGCAGAAGGACGAGTTGCTATAGCCCGTTCTCCTTTTGCTGGGGGTGGTGATATGTAGTGGCCAGAGAGCGAAGTCCTGAGCGGGACAAGGCAAAACGGATGTGGCTGGAGAGCGGCGGGACGATGTTGCTAAAAGACATCGCTGCTGCTCTTTGTATATCGGATAGCAAGGTCCGGAAGTGGAAGACATTGGACAAATGGAATGAAGAACTGAAAGGGAGCGCTCCACTTGATTCTAAAGGGAGCGCTCCCCGTCGTGGTGCTCCCAAGGGTAACAAGAACGCCCTGGGGAACAAAGGCGGCGCGCCGAAGGGAAGCAAGAACGCCCTGGGGAACAAAGGCGGTCACGGCGGACCATTTGGCAACAAGAAGGCCGTCACGACCGGAGAACATGAAACGATCTGGTTTGACATGCTTGATGAGGATGAGCAGGAGCTGCTGGCCGGGATTGATACCGATCCTATCGCACAGGCAAACGAGTCCATTACGCTGTTAACCATCCGGGAGCGACGAATGCTTCAGCGTATCAAGCGGCTGACTGACGGGCTGACAGAAAATCAAAAGCGTGTACTTCAGCAGCTTAAATCCTTCAAAGAAATAATTGAGGTTCATGATGAGAAGAGCGGGAAAACGAGCAAAGTGCCTGTTACCCGGAACAAGATGGTTGAGGCTGAGATCGAGGAAACAACATATCGGGTCATCGATGATATTCTCAAATTAGAGGATGCACTGACTCGAGTCCAGGATAAAAAACTGAAGGCCATTGAGTTGAAAAACAGGCTTACCGTTGTGGATGAGGAAAAGGAAGTCCGTACTGCTATCCTGCAAATCGAATTGCAGAGCCTCCAAGGTGGGGCTGGCGCAACTCAAAGCTGGACAGAAGCCCTGAAGGAGATCGCGGAGCGGCGTAAGGCTAAACGAGCAGAGGCTTCTGCCGATGAGTAAGCCTTACAATGTTGTATCTGATATCGTCATCCTGCTTGATTTGTATTGGGATGATCCGGTCGCTTTTGCTGAAGATATGCTGAACTTCGATCCCGACGAGTGGCAGCGGGCTGTCATGATGGATGTGGCACAACATCGATTAACGAGTGTCAGATCGGGTCAGGGCGTTGGAAAAACTGGACTTGAGGCTTCTCTCGTGATCTGGTACCTGTGTTGCCGGCCAAATTGCCGTGTTGTCTGTACTGCACCGACAAAGCAGCAGCTCAATGACGTGCTTTGGGCAGAAGTGGCCAAGTGGTTGGAAACATCCATGGTCAAGAACCTACTCAAGTGGACGAAAACGAAGGTTTACATGGTTGGCCATGAAAAGCGATGGTTCGCTACAGCACGTACAGCAACAAAGCCTGAAAACATGCAGGGTTTCCATGAAGACTATATGCTATTTATCGTGGATGAAGCTTCCGGCGTGGCTGATCCGATCATGGAGGCCATTATGGGAACGCTGACCGGTGATGAGAATAAGCTGCTAATGTGTGGAAACCCGACTCGGACGAGTGGGGTTTTTTATGATTCTCATAACCGGGACAGAAGTCGCTTCCGTACACACAAGGTAGACAGCCGGACCAGCAAGCGGACCAGCAAAGATAACATTCAAATGCTGATTGATAAGTACGGCGCCGAGAGCGATGTCGTTAGGGTCCGAGTGTATGGTGAATTCCCCAAAGCTGAGGCGGATGCATTCATTGCTTTGGAAATTGCGGAGCTGGCTGCGGAAGCAAATATTGCCCCTGCTGGAGACACGCTGCACCTGGGCGTCGACGTCGCCCGCTTTGGTGATGACGAGACAGTCATTGCGCCGCGTGTCGGCATGAAGGTGTTCAAACTCAAATGCTACAACAAGCAGGATACGATGGTGACCGCCGGTTGGGTGATCGCTCTGGCTCGAGACATGCTCCGGAAGCATTCGTCGCTCCGCAATGTAGAAATCAAGGTCGATGATAGCGGCGTTGGGGGCGGAGTGACAGACCGGCTGAATGAAGTCATCCGGGAGGAGCGTCTGAAGGGTTGGCGTGTGACACCTATTAATAACGGAAGCAAGCCCACCCGCAAGGAAGAGGAGCATTACGAGAACCGAGGAACAGAGACATGGGCTGATTTACGGGATCTGCTGCAGGAGTCCTTTTCCAAACATATTCAGGGTCAGCCAGTCTCGCTTGAGCTGCCGGATGACGAACGCCTGGTCACACAGCTCACGCAGCGGAAGTACCGCATGACCAGCAAGGGTAAGCTTGCGCTGGAACGTAAAGAAGATATGAAGAAACGCGGACTGGATTCCCCGGACAGGGCGGATGCGGTCGTTTTGGCGTTCGCGCAGCCAGAGCGCGGCGGCGTATTCTTCCCGAATCAGAAATGAGAGGAGGAACAAACATGCCATGGCCATTTGGCGATGAACAGCAAAAAGAGATTGAAAACATCATTATTCGCGGCGCGAAGACAGCCGCCACGCTGGAGCAGATCATTCAACTTGAAATAGGCGACTGGCGAAAATCGGACAAGCGAGAATGGATGGGAATCGGCGAAAGGTACTACCGCAATAAAACCGACATCCTTGATCGTGAGAGGACGGCGATCGGCGCCAGCGGTGCCAAGGAGATTGTCGGCAATCTGGCCAACAATAAGCTGGCCAACGCTTTCTCGCGGAAGTTGGTAGATCAAAAGGTCGGCTATCTGTTGGGCAAGCCGTTGAGCATTCAGACGGTCAACAAGCAGTATGCAGACGCCTGGACTGAGATATTCAATTCAGCTATGTATCGTCGCCTACAGAGTACAGGCAAGGAAGCTGTGAATAAGGGGATTGCCTGGTGGTTTGTCAATTATGACGAGGCTGGTGAGTTGTCGTTCCGCAAAATGAAATCAGAAGAAATCATTCCACTGTGGGCCGATGAAGCACATACCATCCTGGACGCGGTTATCCGTGTCTATGATATCACCGTGTACGAGGGATTGCAGAAAAAGACGATCCGGAAAATCGAGTGGTGGGATAAATCCGGTGTGCGCCGCTATGTGATGGATGGTACCGGGCTATTGCCGGACGTCGAGGCCGGGGCGATAGAGTCGCATTTTACTGTTATAAAAAAAAGTAACGGTGAAGAGGAGCAGAAAAACTGGGAGCGCGTCCCGTTTATTTGCTGGAAGTACAACGAGGAGGAGCAGTCGCTTGTTGAGATCATCAAATCATTGGCTGATGACTATGACCGGAACAAGTCCGATAACAGTAACAATCTTGAGGACCTGCCCGATAGCATTTACGAGGTTGCAGAGTATGACGGAACTGATCCGGGTGAATTCAGAAAAAATCTCTCGGTATGGCGCACAGCTTTCGTGTCTAATGGCGGTGGAATTAAGGCGATCAACTTAGAAATAAATACCGAAGCCTACAAGATACACATGGAGCAGTCACGAAAAGACATCTATGAGTTTGGTCGGGGCGTAGACACTCAGGGCGTGGATATAGGGAGCGCACCCTCGGGTATCGCGTTGAAATTTCTTTATTCCGATCTTGATCTGGACGCGAGTCTAATGGAGACGGAATTCCAGGCATCTTTAGAGCAGGTTCGCTGGTTCGTTGATAATCATCTGTATTACATTTCCGGTACTGACTATAGTAACGAAGATGTGCAATTTATTTTCAACCGCGACATGCCAACCGATGAATCGGCTATCATTACGGCGATCAAGGACAGCGTGGGCATTCTGTCGGACGAGACGCTTGTCGCGCAGCATCCGTGGGTTCGGGACCTGCAAGCGGAGTTGAAACGGATCAAGAAGCAGAAGGAGGAAGCTTTGAAACGCATGTCCGACGGTTATGGTGGTATGCCGCCGAGCAAGGACCCGGACAAAGACGGTGGGGACGAATGAAGCCGGAGGAATACTGGTCTAAGCGCATGGAGGCACTGAACGAGGCTGAGCTGCGAAAGGGTGAGGAATACGTCCGGAAGCAGAACGAGGAATACGATAAGGCCATGGCCCGGATCAAACGGGACACGGACGCTTGGTATGCTCGTATGGCCAAGAATAATGATGTCAGCATGGCCGAGGCCCGGAAACTGCTTAAAGATAATGAGCTTCAGGAGTTCCGGTGGTCCGTCCAGGACTACATTAAAGCCGGTCGTGAGAATGCGATTGATCAGCGATGGATGAAAGAACTGGAGAACGCCAGTGCCAAGGTCCATATCACCCGGCTTGAGGAATTGCAGACCAAGCTGCAGCAGGAAGCGGAGCTTCTGGCAGCCAAGCGGGTCAAAGGGGCCACCGAAACGTTAGGTGATATTTACAAGGATGGCTATTACCGCGGTATCCATGAGGTTCAGAGGGGCGTGGGTAAGGGCGTTCCGTTTGCGCGGCTCGACGGCCGGCAGATCGACAAGGTGTTGTCCAAGCCCTGGGCGCCGGATGGCAGCAACTTCAGCGCGAGAATCTGGGCCGACCGCGATAAACTGGTTTCGGAGCTCCACACAACGCTGACTCAAAACCTGATCAATGGATCGCCATCAGATAAGGTAATCAATGATTTCGCGCAGCGTATGGGTGTCAGCAAGTCGATTGCTGAGCGACTCATTCTTACAGAGTCGGCCTACTTCGCGGGCCAGTCCCGGCTTGACGGGTACAAGCAAACCGGTATCACTCATTATAAATATGTGGCCACGTTGGACAGCCGGACCTCGGACAAATGCCGCCATATGGATTCAAAAGTCATTCCGATCAGCGAAGCGGAGCCCGGCGTGAATTATCCACCCTTGCATGCATATTGCCGCAGCACGACTATTCCTCACTTTGATGAGGCGGAGCCGGATTCGGACGATGACGAGGACCTTTATGATGTCCCGGAGGATATGCCTTACAAGGATTGGGCTGAGGAGCACGCGCCGGCAGATGCAACTGACCCGCCTAAGCCAGCGGACACAGCACCAGTAGGGCCGCCGAAGGTTACGACAGTAGAACCTGATAAACTGACAATTGATGAAGAGGCAGCCGTTACGAATTATATTGGAGGAGGCTCCTACACACTGAATGACAAACTTCGGCGTTCCCAGCCACTTAACAGTGAAGAGATGGCATGGGTGGAACAATTGGACAAGGCGCTGAATAAGCTTCCGAGATATTCAGGTGACTTGACAAGGTCCGTCCATTTCTTTTCGCCGGCAGCTTTGCAGGATTTTGTGAGAGACATCAAGCCTGAAACCGTGGTACAATATCCGCAGTATATATCCACTACTGCTGGCGATTTGTATAATTCAAAAGCCCAAGTGATTTTCTACATTCTCGATGCAGCTCTCGGGGCGGATATCACGGCGCTGAATCCTGGGGAAATGGAAGTGCTATACGGCAGGGACTTTCCTTTTAAAGTGGTCGAGCTGGAGATAATAAACGGTATGTACCATATCCTGTTGAGGGAGCTGACGAAATGAGTGAAAATAAGCCTTTTTCTGATCCCAGATGGAACGACTCCGGCAACCCAAAGGTGATCGGTCATTTTAAACGGACAGAGGAAGAACGGGCTGCTGACAAGCAGCGATTCCGTGATCATTTGCGGAAAGTCGGTATTTTGAAAGATGAATCGAAAGACTGAAGCACTCACGCTACGGCGAGGGTGCTTTTTTTATGGGGAGGTGGGTAATAGTGGTCAAGCTCTACAAAAAGAATGTATACGTCCAGACAATTAAATTCGACAACACGGCCGGTAACCACCAGGCGATCATTGAGTTTACAGGGTGGCCGATCAGCGTTGAGTATACCAGCGATGGGGTGCAGTTGCGCGTCATCCGGGGCGCATACAGCGTGCTGGTGGCCAAACTTGGTGAACTTATCGTAAAAGGAGCGGACGGCTCGCTTCGGGTTTGCACCCGGGAAGCATTGGAAACGGAATATGAACTTGTAGAATGATGGGCTCCGGCTGAGACTGCCGGGGCCTTTGCCGTCTTTGGCTGGTAGACGAAAAAACTGGCTCATCACCGGACGCAACCGGGTAAAAAGCGAAGATGAATAGGAGGATCACATATGACAAAGGAAGAGTTTATCGCATTAGGACTGACGGAGGAACAGGCCACAAAAGCCGCGACTGCTTCAGCCGAGGAACTGAAGGGATTCATTCCGAAGGCTCGATTTGACGAGGTGAATACATCGAAAAAGAAAGCCGAGGATGATCTGAAGGACCGTGACAAGCAACTGGAGGAGCTGAAAAAGTCCAGTGGCGATGCTGCGGAGCTTACGAAGAAAATCGAATCCCTTCAGACCGAGAATAAAGCTGCCAAGGAAAAGTATGAGACTGAGGCTGCTACTCTCAAGCTGAATACCGCCGTGAAGTTGGCGCTCGCCGGAAAGGTTCACGATCCGGACGATGTCACCCGGCTGCTCGATACGACTAAAATCGAGCTGGACGAGAACGGTAGTGTTAAGGCCGGACTGGACGACCAAATCAAAGGCCTGCAGACCAGCAAGGCTTATTTGTTCATTCCAGAGGATAGCGGAGCTGGCCAATTCCAGTTCCGCGGCACGAATCCGTTCGAGAGTGGCGGTTCCGGTGGAAGTGGTGGTAGCGGCAAAGACAAAGCGGCTGACTTCGGAAAGCAGATCGCCGAATACGCAAAAGCCAACGCTTCGACGTCCGATGCGCAAAAATCATATTTTGGAGGCTGATAATCTATGAGCAAGTTTGTAACCACGACGTATGGCAATCGAAAAGGAATCCTCAAATTCCCGGATCATTACGTTACGATACCGATCACCGTTGATAACACGGGAGTAACAGCAAACGCTGACGGCAAAAAGATTGTTCCTGCTGGTACGATCATGGGCGGCGGTGTAATTTCCGATGCCACGAAATTGGCGGTCAAGAAAAACGATGTAGGAGCAGAAGGCGTCTTGTTTAATGATGTTGACGTGACCTATGGCCCGGCGCCTGGTGCCCTATTGATTCACGGCTACATCGACTTGGCCAAAATACCGGAAGCACCGGTAACCGCCGCTGCTACTGCACTTAAACAAATCACATTTATCGCCTAATGGCGGGAAGGAGAACTGAAACATATGCCTACAATTTTTGATTATGTGACAGCGGGGGCGATTGCTTCCTATGTCACCAACAACCCAAGTAATAATATCCCGTATCTGGGGGCTACGTTGTTCCCGTCACGCAAGAAGTTGGGACTGGACCTGAGCTGGATCAAGGGGGCGCGAGGCGTGCCTGTCTCGCTGCAGCCGTCCGCATTCGACGCTAAAGCAACGCTGCGGGACCGTATCGGTTTTAGTAAAGTAGAGACCGAGATGCCATTTTTCCGCGAGGCAATGAGGCTGGGAGAAAAGGACCGTCAGGAGCTTCTACGTTTGCAAGATAACAGTAACGACCAGTACATCATGCCGATGATTACGCAAATTTTTGATGATCGTGCACAACTTGTTGCTGGTGCCCAAGTCATTCCCGAACGCATGATTATGCAGCTGCTGTCCAGTGGTCATATCCGCATCACGTCCAACCAGACACGACAGGATTATGACTACAACTACGGATTTGCTGGCAGCCATAAAGAAACGCTCACTGGCTCAGCAAAGTGGAGTGACCCAACCAGCACACCAGTCCAAGACATTCAGCGCTGGAAGAGAGTCATTAACGGAGACACAGGGGCCACTTTGACCCGTGCGATCTGCACGGAGAAGACATGGGGCTACTTGATGCAGCATCCGTCCATCAGGCTTGATATGAATCCGATCGGTGGGCAGAACGTCATTATGACTGACGCGCTCCTGCGGACATATCTTCAGAACAAACTGGGTATCACGGTTGCCGTATACAACAAAATTTACGCCTTGCAGGATGGCAGCACGCATCAATTCTACCCGGATGATTTCTTCACGTTGATTCCGGACGGCAACCTCGGTAACACTTGGTACGGCACAACCCCAGAGGAAGCCGATTTACTGGCTGGTGCAAAGGCTGCTGAGGTAGCTATTGTCAATACTGGCGTAGCGATCACCACTATTAAAGAGCCGCATCCGGTCAACGTGGAAACGATCGTGTCTGAGATCGTACTTCCATCTTTTGAAACGATGGATACAGTGTTTATTGCCAAGGTGGCATAAGGAGAGGCTAATGTCTCTCCTATTTTAATTCTGGAAGGAGAATGAACAATGTCGAAAACGAAACCAGAGACAGAAACAGAACAACAAGAGCAGCACAAGGAGCAACAGTCAGGTGCGCCTGAAGGAACTGCGAACAGCGAGATACCGGAGGTTCAAGTGCCGACCGTGAGAGTCGAGTTCCTCACGAATGTTAAGCACGATAATGAATTCTATCGGGCAGGGCAGCGGGAAGACCTTCAGGAAGACGTTTTTCTGACGCTCAATGCGGCCAAAGCGGTTCGGAGATTAGGAGAATGATTTCGGCAGCAGATGTATGGCCGATCGTCAAAGCGCGCCTTGAACTGCTGGACGACGCTCGGAAACCGCTGATTGAAACATACATCGCAGAAATTGAACACCGCATGAAGCATTATTGTAATATCCGCGCGCTGCCCGACAACCTGCTGTATGTGTGGGCCAGCATGACCGTTGACGCTGTGCGCGTGGATCTGCCAAACGCGGATGAAATCGCAGACACGGTGGGCGGCGGGGCAAATATCAAGGTGGGAGACACCTCTGTTTCGGGCGGCAGCTCTGGCAGCGGCGTCACCAACACGTCCAAAGCGGTCATTGATCAGGTTGTTCTGGATTACCGGGTCGACCTTAATCGTTACCGCCAGATGAGGTGGGGCGGATGATCAATTATAGACGGCACCGCCGGGCCATCGAGAAGATGTATGAGGACAAGGCAACGATCAGTCGGTATATGTCGTCCGTCAAAAACCCGGATACCCGTGTGACGGAGCAAAAGTTGCAGCCTGTTTATGAGGATCAACCTTGTAAGCTGTCTCAGACCGGCTTGGCCCGCAATGGTCAGACCGAAGCCCAGAACAATCTGCAGTATGACGCTAAGTTGTTCATTGCTCCGGAGTTGGAGGTTCAGCAGGGCGATGTTGTGGCGGTCACTCGGGCAGCTACGGGCCGTGTCGAGATGTACACCGCTGGCCAGCCATTCCCGGCGTACAGCAGCCATCAAGAGATCATGTTGACCTGCAAAGGGTCGGCGTGATGGGAGGCAAAGGCTTTGACGTATCCGGGCTGCGGAAACTGCTCGGTAATATTCGAGGCGCGAAGCAAGACACCCGGCGTTTTATTGAGAATTGTGTCAAAGAGTTGGCCAACCGGTTGCTGGCCAAGGTCATTCCCCGTACCCCATCGGATAGCGGGGTACTGCGGGCAGGCTGGCAGCTTGGGCCTGTGGTATGGGAGGCAAATGGGAGTTGCTCCGTCGAGCTACTTAACGCTGTCGATTACGCGCCTTACGTCGAGTATGGACACCGAACAGTCAATCATATGGGATGGGTCGAGGGACGCTTTATGCTGACGTTCAGCGTGGAGGAGCTCGAGAGGGAACTTCCACCACTTTTGGAACGTCGATTGAAGCAATACCTCGACCGTATTTGGAGGTGAACCAACTGATTACCGTTAACGATGTGCGACACGCTGTTTCCCGTGCGCTCGATGCCGCGTTTCCGGATGTGCCGATTTACGGGGAGGAGATTAAGCAAGGGCTTGACCCTCCCTGTTTTTTTGTCAAGTTGTTTCCTGTCGTTCAGGAGCGGCAGCAGGGGCGCCGGTACATCCGGCAGCATACCTTTGACATTCATTTTTTCCCTCGCGGGTTTGAGACCGGCAGAACCGAGACAGCGAATGAGGATATTCATCAGTTGTCCGACATGCTATATGACGTGATGGAGTACATCGACTGCAATGGTATGATTCGCGGCAGCGGTCTCCGGCATGAGGTTGTGGATGGGGTACTCCATTTTTTTGTGTCGTATGACCTTCATGTGCTCCGTCAGCGTCCGGCATCCAGCCCGATGCAGGCCATGGACATGGAGCAAGAATTGAAATGAGAAAGGGGCATCTGAGATGGCCAAGCAGAAAGAGCAAGAAGATAAGCAGCCGACAGCAGATCAGTCGGTTGCCATGCCAGCACCGCAGTATGCTGTCCGGCAATATTTGCAATCAGAGACGTATAAGGCTGACCGGGATATCCTGGTCGCGCTGCTGGATGAGCAACAACTATATACGCCTGCCGAGGTGCAGGACGTGATTGATAGATTCAAAACACAGGAGGCGATTTAAGTGGCCGGAGGTACTTGGACGAGTCAAAACAAGGTAAGACCAGGCGTTTACATCAATATGAATAGTGCTCCGCAGTCTCTCGGTGCCGCTGGCGATCGGGGCGTGACCAGTATTGCCCTTACGCTGCCGTGGGGGCCGTCCCAGCAGATCATCAGCATTGCTGCCGGACAAGACGTGCGGGATGTGCTTGGGTACGATATCACGGCGCCGCAACTGCTGCTTGTACGAGAAGCGCTCAAGCGCGCACAGACGCTGCTGCTGTATCGTTTGAATGTGGGAGTAAAGGCTGCGGCTACCCATAGCGGGCTCACAATCACAGCACAGCACGGCGGAACACGCGGCAATAGCTTGAGTATCGTGGTTCAAGCCAACATTGATCAGCCGGGTAAGTTTGATGTAATCACTCTGCTCGCTGGCATCGATGTGCATCGACAACTTGTAGCTGATGCTGCTGGATTAAAAGCTAATTCGTGGGTCACCTTTGCGGGGGGAAGCACCTTAACCACTACTGCAGGCGTGCCCCTGCAAGGCGGAACGGATGGTACGGTGACAAATGCCGACCATACCGCATACTTAGGAGCCTTGGAGCTTTACTCATTCAACACGGTCGCTTTGGCCAGCACGGATAATGCACTTAAGGCGGTCTATGCTGCTTTTGTCCGGAGATTGCGGGAACAAGAAGGTGCCAAAGTACAGGCGGTCCTTGAGAATTACCCCGTTGCCGATAATGAGGGCGTCATCAGTGTGAAGAACGGCGTTATTCTGTCTGATGGTCAGACATTGACTCCCGCGCAGACAACAGCCTGGGTAGCGGGTGCAACCGCTGGGGCCGCGAACAATGTCTCTCTGACCTATAGTGCGTATGACGATGCTGTGGACGTAGCCACGCGCTACACCAATAGCCAAATCGAGGCAGCGCTGCTGGCTGGTGAATTTTTGTTCACACCGAGTAACGGGCGTGCGGTAATCGAACAGGATATTAATACATTGACCAGTTTCACGCCGAACAAAGGACGGGCATTCAGCAAAAACCGTGTCATTCGTGTATTGGACGGCATCGCCAATGATATCAAGCGAATTTTTGAAACCTTTTATTTGGGCAAGGTCGACAATAATCCGGACGGCCGAATGCTGCTGGCACAGGAAATCGTCACTTATCTTGGTAGCCTGCAAGACAACGCAGCGATTCAAAACTTTGATCCACAGGCAGATGTATCCGTCATTCCGGGCAACGCTGTTGACAGCGTATATGTTGAGGTCAGCATTCAGCCGGTGGATGCAGTAGAGAAAATTTATATGAAAGTGACGGTGGTATAGATGCCGTTTTTGAATGCAAGAGACAGCATTTCCGGTCAAGAGGGCCGGGCCTATGCCAAGGTGGACGGCGTGGTGGAGGAACTGTTTTATATTAAAACCCTGGAAGCGACAGTTGAGAAGGAAAAAGCCGAGATTAAGACACTCGGCCGCCGAGGTACCCAGCATAAAGCAGTCGGGTGGAGCGGTAGCGGTAGCATGACGATTTACTACGTCACATCCTATTTTCGGAAGATGATGTACACCTACATCAAAACAGGGAAGGACGTTTACTTTGAAATCTCGGTTACGAATGAGGACCCGACCTCCACGATCGGAGCACAGACAGTTGTGTTGAAAGGCTGCAACCTTGATTCCGTCATCGTGGCTAAGCTCGATACGGAGAGTGACGCCCTAGATGAGGAAGTCAGCTTTACGTTTGATGATCTGGAAATTCCGGAGCAGTTCAAGGCTCCGTCAGCTAATTAAATCCCATAACAATTAACGGAGGTAAATAAAATGAGTGATTTGCAAGGCTTTTTCGCACAAAATGCAGTAATCGATACTACGGAGGAATTCGTTGTATCCCCTCGTTTTAAGGATAAGGACGGCAGGCCGATCCCTTGGAAAATCCGCAGTATGAAGCAAAGGGAAAATGAAGAAATTCGAAAATCAGCAACCAGGAAGATTAGGGATAAACGTGGCGGCTATCAAGTTGAGACCAATTCCGATGAGTATATCGCGAAGCTGACTGTCGCTAGCGTTGTTTTCCCGCCACTGAAGGATGAGGCCTTGCAAAAATCCTATGGTGTACTGGGAGCCGATAAGCTGCTTAGCGAGATGCTGCTGCCAGGCGAGTATGCGGACCTTATTAACAAGGTCCAAGAGCTGAACGGATTTGAAAAGGACATCAATGAACTGGTGCATGAGGTAAAAAACTAATCCAGGAGGGCGACGGTGAGGCCAACTACGCTTACTATGCCCTCCACGAGCTTCACATTTTGCCGCACCAGCTCATTGCCATGAGCAAGCATGAAAAGGCCGCCATTTACGCCATGATTGATGTAAGAGTGGATCAAGAGCGACGGGCGGCTGCTCGGGCCAAGAAGAAGACGTAAGGAGGCGTACTGATGGCAACGATAGGGGCAAGCCTGCGACTGTACGACCAAATTACAGATACGCTTGCCAAATCCGAACGAGGGATTGAGTCTGTGATCGCTGCCGCGGAGCGCCTTAATACGGCAGCTCAGCGGCATATTGAAATTATGGTTGACACCGCGCAGGCTATATCTCAGGTGGATGCACTGACAAACCGCATTCAAAATATGGTAGGGACGTCTACTATCAAGGTAACAGTGGGTGCAGCAGACATTTCTCAGCAGATTGGCCAGCTCCAACAGCAATTAAGGTCATCGCTGGCTGAGACGGCAGTCCGTGTCACCGTAGACGCGGGAACAGTCATCCAGGATGCCGCACAGCTTAAGAGCCGGCTTGACGGCGTATTCGCCAATAGCTCTCTGCTTTTGCAACTGGATCAATCTCGCATTATGGATGGGTTGGCCGGCTTGCGGGCGCAAATTAATAATTCGGCTTCTGCCTTAACGGTGCAGCTCACCATTGATTCGGGGCATGCCCTTACACAATTGGGAGTGATCAAGCAGCAGCTCGCTGCCCAGGCTGGGACAATTACGGTTCCGGTATTGGCCGAATTAGACCAGGCGAGCTTGCAAGCCGTCATCGCGGCGATAGAAAGGCAGCGTGAATCTGCCGGAAGGCCGATCCAGCTCCATATTGATACTGCAGGAGCTCTGGCGCAAGTTGATGCCCTGAGCGCGCGGATCGCATCGATGATGAACAATTCGGATATTCGGGTAACCGTGGATGCAGCGGATTTATCTCAGGAGATAGCCCGTATGCAGCAGCAGCTTCGTGGTGCATTGGCGGCAACGGCCATTCAGGTTACATTGGATAGCGGAGCGGCGCTCCAAGAAGCTGCCCAGCTTAAAAGCCGTCTTGAGGCTCTGACCAGTCCCCTGCTTGTACAAGCAGGGTTAGATGGTTCAAAGATTCAAAGCGATTTGGCCGCCCTTCGTGGCCAACTGGCGGGGACGGCAATGGCTGTATCCATCCCAATGCATATCGACACGGCTCAGGCTGTCGCTCAACTGGGTCCATTGCGTCAGCAATTGACGAGCATGATCGGTACGGTCCAGATTGAAGTTATGGCACGTTTGGACCGTTCCCGCATCATGGACGATTTGGCGGCACTACGAGCGCAGGCGAGCCATTCCGCAGCGGCCGTTGCTTTGACGGTAACCATCGACATTGCAAAAGCTCTCGCTCAGGTTGAGCCATTCAAGCAACAGCTTGCTGCCCAGCTTGGTACGATTTCAGCCGAGTTACAAATCACTTTGCCGAATACTTTGGAAAAAATGTTGGTGGATTTACGCCGGCTTGTGCTGCAATTGTTGCTGGCTGTCCGGCGAATTAGGCAGACGCTGCCAACGGGAGCTGCGCAACAGTTACAGGGATCATTGCAGCAGATCGCTCAGTTGCAGCAGCGGGTCGTACAGTTGCAACAACAGATCGCTCGATTACAAAGCCAGATCAACAGCGGCATCAACAAAACGCATTCAGGGAATCAAAATTGGCTCAGTGGGCTTAAAGGTATCCTGGCAACTTATCTCTCCATTGCTGGAGCAGCCAAACTGCTGTCAGCTACCGTGGGCGCATCGATGGAGCAACTTAAAATGGAGGACATGTTCAAGGCCCGGACAGGTGATGTTCAAGTGGGCTCGGCCATGTTCGATAAATTTAAGGCCGAGGCTCTGGCAGCGGGACAGGATGTAAACAAGTCGTTGCAGAGCACACTGTCCTTTTTTTCTACCACGCAAAATACGGATCAGTTGAGCAAACTCAATAACTTGGCCCAGCGACTGAATGCCTTTGATAGTGCCGGGAACGGAATTGAGGGTGCAGCCTTTGCTTTGAAGGAAGCTATGTCCGGCGACATCGTTTCTCTTGCCGAACGTTTCAATATGTCCAAAACAGATATCCGAGCATTTAATATTGACGAGTTGGGCAAGGCCGGTGACATGGAAGGTTTTATCAAGGCGTTTGACCAGCTTCTTGAGAAGCAGAAAATGGGCCAAGCAGCATTTGAGACAATGTTGGCCAGCCCAGCCAAGCAGGTTGAGATTCTGAACAATAACATTAAATCCATGTTTGCTAATGCCGGTGGGGATGCGGTTCAGGCATTGCTGCCGCTCATTAACATGCTGAACACTGCCTTCCAGGCAGGTAAATTCCAGCCGTTTTTCGATGGGTTACGTGCTGGTCTTGAAGCTGCGACCAATGTCGCGACGGAAGTTTTCGGAGTATTGATGCAGGTCTATGATTTTTTCGTAGCGAATTGGTCATCCGTGGAGCCTGTCATTTGGGGCGTCGTGGGAGCATTCACTGCGTGGAAGGTAGCGACGCTTGCCCAGGCGGCAGTGCAAGCTATTGCCACACTAGCTTCAGGGGCAAGCACGATTGCTATATTCGCGCAAACTTTGGCAACGCAGGGGCTTGCGGCGGCTTGGGGAACACTTAACGCTGTCATGCAAGTCAACGTTTTTATACTCATTATTACGATAATTGTTGGTCTGATCGTCTGGCTGGTTAAACTGTGGCAGACCAATGATAAATTTGCCGCTGCGCTCATGCGGGCGTGGAATAGTATTTTAAATTATTTTGACCAAATTCCGGCTTACTTTTGGCAAATGGTCGAATCGATGATGACACCCTTTGGCTGGTGGGCGAAAAGCGTAGGTAAAATCTTTGATGCTGTGATCAACGGCATTATCGCCGGCATCAATGAAGTGCTTAAAATAGTTAACAAAGTTACGGGGTCTTCGTACGAGTTGTCGGCGAAATTCTCCTTCGAGAATATCGGTAAGGAACTAGAAGGATTCGCAAAAGCCAAGAAAGAGGACGCCTTTAAGAAAGCGGAAGAGAAAGCAAAAAAACGTGAGCAGGGTGTCAAAGACATGCTCAACGATCGCGCGAGGAAGCGCGACGAAGAGAACCAGAAAAAGGCCAAAGAGAATGCCGGTAATAATTTCAACTTCGAAGAATGGAACAAAAAGGCTGCTGCATCCGGTACTCCGAAGGAAATCGACAAAGTGAAGAAGCTTGGGAAGATTGAGGACAAGGTTGATATTTCAAGCGAGGACCTGAAGATTATGCGGGACTTGGCGGAGATGAAGACGATTCAGAATTTTGTCACCTTGACGCCGACGGTTCAGATCACAACTGGAGATATTCGGAACGGGGAAGACCTCGACTCCATGATTGACAAGATCGAGACCGAGATCACAAAGCAGATTCAGGCCAGCGCACAAGGTACTTATGGGAATGGTTAGGAGGGGGAAGTATTGAGTAATAAGTTTATGAGAATTATTACACTTGCTCTGACAATATTCACGTTCGTTATTATAGCAACCGGATTTATGGCAGATTTGGAGAAAAGAAAGCTCAACCAGTTGTATAAACAACAGATTGAGCAGCAGGCCACACAGTGGCAGGAGTTAATTGCGGAATATAGTCACTCTATTCACCGTCAGCAGGAGTTGACTGATTTGCTTCGGGAGCGTCTAACTGCTCCGGTGCAAAACTAGCAATCGCATTAAGCATTTCTTGTATTGCTGCTTCTAACCGAAGTGCATTTTCACTGTTTTGTTGCAAGGCTTCTTTATGATGACGCTCGTTTTGTTCCATCTGCTCAATATGATGGCGTTCGAGTTGTTCGGTACTCTGGTTACCTGTATAAATTGTTAAGGCCAATGGAATTAATACGTTAATTACGAAATTAAGAATTTGCTGAATATTGAGTCTCTGAGCACCTATCCCCGTCCCATCAGGCGTAGTTTTTTGGGATTCCTCATCCTGGATATCAAGGGGGAGAGTATCAAGTATAGCCTCTTGCAAATTTCTTATTTTGGTGTAAAACTTGTCATAAGAATGGGAGAACGGATCGTTGATCACACTGACTTGTTCGACTATACTTTTTATTTGATTAGCTGCTGAACTTTCCATGTATCGTGTTGCATCTTGCGCGGCTCTTAAAGCTGAATCCGAAGGGAGCAGAATATCTCGAACTCTGTCACTGAGAGTTAGACGAGATTCAATCATTTTCATTTTTTCAATCATTTGTTGAGCGGGTGAATCAACTATTCGGTTAATAGTTTGGAGCCAATTATAAGCATCATTTTTCAAAATACGATCACCTCTTATGTCTAATATTTGGAACTGAATTATATCCAATATTCGACAGTATAGGAGTGAAGACCTGCTAGTTGAAATCGAAACTCTATCAAAACGTATTTCCTCCCGTGGTAATGTTTGGTACTATAATGTTAACCACATGATTAATAGGAGGGGATACGTTTTGAAAAAGAGCATCATTACACTTGCAGCGGGCGTTCTGATCGGGGTTTCAATCTCTTATGCCGGGCCAGCGTGGGCCGCGGCGAAGCAGTATATTTTGAATGAGGTTAACTATCCGGTTGTGGTGGACGGCAAAATCTATAAAGATGCAACGTCGCCGATCCTGAATTACAACGGGTCCACATACATTCCGTTGGCCAAGATCGGAGACCTAACGGGAGTTGCTTACAAATGGAATGCTGATAAGAAGCGTGTGGAGATCAGCACAGGGAAGTCTTCCAGCAGCAGCGATGGTCCTGCCGGCCGCAAGAACGACAACCTGAAGCCGGATACGGAGGTTGAAATCGATGAGCCGCAAGTCAAGGGCTACAAAGGCATCTCCGACGAAGCCGACGTGAACATTGAAATAGCTAAGGTTTACAAGGTTTCCCCGCCTCCGTTACTAAGTCAGGGGTGGGTTTCGGAAGATTTGTTTTATGACGTCTTTAAATACAACAGATTGTATAGTGAAGATAAACCGGGCGTCGAGGTAGTAAATATCGGCAAGAATTATGACGTGTTAATTACTTTTGAATTCCCGGATGGCTGGTCGGATACTGACGAGCAAAAAGAAATTAATGTAAACGGCGTTAGAGTTAAACGATACCTTGATACGAACTACTATAATATTGCCGATTTTGAAAAGAAGCTTAGCATTAAAAAGTAATATTGCGGGACTAAATCCGCTATGATATGCTTAAAATAGTAATAGGAGCCGGATGGCCGTCCGACTCCCGCACAACATTTTTCGGTGGGAAACCTCCGAGCATAACTCAGAAGAAAATAACCCGTTCCCTTGGCGCTAACCTGGGCGGGTTATTTTCGTTTGTTCAGATAAGTAAGAAAAGCAAGGAAGAACATTCCAAGCATAATTACCTCTGTCAACGAAAACTGCATGAGTACCACCCCCGCTCTGGAGGCGATACTTTCCCACTCAAGTCATGTTGTACTGGATTAGTATACCATCAATAAATAATATTTTCTATTAAAGTCATTCTCTCTGAGTGGCTTTTTTTGGGGAGTGAACCACATGGCAGAGGAAAAAACAAACAATAAGAAAGTAAAACATTCATTCCTTCAACTTAGTTTCAACAATGGTGCTGAAGTTCTTATTTTCCCAGTTCTTCCTGAGGAGATTCTAGTAAAAAAGAAGGGTAAGGGGCAAACATACGATATTGTGGGCCTGGGGGAAGTAAACGTCATAAAGTCACGTGAACTAGCAGAGGTTAGTTTCGAGAGTTTTTTCCCTGCGGATAAGAATGCACCATATTTATCAGTTCCAATAACGCAATTTAATGATCCTGAAACTTGCGTAAAAAAAATAAATGGCTGGCAAGAATCTATTTATCCTTGTCGGTTACTCGTTCAAACGGAGAACCTGAAATTTACGATCGCAGTCAGTATTGAATCATTCGAACGTTGGGAAGCGGCCGGGCACGGCGGGGATATTTACTTTTCGCTTACGCTCAAAGAGTACAAATTCTACTCGGTGCGGCGGCTAGTCACCGAGGAGGATGAAAAGACTGGTAAGACTAAGGTGAAACAAGAGCCAGCCAAGCGCCCGGACGAGCGGGTACCGCCAGATACTTACGTGCTGAAACAGAATGATAACCTGTGGAAAGTGGCGCAGCTGCAGCTTGGGGATGGTTCCCGGTGGAAAGAACTCATGAAGCTAAACAATCTGACGGAAGCGCAGGTTAAAAAACTCCAGGTTGGAATGGTGCTGAAGCTCCCGAAAAGGAAGTGATTCCATGTTCGAAGTGTTTGTCGATAATAGAGACGGGATCGTCTGGAACATCTCCAGAATTATATCTCAGTTGAAGATAAAAACCGCCCGGATCGGTAAGGCCGCGATAGTAGACATCACCTTCGTCAAGAACTCCCCGTTCTCCGATGACGAATTCAAATATGCTTGCGGGGATATAATTCGTATCCGTAAAGATGATCTGAACATCTTCTATGGCTATATATTCACGGTGGATGAAGATGAAAATGACGAGGTTAAAATTACGGCTTACGATCAAGTGCGGTACCTGATGTTTAGTGATACCGTCGTAATGGTCAATACGACAGCAACGCAGCTCGTCAAAAGGATAATCAAGGAGACGGGGCTTGCAGCAGGTGATCTGGCTGACACGAGGTATGCGATCCCTAAAATTATGGAAGATGCTCAACCATTCTTGGATATGATCTGCAGGGCGCTGGATAGTACCCTGATAGCCGATAAAGAATTGTTTGTTTTCTATGATGATTTCGGAAGGTTGACCCTACGTAATATCAAAGACTTGGCCCTGGACATCGTGATTGGGGAAAAGAGCCTGATGTTCAGCTATAAGGATAAGAGGTCCATTGATACGGATACTTACAACAGGGTGAAGCTTTACAAAGATAATAAGAAAACAGGGAAGCGTGAAGCATATGTCGCCGAGAACAGCGCCACAATGGCCAAGTGGGGGCGGCTCCAGTATTACCAAAACGTTGATGAGAAAATGAACCCGGCACAAATCAATAAAATGCTGGAGAACATCATGGCATTAAAAAACAGGGAGCAGCGTTCCCTCAAGGTCGAAGCTTTGGGCGATATTCGGATTAGAGCCGGAAATGTCATTTGGCTGGCCATAGAATCTAAGGGAATCAAACAGCAATTCGTCGTCGACGGATGCACACAAAATTATGATGGCGACGAGCATACAATGTCACTTGATTTGGTGGTGTATGGTTCATGAGCTTAGTTGATCTAATCAAACAAATTGGTACGGCAGCGGTGGATTCACAGCATCCCGTTGCTATGATGTTCGGGGCTGTCACACAAGAGTTTCCCCTAGAGGTAAGCGTTAATCAACGCATTACACTCACAAGGGATTTTTTAATTGTTCCGGAGACGCTTCGCGAACAGAGAATTACAATCGGCGGGACGGAGTATCTTATCCGAAAGCCACTCCAGCAAGGGGAGAAGGTGGCGCTGCTGCGTGTGCAGGGCGGACTAAGCTACTACGTCCTGGACAGGGTGGTGGACGAATGATACCGACAGGAGGCGTGCTGGCAGATGCGGAGTTTGATGAGAGTGAACAGCCCAGCCGGACCTATAAGCTGGACTTCGCCCGCGGCCGAGTTTCTGGAATGGTGGATGAATTGGATGCCGTCAAACAGGCCGTATACAAAACTCTGAGTATTGACCGGTTTTTTTATTTCATTTACTCGAGTAACTATGGTTCCGAAGTGCAGATCAATTCAGCGGAGACAGAGCTGGAGCGCTGGGTCAATGAAGCCCTGCTCCAGGATGATCGAATCACGGCCATTGAGAATTATCAGGTGACAGTTAATGAGGACAGCGCACTAATGGAATTTACCGTCGTTTCCACGATGGGGCGATTTTCTGTTTCTCAGGAGGTGACAGAGTAGTGTACGAAACATATACCTTTTCTTTTTTACTAAATCGGATGCTCGGCCGGGTGCCGGACACGGTGGACAAGCGGGAGGGCTCTATTATTTATGACGCTTGCGCCCCGGCTGCCGCCGAACTGGCGCAGCTGTATATGGAGCTGGAAATGAACGCCGCGTTATCGTTTGCGGATACAGCAACCGGGGAATTTTTGACCCGGCGTGCCGGTGAGTTTGGTGTACGCCGATCCCCTGCAACCAAGGCGAAGCGGCGTGGGCTTTTTGTGGATGATAGCGGCAGACCGATGATTGTTCCGCTCGGAAGCCGCTACAGCATTGAGGACACTGTTTATGTCGTTGTCGCAGCTAATTCAGTGGGATCTGTTGAGCTTGAATGCGAGACTCCAGGTGTTGTCGGCAATCAATTTTTCGGACAACTGCTGCCGATCGACTATGTGGCCGGGCTGGCCACAGCAGAACTGGCGGGCATCCTTATTCCTGGGGCCGATGAGGAAAGCGACGATGCCTTGCGTGAGAGGTACTATTCCGCTGTGAATGAGCCAGCGTTTGGTGGTAATGTGGCCGACTACAAACAGGAAATCAATGCAATCAGCGGAGTGGGAGCCTGCAAGGTCTATCCAGCCTGGAACGGTGGAGGGACTGTGAAGGTGACAATTATCGCAGCCGACTGGTCTGCTCCGACAACGGCGCTCGTCAATCAGGTACAGACAATTATGGACCCAACGGTCAACAGCGGGCAGGGACTTGGCTTGGCTCCGATCGGTCATCAGGTGACGATTCAGGGTGTGCAATCCTTAACGGTTAATGTAGAGACGACTCTGACGCTTGCTGCCGGCATGACGCCTGGTCAGGTTCAAGCAGATGTGGAGGCTGTGCTTGCTGCTTACTTGCGAGATTTGCGGAAGGACTGGTCCAATCAGGCGCAGCTTGTCGTCCGGACAGCACAACTCGACGCTCGTATCCTGACCATTGCAGGTATCGAGGATGTGGCTGATACAAGGCTTAATGGCTCGCCCGCTAACCTGACGTTAGGAGCGGACGAGATCCCAACAGTGGGGACGGTGACCATTAATGTCTAATCCCGTTCTGGATTATTGGCCAGACATTTACCGGGACATCAAGGATTTTATAGAGCTGGCTAAAACAGAGGACGCCGAGTTGCAAGCATTAGGTGAAGCAGTCTCCCAACAGCTTGACGATCAGTTTGTAATATCATCCACTGTCCAAGCCGTCCGGCGCCGCGAACAAATGCTGGGAATCAAAGCGGACCCAACAAATGAAACGTTGGAATTCCGCCGCCGCCGAATTCTCAACCGCTATCAGACCAAGCCGCCGTTTACCATTCGATTCTTGCAGCAACAGCTTGATGCACTTGCTGGTCAAGGGATGACTCTTGCATCCGTTGATGTGGAGAAACTTGTGTTGACAATCACCACGAACGTCAGCAATGCCAGCGTATTCGGGGAAATCGCTCATACCGTTGAGACGATTAAGCCTGCCAATCTGGTTTATCAGCAGGCAGCCGCTCTGGATGTGGAGATTGAGCTGGATGAAAAAATAACAATGAAGTCGGTAAACTGGCGGTACAAATTGGATGGATCGTGGCAACTGGGAGCAATACCATTTGCCACGTACGGGACGGAGGTGCCGATTAAATGATCAATCCAAGTCTGCTGCATGATATGGCCGTTATTCTTAATGCGCGCATTGCTAAAGTGGTCCTGAATGGGAGCTATGAAATCACAGACTTTCGAGTCAAACAGGTCACGGATAGCACCGTGGCCTTAAATTATTTTGTACCGGTATCGGACGTATCGCTTATTACACGGATCGAGCTACAGGACGCCGCGGGGATTGTACTGACTTCCAACGATGTGCATGTTCCGCTGGCAGCCGATCAAATCATGATGCAAACAGTGGCAGTCAAGGAGGCGATTTAATGGCGAAGACAAATTGGGATATGAACGATACGGTCAAGCCCGCCGACCTCAACCAGATCGGGCAAGAGATTAATGACAATGTAGCACAGGCCAACATACTGAAAGGAAGGAAAATTAATACCAGTGGTGGCCTGAGCGGTGGCGGCGATCTATCCGGTGACCGCACCTTATCTATCACAGACGGTGGCGTCACCGATGCCAAAATTGGTAATCGGACGATTAGCGACGCAACGGCTCCGACATCGGATACGGGGACGATTACTGGGCTGATGTCCGGACTGGCCAATATGGTCAAAGGGATAACTGGCGGTGCGACATGGAGAACCGCACCGGGTATGACGATTGCAGCGATCAAGACTATTCTGGACGCTGCAACAAATCTTGCGACTGCCAGCGCCATAATCAAGCGGGATAGCAGCGGAAGGGCAAAAGTGGCAGCTCCATCCGCAACGGATGACATTGCTCGGAAGCAGGAGGTTGACGCAGCGATAGTCACAGCAGCAACGGACGCTGCCAGCAAATTTATCGCCAAGACCGCGATGGGATCAGGCGGAGGCATCGATGCTGATACCGTTGACGGGTATCACCTTGACCAAGACCTCAGAAAAGCGGCAAATGCCACTTTCGCCACTCTGGACTTATACGGTACAAACTCATTTAAGATGTACTCAGGTGGCAGTGACCACACCTATCTGGCGATGTTCCCGCGGCTTGCCGATAAGTCAAAAAGAGGCATGTACTTAGGTTTCGGAGTCAGCGGAGGGAATAACCTTGTGCTGTCTAACGAGATCGATGAAGGGGATTTGTTGTTACAGGTTAAGTCAGGAAAAACTGTAATAGCAAACTCGTTCTTTCAAGCCGTGCAATACATTTCCACTACTACAAGCGTGGCGCCGTTGCAAGTCGCATCTACGCTCAAGGTCGACAAATTACATGCTGACATGCTCGACGGAGCCCATGCAGACACAGGAGCCACGGCAAGCACGATTGCTATGAGGGGCACGGATTCGAGTTTGCGGGCAAGTATTTTTAATTCTACGGTGGCTTCTGGTACGTCTCCGATTACGGTCGTGTCCAGTACGGTAGTTACTAATCTTAATGCCGATATGGTGGACGGATTCCATGCCGCGCAAGGGGTATCTACACCTAATACCTTGGCGACTCGGAACGCTTCCGGGGATTTGCACGCTAACTCGTTTGCCTCCAGTGCGAACACAGGTGTGCAACCCATTTACGTAAACTCGACAACGTTGGTAACAAATCTTAATGCTGATATGGTGGATGGATATCATGCAAACGGCGGCGCTATTGGTTCGACACTGGCAGTACGGGACAGTTACGGAGACTTGACATCTAAAAGGTTCTTCTCAACTCAAACGACTGGAATTTCGCCGTTTATGGTCGTGTCCACGACCATGGTCGAGAATCTGAATGCGGATATGGTTGACGGGTTCCACGTGCAGGAACCAGGTACGCCGTCAACTATTCCAGTCCGAGATGGTAACGGCACGCTAAATTCGTCGAGTTTTTGGGCGAACACAAGCGGACAGCCATATAAGACATCGTCCGCCGTTAAAAACGACAACCTTAATGCGGACATGGTGGATGGCTTCCATTTGGACCAAGACGTAAGGACAACGGCCAGCCCTACGCATTCGCGGCTAACGTTATCGGGTGCCAACGGCACAGCGCCTTTGCAAGTGACGTCCAGTACGGTAGTCACTAATCTTAATGCCGATATGGTGGACGGCAAGCACACAAGCGACTTGATACAACGGGCGGGGGTCGACAACCAAACTATTTACGGCAACCAAAATTCTGACTTGACGCTGCAATTACTTTCCACGGACGGTAAGTTGGCTACGATTTATGCAATAGGATCGATGGGGACATCTACTAAAGGCGCGGGGCGCGTATACGTAGGTGTAAATACGTCACAAGGTGGAGGCATGGAATTTACGACGGAAAGTGCGGATCGCCCGCTATCAGGCGGCGGAGATTTTCACTTGACTCTGTTCCGGAGCCGGAATTCAAATCAAATTTGGACGGCCCGTAACAATACAGGGACAAACGATTGGGAATTTGCTGGTAAAGTCACGGCTGCGTCACTGGCTGTCACCAGCACGACGGTAGTGACAAACCTTAATGCGGATATGGTGGACGGCTTGCACAGTTCGGATTTAATGACAATAACGGGGGTAGCAAGCACATCCATCAACTATTACGTAAGCCCGTCCGGCTCAGATTCTAACACCGGAACTTCGTCTGGTTCGCCCTTTTTGACAATCAATAAAGCCCTTCTTGAAGCCCGAAGGGGCTATGGCGTAAGGTACGCACAAGTAAGAATAAACCTTGCAGACGGGACGTATAACGAAACGATAAACATTCAAGGTGGCTATTACAGCGGGTATAACTATGGGTTGTGGATACAGTCATCCACCGGCGTTATAGGCAACTGCATCATATCTGGAACCGTCACAGTTGATGGACTTTCTGGCTTCCTTATCGGCAGCGTTACACTTAGTACGGCAAGTGCAGCGTTGACGATTAATAATACTCAATACGCATTGATTCAAAATCTAAACATTACCGCTTCCGGGTCTACCGGCATCGATGTGAATCGCGGGTCGTCAGCTTATATTTCTAACTGCACAATCTCCAACAGAGGTCAGGCCATACGAGCCGACGGAGTATCTACCGTGTTTTCAATTAATAATACCGGTTCGGGTAATACGCAATATGGCCTTTATGCACAATACGGCGGGAAAATTATCAAGAACGGGACGCAGCCAAGTGGAGCGACCAACGAAGGAGCCTTGGTTGGCGGAACGATTGCAACAACAGCATAATTCGAAAGGGGAAACACGATGAAAAGTAAGACTAGACAACAAGCAGCCGAAAGGCTCACGCAAATTCAAGCGCGCCTTTATCAGATCGGGCAGGAGGAAAAGGCACTGACGGATGAGGCTCGCACGATTGCCGGATTCCTGAATCTTGCACAGCAAGAGGACAAGGAGTTGGCTGACGCCGCTGCCAAGGCTGACGCGTCATCTGAGAATCCAGGCTCCGCATAAGCGGGGCTTTTCTATTTTGGAGAGGAGCGTACTTATGATTAGTAAAATAGGGCAAACAGTCTTAACGGCTGCCGTGGGATCGTCAGGCAAAGAAACGGCCATTGGGGGAGCAGTTGCAGCCATTGGGACATTCTTGGCTGTATCGCTTGGGGGATGGGATACAGCTTTAAAGATTTTGGCGTATTGCATGGCATTTGACTATTTAACGGGTGTTTTAGGGGCTATTAAAACCAAAAAGTTGAATAGCGATGTCATGTTTTGGGGCGGGATTCGCAAGGGGGTTGTACTTGCTGTTGTGGGGCTAGCAGTGCTGTTAGATCAACTTATCGGTAATGATAGTCCCGTTTTTCGGACAATCGCGCTTTATTTTTACATCGGCCGTGAAGGTCTTTCAATAATTGAAAACTTGGGTGTTCTGAATGTCCTGGTTCCCCAGGTAATGAAGGATCGGCTCCATCAGCTTAACGGGAAGGGAGGCGGCAAGGGTGCTGACGTTTGATTTTGTACGGAACAAGTCGGCAGCGCGGCTGACCGGCCTCCTGCCGGTTGTGCGAGCTGCGACAGAGCGGCTTATTGACCGATCGTATGCGGCTGGTGTACCGATCCTGATTACGCAGGGGCTGAGGACCATAGCGGAGCAGGATGCCTTGTATGCGCAGGGCCGCACTGCTCCCGGCAAGATTGTCACCAACGCCCGGGGCGGCTACAGCAATCATAATTTCGGCGTGGCGATTGACTTTGCGATTTGGCAGCCCGATGGCAGGGATGTATCCTGGGAGGTTAACAAGGACTGGCTGACGGTGGTGGGGATCGCCAAGCAGCTCGGCTTTAGCTGGGGCGGCGACTGGACGAGCTTTAAAGATTTCCCGCATTTTGAGATGACGTTTGGATTGAGCACCGCGCAGTATCGAGCCGGGCAACGGCCCACGCAGGCGCAGGTCGATCAGGCAATGAAGAAAATAACCGAAGGGGACGAGGAAGCTATGACAGCGGAGGAAAAGAAAGTTTTTGAAGCGTTGCAGAAAAAAGTGGAGGCATTGGAGAAGCAACTGCAGCAGCAGGAGGCGCCGGCATGGGCAAAGCCTACAGTCGATAAACTGACCAAGTTAGCCAGCGTGCGCGGGAACGGCGTGGTGCTGTCTGATCCTACAGGGGATCACAGCTTTTTCCGCACGCTTGTTGTGCTGGATCGTACGGGCGCTTTCGATAGATAATAAAAAAATCCCGCCTGGCCGGAGCTGGGCGGGATTTACAAATTGACAGTTATATGCTAATATCAATTCATAGCCTTTTGGCTTGGTCGCACTATGTGAGTGCGTGGATTGAAACATACCTTTTATGACTACTCAAGAACCCCCGTGAGGAAGCACCTCCGGGGGTCTTATTTTATTTCCTCCCCATGTGCATAATGACACGCATGATATGGGGACGAACATCTTTAGCGATCCTGCTATCGAGGAAATCCACCAGCTCGCCTATTGTTACCGATTCTTGGTGTCGGAAGTATTTACGTTGAAAAGCTCTCGTCCCTACATCGCAGTTTCCTGCTGCGATAGAATCAGCAGGGGTTACAATCAAAGAGCGATCCACACTATGCAAGAAATTATCGTTAACATATGACTTTCTGACCGACTCTGCAACGTAACTCATTGCTAGTCGGGCGAGGTATATATGATGATCTTGGTAACCACTACTATCTAGATAGACGGTATCTGGGTCTACAAAAGACTCATACTCGCACACGGGAGGGATAATAAACTTTTTTACCCCGTAATAAAACTCCTCTTTTGTAAGGTCCATCGCCTCCCTGCTGGGTTTTACGAAGGCTACCCCTAACAGATAATCGAAATCTGTATTCTCTGCGTAGAGGTGATCAGCCCCCATTGTTGGCAGTAGTATAAATCCGCTGTCCTCGTCAAGGTGTTTTACATATCCACCTTGGGACGTGACTAAGGCACGCAGTCCCTCATTATCAATAATCGGATCAGCATCAAATACTGCTGTAACGTTACCTAGTCGATTGATTTTAACGAAACTATCAGATATCTCGTGATACTGCACCATTAAAGTCGAATGAGTTCGAGATACCTCCTTAGTTTCAATTTTTTCAGCGCCTGAAGTAATCAGGGACTCGTAATCAATCCCTCGTCCAAGGTTATGATTTATTATAGTCCAGGACTCTTCCCAACTCTCCCATTTTGTATACGCGTACCCGTATCGCGTTAGCTGCAACGTAAATGTGGACAGGTCCCAACCCTCTGCCTCTCTCGCCATGTATTCGTAGCAAGATACTGTGTTGTCTGCATGGCTAACTAAGCTATACAGATATTTCGAAAATTTTGTAAACTCTTCGAATTCTTCGAAGAAGATTAACAGATTTTTTTCTCCCATCATGCGAACGACGATCTTTGTTGGGTGATCCCAACGACTGGAGGCGGCGAATAATTGAATATTTGAGGACATGAAATCATGCGCCTTATATGTAGAATTTGCGGTATTGATCATGCGCAATCCCGCGAGGTTTTTGTCTATGAAACCACTACCTGTGGCTCCGGACCTCGAGCAATAGTATTGAGCTCCACCCATGTCATTATGAATTTCTCTTGAATTGTGAGGATACAGGTAGACCTTGCCTGTAATGTAGTTTATCAAACCCATTGATGTCTCTGGTGTGTAATGCAACTCTACTCTTTTCATTCTAATCATCCTTTCTTTCCTCATCCGGTATCTCCGGCTTATTGGGGCTGTCGCGCTATTAATCAAACTTTGGAACACTTATGTCGCCGCATGGATCACAGAGGTCATATGATGTATTGAGATCGACGCCCCATAGTCGCACGTACTCGGAGGTCATCTGCGTGGATGAATGCCCCATAATCCGGGACAGTGCGATTGTATTGCCGCCCTTGATCACCCACAGTCGGGCGAATGTATGCCTCAAGGTATGCGGACTTACTCGCATCTGATCGATATCGAGGTGAGTCCCCAGTGACTTACCGGCCTTGCGTAACGCGTCCCGAACGGAGGAGTGCTGCAGCGGGCGTCCGTACCGGGAAGCGAAAATAAACTCTTCTCGATCAATGTCGTACTTGCGCGTGTACTGAAGCACCAACATAGACAAATCTCGGGAGAGTGGGACTTCGCGCTCTTTGTTTCCTTTGCCGAGAACGATCATGATCCGTTTGTTGTGGTCCATGTCGTGTCCTCGCAGATTAAGAGCTTCAGAAATTCGTAACCCAGTGCTGGCCAGCGTATAGACCAGCAAGGACATGCGATCTTTATATTCTGGAGCCGACCGCACATTACGAATGGCGTCTATAATCGCCTGTAGTTGGGCCACGGAAAAACCTTGTATGACGGTTTTTTTACGGGATGGCCGTTTGATCCCTTCGAGCAGCGAAGCAGCTAGGAGCTTGCGCTCCATCAAAAAATTACTGAGTAGCCTGAGGGTGCCGTAATGCTTCAACCGGGTTGCCGATGATAAAGGCTTTCCGGTGTGCCGGTTAGGGCGATCCGTCAGCCAGACCAGATAGTCACGGGCAACGTCCACACGGAGATTCTGCGGGGCAACCCCGCAGGCCTCCGTGAAGGAGCAAAACTCTTTGAAATGAAACATATGGTTACGGATGCTCTCTGGCTTGTTATCCTCGCTGAGTAACCAGTGAGAGAAATCATCTGCAAGGCCAATCAGCCTCATACGGCCTCTGGGACCAGCGAGTCAGCTGCCAACTCCTTGAGTTTTGCAAATAGCGGCAGTTCAAGCACCTCGTCATTACCAGAACGCAAAATCGCTTGCAGCGCTTGCTTATCCGTAACTACCTCTGCCCAATCACGTTCCCCTTGCCATTGTGTACCATGGATAAGGACATAACGCCCGTCGCGCAACCGAGTAATACCTAAATGGCTCCCGACACCTCCGTTACCCCTATTGCGGACGTCCCAGTAATCGAGACGGTCGTTGTATGCAACTCTAGCGATGATAGGACCATCTCTGAACTCGTTCTCGTAGACATTCACTTTGCTACCCATTGTTCAGTCCTCCTGAATTGGTATAATGGAGGACAGGGAGGCCGTCGAAAGTTTCCCTGTCCGTTGCCGCCCAGGTATGCACTTACCCAGGCGGCTTTTTATTAGCCAGCGATTTCCCATTCTTCGATTTCTGCAATTACTCCGCCCGATACTTGAATGAAACTGCGTTGGCCGCCGTTGCAGACGTCGTAAATGCCATCTGTCAGCGTGTACTCAAGCGCATGGCCCAGATGCTTGAAATTGTTGATAAACGCGCGCTCATATTTGTACTGACCTCCGATAGCGGTAATGCGGGCAACCCATGTTTTGTGCTTACGGCTACCTGTCAGGGTTTCCAGCTTTGCAGGTTGCGGAAGGCGAGTAGCTTTCCACGCTTGACGGAGTGCTTCAGCAAAGTATTGCTTTACTTTTCCACCGAACTTCGCCGCTGCCGATCTTGCCACTTTCCAAGCCTTTACCATTACCGCTTTCTTAGTCATCTTAACCGCTCCCTTTTAATTAATTTCTCAACCTTATGAATTAATAATAACATGAAATTAATTAAAAGTAAATATACATTAATTAAAAAGTTTGCAAATTTAATTAGAATAAGTTTATAATTAATTAGGAAGAAGGGTGGTGACGGTAATGGAAGATCAACGCAGGGTAGTAGCAAATATATTTGAGGATACCAGGGCAACGCTCAATCAAATAAAGGATGAGTACCGCTTCAAAAATGACGATGAACTTGTAAGATTCCTTTGTGGATCATTTTTGAGTGATCCGCGCAGGGAAGTGCTTTTGAATTATCTGAATGCCCGGAAATAGAAAAGAAAAAGAGCAGCCTGATATGGACTGCTCTTTTTTACGTCGATTAATCTCCGCCAAACCATCATTTAATAAAACCGAAATCAGACAACTGTTGTTCCAAATCCTCTATAGTAGTTGCGCGGGCTAATTCATGTTCATCGCCATTTTCTTCAAGAACAGTTGCGAAATAAGTCCTGTTCTCAGACAGAACAATTCTGGAGTCAGCAATTTTTGCCTGAAGGCTTTCCAATGTCATAATAATTATCTCCTTCAACCCGCCGCCTTTGCGCAGCTGCAGCTTTATACTTATCGTTTCCGTTTCTTTGAGACAATGCGACACTCGCCAGCCTCGCTATCGTCATAAAGGAGGAACATGGTTGTGACGTCAAACAAGATCAAAGGGACGATTACTTTGCCGTATACGGCGTAGTCCAGGTGCCGAAGTGCTTTCATGGTATCACCTCAGGGAAGGCCCGAAGGGCCTGTGTTATTGTGCTGCCTTGTTAGCTTGAGACAGCGTCCTATGCCCGCTGTCGATTTTCCCGTCTCGAATAACCACCCAACGGACCCATTCAGCTTTTCGAACCCGTGAGTTATCGCTGCTATTTTATTTCTTACCCCAACAACCGTGACGAAGGACTTGCTGCCGTATTCATGCGTAAACACCACTTTGTAGATTTTACTTTTGTTCATCCCCATTACCTCCCCGCGTAAGCCCGCCGGCAGTTTATATTTTCAATAAATTATGTTAAGATGAAGGAGGGAGCCGTTAACTCCCTCGAGAACTACTATTTGCGTTTACGTTGCTGCTGTATTGCTGAGTAGCGGTCGTAAGCGCGCTGTTCGTCGTCTGAGAGTTGGTATCTCTCGATGACCTTTAAGCTTTCTTCCCGGAACGCCTCTCGCGTAATGCGGCTTAGACCCATCTGGTCACGCAGCACTCGCAAGAGGTGTTCTCTTTTTTGCATTTTCTCAAATGCACGAATTGTCATCTTGTCCATTCTTACCCTCCTTTCAGGAAGCGTTTCGTTCACTTCCTATCTTTATTATACGACAATTATAATAACTTGTAAACAATATATTTGTCGTTTAATTAAAATATTTGACTAAAAGTTATTTATGTTGTATTGTCATCCTATAATATTAAAGGAGGGCAATCATGATTAAAGTCACCGATATAGACAAAACAATTAAAATGATGATCGCCGAGAACAACATTGATAGCAAAGCTGCTCTGGGTGAATTAGTTGGTATAAAAAACACGACATTCCGCGCAGCTATTGCCAATAATTCATTAAGATTAGCCGATTTCATTCGTATTGCTGATGCACTGGGCTATACAATTACAGTGTCGAAGGAATAGGATGGCAGTGTTTTTCGTGAAAAAGAAAAAGGAACCGGCGATTGGATTTCCCCTTTCTGACCTGCATGAGCGGGTCTTTTTTTATTGTAAGTTGGAAGCTTTCCTGTATATAATAAGAACGAGTGTTCTGAATAAAGGAAGGGTGATATTTATGGGAAAAATTACACCGAAGCAAAAGAAAGTCTTATCATTCATTGTTTCTTTCGTCAGGCAGCACAATTACCCGCCCACACTGCGCGAAATTGGAGCAGAATTGAACATCGCATCTCCGAGCACAATACATGGTTATTTAACCCGCCTACAAAACGGCGGTTATATACGATGGGAACCATCAGCTCCGCGTACAATTAGGGTACTGGTCAATGCTGAGTGATCTGGAACGAAAAGTGCTGCGCATCTGTTATAATTATTCCGTGGCCAATCGCAGGCCACCGACGATCCGGGAGCTTTGCATCAAAACAGGCAAGCCTATTGGTCGAATTAACTTTATTCTTCATCAACTGACGACCAAACAGTTTATTGAGTGGAAGCCGGAGCGGCATGGAGAACTGCGAGTCATTCAGGCGTGGGAATTTTCTTGGAACTAAAAAAAGAAAAGAGCCGCGCAAATTGTTATTTTGCCGGCTCTTAAATTTCCGTACTTAGTGGGGGGTGAGACCCCTCGCCTCCACCATGCAAATCCACAACCGCACGAGGTTGTGGATTTTTGCTTTCTTCGATATTCAGCTTTAGAATAAGCTCTACATGCTCCTTATAGACGATCACCTTCTCTACATAGCTTCCGACGAACTTCTTGATTTCGGGGATGTTGCGGTCCGTCACATGATCTTTGAAAGCAGCCAACAGTTGCTTCAAGGCATCCTCCGAAACAGCCGACTTTTGTGCTTTGGACCGATAAAGGACAATTTGTTTCTCAATCGCTTCTTTCTGTTGTTCCAGTTCGTTCAACTTGCCCATAAGAGCAGCATTGGCAAGCCCAGTTGCGACGGCATTAACAACGTTCTCGATCTGCTTTTCCGTTTCCCGAAGATTCTTCGCGATTCTTGCTTCTTCATTCCTATAGGAGACATCCTTTTTCGCTTGAAATTCAGCCAATTGCCTAGCTAGTTGTGGAATGGATTGCTCATTGAAAATCTTCTCGTAAAGCTGGGCGACAACGTAGCTTTCAACGTATTCTCTACGTAACTCTTTGTTGCCGCATTGCTTTGTTCGCTCCCGATTCCCGCAGCGGTAGGTGACGTACTTTAATTTGTTTCTCCCGCAATGCTTCGTATTCCCCAGCAGTGCGTACTCATGACCGTAGTTCTTCAGGCATTCTCCGCAGACAATCAAGCCGCTCAGAAGGTACAGCTCTTTTGCCTTGTGACGACCGGGCTTATGCTTCGCTGCATTCATTTTTTCCTGAACGAGTTGAAAATCCCCTTTGGAAATGATCTGCGGCATCCCGCCCTCTATACGAATGACTTCTTCAGGGTTTTTAGTACGATGGCTATTTCGCTTCCCGAAGGCATCCTTGCCGCTTGCCAGGTTGAAAATGTAGACTCCTGTATACTTTTCATTGCGGAGAATGCCGTGTAAGACATTTTTGCCGATAGCCCGACCGTATCTCGACCTGTAGCCTTTCTCGGCCAAGGCCGTCACAATTTGATTGTACCCGTTCCCTTCGAGGAACATAGAAAAGATGGTTTCGATCATGCCGCGCTCGTCCTCGTTGATTAAATACTGCTTTGTATTGGGGTCAACCTTGTAGCCGATAGGTGGCAGACCGCCCGTGTGCTTACACTGAAAAGCGGTTTCTTTCATGCCTTTCATCACTTCTCGCGCCAAGTTTTTGCTGTAGTATTCAGCCATTCCCTCAAGCAAAGATTCGAGAATGACGCTTTCGGGCGAATCGTCCAGATTCTCGGTTATGCTCAGGAGTTTTACGCCGTTCGCTTTTAGAATGCGCTTATAATTGGCGCTATCGTATTTGTTGCGGCTGAAACGATCAAGCTTATGAACGATGATTGTATCGAAGAGTCCTTTTGCGCTATCGGCGATCATCTGTTGAAATTCAGGCCGTTTATCAGAAGTGGCCGTTTTCGCACGATCAGCGTAAACCTTAACGATTTTAAGGCTATTTTTTTCGCAATAGGCTTCAATCGCACGAAGCTGTGCCTCAATGGATTCTTCTCTCTGGTTGTCACTGGAATAGCGTAAATAGGGTGCTACGTATCTCATTGTTAACAACTCCTTAGTAGAATGCCTCCATCCATATTCATGAAGGGAGGCATTCGTATTTTTGTTAGTTTGTCTCTGCTGGAACTGAGTACAGTAGTTGATATTTTTCGTAGTATTCAGCCATTCCTTTATTCAAAGAGTAGAGAATCGTGCTTTCGGACAAATCGTCCAGATTCTCGGTTGCGCTCAGGAGTTTCACGCCATTCATTTTTAGAATGTGCTTATAATTCGCGTTCATGAGTTTGCTGCGACTGAGGCGGTCAAGTCTATGAACAATGACTGCATCGAACAAGCTCTTTTCGCTGTCGGCAATCATCTGTTGAAAAGCTGGTCGTTTATCGGAAATGCCGGATACCGAACGATCAACGTAGGTTTTGACAACGACGTATTCATTGTTATTGCAATTTTCTTCAATCGCTCTCCGTTGTTTATTAAGTTGCACTTCTGCTTGATCCGCTCCACCAGAGCGCAAGTAGGCCGCTACATATTTCATCATGAACATCTCCTCATTAATATTCTGACTTAACGGATGATAGTTTTTAAAGGAATGAGGGCATCAAGCCCTCTACCAGCAGTTTGTTTGGCAAGATTCTGTTTACCTAAAGAAGCCCTTACTTTAACTGGAGTGTTGTTGGATTCGTTACTTTGGTTGTCACTTGAAAAGCGGGCGTAAACAATAGTACGTGTTGTCATATACATATCTCCTCTCAATGTGTGGTAGGGGGAGCCGCGGCATATATCGAGGCTCAACAAGGTATACAAACATGTATTAATTCAGCTGCTAGACAGCACGATTTTTTCGATGAATAGCATCGAGTGCTTCCACTGCGGGCAAGTAATATTGTTCTGGTGTTTCGCATACACGCTCAATTTCCTGCCATGCGGAGTGGTCTGGGTTGTGGCGGTATTTGACAAGCTTATCCCTTGAAATTTGTGTACGATAGTGAGCCAAGTGCATGTTAATACTCCTCTCGGTGCTGGGATCATTGCATAGATGGTTGAGTTGATTAAAGCGCCAATCTCAGTATTCTTCAGGCAGTAGCATGGTGGCATGAGTCTCTTCATCAACAATCCAGACCGTCAGATCAAGAGGAGCATCCGTGTCACAGATGGTATACTCCACGCTTCTGAGGGGCACTTCCTGACGATGAACAATGCACTGATGATATTTACTGTTAATCACTTTAGTAGAAAACTCGAAAATTTGAAGGTAATCCATGTCAAGCCCTGAAGAAACTTGCCTATCCACGTACTCAAAAAGCTTAAGTTTCATCGACTGGGGAAGAACATCATGAATGCCTTTCGTTGCACACCGTGGAGCAAAGGTGCGATGACGCATACGGGAACCCTCCTTAGCCCTTCTTCTGTTTACAATAATCAATAATTTCAATAACGAGTGTGGCAGTGGCGGCGATAAAGGCTAGAATCGCCTTCTTCATGAGAAGCCCAGCCCCCGTTCCTTGAGACTCGTAAACGTGCCATCTCCGAGAATAATATGGTCCAATAGCTCAATCCCTAAAAGAGTGCCGCTATCTCGTAGCCGTTCGGTCAACCCGATGTCTTCAGGGCTTGGCGTGGGATCTCCTGAAGGATGGTTATGGCAAGCGATAATAGACGCTGAATTGGCGAGTACCGCCAACTTAAACGTTTCTCTTGGGTGCACGAGGGAAGCGCTCAAAGTCCCGCAAGACACTTGATGCATAGCCGTAGGCTCGTTCTTCGTATTCAAGCAAAGGATGCAAAACGATTCACGGTCACAATCGCCGATGAACTGTCGAAACAGTTCGGCTGCATCCTCCGGCTTGCGAATAACGCGTCCTGAGTACAGCAAAGAGGTTTTTTCGCGTACCGTGCGTAAAGAAACAATTTCAATGCGCTTAGAAGCATCACGTCTACTCATCGTCGTTACTCCAGGTATTACAATCAACCAACCGAAACCAAATCATTGAATAGCTCCTTTCAAATTATGAATTCATTCTTCTCATTCATAATGTAAACTTGAAAGGTCTCATAATTCGGTTTCTATTCTGCCTCCGTCAGAAGCGAAAGTAGCGACAACAGCGACAAATTACGCTACTTTCTCATCTTTCGCTTCATTGGGAAGTGGAGTCAACGAGTCACTCCGCAGGCTTTTTCTCAATTGTGATAAACTTGGCTGGCCCTTCGTTTTTAATGTCAAAGGTGATGCCTCGCTTTTCCAGATTGGACTTTACTTCGCCAAGTCTTCTGGATAAAATGTGCGCGGCCTTTGGCCACATTCTAGCCTTCGTGTTAATTCGCTCATGAAAGGCAACGTTTTCTAGCGCGTCGAGAAGTCCGGTCACTGTGCTATGCCATTCAGGCTGCTTGTCCATTAGGACGCATATGGCAGTCGCTACGGGATTGGATTCAATCGCTTCCGTATTGGTGCGCGTTATATTTGCCTTGTAAGCCTCCAGGAACAGGTTCCCGTCCAATCCGGCAGCCTCTGCGACGGCATAACCCCAGCGCGTAAAGTCGGCCATGCGGAATAGCTCGGGAAGTTGCACGGATGGATAAAGCTTCATGGCTTTACCCACCAAGTCATAGATAGCTCCCAGTATGCAGGGCTTGGCTGCTTCAAAATCCGCCCATATCGTGCTTTCCTCTTTCCGATCTTTTTCCTCGATACGTTCAAGCTCTATGAGTATAGAGCGATCCAACAAATCGGGGCGACTAGCCACAACATGAATGCCATTTAACACAATGCAACGTTTGAAGCTCAGGATGACTTCCTCATCATCAGTGAAAAGTTTCCGCTTGCTAATGCCGCCACCAGTAACCGCAGTACAGAGCAAATCGCTTTTCTCGGCTGTGAGCGAATCGAGATTGTCCAAGCAAAGCATATAGTTTTTGGATAACGACAAAGCCAAGTCCCCAGTTCCTGATGGCAGAAAGGTTGTATCCTGCTTGGCAGGATCGACAAGGGAACGAATGATACGAGTAGACGTCGTTTTGGCAGCGCCTTTCTCACCTGAAAAAATAAGCGCAGGATGAGGGATGCCCGGAATGAAACAGGTAACGAGATAGATCATGAAAAGCAATTCGTCCCATTCGTCCTTAATGCGAACATGCTGTAGAATGTCGCTCAGTTTGCCTCCAGCAGCGGGAAGCGATTGAGGCGCTACATTCAGTGTTCGGTGGAATAGGATAGGAGGTTGCGCCTCAACCCTATATCCTTCATTCGAAATCTTGATTACGCTTCCGCTAACGTCCCCGTTGTCGTAGTAAATCGAATCTTGATGATGAGCGATTCGCAAATGAAGAGGATAAACAAGTTCCTCCTCATGCGCCTTCATCATCAATACACGGTTCGTCTGTTTAATGGCATCAGGAGAAGGCGGAGAGTTGAAGTCGGCAAAGTATTGACGCATAAGCCAGCGATCCAAGGCTTTACTGCCTATTTTTTGTATTTCTCTCTTTCCGCTTGATTCAATGACTGCATACGCCTCATTGTATTGATTCAGAAACAGCTTGAGTTCGGAAGCAAGCCGAATGAGCGTATCGGTTTGCGTTTCTTTTTTCTCTTGCAGTTGAGGCGACTCTAGGGTTGTTTGAGCCGTGTCTAACGTTTGAGTTAGTCCGGCGGTTCCGCTTGTATTCATTTTTTCGTCCTCCCCTTAGTTGATGGATACTGGGTCTTGTTCTTATTAGAACAAGACCCGATGAATGAGTGAATTACATGCTTCCCCAGACTTTCTTCTGAGGCGATTTGGCGGGAGAAATTCTATTTTTCCTCAAAGGGTTAGTTGGCTGATGAGGCTTATTGTTGATATCCTCAGCGGCTTCCGTTTGCTTTGTTCGCTCTAAGTCATTAGGTGAAATGTTGGTCGTCTCTTCTTCCTCCTCATCATCAAAAATGGATTGAGAGGCTGAGACAGACGATTCGCGTTGCTTCTTCCAGGCAAGGAGTTCCTTGGGAAGTTCTTCGCTTGACGGGACGAGTTGAACAACATTGCTGTAGGTGCGATTTTGGTACGTATTTTCTTTAATAGTGACCAAGACTTGTTTTCCGATAAAGAATTCGCAATCAAAATCTTCATTAAACCGGGGCAGAGCGCCAAATGTGTTGCAAAGCACATACATGGGATCTCCTGGGTTCCAAAATAGCGGAACCGTCTGTGTTACGTTCATTAGTTCTCCGTTGACAGGAATGGTGATGGACAATAGGAGCGCCTGGTATTGCAGCCCTTTTTGAGAAGTTTTGTCCTCGATATTCCAATCGTTAATGATGCCAATGTATTTGTCTCCTGGTGGACGAGTAAGCTTTGCTTTAACCATCATTTTCATGCGTAGGCACGCTCCTTATTTAGGACGCTTTGCGTCAAATGTAGTAAACCGAGAGTGATTGTTCAGGCCGCTATCCTGAACGTCTTGAAGAATGAATAGGCCCGGATTGTTGGCCGGGCCAGCATAAGGCCCTGGTAAAGAAGTTACTGTTTTCTGATGATACGGCCTACTTTTCTGCGGTCAGCATCCTTCAGATTATGAAGAGGCGCAATCGAGAAGTTCCCGTATACGTTGTGACTGAAGTAGAGCGAAATGCCTGAATTGCTGAAGCCGTGTTTTTCGAGCAGCGTCCGTATTTGCTGTTTTCGCATGCTCATGTAGTTGAGCAGTGAATGGAATTCAGAAACGGGATCACGCTCGATTGCATTGAGGCATGTGACCTTGAGTGCTGTTGACTTGTAGCAGAGCTTGACTTCATAGTAGCTACCAAGCTCTTGAAGTAGAGCGTTTAAACATTCGTCACTTGTTAATTGGCCAGCAGGTATGATGAAGTGCATGCCTTCCTCCAGGGCTGGATTTTCTTCGTTGATTGGGGCAATGCCTTGATTAAAATTGTTCATTTGATTTTCTCTCCATTCGATTTAGTTTAGTGACCTCGGCGAATCCATAACACCTTATTTAATTTTCAAAGAGCATAGCTGAGTGCGACGGGGTATTGAAAAGCAATTATGAAGAATGATTTATGTGAACCATCGTAGCCTCCTTTACACAAGATGTTGTCTACACATTCAGAATAAAATAAAAAGCGCCTTGCAAAAATGCAAGGCGCTTAGCATGTAACTTTCTATTGACAAAAGTTTATGGTTATGATAAAAGAGAGGCTTCTTTGTTCACTTTAGGTGAAAGCTTTGTTTCAATCCATTGATCCAGGCCCAAATGGATTTCTTTCAAAAAGTCTACATGCTCATTATAATTTAGTTGTAACCCTGATACTTGATTGGCAATTTCTTGAAACTTATGGATAAGATCAACGTTCAATTCATTAATCTGTTTTTTGCTCAGGAGTTCAATAAGATTGAGCCAGTCTGTTTTTAGTTCTTCATCTTCTATATTATTGGCTATATTCGTCATGCGTTCGTGAAAATCCATGGCGTGCTTGTAAACATCAGAACTATTTTTGCCCAATGATTTCTTTGAAGTGGTTTGAATGAGATACGATTCTCCCATTTCCCTTAATAATTGCGTCAAGATGTCTTTTTCAGCAGGATAAAATGCAATCTCACCAGAATCATCTTTGAGCATATCCATTGTAACGCCAATGAAATCCATGAATTTTTTAAGCCGCTTGTAAAGGATGTCGTATTCACAAAACAAAATGTCGCAAAAGTCTTTTAATCGTACTGTTTTTTCTTGTTGCCCCAATGATGTCAGCTCCCACTTTTTTGTAATGAAATTATTCTAACATTAATAATTTAACCCATCAATCTAATAGATAAAAACCATCAGGCTGATTTGAAAGCGAAAGTAGCGGCAGTCGAGAAAGCGGCCTCCAAATAAAAAAAAGATAGCGCCTTTGAGGGGACGCTACCTTCAGCATTTTCTGCCAGAATTGATATTTCATTTGAGTATATGAAATTTGAACACCAAGATTGACTGTCGTATCGCTCACGTGGACAATACTTATAGGTCTATTTCGCGTGTGAAATGCCGAGTCTTGCGATTATTCATATGAGACGAAACTGGTTAATTCCCCAGCATCAGTAATGATTTGAACAAAGTACGCTTCTCCTAAATTGCCATTAAAGCTGACTCCTTGATTATTTTTAAAAGATGATAATGAAATCGTCAGACCTCCTTCGTAGCGGTTGGGCAGCTCGAATGGAGCGTTGATTGGATACTTGTAGTCCATGATAGAGATGCTTTTAATTTTTAAACCCACATCCAAATCGTCTGTAATATTTATTGTATCATTGGTCAGGGTAATCGACAGGTTCTCCAATGCCTGTTTATTGATGGTATTTACTTCCTCAGGGAAGTTTAACCCTCCTCCAGTACTTTCGGAACGTGCTTTTCGAATGTCATATTCGTCAATGCTCCGCAAAAAGTTCCCAGCAATCATCACGTTCATTGGAGTGGTGAACTTCACGCCTAGCTCATTTACGAGGTTAACGGCATTTTGCCCCACAGGCAAGCCGTTAACCGTTGTTCCGTCTCCTTTCTTGATTTTAGTTGAACCCAGATAAAAGATTTGAAAATAGTGGCTATCGGTCCAACTTTCCGTCATCTTGTTATATTTCCCGCCAGTATGACCAATTGCGACAGTAACGGTTTGTCCGGTGCTCATCTTTACCTCAGAAATTTCGTCAATTTCGACAAAAGTCAGGTTTACTAAGCTGCTGTAATAGCTGCTAATGCTTTTTGTAATTGATGCCTCAGAGGTTGCCTTTGCGATTTTATCTAGGGAAAGAGGGTCGCGATTCATTTCGAAAAATTGCTTCTGGTGCTGATTTAATGTTTTTAGACTTGTGCTAGAGAGAGTAACACCTTCTCCATACTTGCTCAACGCGAGCTTTATGCTATCAACTCCGATGTTGGCGGTTGTGCTTGAAGCGCTGGATGTAATTGTAATTGTGTCTGTTTGGGCATTCCAATTCACCGTAGCTCCAAGGATTTGTGCGACTTTACGGAGCGGCACATAAGTAACGCCGTTGAGGCTGGGCAAGTCTACACCCGAAATGGTAGAGCCATTTACGATGAGGCGGGCTGTACTGCTCTTTTTCATGCCATTAGCTTTTTCTTTGCCTGTGCCTACGATGACAGTGTTGCTTGCTTGGTGCCAGGTGACTTCTACGCCAAGTACGGTTGCGATTGCCCTTAGCGGCAGGTAGGATGTCCCTTTAATTGTTTTTACTTTGACATCGGTGACGACTTTACCGTTCACAATCAATTTTGGTTCCTGCGCGGCAAAAGTGGGCGAACTGAAAGTGACTAGCAGTACGGCTATCATAAGAGTGGTTATAAACTTTTTCATGTGTTGAATCTCCTTTTTAATAGAATGATGCTA
Organism: Paenibacillus roseus; assembly: GCF_016424485.1. GTDB lineage: Bacteria > Bacillota > Bacilli > Paenibacillales > Paenibacillaceae > Paenibacillus_D > Paenibacillus_D roseus. The sequence continues at coordinate 104,013 of NZ_JAELUP010000014.1, forward strand.
TAAACAATTTTTAGTGGTAGTGGCAACAACGTTTGTGACGAATTTTTTTATCGCTTTTTTAAGGTTTGCTGTCAGCTCATAAGTAGTGTTTTGAGTTTCTGGTATCCTGCAGCAGCCGTCTCATAAACTCAATTTATAGCTTTGGCAATCATTAGCTAGGTCATCGCAATAGTAACCCCTCCCCATGATTTTTGCAGTTATTGTTGAAGCTTGTGTGGTACCTCAATAAGTCATTCACAGCCCACACGTAAATTCCTACTTATGATTCTGCCAAATGATCCCTTTGAACTAGATTGATTATACTAGACTTATAAGTACATTAAAAGAATAAATTAACTTTTAATACCCTTCTGGTCATGAGCTTCCTTCTCTAGCATGAATAGTAGAGGGATAGGTGATCGAATGGTCGAATTGAAGGTTTTAGTAGGAAATCGTCTCCGTCAGATACGAAAAGAGAAGGGACTCACGCAACTCGTGGCTGCTGAAAGGGCAGAACTGGAGGCGACTTATCTGGCAGGTGTGGAACAGGGGAGGAGGAATATTTCTCTCGAAAGCTTGGAGAAGATCGTGAAAGCGCTGGAAGTCGAGCCGATAGAAGCATTTCGATTCGGTGCTCTGGAATTGAACAACGACTTGGCTGAAAAGCGGGACTCCATTCGCTTGCTGTCGGCATTCTTGGAAGAGAGAAGCATGGAAGAGATTGAACTGATTCGAAAGCTCGCAAAAGACGTCACGGCAACCATTGACATTGAGAAGCGAAAGAAAGACTAAGCGTGCCCGATCCTTTATGGAATCGGGCCGTTTCTTTATGGGCTTGGATAATGACGATCAAGATATTCGCGGACGGCCGAATTCAGCAAGTTTGCGATCTTGGGAAACTCGCCCTGCCGATGCAATGCATGAACACGATGGAACAGAGGGTTTTCTAAGTAGGTCGTCATTCGCCTGTATCGCTCGCTGAATGGCGGCGCTTTTTTCGGTAATGGCGTGGGAGATTCGCTAGACGAGGGCGTTTCATCAGATCGTGCCCCTGCGAGCGGCATGGGGACAGAAGGCGGATTCCCTTTTGGACGCAGGACAGGCTGACGTTTACTGCTCGGAATGGCTTTGCGTGCAGTCGGAAAGGCAGTCTCTATCGAAAGTCCTTCTGTATCGTGCAGTCGTTTGGCTGTCGTTAATGTTAGCTTCTCACCAAAATCTTTATCTTTGCTTGATTCGTCTTCTTTTGTCACAGAGGAAGGAACCCCTGCTGTAGGCAAATGAAGGTTTCGTTTTTCAGAAACTTGTTCACTAGCATCTGAAAAGATAAGCGGTTCTTGGCTCATAGGGAAATCCCTCCGAAATCGTATTAGGCAATACCTATGTCAGCGTATACGCTGACATAGACGACTACATCGTCGTCTACGTCTACCTAATGGATTGTTAGTGGTCAGATTCCGAGAGAGTTGCGAATGGCAGCAGATGAAGCTGAACTTGAAGCGCTTCATCGTCAATCAATTGAAAGATGGATCGCCATGCTGAAATCAGGCAGTGTACAGTGGGCAAATGAAGATTTTCACCCGATGACCGCGCGCATCTCCACGCGGCGGCGAGCATGACCTGACAGGTTTCCAATTGTTTCAGCAGATCGTCTTCCTGCTCAATCAGTGCGGTATGTTTGGCGACGCGATCATGATCCATCATGTTTCTCCTCTGTGAGGACATACTTCGGGTTGATCGAGACAGGCTCGTCCGCATATCGCAGATAGAAGCGCATGTCGCGTGTTGATTTATTGGCCTGCTCGGTAAAAGCGCGGCGCACCTCCTGGTTTTGGAATAGCCAATAGTCCCGTTGCTTCTGCCCTCCAAAAAGGCTGACCAGCGCGTAGTTGAAGCTGGCGGGGTTGCAAATGCCTGCTGTGCCTAGAGGAAGTTGTTCGATGACATCTCCGATCGTAAAGTCTGTTTGACCCTGATCGCTCGTTTCCTGTGAAAGGAGAAAGCAGGCAAAGAGGATGTCAGCGTTCGAACGATGAGGAATCAGGTCAAGATGGAATCGCTTTGATGTGATTGTCTCCCAGGAAAATGAGCGAATCGTTGCTTCTTTCGACTTATAATCAGCAGGTAGAAGCTTGTAGGCATGGCGATTGCCATACGATTTGAGGAAGCGATCGAGCTTAACTCGGGATTCGTTCCCGTGAGGGAGCTTGGGGAAGATGGATCGGAAGAATGAGGTGTAGTCCTGGATATCGAGGTAGGATAGGGTAGTTATGCGCTCTTTTTCGGCGTGTTCGATGGTTTTCAGCAATTCGAACATGGCGTCAATCCGATGGCGGTCTGCAAACTCGTATTGATCGGGCCGCTGAAGATGAAGCAGGAAGGCTACTGCTCCAAAACCATGATGCCAATCGCTCAGCTTTTGCTCCCAGAATACGAAGGCCTGTTCGGCATTGTGGGAGGGATGGTCGATGTATTCAGGCCAAGCTTTTAGAATGGCAGCAATGATTTTACGGTGGGAAAGAGCAATGTCTTTGCGCTGCCAGCTTCCGAAGTGCCAACTCAATGCTTTCTTAAGCGTGTCGGAGGGGACAGTTTTAGGATCACAGAAAATACGCTGCCATTCATTCAATGGCTCCATGGGATATCTCGCAAATGGGAAATGATTTAAATGAGCTTCCAGTTTTTCTTGCACGGCAGCGGCAATGCTTCGTTTTTCTTTTTCGCTCATAGTTAGACTCAAGGGTATCGCTCCTTCTTTAATTGAATGGAAGCGAAAGTACCGAAAGTTGCGTCAAATTGTCGCTTCTGTCGGTACTTTCGCTTTTGAAAGAATTTCTTTGGCAGCAGCAATTACCACAATCAAAGAAATAGATGCGTATGAATACAAAGAACATGGGGGATATGCTTCTGCCACTTCAGGGCAGGGTGATATGGTATGGGAGGTGCTTGACGGAATTAAGTGCACCAACTGATACCTTCATATCTCCTATGGTTACAAAAGAAGCTTGATTTTGAGTATCACACTCCTTCTTCAGAGTTAGCGATGAGCCAGCACTCTACTTGGACAGAATGAATGTCTTTTATCGTGAAAAATGTGATGCTACTTTCGTTATCCAGCAAAACGTAAATTTTATACAGACAGCTACCGTCGTTAAAAGTATAACGCTCAATGTATTCGGGGTAATATGTGCCCGCGGCGCAGGTAAAGACTAAATGGTCATCATGATTAGCATCGAGCTCGTCCGTTGCTTCTAAAATGAAGAACCAATGTCCGGGAGGAGGAAAGGCTTCATCTTCAAATGCTACGCGGATTAGAATCATGTAATCGCTAATAAATGAGAGGCAAGGGATTGGGAATAAATTGGTTGGACACAAGTTGGTGATCTCCTCATGGGATGTAAGGTCTATCAATTTTCCGAGTCCTCCTTCTGGCAACGGATTTTCATAGCATTGCCACTGGTGATAGTTTGAGATGCTGCAAGGGCTTCCGGGGAGAAATAGAATGGCTCCGCTAGCTTCGAAACCCAGCCTAAAGCGAGCTCAATAGGACTTCCTTCAACAGCTGGAGGGCCATCGGCCCATTCTTCTTCCAGAGTGAACTGAATGCTATCTTCGTCCATTATTACAAACAAATCTGTGCCGTCATAATAAGGGTTTACTGTGTCTCCTTCCTGAAAAGTAAGAGCGACCCGTACTTGGTGTACGGGCCGCTCTTTTCCGTGAACTTGAATTTCCTTTTTTGCGATTGCTAGGAAGTGAATGTCTCCTTCGGGGTTGAAGGCTGTGTTGAGAATTGAAAGCAATTGACGATGTTTTATGTCCATAGTATCCTCCTTCAATGTATTCATGAATATAATATATAGATAAATACATTTTCATAACATTTTTGAATAACTTGAAGCGGTTTGATGTAAATGAGACGTTTTTTTTATATTCAGTATATTTGGTGGACTTTTTTTAAGAAAAGAGGTAATATAGATATACAATATTAGGGACGAGGTGTTGTGCGTGAAATTTGACTCAAGTATTCCTTTGTCAGATAAAGAGAAGGGAAGACTAATAGAATCTATCTATAATGCATATAAAAATGATGTGCGTGAATTTCTTCTTGAATATGAGCTCGAAACGCACAACTGTGTACATTTTCTGAGATGGGACTTTACGAACACTAATATTATAAGGGGGTTTCAAAGCTCCCACTTCCAATGTTTAAAGGCGAAAAGAGGACCATGGAGATTCGTGTTGATTTACGACAAAGAGTCTGGATTTTTATACTCTCTTATGCGAGAAAAACGTTTTTTAGAATTACAGGGAAGAGTCAATAAAGATCGTGTTCATTATGTTGATGCGCTCGCCTCATTAAATCATGATTTGGATGATTCTAGTAATATCGAGAGGGTATTTGCTCAAGATCTATTTGATATGGATGGTGCTCAATGGAGTGGTGAAGTCCAAACAGTATTGCAAGAACTAATTATGAGCATTGATGGTCCAATTAAGTATTACGGATTAATAACGTTTTCCTCTGAAAAGGATGAGATAACTTCAGTTACAGCATATATTCCGACAACTGATTTAGGTATAGCACATCAAGAAAATTGGAATGAATATATTACCGCTGACTTTTCTAATACTTATGAAGAATCTGCTTTCCCGATTGATTCCGAAGATGATGATATACAAATTGGTTTGCGAGATGGAGTGGTTCCGCAACAAGAGGAAGACCTCGTTCAACCTAAAACAGATGAACAAAAAGAGGATGATGAAGGATGATTTCTAGACTTCTCTTGGGAGGAGTTCAAAATGACAGTAACAAGGACTTTTAATGGCGATAGGCTGAAAGCCGCTCGGATATATAGGGGGAAAACTATTGCCGAGTTGGCTGAAGAGGTCGAGGTGACAAAGCAAGCAATTTCTCAATTTGAGAATGGAAAAACACCAGGGCTCGAAACTCTGTTAAGACTTATAAGTGCGTTAGGGTTCCCCCGTGATTATTTTTATGAACAAAACAGGAATGAGGCTCAAATTGGAAATACTTATTTTCGGGCCTTGCTTACATCCAAGAAAAAAGATCGGATGTCACAGATAGAAAAAATGAAAATCGTCGCTAGCATATATCATTTTTTGAATAAGTATGTTAATTTTCCTAATCTAAACTTACCCAGTGACTCATATGACTTTAATGATATTGAGTCAATAGCCAGTCAGCTAAGACAATTTTGGGGAATAGGAGTAGATGAGCCGCTCACTAATATGGTGCGACTTCTCGAAAAAAACGGTATTATTGTAACCTCATTTTCTACTGATGGTGAGGGAATAGACGCCTTTAGCCAGCGGCAGCAAGTTGAGGGATGCGATTACTATTTTGTAGTCCTTGGAGAAGATAAGAGATCAGCAACAAGAAGGCAATTTGATGCGGCTCATGAACTTGGTCATATTATACTTCATGACTGGACTCATGACATTGAATCTCTGTCTCGTGAAGAATTTCGTCAAGTCGAGAATGAAGCAAACCAGTTTGCTGCTTCATTTTTGCTTCCAAAAGACGCTTTTATCAGGGATCTTATATATCCGAATAAGTTAGACTATTATGTAGAATTGAAGAAAAAATGGAGAGTTTCTGTTTCTGCGATGATTGTGCGTGCTTATCAGTTAAAGGTAATCAACAACAACCAATACCAAAATCTAATGAAGCAATTGTCGAAAAAAGGATGGAGGACGAAAGAGCCTCTAGACGACGTAATACAAATTCCCAAACCTACATTAATGAAAAAAGCGATTGAAATACTAATTATTAATCAAGTTATGACAGGGGAACAGATTGTTAGACAACTCTCTACTAACAATCTTAGCTTAAATAGTAGTGAAATTGAGGTATTGCTGGGGCTAGATAAGGGGACATTGGTAGATAAGAATCAAGGAAATCCTGTAGTAAGTATAAGGCAAAGTATAGGTCGAGAAATAGAGTGAAGATGATGCGGGAGAATGACATACGTATGGTTAGAAGTGGAAGCTAATTAATCGGAATATTTTGTCGTGAATTCAAAACAATCAAAATAAACGGAGCAAAATAACATGAATTGAACGAGACATTCGTGTTATTTTGCTCAATTGTCTGTCTCCGCTCTATTTGTATGTGTGAGAACTATAGTATAATTGGTTGTACAATATATGTGTCTATATTTTTGTCATGAGAGCCTTTCTCTCTGGTAAAGCTTCTCTTAAAAGCATCAGCATTAGTTATAATTCTTTTATCGTCGTATATGAATAAGAAAAGATGTTCAACTTTGTAATGGAATGAGTCAGAGCCTAATTCCTCTGTCAAGTTTCGCTCAGTCATATTAGAACGAGTACATTTTACTTCAATTGCTAAGTCGTACTCATCAATAAAAATATCATATCGCACGGGTCTATAGCCTGCATCGACTGTAACTTCAAGACGAGCCTCTGGGAAAAGCGGCTTAATTAAAGAGTACAGAATGCGTTGGACATCGTATTCATTTCCAATTTGTATGCGATTCAGATCCTCGATTTTAATTTTGGCACTGCCATGAATATCATCCTGGTACATCGTTTTTAAATGCAAATGAAAGTTGGCTAAAATTCTCTTTATTATTAAGATAGCAGTGGGTTGATCAAAGGTATTATTTATCTTTTTAGAGTGAAGCCCATTCAAAATATCTTCTATAAGACTTTCAATAAATTTTACAGATTTTTCTATGGACTGCACTGATTCTTTTTTGATATCGCGGCGTCTTTGAGGCACACTAATAATTTGAGAGTGTAGAAGAAATGATTTTGCAATTTCATCATTTGAAAAAGAATTTTGTAGCTCTTTTTGAGTTGTATCGAACCATGAACTAATTTTATGTTCATTCTCTGGAATTTCATACATGTCCTGAATTACCTGTAATCCTCTTTCAACTAAATTGTTTAAGCGTGTTATAACCTCTTCTTTTTCATATCTAATTTCACTTATCGGCATAGTAGTCCTCCAATTAATTCCTCATTCAATGCATTCCCCAACGAAGATAGAATAAAAACAATGGTTCTAAGACATAGAGCATCTCATCTTTCCATTCAAACACTTGATAAATTGAACCGCTTGTATCTATTATTGTTTGAGTTTGTTCAATGGCTGATTTAATTTTATTCTTATCTGGCTTACTTGGATGATTACCTAATATTTCGTCAAATCTCGATTTTAAACTATCTAAGCTTAGAGCAGTTGATGGGGGATCTATAGCTATAGCCTTTAGAAGCAAATCATAGATGTCCGCTTCCTCACCATCATGTATCGAGAATGTCTTACGTTTTTGTCCCCGAGTAGATGGACCTGATTTTAAGCGTTTAACAATATCTTTATATGGAAGGTTTGTGGTAGTTGCTCTAAATGCAGTTTGTAACGTAGATGGATCCTCAATTTTAATGATGCTCATATTATTATCAATATCCAAAAGTAAGCATAAATTTAAGCATATCGATTGCATTAATTGTGGTGAAGTGAGACTTTCCGCTGCCAGAGTTTCTACAAGTTTAGGATCTATGGTAATTCCTAAGGCATCGAATCCTGTAACCGCAATTTTTTGAAGAGCATCTGGCTTCCAAGGTTCAATATTAATCAAACTTAACCTTCCACTCAAATCTGGGTTTTTTCGTATAGCATCATCTGCTCTATGCGGCAATGAAATGGCAATTGCGGGAAATTCTTTTCGAATGGCATCTTTTAATTGTTGAGCAATTTCCAGTTGTATTTCCTCGGAAGCATAGTGAAAATCATCTAATACAAGTACTAAGTTATTCTGTTTGAAGTATTCAATGACTTGGTCTTTTCCAGTGATGAATTTCTCCTTCATTGAGGATAAGATTGATTGGGAGACACCAGGAAGGCGGTCTCCTACTGTTGAAGTTGTTTGAACTTGTTCTCCTTCTATGGATAGACCGACTTTATTGGCTACCGTCACCCAAAAGGGATGAGAGTATTTAAAATCACTTCCCGTCAGAGACACAATATTGTCTTGCCCTATAACTTTTTCACATAAGACTGTTTTTCCGGCTTTAGAAGGTCCAATTACTGAAGTTAGAAAACCAGAAGTATTAAGAGCTTGTCTCAAGCGAAATTCATAAGAATACGAGAATTCGGAAGATGTACGAGATATGTATGTGTGTTCTGGAAATGAACCAGGCTTAAAAACGTCATTTGCCTTTAATTCTCTCATGTTACCACTCCTTTTTAATTATTATAGGGCTTTTTTGGTTAACTTTAAACCTTTCTTCTCAAAATGATTTGATTAGGGCTATAATGTGGTTTTAGTAACAAAATAATGACCTTTTTAGAGCTTATATATTGAATTGATTATTTTAACATGCTCAGTTTGAGCTAGGAAAGTTGCTTTCGTAAATTTCACCCTATCGATACATGCTGATCTTAGTTTAACCTTCACCATAAGCAGTTCCGCCGAACAATAGCATCAAGCCGCGGCTCACAATTTTGAATGCTTGTCCATACAAAACCACAACCTTTAGTGTGAAGTTCATCACCAGTTAGTAGGTCGACTCAAGCAATTTATGGTGCATGGGTCAATGTTATTATTACTTTAGTGTGACAAAGAATTTACGGTTTCAATATAATAAATGTGGAAAAAATCCTGTTATAACAACGAAAATTAAATTTGCGAAGAGCGCCGTAAATGTCTTAATATAATTATATAAGAGCAGTGTGACACGCTTGGAGGAGAGCGTATGTTGGATTACTTAACCTTTATAAAGAATGAGATTGAAATGCAAGGATATTTAACAGCCCAAGAATTAAATCAGAAATTGTCTGAGAGATTTCATATTACTTCTGCAAACTGTAGAAAAATTGTTCAACGCATGACAGCTAGTGGAAAAATCAACTCAACTTCTCCAATTACTTTTGGAAATAATCAGTACGTATACTTTACTCGGCCATTAAACAAATCTGCCATTAAGCATATTACAAAGAAACATCGGCCTTCTCTATATCGACTTATCGTTACTCTTGAAAGTTCACTTGGGGTTCTTTCGTATTATGAGGCTTTGAAGGTTACATCAAGCCCATTGGACAGAGAGAAAACAAAAATGGATCATTTAGATCGTATTATTCAAGATTTACTTCATTTAGGTTTCATTATGGAATTACAAACTTATAACAGTGTAACTTATATTATAGATAAGCTACATGGAGTAAATTGGCCATCAGTTGTGAAAAGTCATGAGAGCAAGATGAAGTTAGATTGCATGTTTATTAGAGATGTGCTCCTCTGGTTGAAAAAACATAATTTGATTAACCGTGAAGAAGTTGTTTATCGGAGTAAGGATGAACTTTCTAAAGGGGCTCAGCACAATAATTTTGTTTGGGATGCCTTTTCCTATTCATCTGCCACAGGAATAACTAATGACCGAGAGGATATTAAGAACACACTTGTTGTTCTAGATATTCAATTGAGTAGACCTTACTCCCAACATGATCTAGACGGGTTTTATAATCGAGTTCAGGGAGTAATTTGCAGCTCACTAAGCAGAAAAAGAAAGGTAATGCCAATCATCATTATAAATGATATAACGGACACTGGCGTGCAAAATCGAATTAGAAAGCTTGGTTTCTTGTCATTTCATCTTGGCACGATTTATGGGGAACGCATATATGAGATCTTGAAGGGCTTGGATAAAATAAATGATTTTTTTAGATTCCAGTCACATCCTGCAGAAGTCATTTCAGAAGTAACAAATATATTGGAAAACTTGAGGGAATCAGGTCAAGAGACAAACTTGCAGAATTTAAAAGGGGATCTTTTTGAAGTTCTGATGTATTCGGTGTTTCGCAGAATTATCGGTGAAGGATACATTGAACAGAATGTTATCTTAAAAGAAAAGGATTCTGAAGGCAAGGTAGAATATTATGAGTACGATTTGATTATCCAAAAAGGTGCCCCTAGAGAACGGATTGTTTTTGAATTAAAGGGCTATAAAGGGAGTAGCGAAATAAAGCTCGGGGACCAAAATTCCAAAAATACTGTACGGTGGTTTTTCAGAAGAACACTCCAGTTTGCCAAGAGATATTACAATGATACTGATAAAACTAATCAACATCCTTTGAAGGCATGCTACATTACAACGGCTCGATTTTCTGACGACGCTTTGGAAGCTCTCACAAAACTAAATGAGAGCAATTTAAAGCCTGCCATGCTAGATGTTTATTATGATGGTCAGAAGCTAAGAAGTCTCATGAAAGAACGGGAATATACTCATGAGTTGGACATATTAGAGAAGTATTATTTAGAACAGAATTAGTTTCACCATTCTAGAAGGCAGCTTAGATCCATTAATTGTTAAAAGATGAAAGTGACTATCTCAATATTATAGGTGAGGACATGACTAAACATTTTTCGTTCGCATATTTGGAATCGTATTGGTTGGCAGGAACCACAATCGGGGAGTTTTATGAAGATAGTAATTTGCTTCTATCAGAATTTTGGAGAGATTCAAAACATCAACTACTGCCCAGAATATTTAAGCCACACAAATGGACTATTATGCATGAATGGATAGTTTATGTGTTCAACTTCCATCACTGGTATGCTGAGAGACACTTTGAACAAAGAGATATTTTTAGTATGGAGTCGAAGATTGTGGAGGATGCGGGGGTTCTATTATCAGAACATCCAGATTTTGAATTGTTGAATGAGTGCAATTTTTGTGGTGGATGCGCAGAATGCTCTAAATATATGGAAATTAATAAAGAAATCAGATATGTTTGGGATGATTCTGTCCTATCTCTTGTGCATACTGTCTTTCATTTGTTTATGAGTAATAAGAAGTTTTTAAGGGATTTTAATGAATACATTTCAGAATGTATCAAATCAGACATCAATTCATTGATGATAGAAAATCATGAACATGTTGTTAATGGGAAGATTCGTAGAGTCTCATGGCCCAAATGGCTTGAGAGGGCTATAATTTTTCGTGATAAGGGCGTTTGTTCCATTTGTAGAAAAGATGTTTCAGGGACACTTAATTTAGAAAATAAATATGCAATAGATCATATTGTACCAATAGCAAGTTACGGAAACAATGACCCTACAAACTTACAATTACTGTGCTGGGTATGCAACGGAATAAAGAGTAATAAATCTAGTGAAACTAATAATATAGACATTCCCTTATGGAATGTTGAATCTTATATGATAACTTAGCCTACACAATAATTGAAACGGCAATTTCTGAATTACTATACCATTGGCATGGGTAAGTACTTCGCATTAAGCTGGAGTTCGTTTAATACTATAGAAAGATGCTACTTTGTGTTAGAAGTGTATTTTTAAATTAATACGTTATGCAATCTCTCCAAACATCCGAATCATCACGCAGCGGCGAATTGTGGTTTTGCATAGCCACGGCTCGCTTGGACCGAAGCGAAAGCGGAGGGAGCACGACATTCAAATCTATACTAAGGTTGTCATCATAGGAAACCTGTTCCGGCCGTCAACCCTCCCTCCGTCGGGATTTCGAGCAAATGAATGGATTTGAGCAACGGCGTGTAATGCTCCCCAATGTCAAGACACGATTTTCTGAGGAATAAGTTAATCCTCCTTGTCGTGTAGTCTAGCAATTTAGGATG
>NZ_JAELUP010000015.1 GCF_016424485.1 Paenibacillus roseus
CTATAAATCTAGAACGAATTAATTAAATTTAATAATTTTTATTTATGTATATTCCTAAAAAATTAAAATATAGAAAATATCATCGTGGTCATTTACGCGGTAAAGCGTTACGTGGAAATAAAATAACTTTTGGTATGTATGGACTACAAGCTTTAGAACCTTCATGGATTACTCCAAAACAAATAGAAGCTGGTCGACGAGCATGTACTAGAAAAATTCGTAGACGAGGTAAAGTATGGATTAGAACTTTTGCTGATAAACCACGCACAAAACATTCTTCAGGAACACGAATGGGTTCTGGTAAAGGATCACCTAAATTTTATGTTGATTTAATAAAACCTGGTCGTGTTCTTTATGAATTGAAAGGAGTTACTAAGAAACTTGCATTTGATGCTTTGACATTAACAGCTTCAAAACTTCCCATGAAAACAAAAATTATTCGTCGAAAAAAACGTCTTAATTTATAATATTATAATACTAAATAAATTTAAATTATTTTATGATTCAAACACAAACATTTCTTAAAATAGCAGATAATACAGGAGCAAAAAAAATTATGTGTATTCGTGTATTAAATGGAAAATCAGCCAAAATAGGAGACACTATTGTAGGAGTTATTAAAGAAGCTCTACCTAATGCAGCTGTAAAAAGGTCAGAAATTGTTCGAGCTGTTGTTGTGAGAGCACAATCAAAATTAAAGCGAAAAGACGGAACACATATTCATTTTAATGAAAATGCAGCAATTATTTTAAATAAAAAGATGAATCCAAGAGGAACTCGAATCTTCGGACCTATTTTATATGAACTTAGAAATAAGGGGTTTCAAAAAATTTTATCTTTAGCTTCAATGATTATTTAGTTTTTGATATGTCTTATAATAATAAAAATAATAATAAAGGGAGTTTATATCAAAATAATGATAATATTTTGCAAAAAAAAACAATTATAAATTTTGTTAACAAATTTACAAAAAATATTGAAAAAATTGTAGTTCATTGTGGAATAGGATGCTTAAAAGAAGTTCCCGATGATGTGATAGACTTTTTTTTTCAACAGTTAATTTTAATTACTGGTCAAAAACCTAAAGTTAAATACGCTAAAAAACCTATTGCAGGTTTTCATTTACGCGAAAATACACCATTAGGTTTATTTACTACACTTCGAAAAAAATATATGTTTAGCTTTTTTACTAGATTAATAGCTATTATATTACCTCAAAATTATGAATTTAGAGGTTTTAGTCAAAAACAATTTGACGGACATGGTAATTTTACTATTCCTATAAAATCTATTTTTGATTTCCGCGAATGCGACCCTAAGAAATATTATAAGTATGCAAAAATAGGACTTAATATTTCTATTGTAACCAATTTTCAAACTAATGAAGAGGCTTTTACTTTACTAAGAGAATATGGATTGCTTGTTGAAAAATAATATATAATACTTTTTTACTTATGACACAAAAATTTCTTATTGATATAATCTCTCAAATAAAAAATGCAAGTCTAAATCAAGGACAAGCTCGAATCTTAAAAGTTCGTTATACTGCTTTAAATTATGCTATATTAAAAGCGTTAATTCAAGATAAGTTCGTTAACGAGGCACATTTTTTAGTAGCAGAACCTCTAAAAAAAGAGTATACTTTATTAAAACAGAAAAAAATTCAAAATAAAACACAATTTTATGAATCTTTTAATTTTTCAAAAAAACATAAGGATTTTTATACAAAGACCTTAAAAAAAGAATATGCTTTCTTATTTCCACTTGAAAATGTAAATTTATCTGAAAAAACAAATCTGAATTTTTTTGATAAAAATAAAAGTAGTCTTTTTGGAAAAAATGGAGAAAGACAAGTTTTTATTTTTTTTGAATTATCAAAAGATGAAAAAAATCAACCTTTTTTAAAAAAAATTGAAATAATTAGTAAACCAAGTCTTCGTATTTATTTACCTGTTTATCAAATAAAAGAGCAAATAAAGAAAAAACAGCAAAGTGGAAAACATCTATATTTTTCAACATCATATAAGGATAAACAAATTTTAAATGCTCCTGAAGCTGTTGAATATAATGTAGGTGGCGAATTTTTATTCCAAATAAATTAAAGAAATACATTTTTTTATGAATATAAATCAATATAAAAAGAATAATTCTAATTCTTCTTATAAAAAGAAAAATACTAGTAATAATCAAAGATTTACTAAT
>NZ_JAELUP010000016.1 GCF_016424485.1 Paenibacillus roseus
CTTCTGGTAACAGAGGCCTTCATTTAACAAGTGACATTTTCATAGCACAATTAGAGTGACATTTTCACAGACGTTTGACACCTTTTTTTACAAATTGCAGCAGCGCATCCGGGTTTTTAATGGTAAGCAGTCTGAGCACTTTGTCCGCCGTAACGGAGGAAATCTCCTGAAAGCCTGGAATATCGTGAAGAATTAATCCTTCCATTAGCGATACATAAATGAGCGCCAGTTCGAATGGATCGCCGTCTACGATTGTCCCTTCCCGTTGTGCGTCTGCAATGAGCTCCGCCATGGGCTTCAAATTATCGAGAAAACGGGCGCTGACGGCTTCCTTGACTTCCACTGCCACAGCCTCTGACGTTCTGGCATGTTGCAGGATGATCGTAATAGCCCAGCCATTCCTGTACACAAGCCAATCTTCAGTATAACGGTGCAGCTTCATAAGCGGAGACAGTGGCAAATCCCGAATTTGCTCAACAAACTCCCGGTATTCCCGTTGTCCCATCTCTACCAAGGACTTAAATATATGCTCCTTCGATGTGAAATACTTATACACATTTCCCACGCTTAGCCCGGCCGCTGTGGCAATATCGGCGATTTTGGTAGCAGGCAACCCTCTTCTGGCAATAACATGCATGGCCGCCTCCAAAATCTCCTTTTGCCTCCGGCTCCGCAGCTCCTGATCCTTGGCAATATTTCTTGGGGACAACTGCTTTACCTCCTTGCATCTGAGACACGTCATCCAGCCTTACAGACTGCTGTGTTCTTGCTGCGCCGCACGATAGCGGTCACATGTATGATAACAGTCTGGTGAACAACGATCAATCGTCCCGCTGCATTTCATGCGAGGCTGCAAATTTCGGCTGCGCCCGTCTGTGTATATTTATACAAGAAGAAAAAAAGGATAGAAGAGGGATCGATCCTTTTGCACCAAGGCGATACTGCTATTCTTACGAGGCCCGGTACCAGAAAAAATGAGGGAGATTAGTATAAATATAATGCCGGAAGAAATGAGCGGATTTCTAGTTTGGCATTCCAATAAATGTAAATTATTGCTCGACAGGAGGGGCACAGCCCGTAAATTCCAGCGGGAAAACGTTGACGGCGATCAGGAATCTATGAATAATAGAAACATGGTATTTTGTTTAGGGCAAAGAGGAGGCTTATAAAATGTCAATTATTCCAGATATGATGGCGTTTAATAAAAAGTTCGTGGAAGAGAAGCAATATGAAGCTTATTTAACAAGCAAGGTGCCTAAGAAAAAGGTAGCCGTACTTACCTGTATGGATACCCGTCTTGTTGAGTTGCTGCCTCAAGCATTGGATATTAAAAACGGCGATGCCAAATTTATTAAAAATGCAGGTGCGATTCTGACTCAGCCTTTTGGCAGTGCCATGCGCAGCATTCTGGTGGCGGTGTACGAACTGGGCGCGCGTGAGGTGCTTGTAATCGGGCACCATGGCTGCGGTATGACGAACCTGGATACGGAAGGCATGGTACGCAAGTTTGCCGATCACGGGATCGATCCGCTCGCAGTTAAGACACTTGAGAACTCGGGGATTCGCATGGAAAAATTTTTGCGCGGCTTCCCAAGTGCCGAAGAAGGCGTCATGCACAGTGTCAAAATGATCCGCAAGCATCCGTTATTCCCGAAGGCGGTTCCGGTACATGGCTTTG
Source organism: Paenibacillus roseus (assembly GCF_016424485.1). Lineage (GTDB taxonomy): Bacteria > Bacillota > Bacilli > Paenibacillales > Paenibacillaceae > Paenibacillus_D > Paenibacillus_D roseus. The sequence continues at coordinate 1,679 of NZ_JAELUP010000016.1, forward strand.
TCATTGATCCGGAAACGGGCGAACTGGAGCTGATTGCCGAGGATTACAGGGAAGAAGAATAATATAACCTGGAACAACATACAAGCGGCATGCCCTGTAGAGGGTACTGTTTTACAGGAGCAGTCCGAGCAATCGGGCTGCTTTTGTACTATTCATTTATGTTGGATGGAGGTAACGAAGGTAGTCCGGTTAATTGGTTTATTAACTGAAAAAGTTTGTCATCTCCTCCCCATCCTAAAAGCTGTTCATTCTCTAGCCCTACATTTGCGAATTGGAATTCTAATAGAACTTCTGATTTAGATGTTTTAACTTTGTATTGTAAAATTAGTATGGGTAGATTACCTTCAATGGAATTATGGGATTTTATCATTCTGTTCCACAAAGACTTTTTTATAAAATAGTTTTGATTAACTACTTCTATACTATCGATTTCAATTTCTTGTTTTGTATAGGGAGCCAATTGTTTTCTTAAATCATTCTTGAAGAAATATTCAGCTTGTGCTATAGCTTCTTTTTTGGGCATGTATTCTAACCCTAAAATATAGCGTGATACAGCAGTACCGTTTTCTCTGTCTGTCAAGGTCGAGTAACTGTAATAAAACACAAATACGAGCAGGAGTATAACAACTGGTTTTCGTAATTTGTTTTTTGAGGGGAGGATTTTAACGCACTCCTTTGTTAGAAGGGTACTCCTTATTTAAGAAGTACCCTGGAATAATTAAAACTTGTAGCTTCTATGTCCCTCTGCACTATTGAGTTGCGGGCTGTAGGTTGGCAGGAACACACAGGTTAATCGCGGGTGCTCCGCCACAAACGACTGAAGCGATTTGGCATGGTGAATGTGAGCGTTATCTAGCAAGCCGTCAGCATTGGATACAAAAAGGCAAAAATTTTCGGCGGTGCATTGTTCATCTTCTCGCCAGACGATCTGGCCGATGTCACAATGAACGGTCTACAGGCGCTTCACTTCACGATGTTACCTGTCGTTTGGACGATGTGCTGCTTTACTTTTTCAAACCATGCTCGTTGCAGGGCCGATTAGTCGCGGATCTTACTTTAGTCCTCGAACAAAAGATGACGAATTTCGCCAGTTTCACCCCTTTTAACGAGGGGCACGTTTCTTCGACAAAGCTTTGCTGTTTCGCGGCATCGACCGCGGCTACTGTATACGTTGGTTTGGTGTAGCTCATATTCATCCGCTCTATTAATTTGGAGTTGCCACGCAACGAATAATGGAAGCCATAGTGACGTTCGCTATACTTCGAGATCAGTTGCAGCGTCCAATTAAACTTCGCGATAAAACCTACGTTAGCGGGAATTCATAATGACTTGTTTCCACGCGTCCAGATGCTCTTTTGTAAGACCCGATGATTTTTTAGGAGGCGACTGGATGACCACTCTTTCTATACTAGTAGGGTAACCCTTCGCAGTGTTTTCTCGAAAAGATATATCATTCGCGATATCTCTTTGACGGGAATACTCATCCGGCGGAGCCAAATCGTTTGAAGGCGTTCATTCATGCGACGGTTGTCGTAACTCGAGAGTTCATAGAATAATGATTTTACAATATACGGTTTTGCTCTCTCTTTCAAGAGAATTATTTCAACTATCTATTTCTGAATATATAGAAATGAGTCAACAAGTTAAGGCAAAGAAAGCTGGAGTAAACGAAAATCAACAAATTAGTACAGCAGTGAACAAAAAATAGAAATAAGACCTAATTAACTACATGAAACATCAAATTCATACATGATATTGATACAAAAGAATTATATACATAAATTATATAAATAAGGTAAATTTGGTATATTAATTTCATTCTGAATCCGTGAAAAGATTTGAACACCAACAAAAAAACGAAACATTACATGGACATGAATGAGATTACAGGAATCTGTCCGTCCTAAGTTTGGCTGCGGGGCAGATGCAAACAGAGCGTTCCTCTCAAGGCCACGCTGCAGGTGTTATGCGTGTCTCAGGAATAAGACAGTTTGGAATGACATGGGCCGGAACGTTGGAAACCACGGACTACAGAATGCCGAAGCGCAGCTTCATTCTGCGCGCATGCTTCCCCATACGCGAGGCCAGCCAAATCAAGTTTTTAATGATGGTTCTTACTCAGCGGCGCGTCACTCCCGTTTTCACCGGCGCATCGGGCGCTTGAAGCGAGATTTGACCAATCGCCCAGAGCACCAAATCATTGGTGACGAATTTGCCGGAGGATCCCAGATTCAAATCCGTTTTGAGTTCGCTATGGAAGTGCTCGTTCATTGAGAAGACAACTCTTGTTTGTGGTAGTGATTGTTAGACAGCTTTACTTTGCCAAACGAAGCGGTGTTTTCTATTTCTGTCAAGACAACAACCCAATTGAATTCAAACCTAAGCTAAACGTACTTTTGAGCTGATTTTGACTCTGCGAAAGTTGAGCTATTGATCTTGAAAAAGAAATAATCTTTAATTAATGGAGGAGTTAACATGTTGAAGAGATTTGGAATTGTTCTCATTTTATCATTTATTTCAGTCTTGTCATTTACAACTTCTGCTAGTGCTTTGGTTAATTACGGTAATGTCTCTGGCTGGATGGCATCCACATCTGTTAGCAAAATTGGATTTTTTTCCGCTTCAGATATAAAATTGTATATAACTAAGAATTCAAATTGGCTTATGACTGACACAAATTTCTCTACTTATATTACTCATGCTATTGATTCTTGGCACTCTGTTGTAAACAAAACAACAAGTACAGGAACTTCTTCAAATTTTGTAAAAAGTTTTAATGGAATAGGAAGAAGTGACGCGAATTCACTGAGTATCCCATCTAATGTATTGGGTCTTAATACTTGGACTGCTTCTACTTATTACGGGTATGGAAAAGCATATGGAACTCATAATTTTGATGTTTATACAATACAAAAATCTGTAACATATTTGATATGGAGTACGTCTGGTGCAGGTAAGACAAGTGATTTTACTGCAAATCAATGGAAGAATGTTTTTGCACATGAATATGGTCATGGCCTAGGATACTATGGACATAGCGCAAACTCGACTAAGGATTTAATGTGGGAGGATACTAGCTCATACAGTGACTGGGGAACAATTAGTCCAACCCAGTATGATAAAGGACATATGGGCATCGTTTACTAAAACTAAGGAGGGTGACGAAAGTGAGTTCAAAAAAAATATTAATAGCCTTATCAGGGACAGCAGTCTTGGGGGCATTTCTTTTATATGCTAATGGGTTTGGGAACAACGAAAGTAATTCTAATGATTCTGATTTACGTGCAAATGATTTGGTTATTGTTAAAACGGATGAGAAAATTTCTATTCCGGAAGGTGCAATAGCTGCAGAAGGGATTGTTTCCGATACTTCACAGTCCATTGAGGAAATGAGTATTAAATCAGATTTGATTATTAAAGGTAGGGTTGTTAGCCAAGAACAATTTAGCAGTATCGTTACGCACTCAACTATTGAAATTATTGAGCAATGGAAAGGGAACTCGGATACTGAAACAGTAATTGTATATCAACTTTCTGACGAGACACTGGAACTCGATAAACAATATATTCTTTTCTTAGGAAAGCAGGAGGAGGAGAAGGAGAACTCATACTATATTAAGGGTGGGCATCAAGGGGATTTATTAATAGATAATGGGGATTTAATAAGTCATAGCTCAATAATTTCAAATGAATTAATCAACTTGGCATCTGAAAAGTCAAGGAGTTCTCGTGAATCATCAGTTGAAGAAAAACTGAAACTGTTAATTACACAAAGTAATTGATAAAATTTGATTTTTAAATAGTATTTTATAGTCATTGTCTGTAGTCCCTCGTGATGAATTTGGCACGCCGCTTGCGGCTTCTTTCTTCTTCATTTTCAACATGCTGCTAAATCCTGCCGCCTACATTATTTTTGCTCTGTAGTGTTTCGTCCAGCACGCCCTGAATCCAGGAGTTAGGCACTTGCATGGAAAAGTTTGCAATCGGGCCATAAACGTTTAAAATATAAGTAATGGAGCCGCAAGCTCTGCTCGTTGTGGCGAAACATCCTGGAATGAAGGGGACGATTCATATGAACGCAAGACTGGATCAATTGGAGAAAAGATTGGACGCACAGCATCACCGGGATTTATTCCTGCAGACGAAGCATACCCTGAAAGCCCTGGACGATCTTGCAGAGCAGCATCGGCGTTTTACCTCTATGCAGGCTATCAGCGGGGTTAAGATTGTTGGCAGTGAAGAATCTCTGTTCTATGAGACGATTGCCGAGGCTAAGGAGCAGATTGTGGTGACTCTGGAGAGAACCTTAAGCGATCTGGAGCATAAAGGCGATAAAAATTATGACAAGAACTTCAAGGATGGCGTTGAGTAGCAACCGGCAGCACAATTAACGTCGTTACTTACCCTGACATAAAAAGGAGCACCCCTTGCGAAGGTGCTCCTTTTATATTGTGCACGATATAGGCAATAACCTAGCCTATGTAGACCAAATGAAGCGAATGGGAAGCACCGGCTAGATTACTCTCGCAGTGTCGGAAGAGCGCAATATTTCAACGCTCTTGTTATAAACGAAGCTTCAAGATTCGTTTGAAATGGATATCTCTTTTATTCATCAGAACAAAGATAAAGTAGCCGCTGAGAACTCTCGGTAGCTACTTTATCGATGATCGCATAACTGTTTTTAACCAGCGTGGTTTACGGTAACATCCATCGGCGGAAAGAGCGCGAGGAGGTCTTTCCCTTGAGCAGGGCCATCCCAATTATACACCGTGGCCCAAGGGCTGCCATTTACCTTTTTGTAAACCTCATAGCAAGGAAAGCCGTCATGAGCTCCTTCGACTTGGACAAGACCTGTGCTGTACACCGTTATTTTGAAGTCGTAATCAATGTCTGGAGCGTACCATTGAAACGGCTCGGAAACGGCGCCTGTAAGCTTAAAAACGAACTTTCCCGGATTTCCAGAGGCATCTTTGCCGGTATTGCTTACTTCCTTATAAACCATTCCAGAATCCGATGCCTGGCGGCTCGTAATTGTTTCGCGCGGAGGAACAAGGTTCTTCTCCAGAGTCTTCTTGTACGAGATACCAGTGTTCTTATAAGGGTATGCCGCAGTCATTTTGCCGGTTGTGTCGTTGATTGTGATGTTAACTTGTTGTGCTAGGCGAAAGTTAGGCGAATCTGGATTAAACCCATTAGTCCCGCCGCGTTGGGCGGGTGTGCCATCACCTTTGTACCAGGTAGTGAGTGAAGGTGTGTTAGAAAATTGAATCCAATCAAATGGTAACCATACCGCAACCCGAACTGCTACGTTCATAATAATAAACTCCCAAAAATAATGTAGTGACTCAGGGACTAGGTTTAAGGGATCCCTGTTCTCTTAAACCGTATTCGTCACTCATTATTAAGGGAGTTCTCTAGCATATTTTCACAACAGTATTCTACTTTTTCTTTCGTATCCAAAATCTACATAACATAACTAGTCCGATTAACGCCATTGCTAATCCAATTATGCACAATATCATGGGGATCATTAATGCGCTAACACTTCCAGATGCGTACCCAATGTCAGATTCATATCCCATCATAGGATTACTGCTTAACTTAATCAACAGGGTGTCAAGGTAATCCTGTGATTTCTGATCAATGCTAATGTGTCGGACTTCATATCTTTGATCTTGATCTAGGTAATAGATTGTCCAGTTCTTTTGTGCGGCAGTCATTACGACAATAGCGGTTTTGTCATTTGCATCTGTGCTCTGACTGTTTTCATGAATATTGAATACGGCGATCCATACTCCTTTTGCATAGGTTAAGTTGTTCGTAGCGTTTTCTGCAAAAATCGGATCACCTAATTTCACATTATTTAATACCAACTGCAAAAAGGCCCCTGATTCTTTAGTATCTTCAATAATTTCTATTCGATTGTTGTTCAACTCGATACGATTATTCACCAGATCCTTATTAGACACAGTATAAAGTTGAGTAAGCTCTTTTATAATGCTGTTTTCTTTGTAATATAAGTATATAGGATTCAGTGTTCCAACAATTATTAAAATACCAATTACCAACAAAATAGTGCTACTTATCTTTTTCATATCTTCCCACCTTATTTGTTTTACATTTGTTGCAAAGCGGTGAGACGGACTTGTAATTCCGCCATAGCGAAGTGTCTACGTTATGAGCATTTTTCCTTTTTATCCAGTATACAACAATTCAACAATTTGAGTGCTGACACAGTATTGAAATTTGTTTTACAGAAACTGTGCTCGTTTTGCAGGGCTCTCCAGTCGGAGGGTCTTTTTTGTATGGTAAAGAATAAAACGATGAGCTATTTAAGCCACGGCGATCGTTTCTTGTACGTCCGGAGTGGGCGTCATCTATAGGGTGAAAGTCTGAAGTGGGGGATGGCAAGCGCCTACACAAGCCAAGAGAGCATAGGTGCCGTTGCGAGGCGGAAAGATGACATATTTAACTGGCAGGGCTTCGGAATATGCGAGGTGTTAAGGTTAAAAACGGAAAAAAAGGAACAAATGTTCTTATTTTGTTGTAATTTGTTACTTTTAATCACCCTACAGGTAGAGCCTGGTAAATCGAAGGGGGAATATAATTTTGGAGAAAAACGTCTCTGTGTATGAGCTATATCGAAAGGAGTTGTATCGAATCGGGTGGAGGGTTCAATACCACGCTAAAGTGATAAGAAGGAGAGAAAACATGTATTCACAGATGGAGGATATTGGACAAGACACAATGTTTGACGTAGATAATCGGTTAATAATCTGTAAACTCTTGGAAGGTCTTTCGTCGTCTGTGGGCAGAGAGATACTACTCAAACTTTACATTAAGGATCAAAAGGAAGCAGAAGTTGCACGGGAGCTCAATATCAGTCAACAGGCGGTGAATCGATGGAAAAACAAAATGTTGAAGGAACTATCTCAAATGCTGAGATCAGCCAATTAATATTGGAAGCCAAACAAGCTAATCATGGGTCTACGTTGAAATTATTACAACTATTTAAAAAAGATATTAACCGTATGAGTCAGTTTATTCGAATGCCTAAAGAAGATGCAGTCTCGCATATTATCGTTGAATTTCTTGAGTTCATCAAAAAGTCATAGATGTTATTGGTGAACTCTAATAGTTACAGGCCCTGTTATTCTGCTCTTCACCAATGGTTCGGCAAAACACATCGTTGTACATGAACATTACTGGAATCAACATCAAGGACTTGCTAGAAAAATCGTCCAGTTGAGATTAAACAAAATGGGATTATGGAACGGGGCACGTGGGGACTGACGGAAGCCCACATGGCTCAAGGTTGCTGATTTCATCGACACTTGCGAATATCTATCTGCACTATGCGTTAGACTTATGGTTTAAGATAGTCATGAAGAACGTGTCGCAGAGAAAGCAGGCATCAATACCCCGATGATTGTGCGCAAACGAAAGACTCGCACAGGCAGGTTGTTATGACTTTCCTGCACAGTACGAGCGTCTTCGTCAATTGCGCGTAAACGGTTGAACCGGCGTATACCGAACAGTACGTACGATGGTGTGAGTGGTCGGCTACTCAAATAAAAAGTGGCCTCCTACTCGATTATGCCAAGTCAACTTTACACTTGCTGGATTTGCAGCAAATTCGTGCGGCCGGATTCCCCGAGCGGTACGCCTGCAGATAATACAACCGTATCGCCGGGCGCTATATGGCCGTTCTCCAACGCCAGGCGCGTGGAGGAGTCGAACATTTCATCTGTCGTTGCGTAGCTGTCGCCCTTGATCGGGATAACCCCGAACAGCAGGCAGATTTTTGCCAGCACATGCTGATGGCGGGTGATTGCAATAATTGGAGCTTGCGGACGATATTTGGATACCATACGCGCTGTAAAGCCGCTCTCGGTTGCGGTAATGATCGCTTTGGCTCCAAGCTCGAGTGAAGCGCTCACTGCGCCTTGGCTGATTACTTCGGTAATGTTGGTGGAATGCTGGGCTTTCTTCTTGGCGAATTGCTGCTGGTAGTTGATCATCGTCTCGGCTTTGCGGGCGATCGAGGCCATGGTGCGAACCGATTCCACTGGATATTTACCTGCAGCGGATTCCCCGGACAGCATTACTACGTCTGTCCCTTGCAACACTGCATTTGCTACGTCGCTTACTTCTGCGCGGGTCGGACGCGGGTTAAGCTGCATGGACTCCAGCATGTGAGTTGCAACAATAACCGGCTTGCCGGCCAGATTGCATTTGCGGATCATTTCCTGCTGCATCATCGGAACCTCTTCGACCGGTACTTCTACGCCGAGGTCGCCGCGTGCTACCATGATGCCGTCGGAGGCATCAAGAATGCCGTCGAGATGATTCATGCCTTCTTCGTTCTCAATTTTGGAGATAATCTGGACATGTCCGGCTCCATGCTCTTCCAGAATGCGGCGGATTTCCAGAATGTCCTCGCCTTTGCGTACAAAGGATGCTGCTATAATCTCGATATTGTGCTGCAAGCCGAATTTGATATGAGCGACGTCGCGCTCGGTTACGCCCGGAAGCGTCGTTTTGATGCCCGGCAGGTTAACGCCTTTTCTCGGCTTGAGCAGTCCGCCGCTCACAATGGCGCAACGAATTTCCGTTCCTTCACTGGACAGTACAGTCAAATCGACCAACCCGTCATCAATGAGAATACGGTCACCCTTCTTTACAACTTGCGGCAGTTCCGCATAATTAACGCCGATGCGCTTCTCGTCACCGAGAATGTCCTCGGCAGTGAGAATGAGCTCTTCGCCTGCTTTCAAATCAACAGCCGCTTCCTTCAGCTTGCCGATGCGTACCTCAGGACCTTTAATGTCCATCATAATCGGTACGAACGTATTCAGCTCCTGCGCTGCCCGTCTGACGTTTTCAATACGCATTACATGATCTTCAAGCTCGCCATGAGCCATATTTAAGCGGGCGACGGTCATCCCGGCCAGAATCATTTCCTTTAAAATTTCCACAGAATCACACGAGGGTCCCATTGTACAGATGATTTTTGTCTTTTGCATTAGAAGCACACCTCCAAGAATAGTTTCATTGTAGCCGTTCTTTTGATCCGATACTATGAACTATAGTATACTAAGTGAAACATAGTACGGTAACAAGGAGCTTGGCTGATGATAGAGGTATCCGAGGTTCGTCAGGATCATGGCGTCGAATGGTATGAAGAAGGACAGTTGCAGCAGCAGGGATACTGTCTGGTTATCGTGACATACGGCAAATGTGTCTATTGGGTTAACCACGAGAAGTTGATTATGGAAAAGGGCGATCTGTTGCTCCTTGCCGAGGGCGTTCCGTTTTATGGAAAGAGTATCCCGACTGTATTTCATACCAAATATAAAATCAAATTTCAGGCGCGGGAAGACGCAATGAAGCTGTCGATCCTGCAGCAGCCGGAGCTGTTCAAGCATAGAATGGGCTGCTACGACATCGTGCTGGAGCGTTTGAAAGAGCTGTTGCATCAGTGGAAGGAGAAGCCCTCTTATTACGAGATGATGAGCGCAGCTCTGTTTACCGAAGTGTTGATACAGATCAGTCAGGAGCTTGACCGGGGCATGATCTCGACGGAAAAGCACCGCTGCGCGGAACGGATGAAGTATTATATACAGCAAAATTACCGTGACCGAGTGACGAAGGAAGAGCTTGGCAATGCCATTCAGAGGACGCCGAACTATGCGGCGGCGCTTTTCCGTCAGGTCACAGGGCAGACGATCAGTGAATATGTGCATCATCACCGAATCAAAACAGCTCTGTATTTGCTTACGGAGTCAATGCTGACGATCAGCGAAATCGCCGAGTATGTGGGCTATAGCGATGTATCGTACTTTTACCGCATCTTCAAGCGGATTACAGGACACTCGCCCTCCGATTATGTTCATGAGCGGTCCCCGATTGTATAGGCAATTCAATTGTATAGGAAATTCAGCGGGGATATTGACAGGGCATTTGTAGGGGGGATGTCCATTCAAGAAGTATAGAAGGAAGGCTGGAGCGGGAAACCCTCCGCAGCTAGAGCAGAGGGTCCTGCTTTATAAAGCTTTTAGCCAGATTTTCAGTGTGGCGGTCTCTTTGCGCCGGCCTGTAGTCCTCCAGCACATCAATCAAATATTCTTCACCGTCCTGGTAAGCTTTGAAAATATAACGTTCAGGATCCATAATTTGAACATTGTGGCCGCAATCCCGCAAACATTGCTCAAATTCATGCAATCCGGGTTCTTTGCCTTCCTCCAGATAAATCAATCCTCTGAGCCGCTTCGTCTCATCCTTGCGGATGACCTTGAAATAAACGGTATGTTCTCTCTTCACGAGTGCTCACTCCTTTTCCTGAGGCTTACAGTCTTATTGTAGCGCAAAAGGTTTTATGAAGCTGTGATTAATTATACAATGAAACAATTTTTCACCCAATTTTACGTAAACTGCGATCTAATGGGCCTCCTTGCAGCAGCCAGTACCGGACATCGGACATTGTAAGACATCTGCAAATAATGATAGAATGACAGACAGAAGCTTAAGCAGAAAGACGGGTAATGAAATATGTCTAAATCGAAGTTTTATGTCGTGTGGGAAGGCAAAAAGCCCGGAGTATACACGAGTTGGCCAGAGTGCCAGAAGCAAGTGGCAGGCACTAAGGGCGCCAAATACAAATCCTATGAGTCGAAGGCGGCAGCGGACAAGGCTTTCCGGGAGGGCTGGACCCGTCATTGGGGACAAGGCGGTCAGGCAGGAGTCGCTTCTGCCGATACAACGGGGAAATCTCGTACAGCAGCTAGCAAGCGCAAGTCTGATGGAATAACTTCTGCCCAGGAGATTGATTATGACAGCATTTCAGTCGATGTCGGAACACACGGAAACCCGGGGCCGGTGGAGTATCGCGGTGTGGATACCCGCACGGGACAACTATTATTTTCCAATGAAAATATCGGCAAAGGCACGAACAACCTGGGCGAATTTCTCGCGATTGTACATGGGCTTGGATATCTGAAGCAGCAGGGCAGCAGCAAGACGGTGTACAGCGACTCGCTCAATGCGCTGAAATGGGTGCGGGAGAAGAAGGTATCGACCACGCTCGTCAAGGATGCGTCTACCCGCCAAATTTGGGAGCTGATCGAACGGGCGGAATCATGGCTTCGCAATAACACCTACGACAATAAAGTGCTCAAGTGGCAAACGAAGCAGTGGGGAGAGATTAAGGCGGACTATGACCGCAAATAGATAAAGCCATCACAACAGGGGCTATAGCCTTTTGGTCCAGGACAGACCATCAGGCTATAGCCCCTGCTTCATCATATATCCAACAATTAGGCCCAATAAAGCGTAACGGCTGCTTCTTCAGGAAGTGTGTAGGTGGTGTATCCTTTGCCGGTATTGATTTCAATGACGCGCTCTTGAGCCGTCCGATTCGAGAGAATCAATACGGTTGAGCCATCAGGATTGCGGAAGGCTGTGCTCTCCAACTGGTCGCGGACCATGGTCGACTCGATCCGGTAAGCGCCCGGCTTTACGAATTTGCTGATATGGCCCATCGTGTAATAATCCAGTTCATACTTGACGGCTCTCGTCTGCTGGTTAATCTGAACAAGTCCGCGGCAGGTGCTTCTCGACAGTACGGTCGGGCCATTGTGTTCGTCAAGGGCAATGTTCCACCAGACGACAGTCTTGGACCAATTGCGAGTCGTACGGATGACATGCTTCATCTGATCAAGGAAAGCGGTACGGAACGGAGGAATCCAACTGCCGCCGGAAGCTTCGGTGAACCAGACACCTTTATCTGTGAAAGCTTCCTGAACGCGGGACATGGCTTCATGCTCCCCCCCGTATACGTGCCATGCTACCCCTGCTATATAGCGTGAGGCTTCGGGATCTGAAAGTACGGTCAGCGGATGAAGCGGCACATCCCAGTTATGGTCATAGCATAGAATCTTGGCTTTAATGCCTGCCTGTTCAAAGGCGGGACCCAGATGCTTCCCGATAAATTCAGCTTCCTCTGCCGGGCTTACAAGCATGCCGGGATATTCCTTTGGCTCATATCCCGGCTCATTCTGCACAGATACCGCATAGATCGGAATTCCGGCTTCCTCATAAGCCTGGACGAATTTCACAAAATATTGGGCATAAACACTATAGCATTCAGGACGGAGTTTGCCTTTCACCATATGTCCTGTCGTCTTCATCCACCCGGGAGCGCTCCACGGGGAAGCCATCACTTTGATATCCGGGTTAATTTGCAGGGCTTCCAGCACGGCAGGAATCACATAGCCCCGGTCGTGATCGATGCTGAAATGCTTGAGTTCAAAGTCTTCCTGTCCCTCCGGCAAATCATTATAGCTATAAATTTCCGATGTATAGTCGGACGCTCCGATAACCTGGCGAAGGAAGCTGATGCCGATTCCTTCATTTGGATCAAACAGGCGTTTCATGACCTTTTTCCGTTCATCCTCGGGGAGGACTTTGTATACCAGATAAGCTGATGCGTCAGTAAAAGAAGCGCCGAATCCGTCCATATCCTGAAACCGTGTCCGTGTATCAACCAGGATTCGGTCTGTAATTTGCTTGATTGCAGGCAATTCCGTAATCTCGATCTCCTTTTGCTTTTGCAATTCTTGCGCTTGATCGATTGTGCTCAACCAGGCTTGTGCATAGTGATGCATGATCGTTCCTCCTTACAAATCAGGCAGCGCCCCGCTGCCGCGGATTGCCAGGGAAGCTCCTGCTGGATACTTCCGTCCGTCCGCCGCGCAGATTAAAGCGCTGCCTTTTTTGAAATATCAAAAGTTTATTTCAGGCCTCTTGTATCTGCGTAAGTGTTGACTTCCTTCTGCACATATTCGAGAACCGCATCTACGCCTGCCGATTTCAATCTGTTGCGGTAGTTCTCAATCGCCTTGTCTACATCCGGTACAAGTCCCAGCATCAACGGCTGGCCAAATTGCTGATACACCTGGTTAACCGCGGCCAATTGGGCTTTTACAGGCTGGTAGTCCATCAGTATCGGAGAGAAGATGTCTGGTCTTGCAATTTGCTTATATTCCTCAATAAGGGCATCTTCGCCTTTCCAGCGGTTGGCGGACGGACGATCATTTTTGTCTGTTCTCCAACCCCAACTGGCAATTCCGTACGCAGTAACCTTCGCCGGATCTTTGCCTGGAGCAGGGGAGACCAGTGCTCCATTCTCGTCTAGCGCATAGTTATGGCCTTCCAGACCATATGTCATCAGTTCATAGTAAGTTTTGTCATTGCGCAGCTTCTCCAGAACCATCAAAGAACGCTCAGGGTTGGCGGCATTTTTAGGAATTGCCATTCCGTTGTTGATTCCCAGGTTCGGTACAACATAGTTATGGAAGCGGGAGAACGGGAAGTAGCCCATTTCAATGCCTTTGTAGTTCTTCTCGACATCGGAGATGAATCCGGCTGCGCCCGGTGTATTCCGCCAGTAGACAGCACCCGTATTGGTTTTGATGAAGTCACCGGACTCTTGTTTGATGGATAGTGTATTGGAAGGCCAGAAGCCTTTGTCTGCCCAAGTTTTCATCCGTTTTACCCACTCTTCGAATTCTTCGGTGAACGGATAAGCGATCACTTCGCGAGGCGTGTCGTATGATTTTGCGACGATGACGCCGCTGTCTCCGCCGATATTTTTGAAATCATTGTAGGTGCGGAAGAGCGTGTTTACTTCGTTCCATGCGCTTCCTTTGATAGGCGTGACTTTCTTCACCTCTTTCACAAGCTCCATGTATTTCTCAATGGAATCCAGATCCTTAATTTCAGGAGCGCCAATTTCACGTCTCCAGTCTTCGCGGTATACGATGCCGTCCGGTGTATATTCCGGGTGTGTGCTTGGAATCGCGTAGATTTTGCCATTGATCGTAACATCTTTCCAGTCATGCTCCGGAACATCCTTTTGTGTCTCAGGAGCGTAGACCGGCAACAAATCAGTCAAATCAAGGAATGCTCCCTGCTTGGCGAATTTGAAGAAGTCAGCCCAGGATGAAGCGAAGATCATGTCGATCTTTTCGCCGGAAGTGAGCAGCAGATTGTATTTGGTCTGCCATTCATTCCAGGTTGTGAAGTTCAGCTTGACGGTTGTGTTCAAATCTTTCTCCAGCAATTTGTTCCATTCCTTGACTACTTCTGGTGTATCCTTGTGAGCATCCCCGACCAGATACCAATTCAGCTCTACCTTTTTGGAAATGTCCGGCTTTTTGTCTGTTGCAGGTGTATTGCTTCCACCGCTTGGTTTGTCGCTGCCTCCGGAAGAGCCTCCGCTATTGCCGCCGGCGCAGGCCGCCAGCAACGTGGTCAGCAGGGCTGTGGTGATACATAAGGTCAACAATTTGAATAACCTGTTCTTCATCGATTTACTCCCCCTGAATTCATCATATTTGTAAAACTGGCATCCGTTTACGGCATAAGTCAAATGCGCTTAACCTTTTACGGCGCCAATAGTGAGACCTTTGACAAAATAGCGTTGTACAAACGGATATAAGAAGACAATAGGTCCGGTAACAATGATGGCGACGGCCATTTTGAGCGTCTCGGCAGGCGGCTTCATGTCCGGGCCGAGATTGCCGGCGATATCGGTTTTCAGTACCGCGGCGCTAGCGAGTATTTTGTAAAGCAGGAACTGCAGCGGGTATTTGGATTCAGTGGTAATAAACATGTTCGCTGCGAACCAGTCGTTCCAGTAGGACAGCCCGAGGAACAGACCAATGGTTGCCAGGCCCGGCGTAGCCAGCGGCAGAATTAGTTTCAGGTAAATCGTGAACTCCCCGGCGCCGTCGATCTTGGCGGATTCGGTAATGGAGTCGGGTATCGACTTCATAAAGTTCTTCATCAGGATGATATTCCAGGCGCTCATCAGTCCCGGGATCACCAAAGCCAGAAAGCTGTCCTTCCAATCCAGATAGTTTACGATCAGGATATACCATGGAATGAGTCCGCCGCTGAACAGTGTCGTGAAGTAGATGAAGAAGGCCAGATTATCCCGGTATTTGAAATCCTTGCGCGAAAGCACATAGCCGGCCATTGACGTCAGGAACAGCCCCAGCAAGGTACCTGCAAGTGTAACCAGAATGGTAACCTGATAGGCGGAGAAAATCTGCTCCGGGTTTTGAAACACGGATTTATAAGCATCGAAAGTGAAATTTTGCGGGATCAGCTTGAAGCCGTCCCTTATAATATCGTTCTCATCAGAGAATGAGCCGGAAATGATGAGCCAGAAAGGCAGGGCGCATAACAGGGTGAAAATCGAAATAACAATGTAGCCGATAATGTTGAACACGATTGTCGAGCGTTCAGCACGCATGAGAGAGGGCACCTCCGTAATGAAAAGTTGGGAGCGTCCGGCAAGGGAACCTTCCGCACCGTTAGCTGGAGCCGGCGAGTTTTGTAAAGAGCGTCTACGCTGCGGGCAGCTTCCTAAAACAGGGCGTAATCCTTTTGAACCTTGCGGACAATCCAGTTGACTGAAATAACAAGCACGAAGCCGAAGAATGATTGATACAGGCCTGCCGCCGTACCCATTCCAATATCAAAATTGATCGCAAGCGAGCGGTAAACGTAAGTATCAATAATATCCGTCGTCTCGTATAGCATCCCGTTGTTGCCCACCACTTGCCAGAACAGGTCGAACTGTCCTTTCAGAATGCCGCCAAGCGCGAGAAGAATCAGCAGGATAAAAGTGGGCTTGAGCATCGGAATCGTAATGTAACGAATGCGCTTGAAGATGTTGGCGCCATCGATCTTGGCCGCTTCATGGTATTCATCGCTGATGCCCATAATGGCTGCCAGATAAATAACCGTTCCGTATCCAAGGCCTTTCCAGATGTTGAAGAAAATAATGATGTATATCCATGGCGTAGTGTTCATATAAAAGTCATAAGGCTCCAGCCCCAACTGACGCATCAGCGCGTTGACAGCCCCGGTTTCAAAGTTGAACAGATTGTATACGAATGCGCCTACAAGAACGAACGAAATGAAAAACGGCAGAAACATGATCGACTGTGTTGTTTTCCTGAACCATTTGCCAATCATCTCGCTCAGGAACACGGCGCAGATCAGCTGCAGGATATTCCCCAGGAAGATGAAAGCCAAATTGTAGAGAACTGTGTTTTTAGTGAGCTTGAGCAGCACACCGGATTCGAATAAAAACTTGAAGTTCTGCATGCCAACAAACGGGCTTCCGAACAAACCGCCATCAAAGCTGTAATTTGTGAAGGCGTAATAGACACCGATCATTGGAATATAGCTGAATGTAATGAAGAATAAGAGCGCCGGCAAAATCATGAAGAACAAGACCTTGTTTTTACTTAGCTCTTTGAACAAACCTGACATGAACCCTCACCTCGAATCGCCAATATTGATGTCTGGTCCGCTAGTTAACAATAAAAGAAACAAAAGGAAATCATGGGATTGATAGCGGATACAATAAATTACTGAAGTGTGCCGCCCGCTGATGAAAAGCGGAGATCTCATCTGGCGAGAAACCATCCCGCTGCGAAAAACGGGGGTTGCAACTATTTGTTGCCTTAGACTCCTGATACAGGACGGAGCATATTTGAAATCGATTTCACTATTACTAAACAACACTACCTTTTAACGACTCGTTCGAGATCATTCTACACTATTTCATCAAAAAATGAAATCGATTTCTTTTAAAATTAATAAAAAAGTCCTCCCTTTCCTATGATGACTAGTCCCTGAGACATAACGATTGCAAAAAATGATGCCATACAACAACTATTGAAATCGATTTTATTTTGAATTATAATTACGCATAAGCCGTTTGTCAAACAAAAATACAGTAAGGTTGATGAATATATGGATGCGAAAATAATTGACGTGGCGGCTAAGGCCGGAGTCTCGCCCGCCACAGTATCCCGCGTATTGAATCAGGGCAGCAGCGTGACGGCCAAGACTAGAAATAAAGTCATGAAGGCAATCGATGAGTTGAATTATCGTCCTAACGCTGCGGCTAAAAATTTGCGTCTGCAAAAATCGCTGTCCATTGGCGTCATCGCCCAAGACATTAATAACGCTTACTTTACCGAAATTATTAAAGGCATTGAGAACATGGCTTATGCGCGTAAGTATAAGGTATTTATCTGCGATGCCGAGAATCAGGCGGAGAAGGAGCGGGATTATTTGTCCTTGCTAATGGACCGTACAATGGATGGGGTCATTATGATTACGCCCCAGCTTTCCGATGAGGAAATTTACGGGGTTGTGGACAAAGGCTATCATATTGCCGTGATTGGCCGGAACGTAAATCATCCGAAGATTCCGTGCATTTATACGGATAATGTCAAGTTTTCACGTCATGTGGTCGAGCATCTGGTTGAATTTGGACATCGTGATATTGTTTTCTTAAGCGGCTATCCTGAGGCTGTCGACAGCTACGAACGTCTGGAAGGTTACCTGAAGGCGCTCAAAGACAACCATATTCCGTTCCGCCCGGAGCTTGTGGAGAATGGAGATTTCAATGAAACAGGCGGCTATGAGGCCATTGAGCGTCTGTTTGCGAAGAAAATGACCTTTACGGCAGTTTTTGCCGCCAATGATGAGATGGCTCTTGGGGTGTACAGAGCCTGTGAAGAGAGGGGAATCGCCATACCCGAGCAACTTGCTGTTGTCGGCGTCGACAACAACCGGATCAGCAAATATTTGACGCCGCGGCTCAGTACAGTGAATCAGCCGAAATATACGATGGGGGCGATTATCGTCGAGAAGCTGATTGACCAGATGAATGAAAATCAGTTTGAGGATAAAAGAGTCTTTACCGTCGATTCGGAACTGCTTGTCAGAGCGTCGAGCAACTATCACATACAGAAAAAGAAATAAAAACCAAAAATGCAGTCTTTTAATTCTAGTAGAAAAAAATGAAAGCGCCCTCTTCCGCTAAACGGGGACGCTTTCTTCTCTTTACACCCTGAATAAACCATAGCCTGGGAATGAAACCAATGGGGCCTCGTCCTTGACCAGTCCTGTACCAGATTGCTTGAGCGCGACATCCAATAGCCATTTGGTGAAGTCGGCTACATTCATCTGCTCCATTTCCTCCAGGCTGAAAAAGCCCGCATCATCAACTTCTACACCATCAGGCATAGGAACACCTGAGATATATTCCATGGAGAAGGCCAGGTAAATGTTATGAATCGAACGCGGAAGATCACGGACAGCAACGATGCTTTGCACACGGGCATTGACACCTGCCTCCTCCATCACTTCCCGGACAATTGTATCTTCAATTAACTCCTCCTGCTCCATATAGCCACCGGGGTTTGTCCATTTGCCCTTGCCCGGCTCCTGCGCGCGTCTGACGAGAAGCAGCTTCCCGTCTTTCATTACAAGTGCCCCGACACCTACGCTATAGTTGCCCCAATGCACATAGCTGCATGCTGTACACGCCAGTCTGATTGCCCCATCTACATCCCGGTTCTTGAGTGCTGCTCCGCACATTAAGCAAAATTTAGCATCCATCGTATTCACCTTATTTTCGAGTATAGTTGCCGTTGATGTTCCCATCATAGTCCTCGCAGACGAATTCTTCAACCCTAGGCATGCCCCAGAGTAATTCGTTTACAAGTTTAACAACCTAGTGGCGGAGAGGCGAAAGCTCAATATTTTCCTGATAGCGGGTAATCGTCAATTTGCGTTTGCCGTCGAGCGTGGCAAGGAAGACATCCTCCGGGAACACCCCCTGCTCCTGAAGGCGATTTGCCAGCCAGTCTTGCTGTACATGGAGTTTGGCCATAGCCTCCTGCTCGAATTTTCCCTCCAATATGACAGGGTAAGCCACATCCGGTTCCCCGGGGGGCAATTGCAGAAGCTCTGGCGTCACAGGGGTTTTGGAAGGGTTCTTAAGTACGCTTAGCCTGCCGTTGGATTCCAGAACCGCCAGTGTGACGGCACTAATATTGAAGATGTCTTTCTCGCGCAGCATTTGTAGAATCGTATCCACCGAATATTTTTGCTTCCGCAGATTCTCCTCCATTATTTTGCCATCCTGTATGACAACGACTGGCTCGAAGGTAGTCCACCGTCCGAAGGTACGGTAGCGGATGGAGAGTGCTGCGACCAGTTTTTGCAGAAGGCCGATCATGACGATCGCGAAGGCGGTCGGGAGATGTTTAATCTGCGGATTTGCAATATCCGCCCCGACGACAGAGCCAAGGGCCAAAATAATCAAAAAGTCAAATACAGGCAGCTTCCCGACCGACCTTCTTCCCATAAAAAGAGTAACGCAAAGCAGTAGCGGAAACAACGTCGCTATTCGAAGGGCTACAATGCCGAGATCCTTCCAAATCTCCATGTAATCATCCTGTCCTTTTCTTATGATGGAATATGGTTAGGTTAACCATTTGCAGTTGAAGCGATACGGAAGATTAAACCTAATCATCCAATAAAACAAGTCATCGGACAAAAAGAAGAGTTAACATGGAATCATAGCAAGTGGAGCCAGCAACAAATCAGGTCTTCCCCGCGTATAATGGGTAATCGTTTCAAGGAAAAGGAGGGGCAGCGATGTTCACTTGGCCGGAGGCAAGAAGCAATAGGTGGTGGACGTGGACCATCTGGTCTGCGCTTATACAGACAGGGTTGCTTTGGGGAATTCGATTCGGTCTTGCGGGGCAGCCGTTCTCCCCGGCAATCGCTCTCAGACTTTTGCTTTTGGGGAGTTTGCTGGCGGCGTTTTACGGTTTGTTCGGCTGGCTTGGAGCCAAGTGGCTGTGGCTGGGCGGGACAGTAGGGATTGCTGTAGGTCTTGTGTTTATGGGCTACTTGACGACCGGTAATTCAGGCTGGGAGGATCTGATCAGTCTAATGGTCTTTCTTTTGCTTGTGGGAGCAGGGTTGCTGTCGGGCCTGATTTTGGAAGCTGTAATGGGAATTATCAGAATTGTGAAAAGAAAATGAATGCGAGAGCAACGTATGCTTACACAATTCGCAGCTTCTACGCCGACAGCTTCAACCCCTATCTTCTAAATGGATTCTTCTAGTAACGTGAGTATCGTGTTGAGTCAGCCAGAAAGGTCATCCCGCCAAGCGACTGGAAATCCGGATCATGCTTGTAGCGGGCATTAAAAACCGTATAGACTTCAATCCCTACCTCGCCCCAATTTCGCGTCCGGTCAGAATTCAGAATCATGCACAATCTGAGGAAACGGTCCTTTGGCAACTTGCTTGCATAACGCACCAACAGGTGCGGATACATAATAACGTAGCGCTTCATGCGTACTGCCGCTCCGGCTACACGTGCCAAAATTTGTTCGCCCTGCTCCATATGGAGAATTTGCAATTCATGGACGAGCACATAGCGGAATGTTTTTTCCTTGATTAAATCTTTTCGTACCTTGGCCAGCTCTCCAATGTACTCTACTAAATCAGGGCTGAATCTGTGCGTCAGCAAAGGCTCCAGCATCAAATCCATATCTTTGCGGAGAATGAAAGATTGCAGCAATAAAATTTGCTCCATCCGAAGCTGATCCGTCCGGACAAGCATGCCCACTTCACGCAGCATTTCGTATGCAAGCGGTTTATCGCCCTCTTGGAATACTTCAATTGCCTCGTCATGATCAATGCCCAAACCTTCGACAAGCTGATCCTCGCCTCGCTTGAACAGCTTTGTCAGTTGATGTCTGTAGCGTGTCTCCGCGAACTTGTTTTGCGCCACAATTAACAGCACGATCAAGATCAGGCCGGCAGCGCCCGAAGCAGCCCATTCCATGTCATTCGTCCCAAGGCCGATGGCGGCCCCCCATAATACAAGAGCAAGGAGCCGTTCCAGCCAAGCTGCTCCTGAGGTCAATGCAGCCGCACGATCTTCCACCGGGACGAGGGCCATTTTGCCGCATGCGCCGCATTCTTCATCGCCTAGCACAGTAAAATTTCCGCAGCTTCGGCAAATTTTAAGCTTTTGATAAGAATTATGTGTTCTAATATAAGGGGATATCTGAACAGGGATTTTTTTGTTCATTTGTTCTCACGCTCTCGGGTTTGCAATATGGTCAGTATATACTGGTCCAACTTCTCCGGAGATAGAGCTCGTCTGCTGCGGAAATAATAGGCCGCCGCTCTGGAGGCGACAAAAAGAAACAATAGTCCCAGACAAACGTATGTAAGCATAGGCAGTTCCTCTCTTGCGCAAAAGTGATTTGTAAGCATCGATCCGCTATACTAATTAGTATAGCATCATCCAGGAGGCAATGTTAAATCGCACATGCTCTGGTGGTATCCTGTCAGTTCCGCGGATCTGATCGTGCCGGAATTTGGCGATTGATGCTAAAACCATATAGAAACCCATAGAAACGTTGATCTTGACGTATAAACTATCGTGAAAGAGGAGTTCAGCCATGATTCGATTGTATGACCGGTTTCGACTAATAATCGCAATGCTCTGCATCGCCGTGCTTGCAGTATCCGGCAGCTTGCCGGCAGCGCGCGCGGCGGCGTCCTCAACGCAAATCGATGCTGTGCTGGTGCTTGATGTGAGCCATTCCATGAGCAGCAGTGATCCGGGGAATATCGGCAACGAGGCGATGAAGCTGTTTATTGATATGCTGTCTGCCAAGGGAGACAGGGTCGGCATCGTTGCCTATTCGGAGCGGATCGAACGGGAGAAAGCCTTGCTCGAAATCCGCTCGCCTGAGGATAAGGAGAATCTGAAAGGATTCATCGATCAGCTTAACCGCGGCTCCTACACCGATATCGCTGTCGGGGTGAAGGAAGCGGTACAGATCTTGAAGGACGGGGCGGGGACAGGCCATGAGCCGATGATTGTAGTGCTGGCAGACGGCAATAACGAATTCAATCCCAAGTCCGGACGGACGCAGGCCGATTCCGACAAGGATATGGAGCAGGCGCTCAAGGAAGCGGGGAATAGCCAAATTCCCGTCTATACGATCGGGCTTAATGCGGATGGCAAGCTGAACAAGGATGCGCTTGCTGCCATTTCCGAGAAAACAGGGGCCAAATCATTCTCGACCGATACAGCGGATGATTTGCCGAAAATATTAAGCGAAATTTTTGCCAGCCATATGGAGCTGAACATTGTACCCGTCGGTTCCATCTCAGCTAACGGAGCTTTCCAGGATGTGACGGTATCCGTTCCGAATGCGAACGTGCTCGAAGCCAACATCTCCATTATGTCGTCCAAGCCGGTTGAGACAAGGCTTGTTGACCCGTCTGGAGCTGCTGTAGCCGTACCGTCGGATAATGTTCTGCTCTCCAAGTCCAAGAGCTATTCGCTCGTCAAGCTTCTTCATCCGGCTGAAGGAGACTGGAAATTGCAGATTAAAGGAGTCAACCGCGACAAAATCGACATCAACCTCGTGTTTAACTATGATCTGGAATTAGCAATCGACCCGCTGCCTGCAAAAGCCTACAAAAAAGGCGATCAGGTTGATGTCGTTTCTTATCTGGTCAGCAGCGGCAAAAAACTTCAAGATTTGGCACAATACAGCAACATGAAGGCTGTCCTGCTCGTCAAAGATTTGGATACAGGAACAACTGAGCAATTCGATATGAAAAATACGGGGGAGCAGTTCGAAGGCACATTCAAGCTTGCGCAGGAACATGATTACGAGATTAGAGTCAAGGCCGAGGAATCGAGCTTTTATCGGGAGACCGCAGCTGTGAAGGTGAGCGCCAAGCCGGGCATAGTATCAGGGAGCGAGGAGAGCAAGCCGTTTCCGTTGGTTCCGGTTCTGCTCGGTGTAGTCGCGCTGATCATCGTGTTGGCAGCAGCTTACTTCATCTGGCGTTACATGAAACAGGCCAGCCGTGGATTTGTCGGGCAGCTAGTCGTTGAGATACGGGACGAGAATACTGGCGACAAGTCCTTCCCGCAATACAAGAAGCTGTCTGCCTTCAAGGGCAAGCTCCATCTTCACCAGCTTCTGCAACTGGCGCCTGAACTGAAAGAGACCGAGAAGATTCGGTTCCTGCCAGGCAGCAATGACCGCATCCGGCTATTGAATCAGTCGGGCTGTACGATTGAGAGATCGGGGCGGACACTGGATGCGAGCCGCGGTGTGGAGCTCAAGAGCGGTGACCGGATTACAGTTGCCCTGCAGCAGGTTGATAAGACGATTTTCGTAGAATATCTTGTGTAAGAAACAGCTCACGACTATATAAAAGTTGAAAAGAAGAAACCATTGTTTCGGGAGGCATAGAGGATGAAACCAATCGTCAGAGAGCATATACAGCAATTGGATGTATCGCTGGGAGGCGGTATTGTCAGCGAGAAAATCCGGGTCGACACGATCGACAATCCGATTCTGATTATCGGGCTGGGCGGCACCGGAATCGATGCGCTGCTGCGCCTGAAATATCAGATCAACCGCCGCTTCAAGCTGCCGGAGGACCCGATTTCCAAGCGAAAGCAGGATAAGCCTGCCAACGTGGAGTTTTTGGCCTTTGAGACCAACGAGCAGGACCGCAACAAGAAATATAAGGGGATTGGTCTTGATCCGATCAATGAATTTGTTCTGTTGTCAAATCCGGAGGTCGGGGGGCTGTTGCAAAACCGCAGCATATTGGAGCCTTATATTACCGACTGGCTCTCGCCTGAGCTGACAATTACAGACGGCATGAACGGAGCAGCAGGTGTCAGACAGGCCGGACGGCTCTTGCTGTTTACGAAGATCAATCAAGTGGTGCAAAGCATTGACAAGAAAATCAAGACCCTCTCCGTCGGAACGAACAAGAAGCTGATGGTGTTTCTGCTTACAGGATTGTCAGGAGGAACAGGAAGCGGCTGCTTCCTTGATATTTCCTATATTGTCCGCGGCATCATCGAACGTGACCACGGGTCTGCGGGAATTGACCGTGTGAACACCTTGGGCTACTTGTTCACGCCGGACATTAATCTGGCAAACAAGAGCCTGAGCGAGCATACCCGCGAATATATCAAGAAGAACGGCTATGCCGCCCTCAAAGAACTGGACTACTGGATGAACGTAGACAGCCGCGGCGACCGGTTCAAGCAGCAGTACGGCAGCATTTTGAGCGTGAACTCGCCGTTGCCGCCGTTCAACCTGTGCCATCTGATCTCGGCGACCAATACCGAGGGCAAGCTGCTGGAGAATGCCTATGACTACTGCATGAATGTGACCGCAGAGAATATTACAAACTTTATGGCGAGCGAGGATAAGCAGTCCGGTGAAGAGTTCGCCATTCACGACTATATCAGCAACATCCGCACCAATATTGCACAGATGAACAAGATGTACCCGGCCAACTACGACTACAACATTATCGGGGCGTCCTCTGCGGTGCTGCCGATCGAGGAAATGACGACTTATCTTGCATACAGACTGTTCAACAAAATGGACAAAATGTTCGTCAAGGCGCCCAGCCAGGACGATGTAGAGAAGTTTGCCCGCAAGATGGGCATTGATTTGGATACGATGGTTAAAACCTTCGAATCCCGCGTGCCGGATCCGCTGCCGGGCTATGAAAACAGCGAGCGTCTGAGCTACAATAATGTCATTAAACTGCAAGTTGTGAATATGGATACGGAACTGGAGCAGAACTTCCTGGCGCGCGCGAGAGAGGAATATATCAAGGCGAAGAAACAGTTGCCGGGCGAGATTGTCGGACAGTTTACCGAACAGATTCGCCGCATGTTTCTGCATCCGGAGCAAGGGCCGTTCTATGTGTCGAGACTGCTGTATAGCGAGAAGGGCTTCTGCATTCTGAAAATGCTGTTGTCCTATATCGAGACGCTCAAGGAGAGTCTGACGCGGCTGCCGCGCGATATCGAGGCGGCCCGGGAGCAGGCCGAAGAGCGGTTGGGCGACGCCAAGAGCGCCTTCGTGTCCAAAGAAAAGAAGAAAAACTTCTATATCGAGTCCAAAATCAATGAATACTGGCTGCATGCCGATGTCGAGCGCATGGAGCAGATGATCGAGTTCTATGAAGACCTGCATGAGTTGCTGAATAATGAAAACAACCGGATTTACAAAGTTTTTACGGAAATTCTGAATGTGCTCAACAGCATTTTTGCCAAAAATGGCGATCTGCTTATTAACAGCGACGAGCAGTCCGACCATCGCGGCAATAAATCGTACTACTGGAATCTGGTCAATGTGCCGGACATCTCGGATATGATTACCCGAATGATGGATAGCCGGGACGGCGACGATCTGATCCGCGACTTTACCCAGGAATTGCTTAACCGTTCCAATCAGTGGGTGAAGGAGCAGGAGATTGATATTGTCAGCTCTATCTCCGAATTCCTGACCGACAAATTCGGTGATCTCATTACGAAGTCCATGGAAGAATTCCTGGTCTTGAAATACGGCAACGATGAGCCGGTGGAGAAGTTCGTTGAGCGCCAGATTGCGAGCAAACTGGATGACGAAGCGATTGCCGTGTTCCATCTCAGCAACAGCTCCGGCAATCTGCACTTCCCGTCCTGGGGTTTTGTCTCCGTTCCGGTGAAGGCGCCAAGCATTTTGAAGGGGATTCGCAACTACCAGAATAATGCGCTGGGCAAATCTCATTTCACCATCAAGGAAAGCGAAGTGAAGAATCGGATTTTCTGGTTGAATACGAAGAATGGGGTTCCGTTGTTTGTCTATACGCCGCTTAAGGTCTATGAGGAAAGTTATGAGCGGACCATTCTGGACAAAGAAGGCATCGGCCGCCATCTGGTGCAGACCGACAAGGTGAACTGGACCTATCTGCCTTCTCCAATTCCCGAGAAATCCTGGGGAGATACGTATGTGAACTCGCGTGTGCAGAATTACAATGCACGGGTGCGCAGCGAATTCGACCGGGCTGTGGGCTTCAAGATCATTGTCCAGAAGGATGTCGACAACACGACGAGCAGTCGTTACACGGTCCGATTTACGAAGCCGTTCAGTCTGGTGGACACATTAGGAGCTTTTGCGCTGCAGTCCTCAACCGGAAAGCCAAATCTCGGCGAGGTCAAACGCGCACAACTTGAGCTGCGCAGACTGCTGGGCGAAGGGCTGGAGCAGACGAGTGAGAAAGATATTTTCGGCAGCTTCACCGAGGAACTGGCGAAGGAAAATCTGATTCGTTCGCCGGAGCTGCTGATTCGCGTCAGGGAAGAGCTGGGCAAGTATGAGCAGATCAGCGCCAAGGCGCAAGAGCTGGAGCAACTGCTGGATGCCCATCAAAGTGAGGGCAAGGCGATGGATCAGTTCATCGAAGCGCTATATACAGGGACAATTTGCAAGAAGGGCGCCCTCTACGTCTATGATCGCGATGAGGAAGAAGAGTCTTGGCCGCCATTTGCCAATCTGATGAAGAGCAGCAGCTATGTTGAATTTGAAATCTATGAAAGCTTCGGCAAGCTGGAGGACAAATACCGCAGCACCCTGCTGCGCAAATCGGCGCGCCGTGTATCGGATATGACAGCCTCCGAGGATACCGCTCCGCTGCTCGGCAAGCTGGAGGAACTGTACGGCAGCTTCCTGGATGCGCGCGAGCGTCTGGAGTATGAACGGATTGAACTGGCCAATGGAGAAGAAGCCTATCAATTCTATCGGGATATGACAAGCAAACTACATGACATCCTCAGAAAGTTGAGATAGCTATGAACGTATTGCTGGACCGATACGCGGCCGGCTATGCCGCCGACGAGCAGAAGCAGAGTGGCCGCGGGGATGATCAGAGCAGCATCCACTATCCGACCGTCTTTCTGTTCATCGGGGATGGGGCTGGTGAAGCTATGGAGCCGATGATTCGCTCTAATGAATTGAAATGGGATAATAACGCGGGTGTTGTCTACTTGCATGTAGCCGCCCGTGCTGCTGAGCGCCTTGGTAATTCGCAAATTATCCGGGTTGTGCTGGATGATCTGGAGTCTGCCTGGGATAGCCGCCTGACTGTACGCCGGGAACTGGGGGAAGGCTTTCATGCGAATCCGAAAATTCGAGCCGATCTGAACCGGGCGATGCGCCAGGTGAGCAGTACGATTGCTGATTATGGCAGAATGTATGTGTCGTTTGACCGACTGCATTTGGCTGTCATTACGAGAGCTGACGATCCGCTGAATGTGCTGGTTCCCGACATTGCCTTACTGGCCCAGTCCATTCTTATGCAATCCTTCAAGTCGGTGCAAAAGGATCTTTACGTGCTCGTCAATGAAAGCGAGCAATCGGGCAGCTATGAGCTTGCAGGCGCGACAGGCGTCAGCTTTCTGCGCGAGGTGGAATACATGCAACAGCCGGATTTTTCTTATTCTGCGCCGCTGCAGGTAACAGGCGACGGATTTGCCATTTTGGTCACCCATTCTGCTTCCCCGCTCTTTGATCTGGTCTATCTGCTGTCAGACCGCAATGAGAAGGGGGTGACGGCGATTCACGGCATGCAGTCCAACTATGCGATTATTTGCCAGATCCTGCTGCTCAAGAACCGGAAACGCAAGGAAGGGGCGGCAAATGAAGGAGCGCCCGGTTACAACAATGCTTCCTTCCGCAACAGCCTGCTGGCGGATTCTGGCCGGCAAGGCCTCGTATCGGCAGGGCTTGCTTCGCTAACAAGGCCAAACTATGCAATTGCACTAACGGTGCTTTATCATTTCACCCGGCAGTTGATTCAGCGCATGAAGAGCGTACCCGAGCCGGATGTCAGAGAGAAGCTGGCATTCTTCGGACTTGATCCTGCCTCCATGACAGAGCTGTTATCTGCGGTAGTCCCGCCGGAAGAACAGGTAGCGGACATGAACGCGTTGCTGACAAGGAGCGGCGTACGGTATGAGCAGATTCGCAAGATGGGTTTGCGGGAAGCCGAGGATGAGCTGTTCGGCGACAGTTGCGAACGGTTCTTCGCGAAGAACTTCCAGCAGGAGGCCGAGCAGCGGCTGATAGACTTGAAACCGTGGGAGTTGCTGAGCCGTACGCTCATCCGCAAGCTTGAGAGCAATCCGAACATTTCTTGCTTTCAGATTGCAGACTGGACTAATGACCAGATGACAGAGAAGAGCCAGACGGGCAGTATCGTCCAGGCTGTTCACGCACGCGGGCGGGAGTTGGACGCAGAGCTTGCCCAGCTGCGCGGCGAACTGGAGCTTGCCCGGGAAACCAGAGTCGAGGACGTGAAGTTTCAACGGCTGCCGCTTATGGACAAACATAATTTGCGCTCTTTCCTTCGTGCTTTCTTCGAGCTGGTCTACCGGAAAAAATTGGACATTCTGCAGGCAGAGGTTGAACTGGCTGTCTATCGCCGCTTTTCAGCTGAGTTGGAACGGGTACATGAAATCTATCAGCGGCGGGTCCAGCGGCTGCTGGAATTGCAGGAGACATTCAAGGAAGCCGCGCTGGCCAGTATTGAGCGTATCGATCACTATACCGGACAAAATGTGTTCGACTACTATGAACGCGTTACAGAAGATGTCATGAAGGAGCTGGAAGCGCGCCGCGGCGCCAGTGTATTCTTCGAGGATCGCTATGTTGGCAGAATCGAGCCGCTGCTCGAAGAAGACGGCCATATGCTGGCTGAGCGGCTGATACAGGTCTGCAGGCAGCATCTGCTGACAACCGCACCGTTCTCCCGAACCTTTGAGCAGGAACTGTTGGAGCGGGCGAATGTATCCATTGAATACAGCAATCGCAAAGCGTTGTCCAAGGAGGAGTTGTTCAGCCGCCTGCTGCGCACGCTGGATGATAACGCAAGCATTAATATCCGGCTGCTGGATTATACGCATGAGCATCGCTATGAGGAGCGGTATTTATTCGGGGACAGCAGCAGTGAATTCGTCCGCTATACTCTCCGTGCAGGGGAAGCCTCGCTCTCTCATAAGCTTGGCTGCGTGCATGAGAACCGCAGCAGCGGGGTGGATAAGCTGCAACTGATGGGCGGCTTTCACATTGAGGATTTGCTGTACTATCGCAACAGCAAGGTATATTACGAGACCTATTTGCAAAACGGCGGCCAGTTCCACAGTATGGACACTGGAAAGCTGCCGCCAATGAGCTAATGTTAGGATATAAGGAGGCGTTCTTCATGCAGCGAAAAGTAAATCTGCTTCTGCTTCTATTTAGTCTGCTGGGCGCAGGTGTCGGATTTGCCGTCGGCGAGTTCCTGCTGGCCGCTCTGGAAGACCAAGCGCCCCGATTCGTAACCGTCGGCTTGTACTTCGGCCTTATTGCCTTTTTTATCGGGCTATTCAGCCTGATTGCAGAGCTGATATCGCCGCGGCTGAGCGGTTCATCCTGGAGGCAGCGCTATACGGACCTGTCATGGAAACTGCTGGTCCCTGCAACCCTTGTGCTGCTGTTTGTCGCGGGGGCCTTGCTGCAGGTGCTGTACCAGGTAAACTACGGGGGCATCAAGCCGCCGAAGGATTTGGTGCTGGTCATTGACAATTCTGGCAGCATGACGGAGACGGACCCTGGCAAGGAACGCTTCACAGCCGCCAAAAAGCTGATCGGCAATATGGAGGATGATATGCGCGTCGCCATTGTATTGTTCTCCGACAAGGCGGAAGTGCTCAAATCATTCGTCAATGTCGGCAATGCTGCAGAGCGTATAGCGATTGAGTCGGACTTGAACGCGATGGAGCAGCCGGATGGCGGAACGGATTTTAATCTGGCGCTGGGCAAGGCGTTGGATATCATCCATGCAAAGGATGATCCGGGGCGGGGGACAGCAGTAATCTTGCTATCGGACGGATTCAGCGAGACACCGATTGAGCAGCAGCTCCAGGAGTTGAAGGAACAGCAAATTAAAGTGCACACCATTGCGCTTAGCGTCGGGGATTACATGAGCTCCGGCCTGCTGGAGCAAATCGCGAGGGAGACAGGCGGAAGCTACAATGATGTTGCAGAGGCGGGCGAACTGACCCATGTCTTCCAAAACATCTATAATGCGCTGGATGATCGGCAGCTTGTTACCTGGCGGCAAGGACTGACTGAGAGCAGTCCGCTGTACAGTGTGCTGCGCATTATCGCTGTAACTTTGCTTGGAATTGCCATCGGCTTGTCGCTTGGCATGATCTTTGACAACCGTTATCTTGCCCGGAGCTTCGGGGTTGGCGGTGCTGCCGGAGGTCTGTTTGCCGGCCTGATACTTGAGAACGGCTTGTCAGGCAGCCCTTTTGTAGACGCTCTTGTGAGGCTTGCCGCAGCTCTGGTACTTGCCGCAATCATTGCACTGTCTACGCTGGTGATACCTGTAAAAGAAAACAGCCGGCAGTACCGGAGCGGCGGGGGCGCTGTACGGACTCCCGTTACGCCGGGCAGAGCAAGAAACAGCCGCAGCAGCGGTTTTTAGAAATGCGGAAGGGCGGATGGACATGCGGTTCATGGATGCATCACCTCTTACAGCCAGAGTCACGGGTCTATCCTGCCAGCAGGAGGATGACCGCTTCACGCTCCGCTGGCACTGGACGACGGAGATTGAAGCGGTATATATCGAGCGTTCCGCTGTGGATGGAGGACCTGACGGCGGCAGTCTCAGGCTGTATACGAAAGCTGAATATAAAGCGAATAATGGCTATCCGGGGCGAATGGAGGGCATCGGACGATATATTTACACGGTCTATGCCTGCCAGGAGGATGATCAGGGACCGTTCCTGATTCGCCAGACGGATGGGGAGAATGCGCTTGCCATCAGCTCTGGCAGAGCCCGGATTCAATACGAAATCCAGCAGAAAAGCGGCTGGTTCAGAAGCGGCAAAACGATTCAGATTCAAGTAATGACAGAGGTGCCAATCGGCAAAGACGTACTGTGCTATGTGAAAAAGCAGGGCGGTTATCCGGCAGGCAAGGAGGACGGGGTACTGTATCCGTTCGTCTCGGATTTTGCTCCGGGGAGAACCGTGCTGCCGTCTTTTGAGATTGGCAAACAGGATTATGTGCGCCTGTTTTTCACAAATGGACAAAAGTATGGACAACTGTACGAACTGGTTCCAATGTGAGACCCGGGCTGTAGGGAACGGAGGGAAGAACGATGGGAATTATGGACTGGTTTAAAAAGCGGCCTCAAGCTGAACAGCGGCCGCTGTTCTATGATATTGTCTGTCCGTATTGCTTTAGCAAATTTTCTCCGGAGGATGTTGTCTTCCGCGCAACCCATCACCGGGAGGATGATGAGGATTACGCGCTTGGAGAGGATGAGGAGTTGAACCGTTACCGGGAGCGGTTTGGCCTTGATCGGGTGCATGACATGGAGGCTGTGCTGCGTCCGCAGGATGTGCCGGAAGAGTATCATGTTTATTCGGACCATGTGCTTGTTGGCATTACGGACCGCTACGGAGAGCTTACAAGACGCAGGCTCTGCCCCAAATGCCACAACGAAGTTCCGGTTACTGCCGGAAAAGTTCCGAGCAATATTATTTCAATTATTGGCGCTTCCCAAGTGGGCAAATCGGTGTACATGACCTCGTTGATTCATACGTTGCAGCATACGACGGCAGATCATTTCAATGCGGCCTGCATGCCGCTGAATACGGAAATCAGCCGCAAGTTCCGCATGAATTATGAAGAGCCGTTATTTGAACGCGGAGACCTGCTCGCCTCCACACAGAAGGAGAAGATGCAGGAGCCGTTTATTTTCCAATTTGTATTCCGGGACGAATCGAAGCCGCCGCTCACTCTTGTTTTCTTCGATGTTGCCGGTGAAGGCATGGTAGAGCAGGATTATTTGGGCTTGCACGGCCAGCATATCAAGAACTCCGCCGGAATTTTGCTGCTCGTTGATCCGCTGCAGATTCGCTCTATCCGGGAGAAAATCCGGATTCAGCTTGGCGACAAACCAGGCGAGTTGGTATCCCAGTATGATGAGCCGCGCGATGTCGTGTTGACTCTGTTTGGCGATTTCATCGCCTATCAGGAGAACAGCAAGACCGATATTCCGACTGCTGTAGTGCTCACCAAAAGCGATATGCTCCACATTCTCAAAGACGAGGATGGCGAGTATATCAAATCCAATAGCAATATTTTCAATAATATGGTTCACCGCAATTATTTCAATCTGACCGAGTTTGAGAATATTGATGGTGAAATCCGCCGTTTTATAGAGAAGGTCGACCGTCCGTTCAAAGGGACGATGGATGTTTATTTCAAAGACACGGCGTACTATGCCGTCTCTGCGCTGGGCAGCAACCCGGTCAATCAGAAGATGCAGACGGTCGTCAGTCCGATCCGCGTCGATGAGCCGTTTATCTGGCTGCTCTACAAGCTGAATTATATTGAAGGGAGACGGGATTGATGAACCATTCGGCTCCCGCTGCCATTCAGCAGCAGATGTATACCCGGGAGCGGCGCGGGGTGTTCCGCTCAACGGAGGGCTACGATACGATCGCCAAATCTGCGGGGCTGGACGGTCAGCTCATCAAGAAGCAGATTCATCCACTCTGTATCTATGACGCGCCTGCCGCACTAACGGCCAGCGGAGAGAAAGATGAGTCCGCTTATCCGGCGGAACTTCATCTGCTCAAGCTGGATAACGGTGATCTGCTGCTTGGACGCAGTGTTTATAAAGCTGCAGATTTTACAGGACTGCGCAGCACTTTTTTTACGCATCATTACGTCATTCCCGGCAGCCGCTGGGATTCTGGAGAAATCGGCTACAAAGATATTTTGCGGGCATCATTCGCAGCGCAATACGATATGGAGCAGGGAGAAGAACTGCCCACGCTGGAGACACTGCCGCTGCAGGCTGCCAATGAAGAGCCTGTTCCTCCACGCGCGCTCCTCTCCGAGCTGAATCTTGGTGAACGCCGCTTCGGGCAGTTGCTGTATGCGGCAATGTCCGCGGTCCACGTGAAGAAGAAAGTGTATATCGCGCTGGATGTGCCGATTGAACAGATTTCGGAAAAGGCGGCACAACTTCTAGAGCTATTGTATGCGGCCTTGCCGCTGGCCTTTCGGCGGCAGCTCGGATTTTTGACCTATGCCAAGGAACCGCAAAGCAAAAAATCTATCCATTTGACATTTGTGGAACGGGGCAGCCTGCGTCCAGGCGACCGCAATATAGAGAAGGAGTTTATCTTCGATCTGGAGAATGATCGCATTGTCAATACGGATATAGATGCCAAACTCCATGCATTCCTGGAGTTTGCCTGGAGCAATCTGGAGCAGCCGGAACGGATGGCAGATTTCTTTGAATTTGCTGAACGGATGCTGCCTGGCATGGAGCCGGAGCGTGAGCTTTCAATTGGCAGCTATGACGAGCTGACTATTTTGTTCCAGTTGGAAGCCGGGCAGGCGGAGCTGTACGAACTGCACAAGAGCGCCATTCTGCGCAGCATGATGGATTACTTGTCTTCGGCCTCGGCTCTGACCGGGAAGGTGCGGCTTAACGATTTGTATCTGTCCTGCTTTGACCGTGAGTTTGATCGAGTCAGACAGGGTAGTCTGCCTGAAGTCTTTGTAGCGGAGAACTTCAGGGATTATTATCGTCTGGATGGCAAACATAGCGGGAACAAAATTGTCGCTTATTTCATTCATACCTTGACGCACGCGCAGACTCAGGGCAGCAAGCAAACTGCCGACCCATTCTATGAGGTGGTAGCAAGCGAGCCAGCGCTTAGCCAAGCGTTCTTTGGCAGAGTAATGAGCGATGTCCGGCTGTGCAGGCTGTTGTTTATGCCGTATCTGGGAGACCAACTCCAAAAAACCAAGTCTGTACAGGATGCGCTGGCTCTTGCCGAGAAGTGGGCTGAAGCTTACCCGGTTCTGTATGAATTGGAATTGTTCCATGAACTGGTGCGGACACAAGTTGCGGAAAAGCTTCGTCCGGGATCATGGTTGCTGGAGAAAACTAGCAAATTTCTGGATGAGGTCCGCAGGCGCAAGGAAGCAGGCGGAGTTCTGTCATATGGTGAGCTAAACCTGTTGGAAGGGGTGGAGTTCGCCGCGTACTGCAAGCTCATGAGCGTGCTGCAATTGTCCACAGTTACAAGGCAACAGCTTCTTGAAGCTCTATTCCTGAGCTGGCCGGATCAGCTGCGCGTATGGAATGCCGAGCTGAATGAAGATGGTCAGAGACTCACTGCTGCCAAGCTTCTGGCAGCCTACCGCTGGGTGACGCAACCCGGTCCCGGCCCAGAATTGCTGTCCGGTCTGTCTGCCGATGCGATGGATGAGGTACAGGAATTAGGCAGACAAATGCTGGCTAGCGAGGCCGATACGGCTTCCTTCGAGAGCATGATACTTGCTTTCTACCGCAGCCCTGAGCTTGAAGTGATTCAATACTCGGAGCTTATCGATTTTCTTCGCCATCATGCCAAGCATAAGGAGACGCTATACTCTTTCTTCAGGTGGTCGGAGCAGCATCCGGACTTTATGCGACCGCGCGGATTTGTCCCGGCTTACCGGACGGTAGTAATGGCCTACTTTAAGAAGTATGACCGCGATGCGTTCAAGAAACGTGCGAATGTGAAGAGGTATTTCTCCAAGGCGGGCCCGCACCTGCAAGACCTGTATAACCAGGTCAGACTGGAACTGTCCTCGCCGCTGATGCGTTTGTTCCGTCAAAATTCCAAACTGACATGGCTATCTGTTTTGCTGGCAGCTGGAATCATTCTGACTGTTGGGGGGGTATGGCTGGCAGGTGGAGAAGGGCCAGCGGGCGGCAAGACTGGAGCTGGCGCCGCTGTTTCTCCTTCGGACTCTTCCGATACAGGTGCTGGCCAGGGAGATCGGGGAGAGACAGCTATCCAGCATTTCGTTTATGCGGAAGGGGAGCTGGCGAAAGGCGTAGAGAACGCAATTGCACTGGTTTTTCCTTTTGAAGATGCAGCGGCTTGCACCGCTTTCAAGCCTGATCAGCTAACGATTGTTTCTCCTGACGGTCCGAAGCTGGAGCTTAAAGGTCTCAAGTATGCGTCTGCTTGCGCAACTACGGGGGAAGATGCCCAGCCACAGGGAGAAGAGAGTGCCGCTCCATTGGGAGAATTGCCATATAAGGTATCCGTGCAACTGAGCGAGCCGCTTGCAATTCCTTTGAATAGTATCATTCAAGTCCAAGATACGGAGTTTGTCCTTGCGGCGGCTCCTGATTCAGAACAAGATGAAAGCAAGTCTTGAATTGAGCGCTCACGACCGTTGAAAAATCTGTCGTGAGCGTTCTTTTTGTGTTATGAATTACAGTTTTTGTTCGGGAGTGTCTGCTATAATTCTCCTTGTAAGTTTCATTAGTCAATCGGGAGCGAGGAGATCAACTTATGTTGGTTGTTGGCAGGAAGCCGGGGGAGTACATCCAAATTGGAGATTACATTAGTGTGCAAGTTGTAAAAAGCAGTCAAGGGCAGCTTCGCCTCGCGATTTCGGCGCCTGCCGATGTTCATGTGATTAGGGGAGAACTTTACGAGAAATTTATGGGAGTCGATGGAGGAGAGCAGTCAGATATAGCCGAACCTCGCCATCATGCGCCACTTGGAACGTGCCACAATCTGGGAGCAATTAGCTAAGGTAACCGTTAGAAATTGTATAAGCAAAAATCAGGTTATCGAAGTCGCCAGACTTTGCTGCTGGATGTGAAAGAATCCGCTGTCCCCCTTGCTTGCAGCAAGAAGGGAAGCGGATTCTTTGTCTGTAAAAGATTAACGAAGCAGTTGCAGAACGCCTTGCGGCTGCTGGTTCGCTTGCGCCAGCATCGCTTGAGCAGCCTGGGTAAGGATGTTGTTCTTCGTGAACTCCATCATTTCTTTTGCCATATCTACATCACGGATACGGGATTCGGCTGCTGTCAAATTCTCAGCGGAAGTGCCCAGGTTATTAATGGTATGTTCCAAGCGGTTTTGGTTCGCACCGAGCTGAGAGCGTTGAGTGGAGACCGTATTGATTGCATTGTCCAGCACTTTAATGGCGCTCGCCGCAGTTTCATGCGTAGACACATCAAGCGATTTTTCTACGGCTTTATTATTTGTACCATCAGTTACGACATTCTCCTCCACGAAGCCGGCTCCGCTGCCAACGATGCCCAGAGCTGCTGCGCGCATATCGCCAATCGTAATGCTCATGGACTGGTTTTTGTTCGCGCCGATTTGGAAGTTCAGCAATTCTTTTTCGACATCTTTACCGCTTGCAGATACGTTGCTGTTAACTGTCAGACCCAGATTGCGGGCAAGTGCGCTGTCTTGTACAGTAACATTAGAGACTGCACCGCTGACTTCGGAAGTGATGATCAGCTTGTTGTTTTTGTCCAGAGAAGCGATGCCTTCAGCGCCGCTCGCGGCAATAGCGTCATTGATGGCTGTCAGAAGCTGGTCCTTGGTGTAGGACTTATTCTCCAGGGTGATCGTTACATTCTTGGAGTCGATAGAGAAGGACAGCTCAAGTCCAACACCCTTATCAACGGTTTCTTTGCCCGTTGCATCAACCAGACCAAGGTCTTTAGCGAGCTGGGAGTTTTCAATTTTCCCGACGTGACCGTTGGCAGACAATGACTCAAGGTGAAGCTTACCGTTCACATTGCTTGCTTTCAGCCCTTGAGCTTCAAATTCGCTTTGATTTTTGGCGATCAGATCGTCCAGGCTCTCATAGACGCCGTCAGCGCCGCTTTTCAGGGTGACTGTTTTTGTAGTGCCGTCGACTTCGACCTGGAAGGAAGTGTTGGCTGGAACGCCGTCAGTAGTGTCCACTGTGTCGAGACCTAGTGCTCCAAGAGCGTCGCCGCCGGTAAAGGATACCTGGGTACCGGAGTCATGCGTAATAATGAGCTTATCGTTCGCATCGAAGCTGGCCTTGAAACTCGTGCCTCCTCCAAAGGCTGCATTCAGTTTGTTTTGGATATCGGTCAGGAAGTCTGCTTTTGCCGCATCGTCAGCTAGAATATCTGCTGAATTGTCCAGTGCAATGGAACGGGACACACCATCAACATTAACGGTTAATTCATTCGTATCGTCAGTAATTTCAACCGTGCCTGTAAGAGCTGCACCGGTTACTTTAGCAGGGGTGCCCGAGCCAACAACGAAAACATCGGCTTTGCCATCCACGGATTGGACATCATCGCCGAAGAAAGTGGAAGCGAAATTACCGCCCAAAATCTCGACTTTGCTGCCGTCACCCGATGTTGCAGATTCCAGGATAAGCTTGCCGTCGCGAATCGAAGCTGTTGCGGTCCCGCCAAGAGCTGTGTTCAACTCGTCAATGGCTTCCTCAAGTGTAGTGCTGGATAGAGCGAATGTTTGTGCTGCTCCGCCATCAATACTAAGGGTAATTTCGTTCTTGCTGGAATCAACAGTATCAGTGCCTGTAACTGTCACAGTGCCAAGGGCTTGACCGGCTGTTGTTTTATCGAAGGCTACAGCCGAGTTAGTCGTTACCCCTTTATTGATGAGGTTCAGGCCGTCAGCAAGACTATTGGAACCGCTGATCTTGGCAGCCTCACTCGCTTTGAAATTGAAATCGCCGTTCAACAGCGTCATTTCGTTGAACTGAGTTGTATTGCTGATTCGGTTGATTTCGGAAGTCAACGAGTTGATTTCTTTCTGAATTTGCTCACGGTCTTCGATCTTGTTGGTGCCATTGGAAGCCTGAACAGCCAGCTCGCGCATACGTTGCAGGATGGAATGGGTTTCTGTCAGAGCGCCTTCAGCTGTCTGAATGAGGGAGATCCCGTCCTGGGCATTTTTTTGCGCCATATCCAAACCGCGGATTTGCGCGCGCATTTTCTCCGAGATTGCGAGACCTGCGGCATCGTCTCCTGCGCGATTAATGCGCAGACCGGAAGATAATTTCTCCAATGCTTTGCTTGAGTTGGATGTGTTGACAGAAAGCTGGCGGTGCGTGTTGAGTGCTGCGATGTTGTGATTAATTCTCATTTTCTAATTCCTCCTTGGACGTATGTAGGTGAACTTCCATTTTCACCTGTTATATATAACAAGCCCGTAAAGTGGCTTATTACCGATACCAGCCTATTCCCCCCGCAGTCGCTGCTTG
The DNA here is from genome assembly GCF_016424485.1 of Paenibacillus roseus. Lineage (GTDB taxonomy): Bacteria > Bacillota > Bacilli > Paenibacillales > Paenibacillaceae > Paenibacillus_D > Paenibacillus_D roseus. The sequence goes on from NZ_JAELUP010000016.1 coordinate 39,556, forward strand.
TGCAGCTTACGCTTCAGTTCAGGAATAATGGCTTTAGGAGGCCCGAATCCAACAAAAAAAGGACGGGCCGCGATTTCTTTGCCACGCGGTATCCTACCGGGCGATAAAGAGATGACGGCTCGTCCTTGAGCGCTGTATATAAAAAAAGCAATTTAGAAAAGATGGTGCAGCATACGGCAATCCTCAGAGCTAGTTGCGTCACAGTCGGGATGACGTATTGGCTTCGTATACCTCTCCCCGCAAGATAGTGATTTCCTTCGGTGCATCAATGGCGAGTCGCAAATTTCCATCCTTGCTCTTGACTACCTCAACCCTGATGTTGTCTCCAATCATGACATATTCACCTGGTTTTCTTCCGACTACAAGCATGAAGCTTCCCCCTCAGACAAAATCAATAGAAATAAAAAAAGGACAGCTTACAAAATCGCAGCCCTTCCTCCGCATCCTGCAGAGAAGAGACGATTCTTATAAGCCATCCTTGACTTTTGATCGTATAAAGTTCATTTCATAAGACTTAATAACTATATCGGCAGTCCTAGATGAAAGTTTATAGCAAAAAAACAGCGAATTAAAAAAAATTTCACAAGCTACAGCAAATTCTGCGCAAGGCTATTCTTTTATGCGATCCTGGACTAAAGTCCAGTTTTTTCTCACCCCAGAGAATGAGGAGTTTAGGGTGGGAGTATGATACTCTGAATGCAAACGGAAACAGAGTAAAAATCTGTGGACGGCAGTAAGAGAAGAATATAAAAGGGAAAGGTAGGGTGTTATGGTTAAAAAAGCGATCATTGGCCCTGTGTTGCTGCTGATTGGAATTTACTTATTTCTGAATCCTGGAGGGTCATTGAGTACAGGAAGCATATTTGCTTATTTCTGGCCGACCATATTTGTCATTCCGCTTGGATTGTTTTTTCATTGGATGTATTTCTCCATGACGGGTAGAAGAGGGATCGGCCTGCTCATCCCCGGCGGGATTTTGTTCACCGCAGGTGTTGTGTGCCAAATCGCGATGCTGACAGGGGCATGGGGCAACCTTTGGCCAGGATTTATATTGGCTGTTGCTGTCGGTCTGTTCGAGTTTTACTGGTTCGGCAACCGCAATAAGTGGATGCTGATTCCCATTAATATTTTGACGGTGCTGTCTGTATTGTTCTTTACAGTGTTCTCGATGGGGACTATCTTGAGTCAGAAGGTGCTCGGACAACCGATGCTGGCTGTTGTACTGATTCTTGCCGGAGCTATAATCATGATGTCCAAGAAAAGGATGTTATAGTTCACGCCGGGGCGATTAGAATCGAATTCCAACGAGAAAAGGGACCTCAACCTCCACTTTGGAGTGGAATTTGAGGTCCTTTTTGCTTCAAAATCGGGATATTCCCCTATTATGCGAACGCCTTTTGGGACAGCCCCTTGCTATTATAAAATAACATCAGGCTTCGGATACTGTACGCCAAACGTATTGACAGTCACCCGTTTCATCGCCAGAGGATGTTCGGGGCGGTCTGATGCATCAGTGGTTTGGTTGACGATTTCATCAACAACGTCTATACCCTCTACAACTTTTCCGAAGGCTGCATATTCCTTGTCAAGATGAGGAGAGTCGGCAACCATAATGAAAAATTGGGAACCGGCGGTGTCTGGAGACTGTGTGCGAGCCATAGACAACACCCCGCGCGTATGCTTCAAATCATTTGTAAAACCGTTATTGGCGAATTCACCTTTGATATCATAGCCTGGTCCGCCTGTGCCGAGACCTTTCGGGTCCCCGCCCTGGATCATAAAACCTTTGATGACACGGTGAAAAATGGTTCCGTCATAGAACCCACGGTCAATCAGGTGGATGAAGTTATTCACAGTATTAGGGGCAATTTGCGGGTACAATTCAACCTGAATCTTCTCGCCATTGTCCATTTCAATTGTGACAAGTGGATTCGGAGCAGAGCTGTCTGTTTTGCTGTCTGCTGTGCCCGCAACTTGGGAAGGGGGTTGAGGCGTTCCGTCGCGGCTGCCGCACCCTGTAAGCATTACAAGCAGAGCAGTCAGTACGAGCGTCAGTATTGTCCAGTTTTTACGATGCTTTGACATGTCATCATTTCCTCCTTTAGGCTTGTCCAAGGATTAAGTATAACACAACCCGACATCATTCTCCCAGATGTTTCCGGTGACGACAGGCAATGTGCATGATTAATGAAAAAAACAGGGCCGCTATCGCTATCCGCGAATGAAGCGGCCCTGTTCGGCTATGCGGTATCTATAAGGTCAGATGAACAGAAAAGGCAGCAGGAATAATGTAGCGATTAAAGCAATATCGATCCCCAATCCTGTGCCCAAACCGAACCCTGGAACACCAAAAGGAGCACCGAAGCCGAAGGGGGAAGAACTGGTTTTTGCCGTCTTGGCAGGACGTTTCCCTTTGTTCGAATGGAAAGTGGATTTGGGACGTTTCTGGAAAGAAGACAGTTGCGGTCCTTCCTGCCCTCCGCGCAAATAAAGCTTCCCGCCGCGGATACTGTCCAGACTGCCGTATAGATGTCTGCCGTCACGGGTTACGATGCAGACCTGCTGGCCGATGTGGGGGCGAATCGAGTCTGTACTTATAGGGTGGATTCTGTGCATGGATATCCCTCCTTTTTCTACTACAACTTTTATGCGGCTTAATAGGGGTACAAACAGTACTCCCTGATTCAGTATATTCGGAGACTGGTCGCCTGATTGGACGAGCGCCTCCTAAGTAAAGGAAATAATGAAGGTGAAAAAATTGGGCACGGCAAAGAGCTCCTTAGCTGCATATAATAGCCGCAGAGGAGGCGGTAAACCGTGAACTATCACGATTTGTTAGCCCGGCTGGGGGAGGGAAGCGCGCATCCCGGCGGTTTTTTATCGACCCAACGTCTGCTGGAGCGGCATCTGCTTCCGCAGGGCAGCCGCATCCTGGAGATCGGCTGTGGCACCGGGCGAACAGCCTGCCATCTAGCCCGCTGCGGTTATGAGGTCACAGCAGTAGACAGCAATGAATCGATGTTTGAGCAGGCTTCCAAACGCATTGCCAAAGAGGGGGCGCAGGTCAGACTGTTGTCTGCCGATGCTTGCAGGCTGCCATTCGATGAGGACACATTCGATATGGTTTTTGTAGAATCGGTCACTGTTTTTACCGAAGCGGCGGAGTCGCTTAGGGAGTACAGCCGGGTCCTGAAGCCGGGCAGAAAGCTGCTTGATCGTGAAATGATCTTGGCAGGTGAGAAAACAGCCCTCTTGAAGGGCAGTCTGAAGGCATTGTATGGCATGGTGACACTTGCCCGCATCGAGGAATGGGCGAGGCTACTGGAGCAAGCGGGGTTCAAAGATGTACACGCAGAGGATATAAAAACAGAGATTCTTGTTACACTAGATGATGTGGATATGTACCGGGAAGTGGACCCGACAGTATTCTATGACGAACAGGCATTTTATATGGGACAGATGAATGCGAGAATACTGGAGCGGTATGGGAAAAGGCTGGGTTCCGCTGTATTTGTAGGAACAGCATAGACGGGCCGGCCTACATTGGTACACGGAGAACAGCCGGCATAATAGCGTCGCCGGCTGTTTTTTTGGGCTGTTAATGGCTTTTCCGTATAGCGTTTCAAGCCAATTTGTCCGTCGGTACTACGCCATGCTATGATTGGAATTATAGGGTCAGTACAGCCGATTGAAATCTTGTTTTGTCATGTGTCTCATTGGGCTGGCCAACAGCAGCCTGCTCCGCAGCAAGTCGTATGGGGGGAAATCATGTCATTATTTCAATATAATCCGGCTCAGCCCGGCCAGGCTAGGCCAGGTCTGCATTTGCTGTTTTGGGGCAAAGAAGCCTGTGTTCCTGGTCATGCAGTCGGGCCCGGTATACGCGATGTCTACAAGGTGCACTTTATTCATCAGGGCAAGGGTACGGTCCGAATTGGGGATTCTGTCAGCGAGCTAGGTCCCGGTCAAGCATTCCTTATCTATCCACAGGTTGTGACATACTATGAAGCGGATCGGGACAACCCGTGGACGTATTCATGGATCGGATTCGATGGCTCAGAGGTTCAGCGGTTACTGGAAAGAACCCGGCTCAGGCCAGAGCAGCCTGTCTTTCCAATGGATTTGCAGGTCATGCCTTCATTGGTGGAACGAATGACTGAATCGCTAGGCTATGAAGGTACGCTGGATCTGAGACTTTCCATATTGCTGCAGCATTTCTGGGCGGCATTAATTGACGAGTTCCCGGCATCGCCGGACAACCGCCGGACAGATTTCAAAAAGCAGGACGGCTATATTCACCAAGGGCTGGAATTTTTGCATGCCCATTACAGCGAGCAAATATCGATCAGCCAACTCGCCAGTTATATGGGGCTTGACCGCAAATATCTGTCAGTCATCTTTAAGGAAGCAGTTGGATTGCCGCCGCAGCAGTATTTGCTTCACTATCGGATGGAACGGGCATCCAAATTGCTGAGGAGCAGCAGTTACTCGGTTAGTGAAGTAGCGGGGTCGGTAGGCTACAGGGATGCGTTGCTGTTTTCCCGGATGTTCAAAAAGGTCGTTGGTCTTTCTCCAAAGCAGTACCGGGAACAGGTGCAGGAAGAAGACATTAATCCATAAAGAACTTCCTTGCTGCTATAGGCATGTCTGTGGCTATCGGATAAGGTAGAGGAAGGGGCCAGGTTGTCAAGGAAGTAACAAAATCGCCATCATATACATGATAATAGGCTGGCTCTGGAGATTTATTGAACCGCTTTCAGGAAGGGAGATTAATGGAATGACGTATCAAGCGCAAAATAATCGTTATGACACCATGATATATAACCGCAGCGGCCGCAGCGGATTGAAGCTGCCTGCTGTCTCGCTTGGGCTTTGGCACAACTTTGGAGGAATTGATGTCTACGAGAACGGCAAAGAGATGATCCGCAGAGCCTTTGATTTGGGGATTACGCATTTTGATATTGCCAATAACTATGGCCCGCCAGCCGGGTCGGCTGAGGAAAACTTTGGCCGTCTGTTGAAGGAGGACCTGTCTGCCTATCGCGACGAAATGATCATTTCTACCAAGGCAGGCTACTATATGTGGCCGGGGCCTTACGGAGAATGGGGCTCCAAAAAGAATCTGATAGCCAGCCTTGATCAAAGTCTGAAACGACTGCAGCTGGACTACGTTGACATTTACTATCATCATCGTCCAGACCCGAATACGCCGCTAGAAGAGACGCTTGGGGTGCTTGACCTGGTCGTCCGCCAGGGGAAAGCACTCTATGTCGGCCTCTCCAATTACAGTCCGGAGGATACCCGCCGTGCAGCAGAAATTTTGCGCCGGCTCGGCACGCCATGTCTGATCCATCAGCCAAGCTACTCCATGCTGAACCGCCATGTGGAAAAGCAAGGACTGCTTGATGTGCTGGAGGAAGAGGGCATCGGCTCCATCGTGTTCTCACCGCTCCAGAAAGGCATCCTGACAGATCGTTACTTGAATGGAATTTCATCGGATTCCCGTGCTGCAGGTCCAAGTATATTTCTTCGCCCAGAGGAATTGACGGAGCAGACTATGGATAAGGTCCGCCGTCTGAACAATCTGGCTGCCGAGCGCGGTCAAAAGCTGTCTCAGATGGCACTGTGTTGGGTATTGCGCGGCGGCCGCGTCACCTCGGCATTGATTGGGGCCAGCCGCGTCAGTCAGATTGAGGACGCGGTAGGCGCGCTGGACAAGCTGGAGTTCACGGATGAAGAGTTGAAGCAAATTGAAGATATTCTGGCCTCTTGACCAGGGAATAACAGAATGGAAAAGGCTCATTCCTTGAGGAATGAGCCTTTTTGACATTGAAATGAAGCGGAAAACATGGTATTCTGGCGTAACCGAATCAGACTGTTTTTATAGTTTATCTTCTACGCGAGACGAGCTTTGCCCTTCTAAAGGACGGCAAAGCCGCTTACGCTTGGGCTTCGAGCAATCCGGCATGAATGAGGCCGTTGCGAATCCCCTCCTCATCAACTGAGGTTGTGACGTAGTCCGCATGAACCAGTAGTTCGGGGTGTGAGTTGCCCATCGCGATGCCGAGTCCTACATATTCGAGCATCTCTTTGTCGTTGAGCCCATCCCCGAAAGCGACAGCTTCCTCCGGCTTGATGCCGAGCGACTCCAGCAGATATTGGATGCCGAGCGCTTTGGAGCCGTCTGTCGGCAGAACGTCCATCGCATTGGGATGCCAGCGTACAAAGCGCAAACTGGGGATGGATCCGATATAAAGATGTTCCTCAGCTTCCCCGCAATGCAGGAAAACCTGAAATACCTCGGAGCTCTCCCAGAATGCCGGGTCATAATGAGGCCGGTCTACTTTTAACGAATCGACGGAGGAAAGCATGAAGGGATGATCCTCTGTATTGGAATAATAAAATTGCTCCCCTTCAAAGACCAGAAAGTGATTATTGCTGGCTGCGTGCCGAACAAGCTGCTCCATACTGTCCCTTGGGATTGCCCGTTTGAATATCGCCTTCCCTTTATAGACGACGTAGGCGCCATTAAGACTGACGTAAGAATCAATACCGAGCTCATCGGCAATTGGTTTGAAGAAGTAAGGCGCCCGACCAGTTGCGATTACAGCTTCCACGCCGCGGGCTTTAAGTTCGTGTATGGCAGCAATGGCATCTTGGGGAATCTGCTTTTCCTCGTTCACCAGCGTACCGTCAATATCAAAAAATGCAATTTTATAAGCCATCTTGTTGTTCCAACTCCCTTAAGGCAAATAGCGGTTAGGCTGCTAGTAGTATAATAGCGGAATTAAAAATGTGCAAGCAAAGAGGAGGCATAATGATGATCCGTCCCGCAGAAATAAAAGACAGCAAGGAAATCGCAGGGTTGATCTATGAGATATGGGAAGGCATGGATTTATTTGTCTTGAATCATTACAGCCGTGAGGTCATTACCGAGGGACTAAGCGAGGCGGTAGCCGATCAGGACAACAAATTCAGCCACCGCAATGTTCTGGTGAAGGAGCAGGAGGGCCGTGTAGCCGGGATAGTTATTGCCTATGACGGCTCCCGGGAATTTGAACTGCATGACCGTCTGATTGCGATTTTGCGGCGCTGCTTTCTGCGTGAGTCTTTCGAGTCGGACCGGGAGGCGGATAGAGGGGAATGGTATATTGATATGCTCTGCGTTGATAAGAGCAACCGGGGGCAGGGAATCGGGACGAAACTGCTTGAGGCTGCGGAAACCTATGGTGCGAAGAAAGGATTTGCTATAGTTTCCCTCAATGTCGAGCAGGATAATTCAGGCGCGCGCAGGCTGTATGAAGCATTAGGCTACCAAGAGATAAAACAGATTATGATAGCGGATCATGAATACGCCCATATGGTCAAGCCATCCGGCTGCGCGACCGGCGCATAATAAGCCGGTCGCGCAGCCGATGCCAGACATTAAGGCAACTCGCTGCCTCTGGAACTGACATACAGGCTGTACCACTCTTCACGGCTCAAGGTTGTCTTAACCGCTTCCGCACAGGCGCGAATGCGGTCCGGGTTCGATGTGCCGATGACAGGCTGAATTTTAGCCGGATGGCGCATCAGCCAGGCCAGTACGATGGCCTCTGACGTTGTTTCCTTTTGTTGGGCCAACTCGCTGACAAGGCGGGCAGTCTTCTCCCTTGCTGGGCTTGGGTCCTTGGGCAGACGACCGGAGAAAATCCCATTCGCCAGCGGGGCCCAGGCTTGAAGCTGTATCCCTTCCAACTGACAATATTCCAGTGTGCCTTCGGGGAAAATATTCGCCTTGGCCGCTTCTTGATTGACATGGACGCCATGATCCAGCCACCCGATGCTGTCCAGGCTCATCTCCAGTTGATTGGCCACTATCGGCAAGTCTGAGCCGCTCTTTAGCAGACGGATCTGGCCTTCGTTCATGTTGGATACGCCAAAATGACGTACTTTGCCCTCAGCTTTCAGCTTGCTGAAGGCTTCACCGACTTCTTCAGCCTCCATGAGCGGGTCCGGACGATGCAAAAGCAGGATATCCAGATATTCAACACCCAGACGCTGCAAGCTTCCATCCACACTTTCCAGAATATGCTCTTTGGAAAAATCAAAGCGCTTCGGCCCGCCATTCCCTTCAAAGCGAATGCCGCATTTGGATTGGATAATGATTTGCTCTCGCAGACCGGGGCGCTCGGCAAGCACTTGCCCGAATATTTGCTCGGACTTGCCCAGTGTGTAGATATTGGCGTGATCGAACATGTTGATGCCGCTGGACAGCGCCGCATCTATCGCTTCGTGCGCCTGTTTCAAATGTTCGGCAGTCAAAGGACTGTTGTCCCAGCCGCCTCCAAGGCCCATGCATCCAAGCACAATTTGGCTTGCGTCAAGTCCGTATTGATTTAAAGGAAGAGATTTCAATGCTATTCAACTCCTTATCGGAAAAATGGAATGATGCCATGCCTTTCTATTATACAAGCTTTTGCGCCATTTTTCGAAAAGGAAATAACACGATTTCAAATAAGGGGGTATGAAGTGATGGAAATGAACCGCGCCTATGAAGAGGAACAGGCCAGACTCAAGGAGACAATGGAGGAGATTTCGCAGCAGATTGAGGGGATCGGGGATCGCTATTACGGAGACAACTTTGTCGAGCAGCTTCTGGATGCGAAGCGGGAAGAGGACCGGAACCGTCTGGGGCTGCTGCTGGCAGAGCCGTATTTCGGCAGGCTTGATTTTATGGAAGAGCAGACGGACAAGACGCTCCCGCTCTATATTGGCAAGCGCGGGATGGAGGATAGCAAAACCGGGGAGCCTTACATTATTGACTGGAGAGCGCCGGTAGCGAGCCTGTTCTATACATTCACGGGAGGAGAGGAGCCAGTCGTCTACGAGGCTCCGGAAGGCCCGGTGGGCGGCGAAGTGCTGCTCAAGCGCAACTTGTCGGTTCGCAAGCAGGCGCTCGAGCGGGTAGTCGACAGCTATGTGCGCGGGGGCGACAATCTGAGCTTAACTGATGAATTTCTGCTCTATCGGCTCGGAGAGAAGAAAGACAATCGTCTGCGGGATATTGTCTCGACGATTCAAGCCGAGCAGGATCGTATTATTCGGGCGCCCAGACTGACGGCGTTAATTATTCAGGGCGCTGCAGGTTCCGGCAAAACAACGGTTGCGCTCCATCGCCTCGCTTATTTGCTGTATCAGTATCAAGATCAGGTACGCCCGGAGCGGATGGTTATTTTTGCGCCGAATACGATGTTCCTGGACTACATATCGGGGGTATTGCCGGAGCTTGGTGTTGGCGATGTCAGACAGACGACCTTTGCAGATTGGGTCATCGATCTTCTCGATCGGCCAAAGCTGTTGGAGAAGGATATGGCCGAGGGCAAGCAGTGGTTCTCGGTTGGCAATGCCCGCAATGAGCAGTTCGAGTTGTCACCGGGCCGCTGCAAAGGCTCGCTGGTATTCAAGGACAAGCTGGACCAATTCATTGCCCGCTATGAAGCGGACTATCTGCCGGGGCAGGATTTTGAGGCCTGGTCTGGAAAGGTGCTGCCTGCTGCTGATATTGCCGCCTGGTTCCGTGTGGAATACCGCCATTATCCGCTTGCGCCGCGCCGCGAGCGGCTGACAGCAAGAATGAACCGGTGGCTGGAGATGGAGCTGAATCAAATTGGCGATCCGAAAATTCGCAAGGAGCGCAGCAAGACTTCCAAGCAGCGTATGCGCGCCTATGTGAAGCGTCTTGGTGAACTGGACGCATTGCAATTGTACAGGCAGTTGTTCGATACGCTGGCAGCCGACCTGGGAGATGGGGTGAATATACCCGTCGCAGTTGTGGAACAGACGAGACGGGATTTGAAGAAATCTATTGTCAGACAAGAGGACTTGGCTCCGCTGGCCTGGCTTCATCTTGCTTTCCATGGCACTCCTGCGCAAAAGCTCGACCATGTTGTACTGGATGAAGCGCAGGATGTGCCGCCGCTGCAAATTGAAGTGTTGAAGGTGTGTATGAACGAAGCTTCCTTTACGATTCTGGGCGACCTTGCACAAGGTATCCATGCGTACCGGGGGATTCAACGGTGGGAGGAGTTCACTGCGCTGTTCAGCCCGGATCGACGCTCCTATCATGAGTTGCGGCAGAGCTACAGATCGACAATGGAGATCATCGAATTCGCCAACACGATTCTTCCCTTCACGGATACCCTGCTTCCACCTGCGCAGCCTGTATTCCGCAGCGGCGAGCCTGTGAGAATCCGGGAGCTGACGGAGGGAGAGGACAGGATAAGCTATATCCGCAATTTCATTGCGGTCAACGAACAGGACGGCATGGCGACGATTGCTGTCATTGCAAGGACGGAAGAGGACAGCGCAGCACTCTGCCAAGCCTTGCTGAATCAAGGAGTGGAGGCGAGTCTGATCTCTGAGGGGCAGCGTGGATACAGCGGTGGCATCTCGGTTGTTCCTGTCTATCTGACCAAGGGGCTGGAATTTGACGCTGTGCTGCTTCTGGACGTTGATGCGGAGCGCTATACAGCGGCCCCTCAGGACGCCAAGCTGCTCTATGTCGGCAGCACCCGCGCCCTGCACCGCCTGGAGCTTGTCTATCAGGGCGAGGCTTCGCCGCTAACCGAGGGTGGAAGCCAGTTGGTCAAGGCTAGTCTCCGTGAGAACACCTGACTTGAGTTTATGCTGCAAGCAGTATCATGGCTTTGGCGATGATGCTGCTTTTCTTCTGTTCCAATTGAAATAGCTGCTGTCGCTGGCCCACAATTTGCTGTGATTGGGTATTGAGCGTGGTTAGCGACTTATTGATCCCAGTATTGTCTTTGTTTTTTATAGTCTGGTTAAAGCTTTTCCATTCTGCGGAGAGGCTTTTTTTCGTTGCGGTGATCAAGGTGCGGCTTTGTTTTATTTGAATTGTGACAGCGTCTGCTTCGCTTAATAGCTTGCGAATAGCGGCGACTGAGCGGGCCTTTGCCGCCCTGGCAGCCTGTAGCGCATGTTCCTTTAGTTTGATATCCTTGCGGGCTAACTGAACGGCTAATTGCAGGTCTGCTGCCTGGCTTGCGAGTTTTTTTGCCAGTTCCTTATTGCCCTTCGTCCGGGCAGCCTTAGCCTGCTGGTTGAGTGTGCTGTAGAGCGTTAAGAGCGGCTGGTACCGCAGCCGGGTTTGCCGGGCCTGCGTCTCCAGCTTTTCTACCTTCACCTGGTCCAGTTCTTTCAGGCGAGTGCGAATCTCATGAATAGCGGCTGCGTTTTGCTGCTGCAGGCTCATGATCTTGGCTTCCCAGTCGGTCTCCTGCGTTTGCAATTGCTCCAGCTTGTTATACAGTTCATTCATCTTGATTCTGAAAGAGCTGTCCGCCGTGCTTAACGCTGCTTCCAGCCTGAACTGAACCATGGAATCAAGCTGGAGCGAAGCGGCTCTTGCCGGGTACGGGCTTGCCAGGGTAAAGATCGGAATTGTGCCGACCATTAGGAGAAGCGGAAGTAACAGTGTCTTTAGCAAATTTTGCTTCATCTTGACCTCCTTACATGACGGACATGCAGAAACGCAAAAAAGCACCCGATTAAGAGCAGCGCAGGTCGTGCGCAGTCTCTTACGGGTGCTTCCAGCGTAAGTCCGTTCATTTGAAATTTTTTCTAATAATACTACATCCTGATCGAGGCGTCAACCCTTGTCGTGAAACGGTTCATTCCATTCGAGTAATGCGTTGATGAATTGTTCTGTCAGTCTGGAGTCATAGCGTTCTTTGTTGTAGCAGCAGTAAATGGAGCGCTGGAAGTCATTGTAGGGAACGGGTTGCCCGAGCAACGTTTCCTGACGTAGTTCATCCTCTACAGCCAATCGCGAGACGAAGGCAATGTGATTGCCTTGCCGGACCATCTTCTTAATCGCTTCAATCGAGTCCAGCTCGATCATCCGGACTAGTTGAACCCGATGTTGTTTCAACCATCTGTCCGTCATATCGCGGGTGCTGGAGGTAGAGCCGTGCAGGATGAAGTTGGATGCGGCAATCCAGCCGGGATCAATCTTGTCCTGGGCTGCGAGATGATGGTCAGGCGAATAAATAACCATCAATTCATCCTTGCACAGATTGCGTGCCGAGATCGGCGGCAGCACGAACGGCTCAGAGGAGATGAGACCCAGATCGATGTCGTGGCTCATCAGCTTCTCCTTGATTAATGAAGCAGGTTCGACAATTACGGAAAGGCCAATATTCGGATTCAGCTCGGCAAATTTGTTCAGCACTCGCGGCAGCAGGTAGGTAGCAGGGATGTAGCTGGCCCCGATCGTCAGATGTCCTCTTGTAAGTGAGCCAAACTCATAGACAATACGTTCAGCCTCGGAAGCAAGTCTATTAATCAAGGCAGCATAGTGATGCATGGCCTTCCCGGCCTCTGTAAGAAAAATTTTATCGGCGCGCGTCTCGAACAGCTTGACGCCCATTTCCTGTTCGAGGCTTTTCATATGATAGGTGACGGTTGGCTGCTTGAGTCCCAGCTTATTTGCGACGGCTGTAATTTTTTTGTGTTGCTCGATTAACTCCAAAATTTGCAGTTTTAACAGATTCATCTTGGACAGGCCTCCGCAGGATAGATTCTGTCCTCAAATTACCATAGAAAAATTCGATGAATGTTAAATTAAATCCGCTAAAAGATTAATCTTTCATTTACACAACGCGAATAATTGACGCTGCTGATCCACAATAGCTTCAACTTAAGATAGGTTTTTACGGACTGCGGCTAACTCGATCAATGATCAGTTTCGATTCGAATCGGCTGAATCGTGTTATACTTTTTACAAAGACAACGAGAAGAGGGTGACGGGATGAATCAATGGTCGATGTACATGAATGGCCAGTGGGTGCAGGCAACGTCGGGGGAGCGAAGCGAAATTATAAATCCTGCCGATCGGTCGGTCGTGGGTACGGCTGCATACGGAGGAGCAGTGGATGCCGAACGCGCTATTCATGCGGCGGCCGCTGCATTCAAGAGTTGGGCTGCGCTAGCCGCAAAGGAAAGAGCAGCTTATCTCAACCGGCTTGCTGAACTGCTGGAGCAGCATAAGGAGGAACTTGCCGGCCTCATTACACTGGAGATGGGCAAGCCGCTTGCAGAGGCGAGGGGGGAGGTTGCGATCTCCGCTGAGTACCTGCGCTGGAATGCAGGAGAAGCTGTGCGCAGCTACGGGAAGGTGATTCCTTCGTCGTCAGCGGACAAGCGTCTGCTTTCCATCCGCCAGCCTGTGGGCCCGGTAGGGGCAATTACACCGTGGAATTTCCCGCTGTCCATGGCGGCGCGCAAGCTTGGTCCGGCGTTAGCCGCTGGCTGTACAATTGTACTCAAGCCAGCCCTGCAAACGCCTGGAGCTGCGGTCAAATTTTTTGAGCTGGCAGCCTTGGCGGGTATTCCGGCAGGCGTGATGAACCTGGTTACCGGCGATCCGAAAGAGATCGGGGACAAGCTGTTAAGCCATCCTGCAATTCGGAAGATTACCTTTACCGGGTCCACGGCAGTAGGCAAGCTGCTTATGAAGTCGGCAGCCGATCATGTGAAAAACGTGTCCATGGAGCTTGGCGGACATGCGCCGCTGATCGTATTTGAGGATGCTGATTTGGAGCAGGCCGTTGCCGGCGCCATGAGCAGTAAATTTCGGAATGCCGGACAGACCTGTATTTGCGCCAATCGGATTTATGTCCAGCGGTCGGTTGCGGATCGGTTCATGGAGCAGTTCAAGGAGGCGGTGGAACGGCTTGTTGCGGGTGATGGACGGGTTGAGGGAACCACGATCGGTCCGGTTATCGATGAGAAATCCTTACGGAAAATCCAGTTTCAGGTGGATGACGCCATAAGCAAGGGCGCCAGCGTTGTAACCGGAGGCAAGAGGAATGAACGCTTGTCGGGATATTTTTTCGAGCCGACCATTTTGCAAGATGTGAATGATACAATGACGATTTCGCAGGAGGAAACCTTTGGGCCTGTCGCGCCAATTTACCTGTTTGATACCGAAGAAGAGGTTATTAATCAGGCTAATCATTCGGTATACGGGTTGGCCGCTTATTTTTATACGAAGGATCTGGGCCGCACGATACGGGTGTATGAAGCATTGGAATACGGTATTGTCGGTTGCAACGATGCCGTTCCGACAGCTGTTGAAGGTCCCTTCGGCGGCTTGAAGGAGAGCGGGATTGGGAGAGAAGGCGGCCCGGACAGTCTGGCTGACTTCTTGGAGACTAAGTTTGTGTCGATCCGAATTTGACGAATTCAACGGCTTTGGTTTTGGCTCACAGCTTGCATAACTTAACTGAGTTAGGGAAATCATGTCAATGTGGCATTTGACTCGGAAGGGAGCGGGCCTGTTGACTGTGGAGCGAATCATTATCATTTTGGCCTGGATCATAAGCCTGGTTGGTTTACTTGTTCTGAAAAGGCTGTCTTGGCGGGAGAAGTTCCTGCTGTTTATTGCGGTTCAGTTTTTTACATGGTCGCTGGGCATGATCAATGTCGAACTTGGAGTGATCCAATATCCGGTGCGTGATTTTTCGGTCGCAACATCCGTGAACTTCAGCTTTCATTATGTTTTGTTTCCGGCGATAGGGGTCTATTTTGTCGCTTATTACCCGGCGGGCCGTCGGCTTATCAGCCGATTGCTGTATAATTTCTCCTTTGCGGCAGGCTTTGTGATCGGCTACGTATTGTGCCGGAAGTATACCGAACTTGTTGATTTCAAACCTATATATCCTCTCGTTCTGGCTCTCAACGTCTGGATCGGATTTAATAGCGTTAATCATTATTATGACTGGTTTTATGGGAAGCGGAGATTGCGGAAAGAAGAGGTTGCCCCATGAAGCTGAACTTGAACTCCATCATATTGTGCGGCGTTTATGCGGTGACTCTGCTTTCCTTGCTTTGGATACCGCGGGGTCGGGGGAGAGAGGCGCAATTCATTTTCCTTTGCCAGGGAATGATGACTTGGATTTTAGGACTGCTGGCAGTGGAATTTGGTTGGATTGCGTATCCTGCCCGCGAGCTTCAGAAGGCTACGCACACCAGCTTTGCTTTTGAATTTCTGGTCTTTCCTGTACTCTCTATATTTTTTACGCTATTTTATCCTGCAAATAAAAGCCTGCTCCTGAAGGGTGTGTATACGCTCGCCTTCGGCGTAGGGGTTTGCATCCCGGAAGTCATCCTGGAAACGTACACCGAGCTGGTGAAATACAATCAGTGGCGCTGGTACTGGACGCTGTTCAGTGTCATGGTGACTTTGCAGCTGTGCCGGGGGATATACCTCTGGTTTTTCAGAGTGAGTCCGGCAAGAATCGGCGAGGGGTAAGCTTTCGATGCCAAAAAAAGCAGCCGCGCGGCTGCTTTTTTTGTAGGGGGTCAACCCCGTCCGTTATTCTTTTTGAAGCAGATACTCAATAAATTCGTAGGCATGCTCACGGCGCTCTGAATCGGCACGGATACCGACGACATATTCATCCGACTTTGGCGGCAGCTCCAATAGCTTGCTGTGCGAAACATCAATGCCATATACATGGTCTCCCGTATCATCACTGGTCCTGGAACTCATCAATTGATCCGGAAGCAGCAAATCCTTCCACGAACCGTTCACTTTATCATCCAGGGGGATGAGCAGACCTTGCGCGGCAAGCTGTGCGAACGTAGTCTTGTCAAACACATAGACATCGGAGTGTTCCGTTATGATCATCAGCACAGCCTTTTGGATGTTTGCCATATCAATCTCGTTGCGGGCATCTTTGGGCACATAGGTCAAGTCGGCTTTGATTCGTTTCCATTCCGGGAAAAAGCCCAGCATCTGCTCTTCCGTGATTTTCATATCATTACTTTGATCTGCAATAAGAAATTGCCCGTGATACATCACTTGAACATCAATTGGCGGGAGCTTGGCCAGTTCGGCTTTTTCCGCCTGGTTGTCCATATAGCTCTTGATTCCGTAACCGATTAGAGCCAGCAGCAAAACAGCGCCCAGCAAGTGATATTTATAATAGTGGAAGAAGTGGTCGGTCTTCTCCGCAGCACCGGCCATCTTTTTATATTTTCCATACTGTTTGGCGGTCATTTCTTCAAGAGCTTGCTGGTTATCGGCATTCAGGATAAACTTGTAGGCGCGGTTAATCTCCTCAAAATCAAAGTCCTCGACCGACCCTTCGTCTTCGCTTCTCTTCTCGCGTGCTCTGGCTCGTCGGACTAGCGTCATGTAGCGTTTTTCTACGTCTTCCTTGGAAGCGCCTTCGGGAAGTCCAAGTGTTTCATATGCTTGTTTTAAATTTTCCAAACTTGCTTCACCTCACAACTAAATCGCATACCTACTAGTATACGTGTCTTTTTACGGCACGTAAACCTTTCCAACCCGTGCCGAAGCAGGGAAACGGTTCGTTCTTAACGAATAAGAATACAGCAGGAGGTTGAAAAGATCCAAATTTAGCGGCAGCAGGGGGATAAGGGATGAGGACCATAACCGTTCAGGAGCTTGCAGACCAATTTTCGTTAGAAGTACTGGCAGGCTTTCATCATATGCAGCGAAAAATCGGAAAATCACGAGCCTATCGACCAGGGCTTGAGTTTGTAGGCTATTTTGATTTTTTTCCACAGGAGCATGTGCAAGTGCTCGGAAAAAAAGAAATTACGTATTTGCATAAACTGGACCTCGATGAAAGAAAGCAACGTATCGGAAATATTGTGAAGTATCATCCTCCTTGCTTTATTGTCACTGCAAATCAGGAAGGACTTAAATATCTGACGAAATATTGCGAGCAGGAGGAAATTCCGTTGCTTCGCACAGGGGCAACAACGACTGAATTTTTGGGCAGATTGGATGCCTACCTGACAAAAACGCTGGCTCCCCAGATCGCTATCCATGGCGTGTGTTTGAATGTATCGGGGATCGGAATTCTGCTTCGCGGCAAATCAGGAGTCGGCAAGAGCGAGACCGCCCATACGCTGATCCGCCGTGGACATCGGCTTGTAGCAGATGATATTGTAGTATTGAAGAAGCTTAGCCCACAGACGCTGCTTGGGACTCATGATGAGAAGACCAAGGAGTTGCTGGCGCTGCGCAGCATTGGCCTGATCAATGTGTCCCGGCTTTATGGCCGCAAGGCTTTTCAAGAAGAGACGCGCATTGTCCTTGATATCGAGTTGACCAAGTGGCAGGAGAATGCTCTGAATAATGAGCTTGAGCTGGAACCTAGTTTCACAGAGTACATGGACGTCAAAATTCCGCATATAGAGATTCAGTTGCAGCCGGGACGAGATGTTGCGGGTCTGATTGAAGCCGCTGCGAACAGCTGGTATTTGAGACAGCAAGGTTACAGCGCCGCCGAGGAATTTATGAAGCGGCTGAAGATGGATTAGCGAAAAATTTTAAAATTGGTACTATTTCCATATCGTTCAGGATACAATAAAATAACGGCTTCAAATGGCCCCTGCTTGTGACAAAAGTTTCAGGACTTGGCTGGGAGACCGCAGCATAAGGAGGGATCGTTATCTATTATTCGAAAAAAAATGTAGAGCCGACGCCCGAGGAACAAACTGCAATCTGGACATGCAGTAATGACAGCTGCAGTTGCTGGATGCGAAACGATTTTTCGTTTCTCGAAGAACCTCATTGTCCCATCTGCAAGTCGGAGATGAGCCAAGGGACCAAGCTGCTGCCTGTGTTGAAAAGCTGACCGGGGGCGGGATTATCATGTCCTGCGCTCCGATGCATGATGATGCAATAGCATGCAAAAAACGGCCCCGCAAGTAAACTGGGGGCCGTTTTTTGCATGGGGCAATGGCTTCGTCCAGGCGGATTCCGGGCTAGTCGGCTTTGCCGTTTTGCAACGTCGGATCAGCCTTCCTGCAGGCTCTCCTGGAGTAATTCCTTCATTAGCTGAACATAATGCTTCATCATCGTAACGGAGCTGTATTGGCCACTAAAGTCCTCCAGGCCCAGGTAGCCGTTATAGTTCACCGCGCGCAAATCCTCTATGACCTGTCTGAGCGGCACGATGCCTTCGGTGATCCCGACCCATTTGCTGCTCCAAACGTACTCACGGGCTGAAAGCTGCTCTCCCTGTCTGAACCAGCCCGCATTTTTAATATGCACATGAGCCAAATACGGTCCGAGCAATTCCATGCCCATACGATAATTTTCGAAGCCTTCATGCACCATATTGCCAGGGTCGTAAAGAACACCTATCCACTTTGGGTCGAGTCCTTCCACCAACCGATACGCAGAAGAAGCGCTAGGGGAAATCGTCGCATGATGGGTCTCGATGACCCCTTTGACGCCGTATTGCTTGCACAGCGATTCGGCTTCTTTCAAGTAGTCCCGTTCCTTTTGGAACAGGCTGCCGAAGCTCTCCGTCCGGTTATAGCCAGGTACGCCGAGCCGAATGATGGAGGCGCCCAAATATTGTGCCGCCTGAAGCACTTTCTCTGTAGCCTTCAAATCCCCGGCTGTCAAATAAGGAGTCACGCTGACATGCTCAAGGCTTGCTGAGGCGGCGGCTTGCTTGTAGCGGTCCCAGCCGCTTTCGTCCTCGAACGGGGAGATGGAGCAAAGATTGTTCCGCCAGAAGGAAGGAGCTTCATTCTTGAACTCCTCGGGAGTTTCCTTAAACCGCCATTCGATGCCGTCCAGTCCGGCTTCCTTGGCAGAAGCAGTGAGCTGCTCCGGCGACAAGTCCGGGGTAGCGACAGTAAATACAGATAGCTTCATTGGTTGTCCTCCTGATCCCTTTTTGTTAAGAGCGTTATTCAATCCGAATGGCTTGCTGCTGAGCAATGAGACACAACTCGGCGGCTTTGAATATGTGAGCTTGGGTCATGGCCCGCTCCGTTCTTTCCAGACAGTCGAGGATGAGTTCCCCAAAGAAAGGGTAGCCGACCTTGCCCTCCAGCTCGATATGCTGCTCGCCGTCTGCATTCACGAGATAGAGATGGTTGCCCTGCTGACTGCGGGCGATATCCACATATTTGCGCAATTCAATATAACCTTCTGTACCCAGCAGCAGTGTGCGTCCGTCCCCCCAGGTGGACAATCCGGACGGGGTCAGCCAGTCGACACGGAAATATTGAGTGGAGCCGTTGGCTCCCGTCAGCGTGGCGTCGCCGAAATCCTCCAGCTCCGGGTATTCCTTGTTGTTGTAGTTGGCGACCTTGCTGCTCACTACACGGGCATCCGTATTGCCGGTATAGTACAAAAACTGCTCGATCTGGTGGCTGCCGATATCGCATAGAATGCCTCCGTACTGCTCATGCCGGAAAAACCAGTCCGGCCTGGAGGATGCATTCAGCCTGTGCGGTCCAAGTCCCAGCACCTGTACGACACGCCCGATCGCTCCCTCGGCAATAAGCTGCCCGGCGAACACGGCGCTCTCCACATGCAGCCGCTCACTGAAATAAACGGTATACTTGCGTCCCGTCTCTGCAGCAACTGCTCGCGCTTCCTCGAGCTGTGCAAGTGTCGTGAATGGTGTCTTGTCTGTGAAATAGTCCTTGCCGTGGCGCATAACCTTCACGCCGAGCGGTCCCCGTTCGCAAGGGATGGCGGCGGCCGCGACGAGGCGAATTTCCGGGTCCTGCAAGATATCCTGCTCGGACGAGGCGATTCGAACACCCGGATACTGTCGGCAAAAAGCCGCTACTTTCTCCGGGTCAGGGTCATAGACCATCTTCAGCACAGCGCCAGCTTCGATCAAGCCATTGCACATTCCATAGATATGTCCGTGCTCCAGGGCCATGGCCGCGAAGATAAACTGCCCCGATGCAACGACCGGACGCGGTTTGCCCTTGGGGGCGTAATTCATCCCATCCTGCTTGCTCATCGTACCGTGTCCTCCTTGCTAATGTGTGCCTTTTACATCCAGCGCCTGATAATTATCAGCCTGTTTGTCGGATTTGGATGCGCGAATTCGTTCTTGCAGCTTTTCGTAGAACAGCTCTTCATTAATCGGCAGTTCCACCCAGTCATCGATCCAGGTCGATAGAAGCATGGCGTTGGACAAGGTCAGTCCATGGATTCCTTCCTCGCCTGGCGCGAGCAGGGGAGTCCCGTTCAATATGGCATTGGTCCAGTTCTGGGTAATTCCCTTATGTTCGTCGCTGTGCCCATGGATTGGGATTTCGCACTTCCAGCACTCCGGCTGCCCGAAGCCGCCCGTAAAGCTGCGATTAAATTCCGTCTCGGACACCCTTGTCCGCCAAAATGTCATCTTGCCGTCCTCGATTACAATTTTGCCACGCTCGCCGGACAGCTCGAAGCGGTTGGTCCCCGGCGTCTCAAAGGTGGAAGTGACGAACAGTCCGGTAGCTCCGTTCTCATATTCCACATAGGCGGTTACATCATTTTCAACCTCGATATTGCGGTGTTTTCCGAAGGAGCAGAATGCCCGGACCCGCTTGGGCATCATTCCGGTTGTCCACTGCCACAGATCAAGCTGGTGAGGGTCCTGATTGATCAAGACGCCGCCGCCCTCTCCTGCCCATGTAGCACGCCAGCCGCCGGAATCATAATAGCTTTGGGAGCGGTACCAGTTGGTAATCAGCCAGTTGGTGCGGCGGATTTCGCCAAGTTCACCGGAGCTGATGAGATCTTTCAGCTTCTGATACAGCGGGTTGGCACGCTGATTGTACATAATGCCGAATACTTTGCCGCTGGCTGCGGCGACTTCATTCATTTCTCTCACTTGCTTTGTATAGACACCGGCCGGCTTTTCGATAAGTACATGAAGCCCTGCCTGGAGCGCTTCAATAGCCTGCGACGGATGATCGTAGTGGGGGGTGCAAATAATAACGCCGTCTACAAGCCCGGAGCGCAGCAGCTCCCTGTGATCCTCAAATTGAGCCACATCGCTTCTCAGCTCTTCCTTGGCCCATTGGAGCCTCTCCGGTCTCGGGTCTGAAATCGCTGTCAAAATTGCGCCGGATACTTCCCCATTAACCAGATAGCGGGCGTGACCGCTGCCCATATTGCCGAGTCCGATAATCCCGATTCTGAGCTTGCCCATCGTTTGTATACACATCCCTTGTCGTATGATGACCCCATTGTAGCATGCGGCGGCGGACCTTACTTTACCGGCATTGTCTGAACTAAGGGTTTCATTTAACTGTGGTTGCCAAATAATATCTGTTACCTGTGAATGAACCGATATTTTAGCAATAGAAAAGGACCCTTCTCATCGTCGTTTCCTACGAATGACAGGGGCCTTTGTTTCCAATCTTTTTGTTTGCAGGAAAAAAAACGACCCGCCTCATGCCGACGGGCCATCAAGAAGGATTAATACTGTTTTTTCAGCAACTCTCTGATTACGGCCTGTTTCCGCTTCGTGACCGGGATTGTCTTGACATCCCCCACCTCGGGACCGAAGTAGAGAAGATCGTTCTCAATGGCGCTGATTCTTCCCAGATTGACATAGCAATCCGATTTTACCTGCACAAAGCAGGATTTGGAAATCATAGATTTGAGCTGCTCCGCGGACAACCTTTTTTTAATATTGTAATTCCTGCCGTGGAAGCTGACCATGCCCAGTGAGCCGACTTTGAAAAAAAGAATGTCCGTTTCCACCTCAAAGTTTTCATACACGTTTTTGGTTTCCAACGCTACACCCATCCTTTTCAAGCTCCCCCCATTTGAGATTCGCAACATTAATGTTAGCGCTTACAAATTGTATCACACAAGGGCCTGGCTTGAAAAGCTATTTTTCGGGAAATAATATGTGGCCTGTTCGCATTCAGGTAATTGAAGATGGTATGATAATTGAATAACGAGGAGCGAGAGGAGGATAGCGGTGGCAGGGTGGCAGCGGTTGTATGGGTATGGAATGGCAGCGGTGATCGTACTGTGTATAGCAGGGGAATTGATCTGGGTGCCGGATGTCCTCCATTGGAAAGGTATTTATTGGCTGGATATGCTCAATTGGCTCGTTTTCTTGTTGTTGCTTCCTCCTGTTTTATGGGCGGCAGGAGCGGTTCAAGGGCTGCGCTGGGAGCTTGAGAAGGAGAAAGCTTTGGGAGAGCTGGCGCACAGGGAGAGAAAACGTCTAACAGTCAGCGTCATCCGAAAAGGGGCTATCCTGGCATTCTCTTTGATTTGTATTGTGATTTTACTATATATGGGCATCAGGCGGGAACTTTCCTTTATGTTTCTCCTCGTTCTGGCCGGTTTAACAATTCTTATTTGGCTTGCGGCGATCTGGGATATTATAATGTTCGAAATCCGCAACCGCGAAAAGCAATTCCCCTGGCGGGGAACCACGCTGTTCATACTGTCTGCGGCAATGCTGTCCATGTTGTTCTGGCCGACCTCATCTCTTGTTACATATCCCGGCCTGACAATTAACATGAACCGTTATGTCCATGTGGAAGGCGGCCAGCCTAAGGGTGAAATTATGGGATTGCTTGTCTTTGACCGCCCGGCCTTTCCCGCTGACTATTTGTATGCCAGATTGTTCCCGGCTTATCAATTTCGGCCGCTGGAGTCGCTTGGCATGTCCATAGGCGAATACGAGAGTCTCGTCCGGGATTTGAAGACCGAAGCTGACCAGCTTGGCAGCGCCATCGCCTTTCGTGAAGCTGGAATTGGGAAGGGCATTGCGAAAAATGGAGCCAAGGTCTTGCTGGTTGATACTTCCGGTCCTGCTTCAGGCCAGCTTCATCCGGGTGATGTTATTACCCGTGTGAACGATAGCCCGGTAACTTCAATGGATGGCTTGAAGGAACAAATGTCCAAGGTCCTCCCCGGTGCGACTGTTCGAATTGAATTGCTGCGGAAGGGCGAGAAGCTAATTCTTGAGCTTGACACAATCCGGAATCCGAATGATAAGCAGCAGGCTATTATGGGAATTCAGGCGATGGACAGCCTTTCTCTGGATTTGCCGCTGCCGGTCACCTTCACGTCTTATTTTGCTCATGAAGGCGGTCCGTCGCATGGAGCGGGGCTTGCACTTACGCTCCTGGATCAATTGACGCCCGGCGGGATTACGAATGGTCACCGCGTCGCTGTCACCGGAACAATTGATGCAGGCGGGGGCGTCGGGCGCATTGGCGGCATAGAGCAGAAGGCTTTTACCGCACAGCGGGCTGGGGCGGATGTATTTTTTGTGCCTGCCGGGCAGGAAGATGACGCGCGCAAGGGAGCTAAAAGGCTGAATATTGTCCCTGTGAGGACACTTGATGAAATTATAGGATGGCTGCGTAAACGGACTGTATAAGGTGAAAATGGTATGTAAAGCTGCAACTAGATGTTTTTTTCGTCTAAGGAGGCGTATTCCCGGCTTTGACTTTCAAAAGTTCTGGTAGCATAATAATTTTTATTTGAAACTTACTATGTACAGACAGACGAATGGCACATATTCGTCTGTTTCGCTGTCAAGGGAGGAAGCGAATGTGCTGTTGAATGCTCTGCAGAGCCTGCGGACAAAGCCGTTCGGATTTTTTACTGTGTTGCTGCTGTTAAAGAGCTATCTGGCGTATGTGGCCATTTTCGGAACCGAATTGTCCCTGGCTCCTTTGTTGACGGAGATTCCTTTTATTTGGCTCATTTTTTGCCTGATTGAATGGTTCGCGTCCAAAAGAAAGCTGCTCTATTACTTTCTGACCAATCTGCTCGTTACCGCAATCTTTTTCGCAGCAATTATGTATTACCAATATTATGGCGTCATCGTGGATTATCATGCGCTTGAGCAGGTCAATCAGGTGACGGCTGTGAAGAACAGCGTATTTTCATTAATCAAGCCCTATTATTTGCTGATTTTTACGGACATTGTCGTCCTGGCCGTCTTCTATTTGAGAGGAAGAAAGAAGCTGGACTGGCGACTTCCTTCTTCGGGGCGCGAGCGCAGGGGCTACATGACCGCCTTGTTCGTAGTCTCGGTCGTGATGTGTTTTGTGAATATCTTCCCTAACCGAGCCAGCATGAATGAGCTGAAAAAAGCGGAGGATATGGGCATTCTCAACTATGAAGCGTACACGATCTTTTCCAAAAAGACGCAGGATTGGACGCCCCTCGCGGATATTACTCAGGAGAAGATTGACGGCATCAAGCAGATTCAACCGCTTCAGTCTCTCGAGTATCAAGGCGCTGCTAAAGGCAAAAATCTGATCATTATCCAGATGGAATCGTTTCAAAACTTTCTTGTTGGTCTTGAGCTTGACGGGCAGCAGGTTACACCGAATATCAGCCGTCTGATGAAGGAGAATTTCTATTTCCCCAATTTCTATCAGCAGGTGGGACAGGGGAATACATCCGATGCGGAGTTTATCGTCAATACTTCCCTGTATATTCCGCAGCGGGGCGCGGCTACCGGAGTCTATGCCGGCAAAGAGCTTCCCAGTCTGCCTAAGCTGATGAAATCCCAAGGCTATAATACGGCGACGTTCCATACGAATGTCGTGGAATTCTGGAACCGCGGGGAGCTGTACAAGGCGATTGGATTCGACCATTACTATGATGCGAAATATTTCGGTGAAGAGGATACAGTCTTTTTCGGCGCTTCAGATGAAGTGCTGTATCGGAAGACGCTGGATCAGCTGAAGGAGATGGATCAACAGCCTGAGCCGTTCTACGCCCAGATCATCTCCATGACGGCTCACCATCCCTATTCGATTCCGGAAGAGAAGTACAAAATGAAACTGCCTGAGCGCTTTGAGGGGACTTTCGTCGGTGATTATATCCGCGCCCAGAATTATGCCGATTACGCGCTCGGAGAGTTTATCGCTGGCTTGAAGGAACGCGGAATTTGGGATAACAGCATCATCGTTATTTACGGGGATCATCTTGGTCTTCCGATCTACTCCTTGGAGCGGAAAGATAAGGAGTTGATGGAGGAAATTTACGGCCGCGAATACAGCTATACGGACATGATTAATATTCCGCTGGCTGTAATTGGCGCTGATTTCACCCATCCGACGGTGTTTCCGCAAATCGGTGGCCAGGTGGATGTTTTGCCGACGATAGCCAATCTGATGGGGATTGACCTTGCCGGGCAAATCCATTTTGGTCAGGATATCATCAATCAGACTTATAATGTTCTGCCGCAGCGCTATTATTTGCCTTCCGGTTCCTTCGTGAGCGAAAAATCGCTGTTCATGCCGGGAAGCGGCTATGAGGACGGCACTCAGTATCCGCTTGCCGGGGACGGAGGGCATCATAGCGGAGGCGCGACAGAAAAGGAATATAATCAGGCGCTTGAGCTGCTGCATCTCTCCAACAGTTACGCAGGTCAGCTGCCTGACCGCGTCAGGGAGCCGCAATAGCAACTGTCTCAACCATACTGCACAGGTGGCTCCAAAACCAAATTCAAGGCGCCCGCAAGCATCGGTCCTAACCGGGGAAGATGCTGCGGGCGCCTTGTTCAAGTTGAGCGAATGAAAGTCTGGCAGGTCCTTTGTTTGCTCAGGTTATGGATGATGCGGCAATAAAATTCCGTCCTCCACGATTGGATGCGTTTCAAGTTCCGGTCCCAGAACATTCGGGGAGTCTAAGGGTTCTTCGTCCGGCCTTACATCGGTCCTTCGGGATACGCCTATAATGGTAGGCTGCGCTGGATAGGTGTCGGTTGATATAAGCTCCTGCTCCATCTTCTGGTCCTGCTCCAGACGAGTGCGGTATACCTTTACAACGTAGCCGGTAGATCCCTGCTTCAGCACAACCCGCCCGCCGCGGCCTGCAGCATTGCTCACAATTTCCTTGACAGGAGGGGTGATGGTCTTGACGAGTTTCGTCTCGATTGTATATCGGGTTGTCTTCGGGATGGAGCCGAACAGCTTGACCGTAAGTGTCCG
The DNA here is from genome assembly GCF_016424485.1 of Paenibacillus roseus. Lineage (GTDB taxonomy): Bacteria > Bacillota > Bacilli > Paenibacillales > Paenibacillaceae > Paenibacillus_D > Paenibacillus_D roseus. Next base: position 65,332 of record NZ_JAELUP010000016.1, read on the forward strand.
GTTGTACACTTCAGTTCGAATGATCAGATGATGTGCTGTTGAGTTGCGGAAGCGGAAGTTGAGGTAGCCTTCGGCAAAGGTCGCATCGCGCCCCATTGGCAAGTATGGCACAGCCCTGGAGTGGTTGCGGCGCTCGACAATCTCCAGTCCCGCGAGAAGGGCTGCATTGTACAGAGTGCTTGATACCTGGCAGATTCCGCCGCCAATTCCGGGCACGAGCTGTCCGTTTACGATGACGGGGGCTTCACGGAAGCCGTAGTGCTCTTGCGCCGCGGTAATGACCTTGCTGTAATCGAACAGTTCACCGGGAGCAAGCTCCCAGTCGTTTAGTATTTTGGCTGTAGAGGTTACATTATAGGCCCGACCTTCCGAACTGCGGGCAAATTCTGTGCTGAAACTAGATATTTTCCGTTCTACGCCTTGTCCCTTTAAATAATCCAAGGTGATGGCAGGATGCACAGCGGCAATTTGCAGTCTGAACGAGCGTAGTTCGCCCCCGGCTTGTCCCTGCATGACTTGATTGGCCCAGCCGCTGACCTGGGCGAACAGCTTATCCAATTCCAGACGATGCCCGTCTTGATGAGGTTCATAGACAATCTGGTCGGCAGCAGTAATGGAACGGCGGGCGTTCACAGGCTCGTTATATTCCAGCCAGCCCCATTGCGACCGGATGGTCTTCTCAAATGTTTTGACGCCTTCTGCAAGCTGCACCGGAATTTGCCGCGGGAAGTGGTAGCGGTAAGTGATCTTCTCAGCAAGATTCCCTTCATGAAGAGCGAGTATCCTGTTGCGAATGTTCTCCCGTTCAACGGCAAACCCCAATTGGCGGAGTGCCCACTGCCGACTGTTCTCCTTGGTATCGTTCAGTGTAATTCGAGCCTGCAACTTCTCCAATTCATTCCATGCCACCTCTAGCTTATCCAGCGCCTGCTCTGTCCCAAGTCCGCCGATGTGCACAGAACCTACAGTCGTGCCGTCGGGTATACGATTCTGGGAGGCATAAATATAAAGCAGCCCCCAGCTGGTTGTTACAATGAGGATTACGATGCCAGCAATAATAAAAGCGACATGGAGTTTTTTCAACGTCGAGTCCCTCCTTGTTTTTAACTTGCAGAGGAAGCAAAGCGGTATCATTTCTATAGATATGCGGACGGGTCTGCGATTTGACCACCAACTTGTATAAAACCGACTATTTTTGATTATGCCGGGCTCGCAAAAAAAATTAAAATTATTAGAATATTGTCGAATAAAAAGTTTTTGAGAGGAATTAAGTGTTTCCTGTCGAAGAAGATAAAGCTGATAATCTACAGGATGTGATAATGTGATCGAAATGCAAGATATTTGGAAGACGTATGCTAATGGCACACATGCTTTGCGCGGCGTCTCTGTAATCATAGAAAAAAATGAATTTGTCTATCTGGTCGGACCCTCCGGGGCCGGGAAATCGACGTTTATGAAGCTGATTTACAGGGAAGAGGTTCCTACCAAAGGCCAAATCTCCGTCAATGGTTTTAATATCGGCAAGCTTAAGCCCCGTAAAATTCCATTTGTCCGCCGCAATATCGGCGTTATCTTTCAGGACTTCCGCTTGCTGCCAAAGTTCACTGCGTATGAGAATGTAGCTTTTGCCATGGAGGTCATTGAGACGCCGCGGCGGCTGATCAAGAAGCGGACGATGGAGGTGCTTGAGTTGGTAGGGCTTAAGGGCAAGCATAACAGTCTGCCTGCACAGCTATCCGGCGGTGAGCAACAGCGGGTAGGCATCGCCAGAGCCATCGTTAACAATCCGGCCGTTATCATTGCGGATGAGCCGACAGGAAACCTGGACCCGGAGACTTCATGGGGTATTATGAATTTGCTCGAAGAAATTAACTTCCGGGGAACGACAATCGTCATGGCTACGCATAACCGGGATATTGTCAACAAGCTCCGCAAGCGTGTCATTGCCATTGAAGACGGAATCATTGCTCGGGACGAGGCCAGAGGGGAGTACGGCTATGAAATTTAGGACGATCCTCCGGCACATCAGAGAAGGAACAAAAAATATTATCCGCAACGGATGGATGTCCTTTGCTTCCCTTAGCTCCATCGTTATTTCCTTGTTTATTCTGGGCGTGTTCCTGCTGCTGGCCCTCAATGTCAATAATCTGGCCAACCAGATTGAGAGTCAGGTTGAGGTTAAAGTCTACTTGCAGCTTGGTGTCGAACAAAGCAAGGTTGAAGAACTGCATAATGCAATTGCCAACATGCCGGAAGTACGTTCCGTTAAGTTCGTCTCCAAGGCGGAAGGTCTGGAACTGCTGCGTGTAAGTTTGGGCGAGGACGGCAAGGATTTGCTTGAGGGCTTTGACGAGACCAATAACCCGTTGCCGGATTCGTTTACAGTCGAGGTCATTGAGCCGCAGACAATTTCATTTGTAGCCAACAAGATCAAAGCGATCAATGAGGCAGACCCAACCGTCCCGATTACGAATGTAAAATACGGGCAAGGCACAGTAGAGACATTGTTCAAATTTACAACAGCGGTTCGCAACATCGGTCTGATTATTGTAGCTGGTCTGGCGCTGACCGCAATGTTTCTCATATCGAATACGATTAAAGTGACGATATTGGCGCGACGCCGTGAAATTGCGATTATGAAGCTTGTCGGGGCAACGAATCATTTTATCCGCTGGCCGTTTTTCATCGAAGGCGCATTAATTGGTCTTTTGGGTTCGGCAGTTACAACCGCTATCCTGCTGGTGCTGTATCAGCAGCTTGTGCAAATCACGCAATTTGAGCTGGGGCTCATGATGATCAAGCTGGTGACGATCGAGGATGCAGGTTGGCTTATTTCCGGAGTTTTAATTGCAATCGGTACATTGATCGGGATTTGGGGAAGTACGATTTCGGTTCGCAAGTATCTGAAAGTGTAGGTGAGATATTAGTGAAGAAGGCGTTAACACTTCTTACAGTTCTTATAATGGCGGTTGTATTATTCCAGCCTGCGGACGGACAAGCAGCCCCTTCGGAAGTGGACAAAATTAACCGGGAACTGGAAAAGGTCCGCATTGAAATGAAAGCTGCGGCGAGCAGCAAGCTGCATGCTCAGGAAGAGTTCAAGGCAATTGAGCAAAAAAAAGAAGAAGCCGCCCAGTCCGTTACGAGAATCATGACCCAGATCAGCCAGACAACAGAAAATATGCAAGGTGTGCGCGACCGTCTGGCGGTTACGGAAGGTGAACTGGTGGAGGCCGGAGAAAGTCTGCAAGAAGCAGAGAAGCGGATTGAAGCGCGGGACAAGCTGCTCCAGTCGCGAGTTCGGCTGTTGTATACAAGCGGTTCCGTTTCTTATCTGGATGTGCTGCTAAGTTCCACCAACTTTGTCGATTTTCTTGATCGGTTTGACTCTATTCAATCGATTTTGTCACAGGACAAGACGATTCTTGAGGAACACAAGAAGGATAAAGAGCTTATTGTAATCAAAAAGGCGGAAGTAGAGACGAAGCTTGTAGAGGTAAAAGATCTGTACGGCCGTCTGCAAGTTTACTATGCGCAGCTTGTGGATAAGGAGAAAGAAAAGGAAAAGATGATCCTTTCCTATTCCGAGCAAATGGAAGAGCTAGAGGACATTTCGGCGGAGCAGGAAGCGTTGATTATGAAGCTCGCCAAGAAGGCTTCGGACCTGGAGAAGCAGCGTAATCGCGTACAGTCCCATTACAAGTCCGGCGGCAAGCTGCTGCGCCCAATCGGAGATGGCTATCGGATCAGTTCGGGCTTCGGGCCGCGTACACACCCGATTACCGGGGAAAAAGGCAAGATGCATCAGGGCGTTGACTTCCCGGCTCCTGCGGGAACGGCAATCTATGCGGCAGAATCCGGTGTAGTTCTGGTGGCTCAAGCGACCAGTGGTTATGGCAATACCGTTATTATCGATCATGGCAATGGCCTGTGGACGCTCTATGGGCATATTCGCAACGGAGGCATAAAAGTCGAAGCTGGCGAAAATGTAAAACGCGGACAAAAAATTGCTGAAGTCGGAACGACTGGCAACTCGACAGGCAATCATCTTCATTTCGAAGTGAGAAAGAACGAGAAGCCGCAAAATCCGATGAGCTATATTCGGTAAATGCAGTGTATTCATAATAAAATGCCAATTGCTCCCCCTGCTTCGGCCGGAAACGGCAAATAATTCCGAGCGGCTTGTCATATACTAGCATGGATGAATAAACCGGTAGGATAGGTGGGGTGTAGAACGATGAATTTTAAAGGCCGGACAGTGCTTGTATTTGTTCTGCTGACAATGGTGGCGTCGGTTCTGGCCACACTGGTGCTGGCAGATCGTCTGGTACTTGGCGGACTTGGCAGCGGCAAAGGGCTGGTATCCGCATTGCCGTCCGGTCAATCTCAAGGATTGACCAGGCAAGAGGAAAGCAAGCTCGGCGCAGTATTGTCCCTAATTGAAACGAAATACTACAAGAGCGTGGATCGCGAGAAAGTAGTCGACGGCGCAATTAACGGCATGATATCCGCTCTTGGTGATCCTTATTCTTCCTACATGGAGAAAGAGACGGCAGAGCAGTTCACCGAGTCGATTGAAGGCTCCTTCACAGGAATCGGCGCGGAGGTGATGATCGATAACGGCAATATTACGGTTGTCTCCCCGATCAAGGACTCCCCGGCGGAACGAGCAGGTTTGATGCCAAAGGATGTGCTGGTGTCCGTAAACGGTGAAAGTCTCGAAGGTCTGCAGCTTAATGAAGCGGTGGCCAAAATTCGGGGGCCGAAAGGAACGAAGGCCAAACTTCAAATTCGACGCAGCGGCGTAGCACAACCGATATCGCTTGTGCTAGTACGTGAGGATATTGATGTCGAAACCGTCTATGCGAAAATGCTGGAGGGCGGTGTTGGAAAGATCGAGATTCGCCAATTTTCCATGCACACCGGGGAGCGTTTCCTGAGCGAATTGGAGCAGTTGGAGAAGCAGGGGATGAAGGGGCTTATCATTGATGTCCGCAACAATCCGGGCGGGGTGCTGCCGGTCGTAGTGTCCATTGCACAGCCGTTTGTTCCGTCAGGACAGCCGATTGTACAAGTGGAGGAAAAGAGCGGAACCAAGGAGCAGACCTTGTCCAAGGGAACCGGACGCAAATATCCGGTCGCCATTCTGATCAACAAAGGCAGCGCCAGCGCTTCCGAGGTGCTGGCAGGGGCACTGAAAGAGCGGGCCGGGGCGGTTGTTATAGGCGAGACCAGCTATGGCAAAGGGACAGTCCAAGTGAGCTATAACAAGGTGCTTGGGGATGGCAGCCTGGTAAAAATGACGATTGCCAAATGGCTCACCCCGGACGGCAATTGGGTGCATGAGAAAGGGATCAAGCCTAATGTAGAGGTGTCCCCTCCGGATTATTACAGCGCTCCTCGCCTGTCGAAGACTAAGGTGCTGACCAAAGACATGCTGAGCGAAGAAGTGCGCAGTATGCAGCTAATGCTTGGCGGGCTGGGGTATAAGGTAGACCGTAAGGATGGTTACTTCAGCAAGGATACAGAAACGGCGCTCAGGTCATTCCAGACCAATCAAGGGCTGCCGGTTACCGGGAAGCTAGACAGAACATCGGCTGAAAAGCTGGAACAGCAGTTGATCGAATTTGTTCGTGACGAGGACAATGATATTCAACTGATTCGGGCGATTGAAGAGGTTAAGGGAAAAATAGGACATTAGAGCATTGGCAGGATTTTGATGCGGGTGCGTCGAATGAGTAGAAGGTTGGCTGCTGCCTTGATGAAAGGCGGCGGTTCAGCCTTCTTTTTTAAAATACAAGCTTTTGCCCGTCAAATGACGGCAAAGCCGTTATGCTGGATAGGGAGTGAACAGATGCAACTGACCTTTGAAATATTGCGGCAGACAGGCGTAGCAGCATTGGGGCTGTTGCAGCAGCCTTTCTATTACATTGCCGTGCTGCTTATGGTGCTGCAATTCCTCAGGCAGACCCGGACGGAACGCAAATTGTTTCATGTCCGCTTGCATGTCTGGCCGCTGTTGTTGCTGCGCGCCATGCTGCTCGGGTTGGCCGTAGGTGCTTGTGTATCGCTTCTCTCCTTTGGATTAGGGGCCGCGGTTACCATGCAGACCATTTACTGGCTGTGGGCGGTAGCAGGCATTCTGGTGCTATTTCGAGTTCGGTATTTATGTTTTGCCTATAGTGCGGGGATCATCGGCATCCTCCACTCCGTTGCAGGATGGCTGGAACCCCAGGCGCTGGGGAAGGCGGCTGCTCCCTTCGTCGAATCTTTGCAGAGTCTGGACATTCCCGGTCTGCTGATATTGATCGCGCTGTTGCATCTGGCAGAGGCATGGCTCGTGCGTCTGCAGAGTACGGAGCTAGCCAGCCCGCTGTTTCTGGCGGGCAAGCGCGGGAAGTTGATTGGCGGCTATCAACTGCAAGGCTATTGGCCGATTCCGCTGCTGCTGCTTGTTCCTGCCCAAGCAGGGACTGGTGCCGACGCTATTTTGCCCTGGGCCCCTTTGCTAGGCGGAACTGCCTTGGCAGGAAGCTGGACCATGCTTGGTGTTCCGATGGTTGTCGGGTTCAGTGAACTGACACGTTCCCTTCTGCCTGAGCAGCGTGCCCGTCAAACTGCAAAAGCGCTGCTCTATTACAGCCTGATACTAGGCGCCGTAGCCGCCGTAGCCGCTTGGTGGCCGCCGCTGACTCTGGTTGCAGCGCTTTGCGCGCTGCTGTTGCATGAAGCGATTGGCTGGATTAGCGCAGCTGCCGAACAAAAACGGAGTCCGTACTATGTGCATAGTGATCAAGGGCTCAGAGTACTGGCGGTCGTGCCGGGTTCCCCTGCGGAGGCGCTTGGTATTGTGCCTGGGGAGATTATATACAAGGTCAATGGGTATACAACACAGACACCGGATGTTTTCCACCGGGCGCTGCACGTTAATTCTGCCTTCTGCAAACTGGAGGTTATCAATCATGAGGGGCATAGCAAGTTTTTGCAGCGTGCCCGCTTTGCCGGGGAGCATCATCAGTTGGGTATTATTTTGGCGCCAGATGAAAGCTCAGGTTACTATGCGGCAGCTAAGCCGGCCAGCTTGATCGAGCTGTTTGCCCGCAAGCCTGCGGCCAAAAGCCGCGACACGACTTCCTCCATGTAGGGCAGACATGCTCGCATATTGTACCGATCGAAATTCGAAAATAAAGGGGTATCTTTCCCGGCCAAGTGATGATGGCAGGTGAAAGATACCCCTTCTTTCTCGAGCCTTTAGCTACTGGGAGTAAAAAACGAGCTACTCGCTGGCAATCTCCAGCCACGCCTCAAGCGTACTCCCGGCTTCAATAAACGGCAACTCTTCCTTCCGGTTCAACTCATGTGTTTTGGCCATCCATGGCTCTACACATACGAATGGCTTCCCTTCTACCGACCAAAGGACGACATATTTAAACACATCGCTGTAGGACAACTTGATACGAGTATCCTCGGCAAGGGAGAAGGAGATTTGAGGCTTGCGGGCATCCAGCAGCGTCAGTGATTCAACTTTGCCGCTCAGATCAATCGCGTGATCGATCTGTTTAATTTCTCCGTCGTTGTAGTCCAGATAGACCGTTGCATCCGTTTCATAGACAAGCTCTTTGTTTGCAGTTGCAAAATAAGGGTGGAACCCGGCGTAGACCGGCATCGGTTTGCCGGATAAATTGCGGTATTGCTGTTCCAGACGGAGCTTGCCGCCCTGCAGGATATACGTAAATTCCAACTCGAACTCAAATGGATACGACGCAAGAGTAGAGGCGTCACTGTGCAGGCGTACGGTCAGGCTTGCTGCTCCATCGGTGCCGAAAGATACGACTTCCCAATGGTTAGTCCGGGCGACACCGTGGTTTTTCATGCTATATGTATGGCCTTCCCATTCATATTGTCCATCCGTCAACTGGCCGCTGATCGGGAACAGAATCGGGTTTCCTCCGCGAATGTTGGACACCGGGTCCATGAAGGTTGCTTTGTCGAGATAGAACAACTCCTTGCCCCTAAGCCTCAGTTGGGTAGCTATGGCGCCCCGATCTGGACAGATGCTTACAGAAGAGTCAGTGTCTGCTTCCGTCAATTGATAAATGGTGAATGTATGATCCAGCTTGTGAACAGCATAGTTGCTCATAATGGCATGATCCTCCTTATTCGGCGTTCTACATGAAGCATACCACAGCCGCTCACGATTTTCGAATATCAGCTATGATGACCACCAGGAGCGGGAGTAACTTGCTGCGATAGTCCCCCTAACAGATTACTAACGATTTATTGTGACCCTCCGCCGCATATAGTAAGATAAATGTGGAGCAGGGCTTGCGAGTGAAGGGTTCCTCCGATTGCTTGTTCCCGGACTTCGAAGTGATTCGGTCCAATTTAAAGCGATTGTCAGCCTCTTTAGCAAGGGGGATTTAACATGCACAAAATATTGATTGTTGAAGACGATCCCATCATGGGGGATATGCTTTCGATTTATTTGCAGGAGGAAGGCTATCTCGTTCAGCAGGCACATACAGGCTTAGAGGGTCTGCGGCTGCTTGCCGAGTATGCGCCGGATATTGTGCTGCTGGATCTGATGCTGCCTGATTGGGATGGTATCCGACTCTGTACCGAGATGCGCGGTCGTTCGGATGTTCCGATTATGGTCGTTTCTATGAAAACCGAGGTTTCCGAGCGTGTAGAAGCTTTGAAAGCGGGAGCCGATGATTATTTATGCAAGCCTTTTAGCCTGCACGAGCTGACAGCTCGTGTCTACGCACTGATTCGCCGGGCCAAGACACTATCGGCTGAACGGATGCCTTTCATGGTGGAAGAGAGTACTGCGGCAGCTAGTCTTCTGCCTGCAGCCGAGGTTGTGGTGGACCAACAGAAGCGCACGGTTGAAGTCCGAGGTGAACGGGTTGAAACGACGTATTCGGAATTCGAGCTGTTGCGGATGTTCATCTCTCAACCGGGGAGGGTGTTCAGTCGAGAGGATTTGATCAATGCGATTCGCGGCGATGAATCTTTCGTGACGGACAGAGCGATTGATGTGCATATTGTCAATTTGCGCAAAAAGATCGAGCGGAATGCCAAAGAGCCGAAATTTATCCGAACAGTATGGGGAGTAGGCTACAAGTATATGCTTCCTGAAGTATAAGCAAACCTAAAGCTCACTTTCGACAGATGGCCTAATGAGGCAGCCGTCTTCCGGCAAGTGAGCTTTTTGGAGGAATACATGCGAGCGGACGAGTCTTTGAACAGGGAAGCGTCAAGATTACGATACTTCAAGGTAGAGCTTCGTTCCGTCCGTATATTTTAAAATGGCAACGTCGCGAATTAATTCTACAGATTTTATTCGTTTCCACTTTTTATAAAAATCAAACTGCAGCGACATCTCTCCGAGCTTGGCATTCAGCAGATCCAAATATTCAGAATGGTCGTAAGCGAGATAGACCGGTATCGACTTGTTTTTGAACGTGATCATTTTAACCATCACGCGTCACCTCCGTTTCTTTACGTTTATTATACGGGAAATCATTTAGCTTTTTATAAAGGGCGCATGAGAAGAGTGTTGCATTTGCTAACAAATAATTAACAAACTATTACCCTTTGAACCGGTTTTTAATCAGGCTTTAGCCCGGCTCCTCGCTGCAGACGTTTCACAATTTCGATATAATCCTCAGCCGAGATTCCGGGCGCAAATTCCTCCGGCAGTTCCTTTAGATCAGGTACAGGGCAGCCCTCCGGGGTACCGATCACGACCTCCAGTTCCTGCCCGTTCTCCGGATGGTTTCCTTTCCAGATTTGGTCAATGTCCCGGTAGTCATCCATGCTAAAGGTGAACAGCTTGTTGCCAAGCCCCATGTTTTCAAACTTTCTTGTCGCGTCGAAGCTGCGGTTGCTCAGATTGGGTATCGGAATCAGCTTTGTCATATCGACACCTGTAGCGATTTCCAATGCTTTTGCATAAGCGAGTACATGTACGCCGCCGCGCACAAGCAAGTAGCCGATTGTTTCTCTTGCGACAGGGTGATTGGTCATTTCATAGACTCTCATTTTATGGGTTCTTGCTCCGCATTCCAGAAAAAAGTTGTGCAGCAAATCAAGAATCAGATTGCCGCTGTTGAATACATAATCTCCCCGCCACGGCTGCCCCATGGAATCCCCGGCCAAGGAGGTTTGCGCCGTCTGAATAAAAAAGTAGGAATTACGTTTGTCGAGTCCTTCATTTAATGGGGTTGAATCCGGCTTTCCGGGTCGGGTCGTTCCGGTCAGAACGAGATTAATCGTTGTTCCGACGAGCTCGACGTGTCCTATTTCTTCGGCGGTTATACTGGCAACAAGGTCATAAAAGGGTTTGAGCTTGTTTTTACCCCGGAAATTAAAGGACTGGTATAAATAATTGTTAAGGGTAGACATCTCTCCGAATCTGCCACCCATTAACTCTTGTGTAGCAGCAGCGGCGTTGGCGTCAGGATACGTTGAAGGAGGCAGCTCAATTTGCAGCTTATTTATACGTGTAAACAAGTATCTGTCACCTCATTTCGATTTCTAACCCAAATTTATGAGGGAACGAACCTTCGTAGACCAAGGAAAGATGCGGTGTTGTCCGGTCAGGACAAACTAAAATTATCGATTCAGGACGAGCAGAACTGCACGTTATGCACAGACACATGCCATTAGACTCAATTTTACTGTGCATTGCTGGAACATTAATTGGTTTAGTGTACAATAGAAGGATAGCGTCAGTAGTCGTAGCAACTGCTGCAAAAAACAGGTTGAGGAGCCGATAGTTAAAAGAGAAGGCTGTTTTGCAGGCTCCCATCGAACGTATTCGTTGTCTCATGCAGACCTTTAATGGTCGTAAACGAACGGGAAAGGAACGTTATGGAGTTTTCCAAAGTGTTCTTTGTGCATATTAGTTTGCTTATTACTTTCGGCTATTTGCTTAATTTAATTTACAAATATTTGTTCTACCGGACATCCCCGCGCAATCGCATGATTGCTTCTGTAGCTGTATTTATTTTCGCAGGCTGGATAACCATGTTTTTCGGCCTTCAACTGACTGAAGATGTGCTGTTCGATCTGCGTTTTATTCCGGTTGTAATTGCCGCTCTTGTCTACCAAAGACCGCTGCTGTTAGTAGCGATCGGCGGTGGTATCGGCTTGGCCCGGCTTACTTTCGGGGTGAACGACGCTGCCTTTGCAGGGCTGATCAATATGACCCTGATGGGAGCTGTAGCCGCTCTCTTGGTATCCTATTTCTCGAAATCCACCCATACCTTTCGGACAAAAGCTCTAATCGCCATTCTAATGCTGAATACACTCAATGTCATCAATATTGGCATTTTTGGAGTTATCCCTTTTTGGACTTACTTATCGCAAATTGCCTGGATTATATACCCGCTGGGAATTTTGCTTACAGCGATGTTTGTGTTCATTGTTCGTGACTTCTACCTGGAGCAGCAGCGGATGGCGGACCTTCACCAAATGAATATACTGCTGAGAAGACAGGCGAAGAAGCTGCGCAAGGCCAAGCGGGAACTGGAGATTAAGGCGAGTGAGCTGTTGAAAGGCTCCCGGTACAAATCCGAGTTTCTTGCCAATATGTCGCATGAGCTGAAAACGCCTCTAAATAGTATTATTTTGCTCTCCCAGATGATCAAGGAGCAAAGTGATGGACTGGAGGACGAACATTCCAGCGGCGCTGCCAGAGAAGAAAGCAAATACGCCGATATTATCCACTCTGCAGGAAATGAGCTGTTGACGCTAATCAATGACATTCTTGATCTGTCCAAAGTTGAAGCCGGAAAAATGGACATCCTGGTTGAGCAGGTACCGCTCGCGGAAACGATGCAGCTGCTCTATGATCAGCTCGCTCCGGTACCAGCCGCCAAATCATTAAGCTTCAAGCTTGAGATTCGGCCAGATATTCCCGATATGCTTGAGACAGATGCGTTGAGAATGAACCAGATATTGCGAAATTTGCTGATGAATGCATTCAAATTTACAGACGAGGGAGGAGTAACCCTTCTCGTCGAGCGTACTGCAGATCAGGGCGTTCCTTATGTAGTGTTTAAAGTAATGGATACGGGTATTGGCATCCCGCAAAATAAGCAGGCGGTTATATTTGAAGCTTTTCATCAAGCAAATGGGGCGATTAACCGAAATTACGGTGGTACGGGGCTTGGTCTGTCGATCAGCTTGCAGCTTGCCAGGCTGCTAGGCGGTTCCCTTCAATTGACTAGTCATGAAAATCAGGGCAGCATCTTTACGTTGCGCCTGCCTGAACAGCTTGATCATCAAAATCCAGTGTTTAAAGGAGCCTCTGATGGCTAAAATAAAAATAAAATTTTGCTGTACGGAGTGCGGCTCCGAATCTCCAAAGTGGTTGGGCAAATGCCCGGGGTGCGGCTCCTGGAATACAATGGTTGAAGAGAAAGAAACGACTGTCCGTACACAAGGCTTAAAAACTTCCCTCAAGGGGACGAAAGAAAAGCCGCTTCCTATCATAAATATAGAAGGTGGGCAGGAGCCAAGAATTGAAACTCGCCTTGGAGAGTTGAATCGCGTATTGGGCGGAGGTGTTGTTCCGGGTTCGCTGATTCTGGTTGGCGGTGATCCCGGCATCGGCAAATCAACACTCCTGTTGCAAACCTCACATGCGCTTTCCGCCCAAGGGCTAACCGTCCTATATATTTCGGGCGAGGAGTCGGTTCGACAAACGCGTCTTCGCGCAGACCGGCTCGGTGCGCTTTCCGAAACACTCTATGTCCTGTGTGAGACCAACCTGGAGCTGATTGATGAGGCGATCGAGGCGATCTCCCCCGATTTGCTGGTTATTGACTCGATTCAGACCGTCTATGAGCCCTCGGTGCAATCAGCCCCGGGCAGTGTGGCACAGGTCAGGGAGTGTACGGCCCATTTTATGCGCATTGCCAAAGTGAAAGGAATTGCCACTGTTCTGGTAGGTCATGTTACTAAGGAAGGCGCGATAGCGGGGCCACGGCTTCTGGAGCATATGGTTGACTGCGTGTTGTATTTCGAAGGCGAGCGGCATCATTCCTATCGTCTGCTGCGGGCTGTGAAGAACCGGTTTGGCTCGACTAATGAGATCGGTATCTTTGAAATGATGGAGTCCGGCCTGCGGGAAGTGGTGAATCCTTCCGAATTGTTTTTGTCCGAGCGCCCGCTTGGTGTGTCCGGTTCTACGGTTGTTGCGAGCATGGAAGGGACGCGACCGGTTCTGGTTGAGCTTCAGGCGCTTGTCGCTACGACCAATTTTCCGTCCCCCCGTCGTATGAGCACAGGGATTGATCATCACCGTATGGCCCTTATTATTGCAGTATTAGAGAAACGCATGGGTATGTTTTTGCAAAATCAGGATGCTTACCTGAATGTTGCCGGCGGAGTCAAGCTGGATGAGCCTGCGGTTGATTTGGCTGCAGCCGTCAGCCTGGCATCAAGCTTTCGCGATGTCCCGACCAAGCCTTATGATGTGATTTTCGGCGAGGTGGGACTGACGGGCGAGGTGAGGGCAGTGTCCAGAGCCGAACAGCGGGTGAAAGAAGCGGAAAAGCTTGGCTTCAAGCGTGTCATTATGCCGGAGAACAGTCTCAAGGGCTGGAGACCTCCGGCAGGGATTGAAATCGTTGGTGTGAGTACTGTATCCGAGGCGCTTGCAGCGGCACTCAGCTAGAAGGGGGACCAAAAACGTGAAAGAGTTGAACCAGCAAGAAATTATGAATCAGCTGCTGCCTTTGGTTGCACCCGGGACAGCCTTCCGGGAGGGGCTCGAAAACGTACTTCGGGCAAAGACGGGTGCATTGATCGTGGTCGGCTACAGTCCAGAAGTAATGGAGCTTGTCGATGGAGGCTTCTCCATCAATTGCGATTTTACGCCTAATAATCTGTATGAGCTTGCGAAGATGGATGGCGCTATTATTTTGAGCGAGGATTTCCGGCGCATTCTTTTTGCCAATACGCAATTGATCCCAAACAGCACGATTCCGTCCATCGAAACCGGGATCAGGCACCGGACAGCTGAGCGTGTAGCCAAGCAGATAGGCAAGCTGGTCGTTTCGATTTCTCAGAGAAGAAATATTATCACCTTATATCAAGGCAACATGAGGTATTCGCTGAAGGAAATCGGCGTTATCCTGACCAAGGCGAACCAAGCGATTCAGACATTGGAGAAATATAAAGCGGTGCTTAGTCAAAGCTTTACCAACCTGTCCGCTTCCGAATTTGAAGAGCTGGTGACGCTGCAGGAGGTCGCCAATGTAATTCAGCGCGTGGAAATGGTGCTGCGAATCAAAACGGAAATTAACCGCTATGTAAATGAGTTGGGAACGGAAGGCCGTCTGATCAGCATGCAAATGGAGGAATTGGTAGGCGGTGTTGAAGAAGATGCATGGTTCCTGCTTAAGGATTACTCCAAGGATAACCATGACGATAAAATTAAAGAAATTCGCGCAGCCTTGAAAAAAATCAGCTCCGAAGAGCTGCTGGATATTCATCATATCATCCGTCTGCTTGGCTATCCGTATACGGCGTCGGTTACAGAGGAGTCCATACAGCCGCGCGGTTACCGTCTGTTGCATAAAATTCCGCGTCTGCCTATGGTCATTATTCATAATTTGGTTGAACGGTTCCGTCATCTGCCCAATATTATTGCAGCCACCATCCATCAACTGGATGAGGTGGACGGTATTGGAGAAGTCAGAGCGAGAGCGATCAAAGAAGGCATGAAGCGAATTCAGGATCAAGTGTTGATTGACAGACAAATTTAAATCCCATACAATGTTAGAATGGTCCAAATACAGGTGGGAAAAATTGTTCGATACCTTAATAACGTAATGGGCATAGTAAAGATGAGGTGGAATTGATGATAACAAAATCGATACCGAGTCTTTTTACGGTTGGGAATTTGTTTTTAGGTATTGTTGCTATTATTCTGGTGTTCAATGAGAAACCCGAATATGCGGCAATTATGGTTATCATTGCAATGCTGCTTGATGGTGTGGACGGGCGTGTTGCCCGGGCGTTGAATGTGACGAGTGAGTTCGGGAAGGAGCTTGACTCTCTTTCGGATGTTATCTCTTTTGGCGTAGCTCCCGCATTTATTATGTATGTAGTTGCGTTTCAGGATCTGAATGCTGCTGCTGCATGGATCGTGACGGCTTTGTTCCCGATATGCGGCGCACTGCGGCTGGCCAGATTTAACGTAGTGTCCGGCACGCCTGGCTATTTTATCGGGTTGCCGATTCCCGCGGCTGGCGGCGTATTATGTACGCTGGCGCTGTTTTATAAAGATATCCCGGTTGCGGTGCTGCTGATCAGTACCCTTGCGCTCTCCTATTTAATGGTGAGCAACATTAAATATCCAAGTTTCAAGAAGGTCGGGTTGCCCAAAGGCTCGCTCTGGCTGATTCCGCTTATCATCATTATTGCCGTCGTACTGGGCTTGATGTACCGTGAGCATCTGACAAAAATTATTTTTGTACCGCTGGTTTTATACGCGCTGTACGGCTTAAAAAAAAACGCTAAGCTTGGTATTCTAAGGCTCAGACGCAAGAAGCGCCAAAGTTCCGAGGAGACGGTATCCTCGGATCAGAGTGTTTAAAAATTAAATCTACACGTGAATTTTCAAATGACGGAAAAGACCGCAGAATCGCGATAAGTGATTCTGCGGTCTTTTTTTTGAAAATATTCCAAAGCTCATAAGAGGGAGGTATGCTCAGCTTAGTTTGAAAAGGCCCAGCGTGGTGCATTTTTGGGTTTCGTGATCCACCACATCATTCAAATTAATATCAAGAAGATTGGACAAGGCGGACATATAGAACAGATTTCGGCCCAGTTCATCCTTAATGGCATCCCTGCAATGCTCACAAAGTTGGCCGGAAAGATGATTCTCTACATTGCTTTTGGCTTCTTGCAAACCTATTTCGTCGGTGAAATTTTGCTTTTTGGCGTGAAGTTGTATACAACCGCATTCGGTAACAGCTTTAGTGACGGCGCGATTAACGGTTGCTCCGGTTTGTCCATACTTGGACATGACATCCATCAGGCTGCGATGACGAAGCAGCAGTTCGGATACTTGCTGTTGGAGATGTTCCAGTGTAGGCGCGTTCAATACTCCACCTCATTTCAAATTTACTGACCTGCTTCTATTATAAATTATGAAAACCCGAATTGACAAAATATATAATTATTGAAGTTAAGCAGCAGAGAGTAGTCTGAAAATAATGTATGGAAAATTCTTGAAAGACACGATTAGCCTTCCGTTATTTGGACCATAATTGTAATGGAGGTGATCGTCGTGTTAAAACGAATCATACAAATTCTTGGAATTATTACAGGCGGATACGCAGGTGCAGAGTTGTATCATGGATTTGGCGGCCAGGGGGTCTGGATGGACCCGTCGCTCGCGATACTGCAAAACAGCGGGTTATACTACTCCAGTATCGGAATTGGCATGTTTGCCGGGCTGATTGCAGCTACTTTAGCATCTGAACCCGTCATTCGTCTGTTGAAGCAAATGGCGGACAGTACGGCTGAATTGCCGATGTCCGAGCTGATTTCCCGGGGAGCCGGTCTGGTAGCAGGACTTGCAATTGCCGCTTTGCTATATCCTGCAGTAGCCGGTTTGGAGGGGGTGGGACGGCTGCTTCCTGCAGTCATGACACTGTTCTTCGGCTATGCAGGTATGAGAATCGGCGGATTAAAGAAGGACGAGCTGGCGGCTGGCTACAGCAATTTTTTGGATATCCGGGTGGCAAAGCAGTCGATTTCTGAGGAAGTCGGGTTTGAAGAACATAAAATTTTGGACACCAGCGTCATTATCGATGGCCGCATCGCGGATATTTGCAAAACCGGATTTATTGAAGGCACGCTGGTTATTCCCGAATTTGTACTGGAGGAACTTCAGCACATTGCGGATTCATCCGATCTGCTCAAGCGCAACCGCGGCCGTCGGGGGCTTGATATCTTGAACAAAATTCAAAAGGAACTGGATGTCCGCGTCCTTGTCTACGAAGGTGATTATGAGGAGATAGGGGAAGTGGACAGCAAACTGGTGAAGCTGGCGAAGGCGCTTGGAGGCAAGGTTGTGACCAATGACTTCAATTTGAACAAAGTGTGTGAGTTGCAAGGCGTATCCGTACTCAATATTAATGATTTGGCAAATGCGGTGAAGCCTGTCGTGCTGCCCGGCGAAGAAATTGTAGTTCAGGTTATTAAGGATGGCAAGGAGCATGGCCAAGGTGTTGCTTACTTGGATGACGGCACAATGATTGTTGTCGAGGGCGGACGCGAATTTATTGGTACGACCATGGAAGTTTTAGTGACCAGTGTGCTTCAGACCTCTGCCGGCCGCATGATTTTTGCCAAGCCAAAGCTGCTGGAGAAAGCCCAATAGTGTCTGTGATTGTGGTATGATAAAGTCAACACGACCATAATCAGGGAGAAGCGGTGTCCAAGATAGCGGGCTTGCGGTTGTAAGCAGGCTTGAGTCTCCGGATGCTGCTTCATCAGCCTGGCAGTAAGGCAGGGAATGAAAGATGATAATGGAAGCTTGGGGCGCAGTTATTGTTGCCGCCGGCAAAGGGACCCGAATGGGGACCATTCAGAGCAAGCAATACTTGCCGCTATGCGGCAAGCCGGTACTCGTACATACATTGGAGAAGTTCGAACAGATTGAAGAGGTTGCCGAGGTTGTCCTTGTTGTCGGAGAACAGGATGTGGGGCTTTGCCGTTCCTATGTGACTGACTACAAGCTGACCAAGGTCAAGGCAGTTGTAGCCGGAGGCGCAGAGCGCCAGGATTCGGTCTACCGCGGATTGCAGGAACTGGATTCCCGCTGGGTCATGATTCATGACGGCGTGCGTCCGCTGGTGAGCCGGGAAGCGGTAACCCGCTGCTGTCAGGCAGCCTACAGGCATGGCGCAGCTGTACTCGCTGTTCCTGTGAAGGATACAATCAAACAAGTGAATGATCAGGGCGTGATTACCGGTACGCCGGACAGGCAAAGTCTGTGGTCGATTCAGACACCGCAGGCTTTTCAGCGTGCCCAGATTGTCGATGCGCTTGAGCGTGCCGCCGCAGACGGATTTCTGGGCACGGATGACGCGATGGCTGTGGAGAGAATCGGAGTTCAGGTAGCCGTCGCGCATGGGGAATATACGAATATTAAAATTACGACGCCCGAAGACTTGCCGATGGCCGAGCTGTGGCTGTCCGGACAGAAATAGGCTGGGGAAGGGGACTTATTATACCATGATTCGTGTAGGACAAGGCTTTGATGTGCATCAGTTGGTTGAGGGAAGACCGTGTATTATCGGAGGGGTAACCATCCCTTATGAGAAAGGGCTGCTCGGCCATTCCGACGCCGATGTGCTGCTTCATGCGATCACGGATGCCGTACTCGGAGCGCTCGGACTCGGGGATATCGGGAAGCATTTTCCGGATACGGATGCAGCGTTCAAGGATGCAGATAGCCTGAAGTTGCTTGAGCAGGTATGGTTGCTTGTGAAGGAGCGCGGCTACAAACTGGGGAATGTGGATTCCACAATTATCGCTCAACGTCCGAAGATGCTGCCTTATATTCCGCAGATGGCGGAAATTATTGCCCGCGCACTGGAGGCGGATATCTCCCAGGTGAATGTCAAAGCGACGACGACGGAGCAACTCGGCTTTACCGGACGCGGGGAGGGAATTGCCGCGCAATCGGTTGTCTGTCTTGTCAGGGATGTGCTATGATTTGGAACACAAGCTTGTATCGGCTGATTCTGTGCAATAGCGCACACAGGACGTATACTCTTAAAAATCAGGGGAGGCAACGAGAATGGCACAGGAAGTGAGAGTACGGTATGCACCTTCGCCTACCGGACATTTACATATCGGCAATGCGCGTACCGCATTGTTCAACTATTTGTTTGCGCGCAAGCATGGCGGCAAGATGATTATTCGCATTGAGGATACGGACGTTAAGAGAAATGTAGTGGGCGGCGAAGAAAATCAGTTGACGTATTTGAAGTGGCTGGGCATTAGCTGGGATGAGAGCATCGATGTAGGCGGTGGTTACGGTCCTTACCGGCAGACCGAGCGTCTGGATATTTACCGCGTATATTACGAGGAACTGCTGGAGAAAGGGCTGGCTTATTACTGCTACTGCACGGAAGAGGAGCTGGAGCAGGAGCGCGAGGAGCAGCTTGCACGCGGAGAGACGCCTCGCTATTCGGGCCGTCACCGTGATCTGACCGAGGAGCAGCGCCGCAGCTTTGAAGCGGAAGGCCGTGTGCCAAGTGTCCGCTTCCGCGTTCCGGAGGGCAGACGTTATACCTTTAACGATATGGTCAAAGGTGAAATCAGCTTTGATACCGTGGAGATGGGCGACTTTGTTATTGTGAAGAAAGATGGTATCCCAACCTACAACTTCGCAGTTGTCATCGATGATTACAAGATGGAAATCAGCCACGTCCTGCGAGGCGAAGACCACATCTCCAATACGCCGCGGCAATTGATGATTTATGAGGCACTGGACTGGGAGCCGCCGCAGTTCGGCCATATGACGCTTATCGTTAATGAGCAGCGCAAGAAGCTCAGCAAGCGTGACGAGTCCATCATTCAATTCATCGAGCAGTATGATAATCTTGGCTATTTGCCGGAGACGCTGTTCAACTTTATTGCTCTGCTTGGCTGGTCGCCGGAAGGGGAGCAGGAGATTTTCACCCGGGAAGAACTGACGGACATTTTCGACGCTTCCCGCCTGAGCAAGAGTCCTGCTGTTTTTGATACTCAGAAGCTGGCCTGGATGAATAATGAATATCTTAAAAAGGCGGAGTTGCCCCGCGTAGTCGGCCTGTGCTTGCCTCATCTGCAGAAGGCTGGCAAAGTCGGTGCAGAGCTGGATACAGCCGAGTACGATTGGGTTACCAGTCTGATTGGGCTTTATCAGGACAAACTGCGCAGCGCGGCGGATATCGTGGAACTGACCGAGCTGTTCTTCCGCGAAGGCCCGGCGGATGAAGCAGAGGCGGCAGCTGTATTGGTCGAAGAACAAGTTCCGGCTGTACTGTCGGCTTTCTCCGGCCAGATTGAAGCGGCAGGAGACGCCGAGTTTTCTGCGGATGCAATCAAGGCGATGATCAAGGCGGTACAGCAGGAGACAGGCTTCAAGGGCAAGCAATTATTTATGCCGATCCGTGCTGCGCTGACAGGACAGACTCATGGACCGGATTTGAATGAGACCATTCGCTTGCTCGGCAAGCAAAAGGTGCTGGCAAGATTAGGTACCCGCCTGGGTTGATGGTTTGTTCTTGTCAACCCTAATCTAAACAGTTATACTAGGGTCATTAAGAATGAACAGCGTTTCGATACATTTTCATAGTGAAGGCTTTGAACAGGAAAAGTACGTTTTGAAGGGATTCTCAGAGAGGACAACCGGCGCGTGAAACCCTGCATGCTTCTTGAAGTATATTCAGATGCGCCAGGCTGGAAGTTGTCTAGTTCCCAAGACGAAAAATGCACCTGGGAGCCTTGCTCCGATCCGAATACAATTTGCCGTCTCAGTCGGCTGGTTGATTCGGGGTAGGCGGCAACGTCAAGTCCGCGTTACAGGGCATAAAGGGACGGAACAGGTCTGGCTGTTTTCGCCCGAAAGCGGAGTGGAACCACGATCATACGTCTTCGCAGCCAAGTGCTGCGGGGCGTTTTTTTATTATATAAAAAGAGATCTGTATGCTGAAGCCTGCGTTTTGGTTCCTGGAAAGTTCGCTTGTACATCATGAAGCGAGGCAACAGTATATGGCAAGAAGCGTATTGTAAAGGGGGGCGTGCGATGTTCAGGAGTTTCAAGTCAGATATTCAGGCCGTTTTTGAGAATGATCCTGCGGCGCGCAGCAAGTTTGAAGTTATCTTCACGTATTCAGGATTGCATGCCATCTGGTCGCATCGCATCGCTCACTTTTTGTACCGGAAACGCTGCTTCACCTTGGCCCGCATGGTGTCACAGATCAGCCGTTTCTTCACAGGTATCGAGATTCACCCGGGAGCGGTAATCGGAGAGCGGTTCTTTATCGACCATGGGATGGGGGTTGTCATTGGGGAGACCTGTATAATCGGAGATGATGTCGTGATTTATCAAGGCGTTACACTTGGGGGAACGGGGAAAGAGAAAGGCAAGCGGCATCCGACTATCGGCGATCATGTTGTCATAGGTTCGGGTGCGAAAGTGCTTGGCAGCTTTACGGTCGGCGAAGGCTCCAGTATCGGGGCCAATTCGGTTGTCGTTCGGGAGGTGCCGCCGTTCAGCACCGTTGTCGGAATTCCCGGGAAAATCGTGCGGAGCAACGGCCGACGGGTTGCCGACCGTTTGGATCATAGCCATCTGCCCGATCCGGTTGTTGACACCTGCCGCCAGCTTCAGGCAGAGCTGGATGAGATGAGGGAACAAGTGGAAAGAATGAAGGATAAAGCCAGGCAGCCGGTAGGCAGCGGAGGAGAGTGACGAATGACTGTTTATATTTATAATACATTGAGCCGTGAGAAAGAGGCTTTTGTTACACAGGAGCCGGGTAAAGTGAAAATGTATGTATGTGGTCCTACCGTTTACGATTACATTCATATCGGGAACGCAAGACCGGTGATTTTCTTTGATACGGTGCGCCGTTACCTGGAGTTGAGCGGCTATGAAGTCAATTATATTATGAATTTCACGGACGTAGATGACAAGTTGATCCGCAAGGCAGAACAAATGGGCGCCACCGTGCCGGAAGTTGCCCAAACCTTTATTGACGCATTCAATGAAGATGTTGCCGCTTTGGGAGTAAGGCAAGCGACAGGCAATCCAAGGGTCACGGAAAATATTCCGGAGATTATTGATCTTATCTCAGAGCTTGTTGATAAGGGTGCAGCTTATGCCAGTGAAGGCGACGTCTATTTCCGGACATCATCCTTCGAAGACTACGGCAAACTGTCCCACCAGAACATTGAAGAACTGCAGATGGGAATTCGGATTGAAATCGGCGAGCGGAAGGAGAGCGCCCAGGATTTTGTGCTGTGGAAAGGTGCAAAACCGGGTGAGATCAAGTGGGATAGTCCATGGGGGCCGGGACGTCCAGGCTGGCATATTGAATGCTCGGCCATGGCGCGCAAATATTTGGGTGATACGCTTGATCTCCACGGCGGAGGGGCTGATCTGCAGTTCCCGCATCATGAGTGCGAGGTAGCTCAATCGGAGTCCTGCACAGGTCATCCGCTGGCCAACTACTGGATGCATAACGGGTATATCAATATTGATAATAAAAAAATGTCGAAATCTCTCGGCAACGGCATCACGGTAAGGGTGTTGCTGGAGCGGGCAAAGCCACAGGCAATCCGTTACTTTATGCTCTCGACCCATTATCGCAGCCCGCTTAACTTTAATGATCTCACCATAGAGCAAGCTCAAAGCAGTGTGGATCGGATAGCCAACTGCGAAGCTAATCTGGAGCACCGGCTGCAGGCGCTGGGTAGTTTGGCTCATCAGGAACCGTCCGCTATTGGTCTTGAAGCAAGAGAAGCTGTGCTGGCGCGGCTTGAGGAGATTGAAGCGGCTTTCCACAGCAAAATGAGCGACGATTTCAATACGCCGGATGCAATTACGGCTGTCTTTGAACTGGTGAATGAAGCGAACCAGTATTTGCAGCGGGAGGTTGCCGAAGCGGTGGTGCTCAAGACGTTGTTGGCGAAGCTGCGCAAGTTTGACGATGCGCTTGGCGTGCTGCCGCTGCCGCAAGCGCAACCAGAACTTCTGGATGAAGAGGTAGACCGCTTGATTGAGGAGCGCATTGAAGCGCGCCGGACGAAAAATTGGGCACGCGCCGATGAGATCAGAGATGCGCTGGCAGACCAAGGCATCCTGCTTGAGGATACGCCTCAGGGTATTCGCTGGCGGCGCAAATGATGGATAACGAGAATGTAAGAGTTGCAGGAGTTCTGGCAGGTGTGGAGGAAACGCGCGCAGGACTGTGGTTTCATTCCCCTGCCAAGGAGCCGAACCAGCTCAGCCCGGTCGTGCTTGCTTATATCGGCGACGCTGTGTTTGAACTGCTAATTCGCCAGTATCTGATTTCACAGCCTAACCACAAGCTGCATCATTTGCACAAGGAAGCAATCTCTCGGGTCTCAGCGAAGGCTCAGTGCGCGCTTCTGCAAAGACTGATGCCGGCGCTTACGGAAGAAGAGGCGGACATCGTGCGGCGTGGGCGCAATGCTAAGAGTGGAAATCCGCCGAAAAATGCAGACCCGCATGATTATCGCCAAGCTACTGCATTAGAGTGCCTGTTCGGTTACTTATACTATCAGCAGCGCAGCGAGCGCATACATGAGCTGCTTGACATTGCGATACAAAGAACTTCGACCGCTGCGCACGAAGAGGAGGAGAACACATGACAGAACAGGAAAAACAGGAAGATTGGATTGCAGGCAAGCATCCCGTGCTGGAAGCGCTGAGGTCCGGCAGAGAGATCAATAAAATTTTGATTGCCGAGCAAGCGCAGAAACATGCGGTGCTCCCGATTATAACCGAAGCGAAGAAACTTGGCATCGTCATTCAAAATGTGGACAAGCGCAAGCTGGATCAAGTGTCCGGCGGTGTACAGCATCAGGGGGTTGCAGCGCAAGTTGCGGCATACCGCTATGCCGAAATAGATGAATTGCTGGCGTATGCCCGCTCCAAAGGCGAAGAGCCGCTTATTCTGCTGCTGGATGAGATTGAAGACCCGCATAATCTGGGTTCCATTCTGCGGACTGCAGAATGCACGGGCGTACACGGGGTTATCATTCCCAAGCGGAGATCGGCTTCCCTCAATGCAACGGTGTCCAAGACGTCGGCTGGTGCAGCCGAGCACGTGCTGGTAGCCCGCGTCACCAATATGGCTCAGACGATTGACCGGTTAAAGGAAGAGGGAGTTTGGATCGCAGGTGCCGATGTGGCTGCCAAGGGCGATGTCTATCAGGCCAATTTTAATATGCCGCTGGGTCTTGTTATCGGCAATGAGAGCAAAGGAATGGGCAGGCTCATCAAGGAAAAATGCGACTTTCTGGTCAAACTGCCGATGCTGGGCAAGCTGAATTCGCTGAATGCATCAGTTGCTGCCGGCGTATTGATGTATGAAGTTGTACGGCAGCGGCTCGGACAGGCGGGGAACCAGGCAAAGTTGGCTACAAGCCCGGCAGTGCAGAGTGAGTAAGTCATGAGCCGGCATCGTGACATCCTTCTTGTGGACGGATACAATATCATAGGCGCCTGGCCTGACCTGGAACGACTAAAGGAGGTTGGTCTAGAGGAGGCGCGCGATCGTCTGCTTGATCTTCTGGCTGACTATCAGGGGTTTACAGGGATGCAGATCTACGTTATTTTTGACGCGCATCAGGTTCCGGGGCTTGGCGCTTCCTACCATCAGCATCAGTTGACTGTGCTGTATACCAAGGAGAAGGAGACAGCCGACGAATGCATTGAGCGGCTCGTGGTGGAGCTGACCAGAAGAGGGCGCAACATTTATGTTGCTACCTCGGATCTGGTTGAGCAGCACGTTGCTTTTGGCAAAGGCGCATTGCGCGTATCCGCCCGGGAACTGCTGATCAACATTGAGCAGAACCAGAAGGCGATTAACACGAAGGTAAAGTCAGAGAATACGAACAAGCGCAATTCGCTCGATGACATTGTCAGCCTGGATGTATGGAGCCGGCTTGAAAAAATGCGCAGAGGAGAATAAGGTTTTTCTTTTTATACAATTAAATGTATATTTTGGTTATTTTCAAAAGCTTCCTTATTGACGGGGTTAGGTTACATAATGTATACTGACTCTATGTATAATTATTGATTTCTATGAAATACCAGTATTTTGATCGCTTTATTTGCTGTGGACGATGAGAGTTCTATCAGACGGCAGCAGCCACCTTTACGCTAGATTATTCGTTGCTAGGTCAGAGCAATGTATGCCTTGCAGGCCGGAGGGATAGTTAGTGAGCATCGACCTCAGAGAATTGAATGTACACGAATATGATTGCAGAACGGATGAAGATGTCGTTGAAGCAGTCCGTGAAGGCGACGGTATAGCCCTGGAGTACTTGATCAACAAGTACAAGAACTTCGTCAGGGCCAAGGCGCGCTCTTATTTCCTTATCGGAGCCGACCGGGAAGATATTGTTCAGGAGGGCATGATTGGCCTGTACAAATCCATCCGCGACTTCAAAGGAGACAAGCTGGCTTCATTCAAAGCTTTTGCAGAATTGTGCATAACAAGACAGATTATTACCGCCATCAAGACGGCGACAAGGCAGAAGCATATTCCTCTTAATTCTTATGTGTCTTTGGATAAGCCCATCTACGACGAGGATTCGGATCGTACTCTCCTTGACGTCATCTGTGGCTCCCGTGTATCCGACCCGGAAGAATTAATTATTAATCAAGAGGAATTTGTCGGGCTGGAAGATAAGCTGGCTGAAATATTGAGCGATTTGGAGCGCAAGGTGCTTCGTCTCTATCTGGACGGACGTTCCTATCAGGAGATTGCGGTTGATTTGGATCGGCATGTGAAATCGATTGATAATGCTTTGCAGCGTGTCAAGCGCAAGCTGGAGCGTTATCTTGAAATTCGGGATGTGTCCGGCTAGCAACTGTTTTGGAAAATTGAATGTAATCGTCGATTGCGATTTTGGAATGATGCAGCCTGCGCGCTTCTGCGGATTCGCGCTTGTGCTGCCATGTTGATGGAGACAGAAGGCTCGGGTTCGGGTCTTTTTTTGTTTTGTCTTAGGTATAAGGACTTTTCACACGAGCATTTCACTCGTTCAATTTCATATGACCAACTAAATTATCCTGTCAGGCTATAAAACTAGGGAAAATTGGAAATGCTATTGAGAGACGCAGGGAGCCTCGGATAGCAGACAGGTCAAGGGCTGAGGGGCATTTGTCCGGACCACTTTCTCGTTGACATGGTATGGCGATTGTGATAAAGTGTTTTAGGTAGCCCAAAATATGCATATGTTTTGAACGGGTTTTGAATCTTCGGATTCAACATAAACGTTTATGCAAGTGATCGACATGCTTTGAGATTGAGATGGTTAGTTTCGGGAGGTGTACTTGAATGCGGGTAATTATTACGTTGGCATGTACAAACTGTAAGCAAAGGAACTACACGACCAACAAAAACAAACGGAATCACCCCGACCGCATCGAGATGAAGAAGTTCTGCAAGTTTTGTAACGAGCATACTCCTCATCGCGAGACTCGATAGTTAATGGAGGTGTGGACGTGGCATTTCTAGCTAAGATGAAGCAGGGTTTTGGCTCGTCGTTTGCCTTCTTTGCGGACAGCTGGGCGGAGCTTAAGAAAGTTCGCTGGCCAAATCGTAAGGAGTTGACAAGCTATACAATTGTAGTGCTAGTTACAGTTGTGGCCGTCGGCATTTACTTTTGGCTTCTTGACATCGGGATCTCTAGACTGGTCGAGCTGATTGATTAAGAAGTGTCAAAAGGTGGCTTGTTATGGAAAAAAGATGGTACGTAGTTCACACGTATTCGGGCTATGAGAATAAGGTGAAAACGAATCTGGAAAAACGGGTTGAGTCCATGGGGATGGAGGACAAGATTTTTCGCGTTCTCGTTCCGATGGAGGAAGAAATCGTCAACAAGGACGGTAAAAAGAAGACGGTCATGCGTAAAGTTTACCCTGGCTATGTTCTTGTTGAAATGGTTCAAACCGACGATTCGTGGTACGTTGTTCGCAATACGCCTGGGGTAACAGGTTTTGTCGGATCTACAGGATCAGGCTCAAAGCCAACTGCCTTGCTTCCAGAAGAGGTAGACCAAATTCTGAAGCATATGGGTATTGAAGAGCCGAAGCCGGTGATCGAGTTCGATCTGAAGGAATCGGTTCGCGTTAAAGTTGGACCTTTCGCTAATTTTGTCGGTACAGTGGAAGAAATTTTGCTGGACAAGAGCAAACTGAAGGTTCATGTTAACATGTTTGGCAGGGAAACCCCGCTTGAGCTGGATTACACTCAAGTGGAGAAGATATAATATCCGGTTTTCTGATGGTCGCAGTTTGCTACCGTGCAGCTGCGATGGTGGGAGGGAAAGGCGCAAGTTGTCCCGTCTGACCACACTTTAGGGCAAGGAGGTGTGCAACATGGCAAAAAAAGTCATCAAATTGGTGAAACTGCAAGTACCAGCAGGTAAAGCGAACCCGGCTCCGCCGATCGGTCCAGCGCTTGGTCAAGCAGGTGTAAACATCATGGCATTCTGTAAAGAGTTTAACGCTCGTACAGCAGATCAAGCGGGATTGATTATTCCGGTTGTTATTTCAGTGTTTGAGGATCGTTCCTTCACGTTCGAAACAAAAACACCACCGGCAGCAGTTCTTCTTCGTGTAGCTGCAGGAATTGAAAAAGGTTCCGGTGAGCCGAACAAAAAGAAAGTTGCTTCCGTTTCTCGTGCGAAAGTTCGCGAAATCGCTGAGCAAAAAATGCCCGATCTCAACGCAGCTTCTGTTGAAGCGGCAATGTTGATGATCGAAGGTACTGCCCGTAGTATGGGTGTTACAATTACTGACTAATTGATTTAGCAGTGATTGCCGGGCGAACAATCGTGTTCGCTTGCGTGGGAGGATCATCCGATTAGGAGGATTTTCCGCTATGACCACATAAGGAGGAGTTTTAAATGGCAAAGCGTGGCAAGAAATATCAAGAAGCTGTTAAGTTGTTCAACAGCGAAGCAACTTATGAGCCGCCTCAAGCGATTGAACTGGTTAAAAAAGCAGCATCTGCTAAATTTGATGAGTCCGTAGAAGTTGCCGTCCGTCTGGGCGTTGACCCTCGGAAGCAAGACCAGGCTGTTCGTGGCGTAGTTGTACTGCCTCACGGAACTGGTAAAACCAAACGTGTTCTTGTATTCGCAAAAGGTGAGAAAGTGAAGGAAGCCGAAGCGGCTGGAGCAGATTATGTGGGCGATGCTGACATGATCAACAAAATTCAGCAAGGCTGGTTCGAATTCGACGTTTGCGTAGCTACACCGGACATGATGGCGGAAGTTGGTAAACTGGGTCGTATTCTCGGGGGTAAAGGTTTGATGCCAAACCCTAAAGCTGGTACAGTAACGTTTGACGTTGCTAAAGCAGTTCAAGAGATTAAGGCTGGTAAAATCGAGTACCGTCTTGACAAAGCAGGTCAAATCCATGCTCCAATCGGCAAAGTATCATTCAGCGAAGAGCAGTTGAACGAAAACCTTCGTTCCCTGATCGATGCATTGAACCGTGCTAAGCCGGCTGCTGCAAAAGGTGTTTACCTGAAAAACATCGCGGTTTCTTCCACAATGGGACCAAGCGCTCGTGTTAACACAGCTGCTTACCGTTAATAGAAATTCGCTTTAACAATTGAACATGCATGCCGTAGACAGTAGGTGCTATATGCTTAATTTCCTACCGAGGTGTTATGATATATAGGTTATGTAGCAGTGCTGTGCGCAGCGTTGATACATGACGTAATCATGGCCTTCGCTCGGTTGCGAAGGCCTTTTTCATGCACGGAATCGGATCAGGTAACCTTTACGGTTTGTACAAATTTCACAGGAGGTGTAAAGCTTGGCTAACGCAAAAATCATTCAAGAAAAACAACAAGCTGTTGAAGAGATTGCTGCGAAGCTGCGTGAGAGCAGAAGCACGGTTGTTGCCGACTACCGTGGCCTGAACGTTGCGCAGGTTACTGAACTTCGTAAACAGTTGCGCGAAGCTGGCGTTGAGTTCCAAGTGTTGAAAAACTCTTTGATTCGCCGCGCTACTGCTGCTAGCGAACTGACTCAGCTTGATGAAGTTCTGACAGGCCCAACTGCAATTGCATTTGCTAAAGACGATGTTGTTGCTCCAGCTAAAATTTTGAGCAACTTCGCGAAAAAGAACGAGGCTCTGCAAGTAAAAGGCGGCGTACTCGAAGGTCAAGTTGTTGGAGTGGATCAGATCAAGGCGCTTGCAGATCTTCCATCCCGCGAAGGCTTGCTGTCGATGTTGCTCAGTGTGCTTCAAGCACCAGTTCGCAACTTCGCGCTTGCAGTTAAAGCAGTTGCTGAAAAGCAAGAAGCTTAATGTTTGTATTGCATAACAATTCAAATTAAAACTATGGAGGTTCAACCATGAGTAAAGAGCAAATCTTAGAAGCAATCAAAGGCATGAACGTTCTTGAACTGAACGATCTCGTAAAAGCAATCGAAGAAGAATTCGGCGTAACTGCTGCAGCTCCAGTAGCTGTTATTGCTGGCGGCGGAGCAGCAGAAGTTGTTGAGCAAACTGAGTTTGACGTAATCTTGACTAGCGCTGGCGCTTCCAAAATCAACGTTATCAAAGTCGTTCGCGAAATCACTGGTCTGGGCTTGAAAGAAGCTAAAGACGTTGTTGACAACGCACCAAAACCAATTAAAGAAAAAGTATCCAAAGAGGATGCTGAAGCTATCAAAGCTAAGCTTGAAGAAGCTGGCGCTGCTGTAGAAGTGAAGTAATAGCTTGAACTCATAGCAAACCCCTTGAGGCCTCGCTTCAAGGGGTTTGCTTACGCTTGTTCCTCAAAAAGGAGGGAATTTATGTCGGACCACTACTACACACAAAAACCTGGCGTAAAGCATGATCGTCGGATGCATGAGGCAGTTCTGAGGGGGCAAAAATATCGTTTCGCAACGGACGCCGGAGTGTTCTCCAAAGCAGGGGTTGATTACGGAAGCCAGGTACTAATCGAATCGATAACACTGAATGCTTCGGCAGCGGTGCTCGATGTTGGTTGTGGTTACGGGCCGATTGGAATAGCGGCGGCATCGCTTGTCCCGCAAGGGAGCGTAACGATGATTGACATTAATGAGCGGGCCGTCGAACTGGCAAAGGAAAATGCGGCATTAAACGGGGTACGGAATGCCACAGTTATCCATAGCGATTTGTTTGAGGCGGTTAAAGACCGAAAATTCGACGTTATCCTGACTAATCCGCCAATTCGTGCAGGAAAATCAACAGTGCATCAGATTTTTGAAGAGGGATGGTCTTTGCTCAACCCAGGTGGGGAGATGTGGGTGGTCATCCAAAAGAAACAAGGAGCGCCTTCTGCGCTTGCAAAGCTGGAAACTTTGTTTGAGAGGATCGAAGAAGTAACCAAAGACAAGGGCTATCGGATTTATCGGGCGGTCAAACAGTAGGCACGAAAAAGATTTGACTCATGTTGCTGTTTGTGGTATTATTATAAAATGTCAGTATTATGATAGGCGAAAACTCTTTAGTTCGCTAAAATGTCAAGTGCTATTTTTTAGAGGCAACTATGCATAAAATTTTTGCATTTAACGTATAATGTTTAGATTTTGGGCAAAATTACTTGATATGAGATCATGCGGCAACTATGCCGCGCCGACCGCTGAGAAACATGCTCTTTTTTCGAACTACTTCGATAAGGGCTTTTCTTTATTGGGATGTAAGAAAGTGCCTGTTTTCAAAGATGCTTTCTTTTATTTATTCATATGCGCTGTTGATATAAGTTGACAGTGATAAATGTATACGCCTGGTTCTTGGTTTTGACAAGACTTGAGCGTTGAAGCAGACATGAGGGGTGAGGTTAAGTTGGCAGGACAACTTGTTCAGTATGGCCGACGCACGCGCAGAAGCTATGCTCGCATTAACGAGGTGCTAGAGGTCCCGAACCTGATTGAAATTCAGCAAAAATCGTATGAAAAGTTCTTGGATCGTGACTTGCTCGAATTGTTTCAAGATATTTCGCCGATCCAGGATTTTACGGGTAATTTGTCGCTGGAATTTATCGATTACAGTTTGGGTGAGCCGAAGTATTCGGTTGACGAGTCAAAAGAACGCGACGTCACGTACGCCGCTCCATTGCGCGTTAAGGTGCGCCTGATTAACAAAGAGACCGGCGAAGTGAAGGAACAAGAAGTGTTTATGGGCGACTTCCCGCTGATGACCGAGACAGGAACCTTTATTATTAACGGAGCGGAACGGGTTATCGTCAGCCAATTGGTGCGCTCACCCAGCGTGTACTTCAGCACGAAGGTCGACAAGAACGGCAAAAAGACTTATACGGCAACCGTTATTCCTAACCGCGGCGCCTGGCTTGAGTTGGAGACCGATGCCAAGGATATCGTATACGTTCGGATCGACCGTACGCGTAAAATCCCGGTGACGGTACTGCTTCGTGCTCTGGGCTTTGGCACAGATGCCGAAATTCTGGATTTGCTCGGACATGACGAGTACATCCGCAATACGCTGGATAAGGATAACACGGACTCTACCGATAAAGCGCTGATTGAAATCTATGAGCGTCTTCGCCCAGGCGAGCCGCCAACTCTGGATAATGCGAAGAGCTTGCTTGTTGCGCGCTTCTTTGATCCAAAGCGTTATGATCTAGCGAATGTAGGCCGCTATAAGATTAATAAAAAGCTTCATATCAAAAACCGTCTGTTCAATCAGCGTCTAGCTGAAACATTGATAGATCCGGCTACAGGAGAAATTCTCGCGGAAAGCGGACAAATGATTGACCGCCGCCTGCTCGATGAGATTTTGCCGTTATTGGAGAAGAACGTAGGCTTCAAGACATACCATGTCGCCGGCGGCGTTATGGATGCTAGTAGTATTCCTCTTCAAACCATCAGCGTATTCTCGCCGAACGAAGACGGTAAAATTATCAAAGTCATTGCCAACGGTATTATTGACAAAGCCGTTAAACATATTACGCCGGCCGATATTATTTCGTCCATTAACTACTTCCTTAACCTTCTTCACGGGGTTGGAAGCACGGATGATATCGATCACCTGGGCAACCGTCGTCTGCGTTCTGTCGGAGAGCTTCTGCAGAACCAGTTCCGCATCGGTCTCTCTCGTATGGAGAGAGTCGTTCGCGAGCGGATGTCCATCCAGGACGCGAATGCGATCACGCCGCAAGCTTTGATCAATATTCGTCCTGTTATCGCATCAATTAAAGAGTTTTTTGGAAGCTCCCAGCTCTCGCAGTTTATGGACCAGACGAACCCGCTTGCGGAACTGACCCATAAACGGAGATTGTCCGCACTCGGACCCGGCGGTTTGACGCGTGAGCGCGCAGGCTTTGAAGTCCGCGACGTTCACCACTCTCACTACGGTCGTATGTGTCCGATCGA
Organism: Paenibacillus roseus; assembly: GCF_016424485.1. Taxonomy (GTDB): domain Bacteria; phylum Bacillota; class Bacilli; order Paenibacillales; family Paenibacillaceae; genus Paenibacillus_D; species Paenibacillus_D roseus. The sequence continues at coordinate 97,498 of NZ_JAELUP010000016.1, forward strand.
GACGCCGGAGGGACCGAATATCGGTCTGATCAACTCCTTGTCTACATTTGCCCGAATTAATGAGTATGGGTTCATTGAAGCGCCTTACCGCTGGGTAGATCCGAAGACGAGTATTGTCACTAAACAAATTGCTTATCTGACGGCAGACGAGGAAGACAACTACGTTATCGCCCAGGCGAACGCGCAGCTGACCTCCGAAGGTAAGTTTGCGGAAGAGAATGTTATCGTCCGTTATAACAAGCAGGCGGATAACATTCTGACAATGCCGAGCGAGCGTGTTGACTATATGGACGTATCGCCGAAGCAGGTTGTTTCTGTGGCGACAGCGCTCATTCCGTTCCTTGAAAATGACGACTCCAACCGTGCGCTCATGGGATCGAACATGCAGCGGCAGGCTGTGCCGCTCCTCATTCCGAAGGCACCGCTTGTTGGTACAGGTATGGAACATAAGTCCGCCAAGGACTCCGGTGTGTGTATCGTATCTAAGTACGATGGCGTCATTGAGCGTGTAACTGCTAATGAAGTTCAGCTTCGCCGCATTGAAACGGTTGACGGCAAGCAAATCACCGGTGATCTTGTGAAGCATAAGCTCCATAAGTTCATGCGTTCCAACCAGGGAACTTGCATTAACCAGCGTCCGATTGTCCGCAAGGGCGAGTTCGTCAAGAAGGGCACGATCCTTGCAGACGGACCTTCCACGGAGATGGGCGAATTGGCGCTTGGCCGCAACGTTGTCGTTGCCTTCATGACTTGGGAGGGCTACAACTACGAGGATGCGATCTTGCTTAGCGAGAAGCTTGTTAAAGAGGATGTTTACACCTCTATTCATATCGAGGAATATGAGTCCGAAGCCCGTGATACGAAGCTTGGGCCGGAAGAAATTACGCGCGATATTCCGAACGTAGGGGAAGAAGCGCTCAAAAATCTCGACGAGCGCGGAATTATCCGCGTTGGTGCGGAAATTAGCGCAGGCGATATTCTTGTTGGTAAAGTAACGCCTAAAGGGGTTACGGAACTGACGGCTGAGGAACGTCTCCTGCATGCGATCTTCGGTGAGAAGGCGCGTGAAGTGCGTGATACCTCGCTGCGTGTGCCGCATGGTACGGATGGTATCGTCGTTGACGTAAAAGTATTTACTCGTGAAAATGGCGATGAACTGCCGCCAGGGGTTAATCAGCTGGTACGTGCTTATATCGCTCAGAAGCGTAAAATCTCCGAGGGAGATAAAATGGCTGGACGCCACGGTAACAAAGGGGTTATCGCGCGCATTTTGCCGGAAGAGGATATGCCGTTCCTGCCGGACGGAACGCCGGTTGAAGTCGTCCTGAACCCGCTGGGGGTACCTTCTCGGATGAACATCGGTCAGGTGCTGGAAGTCCACCTTGGCATGGCTTGCAAACATTTAGGTATTCACGCTGCTACCCCGGTATTCGATGGAGCGCGAGAGTATGACGTATTCGATACAATGGAAGAATCCGGAATGCAGCGCAACGGTAAAACCATTCTGTATGACGGAAGAACGGGTGAATCGTTCGAGCGTGAAGTTACAGTTGGCGTCATGTATATGATCAAACTGGCGCACATGGTTGATGATAAAATTCATGCCCGTTCCACAGGTCCTTACTCTCTCGTTACGCAGCAGCCGCTCGGCGGTAAAGCGCAGTTCGGTGGACAGCGCTTCGGGGAGATGGAGGTATGGGCGCTTGAGGCATACGGCGCCGCCTATACCCTGCAGGAAATTTTGACGGTGAAATCCGATGATGTAGTCGGACGGGTGAAAACCTATGAGTCGATCGTCAAAGGCGAGAACGTGCCGGAGCCAGGCGTGCCGGAATCGTTTAAAGTTTTGATTAAAGAGCTTCAAAGCTTGGGTATGGATGTCAAAATTCTGACCGAGAACGAAGAAGAGATCGAAATGAAAGAAATCGATGATGAAGATGATAGTACGGGTGACAAGCTGAACCTGAACCTTGAAGGAGCAGAAGTAGGCGTCGAGTAACAGAGCTTTGGATGCAAGGGTACGAAAGTGTACTGACACAGACTTAAGGAGGGTTGCTCCTTGTTGGACGTTAACAACTTCGAGTATATGAAAATCGGTTTGGCCTCCCCTGACAAGATTCGTTCCTGGTCTCGCGGGGAAGTCAAAAAGCCGGAAACGATAAACTATCGTACGTTGAAACCTGAGAAAGAAGGTCTTTTCTGCGAAAAGATCTTCGGACCTCAGAAAGACTGGGAATGTCACTGCGGTAAATACAAGCGTGTCCGTTACAAAGGCGTAGTCTGCGATCGCTGCGGCGTTGAAGTAACGCGTGCCAAGGTTCGCCGTGAGCGTATGGGTCACATTGAGCTTGCCGCTCCTGTCTCTCACATCTGGTATTTCAAAGGAATCCCGAGCCGCATGGGGCTGGCGCTGGATATGTCTCCTCGTTCACTTGAGGAGATCATCTACTTCGCTTCCTATGTCGTAACAGATCCAGGCGATACACCGCTTGAGAAGAAGCAACTGCTTTCCGAGAAGGAGTACCGCAGCTACCGTGAGAAATACGGTTATGGCTTCCAGGCTGGTATGGGTGCTGAAGCTGTTAAGAAGCTGCTGCAAGATATCGATGTAGAGCGCGAGCTGGATACATTGAAGGAAGAGTTGCGAACAGCCCAGGGACAAAGACGTAACCGCGCAATCAAGCGCCTCGAAGTAATCGAAGCGTTCCGCAATTCCGGCAATGAGCCAGGGTGGATGATTCTTGATGTGCTGCCGGTTATCCCACCGGAGCTGCGCCCGATGGTGCAATTGGACGGTGGACGTTTTGCAACTTCTGACTTGAACGACCTGTACCGCCGTGTAATCAATCGCAATAACCGTCTGAAGCGCCTGCTTGATCTGGGAGCTCCGGATATTATCGTTCAAAATGAAAAGCGGATGCTCCAGGAAGCAGTCGATGCGCTTATCGATAACGGCCGCAGGGGTCGTCCGGTAACCGGACCGGGCAACCGTCCGCTGAAATCGCTTAGCCATATGCTCAAAGGTAAACAAGGGCGCTTCCGTCAGAACTTGCTCGGTAAACGTGTAGACTATTCCGGCCGTTCGGTTATCGTTGTCGGACCAAGCCTGAAAATGTATCAGTGCGGTCTGCCGAAAGAAATGGCGTTAGAGCTGTTCAAGCCTTTTGTAATGAAGGAGCTTGTAAATAAAGGACTTGCTCATAATATCAAGAGTGCAAAACGCAAAGTTGAGCGTGTAAGCCCTGAGGTATGGGATGTGCTGGAGGAAGTTATCAAGGAGCATCCGGTTCTGCTGAACCGTGCCCCTACGCTTCACAGACTAGGTATCCAGGCCTTCGAACCGATCCTGGTTGAAGGGCGTGCAATCAAGCTGCATCCGCTTGTTTGTACAGCGTACAACGCCGATTTTGACGGTGATCAGATGGCGGTTCACGTGCCATTGTCCGCTGAGGCGCAGGCAGAAGCCCGTTTGCTGATGCTTGCATCAGGCAACATCCTTAACCCTAAGGACGGCAAGCCGGTTGTTACGCCTTCACAGGATATGGTTCTGGGAAGCTTCTATTTGACAATGGATAACATGGAGGCCAAAGGTTCTGGTTCCGTATTCGGAACCGTTAACGAGGCAATCTCGGCGTACCAGCGGGGTATTGTTTCCTTGCATGCGAGAATTGTTATTCCAGTTAAAGTACTCAAGAAGAAAACCTTTACTGAAGAGCAGCAGAATTCTCTGATTGCCACAACTGTCGGTAAAGTAATCTTTAACGAAATCTTCCCGGATACGTTCCCGTACATCAATGAAGCTTCCAAAGCTAACTTGTTGAACGGAACTCCGGAAAAATATTTCATTACCCAAAAAGGTACGGATTTGCAAGAGTTTATGCAGTCTCTTGCAACCGCTGGCGCAGTCGGCAAAGAGTACCTGGGCCAAATTATCGGCGAGTGTTTCCGTATTTACCATACGACACAAACCTCGATTATTTTGGATAAAATCAAGCAACTCGGCTTTACTTATTCGACCAAAGCGGGAATTACGATCGCTGTTTCGGACGTTATCGTTCCGCAGGAGAAGGATCAGATTCTTGTAGAGTCCGATGAGAAGGTCAGAGTCGTTACGAATCAGTACCGTCGTGGTCTGATTACCAACGAAGAGCGTTATGACCGTGTTATCGGCATCTGGAGTAAAGCCAAGGATCAAATTACCGATATTCTGATGAAATCGATGGACCGCTATAATTCCATCATGCTCATGGTAGATTCGAAGGCACGGGGTAACAAATCCCAGATTACACAGCTTGGCGGTATGCGCGGTCTCATGGCGAACCCGTCCGGTCGTATTATCGAGTTGCCGATCAAATCGAACTTCCGTGAAGGTCTGACGGTATTGGAATACTTTATTTCCACGCACGGAGCGCGGAAAGGTCTCGCGGATACGGCTCTTCGTACAGCCGACTCCGGTTACCTGACTCGTCGCCTGGTTGATGTAGCTCAGGATGTTATCGTTCGTGAAGATGACTGTGGTACGGACAAAGGCTTCTCCGTCGGCAAAATTCAGGATGGTAAAGAGGTTATTGAGGATCTGTTCGACCGTATTGAAGGCCGTTACTCCTTCGAGACGCTTCGCCACCCTAAAACTGGCGAAATCATTGTCAACCGCAATGAGTTGATTGATTCCAACAAAGCCGACGCGATCATTGAAGCCGGCGTAGAGCGTCTGCAAATTCGCTCTGTGCTTAGCTGCCGTGCCCGCCACGGCGTCTGCAAAATCTGTTATGGCCGCAACCTGGCTACAGGCAAACATGTAGAGATCGGAGAAGCAGTAGGCATTATCGCTGCCCAATCGATCGGTGAGCCTGGAACCCAGTTGACGATGCGTACGTTCCATACCGGTGGTGTTGCCGGAGACGATATTACGCAAGGTCTTCCGCGGATTCAGGAGCTCTTCGAAGCCCGGAATCCGAAAGGTCAAGCGATTATTACCGAGCTTGACGGTGTCGTTAAAGAAATCCGTGAAGCGAAAGACCGCCGTGAAATCGAAGTTCAAGGTGAAGCGGAATCCAAAGTATACTCTGTTACTTATGGATCGCGTATCCGTGTAACCGAAGGACAGCAGATTGAAGCCGGGGATGAGCTGACAGACGGTTCGATCGATCCGAAGGATATGCTGCGTATTAAAGGTATCCGTGGCGTTCAAAACTACATCCTGCAAGAGGTTCAACGCGTTTACCGTAATCAGGGTGTGGAAATTAACGACAAGCACGTTGAAGTTATGATCAAGCAAATGCTTCGTAAAATCCGCATCGTAGATGCCGGAGATACGACATTGCTTCCTGGCGCATTCGTTGATATTCATGAATACGAGGCAGCCAACCGTGAAGCGATTCTGACTGACAAAGAGCCAGCTGTCGCCAAACCGGTACTCCTTGGTATTACCAAGGCGTCGCTGGAGACGGATTCTTTCCTCTCCGCTGCTTCCTTCCAGGAGACAACCCGCGTTCTTACAGACGCAGCTATCAAAGGCAAGGTTGACCAACTCCTTGGCTTGAAAGAGAACGTTATTATTGGTAAGCTGATTCCGGCAGGCACGGGCATGAACCGCTACCGCAGCGTTCGCTTTGCAGGCATGGAAGAGGATACCGCTGCTGGTGAAGTGCAGCTTGAAAGCATTCCGGTAGAATCCTAATCATGTAACAGTTCCCGGGGGTGCAGGGAGAGACGAAGCTTGTCTTGACCTGCATCCCTTTTATCTGGTATTATTGAGTGGTTTGCTACACTTCACATATGTGGTTCATGAAATCCCTTGACATCAGGGGATGAGAGATGCTAATATAGCGGAGTGTGCCTAAATGTGTGGATTATTCTGTACTTGATTTTACATTAGATAGTATAAGGATGAGTTGCCATGGCATTTAAGATTGGCACGAAGCAGACAGCCAAGGCAGTTGAGCAGCGCGAGGCTGCGGCTATATATGTCGCTGAAGATGCAGACCCGCAACTAACGCATAAAGTCGTGCAAATCAGCTTGCAAGCGGGTATCGATGTGATCCGGGTAGACACTATGAAAAATCTCGGCATCAAGTGCGGGATTGAAGTAGGAGCCGCCATGGCTGCATGGATTCCTGATGAAGAATGAAAGAACTGTTTTTGCCGGTTCCTTTAAGGTTTAACTGGTAGAAACTTTTGTTTTGTTTTTTAATGAACCGCCTGGGTCTGTGGGCTTAAACTTTATAAGGCAAGGCAATGTTCATGGTGAATTAAAGGAAGGGGGTGGCAGCATGCCAACAATTAATCAGCTCGTTCGCAAAGGCCGTCAGGCTAAAGTTGTGAAATCCAAATCTCCTGCACTTCAAAGAGGGTTCAACGCGTTGAGACGTGAAGAAACCGGACAAAGCTCCCCGCAAAAGCGCGGTGTGTGTACTCGTGTAGGTACAATGACTCCGAAAAAACCGAACTCCGCTTTGCGGAAATATGCGCGGGTACGTTTGACTAACCGTGTTGAGGTAACGGCCTACATTGGCGGAATCGGACACAACTTGCAAGAGCACAGCGTGGTATTGGTTCGTGGAGGCCGGGTTAAGGATCTTCCGGGGGTACGTTATCATATCGTTCGCGGTGCGCTTGATACTGCTGGTGTTAATAACCGCAAACAAGCTCGTTCCAAATACGGTACGAAGCGTCCGAAAGAGAAAAAGTAATCTAACTTGGACATTGTCCATGGTGTGAAATAATTTGACTATTTGAAGAAAGGGGGACTTCCTCAATGCCACGTAAAGGTCCAGTTACAAAGCGGGATGTGCTTCCAGATCCGGTATACAATAGCAAGCTTGTTACGCGTTTAATCAATCGTATCATGATCGATGGTAAGCGCGGCGTAGCACAAACTATTCTTTATGATGCGTTCAGCCTGATCAAAGAACGTACCGGTAATGAACCAATGGAAGTGTTTGAAGTTGCGATTAAAAACATTATGCCTGTGCTTGAAGTTAAAGCTCGCCGTGTCGGCGGTTCTAACTATCAGGTGCCAATCGAGGTTAAGCCTGAGCGCCGTACTGCGCTTGGTCTCCGCTGGCTCGTGAACTACTCGCGCAACCGCGGTGAAAAAACTATGGTGGAACGTTTGGCTGCTGAAATTATCGATGCATCCAACAACACCGGTGCTTCCGTGAAAAAACGTGAAGATACACACAAAATGGCGGATGCGAACAGAGCGTTTGCACATTACCGCTGGTAGGATTTAAAACACGAAAGGAGACAAAATCATGGCTAGAGAGTTCTCCTTGAAAGATACGCGCAACATAGGTATCATGGCGCATATCGATGCCGGTAAAACGACAACTACCGAACGGATCCTGTTCTACACAGGCCGTACCCATAAAATCGGAGAGGTGCACGAAGGTGCTGCTACGATGGACTGGATGGAGCAGGAGCAGGAGCGCGGAATCACGATTACTTCCGCTGCGACTACCGCTCAATGGAAAGGTCACCGCATCAATATCATTGATACTCCGGGTCACGTTGACTTCACAGTTGAAGTTGAACGCTCCCTTCGCGTATTGGACGGGGCCGTTGGGGTTTTCAGTGCGAAAGAGGGCGTAGAGCCTCAGTCTGAAACCGTATGGCGTCAGGCTGACCGCTATGGTGTTCCGCGTATTGCTTATGTCAATAAAATGGACATCATCGGCGCAGATTTCCTGAATGTAATTCAAAGCATGCGTGATCGTCTTCAAGCTAACGCAGTGGCAATTCAGCTTCCTATCGGTGCTGAGAATGACTTCGTTGGTCTGGTAGACATCGTCGAGCGCAAAGCTTACAAGTATAAAGACGATCTGGGTAAAGAACCGGAAGAAGTCGAAATCCCTGCCGATCTGCAAGATAAAGTTGAAGAGCTTCGCCTTGAGCTGGTTGAAAAAGTAGCCGAGCTTGACGAAGAGCTTACAATGAAGTATCTTGAAGGCGAAGAGATAACGATCCCTGAGATCAAGGCTGCACTGCGCAAAGGTGTAGTTGAAGTTAAAATCTTCCCGGTAGTATGCGGTTCTTCCTACCGCAACAAAGGTGTGCAATTCGTATTGGACGCTGTTATAGATTATCTGCCTGCTCCAATCGACGTTCCAGACATCAAGGGTGTTCTTGAAGACGGAACAGAAACTGTTCGCAAATCTGCTGACGATCAACCGTTCGCAGCATTGGCGTTCAAAATCGCTACTGACCCGTTCGTGGGTAAATTGACGTTCTTCCGTGTGTATTCCGGTGTTCTTAGTTCCGGTTCCTACGTGCTCAATGCTACTAAAGGCAAACGCGAAAGAATTGGACGTATCCTCCAGATGCACGCGAACAGCCGTCAAGAGATTTCCGAAGTTTACTCCGGAGATATCGCAGCTGCAGTTGGTCTGAAAGACACAATTACAGGTGATACGCTCTGTGATGAGAAACATCCGGTTATTCTTGAGTCCATGAACTTCCCTGAGCCGGTTATCGAGATTGCCATTGAGCCAAAAACGAAAGCCGACCAGGACAAAATGGGTATCGGACTCTCCAAGCTTGCTGAGGAAGATCCAACTTTCCGCGCTTACACAGACGAAGAGACAAATCAAACGATTATTGCTGGTATGGGTGAGCTTCACCTTGAGATCATCGTTGACCGTCTGCTTCGCGAGTTTAAAGTGGAAACCAATGTTGGTAAACCACAGGTTGCTTACCGCGAGACATTCCGTGCTCCTGCTAAAGTTGAAGGTAAATTCGTTCGTCAGTCCGGTGGTCGCGGTCAATACGGTCACGTTTGGATCGAGTTCGAACCTCAAGAGCCAGGTACAGGATTCATATTTGAAAACAAAATCGTCGGTGGTGTTGTACCACGTGAGTATGTTCCTGCTGTTCAGGCGGGTATTGAAGAGTCTATGAAGAACGGTGTTCTCGCCGGCTTCCCGCTCGTTGATATCAAAGCCAGAATCGTTGATGGATCTTACCATGATGTTGACTCCTCCGAGATGGCGTTTAAAATCGCGGGTTCCATGGCGCTTAAAGCAGCGAAAGATAAATGTAATCCATGTCTGCTTGAGCCAATCATGAAAGTTGAAGTTACAGTTCCTGAAGAGTACATGGGTGACGTAATGGGTATGCTGAACTCCCGTCGCGGTCGCATCGAAGGTATGGATTCCCGTGCAGGCGCACAAATTATCCGTGCTAAGGTGCCTTTGGCAGAGATGTTCGGTTACTCCACAACGCTTCGTTCCGGTACTCAAGGACGCGGTGTGTTTGCAATGGAACTTTCTCACTACGAAGAAGTTCCTAGATCGATCTCTGATGAAATTGTCTCCAAAAACAAAGGCGGAAACTAATTGTTTTGAGACTTTGAAAAGTGAACTTGGCCTGGCATCAGCTTAAACGCTTTTGTCTGGCCCACACATATAATTCCTAACTATTAAGGAGGATTAAGTTCAATGGCAAAGGCTAAATTTGAACGTAATAAACCGCACGTTAATATCGGTACAATTGGTCACGTTGACCATGGTAAAACTACTCTGACAGCTGCCATCACTACCGTTCTTTCTAAAAAATACGGTGGCGCAGCTATCGCTTTTGACCAAATCGATAAAGCACCAGAAGAGCGCGAGCGCGGTATCACAATCTCTACTGCTCACGTTGAGTACGAAACTCCTAACCGTCACTATGCACACGTTGACTGCCCAGGTCACGCCGACTACGTTAAAAACATGATCACTGGTGCTGCTCAAATGGACGGAGCTATCCTGGTAGTATCCGCTGCTGACGGCCCAATGCCACAAACTCGTGAGCACATCCTGCTGTCCAAGCAAGTAGGTGTTCCTTACATCGTAGTATTCTTGAACAAATGTGACATGGTTGAAGACGAAGAGCTTCTGGAACTGGTTGAAATGGAAGTTCGCGACCTGCTGAACGAATATGAGTTCCCAGGCGATGACACTCCAATCATCCGTGGCGCTGCTCGTGAAGCGCTGCAAAACCCAGAAGGCCCTTGGGCTGAGAAAATCGTTGAATTGTTCGAGCAAGTTGACCAATACATCCCAACTCCTGAGCGCGACACTGACAAGCCTTTCTTGATGCCAGTTGAGGACGTGTTCACAATCACTGGTCGTGGTACAGTTGCTACTGGCCGCGTTGAGCGTGGTACTGTTAAAGTCGGTGACGAGGTTGAAATCGTTGGTCTGGCTGAAGAAGCTCGCAAATCCGTATGTACTGGCGTAGAGATGTTCCGCAAATTGCTGGATTCCGCTCAAGCTGGTGACAACATCGGTGCATTGCTTCGTGGTGTTGAGCGTAAAGACATCGAGCGTGGTCAAGTAATCTCCAAACCAGGTTCCGTTAAACCACACACTAACTTTACTGCTCAAATCTACGTTCTGACTAAAGAAGAGGGTGGCCGTCACAAGCCTTTCTTCACAGGATACCGTCCACAGTTCTACTTCCGTACAACTGACGTAACTGGTATCATCAACCTGCCAGAAGGTAGCGAAATGGTAATGCCTGGTGATAACATCACTGTTACTGTTGAGCTGATCGCTCCAATCGCTATCGAAGAAGGTACTCGCTTCGCGATCCGCGAAGGCGGCCGTACTGTAGGCGCTGGCGCTGTTGCTTCCATTCAAAAATAAGTCATCCGCAGTATAAGCTGCGCTGACGTTAAAGAGAGCCTCCCTCTTTCGGGGAGGCTCTTTTTTTTAAAAACTTAAGATAGATGTTTGGTATGCATTCTATTCATGATGAAATGGACAATGTCGAAAAAATGTTGTTGGATTATATGATGGGAGCTGTGCTGGCGTTAACTCTATTTTCAGAATCATAATGTTACTGTTGGTTCTGATCATCAGGTGTACAAAAAGGAAGTATAAATGAAGAAAATTATCCCGATGATGGTAACGCTGACCGTCTTATTGTTTTTGCGGCAGGATGTTCAAATTCCGTTAGCGACTTCAAAACACTAAAAGTTGAAAGTCTGGATTTGTTCAAGGGAGAGGCAGTGAAGTTCAATCCTTTTCTGGGACAGCTGTCAGGAGGGCTCAGGCTAGAATATACAGGGTTCAAACCTGGTATGAAGATAGAATATTCGAAGTGTGGGAAAACGGCGCGAAAAAAGCAAATAAGGGCGGAATAAGCTTTCCTCATGCTAGAGGTCAAGCTCATTCTGGTTTTGAGCCGCATTTTAAACATTAAATATCTTGCAAACTGCTTCTATAATAAAAGTATGAAATCTTGTTGCAATCGCCCGGACTTTTTTGTATAATAGTGAACGTTGGTCTGTGACTGTGCGATGATGTGAGAGGTTGCCGACACACCCGGCCCCTTTGCCATGGGGCGATGGTCGGGTTTTCTCACGGAGTATGTCCGATACTCAATTGGGCGATAGAAGGAGGGAATTATATGGCAAAGCAAAAGATTCGTATTCGTTTGAAAGCTTACGATCACAGAATTCTTGACCAATCTGCAGAGAAAATTGTTGAAACTGCAAAGCGTTCCGGTGCAGGTGTATCCGGTCCGATTCCGCTTCCAACGGAAAAGCAAATCATCACCATTCTGCGTGCGGTACACAAGTACAAGGATTCGAGGGAGCAATTCGAAATGCGCACACATAAGCGCTTGATCGATATTGTTAACCCAACGCCGCAAACGGTCGATGCATTGATGCGCTTGGACCTGCCGTCCGGTGTAGATATCGAAATTAAACTGTAATAGAACGGATTAGCAAAGGAAAAGAGGTGTCAACATGAAAGGTATCTTAGGTAAAAAGCTTGGGATGACGCAAGTATTTACTGCTGAGGGTAACGTAATACCTGTTACCGTTATCGAAGCTGGTCCTTGCGTAGTTCTTCAAAAGAAAGACCTAGAAAATGATGGCTATGAAGCAATTCAGCTTGGCTTTGCCGATAAAAAAGAAAGCAGAGCAAACAAGCCTGAAACTGGCCATGCCCAAAAAGCCAATACGGCTCCTAAGCGCTACATTCGTGAATTCCGCGGTGTTAACATCGGTGAATACGAACTGGGTGCAGAGGTAAAGGCTGACTTGTTCACTGCTGGAGAATTCGTTGACGTAACGGGTATTTCCAAAGGTAAAGGTTTTGCAGGCGTTATTAAACGTTGGGGACAAAGCACGGGTCCTATGTCTCACGGTTCCCGTTACCATCGCGGACCAGGTTCCATGGGTTCCATCCAGGCGAACCGCGTACCAAAAGGTAAACGTCTTCCAGGTCATATGGGTACAGACACAATCACAATTCAAAATCTTGAAATTGTACGTGTCGATGCTGAGCGTAACGTATTGCTCGTTAAAGGCTCCATTCCAGGACCTAAAAATAGCTTTGTTCGCGTGAAATCTGCGGTGAAGAAATAAAGCCTTATAAGAAAGGAGGAACATCTCGTGCCAAAAGTAGCAGTATTTAATGTGAGCGGCTCCCAAGTAGAAGAAATCGAATTGTCCGATAGCGTATTTGGAATCGAGCCTAACGTTCACGTATTGCATAGTGCTGTTGTTCTGCAACAAGCTGCAGAGCGTCAAGGAACACACAAGACTAAAGGTCGCTCCGAAGTTCGCGGTGGCGGTCGCAAGCCTTGGAAACAAAAAGGAACCGGACGTGCTCGTCAAGGTAGCATTCGCTCCCCGCAATGGGTTGGCGGCGGTACAGTATTCGGACCGACTCCGCGTACTTATGGTTTCAAACTGCCTAAGAAAGTTCGCCGTTTGGCTATCAAATCCGCACTTTCTTCCAAGGTTATCGATAATGAAATCATCGTGTTGGACCAACTCGCTTTGGCTCAACCAAAAACAAAGGAATTTGCTGCTATTCTGAATAACCTGAAAGTTTCCCGCAAAGCGCTGGTTGTAACTGCAGGTTACGAAGATAATGTAGCATTGTCCGCCCGCAACATCCCTGGTGTGAAGTTTGTAGCTGCAGACGGCATCAATGTTCTTGATGTTATGCAATATGACAAGCTGATCATTACCAAGGAAGCGGCTCTAAAAGTTCAGGAGGTGCTTGCATAATGAGTAGAGATCCACGCGATATTATCAAGCGCCCGGTTATTACCGAACGCACAACGGAAATGATGGCTTCCAAGCGTTATGTTTTTGAAGTGGACATTCGTGCCAACAAAACTTCAATTAAACAAGCGATCGAAGAAATTTTCAAAGTAAAAGTAGCTAACGTAAACACGTTGCGTGTGCCGGGTAAGCCGAAGCGCCAAGGTCGCCACGCTGGATATACTTCCGAATGGAAGAAAGCTTTTGTTCAACTGAGCGAAGACAGCAAAGAATTGGAATTCTTTGAATCTGTATAATCGAAACGGTATAAGAGGAGGGAATAAACGTGCCAATCAAGAAGTATAAACCGACTTCTCCTGCTCGCCGTGCGATGTCTGTATCCACATTTGAAGAGATTACGACAAGCACGCCGGAGAAATCGTTGCTGGCTCCGCTTTTCAAAAAAGCTGGTCGCAACAACCAAGGTAAAATTACAGTTCGTCACCATGGCGGCGGACACAAGCGTAAATACCGCATCATCGATTTCAAACGTACGAAGGATGGAATCGTTGGTAACGTAGCTACAATCGAGTACGATCCAAACCGTACTTCCAATATCGCTTTGATCCACTATGCAGACGGTGAGAAACGCTACATCATCGCACCTAAAGGTCTGAAAGTTGGGGACAAAATCATGTCCGGCCCTGGAGCCGACATTAAAGTGGGTAATGCACTGCCAATGGAAAACATTCCAGTCGGTACAGTTATCCACAACATTGAGCTGAAACCAGGCAAAGGCGGACAATTGGTTCGTGCTGCTGGTACTGAAGCTCAACTTCTGGGTAAAGAAGACGATTACGCTGTTATTCGTTTGTCCTCCGGTGAGGTTCGCCGCATTCTGAAAGTTTGCCGCGCTACTATCGGTTCCGTAGGTAATGAAGACCACGAACTCGTTAAAATTGGTAAAGCTGGTCGTTCCCGTTGGCTCGGCAAGCGTCCTGAAGTTCGCGGGGTTGTAATGAACCCTAACGATCACCCGCACGGTGGTGGTGAAGGCCGCGCTCCAATCGGACGTAAATCGCCAATGTCTCCTTGGGGCAAACCAACCCTTGGCTACAAAACGCGCAAGAAGAAAAAAGCATCCAGCCAATACATCGTTCGTCGCCGTACGAAGTAATGACGGCTTAGAAACTAACGGTTGTATTTTGAAAATAATCGCGTAAGCAATTGCGCAAGGTTAGACGAAGGGAGGAACACAAATGGGTCGCAGCTTGAAGAAAGGTCCGTTTATTGACGGTTACCTGCTGAAAAAAGTCGAGGATTTGAATGAAACCAACAAAAAGGTTGTCATCAAAACCTGGTCTCGTCGCTCCACCATTTTCCCACAGTTTATTGGTCACACGTTTGCCGTATATGATGGCCGCAAACACGTGCCGGTATATGTAACAGAAGATATGGTTGGACACAAGCTTGGTGAGTTCGCACCAACTCGTACGTACAAAGGCCATACCGACGATGATAGAAAAACAGGCAGAAGATAATATCTGCTTTCGAGTAATTGTACCTGAGAGGAGGTTCAACCATGTCACAAGCTAAAGCAAGTGCCAATTTTGTTCGAATTGCACCACGCAAGGCGCAATTGGTTGTGGATTTGATCCGCGGCAAGCAAGTTGGCGAAGCAATTTCGATTCTGCGCCATACTCCTAGATCAGCATCGCCGATTGTGGAGAAGCTTCTGAATTCCGCGATTGCTAACGCAGAGCACAATTTTCAATTGGACGTGAACAAGTTGGTTATTTCGCAGGTTTATGTGAATCAGGGGCCAACTATGAAACGTTTCCGTCCTCGTGCGATGGGACGCGCAAGCAGAATTAACAAAAGAACCAGCCACATCACTTTGGTGGTATCTGAAAAATAAGGAGGGATAACGTGTGGGTCAAAAGGTAAACCCTGTCGGTCTTCGGATCGGTATCATTCGTGATTGGGAATCGAAATGGTATGCCGGCAAAGACTTTGGTGATCTTTTGCTGGAAGACGTGAAAATTCGTGAGTACCTGAAGAACAAACTGAAAGACGCTGCAGTTTCCCGCATCGAAATCGAGCGTGCGGCTAATCGCTTGAATGTAACTATTCACACTGCCAAGCCAGGTATGGTAATTGGTAAGGGTGGATCTGAAGTTGAGAATTTGCGTTCAGAGCTTGCTAAAATCTCTAAGGGCAAAAAGGTACACATCAATATCTCTGAAATCAAGCAATCGGATCTTGACGCTATTCTTGTCGCTGAAAGCATCGCTCAACAGCTTGAGCGTCGTACATCTTTCCGTCGTGCATTGAAACAAGCGATTCAACGTTCCATGCGTGCTGGCGCTAAAGGAATCAAGACATCGGTTAGCGGTCGTCTTGGCGGCGCTGAGATCGCTCGTACTGAAGGATATAGCGAAGGAACGGTTCCGCTGCATACGCTGCGTGCCGATATTGACTACGGAACAGCAGAAGCTCATACGACTTACGGCCGTATCGGTGTAAAAGTATGGATCTACCGTGGCGAAGTCCTTCCAACGAAGAAGAAAGCTCCCCAGGAAGGAGGCAACTAATCATGTTGGTGCCTAAACGCGTCAAACACCGCAAGGAACATCGCGGTAACATGAAAGGCCGTGCTAAAGGCGGCACAGAAGTACACTTTGGTGAATTCGGTCTGCAAGCTCTTGAGCCTGCTTGGATTACGAACCGTCAAATCGAGGCAGCCCGTATTGCGATGACTCGTTATATCAAACGGGGCGGTAAAGTATGGATCAAAATTTTCCCTGCCAAGCCGATTACGCAAAAGCCGCTTGAGGTACGGATGGGTAGCGGTAAAGGTAACGTGGAGAAATGGGTAGCGGTTGTAAAACCGGGCAAAGTGCTATTTGAACTTGCTGGTGTTCCGGAAGAAATCGCACGTGAAGCAATGCGCCTCGCATCCCACAAGCTCCCGATCAAAACGAAGTTTGTGAAACGCGAAGAAGTGGGTGGTGAAGCAAATGAAAGCTAGTGAATTTCGCAACCTGACATCTGCTGAGATTGAACAGAAAGTCGCCGGTTTTAAGGAAGAGCTGTTCAACCTTCGTTTTCAATTGGCTACCGGCCAATTGGATAACCCAACTCGGATCCGTGATGTGCGGAAGGAAATAGCTCGTGCTAAAACCGTATTGCGTGAGAGAGAACTGGGAATCAGCAGCTAATTAATAGATCATAAGACCTTTAACCTGAATTAGAAGCCTAAAGCCAGTATGCTTGGCTGAAGGAAGGAGGAAGAACATGAGCGAAGAGCGTAATGCCCGCAAAGTTCAAATCGGTAAAGTCGTAAGCGATAAAATGGACAAAACGATTGTTGTTGCTGTAGAAACCTACAAAAAACATAATCTGTACCATAAGCGCATTAAATACACAAAGAAATTCAAGGCGCATGACGAAAACAACCAGGCTAAAATTGGTGATACCGTTAAAATCATGGAGACTCGTCCGCTTTCCAAGGACAAACGTTGGAGATTGGTTGAAGTCGTAGAAGTTGCGGTTGTCCTTTAAGCTTAAAGGTAGAGCGAGTGCGGCATAAGTGCCGGGGCGTTGAACCAGATTTCATATAGCAATGTTTGAAAGGAGGACGCAGTAAATGATTCAACCATTTACACGTTTAGCTGTTGCAGACAACTCTGGAGCAAAAGAGTTGATGTGTATTCGTGTGTTAGGCGGCACAGGACGTCGTGCAGCACACATCGGTGATTTGATTGTTTGTTCTGTCAAACAAGCAACACCAGGCGGCGTTGTCAAAAAGGGTGACGTTGTAAAAGCAGTAATCGTTCGTACGAAGCGTTCGGTTCGTCGTAAAGACGGTTCTTACATCGCATTTGACGAAAACGCAGCGGTTATCGTTAAGGAAGACAAGAGCCCGCGCGGTACCCGTATTTTTGGACCAGTTGCCCGTGAGCTTCGCGACCGCGATTTCATGAAAATCGTATCGCTGGCACCGGAAGTTATCTAATAACCATCCCAGGCAGTTAAGCAAAGCGTGGCCAGGGGTAACGTAATTGCCTTAACGCTTAAGTGAGCAGGAGGTGTAACAAATGCCAAGGCTGAAAAAAGTGCTGGAATCCCATAACAACAAACTGCATGTGAAAAAGGATGACAATGTCATCGTAATCACAGGTAAAGATAAAGGCAAAAAAGGCCGGGTTATCGCAGCATATCCACGTGAAAACCGCGTTCTGATCGAAGGCGTAAATATCGTGAAAAAGCATTCCCGTCCATCGCAGCAAAATCCGCAGGGCGGAATCATCGAGCAAGAAGCTCCGATCCATGTTTCGAACGTCATGCTTGTTGATCCTAAGAGCGGAAAACCGACTCGTGTCGGCTACAAAGTGCTTGATAACGGCAAAAAAGTTCGGATCGCTCGTAAATCCGGCGAGGTTATCGACTAATTTAGTGTGACGGAAAGGAGGTCCATGACTCATGGCTGTAAGAATGAAAGATCGTTTTCTGAATGAAATTACTCCATCTCTGATGCAAAAATTCAACTACGCTTCGGTTATGCAAGTACCGAAAGTAGAGAAGATTGTTATCAACATGGGGGTAGGTGAAGCTGTCTCCAACTCCAAAGTTCTTGATGTTGCGGTTGAAGAGCTTCGTTTGATTTCCGGTCAAAAGCCGGTTGTAACACGTGCGAAGAAATCCATTGCAGGATTTAAGCTTCGTGAGAATATGCCTATCGGGGTTAAAGTAACACTGCGCGGTGAGCGTATGTACTACTTCCTTGACAAACTGTTCAACGTATCTCTGCCGCGCGTTCGTGACTTCCGCGGAATTTCAAATAAAGCTTTTGATGGCCGTGGTAACTACACGCTTGGTCTGAAAGAGCAATTGATCTTCCCGGAAATCGAGTACGATAAAGTGGATAAAGTACGCGGGATGGACGTCGTCATCGTCACGACGGCAAAAACGGACGAAGAAGCTCGTGAGCTGCTGACCCAATTGGGCATGCCGTTTGCGAAGTAATCCACAGGAGGTGCAATTACCAAGTGGCAAAAACTTCGATGAAAGTAAAGCAGCAACGTACGCCTAAGTTTAAAGTACGCGCTTATACGCGTTGTGAACGTTGCGGCCGTCCGCACTCCGTTTTGCAAAAGTTTAAAATCTGCCGGATTTGTTTCCGTGAATTAGCATACAAAGGCCAGATTCCTGGCGTCAAAAAAGCAAGCTGGTAATCAGCCTAGTTCGGGAAGGAGGTTTACAAGAATGGTTATGTCTGATCCGATTGCAGATATGCTGACGCGCATCCGCAATGCGAATGTCGTTCGCCACGAAACCGTGGAATTGCCTGCTTCGAATGTTAAGAAGCAAATCGCTGAAATCTTGAAGCGTGAGGGCTTTATCCGCGATGCTGAATATATCGAGGATAACAAACAAGGGATTATCCGTATTTTCTTGAAATACGGTCCGAACAACGAGCGTGTAATTACAGGACTGAAACGTATTAGCAAGCCTGGACTGCGCGTTTATACAAAAAGCACAGAAGTTCCTCGCGTACTTGGCGGATTGGGAATTGCAATTATTTCCACTTCCCAAGGAGTCGTAACGGATAAAGAAGCTCGTCAATCCAAAGCTGGCGGAGAAGTAGTCTGCTACGTTTGGTAATTTAGATTCACACGATTGGAGGTGTAACAATGTCCCGTATTGGTCGTAAAGCTATCCAAGTGCCTGCTGGCGTGAACATTACCTTGGATAACACATTAATTACTGTTAAAGGACCAAAAGGTACGCTTTCCCGTGAACTTCACAAAGATATGAAAGTTATCGTTGCGGAGAACGAAATTTCCGTGGAGCGTCCTTCTGATCATAAATTGCACCGTTCCCTGCACGGTACAACACGTAGTGTTGTTGCCAACATGGTTAGCGGCGTAACTGAAGGTTTTCAGAAAACATTGGAGCTTGTTGGCGTTGGTTACCGCGCTAGCAAAACCGGCGAAAAGGTTGTTCTTAACGTTGGTTATTCCCACCCGGTTGAAATTACACCCGAATCCGGTATCGAATTCGAAGTTCCTTCTAATACGAAAATTATCGTAAAAGGAATCGACAAAGAACTGGTCGGCGCATTTGCTGCAAAAATTCGCGCTGTACGTGAGCCTGAGCCTTACAAAGGCAAAGGGATCAAATATGAAGGCGAACGCATCCTTCGCAAGGAAGGTAAAGCCGGTAAGAAGAAGTAAGCCGCTTGTAAAAGCAGCTTAACTCTTATATCGGTAAGGTAGATGAAGGGAGTGAACCTCGAATGATTACTAAAGGCGATAAGAATAAAGCCCGTTTGAAAAGACACCTGCGTGTCCGTAAAAAAATCAATGGAACGGTTGAACGTCCACGTTTGTCCGTATTCCGTTCCTCTAAACATGTATATGTTCAATTGATTGATGACGTTAACGGCGTGACTCTGGCTGCCGCTTCTACGCAAGATAAAGAGCTGAAAGATTTGGCTAACGGCGGTAACAAAGAAGCAGCCCGCAAGGTTGGGACTTTGATTGCTGAGCGTGCGAAAGCAAAAGGCGTAACTAAAGTGGTTTTTGACCGCGGCGGATACTTGTATCACGGAAGAATTCAGGAACTGGCTGACGCAGCTCGTGAAGCTGGTCTCGAATTCTAATCCGAATTCCCCAATAAGGAGGTAAAACGACTTGCGTGTAGATCCTAATACGTTAGAGCTTACTGAAAAAGTAGTTCATATCAACCGCGTTTCTAAAGTTGTAAAAGGCGGACGCCGTTTCAGCTTTAGTGCGCTTGTAGTTGTGGGTGACGGCAAAGGTTGGGTTGGCGCAGGGATCGGTAAAGCATCCGAGGTTCCAGATGCGATTCGCAAAGGTATTGACGATGCGAAGAAAAACCTGATCCACGTTCCGATTGTTGGAACAACAATCCCTCACCTTGTGCTGGGTCACTTTGGCGCTGGCGAAGTGCTTCTGAAGCCAGCATCTGAAGGTACCGGAGTTATCGCGGGCGGTCCTGTACGTGCAGTTCTTGAACTGGCGGGCGTAGGCGACATCCTGACAAAATCTCTTGGTTCTTCTAACTCCATCAATATGGTCAACGCTACGCTCGAAGGACTTTCCCGTCTGAAGCGTGCGGAAGACGTAGCAAAATTGCGCGGAAAAACCGTTCAAGAGCTATTAGGTTAAGGAGGGGGATAACATGGCAAACTTGCAAATTACCCTCGTTCGCAGCCTGATTGGCCGTAACGAGAAGCAGCGCGCAACTGTTCAAGCGCTTGGCTTGCGCAAGCTTCATCAATCGGTTGTTAAACCTGACAATGTAGCGATTCGCGGCATGGTCAACCATGTCAGCCATTTGGTTAAAGTAGAAGAAGTTCAAGGCTAATCGCCTGAAATGAAGGCTTTCTGAGCCATAAAGAAATAAGGAGGTGCAACGATCGATGAAATTGCATGAGCTCAAACCAGCTCCTGGTTCCAAGCAAGAGCCAAAACGCAAGGGACGCGGGATTGGTTCCGGTAACGGCAAAACTGCAGGCAAAGGTCACAAGGGACAAAACGCCCGCTCCGGCGGCGGTGTTCGTCCAGGATTCGAAGGCGGACAAAATCCGTTATATCGTCGCTTGCCAAAGCGCGGTTTCAACAATCCGTTCCGCAAGGAATATGCCATTGTGAACTTGGAAGAACTGAACAGCTTTGCAGCAGGTAGCGAGGTCACTCCTGAAGTTCTTAAGGAGAAAGGCATCGTAAAAAATTCGCTCAGCGGCATCAAGATCTTGGGTGATGGCGAGATCAAGGTTCAACTTACTGTGAAAGCAAATAAGTTTTCTCAATCTGCCGTAGAGAAAATCCAGGCTGCCGGCGGTAAAACCGAGGTGATCTAATTGTTCAAAACCTTGTCCAACATATGGAAAGTAGAAGATCTGCGCAAAAGAATTTTGTTCACTTTGTTTGTCCTGTTAATCTATCGTATTGGTGCCTTTATTCCGGTTCCCAATATCGATAAGTCCGTATTCGACCAAATCAACAGTGAGCAAGCGAATCTGTTCGGGGTATTGAATACCTTCTCCGGAGGAGCTTTGTTCCAGTTCTCAATATTTGCAATGTCGATCGTGCCTTACATTACAGCATCCATTATCGTGCAGCTATTGACGTTGGATGTTATCCCGAAATTTGCTGAATGGGCAAAAGAGGGCGAAAATGGTAAGAAAAAGCTTGCTCAGATTACACGCTACGGAACGATTATTCTCGGTTTGATCCAAGCTTTCGCTACGGCAATTGGGTTTAATCGTCAATATCAATTCCAGTTTGTTATTGATCCTGGCTTTGCAACGTATACGATGATTGCAATTATTTTGACCGCAGGTACTGCATTCCTGATGTGGCTCGGTGAACAGATTACCGAGAAAGGAATTGGTAACGGGATTTCAATCATTATCTTCGCCGGTATCGTCGCTGGATTCCCAGGGCATATCCGTACGATTTACGCAGACCAGTTTATTGACTCTGATCAACTGTTCCTGAATATCGTCAAGGTCATTGTGATGCTTGTTGCGGTTATCGCGATCATTGTAGGTGTCATCTTCGTACAGCAAGGGATTCGCAAAATCCCAGTGCAGTACGCCAAACGGGTTGTAGGCCGTAAAATGTACGGTGGCCAGTCCACACACATTCCGTTGAAGGTAAATGGTGCAGGTGTCATTCCAGTTATCTTTGCAGTATCTTTACTGATGTTCCCTGTGACGCTGGCTGGTTTCTGGGCGGATAAGCAGTGGGCGCAATGGGTAACCAAGCATATGTACTATGACCAGCCGCTTGGTATGGTACTGTACGTAGTTTTGATTATCGGATTTACTTTCTTCTACACCTTTGTCCAAATTAACCCGGTGCAAATGGCAGATCAGATGAAGAAGAACGGCGGATATATTCCGGGCGTGCGTCCTGGCAAACCAACCTCGACTTACATCACGCGCGTTATGTCGCGGATTACGCTCTCTGGAGCACTGTTCTTGTCTCTTATCTCCGTGCTCCCAGTTGCCTTTGGCGCTCTGGCTGGGCTGCCGCGTTCTGTTCAGATCGGTGGTACTTCCTTGCTGATCGTAATCGGTGTTGCGCTGGATACGATGAAGCAAATCGAGACACAATTGATCAAACGCCATTACAAAGGGTTTATCAATAAATAGCAATAGGCTCTTGTGCTGGGCTGCCCGGACGTCACTACAGATGGTCGGAAGCCCGCTCGGGCTTATTGTGCTTAAAGTGAGGAACACGTGATGAATATTCTATTCATGGGACCACCCGGAGCAGGTAAAGGAACGCAGGCTGAGCGAATCGTCGATGAATTCAAGGTCCCTCACATCTCTACGGGAGATGCGTTTCGTCTAGCTATGAAGCAGGGCACACCGCTCGGGCAAAAGGCAAAGGAATATGTAGATCAGGGACTGCTTGTTCCGGATGATGTAACGAACGGTATTGTCAGGGAGCGTCTTTTGCAACCGGATTGTGAACAGGGCTTTCTGCTTGACGGATTCCCGCGCACAATCTCACAGGCTGAAGCGCTTGATGAGATGCTTGCCGCAATGAACCGCAGCATTGATCATGTCATCAACCTGAAGGTTGACCGCAGCCTGCTGCTTGCGCGCCTTACCGGCCGCCGGATTTGCAAATCCTGTGGATCAACGTACCATGTGTTGTTCAACGCTCCAGCGAAAGATAGCGTATGTGACAAGTGTGGCGGCGAGCTGTATCAGCGTTCGGATGATACGGAAGAGAAGGTTGGCACACGTTTGGATGAATACATCTCCAAAACAGCGCCGCTTCTTGCCTACTACTCTGACAAAGGGCTGCTTCGTGAAGTGGACGGCGAGAAAGAAATTGATACGGTAACCTCCGATATCATATCCTATATGCGAGGGTTATCGTAATGATTATTTGCAAGTCCGAGTCCGAACTGGTCTTTATGAGGGAAGCAGGACGAATTGTTGCGGATACGCACCGATTGCTGGCCAAGGCGATCGAACCGGGCATCACCACAAGGGAACTGGACCGGATCGCTGAAGCCTACATTCGCAGTCAAGGGGCCATCCCTTCATTTAAAGGCTACAATCAGTTTCCTGGCAGCATATGTGCTTCTGTAAACGACGAGTTGGTGCATGGTATCCCTGGACCGCGAAAGCTGAACGAGGGCGACATTATCAGCATCGACATCGGCGCACAATTCGAGGGCTATCACGGAGATTCTGCCTGGACTTACGGTGTAGGCCAAATTTCTGAGGAAGCTGCTCGTCTACTCCAAGTAACAGAGCAGTCGCTTTATGCCGGACTACAGCATGTCAAACCGGATACTCGTCTATTTACCGTCTCTCATGCCATTCAACAGGTCATTGAAGATGCTAAAATGTCGGTTGTTCGGGAGTATGTCGGTCATGGAATTGGCGCCAGTCTTCATGAGGAGCCCCAAATTCCCAACTATGGCGCGCCGAATCGCGGCCCTCGCCTGAAACCGGGAATGGTTCTTGCAATCGAACCGATGGTTGTTCTCGGCGAACGTTATGTTCGCACTTTGGAGGATAACTGGACGGTTGTCACCGAGGATGGAACCTGGTGTGCTCACTTTGAACATACCGTTGCAGTAACTGCCGACGGTTGTGAGATTTTAACCCGCTCCTCTGATTCTTAAGGGGTGAAGAGCAGATGCGGATGATGCCTCAGATTGGTCAGATCGTGAAGGTATTGCGTGGGAAGGATGAGGGCAGCTACGCTGTTGTTGTAGGTCTGTCGGAGAATGAGCCGTTTGTATGGATTGCTGACGGCAACAAGCGTCGGTTTGACCAGCGCAAGCGGAAGAATCTCCTCCATCTGGAACTGCAGCCGGAAACGAGCAGTGAAGTGGCAAACAGCATGCGGGAGACCGGTCGAGTTACAAATGGAAAGTTGCGTTTTGTGATTCAGAAGTTTATAGAGCGGAAAGGAGAATGACTGTGGCTAAAGAAGATGTGATTGAAGTTGAGGGAACGGTTATCGAGCCGCTGCCCAATGCTACGTTCAAGGTGGAACTGGAGAACGGACATCAAATTCTCGCCCATGTATCCGGAAAGCTTAGAATGCATTTTATTCGCATCCTAACAGGAGACAAAGTGGTTATACAGTTGTCGCCTTATGATTTAACAAAAGGTCGTATCACCTATCGGAAGTAGAACGAGTAATTCTGCTGTCGAAGATTCGGGAGGTAATCACAATGAAGGTAAGACCTTCGGTCAAGCCAATTTGCGAGAAATGCAAAGTCATTCGCCGCAAGGGCAACGTTATGGTGATTTGTGAAAATCCTAAGCACAAACAAAAACAGGGATAATTAGAGAAGGAGGGATATCGGAATATGGCACGTATAGCTGGTGTAGACTTGCCGCGTGATAAGCGCGTCGAAATTGCCCTGCAGTACATTTTCGGAATTGGTAAAACAACTTCCAAAAAGATTCTTGAGACTACAGGCATCGATGCAAATACACGTGTTCGCGATTTAACGGAAGACGAAGTAAGCCGTCTGCGTGAAACAATTGACAAATCTGTCAAAGTAGAAGGTGACTTGCGTCGAGAAATTTCGTTGAATATTAAAAGGTTGATTGAGATCGGCTGCTACCGCGGAGTCCGTCACCGTCGTGGTTTGCCTGTTCGTGGTCAACGTACGAAAACTAATGCACGCACACGAAAAGGTCCACGTCGGACTGTTGCGAATAAGAAGAAGTAATAAGGGGGGATAACTGAAATGGCTAAACCGAAAAAAGTGGTTCGTACAAAACGTCGTGACCGCAAAAATATTGAATCTGGCGTAGCACATATCCGTTCTACGTTCAACAATACGATCGTTACGATTACCGATCCGCACGGCAATGCGATTTCTTGGGCAAGTGCTGGTAACCTGGGCTACAAAGGTTCCCGTAAAAGCACGCCGTTTGCAGCGCAAATGGCAGCCGAGTCCGCCGCTAAAGCCGCAATGGAGCACGGTATGAAAGCAGTAGAAGTCATGGTTAAAGGTCCGGGTGCTGGCCGTGAGGCTGCCATTCGTTCCCTTCAAGCCGCTGGTCTTGAAGTTAACCTGATTAAAGACGTGACACCGATCCCGCATAACGGATGCCGTCCACCAAAACGTCGTCGCGTATAGTTCTTTCATCGTGGTATCAAATATCTGCAACTTGTGAATAATGGTTGTAATGGTGAGGCATACTACATGATTTGACCTGTTTATGGTTAAGGATTAGGTAGCGACGTTTGAAGGAGGGTTTAAATTAGTGATTGAGATCGAAAAGCCGAAGATTGAAACCGTAGAGCTGAATGAGGATGGCACGTACGGCCGCTTCGTTGTCGAGCCGCTGGAACGCGGATACGGTACGACGCTCGGAAACTCACTTCGTCGTATTTTGTTATCGTCCTTGCCCGGAGCGGCTGTGACGTCGGTGCAAATCGACGGAGTGCTCCACGAATTCTCGACGGTTGCCGGAGTGGTCGAGGATGTTACTGAAATCATTCTGAACCTCAAGGGACTCTCCTTGAAGATTCATTCCGACGAAGAGAAAGTACTGGAGATTGATGCTGAGGGCGAAGGAAACATTACGGCGGGGGACATTCGCGCGGATAGCGATGTCGAGATTCTCAACCCAGATCTTCATATCGCGACATTGGCTCCTGGTGCGCGGCTTCATATGCGAATCTTCGCGAATCGCGGCCGCGGCTACGTGCAAGCAGACCGCAACAAACGTGAAGATCAGCCAATTGGTGTTATTCCAGTAGATTCGATCTACACACCAATTACGCGTGTTAACTACAGTATCGAGAATACCCGCGTCGGTCAGGTAACGAACTACGACAAGCTTACGCTTGAAGTATGGACCGATGGCAGTATCCGCCCCGAAGAGGCTGTAAGCTTGGGGGCCAAAATCTTGACCGAGCATCTGGATCTATTCGTCGGTCTGACCGATGAAGCGAAAGACGCTGAAATTATGGTTGAGAAGGAAGAGGACAAGAAAGAGAAAGTGCTGGAAATGACGATCGAGGAGCTCGATCTTTCCGTACGTTCTTATAACTGTCTGAAACGTGCAGGCATTAATACCGTGCAAGAGCTGATTACGAAAACGGAAGAAGACATGATGAAAGTCCGCAATTTGGGCCGTAAGTCTTTGGAAGAAGTTCAGGAAAAGCTCGAGGAGCTAGGTTTAGGCCTCCGAACGGAAGACTAAGGATTTAAGGAGGGGAAAAACGATGGCATACCAAAAGTTAGGCCGGGATTCCAGCGCGCGTAAAGCGTTGTTCCGTGATCTGGTTACCGACCTGTTCCTTTATGAACGCATCCAAACGACGGAAGCAAAAGCTAAAGAGGTTCGCTCTATCGCTGAGAAACTGATTACGCTGTCTAAACGGGGAGATCTTCATGCTCGCCGTCAAGTCGCTGCATTCGTACGTCGTGAATCCATTAATGGGGAGCAAGATGCAATTCAAAAGCTGTTCTCTGAACTGGCTACCCGTTACTCAGAGCGTGCAGGCGGTTATACGCGCATTCTGAAGCTGGGTCCTCGTCGTGGAGACGCGGCGCCTATGGTTTACCTGGAACTGGTTGACCGTGCGTAATTGACCTTATCAAGTGAAAACAGCTTTTCGTCAGCATAAGAAGGCGGCGCTGTTTCGCGATGAAATCTAAGTTAGTATAAGTATTTTACTTATACTTCTTAGATTTTGAGAAAGGGTGGACCAATGGGGCCACCTTTTTTTAATATGATTCGGGTCATCAAGTAATGCTTGGGCAAGAGGAGAATGGGATCTTGAGAAATATTTGTATGACAGTAAGCTACGACGGTACGGCATATAACGGCTTTCAGATTCAACCAAAAGGACGGACGATCCAGGGGGAGATTGAAAAGGTACTCCTTATATTAACGGGAGAAACCATCAAAATTCACGGTTCAGGACGGACGGATGCCGGTGTGCATGCGCGCAGTCAGGTGTTTCACTTTCATACAGAGTCTCAGATTCCGGTTGAGCGTTGGGCGATTGCCCTCAATTCGCGTCTGCCGGATGATATTGTCATTCTGTCAGCCGAAGAGAAGCATCTCGATTTTCACTCAAGACGCTCAGCCAAGCGTAAAACGTATCGCTATTCCATTCGAACCGGAAAGTACCCGAATGTCTTTACGAGACATTTTGAGTTTCATCACTACAGTCCGCTAAACACGGAAGCGATGCGCTCTGCGCTGTCCCATGTGATCGGGGAGCATGACTTTACGACTTTTACATCGATTCATTCGACAAAGCAAAGTCATGTACGCACCATTTACGAAGCAAAGCTCGTGGTGGAAGATGACGTTATTCATACCTATTTTACAGGCAATGGATTTTTGTACAATATGGTTCGCATTATTATGGGAACACTGATGAAAATCGGTGAGGGGAAAATAAAAGCGGACGATATGCCGTCAATTCTCGCTGCTTGTGACCGCTCCAAGGCAGGACCAAAAGCAATGGCTCACGGCTTGACTTTATGGAGTGTAGAATATGAATTTACAGATATCCCGGTCACTCTAGCTGAACAGGCTCGAGGCTGAAAATTCACTTGCGCTTTCTCCTTTTATATTGTAAAATATAACTTGTGCTTTCTTAGTGGCTCTCCCACAGCCCCGACTAAGTTGGCCATTGAATGAACATTTACAACTTGATAATAAACAGGTGTTGCAGGCAGTTAATACTGTTTTGCGACTATGAATAACCGAAATCGAAACAAATAAGCTAGTCCACAATACATGCGATTTGTTTGAACGAATGAAGGAGGATCATCCATGCGTACCACGTATATGGCCAAGCCTAATGAAGTTGAGCGCAATTGGTACATTGTCGATGCGGAAGGCAAAACGCTCGGACGTTTGGCAAGTGAAGTTGCTGCATTGATTCGCGGCAAGCACAAACCTCAATTTACTCCACATGTTGACACTGGTGATTTCGTTGTAGTCATCAACGCGGAGAAAATTGTTTTGACCGGTAAAAAACTGCAAGACAAAAAGTACTATCGTCACTCGTTGCATCCAGGTGGTTTGAAAGTGACAACGGCTCAAGAATTGATCAACAAAAAACCAGAGCGCGTTATTGAGCAAGCTGTTCATGGCATGCTTCCTAAAAACCGCCTGGGCGATAAAATGAAGCTTAAGCTGAAAGTTTATGCCGGACCGGAACACCCACATCAAGCACAAAACCCAGAAGTTTATGAACTTCGCGGTT
The DNA here is from genome assembly GCF_016424485.1 of Paenibacillus roseus. Classification (GTDB taxonomy): domain Bacteria; phylum Bacillota; class Bacilli; order Paenibacillales; family Paenibacillaceae; genus Paenibacillus_D; species Paenibacillus_D roseus. The sequence goes on from NZ_JAELUP010000016.1 coordinate 125,749, forward strand.
AATTAAAGGGAGGACAGTTTCATGGCACAAGTTCAATACTATGGAACAGGTCGTCGTAAACACTCGGTAGCACGTGTACGTCTCGTTCCGGGTGAAGGACGAATCATTATCAATAAACGCGATATCAACGACTATTTCGGTCACGAAACACTGAAATTGATCGTTAAGCAACCGCTGGCTTTGACTGAGACATTGTCTAAATATGACGTTCTTGTTTTGGCTCATGGCGGTGGAACTACTGGTCAAGCTGGAGCAATCCGTCACGGTATTTCCCGTGCGTTGCTGAAAGCAGATCCAGAATCCCGTCCTGCACTGAAACGTGCTGGATTCCTGACTCGCGATCCGCGTATGAAAGAGCGTAAGAAATACGGTCTTAAAGCGGCTCGTCGTGCACCACAGTTCTCCAAACGTTAATATCCCTTGTGTATCAAGGAATCTCAGCCCTTGGCCTTCACTGGCCAGGGGCTTTGTTTTTTGTCTGAGCGAGTGCACGACCATATTTTGACCATATATATTTTTATTTGACGCTGCGTGAACATATCGATGGGTTACAGCTCCATGAATTTTTCAAAGCGCTCTGTCGTTTTTTCTTTGACTGCTGTCGTAACATGCGTATAGATGTTCATGGTTATTTTGATGTCAGAGTGGCCGAGCCGCTCCTGCACTTCCTTGATGCTGGCGCCTGCTTTAAATTAAAGCGAAGCGTGCGTATGTCTCAGCCCGTGATGTTGATCGGGTGGAAGCCGTGCTGTTCAATAATCGCATCGCGCTTGTCATTCGGATACGCCAACCGCAGCGCTGTTCCATCTGCGCGGCTGAAGATGAACTGGTTTCCCGGCTGCTCAAAGCTCACTAGCGGCTCGCTGGCTGCCTCTCTGCGGAGTTTCTTGAGCAGGGTGGCCGTTGGTCTCATCCAGGCTGATTGAACGCCAAGATGAGACTGTTTTGGAGGTCAGAGCGACTGATTCCCCGTCTTCATGGAACAGCGTTTTGTTGAAACTGATCGTTTTATTTTTCAGATCAACATCACTCCAGCGCAGGGCCAGTATCTCCCACTTGCGGCCGCCGGTATAGATCATCAGATGGAACATGGTATGATCTCGAAGCAAACATTCTCGCTTTACTACGGCTAAAAACTTGATAATCTAGCTTTTCTCCCAATAATTCCGCTGCTTGTCCGCCCTGATCGGCAAGGAACTCATTTTTTTTTTCGGAATCGTTGTCGCTCTCATTGGATTCCTGGCGATAATCTATCCTTACCCCATAATCGAATACCTGATTCGCATACATCCAGATGTTGTCCACGATTTTATTTCTTTCGAGAGTTTGTTCACAACGTCCTGACAATAGGCAGTGCTGATGTCTTTGACCTTGAGGGCACCGAAGTAGGGAAGAAATGCGTTTTTTGAATTTGCTGATCACTGCTTTTCTAGTGCTAGGCTTATAGGTGCTGCAAGTTGCTTCATACCACTGATCGTAGAGCTGATCCTGAAAGAGTGATTGGACATTTTTGTCTGTTCACTTGACGAGTTTTGGAAGTGCTTGTAAAATGCCTTTATACGTTTTTAGTTACTAAGTACGTGTTTAATAATAATGAGCGTCAGCGCAATTATAAGGATTTTATTGGCGAAGGCGTGCAACCCTGCCAAAACACCTGTCCGTACAACAACTGCTACTACAGCGCAACAAGTGTTTTGCAACTAAGTACGTATACCACCCCTTATTTCTCAAATCATCTTGGAATTTTTTGGGAGGAAGTATATTAGGAATATGAAGCCTCAGGAGCCGTTTTGGTCAAGACCCCTTTTAGTGGACATTGTAAAAAAACACCTAGGATACAAGCTGATTCCTGTACTCAACAGGAGTCAGCTTGTTTAGTGTGCGCCACGCATGGCGTGTAGCTAGGCGGTGAAAGTCCGCTATGGGGGCTGGCAGTTGCCAACCATTAGCCAAGAGCAAGGGTGTCCACCGTGAGGTGGAATCTGAAGGAAGCTGGAGGCAAAGTCCCGACCCGAGGAACACGAATCGTATCAGGCATCCAAAGTGGGACGAGTCTGCATTACAAGACGAAGTCCAATAAACTGCACGGACACGAGGATGTAAATGCGGCGGGTGCATGGGATGAAAGTTGCACGCCTTACCGTGGGAGGTCTCACGGACGCATGAAGCGTATGTGCGACATGCGGTTGAAACAAGATTTGTCGTGAGAAGTCAGCAGATACCATATTAGTAACGCGGCCAGGCAGCGTTATGAAGGGTTGAACCTAAGGAGGTGTTTAGTCAATGAATGTTACCAAAGTCGGGACAAAAGAAAGCAGAATACCTTGCTGTGGCAAGGGCTGCCCGCAAAGAGATAGTGCGGAACACGAAGGGTATGCGGGAGTGCTTACCGACAAGCGGATAACTGAAAACAACAACACCAACGCTAACAGTCGAGGGAACGAGCTTTTAGAGAAAATCTTGAGCCGAGGAAATCTTAACGAGGCTTACAAGCAAGTTAAGAGGAACAAAGGCTCACACGGGGTCGATGGGATGAAAGTGGAGCATCTTCTACAATATCTCAAAGATAACGGGGATGAACTTGTAAAGCTTGTTCTGGACGGGAAATACCGTCCGAATCCAGTCCGTAGGGTTGAAATACCTAAGGACAATGGGAAGATGCGTACGCTAGGAATCCCAACAGCGGTAGACAGAGTGTTGCAACAAGCCATAACGCAAGTGCTGTCCCCCATCTTCGACCCCCAATTCGCTGAAACAAGCTACGGCTTCAGACCCAAGCGAAGCGCTCACGACGGACTGAGAAAGTGTAAAGAATATGCAAACCAAGGATACACATACGTCGTTGATATGGACTTGGAGAAATTTTTCGATACAGTCAATCAATCGAAAATGATCGAACTGCTGTCCAGAACAATCAGAGACGGCAGGGTGGTATCTCTCATACACAAGTACCTGATCGCCGGAGCGATGACCAAGGGGAAATTCGAGGAAACAGAACTTGGTCTCGTTCAGGGCGGTAATATTAGCCCCTTATGCAGTAATATCATGCTAAACGAACTCGACCGTGAACTGGAACGCAGAGGAATCCGGTTTGTTAGGTACGCCGACGACATGCTTCTCTTTGCAAAGACAAAACGATCAGCGCAGCGAATGCTTGAACACATTGTGCCCTACATCGAAGGGAAACTACGGCTCAGGGTGAACAGAGAGAAGACAGTGGTTGCCTACATTGGCAGGATCAAGTTCCTGGGATACGGATTTTATCCGTCCAAAGAAGGAATTAAACTACGTATCCACGCAAAGAGCGTCAGCAAGATGAAAGCAAGGATAAAGAAGCTCACTGCCAGAAGCAACGGGCTCGGATACGAATTGCTGAAACTAAAGCTGAGACAATATATCACGGGTTGGATCAATTACTTCAAACTTGCAGATATGAAAAAGATTGCTCGAGGGAACAGATAAATGGTTAAGACGAAGGTTACGAATGTATATCTGGAAACGATGGAAACAAATTCGAACCAGATACGCAATGCTCCGCACATTCGGACGTGACCATAACACTGCTTTTCAGTTTGCGTGCACAAGAAAAGGCTATTGGCGGATTGCCAAAAGCCCAATTCTCAACACGACTGTAACCGATGCTCGCCTTAAGCAAGCTGGCTACACATTTTTCTCGGATGATCTCAAAACTGTACAGATGTAAACTTAGGAACCGCCGTATACCGAACGGTACGTACGGTGGTGTGGAAGGTCGGCTACTCAATTAATGGGTAGCCTCCTATCCGATTTCCGTTGTGCTCGTTCTTCGTTGTAAAAACGGATCTATTCTACAATTCTTCTTTGTGCCTCATCGATTGATCGTCTATCATAAGGGTAGAGTGCTTCAACTTTTAGGTGGGAGAAGAAGCTCTCGATTGAGGCGTTGTCATAACAATTGCCTCGGCGTGACATGCTGATTTGGGCGCCAACCTGTGGCAGCATGTCGTGATAGGCATGGGACGTGTACTGGCTTCCCTGATCGCTATGAACGATCAATCCAGTCACGTCTTTATGTTTTTCAAATGCCTTTCTAAATGTCTCCAGGACAAGTGGATTGTCGTTATTCCTACTTATGTGGTTATCCGACGATCTCGTTATTCCACAGATCTTGAATAGCGGATAAGTAAATCTTCTCATCCAATACGCGATAGTGGGTAACGTCCGTAATCCACTTCTGATTGGGTTTTGCAGCTGTGAAATCCCTTTGTAGCTTATTCTCAGCGATCCTACCGTCGGATACAGCGGCTTCATGAGTTGTTCTGTGGGCGTACTTACGGCGTATAATCGCTTGAATACCTTAACCTCAAAACTTTTTTATGATCCACGACAAGACGATGTTGACGGAACAGCTCATCCTGTATACGGCGGTACCCTACGGTTTTGTCGCGTTGCTCATAGTATAATGCTACATAGAAACTAGACAGCAAAAAGGAGTATCTTAGTTGTATGAAACCTACACGAAGGAAGTTCACTCCCGAAGAAAAAGCGCGTCTAGTGCTGGAAATATTGAAGGAAGAAAAGTCAGTTTCACAGCTGGCGGCTGAGCATTTCATTCATGCGAATGTCCTCACCAGGTGGAAGAGCGAAGCGGTTCAGAACCTCTCGCAGTTATTCGTAGATGACCGCAAAGGCATCACCAAAATGAAACAGGAGTACGAACAGCAAATCGACGAGCTCTACGCTGAGGTCGGGAAACTCACCACGCAATTGTCGTGGATCAAAAAAAAATCTGGCCTCTAATTGGTCACGTCAAGAACGTATCTCACTTCTGGACTGGCAGGATCGCGAACTAGCGATTGTCGCGCAAGCCGAACTCTCACCCTGAATCGGAGCTCCCTTTACTACCAACCGGTCCCTCCCTCCCCGGAGGAGATACGCCTCAAGCACCGGATCGATGAGCTGTACACCGAGCACCCGTTTCTGGGGTACAGAAAGATTGCTGCGATTATGAATCGGGAAGGCGATCAGATTCACAAAAACACCGTTCGGCGCTATATGTCGAGAAATGGGGATCATGGCCATCTACCCCGGCCCGAATTTGAGCCAGCGAGACCTGCAGCACCGAATCTATCCCTATTTGCTGCGAAAGCTTAACATCACGGAGCCAGATCAGGTGTGGTCGGTTGACATTACCTATATTCGGATGAAGCACGGCTGGATGTATCTGTTTGCCGTCATCGATTGGTATTCTCGGTACATCATCGACTGGCAGTTGGATCAGACGCTGGAGATTGGCTTTGTGCTGGAGACGATGAAACGCGCATTGTCACTTCGGCGAGCCCGTATCGTCAACAGTGATCAAGGCAGCCATTTTACTAGTCCCAAGTACATCGAACTGCTCGAGGAACATGAGGTGTTGATCAGTATGGACGGTAAGGGCCGCGCAACGGATAACATCGCCATTGAGCGTTTCTGGCGTAGTCTGAAGTATAATGAAATCTACCTTCAGGATTACCAGAGCCCCAGAGAAACCAGGCAGGGGATCCAACGATACATCCACTTGCACAATCGGTATCTGCCACATCAATCGCTTCATAACCATACGCCTGAGGCGGTGTATACCCGGGCTGTCTTGCTTCCATCCACAAGTGAATAACTGAGGCTCCAGCGCCTTCGCTTGGGCTTTGTCCTCCACCAGTGGACATCGCTAAGCGGGACGCCTCAGGCTCCAAATTTCCATTTCACGCGTCTTCTCATGCTGGGCCAATGGAAGGATAGAGCACACCTTGTGCATCTTTTCACACCTTAACTATCTAAAAAAACTGTCCTGACATCTTGTAGCACCATATAGATCGCTCTGATCTTAAGTTTGAGCTCCTCATCAGGATCGTTATCCTTGCGCTTGAGATAGGTGCTCAGTTCCTTTATTGTTCTCTTAGGCTTCAATTCGTCAATGACGATATGTTTGCTTCTCAACCCTCCCGATTCAAGATTTGCAACCAGACCTTAACTCGATTCTTATCCTGCAATTCGAGATGATTAGTAATCTTACTGTAACTCCACCCCTCATCAACATGTAACCCAATAGCCTCTAACTTAAGAGACTCTGGATAATGCTTAAACTTCTGACCTTTATTCGCTGGCATAATAAAATGCACCCCTTAGAATTTCATCGGATTAACCAGAGGGGGTTTTTCAATGTCTATTCTAAGGGGTGAACTTCGTTTTAAGCCCTTGGGGCTTTTTTGCATGTTGATTGGATGGGGGAATTAAAATGCCGAAATGGGGCGCTTTTGTGTTCAGAATGTACGTTCGGACCCCGGCCTAACCGAAACCAACATAACACAAGAAAAAGACCGCTTTTCAGATGCAAGCGGTCTTAGAAATCATTTAATTTTGAAGTCTTTTATGTCGAGCAACTATAGCGGAAAAGAAAATAATCATTAGAGCTGATGCAAAAGGAACGAAATCGGTTTGATAAAGTACCCAGTCAACAATAGCTCCAACAAGAAAAATGGATAAAACGAAAATGCTACTAATATAATTTGGTCGTTTAGCTTTTTTGAAAATCATGCGAATAATCAGTACAGCTATAACAGCATAAAAGCCTATAAGTGCAAAAATACTAATTAATGCAATCGCTAAGGTGGACATATTAACGCACTCCTTCAATCATTATGATTGATTCTAGCTGTTCTTTGTTACCTCATAGTAGGGGACTAATAACCAATGTATGTTCAAGGTTACCCCTTTGGAATTGTTATGATGTTCTAAGCTGTTAGATACTAGCAAAGCGCCAAGTGAAACCAAAGCCCCAGCAGCAGTTGCGGCCCAAATTTGCGGCCCACCAACAAGATTAATCAGCAATGCGGCAAGGGTAGCCTCTGTGGCAAAACCAGCAGCGACTTGCCTTAGTGAATAAATAAGGTCTTTAGTTTCCGACTGGCTCATGGTCAAGGCAACCCCCCACCAGTAGGTACCAAAGCTTGCTCTTGGTGAAATCAGATCGCCTGATTGTGTCGGTGGAGTAAAGTTGCCGTTAGGTACAACGATTTTATTATCAAGGTCAATTACAGATGCGCCGATAGCAATTGAACTGTTTAAAACTTCAATTCCGCTTTCAACTAAGGCATAAGTTTCCGCGGATACTACATCTTTACCCGCTGCATCAAGTTTCAATCTTCCGTTAGACACGGTAATGAAAGAATCTAATGCTTGGGATTCACTAATAGCATTATGCTGGATACTCCCTCCTAATTCAATTGACAAAATTTTGTCTTGTGGCACCACAATGTCATTAGATGCTAGAGCAGGCGAGACTGATCCAAAAATTAAACCTAGAGACAATACACCGGACAACAACATTTTCTTCATTACACAAATTCTCTCCCTTAATTGGTTTATTTTTGATGCACTTAAAATATTCTATCCAACTAAGGGTAATCCTTCTTATTTACAAAAATGATACCAATTTCCTAATTTCAAATTTGAGTCAAAAGACCTTCGAGTGCTTTTTTATTGCAAACCAACACAAGGAGCTGATAGATCTAGGAATGACATTCAGAGATGAAAAGATGAGACAAGCACTTGCGCAAGCTGTTATTTCAGAGCTCAATCTGCGCAGAATGTTCTTCCAGAAGGGCCGACATTCCCCAGCGCCGCCCGTATTCACTGAGGTACTGACCGATGAGGAGAAGCTTGAGAGGATGAAGGCCATGATTCCGACGGCTAATCCTTGAGAGCGGCGCTTCTATGTTGAGGGAATGTTCCCGACGGATTGAATAGAATAAGCGGCAGGGCCTGGTGCTATTGCAATTCCTCCCTTGACCAATGTCATATCTTGTCCGATACTGGAAGGTGTTGGATGGTTTTGTGTGGAACTTGAAGTGAGGTGATGAAAATGGAGTTTGTAGTTTCAACCATTATTGCAGCGGTAACGCTACTCTTTACAGTAATCAAGCATATTCATGAAAAAAAGGAATCACGCAGAAATACGGAGTTTGAACAATTTAGACAAGTAATTGACAGGGTTGCAGGTCGGTATCTTGATGGGACTCTAATGGTTGATGTTCAACAGATTTCAGCAGTATATCAATTACTTGAATTTAAAAGGTTTAATCATATTTCGATACCTGTGCTGCTACATTATATGAATCGCTTTGCTGAAGGCGATAATTCATCGTTTAGAATAGCTGTAGAAGACGTGTATCACCAATTATCATAAGAGCTATGAAGTATACTGCTTTTTTGACCCTTATTTTCCTTTCAAATAAATAAAAAAAGAGCCGGGGGTGCTCCCATCACAGCTCCCTTGCATCATACCATATATTGTCGGATTTTGGTGGTCAGTGTATGATTGTGGTAGGAGGGATTATAATGATCGTAGAATATGTAAACGACATGGGTATTATTATTCACACAGAGGTAGTGGAGGATCATCAGTATCTTCAAGTTTTATTAGCAACGTTGAACAGTCAGGGGAAAATAAATCTGAGATGGCCAGATACTGACGAATACTTTAATGGACGTTTTGTTGAAGCAGTGTTTGATGTAGAGATAAACGAAGAGGGAAAAAGAACAGATACAAGAATAATGCTTTACTTTGATCAAATTATTGAAAGTTGAGGCGTCCTAGAGGCGCTTTTTTTATTGGGAGGGAGTCCTTACATGAACATTCAGATCATTCCAATATCGCAGATCAACCCGGCAGCCTACAACCCGCGGGTGGATTTGAAGCCCGGTGATCCGGAGTACGAGCAGCTTCGCGGCAGCGTGGAGCAGTTTGGGTACGCGGAGCCGAGCGTCTGGAATAAGCGAACTGGCATCGAGCCGGTGTTGATCCGCCAGACTGAACCTGCAGAATAAATAAAAAGGAGAGGCGCTTGAACGCCCCTCCCCCTCACCCAGATAACCCCGGCTGAGATAGTGGAAACCGTGGCCACGGATTCGTCAAGCCACTATCTCGTTTCCAATCATACAGGAAAGCCGAGGTTACCACAATATGGCAGAGCAAAAACACGATGATTTGTTACTTCAGCACGAGCTTGAGGTCATGCAAGGTATTATCGAATCAAAGGAGCAATACCGTCGCATCATCAAGGCCGCAGTTGCCCGCTGGGTAAGAGACTTCCAGGAGAACCGTATTGAGATTAGCACCGTCGACGACCTCCGGAAGCTGATCGAGCTGGATATAGAGCTGCAGAAGGATATTCTTTAATTCCTCCTTCAGTTTCAATTTGATCGATTGCAACAGAAAATTTCTTGAGGAAGCTCTTTCTCCTGTTAGAAATATAGAGATGAGAGCCATATACCGTGAAGAGTATTACAAAAATCAATGCCAGTATAGAAATGTTATAAAAGAGATCTGTTGAAACTCCTGCTAGCGCATTGCTTATTTTTTGTTTCAATTCAGATTCTTCAGGAAGAACAGAAACAATCGCCATAGCTGCTGCAATAAGAGAAACCTGAACAGCTGTAATTCCAACGATGCCATTAACTAAGTTTGTCTCAAACGTCTCGTCTCCGTAGTAGTAGCGAACATTATTTTTCAGTTCTCTGTAACAGTAATCAGACAATACTTTAGCGTTACAGTAAATTGATTGTATTGATTTAATCATTCTCTTTTTTTCTTTAATGGTGAGTCGATTACCGAAGGATTCAAATACTTTCTTTTTTATTTTTCTACTATGCATTAATTCAAAGAAAACAATAGAAGCTGCGAAAATTAGTACAACAATTAACATAATTAAAAGAATCAATTATATTATCTCTCCTTCAATTGAAAATATATACCTATTATCGGTCACGGGGGTGGTGATATGTAGTGGCCAGAGAGCGGCGGGACGATGAAGCTAAAGGACGTCGCCGCCGCTCTTTCATTTCGGACATCTCAGATCAGCGAGCCAGCTAGGCAGTCTATTTCATTGAAGGGAGGTGAATGAGATGTCAAAAAGCGATGAGCAGCTTATGCTGGAAGAATTCAAAGCTAAGAAGGCTGCGGAAGCTGCGGAGAAGCAACGTCAGGAGCAAGTGTTGAACAATGTGATGGCATTCGCTAAAAGCATAGGGAAAGAGCAGCAAAAAGCCGCGGAAGGCCAGGCTTACTATTTCAATCAACAGAGTAGGAGGCGGACCATGTTTAAGGAACTGGAAGAATTTCAGAAGAAGGCACAGCAGGCGAGAGAGCGTCAGAATGTGTTCAAAGCGGATCTGCAGAACAAACGGAACGAGTATGTGTGGCAGCAACAATTGTACCAGCGGATGCTTGAGGAGGAAGTCACCGGGGAGGCGGAGCATGGGATTGAAGAACTGAATGCAGCTACCCGGCGCCTTGCGGATCTCGATAAGGAAATTGAAATGGCAGAGCTGCGCGTGAAGAAAGTGGAGTCGGGGCGGCAGAGCAGTTGGAGCGCTGATCTGGGGTATTCGGAGTGGTGCGGACCAAGCGTGTTCCGAACTGAATGCGGAACTACTGCCACTGTTTGATGAGGTGCGGAGACACAGGGCTCAGATGCTTCTGACGCTGCAGCGGGCCAATTTAATTTATACGAAGCTGTTCGCTATTACGGAAGGTATACGTAAAGCGGAACGGAATGCAGGAGGACAGTATAGTCACTATAGTAAGTCTTTTGATATCCGGGAGTTATTCAGTGACGTTCTCCAGACAGTAGAGCAAGAGGAGAAGATCGGTATTCTGCCGAACTTCCCCTCCCCTTCTTCTTCACCTCAATCGATTCTGGGAGTACAGGAAAATATATAGCTTCTCTACCATTATCGAACTCAATATACTCTTCATATGTTTTGTAGCTTGTTTTGCGATTTTGTCGTGACCATATTTGCATCAGAACCACCCCGAAATCATCGGAGTCTGAAAATTTAACTTCCTATATATATGCGAAAATCTGAGCGTATCGTAACAGAACATGAAAGAGCGTAAGAAATACGGTCTTAAAGCGGCTCGTCGTGTACCACAGTTCTCCAAACGTTAATATCCCTTGTGTATCAAGGAATCTCAGCCCTTGGCCCTCGCTGGCCAGGGGCTTTGTTTTTGTTAGGGCAGTTCAAAGCATGTAATGTAAAGAGCCTTGTTGTGGTTACACGACTCCCTTGCAATAGCCGCTTTTACGCGGAAGCCTTTTACAATAGAAATAGAAATACGAGCAAATAGACTGCATCCCTGTGTGAGAGGGGCGGTCTATTTGTCTTTATTTGTTTTCCAAACAGAATGCTCCGCATATTGATAAATGTAGCTGAATGTGAATCCGTGTGTCTCTTTTAAACAAATCTGATCTTGATCACCATGAAATTAAATTTATTGAACATTATTCCTGTAAGACGTATACTAGTAAAAAAGTACATCATTTTACTAGGGATTATAGCGGAGGTCATACGTATGAATCTGTTTGAGAAAGAAACGCTTATCAAGCAAAAGGTCGATGAGCTTGAGAACGCAACGCCAGAAGATATCATTCGCTATGCAGTTGAGACATTTCCTAACATTACGTTTGCTTGCAGCTTTGGCGCGGAGGATGTCGTTCTGGTCGATATGCTTCAGAAGATCAGCCCGAAAACGGACATTTTTTACCTCGATACGGATTTTCACTTCAAAGAAACCTATGAGACCAAAGCACGGCTTGAGCAGCATTATAACTTGAAATTTGTAGAGGTCAAACCTCACATTACTCCCGAAGAACAAGCTGCTGAGCACGGTGAAGAGTTATGGAAAAGCGATGCAAACCGCTGCTGCGAAATTCGCAAGGTGCAACCGCTGACACAAATTTTAAGTAATTATGAAGCCTGGATTACTGGAATCAGACGTGATCAGGCGCCTACTCGGGCAAATGCCAAGAAAATTGAGTATGATACGAAGTTCGGTCTGGTGAAATTCAATCCGATTGCAAGCTGGACTAACGAGGATGTATGGAACTATATCCGCGAGCATCACGTGATTTACAATCCTCTGCACGACAACAATTATCCAAGCATTGGCTGTGAGCATTGCACGCGTCAGATTATGCCAGGTGAGGACCCGCGCGCAGGACGATGGTCCGGCAATGAGAAGACAGAATGCGGATTGCATAAATAAGGATAATGAACGGGAGGATTTTCACATAATGAGTACAATCAAGCCCCATGGCGGCAGCCTGATTAACCGTATTGCTACAGGCGAAGAAAGAGAACGGCTTTTGAAGGAAGCTGCCGGTATGAAATCCATAACGATTAATGCATGGACGGTTTCAGACCTCGATCTGATCGGCGTAGGTGCTTTTTCACCACTTCAAGGTTTTTTGAATGAAGCAGATTACAAATCCGTTGTGAATAATATGCGACTTGCCAACGGGACCGTATGGAGTATTCCCATAACACTGGCTGTAGATGAAGCCAAGGCTGCCGAACTTTCAGCAGGGGAGCAGGCGGCATTGATTGGTGAGAACGGTATCATCTACGGGATTATAGATATTGAGGATATTTACAGCGTAGATCAGAGACACGAGGCAGTACAAGTATTCAAAACTGATGACCTGGAGCATCCTGGTGTTCAGAAGCTGCTCTCCCGTCCGGCAACCTATGTGGGAGGGCCAGTACAGGTATTGAATCGTCCGCAGCCGGAAAAATTTGAAGAGTTCTACTTCGACCCTGCGGAGACACGCCGCTTGTTTGCTGACAATGGCTGGCGCACAGTCGTTGGCTTCCAGACACGCAACCCGGTTCATCGTGCGCATGAATACATTCAGAAGAGCGCGATGGAGATCGTAGATGGATTGTTCCTGAATCCGCTTGTGGGGGAGACCAAATCGGACGACGTTCCCGCGTCGGTCAGAATGAAAAGCTATGTTGCATTGCTGGAAAATTACTATCCGGCAGATCGAGTGTTCCTGGGCGTTTTCCCGGCAGCTATGCGCTATGCAGGTCCGCGTGAAGCGATTTTCCACGCTGTCGTTCGCAAAAACTACGGCTGCACACATTTTATCGTCGGCCGTGACCATGCAGGTGTAGGGGATTACTACGGTACGTATGAAGCCCAGGATCTCCTTCGCTCCTTTGCCTTGGAAGAATTGGGCATTACACCATTGTACTTTGAGCACAGCTTCTTCTGTACGAAATGCGGCAATATGGCTTCCAGCAAAACATGCCCGCATGACAAGGAGCATCATTTGACCCTGTCCGGCACCAAGGTTCGCGCGATGCTGCGGGACGGCGTATGTCCGCCGCCGGAGTTCTCGCGTCCTGAGGTTGCGAAAATTCTGATTGAAGGCATGTCAGAACAGCCAGTCAGCTAATTCTTCGCAGTTTCTAACGCTTCTCCCGTAACTAGGGGGAAGCGTTTTTTATTCAGTCTATATAAGTTGAATGAAAGAAACACAGGCTCTGCCTGATATTCTTTCATTCAACTTATATAGGGTACGCTGGCAATTTGCATAATGATCCCCCTCGTCCCATATAGATGGTAAAGGGTGTGAAAGCCGGTCCGCATTTGCTGACAGGCATGGCTCCAGCTTTACTTTTTTGGAATAGTGCGAGGGGGATAGCGCATGAGAAAGAAGACGAAACGCCGGATTATCATATGGCTAAACTATCGGGGAGCCTTGCGCATTGCAATGGGAATGCTAATGGTTGCGCTGACAATTATATTGCTCACGCAGGAAATACCTTCCTCGCGGACTTGGACGTACTGGACACTGCCGTTGTCCGGCAAGGTCATTGCAATTGATGCAGGCCATGGGGGTGTAGATGGCGGCGCTGTCAGTAGGCAAGGACTGGTAGAAAAAGATTTGAACCTGGCGATCGCGCTATATTTGCGTGATTATTTGCAGGAGGCGGGGGCGCTTGTTTATTTGACCCGGGAGGGAGACTATGATCTCGCTGAGGAAGGGACGCGCGCTTACAAGAGGCGCAAGACAGAGGATTTGATCAAGCGCGTAGAGCTGATCAAGGAACACAATGCCGATGTTGTGCTTAGCATCCATATGAACAGTATTCCCCAACAAAGGTGGAGCGGAGCTCAAACGTTCTATTACCCGAACCATTCGGATAATCTGTCGCTTGCCTCATTAATCCAAGAGGAAATCAAGCGGAATCTGGAAAACACAACCCGTTCAGCAAATACAGCCAAAACCATTTACCTCTTGAAATCGATTGATAAGACACCGACTGCCCTGGTTGAGGTTGGTTTCCTGTCCAATCCGAATGAAGCGCGACAGCTTGGAGATGCGGCTTATCAGCGCAAGGTAGCGGCCTCGATATATCAAGGGGTTTTGCGGTTTGTGTCCGGGGAACGGTTGCCTGCAGCGAAACCAGGCTCTTAATTCATTATACCTCCAAAATGTATGGTATAATGATGGACATTGGTTTACTATAACGGCAACCGCAGAAAAGGTGTGATTTTACGGTATGGCAACAAGGGAGCAAGTATTGGAAGCGATCGCCCAGGTAGTTCAGGCAGGAGAGTCAGCAGCCGAATCTGATGCGTTTATCATACGAGATGTTGTAGTCAAGGAACTGCAGGTGTCCCTTACAGTTCTGTCGAACAATGCCTCTGTCCAGAGTACGCTGGAAACGGCGCTGAGCGCTGTCCTGGCGCCATTGGGTATTGATACCATCCATGCAAGGTTCCGTCCCCTCGAAGAGCGTCCTGAGGCGTCTCAAGCGTCCGTGGGGAACCAGACGAAGCAACCAGACAATGCCCCTGGCAGCACGGCATCTGAGCCGGTTCGCGGGCATGGCGCAGGCATGGAGGAGCATCAGCTGCTTCATCCTGACAGTGGGGTACAATTTATCGCTGTTGCAAGCGGCAAAGGCGGCGTAGGCAAGTCTACAGTAACAGTTAATCTAGCTGCTGCTCTGGCACGCAAAGGAAAAAAAGTCGGCATCATTGACGCAGATATTTACGGTTTCAGTGTTCCAGATATGATGGGAATCGAAGAGCGGCCCGATATTTTGAATGATCGCGTTGTTCCGATTCGAAGCCATGGGGTACAAGTCATGTCTATGGGCTTTTTTGTGGAAGATAACAATCCGATTGTCTGGCGAGGACCGATGCTTGGAAAAATGCTTCGCAATTTCTTCAACGAAATTGCATGGGACAAGCTGGATTATATGCTGCTTGATTTGCCTCCGGGGACTGGGGATATTGCACTGGATGTGCATCAGATGATCCCCCATAGCAAGGAAATTATAGTGACAACCCCTCACGCGACGGCGGCTTTCGTAGCGGCAAGAGCCGGCGCCATGGCGATCCAGACGGAGCACCAGATTATCGGAATAGTGGAGAATATGTCTTACTATACTTGCGGAAATTGCGGAGAGAAGGATTACATCTTTGGCCGCGGCGGCGGCGGGCGTCTCGCCGAAGCGCTCCATGCGGATCTGCTGGCTCAAATCCCGCTCGGTACACCGGACAATCATCCGTCTGAACCAGACTTCTCACCGTCTATATTTAAAGAGAATACACCTATAGGTCAACTGTATATAGAATTGGCTGAACAGGTTATTGCAAGATGCGATAGCGAATCGGCTGAAACATAATCCATAATCAATATGCAAAATCGGGCTAATCCACTGAAGCGATTAGTCCGATTTTGCTTGTATGTTGTTCGATGAGCGTGGCAGCATATCATCAAGTATTGCCATCGCTTCCGCTCATGTTTCCCTGATTCTCTTCTTCGCCTTGGCTCTTGTCTTCGCCAGATTTTACTTTCTCGTCCGGCTTTGGCTTTAGCTCTTCTTGCACGGCTTTTTTCAATAAATCAAGCATTTGCAGACGGACAAGCGGACTTTGCATACTCTCCTGCATGATGGCGTTAACATGCTTGCGGTACTGGGTACTCTGAAGCACATCCAGAATAACACGCTCCATTTCGGGATTTTTCATCACAGTCAGCAAATCCTTCTGATAAGCGGGGTCCTTCAGCAAATCCTTATGAATTTGTTTGTTTTGCTTGTTCACTGATTTCGCGAATTCTCCGGCAAAGCGGGGATCTGTCATCAATGTCTGAATGACTTTATCGTAATCCGGGGAAATGAGCACTTCCTTGACCGCCATTCTGATTTGCTCATGATCCTGGACAGACAGCATCCCCATCTGGCTGCCGGAAGCGCCGCTTGATTGGATTGTGGACTCCTGAAGCGCCTTTTGGGCATCTTCTGTCTTCAAGATGTCAATAACCATCGATTTCATATCCTTGTAGCTGAATTGCTGCCCGCCGGATGAAGGCTCGGATCCACAGCTCGAAAGCAAAAAGGCCATAAGAGCAGAAAGGGCTAAAAAAGGCCATTTTTTAGACATGATACGCGATTCTCCCTTCATGTTGCACAGCTTGCGTTTCATGGAATTAGTATGCTTCAATGTTCATCGGATTATCATTAGGGGGAATTAGCTTTTTTCGCTAGACATGGTAAAATAAACGGAGTGAATAAGGGAGGGTAATACGAAGTGAACCTGAAAAAATTGTTCTTTTTATTTTGGACCTGTATGGCTGTAGGTGCGATTGCAACGACAGTGACCGGTGCGGTCATGCAATGGACCGATCCGTCCTTCGGATTTTTGGGCTTTAAAGTGGCAGGTTTCAATGCGGCTATGATGGCCCTGGTCGGCACGATGATCGGAGCCTTCAGTCAGATGGGCTTTTTTGCGTATCTGATTTTAAATTATATTGCCTTGAGCATCTTCCGTAAAAAATATTTATGGAATGCATTTCAAGCGTATACAACTGTATTTTGCGTCTTCGGTCTTGGTTACATGCTCTATAGCAAACGTGAAGTTTTGAGCAGCTACCTGTTCCTCATCATTCCGACAGCGTTGGTACTTTCTACGCTAGTGGTATGCTATTTCAAAGTGACACAAACGAACCGTTCAGCATTTATTCCCACTGCTTTTCTCATGTTTACGGTCACCTTTATTGAAGCCTGGCCAGCTATGAGCGACGGGAATGCCAACACACCGGGTATTATTTTCATGTTTGTTCCTTTGTTTGTATGCAATGCTTATCAGATTATGATGCTTCACCGAGTATTAAAAAATAACCAAACGACCGAATCTGCCCAAGAGGCAAAAACAGTCGTTTAGTTTAGAAATAATCAGAACTGTTGTTTGTTCAAATCAAGCGGGGAGGTTGCTGACTTGTCAGGCACGATCTTGCCGCTTACCTCTGTTTGATTAATAAGCTGATTGACCGATGCGAACTCATAGCCCTTGGAGCGCAGTTCTTTTATAATCGTCGGAAGCGCTTCATGGGTATGAGTGGCGGCATCGCTGGCATGCAGTAAAATAATATCGCCGGGATGGGCGCGGCTGACAACACGTTCGACGATTTTTTCTGTTCCAATGTTCATCCAATCCATAGAATCCGTATCCCATTGAATGACCTTGTAATTCAGTTCACTGGCAATTTGCAGCACTCGTTTATCAAAATCACCGTTAGGCAGACGAATCAAATCCGGCGTTTTGCCGGTTACTTGACTAATGATCGTGTGGGCGGTCTGGATCTGATTGCGTATCTCCTCGTCGCTAAGCTTGCTGTAGTTTTCATGCTTGTGGCCGTGGCTTCCAATTTCATAACCTGCTTCAACAATTTTCTGAACAATCTCGGGGTGGGATTTGCTCCAGACGGAGGAGACGAAGAAAGTGGCATGATTAACGCCGTTTTCTTTTAGTGTTTTAATAATTGGCTCTGTCCTCGTATCGCCCCAACTGATGTCAAACGTAAGCGCCACAATTTTCTTGTCGGTTGGCACACTATAAATTGCGGCCGGTTGCTCGAGGGAAAATACCGTGATGTTGTCTTTTTCCGCGTAGACGACCCCTGCAGCAAAGAGAAGGGCCACAAAAATCAGGAAGTAGCGTTTTACTTTCTTTCCGTTAATTACATAAAACATGTTCATTGGATACAGACTCCTCTCGTAAGAGCTTGTTTTAGTACAATCTATGCTCGTACGCCTCAGTTATTCATGAATGGACAAAATGATTAGGAGGCTCGGACTATGTTTTCGCCTAAGACATTTATTTTGCATCTTCGTTCCATGAGCGGTTACATCGCCTTTTCTTCCATCCTGTTTCTTGCGGGGATCGTGATTGGAGGGACAAACGAAAGGCTGGAGGCTTATATTACCAGTCAGCTTCAAGCGCTCGGAAGCATTTCGCAAGCGATTGAAAGCAGCGCTAATCCGGGTATGGCTGCATTTGCATTCATTTTCTTCAACAACACGATTAAAAGTATTCTGATTATGTACTTGGGGGCAGCTTTCGCACTTGTGCCGATTTTTTTCCTCATTGTCAATGGTATGATACTCGGTTATGTGTTTACGCACCATAATCCGGATTATAATACATTCGAACTTATTGCCAGAGGAATTCTGCCTCACGGTATTTTGGAAATTCCGGCGATTATCATTGCTGCGGCTTACGGCATAAAGTTTGGGACATTGACGTTTAAAGGAATCGGGAACCTTGTTCAGCGCAAACAGGGTTTTGGGGCTATCTATGAGCAGTTTGCGATTCGAACGGTGCCGCTCATGGTTGCTCTTGTTATCGCTCTGCTTGCGGCTGCAGTTATTGAAGCCACAATTACTCCTTGGTTGTTGAACGGAATGAAAATGTAAAAGCATGTAATAAAACTTCCAAAATCTGAGCATAACAATAAAGCAGTGTGAACGCATATCTCGCGGCCGCTGCTTTTTAATCTTTTTAGAAGCAACATATTCGGCCGAGGCGATGCCAATTTTGACTCCCAAGAGAATATTCCCGCGGATAGCCACCACTTTACATGTTGTTTCGTTGTCAACCCGAAGGAGGTCCAACAGAAGAACAATGCTAGGGATTTTATTTAACGACAAGGAATGCCGTGAGCTAGATTACGTGCTTCGCAAAGAATTGGACGAGATGCTGCTGGACCTGAATGATGTCAGAATGGATGGAGAGATTAAGAAAGCTATTGCAAGCCGGTACAAGGTAATCTTCCGCATGTATGCACGAATCGCTTCGCCTAAAGAGCTGTCCAGATATGCCCTGAACAACAGGAATTACCGCTAAAACTTCAAAAACATTGCAAAAAATATTCACAGGTCTTGACGATGGCGGTTAAAATGTGGTAAATTATCATTCGTCCCGCTTGGGATGAGTTGCTCTCGAAAAAAAAGTTGAAATTAATACTTGCAATGTTCTAGAGACCTGTGATATATTATAAAAGTCGCCGCTGAAACGGCAGACAAGCTAGAAAGAAAATAATTTGTTCTTTGAAAACTGAACAACGAGCGAAATGCCCTGTGACTTGAAAGAGTCGCAGAACAGCAACAAACGAAATGAGCT
>NZ_JAELUP010000017.1 GCF_016424485.1 Paenibacillus roseus
AATGATTACAATATTATTTGACCAAAATATTAAAAGCAAAGAAATGATTGCATATCCAATTGATGATGTATAAATATAATTTTTTTGAGCATTTTGTTTTGTATTATAAGACATGATAAAGCTTGTAATCACACTTATGATTAACAACGTCATACTCATATAACCCACGTAGTCTTCTTTACCTAAACTGCGGAAAAGCAAAATATCAGTTAGGAAGTACATTAACCCGTGAAGTAAACCAATAATAAACCAACCAATCAAAACAACGAACCAATTTGGATTTTTTTTCATCAACAGGCCCATATATTTCAATAAAAACTTTTCATTTTTACTTTTGTTATTCAACCAGAGACTTCCTAATGCTGTAATAAAGAATAGAGTAAGTGCCGCCATAAAAATAATATAGTAACCTTTCATTTCATTCTGGTTAACTATAATATTGCCCGCAAGCGAGGGACCAATAATACTGAGCGTAGTATTGATTACAAAACTTATGGAAATATATTTCATGCGGTTGTCTTCCGTTGTAACATCGTATGTAATCAAAGCATGGCCCATCCAATACAATGCCAATCCGATTCCATGCAATACTGCAATCCCATGATAATAATCGATAACATTTTGTTTAAGAATAAGGATGCTGGCAAAGAAAAGTGATATCAGACAAATACCTATTCGATAGACAGTTACCTTTCCAAATTTCTTGGTTAGTCTCCCTCCCAAAATACATGCAAACACCATGGTTCCAAAAGCAATTAAATTGTACGCAGCATTAATGCTTACACTATTACCAAGCTTCCATAAGAATATATTAAGAAACACTGAGGTCAATGCAGTACCAAGCGTATATAAAGAATGCATAACTAATAAAATGATTGCTTCCCTCGAGTAATTGTATTTCTTTAAGTTCATAAACTTCCTCCCCCCATGGATTTCTAGATATGAATATAAATGAACTCAATCTCAAAACATTGGACTTAACAAAAGAGGAAACTTCCACCTTTCGTTAAGTCCTTTTACAGATTGTATAATTAACACTTTTGATTATAAATTACTTATATAACAATGGATTTAAAAATTCAATTGATTTAGCCAAACCTTCATCAACAGAGAAAGTTGGATCCTCATACTCTATAGACAATACCCCATTATATCCATTCAATTTTAACGCAGTTAACGTTTTTTTCCAATTTATATCTCCCCAACCGGGAATTCTGAATCTCACTCCTCTTGTCGGCCGGCTCAAATCCCCGTGAGGAAGCAATCCCGATATTGCTTTGTAATGAGTAAATTCCGCGTCTTTTGCATGAACATGAACAATTTTTTTCCCAAGATAATCTATAAATTGTGCAGGTTCTATCCCGACAAGTATCAGGTTTGAAGGATCCAAACAAATCCCGAATGAATTTGTCTTAAACAAGTTAGTGACCCTGATTGCCGTCTCCAAATCATATGCTATTTGTTGAGGACCTACTTCGTGCGCAAACACAACGCCAGCTTTTTCATAATACTCAAAAATTGGCATCCAACGATCATATGCAAGCTGTAGTTGACGATCCCAACCGTCCTTAGAAGGCCAAGGATAATATTGAGAAAAATCTTTACATCCTAGATACCCTACAACTATAGGAATGTTGTATTCTTGGGCTACATCTGCAGCAAGTTTGGCGCGTTTTACCCCAAAAGCAACTTGCTCCTCTTCAATACCTTTAAAAAAATGCTGTGTTGAATCTCCATGCGGCCCCAACACAAGCTGCGCATCACGGTGCAAAGTTAAGGAGGATATGTTTAAATCAAATTTTTCTATCAATTTAGTGTATTTGTTGTAATAATCGCTAGTTAAAGCAGAATCTAAATCCATATGCTTGCTTCCCTGATTAGCGACTACTTCAATAGATTTAAACCCATATTCATTTATTTTTGCAAATGCATCCTCTTTGCTTAATTCTTGAAATGCCCTAGTAAATAGTCCTAGTTCCATAACAGTTCCACCTCATTAAACGCTGCCGACAAAATATCCAGCGCTTCATTTATTTGTTCTTCTGTTACAATGATCGGCGGTTTAACGACAATTTTATTTTCAAAGAGCCGGAAAAAGACACCTTGATCGATACAATGATTAAATATGGAATTTGCAATTTCCTTATTAAGATTAGAGTCCCCTTCTTCAATTGAAATGCCATGCACGAGCCCTGTTCCTCTATAAATAAAATTAATTTTTACGTTTCGTTTTATTTCCAATAGCTTTCTGGAAATCAATTCCCATTTAGGATTAATTTTAAAGTCTGTCTTCTTTAACTCGTTAATGCACGCAACGGCAGCAGCACAGGATAGAGCATGCCCCCCATGTGTAAAGTCTGCATCATTGTAGTTAAGCACACCGTCCAACTCATCTTTAATTAATATACCCGACAGTGGATGACCAGCTGATAGACCTTTCCCCATTGTAATAATATCCGGAGATACGTTGTAATAGTTAGCTGCAAATAGACCTGGAAGCCATCCAAAACTTTGATTTTCATCAAGTATGAACAAACAACCATTTTCCTTACAGATGGACTGAATACCTTTCAAAAAATTAGCAGTGCTATCGCCGACAAGAACACCAGCATTCACCATCATAGGATCTATAAGGATTGCTGCTACGTTACCATGGTCTTCTATTTTTCTTTCAATGATATTTAATACTGGAACATAGTCATTAGGCTCTCTGAACTCGGGCCAATCCACAAATATCACATCTTCGGTATTACCCAAAAATATTTCGGGATCCCTCATATATCCCCGAAGTTGAATCGTTTGAGTGGTTTGGCCTGTATGTCCCATAATGAAAGAGACAATTCCCGTCTTTTTCGTATATTTCTTTGCAGTCTTAATAGCTGCTTCATTTGCATCCGAACCGTCGCACATTTTAATATTGACTTTGTTAAACCCTGGAGGCGCAATACTTACTAAAGCTTCGGCAGCCTGTAGATAAGGCAACGATGAAAATCGGCTTGAGGCATAGGTTAAAGTAGCTGCTTGATGTTGAATTGCTGCTACAATTTCGGGATGGCATTGACCCAAAAGCAAATTTAAAGTCTGGCTTGAAAAGTCCATGAAACGTTTATCGTCTGTGTCCCAAAAATACACACCTTCACCTTTTTTAATAGGTTGTGTATGTAGGTTTGGCCATGTGTTTTTGGCTAAATATTTTGAATACTTTTCTGTCAATTTCAAAAGATCAGCTCCTTCGATTTATTATATTTTAAATAGTTGCCCATACCGTAAAGACCATTCAAGTCGTCAGACTTCCCCAACTTAACCATTTTAATGATTTCATTTTCTGTTTTACCCATTATGCCCATCTCAATCAAATGCTCATTAAGGTACCGAATATACTTTTGACCAACAGAGCAAGCAAAACCACCAATGATTATAAAATGCTCAATTCCAACTAGCGAATAAATA
The DNA here is from genome assembly GCF_016424485.1 of Paenibacillus roseus. Classification (GTDB taxonomy): domain Bacteria; phylum Bacillota; class Bacilli; order Paenibacillales; family Paenibacillaceae; genus Paenibacillus_D; species Paenibacillus_D roseus. Next base: position 3,451 of record NZ_JAELUP010000017.1, read on the forward strand.
AAATGAATGCCACTTGCAATAGGAAGAGCTCCTTCTTTTACAATCATTTCTGAAAACGCGTCCTCCCTATCTAAACCTTGAATTAAATCATACGTCGTTATCTTTTTTTTTCCATTAAATATAGACTTCTTATACAGATCATGCTCTTTAACGATGTAGCGATTCGCTATTTGTTCTACTCCTCTTCCAGAAGCAATAGCTCCAATATGTCCCTTATAACCACACCCACACAAGAAATCTTTATACTCATTCCCAAAATAAGAATGCCCTAACTCCCCTCCATAACCCGATGCGGACAATAACGTTTCTTTCTTCCAGAATAATTTATTCCCAACTCCGGAAGACACGGTAATGATTCCGAACGTACCATTATTCTCTTCAATATAGCGCCATCCCGCAGCTGTTAGATCGTTAATAATTACGACCGGAAGGTTCGGAATTAAATTTTTTATCTCTTTCATCAAAGGATATGGTTTATCCATCGGTCCCCATAAAGTCGGTGCCTCCTGCACTTCACCGGCGCTATTTACTGGACCGGGAAATCCAATCCCGATTTCCGAAATAACATATCCCTTATTTTGATAATGTTTATACTTTTCATATATAGAGCGTACTAAAGCCTCTTTAATTTGAAATGATGTCACACCTTTTGAATTTAAGTAATTGACGGAGTCGAACTTCTCATTTTCTAAGAGCGTCATTTCCTCATTTAAGACACCTGTCCTAAAAGATGTCCCACCGATATCAAACACCAATGCTATTTTCATCCGTCACGCTCCCCGACAACTGATAATTCTTTAGATTCTCAAAAACTACTTGAAGGAGATAACATGGAACTTCATCGAGGCTTTTAATAAAGGTTGCTTGCCCAATTTCGGTAGGTATAACCAAATTTAAATCCCCCCCTCGGTGAAGCACGATATTTATTAATGATTTATACATTAATTGGGTGTTATAAATCTTTTCATCATAAATGTTTACACCAATGTTGAGTATTAAATTGAGAATCCTATTCCTCTCATTCTTCGAAATTTTATTTAATAAATAGGAAATCTCTGTAGATATTGCCATATCCATTGCTACAGCAATGCCGTGTTTAACTCTATAATTTGTATACTCTTCTATAAACGGACTAAATGTATGGCCAAAATCAACTAGTCTCTCTAAATCATTTTCATAGAAGTTTATAATCAACTGCTTCAGCATTCCCACAATCGCCAAATTATTTACTCTATTGGAAATTAATATATCCCCTTGATATCTACCTTCTATCAGCACTGCGTAATGAGATTCTACTAGTTCAAACAGCTCCATATCTACAATAATTCCCATTTTAATAATCTCTGATAGTCCGCAAACAATTTCTTTGACCGGCAATGTTTTCAAAAAATCTATATCATTAATAACGTTGACAGGAGGATGGAAAGCTCCGATATAATTTTTAGATCCTGAAAAATTTACACCTGTTTTTATGCCTACTCCCGCATCAATGTGTCCTACCAGCGTCGTCGGAATGCGTATATAATTAAGTTTCCTTTTAAAGATAGAACTTGCAAAGCCCACAATATCCATAAGAATACCGCCGCCGATAGCAACCATCAAGGACGTCCGATCTAATCCAAACTCTTTACCGGCTTTGCATACGGACAGAACATTTTCTATGTTTTTATTGGCTTCAGTTGTATTAATTATTATAATTTTAAACATCTCTGGTTTATAGTTTCCTTCAAAATAGTTCCTTATACGCTCTCCATATAATGTTTCGATTGTCTCAGAAATAACAATAAGCAGCTTTTTCCCCTTGCAGACATTCAAAATAGCAGTGTTATTCAAGTCGAATATATTGTTCGTTGTGACTACATCAAAGGAAAATTCATACTGACTAGTTGTTTTAATTATATTGTTATCCACCCTCAACCCACTTAGCACATCCATATTCTGCATAATTTGCTCCTCTTAATCACATATTTATAATTGGTATAAAATCCATACCAATTATTGTTTGACTTGAAAAATAAAAATTTTCATATCGTCAGATGAATGATTTATTAAACCGTGTGTACCATTTATTTTGTTGATAATCACATCTCCGCTCTTCACATTATATTCTTTACCTTCTATTGACATAGTGCCACTACCTTCAACAATAAAATAAATCTCCTCGTTATAACCGTGCTGGTGAGTGCCAATACTTACGCCCGGTGGCACCTCGATATAATCGATAAAATCTATATTGGTGGCAAAATCAATGGTGTTATACGCCCTTACTTTTCTAAGATTTCCCACTCCGTTATGGCTAATTTCAGTTTCTTTCTCGCATTCGTATACATTAATCAAGACAAATTACCCCCCTTATTATCTTATTTTCAATTGTACTTTTTATACTGTTCTCCAAATCATCGAGATGTCTGTAAAAAGTAAACATCTCTTTCATTGGGATTGTTTTAGAAGATATCAAATCTATAGCTTCAGTCACATCTGACCTAGTGGTATGTTTCGAAAATAACAAAGTAATCTCATTATTGCGAAAGTAACCTAATGATAGCGGGTGATTAAAACTACTAAAACACAACAATTGCCCTTGTGGAACGATAAAGTTAACTAACTCGGAAAGCAGTTCCGCATTTCCGGTTGTATCAATTTGTATATCGTATTTATCTAATTCTGAAATTGATGTCTTTACTATATAATTTGGAAGTTTTTTGTTGATAAGTTCCGCTTTTTTTTGATTCCCCCCAAATAAATGCACCGTGAAATTCTTCGCCATCAAAATTGATGCATATAAAATAGCTAAAAATCCAGTCCCATTAATCAGCACTTTTTTGCCGCTTGTAAGATTTAATCGATTTACTCCGCGCACTACACAACTTAAAGAATCTAGAAAAACATAGTCGCCATAATTGTCGGATTTAGGGAGTTTGTAAACGCAATATTCAACACTTTTTTTAGGAATCGATACATATTCGGCAAATGACATTGGCATAAGATGCGGTGATTGGCACAGGTGCAAAAAACCAGAATTGCATCCAATACAGTCCATACATCCATGTTTATGAAAAATATTAACGTAATCTCCTCTTTTAAATTTCTCAAAATCGTAAACTACTTCTCCAACCATTTCATGACCGAAATAATGAGAGTTATTAGCTAAATAATTTTTAATATCTGAAGTACAAACTCCAAGAAATTTGGTTTTAATCAACATTTTGTTATCGTCTTGCAATACTTGAGTATGGTTAAACTCAATTTGTTCTTTGTCCTTCAAAATGGCTGTAGTACCCATTATTATCATATTCGTTCACTCCAATTTGATCCTATGTTAGACTATAAGTTTTTTAAAGTCTGAAATTTTGGTAAAGTAATGATCAGGTTGCAAATGAAATGCCGAGGTTTGGAAATTCTCTAGCCAATGGACTCCCACCGTTGTTACCTGTGCAGATTTTCCCGCTATAATATCTGCTTCACTGTCACCGACAAAATACGCATCCTGAGGTCCATACCCTAATGTGTCTAAGGCTTTAATTATGCCTTCCGGATCAGGTTTCGGGTTAATTACATCGTCAGAAGAAATGGTGATGTCAAACATATCTTCTAATTGAAGAAGTTCCAAAGAGATATTTAGACTCCTTCGTCCTTTTCCGGTTATAATACCAATTTTTTTCCCTTCTTCTTTTAATTGATGAATAAGATCAAGAATCTCCGGATTGATAGAAATGTACTCCATATGCCGCTCTGTATACACTTTATAATAATGCTCAACTGCCGCTCCAACATCTTGCCTTGAGCTTAAATGCTGCTTTATAATTTCACTTTCACTCGGACCGAATAAAGCAATGATTTCTTCATTCGTTTTATCTACTTTGTCAAAATGTTTGAAAACCTCTTGGAAGGAGCAATAGACGAGCAACAACGAATCAACTAATGTACCATCAAAATCAAATAAAAAAATCTGCTTTTGTCTCATAATTCAAAGTCTCCTTTTTTCGCTATAAGCTTCTTTATGATGTGATTAAACCCCATATATCTTTTGGATTGCTTAACTTTTTCTGGGTTAAAATTGAGTCCGGGTTTTTACAACCCCAGAGGGCCAAGCCAAAATCGACGCCAGAACTTTGAGCACATTCCATATCGTATATGGTGTCTCCTATATAAATAGAATTACTTGGAACAGCACCTGATATTTCAAGAAATTTCAGAATAGGGTCAGGATGTGGTTTATGATTTGCAGTATCGTCTGCGCATACAATATGCGGCAAATATTTCATAAGTCCAAACGGTACAAAGTCATCTGCCAACTCCTTGCGGGTCTTGGAAGTCACTATGCCTACAACTATTTTATTTTCCATAAGGGATTCCAGAAGCTCGGTTATTTCAGGGAACACTTTTATAAAATGAGAAAATTCCTTCATAAAAAAATTCCATCTCTCGTTTACTCTATCTATATCTTCATCTGGAATTCCCAATTGCTTTAGTGACCGTGCCCCTGGAATACCAAGAACAAATTGAAGCTGCTCAAACGCATATTCTTTATTACGATACTCCATTAGTGCCTTTTGAAGTGAATTTATCACTGCCACTTCTGTATCGATAAGCGTACCGTCAACATCAAAAATCACCGTTTTGTACATAATTCCCTCCAGTATATTTGTTTAAAAAAACACTTTGCATGTTAAATCCAATAATCATACTCGATTGAAAATTGAGTAAAAAGAACAATTTGCCTCGCTTATCCACCTGGAGAATCAATCATTATTTGGTAGTTATTATCTAAAATAATATAACACGAGAAACAAATCAATCATTTTTTTGTAAAAAAGGTACATTTATTTATTTAATAAGAATTTATCCCAATTATAGTAGAAAATTATCCCTAACTGCTAATTAAGTGTGCGCATGGATCCTCTATACTGAGTTAGCCAATAAAAACGAGGGGGTGTACAATATATGTATTCTTGATGTACGGCCGAATCGTTTAAGATCATTCGTGAACCAGGTGGCTTCCAGAGTCCTCGTCTATTGGAACTGGAATTAATTTTCGCTTAAATTTGGAATAAAATTAATTTAATAATCTATTATAGGGTTATTATCCTTTATTAAGCACCAAATATAAAAATTGTTTGATTTACTATTAACAATTCATCTATAATAAATTTGTCTCCCTCTAAAGCCGGTCCCGCTGCTCAACGAATTTATTCCTACAAGTTTGGTTAAACCTCTAACAAACTCTAGCTAATAAGGAGAATACCTTATGCAAAATCCCCAATGCTCATTTATTATTCCGTATAGAAAAAGCACACCTGATCGTGAACGAAATCTTAAAATTACATTGCAGTGGATTAACCGTTTTTTTCCTAATCAAGAAATCATAATCTCCGAGATGGATGAACAACCCAAAATGGAATTAAATAATTCTCCACATACCGTTCAACATGTATTTAAGAAAGATACCGGAATTTTCAATCGTTCTTATGCTAGAAATTTAGGAGCGTTGCATGCCAATAACGATATATTATTATTCACTGATAATGACCTTATTATGGATCCCGAAGCTTTATTAAATTGTATTCAGCAGTGCACGGATGTTCAAGCTGTAAACCCCTTTTCGATTTGTATCGATTTAACAGAAGAAGAACTAATTCATTATAAAGTTAAAGAGAATGATCCAACAGCTTTTAATGAATTATTTCGCTCGTTTAATACTCAAGACATCTCTCGTCATCGCGAAGCGTTAGTTTTTGCGGGTGGGATATTAATCATTAAAAAAGATTCTTTTTTTGAAATTGGCGGATGGCCACAAGAGATGATCGGTTGGGGCGGTGAAGATAATGTACTCACATATAAAATTGAACAGTTGCTGTCTCATAGATCATTTAATCATTTTGTATACCATTTGCCGCACAGCCGTACTTCATTTGACTGGTACGATCATCCTGAATACCAAGAAAATTGTAACAAAATGAAGCGAATATTAGAGATGAGCACAAGTGAGCTCATTAAATATTGCAAATCGGGAGTACAAAAAAACAATTACCAGATGAACCACCATGAACTGTGACCCGAATAGTTGGACAGAATTAAAGAAAGAATCCTGTGTTAACTATATAACTGTACTTGCTTAAAATCAGTTCCATGAAATGTAAAAAGAGACATACTTGACTCTCGGCGTAAAATAGAAGTACCACCAACCACCCTACGCAGGAGAGAACAACACATGTCTCATACGTATACGTTAACACAACAAAACCATTGGAACAATCTTTTTCAGCAGTGGAAACTCCCACTTTATTTCACCAAACCCGTGCTCCATCACATCCGGTACTTCGTAGATGGCATGCTTTCTCTTGGATTTTCTCGTACCTTAACCGACATCCATCGGGAAAGCTTGCAGGATCGAGATTGCAGAACCTTAAGTCATTTCTTATCTCACGGAAGCTGGGACGCACAGTTCCTTCAATGCATCGTTCAACGTATAGCCTTTCAGCAAATCAAAGCGAACGCTCTGCGAGAACATGGCCCGATGTTAGTGATTCTGGACGACACCGTGTGCGAAAAAACCAAGCCTTCGTCTCAGGCGACGCACACGATTCAAGGGGCTTCGTTCCAGCACTCTCATCTCAAGGGACAGAACGTATATGGGCATGCCGTTGTTCAAGCTCTGCTCCGATCAGGTGATCAGGTGTATCCATTTGCTACGGAACGGTAAGACCCGGAAGGCAAGAGCAAAATTGCCCTGGCTTGCGAGATGATCCAAGCGGTCCCGATGTCCACGTGTCCAACCTACGTGCTGATGGACTCGTGGTATCCCTCGTCTGCGGTACTTCAAGCGAGTGCAAAACAAGGCTTTCATGTCATTAGCGGTTTGAAAACGAACCGTATTTCTATCCGCAAGGCATTCGGCAATCGCTAAAAAGCTTTGCTTCCTACATCTCGAAATCGGATACCGATCTGGTCACCATCGGCTCCTCCGCTTACCGGGTATATCGCTATGAAGGGAAGCTTAATCTCTTGGAAAATGCCGCCCTGCTGCTATGCTGGGAAGAAGGTCAAGGTTTGGATCCCCACCGCATGAAGGCTTTTCTAAGCACCGATGTTTCACTAACCAACGAAGAAATTCTAAACGACTACAGCAAGCGTTGGGCGATTTAAACATACTTTCGAACCGCTAAAGTCCGTCTGGCGATGGATCGCTACCTGACCCTGCTGATGTTTGCTTAGATGTGCTGCATCTATGATGGCCCTGGAGGCTTGATCGATGGTTTACATCATTACCGCTCACTGAAAAAGCAGGACATGATTGCGTATATTTATTACCAAGCTCAAGCCGGGGCTACATTAGCCCAGATCAAAACGCAGCTCAGAATGGCATAGGGATACTGCCGGCTTTTTTCACTTCCAAATTATTGAAGTGATTATTGGCAAGTACAGTATATAACTGTATTTATCAATAATAACCGTTTCATTCTCTTGACCATCAGTATATACATGCATATTTTTCCTATTAATTTTGTATAATTTTCTACTATAAGTATACATTTTAAAATCCTTCCGGACGCTCACCTTCCCATATATCGCAACTGATCCTAGAAAAACAAGAATAGTTACGAAAATATGAATTATCTTAAAAAAACGGGACAGTCACGCCGCGTGCCTGTCCCCCAGTATTGTACAATACTCTAATCGTTAGTGATTAGCCTTCATAAGATAGTAAGCTCTCATCGCCACCACAGTTGCCATTCCCCTCGTTACTTCAGCGTTTGGTGGAAACGGTTGTTCCAACCAGACATCATTCCGAGCGCCGCTATAGTCCGCACTTCGTTTGCAGCCCAATCTGACACTTGCGGCATATCTTTGAGTCCTGTGTCTTGATCTGTTGCTTGCAAGGAAAGCGCTCTGACCACCATTACGGCCATTTGCTCGCGAGTAATTTTATCGTTCGGATGAAATCCATCGGGAAAACCTTTGACGATTCCTGCCCGATAAGCGGCGTTTACGTGCGGCTAGAACCAATCACTGCGAGTAACATCGCTGAAATCGCTGAATTTTTGTTCCGTGCCGCTATCTACTTTCAAGCCGATAATCCCAACCAGGATTGTCGTAAATTCAGCTCTCGTCATCGATGCCTTCGGATAAAAAGCGCCTCCTCGACCAAGCGCATTTGGGTCGCCTCGCCTATAACGCTAATCGCCCAACCCAATATGAGCGCCGGGGCGGAAAATGTAATTTGATCCCATACGGTTTGGCCTGTCACAACGGATGCAAGGGCAATGATTGCATACTGCGTTGC
>NZ_JAELUP010000018.1 GCF_016424485.1 Paenibacillus roseus
TTTCTTCACTCGTGCCATGGGCAGTACCGGTCAATCAGGCCAGCGCGGCAGTAGTAGAAGGAACTTCAAATGCTGTCGTCAATAACGTCTACAGTGAGATGCTGGCCAAGGCCAAAGGATATTATGACATCACCAAGTCAAAAGTACTGGGCAATTACTTGGACACACTGGCATTCCGAAACGCATGGGGAGGAGACTTCACCGGGTACACATTGCCGCCGGAGTTTGCCAGCGACTACATAAACAATCAAGCCGGCGGCTACGGAGACCGCATCCTCGGCCTATTGGCCGTAGGCGGCAATCCCTACGAGACGAGTACGAGACAAAACCTTGTCAAGGATCTCGTCCAATACCAGATGCCAAGCGGCAGTTTTAATACAAGCAATCTTGCCGTTCATTCATGGGCGGTTATCGGATTGAATGAGGCGAGTGCCGCGGAGTATTATAACAAAAGCTTGCCTGCCCCTGCCAAGTTATACGATAAGGCAGCGGCAATCAACCATATTATCAGCAAACAAAATGCTGCCAACGGTTCGATCGGCGGCACGCTTTCGAGCACGGCGACCGCTCTGATTGCATTAGCCGGAGCCAAAGAAATTGACGGTGTCGATGCCGCCATTCAAAAGGCGGTAGCCTATG
>NZ_JAELUP010000019.1 GCF_016424485.1 Paenibacillus roseus
AGTAATATAATTTTGAGAATACAAATCTAATATTATTTTCTTTATCTGACTCTGGATGTCAAAATAAATATTCTCATTATCTAAAGAATCATTTAAATCAAATTTTCTCTCAAATAATGAAGAATTACTATCTGAGATAGAGAGACTATAATAAAAAAGTATGTGTCTAATGCTTAGTCCCGATTTTTTGCTAAACGAATTAATTACAAATAGAACATTCATCATTTCTAAGAACGGATTATTGAAAAGCAATCTAAGTGAGACTGGCAAATTATTGTTCTGCATAATATTCATCCCTACTTATCCTATTATCTCCCCACCAAATTTCCTTTTCCCAATCATCAGCTAAAACATGTATTAAACCTTTATTTTCAAAATCATAAGGAAGGCATTCTTGTATAACCTTGGTTAGTCTCCCATACTCAAGACAACCAAATTGTTTATGAATTTCATCGATGAATAATTGACTGTCAAAATGACTACCATAACTTATCTTTTTAACATCCGAATACTTCATAGCGCATACTGTTAAGATTGTCATTATTACTCTCTCATCAAATCTTTTTTTCCTTAATTTCCTGATATATCTATCGGCGAAAAAGAAAAAATCTTTGCTTTGTTCGTAAGTCTCATTATCAATTTTCTCAAGTTTTATTTTTTTACAAAACAAGTTTTTGTTTAAGTCTTCCTTTATTTCTGGATCAGGTGGCTCAACAAAAAATTCGTCCTCATCAATTGATAACAAAGATGGCGGCTCACTTGAACTTATCTCATTTAATATTTTGCGAATTTCTTGTACATGGCTAGATTTTGTTGAATCATATGCTATTACTTCTAGCCTATACTTTACTTTTAAATCCGTGATAATCTCTTCACTCGGTCTGTCTAAAAGTATGAAATGCCTTGCTTGAAAAGTATCATTATAATCTTGTATGAGTTGTCTAATATATTCGTCATCAAACGAGAAGCCCATAAAAAGTAAAACGCAGCTCCCTGAAAGAAGAGAAAATAGTCTTTTATACTTTTCTTCTGAATATACTTGATTATACTTATTTCTTGTCAAGACAAGAGAACCTGTGTCTGAAATATTACCATGAAGATGCCAAATTCGTTTTGGCGATACATCCAAGACTAACTCGTGAGAACTAACAGAAGATTGACTTAGGATTTGTGGAAATAGCCGTTCACCTTTCAAATACTCATAAAGCCATTGATCATAATTTGTTGTTAAAATACGTTGAAAATCCAGTCGACCAATATCTGAATAATTATGTTCATCATCATTTGGGCACCTTACTTGTTTTCCTTGAACTAAACGGACTATCCCCTCTTGAATTTGCCTCTCATCGTATCTTCCATACCTCATTAATAAGTCTACCGCATTCCAATAATTTTTTGTGCTCAGCTCAAATTCTATTGCAGGTAAAAGCTGAGCTGGGACGTTAGCAGATAATTCATTTATTAAATCACTCCAACTTGGAATTTTAAAAGGAATTGATAATCCCGCACCGATAAAAGGAACTAAGCGCCCTTGAGAATAAATGTTCCTTAGATGTTTAATATTGTGATCGGTCATTCTTGCCCTCCCGAATACCTATATTGATATTAATAGTTCAAATTATCTACATTCATTTAATTTATTCGACATTTTCCTAAAAAACCCTTCATTATTTTGGTATTTATATGTGAAATCTTACAATCAAACAAGTTTCTTGTTACTCCAATTAGTTAGATTAATTCTCTTTAACACAATCATGCCTACTACTTTATTCGTCAAATAACCATATATTCAGATATAATAATATGAGAGGCAAGCTAACAGATTCAATCGAAATGCAAAAGCTAGCAACTAGAAATTACAAAATTCATGACACTAATTCAGTAAAATACTATGCTACATGAAATCAACATAGGAGGTCCCAACTATGCCAAACGAAACTTTAAAACAGTTTAAGCGGCAATTTCTCACGCTCGACCACTCAATCATGCAGACAATCGGTAAATACGGTCATATTACCGTTTCAGGCCTTGTAAAGCTAATGCCAGAAAAGCGGCCTAAGAATACGATTTACCAGCGGACAAGGGCGCTCACGGAGTGGGGTTATATTGAGGCAGTAATTGATAAACGTAAGAATAAGATTTTTCGACTTTCACTGCGCGGCGCTGATGAATTGGAAATGCAGGGTGTATCACTTCGTGGACGAAGTTTCTTGCAAATCGATTTAGCGCGGGAAGCATGGGCAGTGAATCAAATCGGCTTTATCGAATCTCTAGGCTTAGACGCACAACCTACAACGAAGCCATTGGACGCTGTAAGCAAAGGAGAAGCTCCTAAAGCATTGATCGTGGATAACCCTTATCAGCACACAGCCAAAACATTCCAACGTATCGAGGACTTTGTAAAAGCTGCATCGTCGAGCGCACCGCTTGATATAGTAGTTCTGACCGAACACCGAGCGGTTGAACTTCAAAGATACGTGAATACGAACAGTTATAACTTTACCGTTCTGCTTCAAGTCATTGATATTTAGTATGAATTTCTCCAATACCACATACTCATTAATCCGATATTTCCCCTTGAATTCGCACCTACTCGTTATTTTCCTCAATATCCGTATTCATCCAATCTGATTATTCCTCAATAACTCGACCGTAAAATCTTTTTCAATAATTATCCAATTAGGTAACTGCGTTATACTTTAACTTCACTTGGCCACTATTAGCTCAATAATTTGGTAATACCAAAAAAGTGAATATACAGATAATAAAGCTATACAATATCCCACCAAATATCGGCATACCGTTTAGAAAATAAACCGCTGAGAAACTTATCAGCGGTTTATTACATTCGTTTTATTAGATCATTTCCGTTAATGTCCAGCAGATCATATGCCTTGCCGACCATATCTTTATCTCGGCCGTAAAGATGATTAGCCTTCTCTCTTAATCCACTAAACGTTGTTACATAGTTTAATTGCTGAGCCATAAATTCACTATTGCAAAGCACCACCACTTGCTTACTGACAGATAACACATTTTGTTGAAATAATATTGCTTTTTCAGCTACTTCCGGCGAATAAACTACAGGTTCGCCATCTGGCGTCTTCATACCTCGATGATCAACAAAAATACTTAACTCGCCTTTAGAAAAATTGGAGGCAATTCCTGATAAGGTTTTAGACATATAATCTACATTCTCACCTGTTAATAATCCGTTAACCTGAAAGGATAGTATCTTTTTACTACTATCAATTTGGTAACTAAAGCGTTCTAAAAAAGGCACTTCAAAATCCTTTTTCAAATAAGCCAAGTTCGTTGAAAATCGCTCACTAGAAAACAAATATTCTATTGAAACATTGAGCGCGGCGGCTACCTTTTCAATATTTACAATACTGATATTGCGTTCCCCACGCTCCACACCGCTGATATACGTCCGATCCAGCCCAGCAAGATCAGCTAGCAATGCCTGCGATATGCCGCTACGAGAACGCAGCTCCCTTACCCTTTTACCAAACTCAGAGCGAATATCCACAAGACAAAACCCTCCCAAACATAAACAAATATCTCTATAATTAATATCGGATGAATAGGTCTTTGGTTGTAGGCCTAGGCAGATTTTCAATATATGTGACTTATAGTCCGTAGAAATACTTCATCACTGTAGACTACCATGGTAGAGGTTGAAAATAAAAATAACCGCCAGCGACTGCCTGACGGTTTACTTTAATTGGTCGGATCGTCCTGCCATTCGTCAATTTCAAATGGACTGACCTCTAATATTTTGCATATACGTAAAGCAATCTTAACAGTTGGGATCGATTTTCCAGATTCTAGTCGCTGATAGTACCTCAATGACACATCGATCATATGCGAGAAATCCTCTTGGACTATATTTTTCTTGTTTCTAGCTTCACTTAATTTCAAGGGGGATACTCCTAACGGCTTTACCCCTATGTTATCGAATAAAAATGCACTTTATAACGATATATATGTCGTGTATTATATATCGTAAACGAACTAAATTTGCTCAAAATAGGAGGCATACAAGAAATGAAGAAGATGATTGTTTTACTTGGCCTGTCGTTTCTCTTAACTATTGCACCATCATCAATATCTGCAAATGAGTCAGGATCAAAAATTACTATTAAGGTAAACGGATACACAATTCAAATGTATGAAGCTCCAGCTTATATTGATGGTAAGACGAGTTTGACTTATGTTCCTTTGCGCTTCGTTTCTGAAGCTTTGGGAGCAGAAATCGAGTATGTAAACTCGAAAACACCTATCACGACTACTATTGAAAAGCCTAAACACAACGAAGTTAAGGTTATGATCGATAGTAAAAAGGTCGAGGTTAATGGTAAGGTAGAGAATTACCCTGGCGCAGCTGTTTTACAAAACGGACGTACTATGGTTCCTCTCCGCGTTATCTCCGAGGGATTGGGTGCTAAAGTTAAATGGACACCTAACAAAGGTGGCGGTGGTACCGTAGAAATCAATACTCCTTGGGAGACTCCAAAACCGGCTGAAAGCGTGAAGTGGAGCCCTAATGAGCACCAAAAAGAATATGCACAGCAAGTATTTAAGCTGATTCGTTTCGATATTTCTAACAGCAACCTTAAAATTAAAATACCTTCTGTAAAAGGTAAGGACGTTTCGGCAGGACTTAGAATCAATAACAAGGAAGCACAAGCACTTAAGCTGGATACTCTATATGAATATAAAGTATCTAAGGGAATAAAACTCAACATTACAATTGCCGGAGATTACCAAGGTCAAAATGTTATTTTCGATAAATACACAATTTACTCGCGTGATATGTTGCCTTCCTATGTTGATGTTTCCGGAATTGCTGAAGATGGAGACTTGATTGTAGTAGATCAATTCCAAACCGTTGTTCCATTAAAAGCTGTTCTTAAGGCACTTGATTTCTAAAATAATTAGAAGGAGGAATGTTCAATGAAAAAAACACTAGTTTTACTATTTGGGGTTATCGCCTTTACGATTATATCGCCCTTGTCTACAAAGGCAAATACAATTTCGAATATTACCATTAAAGTAAACAGTCATACAATCAACATGTACGAAGCACCTGCTTATGTTGATAGTAAGACCAATCTGACTTATGTTCCTTTGCGCTTCGTTTCTGAAGCTTTGGGAGCAGAAATCGAGTATGTAAATTCAAAAACGCCTATTACTACTACAATCGACAAACCTAAACGAAACGAAGTTAAGGTTATGATCGATAGTAAGAAGGTCGAGGTTAATGGTAAGGTAGAGAATTACCCTGGCGCAGCTGTTTTAAAGAACGGACGTACTATGGTTCCTCTCCGCGTTATTTCCGAGGGATTAGGTGCTAAAGTTAAATGGACACCTAATAAAGGTGGTGGAGGTACTGTGGAAATCAATACTCCTTGGGAAACTCCAGTTCCAGATTTAACTGTTAAATGGAACCCTACTAAGGAGCAGAAAGAATACGCCACTCAAATCTTCAAGTCAATCCGTTTCGATATTAAGAACAACAACTTGAAAATTAATGTTCCTTCCGTTAAAAATAAAGCCGTAGGAGCAGGAATTATCGTCAACGGTAGCCCTGCTCAAAAATTGACACTCAACAAACTGTATGAGTACAAAGATATAAAGGGTCTTCAGTTAAATATTACAGTTCGCGGAGAAGTTGACGGAGACCCTGTAATGTTCGATAGCTACCGAATTTTTTCTAAGGATGTAGCTACTAACTACATTAAGCAGGATAGAGTTCCTGAAACTGAAGATCTTATAGTACTTGATATGGAGGGTAATGTTGTACCATTTGCAGCTATTTTACGCGCATTAGGTTTTAACTAATGTTTAGGAGGTATCTTGATGTTTAATAAACGTTTTATCGCATCCATAATGGTATTAGTTTCATAACTCCTATTAATACTGCATCTCCAAGCAAAAAGTATGGTAATTACCCTCAACATATATGGCACTCTAAAGGTTATTTTATACAAATTTCCTGGATCTAATAATCAATCATTCAAACAATACATAACAGGTGGTATCCTATATGAAAAGATCATTTCTCAGTTCTTTAGTGCTAATTGCATTGTTATTCAGTTCCTTGTCAGGTCTAGTTTATGCAGAAGAACCACAAAACCCCAAGACTGAAATAAAATCATTCTCTGACACAAAAGGGCACTGGGCAGAAGGGGCAATCAAAACAGCCGTTGCTAAAGGTTACGTCTCCGGTTATACAGACGGAACTTTCAAGCCTAATGCTGAAGTAACTCGCGCAGAGTTCTTAAAAATGTTGGTTGCTGCATTGAAGTTGGAAACCGTTGCGACTAGCGGTAATTGGTATCAGCCTTATATTGACGCGGCAACAAAGTCAGGATTTTACGCTAACGATTTCAAGTCTGATTCTTGGAACAAATCGATTCCTCGTAAGGAAATGTCGCTGTTGGCAGTCAGAGCAGGAATTACAGGTTACAAGAAAGACTATGATATCAACCGTAACTTGTATGAAGCTGCTAAGGCAGGCGTTATCCAAGGTGTAGGTAACGGAGAAATTGCTCCTGATGGTGTTACAACAAGAGCCTCAGCTGTTGTCGTAATTGAGCGTATTCTTGATATTAAGGCTAGAAAGACGCTGCCATCTGATAAATACGCTACGGGTGCTGCTGAAATACTTTGGCATAAAACGAATATCATGACGATGTTGCCTAGGTATTTTAGTAATAGTGATGAACAGTTCAATTCGGCATATCTTTCCGCTACTTATAATAAATTGGCAGACTACACTACTGATTTGATTGTCGTCGATCTGAACGATAAAAATGACCCTAATAAGAAACTAATTACGTCTGATTTACGTTGGGGTAGACATCCTAATTATTACGAAATTAAAGATGTGAACGCTTATGCGTTATTATCCGTAACAAAGATTAAAGTTAATGGTAATTCTAGTGAGACACATGTTAGGGCTCCTTATATCGAGCTTGATAATGATGATTGGAAAAAAACTTTTGGAAATGACACACGAGATATCAATACTAAAAATCCAAATACCTACTATAGTATTTTTCCTTGGTGGAAAGAATATGGCGTAGTTAAGATGGCAGTTGATCTAAAGAGTAATAATGGAAAAACCTTCACATTCGTTAAGGGTCAAATCATCCCTAAAGGTAATTTTAACTCTGATAAGCAATTTACCTTGACTTATGTCAAGATGGGATGGACAGACGGTGCTGTTGTGTACCGTTCTAAGATAGATACAAACTATAACCAGTAGGTTAGATGTGACATTACTTGACGACCAGTTTTCTGGTCGTCTTTTGTATTTCACCATATTTCAATTGACTTATATAAAAGCCCGCTCAATTGCTTCTGCTAGTTCGGCTTGGGACGGCTTCGAGTACCTCCTTGTCATATTTATATCAGAATGACCAGTAAGCTCGGCTATAGTGCTTATATCTATACCTTCAGCGACAAGCCTCCTTGCAAAAGTATGCCGCAGCGCATGGGGATGTGTACCGTATTTCTTTAGCATATGTTGAACGGCACGAACAGATAGTCGAATATTTTGATTACTAAGGAACAAAGAAACCTCATCGTCTTGTCGTACTTGAAGATATTGAACTATATGATAGCGACATTCTCTTGACAATGGAATCATTCTTTCTTTACCACCTTTCCCATTACGCACCTTCATTACCCCACTCCGCTCTTGAACAACGACATCAGTTCGATTTAATGAACAAAGCTCTGACACACGAACTCCGGTCTCTAGTAATAGATACACTATTGCTATATCTCTCTTATTGCAATCCTTCTCAACCTCTCTCTTTAACCTCTTTATTTCTAAGTTCTCTAACGATTTAGGAGCTGCTTGACGATTGTTTTGCGGTTTGATACGCCTTATATGATCTACGATATCGGGACGCTGTATAAACCGGGCATAGACTCGTATACAAGCATAAATCTTATCGACTGTTGAAGCACTTTTACCTTCCTTCTCTAAAGCCTTAATATAAGCTTGTATATCGTACCTTGTAAGCTCCGTTAACCCGCCACCGTTCCGATCTACCCAATGACAAAATGCTTTCATAATTCTACGATAAGTAGTGACTGTATTTTCTGCTTTCCCCTGTCCTGCTTGATCAGAGAGAAAGTGTTGAACTTCTACGACATTTTTTTTCAATGTTAATCCCTCCTAAAATAGGACTTCCACGCAAAATCAAAGCATTCATCCTGCGTGGAAGTCCACTTCTGCGCTATTTCTTCAAGCCCAATACTTGTTCACCTTATGAACATTTCTCCGAATTCGTTCTGATGGCTTCATGTAAACAGACCAAAAAAGTCTCCTACAACTCTAAAATCATAATCTTCAATCAACAAACTGAGAGGTAAAGCACCATTAATCGGGTAGTCGTCATTCACGATTCTTCCGAATGGCGTTATCTTCTTTGGCACTCCCCAGAAATCGCCATCTATAAATTCTATAGTATATTTTCCTGCTTTGGGATTACTTGCAGATTGAATAACATCCCCAAGATAAACAGTTGTATTATCAATATCATTAGCACCGGTCATCGGAAGGAATTTAATCTTCTCTACATGTAATAATCGACCGTCCTCAGCAATCAGCGTCTCACCTACCATTTTCATAATTGTAAATACTTGATTGTTATGCAAAACTTTAAAGTTATTAATTGATTCCATTCCTTTTCCTCCTAAAAAATATCGTTGTAACTCATATTAGGAACTTTACTTGCTAATAATGATTTACCTAATTGATAAGCAGAGAATTGATTCCTTGGCCAAGTTTCCAAGTATTCCAAAAACTCTGCATCATCCATGAAAGGTACTCTGAACGCTGCATCAGTGCCTATACCGGAGGCAATGAACATTCCTGCGTATCCTTGATCAGGTATTTTTCTGTTTGCTCGATCATCACCATAAATGAGCATGGAGGCTTGAGTGCTTAAATATGAAGACATTTTCACAGCGATGTTATCCCGAATACCTGTTGAACCAATTGACTTTGCATCCGGACGCTGTGTACTTAATAACATGTGAATTCCAGAAGCTCGCGCTTTCTGTAGAAGCAGTTCGGTATGGTGTATGCTTGGCTTCTGAATACTCATATCACTATGCCCCATTACAGTGGCAACTTCATCTATAAAGCACACTATACGCGGCAGCATCGGAAGCCCTCTTTGGTCGCGTACAGCTTCATAGCCCTCAAAATTTTTGAATCCATTCTGTTTTAGGAATTCTGCCCGATTAGACATTTCTTGTACAAGTGCAGCACTAAAATCAGGGAAATGTTCCGCATCTTCGATCACAGTATAGCCCTTGGAGCGAAACGGAAAGAATTCTAGCCCATTCTTAAAATCCACAAAATACATCAGAATATTTTTTTCCTTCATTTGCCGGATGATATTGTTGATTGTTACTGACTTTCCACTATTGGTTATTCCAACAACCATCGCATGAGGTTGAGCAATAAAATCCCAATAGACGTTTCCTTTCACATCTTTCCCGAGTATGATTTTTCTCCATTCGTTGGGAATAGGCGTTTCATTGTAGGTCACAAGGGCTGGTAGTGTTGTTGTTATCAACTCTATCGCTGTTACTCCAACCTCTTTATAATTAGCATGAATTTTATAAACTCTTTTTCGAACCAAACTTTCTATGACAGCTTCTCGCTTGGCATACTCATTTGCAGGAATCCCTTCAATTCGAAAAATATGCCATTCTGTTGCACTCTCCGTCCTATATTCAGGCGAGGAATAAGATGCTTTAGAAAAATTCTGCTCGATAAATCGCCGCCAAATTGCATCAAGCGGATTGTCGGAGACCGGTTCCAGGACAAAATGGCTATTGCTTTGAATAAGTTCAACTTCATCTCTCAACACTTCATCATATCTGTTATAGCCTTCCGCTTGTTTCTGCTGTAATCTCAGCTCATGGAGTGCTATTTTAACTTGCGCGACCTTTCTCAAATATTTATCTTTCAGTAAGTGCGCAGCTTGGAAATGAACTTCCCCTAGGTTTGTTTGGAAAAGGTATTCAGCAGAAGTCCGATTAATAGCTCTAATGATGGGAAACAGCTTGTAACCTCCACGAATGCAAAGAATGAAAAAATAAAGAGCATTGATGATACTTATTGGTATCCAATGTAATGGAAAATCAATTAGCCAATGGAGTGACACAACTGAAACCATAGCCACTGCGTCACCAACTAATAGCCAAAAAAATCGTAATCTGATGGTGGGAACACGCAAACCTAGTCTGAAAGCTAACCGAAAGTTCATAGACGTTTGCGGCCATTTAACCGATTCATATCGACTGATTAACTGAACAGCCCAGTTAATCGTTACCTGTGGGACTTTTCCGTTCTCGTACCATGCTTGATTAGATAAGTCAGCAAGTAAGTTATAAGCACGAATAAGATCGTTTCGTGCTGACTCTACCCAAACCTGAATAGTTTTCTTATTAACGCGTTCTTGATCATCTTGATAAAACCACATAACAAATCGTTGAACTCGTACTAACTGAATACTCTGTAGCCGTTGAAAAAATAAACCAGATAAACTAATGCTTTTTTTAGTAAACTCTCTTATATGCTGTTTACTGAACATTGATCGCTCCTCCATAAATATCAGCAGCTTGTGCAAAAGGCAGCTACTGTTTGGCATCAGTAAATAATTGAATTAGTAAGTCATTCGTTTCACGGTCATATAAATAAACCGTACCGTTCTCGTACCGCAAGTAGTTTCCATTATGTGCAGCTTTCAATAACTGATTCACTTCATGTTCAGTTAATAAATGCCGAACAAGTCTAGTTATATCTTCATAATGGAGCTGATTAATCAGAGGGTTATAAGTATCACGAATGAAAGAACATAGACAAGTTGCAAAAAGTCCTGCATTCTGTCGATTAATAAATGCTTGAATATTTGTCATGTCAGAACGGCTAATAAGCTTTCTAAATCGTTCTCGTAAATCCTCTGTATTTAATGCATTATGATTTGCTGGCTTTGACTTACCGTTACCTAAAAACATCCAAGCTAAAATAATGATTATAATAAGCCAGCCTACAATCCCTGAGATATGATTCAAAGGCAACGACCTCCTGATTTCTCAAGTGGGGCGTCTTAAACACGCCCCTATTCACTTTTCGTAATAAAGCCACAATAAAGTTTTAATAGTCACTGTAGATGTAGTAAGCCTTATTCAAGGCGCAAGGGGTTTTGCAGCCGCTATGGCGCAGGAAGCCTTATTCAAGGCGCAAGGGGTTTTACAACCGCTATGGGCGTAGGAAGCCTTATTCAAGGCGCAAGGGGTTTTACAGCCGCTATGGGCGCAGGAAGCCTTATTCAAGGCGCAAGGGGTTTTACAGCCGCTATGGGCGCAGGAAGCCTTATTCAAGGCGCAAGGGGTTTTAGCCGCTATGGACGCAGGAAGCCTTATTCAAGGCGCAAGGAGTTTTACAGCCGCTATGGGCGCAAGAAGTCTAAGTTAAATGCAAATCAACGAATTTTCCGTATTGTTTCAAATATCCCATTTCAATAACTCCGATTCCGGTATTCCTTCCCTTTGCGATAATAATTTCAGTAATGTTTTTCTTTTCGCTATCGGAATTGTAATAGTCGTCTCGATACAGGAAGTCGACCTCATCTGCATCAAATTCAATTTGCCCTGATTCCCTTAAATCAGAAAGCATCGGACGTTTATCCTGCCGTTTCTCGCTGTTACGATTAATGGCACTTATCGCTATAACCGGACAGTCATTTTCTAAAGCTATTTGCTTCAAAGAACGGCTAATGTAACCAAGTTCAGCTTCCCGATTAGGAAAGCGTTGACCCCCGTTTACCAGTTGCAGATAATCAATGTAAATTACCAAATTGTTATGTTCTCTTTTTAACCATTTCACTTTGTTTCGAATGCTTTGTATCGATTGACCTTGCTTCGCGACAACGTAAATAGGCAATTTAGATAAGACGGAACGAGCCATTGTATACTTATACCAATCCTCATCATCCAATAATCCAGTTCGAAGTTTCAACCTGTCGATATGCCCGATCACCGAGATTAATCGATCTGTAAGCATTACACCAGGCATCTCCAAACTAAATATCCCCGCCGCTGTGCCGCTTTTCGCTGCATTTAACGCTTCATTCAACATATAATCACTCTTACCGATTGAAGGACGAGCGGCAACAACTATCAATTCTCCTTTCTGTCTGCCTCCAGTGAACATATCTAATGCGGAACCTGCCGTTTTAACTCCGGTTAGTCCCTTATGTTGAACCCGGCCTTCCATAACATCTTCATGACCTTCAGCACTTTTAGCGATATGGATAAAACCTTCTTCCGGTTCTAATTGGTCTGAAAGTCTTGAAACATCCTCTGTAATCTCAGAAAGGACTTCTTCAAAATCGTCCCCCTCTGCTATAGCAGACAAACTCTTTCCAAGTGCTTGTTTCAAATTCCGAAGTCGATGCTTTTCCAGTAAAATATCAACATAATACAAAATGTTAGAAGCTGTGGGCACAGAACCGGCAAGCTGTGACATATAGATTACGCCGCCCACCTCATCAAGCTTCTGTTTCTTCTGTAAGATTTCCGTCAATTGAACAAGGTCAATTGGTATGTTTTGATCCGCAATCTCAAGCATTGCCTGATAGATCGTTCGGTGAGCTTTGTGATAGAAAGCTTGTTCTGGCGCTTTCTCACGAACAGCATCAATTGATTTCGGCTCTAACAGAATTGCTCCAATAACAGCTTGTTCAGCCTCTAGGTTGAATAAAGGAGGATCAATCATATGCTGCCTCACCCTTTATTACTGCTCTGTAATGCCATTCCTCCATCATTTTAAGGCGATGTTGGGTTGCCTCTTTCAGTTGGAGGTAGTTTGCAAGTTCTACCTCCAGAGGTTTTCTAATATCCGCAATCGTTGGAGGATACTTTTCCGTATAAACATGCTGACGTAAATTACTCAAAGCAATTTCAAACGGAAAATCCTCCAACATATTGTGCCAAAAGGTCATTTTAACTTCATCAATCGAAAAATTTTGATAGGCATTATTAATAATCAAGAATAGTTTGTTAAGTTCATTCCGTGTCATCCAGTTCCTCCCTGATTGCCAGAAGCAACATTTCATTTTGCCTTTCTTGACGGCTCTGGTACCGGCTTGGCTGTTCCCTCATAGTGGGGGTTGCCTTAGTAGTGTTTAAAGTTCGCCAAGAATCCAAAATAGGCCGCTCATAATATGCAAAACTATTAACGGTTTCGCCACGTTCAATTTTTTTTGCATAGGTTTCCCTCATCCGCTGGATAATAAAGTTAATAGGGATGCCGTTTAAGGAGAACATTTCTATGACCTCTCTATCCTTTCCACTCAGGCTCCTTTTGCCGTGTAAAGAGCAATATTCACGTTCTACAGTCTCATACGAAGTCGCTCTATAAACAGCAATTTCTGTATTTGTTTCTTTAATACTTTCTTTAGGAATATCCTCTCTCTTAGACTCATATGGCTTCGTTGGGCTTTCGAGTAATTGATTCGATAAATGTTCGTTATTTTCAGTAATTATTTCGATAATCTCACAGTTCTCGTTTTGATTACTCAACAATTCAAATTGGTTATTGTTTTGAGAACCTTTTTTAAGATTTAGTCGCAGCAGATGTTGAAAAACTTCACTCTCCCAGCCACTGACTACTTCAATCTCCCAATCCTGAACATTTTGGTTTATGGCAAAGGTACTTTCAATCTTGTCCCAGTGAAGTACTTTTTGTTTAACCAAGCTATTTAAAACATTAGTAATATTCGTCTTACCTACTCCACATAGCTCAAAACTTATAAGCTTTGGGATATAGGCATTCGAACGTTGACACCCGTAAGATAAGCGCAGAATCATTAAAAGTACGCTTAGCTGACGTTTTGTAAAGTCCCGTTGAATAAGCTGTTGGTAGATACTGTTGCTAATTGCTGTAAAGCCATTAGTTTTTATTTTATTCAAGTAATTTTGAGGAGCATCCATTTATACTTCCTTTTAAAATCATTCTGCATAGGCATTATTCTCCACTGAACAAGTAACTTGATTCAATATCCACTCATCAAGAAAGGACTTTCGAGTAAAGATTCGGTTGCCAACACGATAGTGAGGCAAATGTTTCCTTTGTACCATTCGGCGAATAGTGTCTACAGAGCAACGCAAGTATCTGCTCATTTCATAGATATCGAGCACTTCATCGTTTTGCATAGCTTTCTCCTCCATCTTCTTATTTTCAAAGCCAAGTTCAGTGAACTTTTATCTGCCTCAGTTGTCATTAATATGCTATTCCATGCAGCGCTTTGTAAATTAATTATATCAACATAACCATCACTTTAGTCAATTCCTGAAATTTTTCTTGCTACAAGTGATGGTTTTGGATATAATTTTTCCTAGGAGGTGAACTAATTGAAACTGTCCAAAGACTTAAAAATTGGAAGTAATATAAAAAAATTAAGGAAGGAAAGACGAATAAAACTAGTTGATCTTGCAAACAGCGTAGGCATATCAAACTCTTATTTAAGCCAAATAGAAAACGGGCATAAACCTATTCCATCCTTGAAAGTCCTCGAAAAAATATCACTCAGCCTGCATGTTCCTTTCCATCAGTTTATCGAAGAGGCCGGAGGAAATTTTTCAGATAACAGTCCCGATGATGGAGAAGCCGAAAGAGAACATAATCAAGAAGTTGAGTTGTCCAACTTTCTAGAAATTAGCGACTATTTAAGATATTTTCCAGACATAACATGTGATGGGGTTGTGATCCCAAAACGAATCAAAGATCAGATTTTGGACTTTTCGAAATACCTGATGACTAAAGAAAAGGATTGATAACAATGGCCAGCATCGAGAAACGAGGAGAAAACTCTTGGCGGCTTATCGTAGAAATCGGTACAACGGCTCAAGGGAAACGTCTTAAAAAGACCAAAACAATTAAAGTCGAAGATAAGGCCATTTTAAAAACGAAGAAACGGCTAAATGATTATCTAAACGATGAATTAGTTAAGTTCAGGATTGAGGTTGAAGCCGGGGAATACATTGCACCAGAGAAAATGCGCTTCTCGGCCTTTGTCGAAGAGTGGGAAAAGAAATATGCAGTAAAGCAGCTTGAGGTAACTACTCTAAACACATACAAGCGTTGTTTAAAAAAACGGATTCTTCCTGTATTCGGCCATCATAGGCTTGACCAGATCCAACCTATTCATATCCTAAATTACTTGGATTCACTTGAGCAGGATGGCAGTCGATTGGATGGAAAAGAGGGGAGGTTATCATCAGGCAGTGTATTTATGATGTATCGAATTTTGAAGAATATCTTTAGCCGTGCTGTTGAATGGAGAATTATCAAAAGCAATCCCGTAGCCGATAGCGCACGCCCTCGCGTCACATATAAGGAAACTAAAGTTTACACTGAAGAGGAAGTTGGTAAGTTATTTGAAGTTCTTCAAAATGAACCATACCACTGGAGAATTATGATTACACTAGCTCTAACTACAGGGCTGCGTCGTGGAGAATTGCTAGGTTTAGAATGGAAACATATTGATTTAAAAAATGGGGTTATAGACATTAGACAGAGCATTACAGCATACAAGGATGGAGAACCTATTATTAAAGAGCCTAAGACAAAGCACAGCTTACGGAAAGTAGCTCTTCCATCCTCCATTACTGCTGAATTGAACGACTACTATCTGCATTGTCGAAAAGAACGGATGAAACTAAAAACCGTTTGGAAACGAGACGAATACTTTTTTCTATTTTTCAATGAAGAAGGTAAGCCGTTCTATCCAGAAACGCCTTACCTTCACTTTAGAAATCTTTTATTAAAACACAACTTGCCTTACATTACATTCCACAGCCTTCGTCACACATCAGCAACCTTGCTGCTCAATCAAGGCGTTCATGCTAAGATCATTTCTGAACGACTAGGACACGCAAATATAGGCACAACAATGAACATCTATGGACACGTATTGAGATCAGCCGACCACGAAGCGGCGAACAAGTTTGACTCCATTTTGCCGAACATCAAGGCAAAATAATCCTCCTTAAAATTATTCCGTCCCCATATTGTCCCCAACTAAAAAATTAATCACTCAAAACCCTTATAAACTAAGGAACAAACGACTTCCACATGCCCCGTCCACGGGGTACGGTGCATTTTTTTATGATCTGTTATAGTCGATAATTTGCAATAATTATGTAGGTTTGGCGCTGTATCCCCGATAATGCCGGGGCAGTCATGCGGTAATATCTTTTATTGTTTTCTTCACATTACAAACACTGTTTCTTTTTATCGCACCGAGTTTTAACACCAAAATCGCACCAAATACCAGCGGCCAATTGCTTTAGATAACGGCCCCATGAGGCGCGCTACCAGTTTCGGGTACTTCCCCGGTAAATACCGCATCGGCTAGTACCCGGTCGATAATCAGCATGGCCGATAAGGCGCTGCGTAGATGCTGCGTTTCGGTCTGTTGGCCGACGGGGCCTACCAGTTCGCCTTCCAGGTTCGCAGCTTCCAGCTGTACAAGCTGTACCGCGAAGCGGCTACCGATTACCGTTCCGTCTTCCCATATTATCGCAGCGGCCTGGCCGCCTACTTGCCCCCCAGCTGTAAACCGCATTTTGAACCGCCCCCTTGTTTGGATAAACAGCCTGTAGAAGTAAAGAAGTCTTTACTATTATATATGTAATTTTTTATACCGTCATTTCGTTACTTGCAGATAATAGGTATTACCTAGAGATAAATCTAGCGCCTTACGTTCGCCCTAATGTATGCTTATCAAAAAAAGGTGCTGTAGACAATGGATAACTACGAATTATTCAAACAGAATACTGGGACCGACATCAGTCGGAAAGAATTCGAAGCGGGAGTATCGTTCATGAACGGTAAGATGGAAGGACACCCTGCTTTAATTGCGGCTTTACGCGAACATGCTTGGAAGATCGCTGCCCCATATATTAAAAAAATCGTTGAACGGCGGGTTATTCAAGATCATAATGCCGCTGCCAAAAAGACCGACGAACAGGATAAATGAATGAAAGCCGCGTAGCTGGGCTGTGTCCCATCCTACGCGGCTTTCTCATTTAAAGTTGTTTAGCGCTCTGATAATTTTCGCTTGTCGGCGTAATTACGTTCTGTATGCTCACAGGGGGCAGCTTCACTTCTGCGCTTACTTCCTCCAGGACTGACTTTCGAATCTTGGACAAGTCGTTAGTGTATTGGTAATGATCTACCCAGGCCCATTCCTTAAAATCCGATTCCGACAATGCTAACGGCCCCATTAAGCCGTACCGTTCTTCTTTGCCTGTAAAGCGCATTACAGCGTTTGCTGTGGTGTGCTGGACATGCGCAAGGCTTTGGTTTACCTGTTGCATTTTAACGAACACAGCAGCCAGTTTTGCCGTATACGCCTGCCTGTGGGCGTCCAGTTCGTCCAGCAGTGGTTGGAATTCCTCCCGCAGTAGGCTACCGTCTGCGATCCGGCGACGAATTTCAGCCTGGACGTTCATAAAAGCTACCGCCATGCCATCCGGGTACGGCTTTTTTCCCGCGTCCTGGTTAGCCCGTAGGCGCTGTAATCTCGCTTCGGAGATAGCTATCACTCCCTGGGCCTTCGCTACGTCTGTCGCTAGTTCAGGGTCTTCCAAGGCCTTTTCCAACAGGGTGTTATACTGCTGCCGGGCTTGGTCTACTTCCGCAGCTGCGGCTGCCAGTTGCCCGTTATTCGCTTCCTGGGAAGCTTCGAACACTTTAATACTCTCCAGCATGTCGTCGTACGCCTTAATCATGGTTACATTCCTCCAAGTTTGTTTTATTTGTTGATTCCGACTTGTTGCAGTATTCCGCTTACCGTTACGTCTTCTTTTGACTTCGCGGAATAACTGCCGATGCCGACGCCCCCGCTGCTTTGCTCTGTAAGCTGGCGTCGTTCAAGTCTCTAGCGGCTTCAGGTGTGTAAAACAGGTTCGGTTCTTGGGCAGCCATCTGCTTTAATGCCCGGTTTACGCTGGCCGGGTCTAGTTCTCCGCGTTCGTCGTATTGGAGCAACTGCCTGTATTCCATGTCTTCCAGGGCAAGGACAATCTGCCTTGCTTTAAACGGCTGGAGCGGGGCGGCTTGACGTTCTACAGCCTTTTCTAATTCCTGTCTCTTTCTCATGCTTTCATTCCTTTCTTGTTCAGCCATTCAGTAACGCAGACTTGTTCCCTCCAGTCAAGATAGAGGCCGCGCCCTTTGCTTGTTGATACAGTTTGCTAATAAATTCCTCGTAAAGTTGTTCCCCGTCCATACCTTCGGTGGCTTGGATATGAATGTCTCCAATTGTAATACTACTCGACGTATTGCTTGCCTGGGCTGCTGGGGCTGTTGGGGTCACTTTACCCGCAGGAATGTCTAGCGGCGCGGCAGAGAAGCCGCCAGGCTGTGCTGCGGTTTCCTTCGGCGTTATCCCCGTAATTCCCAGATTGTGAACTGCCCCGGTTATCGCCTTAGCAAGACTTTCTGCATTTACCTGCGCGGTGAGGGTAGCAGGACCTTTGGCCTTATTAGTTACAGGCGAAGGCATGTTTACTTCGGGCGCAGCCATCGGCGCTATAGGAGCAGCCATGTTCACCACGGGCGCAGCCATCGGCGCTATAGGAGCAGCCATGTTCAC
>NZ_JAELUP010000002.1 GCF_016424485.1 Paenibacillus roseus
GAGCTAGCTATTTGCTTAAAAATTTAAAATTAAATTGATATTCGTTTTGAATAGTAGTTATAAAATAAAAAACTAATTAAATATATAAACAATATTCTTATATCTACTATTAATTCTAAAAAGTCCCATACACTAACTGCTATAACTAATAAAGTTAAACCTAATAACATAAAGACAGCATAATGATAAATTAATCCACTTTGTAATCGACTAATATATTTCGCTGTATTTAAAAAAGAATACGCTATACCAGTTGGACCACATAATTCTAAACTTCCTTTATCTAAAGCCTTAAAACTAACAATATAACCAAAATTCATTGCAGTATATGAAATAAAATCATTATAAACTTTATCAAAATACCAACGTTTATTTAAAAAAATATATAATCTTCGACCATAATAAGTATTTTTAAAAGTATAACTTAATGAAGCACCTGAATATAAGACATTAATAAAAAAAGCAACAAAAGCTCCAGCTAAAGTAGCAACTAAAGGAACAAATTTTTGTAATTGATCTATAAATTCAGATTCAACAGCTACACTATTTTGAGGTAACGTATAAATGGCAGATCCCCAAAAATGAGTACCCAAACCAATCATCATATCTTTAGCCGTATAACCTACAAAAATACTACCTAAAGCCAAAATCATTAAAGGAATAGCCATTATAATAGGAGCATCATGTATATGCGAAGCACTTGATCTAAAAATGGATGTAGGTGCAATAAAAGCAGCAAATAAACCTTTAAAAGAATAATAAGATGTTAAAAATACACAAACAGACCCTAAAAAATAAGCAAAATTACCACTAAAAGTATAACGAGCAAAAGCCACTTCTAAAATAACATCTTTTGAATAAAAACCTGTTAGAAAAGGAAATCCTACTAAAGCAAAACTACCAATAGTCATCATTGCATAAGTAAAAGGCAATAATTTGGCTAAACCGCCCATTTTACGCATATCTTGTTCATTAGATAATGCATGAATTACACTACCTGCACTTAAAAATAATAATGCTTTAAAAAAAGCATGATTCATTAAATGAAAAACTCCGACTGTATATTGTGAAATACCGCATGCAAAAAACATATAGCCTAATTGACTAGCAGTTGAATAAGCAATTACACGCTTCATATCATTCTGCGCAACTGCTGTAGTTGCAGCAAAAAAACATGTCATAGCTCCAAAAACAGCAATAACTAATAAAGCATCTGGAGCATACTCATATAAAGGCGAACATCGTGATATCATAAAAACACCTGCAGTTACCATAGTAGCTGCATGAATTAATGCAGAAACAGGTGTAGGTCCTTCCATAGCATCTGGTAACCATGTATGTAAACCCAATTGAGCAGATTTACCCATAGCACCCACAAATAATAAAAGTCCTATCACGGTTAAAGCGTGAAATTTTGTATTTAAAAAAATAAATACTTCTGAATGAACATGTGGAACGCAAGCAAATATTGTAGCGAAATCTAACGTTTTAAATACTGAGTAAATACCCATAATACCTAAAGCTAATCCAAAATCCCCTACACGATTAACTAACATTGCTTTTATAGAAGCTTTAGATGCTTGCAACCTAGTAAACCAAAAATTAATTAATAAATAAGAAGCTAAACCAACTCCTTCCCAACCAAAAAACATTTGTAAGAAGTTATCCCCAGTCACCAACATCAACATAAAAAACGTGAAGATGGAAAGATATGACATAAATCTAGGTAAATGAGGATCACCATCCATATACGAAATAGAATATAAATGCACTAAAGTACTAATACTAGTAATAACTACCAGCATAACCGCTGTTAAGCTATCAAATAAAAACCCCCAATTAGCATCAAACATTTCTGACGCTACCCAAGGAGCTAAATCTATAGTACAAGTAACACCTGATAAACCTACTTCATAAAAAATAATTATACTTAAGATTGCTGCAAGTAAAACATTAACTGTAGTAATAATTGCAGCCCCTCTATAACCTATAAAACGACCAAAAAAACCCGCAGTTAAACTTCCTAAAAGAGGTAAAAATATTACTAATAAATACATAAAAAATTATATATTGATTTCTAGAAATTTATTAATGTTTTTATATTAATAAAAAACGCATTCTGCAGGATTTGAACCTGCGACCTTCAACTTAGAAGGCTGCTGCTCTATCCAACTGAGCTAAGAATGCTTTTCCTTAAATATGCTCACTATCGGAATCGAACCGATACCCTTAAGGACGAGATTTTAAGTCTCGCGTGTCTACCAATTTCACCAAGTGAGCGTATAAAACTTATTTTATATAAAAAATGAAATATATAAAATTAAGTTAAAATAACAACTAATTATGATATTTTATTATATACAGTATTAAGATTAGCTGAAGCTAACGCTTTCAGAACCCTAGTACGTGTTATATCATTTATCCATTTTAATTCTGTTGTTGTTAATTGATTATAATTGTTACAAATAAACTCAGGAAGTCTATACGCTAATTCTTCAGAATATACTAACCTTATAAGTCTATATTGTCGTGTCGCAAAAGTAAGAGAACGTGTATAATGTGTTACAAGATCTTCATATAACTTTGCAGATAAAATACGAGTATCGACATTTAACAATAGCTTATTTAAAATCTGCTTTTCTTCTTCTAATATATGCGTAAAATAATCACTAGCTTTTAAAACACGAACACTATCATTCAATTCAACAATTTGGTTTTCATAACTATCAGAAATACGAGCTCTTTCTAAAGATCCTCGTTCATCTAAAAAACTTCCAATAGAATCACCACTTGATATCATTACATAATAAAGAAAAGCAAAAAAACTTAAAGCTACTAATATTTCTTCATTATAAATAATAATATGTTTTGCACTCAGTATACTAAAAACTAATAATGCAACTACTACATTAAATATATCTATTTGACGTAATTTATTAATCATAATTATATTTTTTTTTAATTTACTTTATTTAAACTTCATAAAATAAATGATTATAAAGTCTAGGAAAATCCTTTACTGCTGCAAGATATTCGTTCAAATCACTTGCAATATCCGACGATTTATGAAAATATCTATAATCATCATTTTCAAGAACATAATCTTCTTTAAGTAAATGAAAATCAAGTAAATGATTTGCATACACGATCTGTGCTAATACAGAACAATAAAAAGGACCAAAATCCTTATGATATTCTTTTTGAACCTTTTCTCCGTTTTCATACAACCATGAGGCCATACTACCTTTAACTTGAGAAACTGATCTAATACCTAAATCATAAATTTCTTTCAAAATATTAGTATGTTCTTCATAAATAAGATCAATAGGTCTTATAGGTGTTTGAACACTAATTTTTGATTCAGCAAAACGTACTACAGCTTGTCTTGATTTATAACTACGACTAATTGAAGGTAAAAAATATCTTGTAATAAAAATATATAATACTACAAAACCTACAAGCAACCAAAAAAATTGTGTATGGTATGAAACTTTATCTAATTGTGGCATAAAATATAAAACAAAAGATTTAATTTAATTATATAAGCGGAAAAAGGGATTTGAACCCTCGACCCTTGCCTTGGCAAGGCAATACTCTACCACTGAGCTATTTCCGCAAAAAGAAAATAAATAATTCCTATATTAGTTTTAAAACTAAATATAGTAATTATCGATCTACTTCACCAAATACAATATCTTGAGTACCTATAATCGTTACAACATCAGCTAACATATGATTACGTGCCATAAAATCAATACCTTGTAAATGAAGAAACCCAGGAGCTTTTATTTTACAACGATAAGGTTTACTTGTACCATTACTTACTAAAAAAACCCCAAATTCACCTTTTGGTGCCTCAACAGCAGTAAAAGTTTCACCTGAAGGAACTACAAATCCCTGCGTATACAATTTAAAATGATGTATCAATGACTCCATAGATTGTTTCATTTGACTTCGAGAAGGAGGACTAACTTTTTTATCATCTACCCTTACCATCCCCGACGGCATTTCATTTAGACATTGCATAATAATACGTAAACTTTGTCTCATCTCTTCAACACGTATTAAATAACGATCATAACAGTCACCTCTTGTCCCAACTGGAACATCAAAAGTCATACGATCATATACATCATAGGGTTGCGTTTTTCGAAGATCCCAACAAACACCAGAACCTCGTAATAAAACACCAGAAAACCCCCAATCCATCGCCTGGTTTGCAGAAACTACACCTACATCAACTAAACGTTGCTTCCAAATACGATTAGTTGTTAACATTTCTTCCATTTCATCAATACGAGAAGCAAATTCACTTGCAAATAAATAAATATCCTCGCATAAACCAATAGGTATATCTGTATGAACACCACCAGGACGTACATAAGCTGCATGTAAGCGTGCACCACAAACACGTTCATAAAATTCCATTAATTTTTCACGTTCTTCAAATCCCCATAAAAATGGAGTTAAAGCACCAACATCCATTGCATGACAAGTTACAGCTAATAAATGATTTAATATTCTAGTAATTTCACCAAATAATACACGAATATATTGAGCTCTTAAAGGCGCTTCAATATTTAAAAGCTTTTCAACTGCTAAAGAATATGCTTGTTCTTGACACATCATTGAAACATAATCTAATCGATCAAAATAAGGCAATGCCTGTAAATAATTTTTATATTCGATTAATTTTTCCGTTCCACGATGTAATAAACCTATATGTGGATCAGCTCGCTGAATCACTTCTCCATTCATTTCTAAAACTAAACGTAATACTCCATGAGCTGCTGGATGCTGAGGACCGAAATTTAAAGTAAAATTTTTATACTTAGGAGGCGTTACTATTTTATCTATTGCCATATCTAAATTTATTACTAGTAATTTTTTACTAAAACTTAATATAACTTCTTAAAGAAACATATTATTTTTAGAATCCGCATATATTAATAATATTTGAACTAAATATTATTTAAAGATTAATAAGACCTTTTATACAAGAAAATATAGAAAAACATCATTTCAAATTATATTAATAACATTTTTAAAATGAAATGATGCAAGATTTTCTATAAAATTATTTTATTTTTATTCAAGTTGAATTAAATATTCTTTTAAAAATTTAAAATTAAATTGATACTTAAGCACCACCCCAATAATAAACACACACAAAAAGAAATAACCAAACAACATCAACCATATGCCAATACCAAGCTGCCGCTTCAAAACCAAAATGATGGCCTTTACTA
Source organism: Paenibacillus roseus (assembly GCF_016424485.1). Lineage (GTDB taxonomy): Bacteria > Bacillota > Bacilli > Paenibacillales > Paenibacillaceae > Paenibacillus_D > Paenibacillus_D roseus. Next base: position 5,250 of record NZ_JAELUP010000002.1, read on the forward strand.
AAGTGACCTAAATATACACGTATTGTACATACAAATAAAAAAATAGTACCTATAATTACATGAAATCCATGAAATCCTGTAGATAAAAAGAAAGTAGATCCAAAAATACCTGAAGCTATCGTAAAAGGTGCTTCAAAATATTCAAAAGCTTGGAAACCCGTAAAAATAATAGCTAACACTACAGTAACTATTAAAGCACGAAAAGCTTCGTCATTTTTATCCGATAATAACGCATGATGTGCCCAAGTAACAGAAGCACCCGAAGTTAATAATAATAATGTATTTAAAAAAGGAATTTCCCATGGATTTATCACTTCAATACCCGCAGGGGGCCATACACCTCCTATTTCAATAGTCGGTGCTAAACTTGAATGAAAAAATGCCCAAAAAATAGCCACAAATAACATTACTTCAGATAGGATAAACAAGATTACACCATAACGTAACCCTGTTTGTACCGCTTTCGTATGAAGCCCATAAAATGTACCTTCACGAATAACATCTCTCCACCATACAATAAAAGAATAGGCTAATATTAGTGCACCTGTAACTAATAAAAAGAAACCTCCAGAATACGCATGCATATACATTACAGCCCCTACTAACATAAAAAAAGCAGAAAAACTAGCAAAGATAGGCCACGGACTTGGGTCCACTAAATGAAAAGGATGAAATTTATTAATTTTCATAATATAATATAATCAAAAATTGTTTGTTCATTATATTAATTTTACATTTAAAATTATATAATGATTATATAATAAACTAAATTTATTATAAAT
>NZ_JAELUP010000020.1 GCF_016424485.1 Paenibacillus roseus
CATAAATTACCTTGTTTGTATACTTACTAATTATTATGCTAATATATAGATTGGAATTATTTTCTTGTCGAATTATGATGAATTAATTCTATTTAAATTTTGGGAGGATGCAGCATTGAAAAAGCTTTTTGCAGTTTTAATAGTTCTATCAGTACTTTTGTTAGATATCAATACTTTATTTGCTATTAAAGGTAATTATTACAATGGAAGCGCCGAAAATGAATTTGAAGAAGTTAGCCTACCGACTATTCAAGATACGCCGCCAAAACTAAAAAAAGATGTGGTTACAGACCTTTTATCCCAGATCAGTATTTCAAACAGTATGCAAAGTAATAAGCCTCAAGGTAAGTTTATTATTCGATTTAAGCAAGAATTTAATGTTGACGAGTTTCTACCTTTATATGAAGGTGGAGATTTAATTGAGGGGTCTAGTGAAGACAGTGATTTTAAGGCTCTAGATGAAGAAACAGCCTTTAATCTGGCCGATAGAGATTCATTATACACTGAAAAAGAATTAAATGCCGTTAGCCTCGAATATGATATGGATTTCAAGCAATCCTACTATCATGTCCAAAAACTTAGTCTGCTTAATGGGATTTCTATATCGTTAAATGTTGATGAAGTTAATCATCTCCTCCGTAACCCTACGGTGGAATCAATAGAAGAAGATAAACCTATAGAAATTGCTAAGACTTCTCTGACTGACGTTTCCTCTCAAGAGTTAAAAGAAAGCTCTCAAACCATCCCCTGGGGAATACATTCCACTGGATCATATCTGGTTCATTCATTGGAGCAGGCTGCCGGAAATGCAGTTAAAGTGGCTGTGTTTGATACGGGTATTGCAAGCCATCCAGATTTGCATATAGCAGGTGGGGTATCTTTTGTAAGCTCCGAAGCCGATTATGAAGATCAAAATGGACATGGAACCCATATTGCGGGGACAATCGCTGCACTTGATAATGCAATAGGTGTCGTCGGAGTGGCACCTCAGTCGAACTTATACTCAGTTCAAGTGATCGATGCGGCAGGGGACGGCTATACGAGCTCTGTTCTTCAAGGTATTGACTGGGCGATTGAGAACAACATTGACATTATTAATATGAGTTTTATTGCTTCACAATATAGCGATGCCCTACATACGGCTATTCAACAAGCTCAAGCGGCTGGCATCCTTATAATTGCCGCTGCTGGTAATGTCGGTGCAGGAGAGAACACCGTACAGTACCCGGCCAAATATCCGGATGTTGTTGCAGTAGGGGCGTTGGATTCTTCACATCATCGATTGGATTTTTCAAGTACTGGACAAGAGTTAGACCTTATGGCTCCTGGGTTTGGCATTATTAGTACCTCGCTGAATGGAGAGTACGGTGTGTCGGCAGGAACCTCAACTGCTGCTGCTCATGTTACAGGAGCAGCAGCTTTGCTCCGGGCAAAGTATCCTTTATGGACGAACAATGAAATTGTACAGAAGTTAAAAGATACGGCAACCCCGCTTGGTGACGCTCACGAATATGGAGCTGGTTTAATAAATGTAGCAAAAGCAATGGACCTCATCCCAGGCCCAATTGCACCGCTTTCAGATGAGAACTTATCAGGTTTAAGTCCTATATGGCCTCCGACTAACGCGGACATTACACTTGCTTCTTATGACAAAGTAAACAACGGGGCAACCATCACTTCGGGATCATCGGTCACGGTGTCTTTGAAATTGGAAGGTGATCAGAATGGCCAGAACCCGCATAGTCAAATTATTGTAGAAGTATATCCTGCTGCTAATCCGAGCAATATTATCGCAACAAAGACGATTTCTAATCCGAAATTACATGTAGCTATACCCTATACATGGCAAACATCTTCAAACACTCCAACGGGGACATACCATATTAAGTATCGTTATCCCTCCTTGGGAACTGGAAACTTTGATGACATCTTCGTCATTTATGTATCGCAGCCAGGTTCTGGTCCAGATACATATGAGCCGAACGACACCTTCTTGACGGCTTACAGTGTCAATCCTGGCAATAGCTATATTTCTTACATTTCTTCAGCTAGTGATATTGACTACTATAAGTTTTCGGCAAATGCAACAGGAGAGGTAACTGTTAACTTAACTATACCGTCGACTGTTGACTATGATCTGTATCTTTACAATGCTTCTGGCGCACAGATTGCACAGTCCGAGTCTGGTACAGGAATAGCAGAACGAATAACAGTTCAAGTGCTCAAGGACAATATGTATTACATTAAAGTCATTGGTCATAGTGGACAGTATAGTACGTTGCCCTACACATTAACGATTAGTAATATCCAAGTTCCACTGTTTCCTGCCCCGACAGGGTTGGAGGTCGTTTCTTACGCAACTAGTATCAAATTGTCTTGGGATCCATCTCCAGGGGCTACTTCCTATCGATTGCAAATCAATGGGGCTGTGGTTGCTACTTCAACCAATACGTCATATACATTTACTGGCCTGAGTCCGCTTTCTAATTATAAATTGGGTGTGGCTGCAGTTTATGCTGGAGGAACAAGTAGTTATTCTGAAATCCAAACATCAACAACGATCCCAGAGTTGATCGTGTACCAGCCGGAAGACATGGACTTGGTAGCGGGCCTAAACCAGTTGTATACATTCAAGCCTGCAACTACCGGGATCTATCGTATCTACACAGGCAGACACGGAGGCACGGGAGCTGTTGTCGATACCGAGCTTTTTATATACTCGAACCTTCAATTGACCAAATTGGTTGATTACAATGATGACACCATTGACAGCGTGTTCTCTCAGGTGGAAGTTAGTCTGATCGGTGGGCAGACATACTATGTGAAAGTAGCCGGTTATGGCTCCGCTCGGCTTCGTGCTCGTATTACTGCGGAAGTTGTAAGCTCTTCGATTCCATATATCCAGTTGGATCGTGCAGTGAATATCAACCAGTTGGCCAATAATAGCAGTGTTTATGTTTTCGTCCCCCCAGCGAATGGTCAGTATCGAATTGCTACGAGTCCTTATAATGGGAATCTGAACTTAAAACCAAATGATACCGAATTGTTTGTCTACCCTAATGCTGATATGGAGACGACAATTACCAACGGATACAATGATGATAAAAAGGATTCCGTTTATTCTGAAGTTGTCGTTAACCTAAGTGTGGGAATACCTTATTATGTTCGGGTGAAAACCTCTGACGGAAGCAAAATCTATGCACGACTTCTTGTCTCTTCTGCGGGTCCAACCGGGTTTACAGCTTTGCAGAGTGGGGTTTCAGTGGATTTATTGAAACCAAGGGGTGAAGAAGCTTATTATCAGTTTACTCCTTCGGCTTCCGGCAAGTATCGTTTCTTTACAAGCAATTATCAAAGGACTCTTCAATTAAACGATACAGAAATTGAGCTGTATTCCGATATTGGACTGCGGAACTTGATCGATTTCAATGACGATGTTAAAGGGTACAAACCATATGGGGAGTTGTTCTCCAAACTTGAAGTCAATCTCAATGCTGGGACAACTTATTACTTAGTTATTCGTGGTTCTATTTCGTCTGACTTGAAGGCACGATTCACCGTTGAAGATATGCGTCAATCTGATATCGCTACTGCGAGAAGCATCGAATTGAATCAACTCATCGACACAGACCTTAGCGGAAGTCCCACAAAAATTACATCTTTATACGACGTTGATTATTATCGCATTCAGCTCAATCAACCGAGACAGGTCAGCCTTTATTTGTCAGAGGGTGAAGGGGCAATTGAGGATGCATCTGGTAATATTCGTGGCTATTTTAGCATGCAAGGGGATATGTCTTTTGATTTGCAAGCCGGAGTGTATTATCTGAGAGTTCAGAAATATGCATTGCTTGATAATACTCGTGCTCCTGCCTGGAGCTTCCAAAGCTTTAACTATGAACTGTCTGCTGATTTAAATGAAATTGAATATGTGCCGGGAAGCTATGATGAGGAAAATTCATTCTTCAGAAGCTTAGCTGCTGGGCTACCTCAAGCTTTTGATGCAACGCCAATGACAGGTGGAAACGCTCGAATCACCTATAACAACAAGAAAAGCCATTCCAAACTGCAAGTAGAAGTGTTTACGTCAAGTGGCATATCGATTTACAAACAGGTTATATCAGGCAACTATACAGCAGGCCGAGGCACACAGATTAATTGGTACGGATCTGTCGACCCTTCTGTAATTAACAAACAGTTGTTTGCTCAATATGCCTATTTTCCCGTCTTTAATGATGTTAAATATTGGGCCAAAAGCGGATCATATGATATCGTGGTGTCTCGTTTAGATGGTACCAAGAAAAAGGATAGTCAATCGACACGTGTAAAAGTGTTTAATGATCCGTTAAACGTTCTTAATATTGTTCCGTTACCACCATCAGTAAACGATAAGGGAAAAGAGATTAAAGAAAATGATATTTATTCGTGTGAGAAATGCATTAACTATTTTGAGCGTTATATTTATTCTCCATCGAACAGTGCACCTCCATTAACTGCATACACAGCCTGGTTCCAAAGCATGTATGGTTATACGAAATTGGCTAAGTTCTGGAAAGGTGCAGAGCGGCTAGTATTATGTAACGAATCGGGGGTATTGGCTAACTTCCAATGCACGTTGGATACGATCGGGATGATTCCTATCCTCGGTGAATCAGCGGATGCGGTAAATGGTGTCATTTATTTGATTAATGGGGAGTACGCGAATGCTTTGCTTTCTGTCGGTGCAATAATCCCTATTGCTGGGAATGGATTTACTGGGGCAAAGAAATTTACTAAGATTTATAAGTTTAATCCATGCGGTTGTTTACCGGCAGGAACAATTATCAAGACGAAGAATGGCGACAAGCCGATAGAGGAAATAAAAGTTGGAGATCTGGTACTAGCAAAGGATACAGATACAGGTATACAGTCTTACAAGCCTGTTGAAGAGTTGTTCAATAATGAAACTGATGAAGTATATACAATAAATGTATCTAATACTTCAATTCAAACTACCTCTAACCATCCGTTTTGGGTAAAAGGAAAAGGATGGGTTCCTGCTGATGAACTGATTCAAGGAGATGAGTTGGAAACAGAGGATGGTACGCTTCATAGAATTAATTCCATCTCTTTACAATACGAACCAACAAATGTTTATAATTTTACTGTTAGGGAGTTTCACTCGTACTACATTTCAAATCTCGGAATTCTGACGCATAATCTGACAGATGCTTGTCAAATCAGTAAATATTCTAATCTTTCTACTACTAGACAAACCGATATAAAGAGTTCCAGGAAGTCTGTTATACTGGAGGCTGAAATAAAGAAAGCTACTAAAATGGATAAACCTAGTGGGTGGCAGGCACATCATATTGCTCCTGCTTCCGATGGTAGATTTAAATCTGCGAGAGATATTCAAAAAATATTGGATGACCTGAAGATCGATATAAATTCATCTTCAAACGGTGTATATCTTCCGACAGATAAAGGTAAATCTATGACTGTTATTGACGGGCAAACTGTAGCAACGCATAATGGAGGACATGCGGAGAGCTATTATCAATTTGTTTTAGATCGAATTGAACCTGTAAAGAACAATAAAGACCTTGTTGTTAAAGAACTTAACTATGTCCGTAAGGAACTATTAGAGGGCAGACTTAAAATTGGGAATTTATCAAATTGAAGAGGGGTTAAAGAGTTGAAAATTTATGAACTTAAAAGCCACCCGAAATCTATGAACATTACGTCAGACGAAAAAGAAGATCAAGATCATCCGATTTCATCAGATTTTAATGGTGAATCTAAACGAAGTTTCTGGTCGCCAATAAAAGTAGAGACTATATATAAAAAATCTTATAATGATTTTCCTAATTATCGCATTGGAAAGCCAGTAGTGTCTGCTTCTGTCAAGAAAATTATTGAACCCTATATTAAGGATGAAGTAGAATTCCTACCGCTGCTGCATGACCATCTTGAATTGTATATGGTGAATGTGACAAAGGTGTTGGATTGTGTCGATTGGAAACGATCGGATATTAGAACCTATGACGATGGTGAATTTGCTGGATTTAACAAACTCGTATTTGATTTTTCCAAGATTCCTGAGGGTACTTATATGTTTAAGTTTAGGGAACGTACGACAACACGAGTTTATATTACGCAGGCTCTTAAAGAACTTATCGAACGTAACAAGTTCAAAGGATTGGATTTCTCGGTTGTTCATGATTCGGAATATACGGAAGAAAAGGAGCAAGAAAAGCAACGAAGTTTTGAAGCTGCGTTGTCGGCGATTGAGAACAGCAAAGGGATCGAGTATACCTATGACGATGCAAGAGATAAGGTAGAGTCCGGGAAAGCATTTGTCAGTGGGAAATGGAAAATGCAGCTAGACGATAAAGGGCGATTCTGGATTGGCGAACTGATGCTGGACTTGACCTATCAATGGCTAATGCCAGTCTATATCCCGCCGATCCTACTCGGGCAACTTTGGCATGAAGCGGAAAAGTCCAAAGTTTAAGCCAGACAATTCAACGAATTTCGTACTGTGATCTAATCATTATTTGGGGGAAAAATGATGAAGAAAAGGTGTTTACCTATTTTATTATGCGCTGTGTTAGTTTATTCCTTATTTGTATCTATAATTGGGAATTCTAATGTTGTTGCAGAAGGGACTCCTCCTGTTACATCGCATGTTTTGAACGGTAGACAAGCGCCTAACGGGATATATTACGGGCCAGTAGAGGTCCAATTATCGGCTTATGGCAGTAGTTCAGGGGTGTTAAGGACGCAATATAGCTTAGATGCTGGAGCTACCTGGACCGTATATAGCCAACCGGTGATGTTTTCCGAAAAAAAGCTTTATCAGTTCCTATACCGATCAATTGATAACAATAATAATATTGAATCGCCTAAATTGGTTGAGTTTACAATCAAGCAAGATATATTCAAACCGGAAACCACTGTTAGGATTATAGGTGCTGAGGGACAAAACTCTTATTATACTGGCCCTGTCTCGGTTGTCCTTGAAGCCGAAGATCTACATTCCGGAGTTGACTATTCTGAATACAGTCTTGATGGGGCACAAACATGGGTTCGTTACACTAAACCATTCCAATTGATGGATGAAAAAAACTGGATTATACATTATCGATCGAAGGATTTAGGAGGGAATCAGGAAAAAACAAAAAAGGCCAAGATTAATATAGATATTACACCGCCTACGGCTCCGGACATTCTATCTAGTCCTACGGAGTGGAGCAACTCTCAATTCATCGTATCCTTGATTGACGGGGTAGATAAAGAGAGTGGGACAATGAAATCACAATATAGAATAGGCTCTACAGGAGCGTGGCTGGATTACTCCGACCCGTTCTCTGTTGGAGGTAATGGGTGGGTTCAGGTATACGCGAGGACAAATGATTACGCAGGCAAAACGAGTGAAGTGAGCGAGAGAACCCTGAAGTTCGATAAGATTGCTCCAACTGCTCCCTCCATTGGGCTAAGCACGGAAAGTTGGACGAATGAGGATGTATACGTGAGCTTAATAGCAGGGACAGATGAGGATAGCAAAGTAAGAGTTGTTGAATATAAAACTGGAACAGACATTGAATGGCTTGAATACGTGGATTCATTTATGATTAGGAATGAAGGAATAACTCCTATTTATGCCCGTACAGCGGACTGGGCAGGCAATACTGGTCCTAACGCAGAAAGCGTGGCTAAAATTGACTTTACACCACCAGGAGCGCCCTTGTTTAGTCCGGAAAGTGAAAATTGGACAAATAAGGATGTCCACCTACAGATCATTCATGGCCCAGATGCATTAAGTGGTGCGGATTACAGCCAATATACACTGGACGATTCTGAGGAATGGACATCCTATGAGATTCCATTACTTTTTACTGACGAGGGGGTAACGGTGGTTCATGCGTTTACGTATGATAAAGCCGGAAATACAAGCGAAATAAGATCTCATAAAGTTCGAATTGATAAAACGCCACCAACAGTGCCAATTTTGAAGGCTACTGTTACAGATTGGACAAATCAAAATGTTCAAGTAACTCTTGATAGTGGAACTGATGCGTTAAGTGGGGTCGCACGTAACGAATATAAGATTGGAGTTAACGGTACTTGGGTGGAATACTCAGCTCCTTTTACAATGAGCAGTGAAGGGGACTTCCGTATTTTTGCGCGTACAGTCGATGCAGCTGAAAATATGAGTGAAGTCACAGAAATCGTAGTAAGGATCGATAAAACCCCTCCTAGTATTCCGACAAATTTATTCAAAGTCAGCCAACTTGGCGGTACAGTATTATTACGCTGGACTTCAAGCACGGATAATCTTTCTGGGGTAGCTTTGTACGAGATTTATAACGGTAGTAATTTGATGGCGACCTCCGTTGAAAATAAAATTCAACTCACAAATTTACAAACGAACTTAAAATATTCGATTACGGTTAAAGCTGTGGATCGGGCAGGCAATCGCTCGGCTTCCAGCAATCCTATAGTGTTCAATACGAATGAACCAATGATTACCGGAGGCCGTGACCATAATTTTGCCTGGAACCAACAAGGTGTTGTGCGCGGCTGGGGAAATAACAACCGGGGACAGTTAGGTGACGGAACGATAAGTATGCGCTATACGCCTGTACAAATTTCCGCACTGCAAGGTTTTACGATGATCAAGACGGGCGTTCGTGATAATATTGGCTTACGTCCAGATGGAACCGTGTGGATATGGGGAGAAAATGGTGCTGGACAAATTATAGCGCCAACCCAAATTAATGGATTGGATAACGTAGTTTCAATCTCAATGGGTATCCAACATTATATGGCACTTAAAGATGATGGAACTGTATGGGCATGGGGAATTAACAATGCAGGAATGCTTGGTGACGGGACAACAACATCCCGTTCTACACCGGTTAAGGTCGTTGGACTAAACTCTATAGTGGCTATCGCTAATGGTTATTATCACAGCATGGCTCTACGTGAAGATGGAACTGTATGGGTATGGGGAAGTAATTCACGGGGGCAGTTAGGAATTAATGCTGCCTGGAATCAAGATCAGCTTGTACCAGTGCAAATTTCAAATTTAAGTAATGTAGCGGAGATTTCTACATCATATATGCATAGTGCTGTTCTTAAAAGAGATGGAACAGTATGGACTTGGGGGTTCAACGATAACGGGCAACTCGGAAATGGAGTGGATTTCGAAGATAGCTTTGTTCCGGTACAAGTTCAAAATTTGACAGGTGTTATAAAAATCTCGTCATCTTATGCACATAACCTTGCTCTGACTGACGATGGGAAAGTTTGGGCGTGGGGAGATAATTATTACGGACAGTTAGGTGATGGTACGAAAAACAAAAGGAAAGTGCCTGTTCAAGTAGCTCATATGGAAGGGATATCTGAAATATTTGCCGGAGAGTACTATAGTATGGCTGTAAAAAGAAACGGTTCTGTCTGGGCGTGGGGAATTAATAGCTACGGGCAACTGGGCGATGGCACTACTGTGAATAAGATTACACGTAATTTGGTTAACGGCATCCCTTATCCAACGGATAATATAGCCCCAAGCGCTCCAGGTTCGCTAATAGTGGCGGGGAAAACTTCAAATACAGTAGTTTTATCATGGAATGAGGCTACGGATAATCACGCTGTAAAGGAATATTTAATTTACCAAGGTTCCACACTGAGTGGAACTGTCGGGGTGGACGGGAATACAATTGACATGGCTACAACGTATACGCCTACTAGCCTGACACCAGGTTCTACTTATACATTCTCCGTTAAAGCAAGAGACTATGCAGGTAATTTATCTGCAAGTAGCAATACAGTTAGTGCGACGACGGAAATATCTTTCCCGCTGGCTTTATCAGCTGCTTCAAACCATACTCTTGTACTGAAAAGCGACGGATCCATTTGGGGATGGGGATCAAATAGCAATGGCCAACTGGGAAATCTTGCTGGAAATAGTTCAACTATTCCAAAGCAAACTGTGAACCTGACTTCGGTGATTTCCATCTCAGCTGGAGACACTCATAACTTAGCTTTAATGAGCGATGGAACAGTATGGTCATGGGGGGGGAATTCTTCAGGGCAGTTAGGTAATACGACTGCTTCAATGCGATTTGATCCTCAAAAAATAGAAGGTCTTAATTCAATCATAGCAGTTTCGGCGGGACATACCCATTCGCTTGCTCTAAAAAGTGATGGAACAGTATGGTCATGGGGAAGCAATGCTTTTGGAGAATTGGGCCAAGGTACAACGGGAAACCCAAGCTACACACCAAAACAGATCCTTTCACTCAGTGGTGTTAAGTCCATTAGTGCGGGCTTCTTCTTTAACTTGGTTACGAAAACGGATGGGACGATTTGGGCCTGGGGATCAAACTCAAAGGGCCAGCTTGGCAATGGCACAACGACGAATGCGAGCATACCTTTTCAGCTAACAAATTTATCAAATGTAATTGACATATCTGCAGGCGGTTATCACTCATTAGCTTTGCAGCAGGGTGGTACAGTATGGGCTTGGGGTTACAATAATTCGGGTCAACTGGGGGATGGTACAAAGACTGATAAGAAAACCCCTGTATTGGTCAACTCATTAAGTGGCATCAAGCAAGTGTCGGCTGGGCTATATTTTAGCATGGCTATGTCGGACAATACGGTATACACTTGGGGCGATAATAGCGTCGGGCAGCTTGGAAATGGAAGTGTGGCTAATTCCTTCAGCACGCCCGTTGCTGTATCCTCGCTAAACAATATCAAGACGATTGATGCAGGTTACCAAACAGGAGCTGCTTTAGCAAATAACACGGTTATGTCATGGGGGGGGAACGGTTCAGGGCAGTTGGGGAATGGAACCAAGAATAATTCCAGAGTACCTGTTGCAGCTACTGATCTAGTACCCACAGCTTCTGCATCTGCATCGAGTAAGTCACTGGCTGAGAAGGGCAAAGAAAACAACACTTGGGATGAAGAGATTTATTTAAATTTTAATAACATAGATATTATTACCTATGATAGTATTGCTCCGTTGGTGCCCCAAAATGTGGTAGCCATAAAAAATGGTAATCTTGTCACACTTCGGTGGTCTCCTTCTAAGGACAATGTAGCGGTCAAGGAGTATTGGGTATATATTGATAATGACAAGGTATTGCAGACGAAAGCATATGATTCTGTTGCCATCACTGTGCCTGCTGATCGCTTAGTTTCAATTACAGTTAAAGCAGTAGATGCTGCAGGCAATGTATCAAATGGGAGTGTTCCTATCAGTCCGTAATTGGGTGTATATAATGAAAACATCGCAAGTTCCAGAAGAAAGTCTTACCCTGGAGCTTGCGATATTTGTTTTAGGGTTGTTTGAAGGCTCTTTCGATCGTTGTTGTACCCTTTAAAAAAGGCGACCGCTGCCCAACTCCCAAATCTCAAACTAAAATATTTTCACACGCTGTTCTACCCGACTCTCGTTCCCCGTTCTGATTATCACGAGGAAACTTTGAACGGATGCCTTCTCCTAATATATTTTTCGCATGGAAAATTTTTAATAATCAAGTATAATAATCATATATTTACTTTCACATTGCCTCTAACACTCTTTCTGCAAAATCGTTGTACCAGTGCACAGGCGCAGATAAACTATATTGATAAGGAGGCTGGACTGGGGATGGATCGCATAACAGAGCTATCCGGGAAAATAGAGGAATTGGTAGAGTCGTATTTTCATGAACCTGAACTGCGCAGGCTGGCAAAGGAATTCATTGCATATAAAGCAACAGAATCAGGGGTGTTTGGCAAGCTTGCTTCCCTGCATTGTGAAATGTTCGGCGGGTCGGCAAGACAGGCTGAATACGCCGCAGCAGCAGCGGAAACTATGATTCTGGCGCTTGATATCTATGATGATCTCCAGGATCTCGATAATGATGCAGTCCCTTGGTCACAGGTTCCAGCAGCACTATCTCTGAATGTGGCTATTGCGCTCCAAGCGTTGTCTATTGAAGCTGTGTGCCGCGGAGCAGAGGGCGACGATGGACGGGCTATGCTGGCAATGAGGCTGCTCAATCATGGAATTTTGAAGGCGGTTAATGGTCAGCATACCGATCTGCGCAATGAATGGGCGACCGAAGAAGAGTGCTTGCAGATGATTGCAGATAAATCCGGCGCGCTTGTAGCGGCTGTATGTCTTGCGGGCACAGCACTAGCAACAGGGAAGTATAATGAGAGTGTTGCCGCTTATGGACAGGCGCTAGGGGTAGCTGCGCAACTCCGCAATGACATTGCGGGGGTTGAGAGATGGGACAAGCGGAATGACCTGCTTTATCGCAAGCGGACCTTGCCTCTATTCTATGTATTGGAGGAGCCGGGAGAGAAGGCTGATATGCTGCGAGCTTATTATGACGGGGCATTGAGCCGGGATGATGTTCTGCTGCATAAGCAGGAGCTGATGGAATTTGTACAGGAATGTGGTTGTATCGAATATGCGCAGGTACATGCCAGAATCAAGGAATATGAGATTGAAAAGGTGTTGGCCCAGATGGAACTGGAAGAGCACTGGAAGGAGCAAATCCGGCAGTATATGTAACGCCGCGGCGCGCAAAAACCGCACTTCAATCACGCAACAAACGCGCAACGATAACTGCGTGATTCCACAACATCATATTCGATGCAAGGAGCAAAAGCCCATGTTATAGTAAAAGTGTAAAGAAAATTACGAGAGGCGGTAGTTAAAATGATTAAAAAAATGGTAGCTCAATTGAAACAAAGTCCGGAGCTTTTGAACCTGGTTCTGCAAAATCGCGTATCCCTGGTTGGTATAAGTGCTGTTGAGCAGCGCGCCCTCGTTGACGTACTGAAATCCGAAACGCTCTCTGAGAAAAAAGTCAGCAATAATTACTGGTTGTCTTACTGATAGCAATTGAAAGGATGAAAGGCATTTGAAGTCTGCATCAAAAAGAACATGGGTACTTTTAACAGCGGCGCTGCTGTTTGCCTTCTACTTTATATGGGTCCATTTCAATGTCCCATATATTGCGATTAGTACTACATATAGCGGAGATCAATTCGTGGTTAGTAATATTGAGCAGGAGGCCTGGTCAGCCAAAAGCGGAATTCGTGTTGGCGATGTGATCAAGGAGCTGAATGGAGGCCCTCCTGCTGATAACAACTGGCTAGTATGGTCCGGCAATATTCAAACGGCACAAAACATTGTAGTTGAACGTGATAGTAAGCTGCTATTTTTTGACTTCAGCGATTTGTCCAAGCAGCCGCTATCGTTTAACTTGACGATTGTGCCGATTATGCTGTTTACACTCTTCTATTTGTTCTCTACTTTTATTGCTTATAAGAAGCCCGACGATAAGCCGGCGATCTACCTTATTTTGTTTTTTATGGCAGTAGCCCTAGGTTTTTTGGCTGCCGGCACAGGAGTGCGCGGCGATATCTTTTCTTATTTATTTATGAAAATTTGTATTTTGGGAGTTCCGGTTATTTTTCTGCAATTTCTTGTAGAGTATTTCCGTACCCGTAATATTCAGGTTCTGCCCTTTAAGACAGGGTATCTGCTTTACATACTCATTGCTACATGGCTTGTATTTGAATGGATAAGCCGCAGTGAGGCCTCAATCGGGTTTTTGATCGGCAGCAATTTTGGTGTCGTCATTTTGTTTTCTATTGAAATGCTCTGCGTCTGGTTCGTGCTGGTCAGAATGTTTATCAAGTACCGGCATACCCCGCACGGCTCGCTGCTGAAATATATGATCTTTGGAAATGTGGGGGCATTCGCTCCGTTTATTCTTCTATATATTATTCCGTTGGCATTGTTAGGAAAACAACTGGTAGAGGCAGGTGTAGCGGCCTCGTTTTTTCTCGTTTTACCGTTAATTTATATGTATCTAGTAGCATCAAGACAACTGCTGGATATTGAGTTCATTATTGGCCGTTTGCGCTATTATTGTCTCATTGCAATTATTCCGACCCTGTTATTAGTCCCGCTTGTCGGCACGCTGATGCAGCGGGAGCCGTTCCACTCGATACAGTGGCTGCAATCCTTCCTGGTTGTGTACATTGGCGTCATTCTGTTTCTCTATCTGAAGGAGCTATTGGATCAGAAGGTTCGCAACCGGCTCATTAAAGGAGCGCATCGCTACGAGCAAAGCCTTGAAGGCTTTTCCGCTAAGGTGGCCAATGTAATGAAGGTTCATGAACTGGAGCAAAACCTTGCTGAGGAAGCACTGGCCGTTCTGCCGATCAGTTCTGTCAGTTTTTTGGAGCGGGATACCAAGTCCAATATCATTACGTTGAAAAAAAGCTATGGGCCCATCTCGCTTCAGACTATTATGCCGCAAATTAGATATGGAACCAAACACTTAAATGTAGGCGAGTATTTGAGGACAGTGGGGGGCTGCTGCTATGTTGTCGGTAAAAGCCACTCTATGCAGCATCTGATGTGGATTAGCGACAAGGATAACCGTATGGATTTCAATCATGATGAACGAATATGGCTCCGCACGCTGATTACTTATGTCGGTTTCGTCTACGATAACCTGCAGTTGATTGAAGGTCTGGTACAGGATCTGGACACCAGGGGAAATGAAAAAGCACCGCCATGGGTGCTCCGTCTGCTCTTCCGGTTATCCGAGCAAGAGCGCCGCAAGCTGGCCAGTGATTTGCATGACTCAGCCTTGCAGGATCAACTGCTATGGTACCGTAGGCTGGAATCGCTAACGAACGACAATCAAGAGCTGTCTGAAGGGACGAAAGCGGAACTGATGGATATACAGGAAGGCCTGCTTGATGTGATCCATCAAATTCGCGAGACATGCAACGAACTGCGTCCGCCATTTTTGAAGGAGATGGGTGTGATCGGAGCTGTCGGTGATTTATGCGCCCGCGCTCAGCTTCATGCGAATTATACGATTAATTTTGTGCACAGTGAATTTCAGAATATGCTTGATGACGAGTATGTTCTTACGATATACAGGATTACACAGGAACTGCTCCGCAACAGCATGAAGCATTCCAAGGCAACTAAAGTAGATGTAGAGCTGTTCCATGACGGTGAGCAAATCCGCTACCGCTACGGGGATAACGGGATAGGGATGGAGCAGGAAAGACTCCAATCCTCTTTTCAGCATATGGGGTTGTCCGGTATTCGCGAACGGGTATGGGGGCTGGAAGGGGATGTTGAATTTCAAACGGCTTTGGGAGAAGGACTGGAGGTTTCTATATGGCTTCCTTTGTCGCAGCATGGTACAGTTGTTAATCAGGCCATCTAACAGCCGGGCGGATAAAGCCTCATTGTCAGGCATATAAAGGGGGGGGCAATATGATTCGTGTACTGCTGGTAGACGACCATCCTTCTGTCGGAGAAGGAACGAAGCATATGATTGAGCATGACTCGGATATGAAGGTCACGATTGTATTCTCAGGGGCGGAAGCGCTCCAGTTAATCGAACGGGAAGAGTTCGATGTTATGTTATTCGATCTCAATATGCCGGTCATTAGCGGGTTGGAGCTGACTCGTCGTGTGACGGGAGCACACCCGGATACGGTTGTTCTCATTTATACGGGGTATGATATTGCAGCGCATTTCAATATGCTCATTGAAGCCGGAGCTTCCGGATTTATCAGTAAAGCATCGTCGAGAGAGCAACTGATTACGACAATTCGTTGCTCCTTGCGGGGAGAGGCGGTCATTCCGGTGTCGCTGTTAAGGCAACTGCGCCGTAGTGAAGTGCGGTTCCAGCAGTCAGACGGTCAGGTGATTGAGGAAGTCTCCATCAATGAGAAGGAGCAGCAAATATTGCGGGAGGTCGCTAAAGGCAGCAGCAACAGAGAAATTGCAACCAAGCTGTATATGAGCCAGCGTACCGTGGAGTATAATCTGACACGCATATTTGAAAAGCTGAAGGTTCGTTCGCGCTCGGAGGCAATTAGTGAGTCGAACCGACTCGGCCTAATTAATGATCATGAAATCGTATAGGTAGCCCAGTCCGTATGTCGTGATTTGTACAGATTTGCAGCAATACCCGAACCCATTCCTGAGGGAGGCGTTCGGGTATTTTTAATTTGGGCAAGTCTCCCGCAAGCATAGGTCTGGATAGAAAACTATAGGAATCTGATGCAAGTCCGAGGGTATTAAAGCAGGGGAGTCTATATGCCGTCCAAGCCGCAAGGGTATTGCGCCCTCCATATTGCGGTTTACGAATGGAGTATTGCGCTGTTCTCCAGGGAGGATTTCGGTGAAAATCTTTCTAGACTGTTCTATGATTTAAATAAAGGATTGGACATTTGCTTAAAAGCTTGAAATACCAAAGATCTCAGAGTAAAGGAGCGGTCGCCAAAAACTTTTTTCTGTTCAGGTGATAGCGGTTGTTGTGGTTGCGTATATCAAAAGGTAGGGCAGTTGTTCCGCCAATATAAAGCTTTTAAGTTTTTATTTGAAAACTGGTGAATCTGTCGTAGCCGGACAGGGGCGTAAAAGTTAAGCGAGAAAAGGAGAGAGCGTATGTGGCAATCCATTAGAGTTTACTATTACAGCGATAACAAGGAAGAACTGCTCAAGCATGCTTTTGGACCTGTCATGAAGGAACTGCGGGAGCAATTCGGCATTGAGCGGCAGTATATACGCCGTCATTGGAAGTTGGGACCGCATATTGCGCTAATTGTGGACCCAGAGAGTTGCGGAGAGCTGCGATATTATGAGGAAGTGCTTCCATATATCAAAAAACGTTTGATGGAATATTTGCAGCAATCTCCATCAAGGACGGTGCTGAATTCGGAATCCTACATAGCGTTAAGCAGAAGGCTTGGAGGATGGGAATTTGAGCCGGGACCTTATGAGCCGCTGCAGGCTGATAATACCATTGTAGCGGGTCCTGCGGATCATCTCAGCGAGGATTTGGGTAGTCCAGGATTGCAGGATATGCTGCGCGGCTTTTATTCGGCCACGGCTCCGTTGTTGCTGGAGACGCTGGAGAGGACCGAAAAAAGCGAGGAAGAACGCTATGGTCTGATTGTACAACTGATGGCGATTATAGGAAGCTTGTACCCGGAAGATGGACTTCTGCGCGGACATTTGTCTTTCCGTTCGCAATTGGAGGGGTATATCAATCAGTTCCCTGAACCGGATGCGGTTCGAAGACATATGGCGAACTGGACAGATCAGATTGGCAGACAAATTCGCTATCAGGTAGAGGCCATTACCGATTGTGTGGAGGGCGGAATCTACGCAGGGGCTGATCCGCTGCTGCGCCAATGGTCGCTGGCAGCTAAAGCGCTTTATGACCAAGCCCATAAAGAGGCGCTCGAAGGAAAGCTGGTTGTGCCAAAGGAGCAATTTAAGTCCCTTGAAGACCACTATGAAGATGAAATGCGTGTCCGTTGGGGGAAACAGGCTGAGCAGCTCTTCGATTCACCGGCCTACGCCGCGTACCGTATTCCGGTTAATGCTTTCTATTATTTAATGCCGCTAATGGGCATCACGCCGCATATGAAGCATATTTTGTGCGAGCTCATCTCTTCGGCAGTCGAGCGGCTTTACGGAACGACCTGGCAGGAACTGACCGGCAGATATACAGGTTTAAGGCATAGACGGCTAGAACTGGCCCTGGAAGCGAAGGCTGAACCCTATGCAAATTAGCCAGTTCCCTAACGGTAAACACATTTGTGATTGTTGACAATACCAAAGTCGATGAACAGTTGAAGTTGGCATCATGGAAGGTACCGCAATAGTATGCGGACAACTGCAATGATTCTGCGGTGTTATGCAGGTCGAATTTCGGTGTTGCGAGCTTGCTTTTCAGCTAAGATTAGACTAAAGCATAATCCAGTCTCGTGGCCCTGAACGCTGAAAAATAAAATGGATGCTTGGATGGTAAGCAATCGGAAGAGGAGGCATCAATTTATGAAAAATGAACAAGTGATTGAGGTGAATGACGTAACCAAATCTTACGGTAAAGTACAGGCTGTACAAGGAATCTCTCTGTCAGTGGAGAAAGGGGAGGTATATGGTGTAATCGGCCCGAAAGGGGCAGGGAAATCAACATTGCTGGAAATGCTGATGGGTGTTCGAAAAGCCGACAGCGGGAGCATCAGCGTTCTCGGTCTGGATGTTGATCAGGAAGAAGAGACATTGAAGCATAAAATCGGCATTCAATTGCAGGCCACTTCGCTATTTGACCGGGTCAAAGTGAAGGAAGCGCTTAAGCAGTTCCATTCCTACTATAATAAGACGCGTAGTCTGGATGAAATTATCGGGCTGTGCTCGCTGCAGCCTTATCTGAACAAGTACGTTCGGAAGCTCTCGGGAGGTTTGCAGCAGCGGACAGCACTGGCGATCGCGCTTGTGAATGACCCGGAGGTCATCTTTCTCGATGAACCAACAGCCGGGCTTGAACCGCAGGCTAGGGCAGAGCTTTGGGACATTGTGCAGTTAATGAAGGAAGAGGGCAAGACGATTTTGATATCCACTCACGATATGGAAGAAGTACAGACGCATTGTGACCGTGTGGCTGTCGTGGTGGAAGGAAAGCTGTTTGCAAGCGGAACCCCTGATGAATTAATCGCGCAGTTGCCGGGCGGGGACGGAACGATGGAGGATGTCTATTTGCAAATGGCTGTGTTCCAGAATGGGGTGTCGGCATAATGCAAGCTATGCTTACGCATACGAAGATGGAAATGAGAATGTTTTTTCGCGAAATTATCGGATTATTCTTTGTTTTTGTTATGCCTGCCCTCTGCTTCTACTTCTTCGGCAGTATGTTCGGTACCCGTCAATATGGGGACATGACTTATTTTGATCGGTATATCCCTGGTATGATCGGTGTCATTCTGTTTACAGCCGGATTTTTCATTATTGGCTTGCAGGTCGTCATTGACCGGGAAAAAGGAGTATATAAACGGTTGAAAGGTACGCCGTTAAAACCGGCTTACGTTTTCCAGGCGATTTTAACAAAAGGATTTTTCGCTGTTTTTGCGGGAGCGCTGGAGATTATTCTTATTGCCAAGTATGCGTTTGGCGCTCCGGTATCCGGGCACCTGCTGCAATTTTTGTTATCGCTTGTGTTTTCTTCAGTTACATTTTTTGCGATAGGATTTGTAGTTGCAAGTATCGCCAGACGGTTCCAGAGCGCGATGGCGATCGGATTCGCAGCCATGTATCCGATGATGTTTCTTTCAGGAGCGACGATCCCATTGGATAATCTGCCAAGCGGCTTGCAGGCGGTATCGAATTTCATTCCATTAAAATATGCGGTGGAACTGATGCAGAACGGATGGATGGGGCAACTCTTTACCGCCTCCAGCTTGTGGGATGCTGTTGTTTTAGGTAGTATTCTAGTTGTCGGCGTTATATTCAGCATTCGCTTTTTCCGTTGGGATACCGAGTAACGGGGTCACAGCATCTAAGCTTGTTCAATAAAGACAGCTCCGCCGATTGCATCGGATGAGGGGCTGTTTTTTTTGCAAAATAATTCTGGCTTAAAACCAAAATTAGTGGTTGACCTCTAGGTGGAGGGAACGCTGCGGGGCAGAGGATTCTCCCGATCGCTGTTACATAATTCTTTAAGAATCTGTTGACAATAGATGTGAGAACGATTATCATTAACATAATGTAAAAAAGGCCGTGTGTTGAATGAAGGATATAAATTGAATGGAGTGTGTGATGCGGATGATTCGTTTGACGACAACTAATCTGGATATTGCTTATGAGAAAAGAATGATCGTTGAAGATTTAAACATTGCCATACCTCAAGGCAAAATTACAGCGCTAGTTGGCGCGAACGGTTCCGGTAAATCCACCATTCTCAAAACGCTTGCCAGAATAATGTCTCCAAAGAACGGAAGTGTATTGCTGGACGGGAAGTCCATTCATAAGCAATCCACGAAGGAAGTGGCGAAGCAATTGGCAATTTTGCCGCAAAATCCGACTGCGCCTGACGGTCTGACTGTTTCGGAGCTGGTATCTTACGGACGATTCCCTTACCAGAAGGGCTTTGGCTCCATGAGCGCCGAGGATCGTAAAATTGTAAGCTGGGCGCTGGATGCTACCGGCATGAGCATGTTCGCTGATCGTCCTGTGGATCAACTATCCGGAGGTCAGCGTCAGCGTGCCTGGATTGCAATGACCTTGACTCAGGAGACAGATATCATTTTCCTGGATGAGCCCACGACATTCCTGGACATGGCGCATCAATTGGAAGTACTGCAGCTGCTGGAGAAGCTCAACCGGGAAGAGCAACGGACCATCGTCATGGTCGTGCATGATTTGAATCACGCGTCCCGTTACGCTCAGCACATGATTGCGATTAAGAGCGGCAAGGTAGCAGGGGTAGGGGCACCGGCTGAGGTGATGACGCCAGAGATTTTCCGGGAAGTGTTCAACATTGAAGCGGATATTGTGCTGGATCCGCGCTCGGGAGTACCGCTTTGCCTGCCGTTTGCGCTTATTCATCCGCATCAAGAACCTCAAGAGCATCAGGAGAAACCAGAGCGCAACGAGCAGGATATACGCAAGCTGGCGCCAGTGGGAGCGTAGCCATTGCAGTTGTGGAGTGTAATGCGAAAACAAGCATGAAAACAGAGAAGAAAAAATAAAAAACAAGTTGCAATTGATTTTGATACGTGGTATATTATTTCTTGTCGCCGCCGATGAACAGCGGTAGTGAGAGAGTAATTAATGTGCGGAAGTGGCTCAGCGGTAGAGCATCGCCTTGCCAAGGCGAGGGTCGCGGGTTCGATTCCCGTCTTCCGCTCCATTAGTGCCCTTAGCTCAGCTGGATAGAGCGTTTGACTACGAATCAAAAGGTCGGGAGTTCGAATCTCTCAGGGCACGCCATTTACAGCAATGAAGATTGCCTTATCATATAACGGGACGTAGCTCAGCTTGGTAGAGCACCTGGTTTGGGACCAGGGGGTCGCATGTTCAAATCGTGTCGTCCCGACCATCAATATGCGGGTGTAGTTCAATGGTAGAACTTTAGCCTTCCAAGCTAATAGCGTGGGTTCGATTCCCATCACCCGCTCCATAACAAAACTTCTGAAATCCTTGTAACCAAGGATTTTTTTTGTTTATCTAATTTTCGATTATCAACGGGGTGTGTTTTCTCCGTCTGACGGACTCATGGGGCATACACTTTAAAATTCAGTGAAAATAAACTAATTTCATCTCGAATATCACTTTTAAAATAATGGAATACAGAAAAGGTTGATCGTTTCTTTACTTTTAAAGTATAGTATAAGTAAAGTTTTCTTTTTTACTGTGTATTTATAAAGTGAAATTTCACTAAAAGATCGGAGGGTTTTTAATGCCTATTCATTTTGATTCAACAGAACGTACTTTTCACTTGCAGAGCAAAAGCGCAAGTTATGTCATTCAATTAGTTAACAGCGGCATTCCAGCACATGTATACTGGGGGCCTAAGCTTCGCCAGCAGCAGCTTGGACGGATTCTGCAATTTAAGGAAAGATGTTCATTCTCCCCAAGTTCATCCCCGGATGATAAACGGGTTTCATTGGATACGCTTCCACAAGAGTATCCTGCATATGGCGCAGGCGATCTGCGTCATCCTGCCTATCAAATTCAACGTCCGGACGGTTCGACGATATCGGAGGCGCTTTACGTCTCGCACCGCATTATTGATGGCAAGTCGCCACTCGATGGACTTCCGGCAACCTATGTAGAGGATAGCGGCGAAGCTCAAACACTGGAGCTGGAACTGCTGGACCAATTGGCCGGACTGAAGATCACATTGTCTTACTCGGTGTTCAAAGATGTGGACGCGATTGCGCGTTCTGTTCATTTTGAAAATGTAGGCTCAGAAGATATCAAGCTGCTTCGCGCACTCAGCGTGGCAGTGGACCTGGATCATCAGGATTTTGATCTGATCCATCTGTCCGGCAGCTGGGCAAGAGAGCGTTATCTGGAGCGTCGCCCGCTCGCTTCCGGCGTTCAAGGGGTAGAAAGTCGCAGAGGCGCCAGCAGCCATCAGCATAACCCTTTTATCGCTCTGCTCTCCAAGGATGCAACCGAGCATCAAGGTGAAGTTTACGGATTCAGCCTGGTGTATAGCGGCGGCTTCTCCGCGCAAGCAGAGGTCGAGCCTTACGGAACAACCCGCGTCACCATGGGGCTTCAGCCGTTTGATTTCAGCTGGCTGCTTGAACCGGGCGAGTCCTTCCAGACACCGGAAGCTGTTTTGGTCTTCTCAGCCGAAGGGATTGGCGGGATGTCCCGCAATTATCACAAGCTGTACCGCACCCGCCTTTGCCGTGGTGAATTCCGCGATAAGCCGCGTCCGGTACTGGTAAACAACTGGGAGGCGACGTATTTCGATTTTACCGCAGACAAGATCGAACAAATTGCGAAAGCAGGATCAGAGCTTGGCATCGAATTGTTCGTGCTTGATGACGGCTGGTTCGGCAAGCGAGACAGCGACAACAGCTCTCTGGGCGACTGGGTGGTTGATAAGCGGAAGCTGCCAAACGGCCTGAATGATCTTGCCGAGCGTGTTCGCAATATGGATATGGAGTTTGGTCTGTGGTTCGAGCCAGAGATGATTTCTCCAGACAGTGATTTGTATCGCAACCACCCGGACTGGTGTCTGCATGTAGAGGGCCGTAGAAGAACAGAAGGGCGTCAACAGCTGATTCTGGATTTCTCCAGAGAGGATGTATGCGATGCTATTGCAGATCAGCTTGCAGCTATTCTGAGCAGCGCTCCGATTACGTATGTGAAATGGGACATGAACCGCAACATGACGGAAATCGGTTCCGCAGGACGTACGCCTGAACGCCAACGCGAGACTGCCCACCGTTATATTCTCGGCTTGTATCGTGTGCTGGAGCGTTTGACGACTCAATTCCCGCATATTCTGTTTGAAAGCTGCTCCGGGGGCGGCGGCCGTTTTGATCCGGGTATGCTGTATTACATGCCGCAGACTTGGACAAGTGACAATACAGATGCGGTTAGCCGTCTGAAAATTCAATATGGTACAAGCTTGGTATACCCGATCAGCACTATGGGCGCACATGTGTCGGCAGTGCCGAACCATCAGGTTCACCGTACTACATCACTGGAAATGCGCGGCAATGTGGCGATGTCCGGCAACTTTGGTTATGAGCTTGATCTGACCCGTTTCACCGATGAGGAAAAGACAATCGTGAAGAAGCAGGTTGCACAGTACAAGCAATTGCGATCGCTTATTCAGTTCGGAAATCAGTACCGTCTATTGAGCCCGTTCGAAGGCAATGATACGGCTTGGGTCATCGTTTCTGAAGAGCAAACCGAGGCGGTGGCCTTCTACTTCCGTGTGCTTGCTGAACCGAATGCACCGCTGAAGCGTCTTCGTCTGCAAGGATTGAACCCGCAGGCGGATTACGAAATCGACGGCGAAGTATATGGCGGGGATTACCTGATGTATGCCGGACTGCCGGTCAATGAGCTTCAGGGGGATTTCCAAAGTCAAATGTGGCATTTGAAGCCTAAAGCATAATCCAATTGTTCAAAATTAGCATTTAATTGTCCTTTCATTCGTATATCTAAGCGTAAGCGGAATTTGTCCTAGTTTTCAGACGGGGCAGCGCCCGCTTGCGTTTCTTTGCGTCGGTGCATAACAATTTTCTGAAAAAAGTTGCAGCAATGTCTCCCCATTTGTCTTATAATGATTGCTATATGGCTGGAGGCCTGTTGGAAATGGCAAGGGGAAGGGGGCTGAACATGTGGCAAGTGCATGGTATATATCAGAATGGGATTTGACGCTCCGGATTTTAATATCCGTCGCATTGGGCGGCCTCATCGGATTGGAGCGCGAATGGAGCAATCATGCAGCCGGATTGCGCACGCACATTCTCGTATGTATTGGAGCAACTATTATTATGTTGTTGTCAGCGTACGGATTTACAGCATTTGTGGACGAGGCCAATGTCCGAATGGACCCGGCTCGTCTGGCGGCACAGGTCGTTAGCGGTATCGGATTTTTGGGCGCTGGGGCGATACTCCGCACAGGGTCCACAATATCTGGTCTGACGACAGCGGCTTCGATTTGGGTCGTGGCAGGTATCGGCTTGTGTGTAGGCGCGGGATTTTTGTTCACTGCGGTACTGGCGACCGCGATTGTCCTCGTTAGTTTGTTCGTGCTGAATAAGATTGAGTCGCACATGCTGCGTCATCGCCGACATCATGAGGTGATGATCAAAATTGTGGACACGCCTGGAGTGACGGGGGCTATTTTCGCGGAGCTGGAGCAGGAGAAGATTCAGGTTGTACACGTGAAATTCAGCTCTGAGAAAGAGCTGAAGTCCGGCGGGCCGGCGGTGGTTATGACAGAAATGAAGCTGAATGTCAAAACGAAAAACCAAAAAGGGCTCAGCAGGGCAATGGAGCAAATTATCGCTATGAATCAAGTATTGTGCACGAAAACCGGATTTTTGAAAGTGACGGGAGATTCCCGAGACATGCGTACAGAAAAGGAAAATGCTTTGAATCAGTAGGGAATATGCGTGAAACGAAGCTCTTGTCCGTCGAAGGAAATTTCGCCGTTGAATTGACCAAGGTTAAGCTTCATGCACAAACAGGACTTTCTCCTGATGAATGTTGCAATTGGTGAATGTTGCAATTACAGGGGAAGTCCTGTTTTTTTTTCTGCCAGGCGAAAACTGTTTAGGAATATTTTTTACATTAGGTAAAGGTTGACAAAAAGGGGTGATCGGAAATAAGATTCAAGTACTGCTACTGTAAAAAGGAGCGTATGCGTAAATAGGATGTTTTGTATTTATGGATACAATCTATGGAGTTGATGATTATTCATTCGATAGACAAATTTAACGTGTTGGAGCAGCAAGGGTGGACAGAGAAGGATGTTCTGTTCCAGATGACATGCGACCGTACGACGGACGGGCAATTCCTCGATACGTACCTTGCTTTGACCCGGCATGAGCTGCTTATTGCTACAAGTCTCAAGGAACCGGACCAGGAGAAGACCTATAAAGGATACGCGCTTCCGGTCAGGAACGCAACCAGGCCAGTGCTACAGGAGGAAGGCCAATGGTCGGTTCGAACGTTGAAAATTGAAGAAATTGAATCCGTTTTCATTGTCAATCTTGTTGCCTCGGGCATGTTGGTCATGAAGGCGCCGGAGGAGAATATTATTGCGGCGTTTACCAATGGATTGATGAGCCAGGCGACCAAGCTGACCGCGATCTTTGGGAAGCTGAAGGGGCAGGAAGAAATCGACAGCGAGCTGTTGGAGGATGTAGGGGCCAACGCCTCCTGTCCCAAGTGCGGACGCATTTACCCGGAAGAAGGTCGTGAAATTTGCCCGAAATGCATGAAGAAGAGCGCGCTGTTCGTCAGGCTGCTGTCATTTGCAAAGCCTTATAAAGCGGCAGTGCTGCTAGTTATTGTACTGATGCTGCTGAATTCCGCGACCGGACTTGTCATCCCGTATTTGACGGGGGCAGCCTTGTTTGATCAAGCGTTGAAAGGCGAGGGATATTTTGCCGGACAGATTGGTCTGGTTATTTTGCTGGTTATTGTGTTTCGTACGCTGTCGCTCTTATTCGGAGTGTGGTTCGGAATTATCAATGCGAAAATGGCCGCTAACATTGTATTTGATCTGAAATCATCCATCTTCTCGGCGATGCAGCGTTTGTCGCTTAACTTTTTCCAGCGAAAACAGACTGGCCAGCTCATGACCAGAGTCAATAACGATTCAGCGGAGCTGCAAATGTTTTTCATTGACGGGCTCTCTTACTTTATCGTGAATGCGATGAATATTATCGGGATTACGGTCATTCTACTGCTGCTGGATTGGAAGCTCACGCTGCTGTGCTTTCTCCCGCTGCCGATTGTTATCCTGCTGGTGCGCAAAGTGTTTCCCAAGCTGTGGCGGCTATCGTGGCGCAGACATCGCAGAGTGTCGGCTATGAACTCGATCATTAGTGATTCCATCAAGGGAGTTCGGGTCGTCAAGGCATTTGGCATGGAACATAAGGAGAACGAACGGTTCCAGCGGGCGAATATCAATTTCTCCGGCTCGGAGCAGCATTACGATCGGCTTAGCGGAACGATCTTTCCAGTGCTCAACGTGCTTACCCAAATGGGGGGCATGCTGATCTGGGCGTTCGGGGGCTGGATGGTAATGGGAGGCCAAATCTCCTTCGGGCTCGTACTGACTTTTGTCAACTATATGTATATGTTGTATGGACCTGTTCAGTTTATGAATAATATTGTCGGCTGGTGGTCACATTGCATGACGGCATCGCAGCGGATTTTTGAAATTCAGGATGCCACTCCCGATGTAAAGGAGAAGGAAGATGCGATTCGCATTCCGGTCCTGAAGGGCGAGATTGAGGTCAAGCATGTTGTATTTGGTTATGAGCCGAATAAAGCGATATTGAAGGATGTGACCCTGCATGTAAAAGCAGGACAAATGCTTGGTGTCGTCGGACATTCCGGGGCAGGCAAGTCGACGCTGGTCAACCTGATTTCTCGGCTTTACGATGTGAATGAAGGCGCAATAACCATTGACGGAGTGAATGTAAAGGATTTGGCTGCCGAATCTCTTCGCTCCAATATCGGGATCGTATCGCAGGACGTGTACGTATTCTCGGGAAGCATCGCTGAGAATATTGCGTACGCCAATCCGGATTGCAGTGTCATGGATATTATCCACGCGGCGAAAATTGCTAACGCCCATGACTTTATTGAGAAGCTGCCGGACGGCTACGATACGCTGGTCGGAACGGGCGGATACAATCTGTCGGGAGGAGAAAAGCAGCGTTTGTCCATCGCGCGGGCGATTTTGCATAACCCCCAAATTCTTATTCTCGATGAAGCGACGGCTTCGCTGGATACGGAGACCGAACTGCAAATTCAGGAGGCGCTGGATAAGCTCATTAAGGGGCGCACAACAATTGCGATTGCCCATCGGCTCTCAACACTTCGCAATGCTGATTATCTGGTTGTCATGGATCAGGGCAAGGTCGTGGAGGAAGGAACGCACGAGTCGCTCATGAGCACGGAGGGCGCTTATTACAAGTTGGTGAAGAAGCATGACGAGGCTTTAAAAATGAGCGAGGTGATTCCGGCATGATCTCAACGACTT
This sequence comes from Paenibacillus roseus, assembly GCF_016424485.1. Classification (GTDB taxonomy): domain Bacteria; phylum Bacillota; class Bacilli; order Paenibacillales; family Paenibacillaceae; genus Paenibacillus_D; species Paenibacillus_D roseus. The sequence continues at coordinate 27,087 of NZ_JAELUP010000020.1, forward strand.
CAGAAAAGGAAACAGTTGCGAGCCAAGCGGCTGAGGCAGTTCAGGAGGGCACAGCAGGTTCTTTGTCCGATGCAGCAGATATCTATTATTTGACGAAGGACAATGCGGAATTTAGCAAAACTGCAGGCAGCATGCTGTCTGTAACAGTCGGGGACCAGACGCATCCTGTTGTCTATGTGCATTGCTCCTTTCCGCATACGAACAAGCGAATGTATTTGTCCGTTCGGACGGTTGAAAACAAGGAAATCGGGATGATCCGCAGTCTGGAGGATTTCTCCGAAGAGATTGCGCAACTGCTGGAGGAGCAACTGCAAATTCGGTATTTTACCCCGGAAATCAAGCGAGTGATCGCGGTCAAGGAAGAGTTCGGCTACTCCTACTGGGAGACGGAGACAACTGCCGGGCTATGTCGATTCACTGTCAGGAATGGCGGCGGGAATGCCAAGCTGGTAACGCCGAACCGGCTGCTTGTAACTGATGTGGACGGCAACCGGTTCGTTATTCCGGATATGAATAGGCTGACAGATAAAGAGTATCGGATGGTGGAAATCTGCATGTAGGGGATGAAAAAGCAGATGAATTTGAATTTTTTGCTTGCGGAGCAGGATAGGCTGGCTGCTGTGCAGGCTGTTGGAACAGAGATTGAATATTGCGTGCCAGCAAATTTGTCTCTGCTTGGATACCGGACAGCCGGCTACCTGGTGGTTGGAAAAGATAAGTGGGCTTACATCGAGAACGGAAAAGCGAAGGAGATTGGCGTTATTGCCGACTCTTGGGAATATAAGGTCATACCGCTCATCGGGAATGTTGTGCTGGAGACGGAGGATGGGCAGGGCAAGCGGGTCTTGGTCCGTTCGACGATGGAGCATGCGGCCCGCTTCGGCTACGTTGCGCAGGCGCTGAATGATAAAGCAGCCAATCGCAAAATCCGGATTTTTAACAATGAGGAGGAAGCTTCCTGTGCCAAATGCGGGGGGCGGCTTGTAGCGGGGGCGCGCGTATGCCCAAGATGCATGAGCAAGGCTGAAGCGTTCAAAAAGCTGCTCGTCGTCTCCAAAGCGCACTGGAAGCTGCTAACGGCAGGGCTGATCGCAATGGTCGCAGCTTCCGTTATTGCGCTGGCGGGGCCGTATTTTCAGGAGATTTTAATTAACGGAGCGCTTGAGCCCCCGGCTGGACAAAGCCCCAGCATGACGCTTTTTTATATTGCGATTGCGGCGTTGGTTGGCGGACTTGTCATCGGGGAGCTCTTAGCGATTGTAAGGGCGCGCGTGATGGCGAATGTCAGTTCCAATATTGCCGCCGATCTGCGCAAGATGGTGTATGAGAAAGCACAAAGCCTGTCGCTGGGATTCATGACCTCGCAGCGGGCAGGAGACATTATGAACCGGGTTACGGGCGATACGGACCGAATCCGGCAATTGATCCAGGAATTATGCACGACAGCGATCTATCAGCTGATTTTGCTGGTGGCAGCCAGTGTTCTGCTGTTCTCCGCCGATTGGCGGTTGGCTTTTGTCGTGCTGCTTCCCGCTCCGATTGTTGCATACATGAACATGTATATCTGGAAGCACGTACTGTGGAAGCTGTTCCACAAACAATGGAGAATTTACGACAGGGCCAATTCATTCTTGCATGATGTGTTGAGCGGTATTCGGGTAGTTAAGGCGTTCGGCAAAGAAGGGCGGGAGATCAAACGATTTCGCACCTACAACAGTGAATTCGCAGCCGCTACGATTAAAAGCGAGACGCTGTTCAATGTGCTGGCTCCGATTACAAACTACCTGATCCAGCTCGGTCAATATTTTGTGCTGCTCATTGGCTGCAATATGATTCTGGACAACCAGATGAATGTGGGTGAGCTGATCAAGTTCAGCATGTACGCGTCGATGGTTTTTGGTCCGATCGCCTGGATGATGTTTATGCCCAGATGGGTGGCCAATGCGCTCATATCGATTGACCGTGTATTCTCGGTTATTGAGGAGCAGCCCGAGGTGCTTGAAGCACAGCAGGCGGTTCAGCACAGGATTCGTGGCGAAATTGAGTTCCGCGGCGTCTACTTTGGCTATAAGTCCTATGAGCCGGTATTGAAGGGTGTGTCCTTTACGATACGTGAAGGGGAAATGATCGGACTTGTCGGTCATTCCGGGTCGGGGAAATCAACGCTTATTAATTTGGCATCCCGTTTCTATGATGTAAATGAAGGCGAGATTCTCATAGACGGAGTGAATATCAGGGAGATTCAGCAGGAGGATATGCGCTCCCAGATCGGGGTTGTGCTGCAGGAGACGTTCCTGTTCACGGGTACAATACTCGATAATATCCGGTATTCCAAACCGGACGCGACGAATGAGGAGGTAATCCGGGCGGCCCGAATCGCGAATGCGCATTCGTTTATTATGAACCTGCCGGATGGGTATGACACGTTGTTGGAGGAGAACGGCAACAATATATCCGGCGGGGAGCGCCAGCGACTGGCAATAGCCAGAGCGATTCTGAATGATCCGCCGCTGCTCATTCTCGACGAAGCGACCTCAGCGCTTGATATTGAAACCGAAGGCGTCATTCAGGAGGCGCTCCAGCGAGTAATGAAGGGGCGGACGACGATTGCGATCGCACATAGGCTGTCGACCCTGCGCAATGCCGATCGGCTGGTTGTGCTGGAGAAAGGCAAGGTCGCCGAAGTTGGCTCACATGCCGAACTAGTGGAGAAGAGAGGCATTTACTATAAGCTGATTACGGCCCAGCGGCAAATGTCCAAGAAGGAGCAAAAGGAAGAGCTAGCTATATAGGACCTCGCTTCCCGCTCTTAATTGCTTCTGCCGGGTGAACATTCATGAATGTGGTTAAATATGTACGATGTAAAACTTGCATATTGGCTCCGGTAAGAAGCTGCTTCGCGCGGAAAGCGCGCGGCGGCTTCTTTTGACGCGCAAGGTCTATCCAAATTCTTATTCATTTAGTTCTAAAGGAAATACTTCAACATGATTTCATTTTATAGTATGATAGAAAGAGTGAAAACGCGTCGGTGCAAGTGATGCATACAGGAGGAACGTTATGTCGGAACAAAACACAGTAACGGCAAACCGGTCGCAGCCAAGCAATCTGCTGCGACGGGATGTTCGCTTTTTAGGAAACATTCTGGGCGAGGTGCTTGTCCATCAGGGCGGCAAGGAGCTTCTTGAGATCGTGGAAAAGATCCGGGAAATGAGCAAGACGCTGCGCGCTGAATTTCTCCCGGAGCTTTACGACGAGTTCAAAAAAGTAACTGAGGGTTTGAGTCCAGAGATTCGCCATCAGGTTATACGTGCATTCGCCATTTATTTTCAGTTGGTGAATATTGCGGAGCAGAACCATCGTGTCCGCCGCAAGCGCGACTATGAGCGCTCGGCTGGTGAAGCGGTTCAGCCGGGTTCTATCGAGAGCGCGATCAAGGAACTGAAGGAACAGAATGTATCCATCGAGGATGTCGAGGATATGTTGTCCGGCATTTCCCTTGAGCTTATTATGACCGCGCATCCTACAGAAGCAACGCGCCGCGCTGTTATGGACATTCATAAGCGGATGGCAGCGGAAGTCATGGAACTGGATAATCCGACTCTGACCTACCGTGAACGGGAAAAGCTGCGGGAGAAGCTGTTGAATGAAGTGCTGACGCTCTGGCAAACAGACGAGCTGCGCGACCGCAAGCCTACGGTTCTGGATGAAGTCCGCAACGGCATGTACTATTTTGAGGAGACACTGTTCGAGGTGCTTCCTAACGTGTATGAGGAGCTGGAGCGCAATCTGGAGAAATATTATCCGGGCCGCGACTGGCATGTCCCTACCTATCTTCGCTTCGGGTCGTGGATTGGCGGCGACCGTGACGGCAATCCTTCTGTAACTGCTAATGTGACCTGGGAAACGCTGGCGATGCAGCGCCAATTGGTATTAAGCAAATACGAGTCCATTCTCAAGGAACTAGTGAATGTGCTCAGCTTCAGCACGAATATTGTCCATATTCCGGATGAGCTGCTGGAGTCTATTCGTAAGGACGAAGACGCAATCGGCACCGTTCAATGCGTCGAATTCCGTCGCAATGAGAAAGAGCCTTACCGGACGAAAGTGTCCTACATGATCGAAAAACTGATCAATACGCGCGATGAGTCCCTGAAAGGCACGAACAAGCGCTATAATTCGCCGGAGGAACTGAAGCAGGATTTGTACATTATTGACCGCAGCCTGCGTCATCATTTTGCCGATTACGTAGCGGATACTCATGTTCGCAAGCTGATTCGTCAAGTGGAGCTGTTCGGCTTCCATCTGTCGGCGCTGGATATTCGCCAGCACAGCAAAGAGCATGAGAACGCGATGACTGAGATTCTGGCTAAGATGCATATTGTAGAGAATTACTCGGATTTGTCCGAGGATGAAAAAATAGAGCTGCTGCACAATTTGCTGAAGGACCCTCGTCCGCTGACATCCGGGCATCTGACTTACTCGGAGAGTACACGTGAATGTCTGGATGTGTACCAAACGGTGTACCGGGCGCAGCAGGAGTTCGGTGACAACTGTATCTCAAGTTACCTGATTAGTATGACCCAGGGAGCAAGCGATCTGCTGGAGGTCATGGTATTCGCGAAGGAAGTGGGCTTGTTCCGCCAGGAAGCGGATGGAAGCATCGTATGTACGCTGCAATCTGTTCCGTTGTTTGAGACGATTGACGATTTGCACGCGGCGCCTGCCATCATGTCCAGCCTGTTCGAGCTGCCTATATACCGCAGTGCGGTGAAAGCAAGAGGCGATCTGCAGGAAATTATGCTGGGCTACTCTGACAGCAACAAGGACGGCGGAGTGGTTACGGCGAACTGGGAGCTGCGCGTAGCGCTGAAGGAAATTACAGCTGCTGCCACCGCTTATGATGTCATGCTGAAATTCTTCCACGGACGCGGCGGCGCTCTTGGACGCGGCGGAATGCCGTTGAACCGGAGTATTTTGGCTCAACCTCCGCATACAGTAGGCGGCGGTATCAAGATTACGGAGCAGGGTGAGGTTCTTTCCTCCCGTTACTCGATGCAGGGTATTGCTTACCGCAGTCTGGAGCAAGCGACTTGGGCGCTCATTACGTCTGCGCGTTTGGCGAAATTCCCGCCAAACAAGCTGGAAGACAGCACGAAGGAGCAATGGGAAGAAATCGCGAAGACAATCTCCGAGACGGCACAGAACAAGTATCAGGATCTTATCTTCCGTGACCCGGGCTTCCTCACTTTCTTCCGCGAGTCGACGCCGCTGGCTGAGGTTGGCGAGTTGAATATCGGTTCCCGTCCTTCGAAGCGCAAGAACAGCGACCGCTTTGAAGATTTGCGCGCGATTCCGTGGGTATTTGCATGGACGCAGAGCCGTTATCTGCTCCCGGCATGGTATGCTGCGGGCACGGCACTGAATGAATACGTGAACGGCAGCGAGCAAAATCTGGCGACATTAAAGCAGATGTATGAGCATTTCCCATTCTTCCGTTCTCTGATTGATAACCTGCAAATGGCGCTGGCCAAAGCGGATTTGATTATTGCCAGGGAATATGCTTCAATGATTAAGGATGAGGAAATCCGTACGCGGATTTTCGGCCTGATCGAACAGGAATACAAACTGACTTCGGAGATGATTCTGAAAATTTCCGGCCAGCACGAAATTCTGGACAATGTGCCGGTGATTCAAGAGTCGATCCGTCTTCGCAATCCGTATGTGGACCCGCTTAGCTATCTTCAGGTACAGCTGGTGCAGGAACTACGCGAGCTTCGTTCCAAGGATGAGGATGATACCGAACTGCTGCGCGAGGTGCTTCTCACCATTAATGGGATTGCGGCTGGTCTTCGGAATACAGGCTAAAGAGCTGCTATAGGTCGGAATGAGCGCATGCGTATAAGGCTGATAGCTACCACGCTGCAATCGGGGATTACAGCAGTATGATGCAATGAACAGGCTGGGCACGAGTGGCGATTGCCATTTTGCGCCCAGCCTTGTCTTGAAATACAAGCCTTTATAAGTTTCTCTTTTATTCATAGTTTCTGTACTCTTGCGCGAAACAAAAGCTTTGGCCTGCCAAAGGACGCAAAGTCGTTTGTGTTCGTAAAAAATTCCAATAACTGAAACACGCTCCGGCCAAACTGGCTCGTTTGGAGGAATATTCGTGATATCTATTGAGGCGCACCTAGCGCGTTTATCTCTGAAAGGCGACCAGCAGGCTTTCGCTGAAATTGTCAGCCTTTATCAAGAGAAGCTTTACCATATGGCTTACCGAATGCTCGGGAATCGGCAAGAAGCGGAAGATGTCGTACAGGACACTTTTTTGCGGATACATAAAAATCTGGACCGGTATGACGAGAAGCTTAAATTTTCCACCTGGATCTACCGTATTGCGACCAATCTCTGTATTGATCGGCTTCGCAAGCGTAAGCCAAGCTATTCACTTGATGCGCAGCCGACCGACCATGAAGGTCTCGATGGATATTCCATGATTCCAAGTGACAACCGCACACCGGAAAGCGAGGTATTGCTATCGGAGACACAGCAAATTATTCATCAGGCGATGGCAACATTGCCTGTCAAATATAAGACGGTAATGGTCCTGCGCTATCTTCAAGAAATGTCGCTGCAGGAGATCGGCGATGTGCTTGGAATGCCTGTCACAACGGTCAAAACCCGGGTTCATAGAGGCCGGGAGTTTTTGAGGAAAAAACTAGAGCGAGTGCTTTAATATATAATTTTAAGCGAGTTATTTTTCAAAAAAAATGAAACCTTCTTTCTCGCCGTCACGTATCGTATAGCATGCATGTGAGCTTGGAATATAAGAGTGCGGGAGCAGATCGCCTCCTTCAAACTTAGATGTCCACGGTGTAACGAAGCTGCTCGGTCAAGGACGGCGGATAAAGAAATACGCCTGCTTAGAGCAATTTTACAGAAAGGATTGGCTGCCATGGAATGCAACGTCGCCATCGTCATGATTCACGATTATTTAGACGACGAACTGCCAAGGGAAGATAAGATTAAGCTGAAAGAGCATATGAAAATCTGCCCAAGCTGCGAAAAGCGGTTTGAACAGTTACAGCGGACGGAAGCATTCACGCACACTGCCATGATTAGCGGACTCTCAGAGAGCCGCGGTGACGGCAAAGGGCGTTCGGTACAGGCTGTAGCTGCTTTGACAAGTCGTATTATGCAGCAGATGCCGCCGGCTCGGAAAAGAAAGCCGGGTTTTGTGGATTGGGTGCGCAGGCATCCCGGACTTACGGCAGCAGCTGTTTTTTTGCTCGTCATGCTGACAAGCTTTTTTGTAATGTGGGATCAAGGTACAGAATTAATTGTCAAGGGAGCTGGGGAAGACCTGCAGCGAATCATTATTGATGGCGATACAGTCATCGTCCCGCCGGGTGTCCAGATTCACGGTGACTTGACAATTGAGAATGGAACAGCAGATATTCAAGGCGAAGTGATGGGCAATCTCACCGTTATTGACGGGTCTCTGAAAATGGCATCTACAGCCAAAATCATTGGAGAAAACCGAGAAATTAATCAAGCGTTGGATTGGCTCTGGTACAAAGTGTCGAAGACAGTCAGCGGCTTGGCCTACTAATGACAATAGCCTCCCTGGTGACGGGGAGGTTTTTTTCTGATAAAAGAACCAGCGCTTGAAAGATAGGAGGGAAAACGAAGGGGCAGAGGAATTCTGGAGAAACGAACGTGCTCACCTTTAAAGCCCGATTCCCTCTGCAAAATGTCATACATGAAAGGAATCGGGCTTTAACAGCGATCGGAAGAATCCTCTGTCCCGCAGTGTTCCCCTTGCCAGAAAACAATCGTTGATTTTTTTTAAGCTTATTTAAAAAAGGAAATTAATAAAAGCTAATGTTGAAATAGAGGGTTTACGGACCTCTATCTAGAAGATAATAAGGTTAGGACGATAGTGAAAAAATATGGTGCGGCTCTGCAGGGTCGATAGGAGTTGGCTTTATGAGCTATTTTACTGAGCTGACCTGGATAGACTGGATCAAGGATATGATTGATATAGGTCTCGTCAGTTTTATTATATATAAATTATTTTTGCTTGTACGCGGCACCCGCGCTGTTCAGTTGCTGAAAGGTATTTTCGTACTCGCGGCAGCTTGGGCCATTAGCACGTGGTTTAATCTGTATACATTGAAATGGCTTATGAGCCAGATGTTCACCTTTGGTATTATTACCGTAGTCCTCATTTTGTTTCAGCCGGAGGTACGGCGTGCGCTGGAGCAATTAGGACGGGGGAAACTGTTCGGGCGCTCGAATGGCGCTGATCCTCAGATTAATGAGCAGATTAATCAATTAATTCAATCCTTGAATTACTTATCAGAGCGCAAGATTGGCGCTTTGATTGTATTTGAACGCCAGACGGGACTCAATGAATACATAGAGTCCGGCATACGCATGGAATCCAACATCAGCTCGGAGCTGCTGATTAATCTGTTCATTCCGAATACGCCGCTGCACGATGGAGCGGTCATCATCCGGGGGAGCCAGATTATGGCCGCGGCCTGTTATTTGCCGTTATCTGAGAATCCTTTTATTAGCAAGGAGCTGGGTACGCGCCATAGGGCTGCGATCGGAATCAGTGAGGTTTGTGACGCGATTTCCGTTGTTGTGTCGGAGGAGACGGGGCAGATTTCGCTGGCAGTAGGCGGAATGGTCGTCAGGGGTATCAAGCAGGAATCGCTCATCTCCAAATTGTTTGAGGAATTGTCTCCGAAATCAAATCCGAACAAAGCACAGTCGAAAGCGGCCTTCTGGAAGAGAAAGGGGGGGCAGAATGGATAAATGGCTCAATAACCCCAACATACTTAAGGTCGTTTCGGTCGCGCTTGCGATTTTGCTTTGGGCAACCGTTCATTTCGAGCCTCAAACCCCCGGCGCAGTTACGAATACAATGGATACGAAGGAGTATGGCGCCATTAAGGTGCAAGTAGAAGGACTGGATGCATCCAAGCATGATTTGCGATTACTTGAGCCAAGCGTTGTGCGTATTATGGCAAAAGGATCATTTTCGGATCTGCTGTCTGCCTCTGAGGATGACTATAAGGTTTATGTAGATGTAAGTGGAATCAAGGATGGTCATCATATTTTGCCGCTCAAGGTGAGTGGACCCAAACGCGTCGAAATCATTGAGCTTTCGCCTGCACGAGTATCCGTACAGCTTGAGCCGCTGGAGACTCGGACATTTGAAGTTCAGGTGACAACGAAAGGAACGCCGGCCAATGATTACAAGGCTGGCCCTCCGATTGTCAGACCGGGCAATAGGGTACAGGTCACGTTGCCTACAGATTATATGGAGCAGGTCGGTGCTGTGAGAGCGTCGGTATCCATTGACAAAGAGGAAAACAACGTCACGGAGAAGCGAGCAAAACTTGTCGTTTATGACAAATCGGGTATGGAAATTCCGAAAGCGATTGTCCAGCCGTCAACCGTTGAGGTTGAGGTACCGATCAATAAGCCTGCGAAGCAGCTGCCGCTGCGGATTAGCTATACCGGTTCATTGTCAAACGGATTGAGTTTGGTGTCGGTGCAGCCGCAGGTGGATAAGGTGACAATCTATGGACCACAGGCAGAGCTTAATAAATACGATCATTTCGATAATATTGTCGTAAACCTGTCTTCGATTAAGGAAAGCGGCACGTTAACGTTGGAATTGAAGCCAATGAGCGGGATCGCGTCGGTCAGCCCGGATAAGATCACGTTGAATATTGAAGTGACGCCCTATGAGAAAAGGACATTGCCGCAAATACCAATCGAAGTCACAGGACTGTCCGATGGGCTGGAGAGCCGATTCATTACCCCGGAGGAAGGCCGGACAGACATACATGTGAGGGGCGCACCGAGTAATCTGGCCGAAATTGGGGCCAATGACTTCAAGCTTGTAGCCGATCTAAGCGGCCTTGCTCCAGGGAGGCATACGGTCTCGATTGAAGTCAGTCTACCGGCATTCGTAGAGCTAACCGATTCGAAGCTGACAGCAGTTGTTGAGATCATCGAGAGCAAGCAGACGGGTGGCCCGATCATAGAGGAGCAGGAGGAACCTACAGGCAGCAATCCTGAAGAGAGTCCCCGCGACAACGGCAGCAATACCGGGTCGGGGACACATCCGGGCAATCAGGGAAATCAGGAAGGAAGCGAGCCTGATACGGGTTCAAATTCAAATAGCTCCGATAATGGCAAGAAGCATTCAGGTGGATAAATCATTGTCATCAGCTTATAAATAGATAAAAAAGAATGATGGCGCTTTGGCAAGTTGCTTGCCTGCAATTATATATTACTGAAGATTAAAGGGGATAATCGCATATGGGGAAGTATTTTGGAACTGATGGGGTTAGAGGAGTCGCCAACCGTGAGCTTACGCCGGAGTTGGCTTATAAAATCGGACGCTGCGGCGGATATGTGCTTGCAGGTCAAGTCGAGAAGCCTAAGGTCGTTATTGGACTGGATACGCGGATATCCGGCCCAATGCTGGAGGCGGCGTTGATCGCGGGACTTCTGTCCATCGGAGCCAGTGTAATCCGTCTTGGAGTCGTATCAACACCTGCCGTAGCTTATTTGACGCGTACGTTGGGTGCAGATGCGGGGGTCATGATTTCGGCATCACATAACCCTGTTGAGGATAATGGTATCAAGTTTTTCGCTGGAGACGGCTTCAAGCTGTCCGATGATACGGAGCTTGAAATTGAGCGTCTGATGGATGCTGACCAGGATGAGCTGCCGCGCCCCGAGGGAAGCGGAATCGGAACGGTTACGGTATTGGAGGACGCGAAGGCGCGTTACATCAGCTTCTTGAAGACGACGGTCAAAAATAGCTTCTCCGGCTTGAAAGTTGCACTGGATTGCGCGCATGGGGCAGCTTATGAACTGGCGCCTGCCGTATTCCGCGAGCTTGGAGCAGAGGTTGTTACAGTTGGAGCAGAGCCAAACGGCTTGAACATCAACGATGGCGTCGGGTCCACGCATCCGGAATTTTTGCGCGAGCAGGTGCTGTTGCATAAGGCTGATCTTGGTCTGTCTTTTGATGGCGATGCGGACCGCCTGATTGCAATTGATGAAGCGGGCGAAGAGGTCGACGGCGACTTTATTTTAACGATTTGCGGCGATGCCATGAAGCGCGCCGGTACATTGAAGGATGATACAATTGTTACAACCGTAATGGCCAATATCGGCTTCTTCAAAGGGACGGAGAAGATTGGTCTGAAATCAGCACAGACCGCAGTTGGGGACCGTTATGTCATGGAAGAGATGCGCCGCGGCGGTTACAATCTGGGCGGAGAACAGTCCGGGCATGTTATTTTCCTTGATTATAATACAACGGGTGACGGCATTCTGACGGCGCTGCAACTGGTAGACACGCTAGTCGCGTCTGGCAGCAAGCTTGGTCAGGCGAAGCAGTTGATGAGAAAATTTCCACAGGTGCTGGTGAATGTCCGTGTAGCAGACAAGAGCCTTTATGCCGGAAATGAAGCTATTGGCGCTGCTGTGGCAGCAGTCGAACAGGAGCTTGGCGATAATGGCCGTGTGCTTGTACGCCCGTCTGGTACGGAATCCTTGATCCGGGTTATGGCTGAGGGGCCAGATAAAGATCTTGTTCAGCGCTATGTTGATCAGATTGTTGAAGTTGTAAAGGCGGAGCTCGGATAAACCGTCTCTTATAACGACGAACTGTCCTTTTCATGTCCAGCCAGAGGCCTAATCATTACATTGCGTGAGGATTGATCAGGGGTTTGGCTGGGCTCTAACCGGACCGGAAGAATTCTCTGATCCTCAACGTTTTTCCCAACTGAGAATAAAGGGCAGATATCGGTTTTGAACCTTTAATAGGCCTTTAATGGGAATAAATTTTAGTATGTAGTTGCAACTCTGTATGAAAATGAATATGATAAGTAGTATGATTCCAGAAGGAAAGGCAGGGTCGAGGTCAGATAGCAATACAAGCGCCAGAGCTTGCGCGGAAATCGCCACGGAAAGGATTTCAGGCAAGCTGACGAGGTGAGGGTGTTCGGATTTATTCGGCGGGGACCCTTCGGTTATTCATCCAGACCGTAAGTCGAAACGCAAAACGACCGGGTAACTGGTCGGACAAAGGTTCGGCAGGATGCTAAAAAGTTGAACGAATGCATGTAAGGCGGAACTTATTGAATTTTTCATATATGGATTAAACATTGGTGTTTCATTGTGAAGCGGCGTCCATTCTCTTCGGGAGAGGTCTATTTTCTCATGGAGTTTTATCCTCTGAGGGGGGACTATGTGCAAGGATGGATTCGCAGCCCAAATTCATATTATCAGTAAAGGCTTACGCATGGACTGATCTTCCAGCGGGGAAGACAGATGCGGGCTTATGCGTTCACGGTGCCGATCTCATCGGCTAATGGGGACGTAACAACAAAATACTGCCTCTGGCCGCATGAGCTCAGGCATCCGTAGACGTTTTTACAAAAATAAACGTTACGGAGGTCTATATAAATATGTGTGGAATTGTTGGATATATTGGAATGAGAGATTCGCAGGGTATTTTGGTGGAGGGTCTTAAGAAGCTGGAGTACCGTGGCTATGATTCGGCAGGGATTGCAGTATTTACCGATAAAGGTCTGGAGATTAGCAAATCCAAGGGCCGTCTGGCTATTCTTGAGGAGAAGTTGCAAGGGCAGCCGTTGCAAGGTTCGGTTGGGATCGGGCATACACGCTGGGCGACTCATGGCAAGCCATCGGATGTGAACTCCCATCCGCATACGGATAATTCAACGAAATTCTCTGTTGTGCATAACGGAATTATTGAAAACTACCTGGAGCTGCGTGAAGAACTGAGTCTGGAGGGACGGCATTTTGTATCGGAGACGGATACAGAGGTTATCTCCCACCTGATCGCTTCTGAATACGATGGAGATATTGTAAAAGCCGTTCAACGCGCGGTAAAAAGAATGCGCGGCGCATTCGCGCTTGGTGTGTTGACTGAATATGAACCAGATCGTCTTATTGCTGTTCGTTACGCAAGCCCGCTTGTCATCGGACTTGGCGAAGGCGAGAACTTTATCGGCTCGGACATTCCGGCGATTCTGGAACATACGCGCAATGTATATATTCTGGACGACGGCGAAATGGCGATTTTGACACGTGATGGCGTTGAATTGCTGTCGATTCAGGGCGAAAATATTTCCAAGGAAATATTCCATGTCGATTGGGATTTGATTACGGCGGAAAAAGCCGGATTTGACCATTTTATGCTCAAGGAAATTTACGAGCAGCCGAAGGCTTATCGTGAAACGATGTTGGGCCGTATCTCCGAGGATGGCAAGTCCGTGCAACTGAAGGAAATCGGCATGACTGTGGAGCAGCTCAAAGCGATTCGCAAAATTCACATTGTGGCATGCGGAACAGCCTACCATGCGGGTCTGGTTGGCAAGACGGTAATTGAGCAATTGGCTCGCATTCCGGTTGAGACGGATGTCGCTTCCGAGTACCGTTACCGCAACCCGATTATTACCGAAGACACGCTCGTAATTGTAGTCAGTCAATCCGGCGAGACAGCGGATACGCTCGCTGCATTGCGTGAAGCGAAGCGCTGCGGAGCAAGAGTATGGGCGATTACGAATGTCGTGGGCAGCTCGGTTGCCCGTGAAGCGGATGATGTGGTCACGACTTGGGCCGGTCCCGAGATTGCAGTAGCTTCTACAAAGGCCTATTCTTCTCAGCTTATTGCTTTCTATATGGTGGGATTGTATCTGGCACAATCGCTGGAAACACGCGATCAGGCGTTTATCAGCAGCATTGCGCAAGAAATGCTGACCTTGCCGGAGAAGGTAGAGACCTTGCTGGAGCAGGCGCAGACTGTGAAGCAAATTGCCGAGTCGATTGCCAAGCACAGCAACTTGTTCTTCATCGGACGCGGACTCGATTTTGCGGTGGCACAGGAAGGTTCATTGAAATTGAAGGAAATTTCATACATTCACTCCGAAGCCTATGCTGCCGGTGAACTTAAGCATGGTACGCTTGCTCTGATTGAAGAGGGCACGCCTGTTATTGCGCTCGTAACGCAAGAAGAGCTGTATGAGAAGACGCTTAGCAATATTAAGGAAGTAAAGGCGCGCGGCGCACATGTGCTGGGGGTAACGAATAACAGCAATGAGGGCGAGGTAGCGAAGTCGGTTGACGAGCTGTTCGCGATTCCGAACACGCTGCCGCTGCTCACACCGGCCCTGTCCGTGATCCCGCTGCAGTTGCTCTCCTACTACGCTTCCCTGGCCCTCGGCCATGACGTGGATAAGCCGCGGAATTTGGCGAAGAGTGTGACGGTGGAGTAATAGGAGTTGTTTAAAAACCAAGAAACTTGGGGTAGATACCAATACCGTCATCAAGTTCGCAAGACATGAAGCGGCAAAGGAGATCAGTTGTCATAAAACTAGTTGTCCCAGTATAAAAAAGTCGTGAACCAGTAAAAGATGTCGTGAACCGAAATGCAAGATGAATGATTTTCAGCATCTAGAAGGGAGCCCGAGGGATAAATTCGTGGCTCCCTTTAAAAATGCCAAAAAACAATATACATACTACATGATTGGTGGTGAAAAAGTTGAATGACATTGGCCATAAAATAAAATGTATCCGTAAAGAAAACAATTTAAAATTATAAATGAGCAAATCCGCTTCCAGTAAACTGTAAAGTCAAAAAGAATAGAGACAAAGCGATCTCCTTGTGGTAAAAAATAGTCACCACAACGCATTTTTACACGAAGGAGAACTTGCTATGTCTCATACCGCCATCGTACCCGATTATACCACGCTTCGCAACTATTTGTTGCATCACCGGCTGCCGCTTTATTATTCCAAGCCGGTTTTGGCACATATCGAGACGTATATGGCTGCCGCGACCGCGAAAGGATTTCGCGGCAAAGTCGTGGACCTGGCGGAATACAGCGATTGCCACCGGACGACGCTCGGCCATTTCCTGGCCGAGGGCAAGTGGGACGAAGGCGTGCTGCAAACCAAAGTGAAGACCGAATCCCTTCGCCAAGTGGTGCAAGCTTCGAAACGGACAGCGGAGCCGCTGTTCGTCATCCACGATGATACGATTGCTCAGAAGACCAAGCCTTCGTCACAGGCTGAGACTCCCATGGCACTCACCGGTTTTCATCATTCGCATCTGCTTGGCAAGGTCGTGTGGGGCCACCAGGTTCACTCATCCATTCCATTGATCTCTACGACAAAACGAAGACCAGGCCCGATGGTACAGTCTATACGAAAATCGACCGTGTTTGCGACATGGCAGCGACGTTGCCGCTTCCGCCCTATAGGGGGTACGTGTTGGTCGATTCCTGGTTTACCTGCGCTCGTGTCATCGATAGCTACGCGGCGGCGGGTTATCACCTAATCGGGGCCTTGAAGGCCAATCGAATTCTCTACCCACAAGGCATCCGCACCTCCATTCAGAATTTTGCTGCCCACATTCGGAAGGAAGACGTTCGCCTTGTGACCGTGATGGACGTATCGCTACGAAGGCGCGTTGAACGAAATCGACAATGCCGTTGTCCTGCTGTGCTGGCCGGAGCAGGCGTTCGGGGAGCCAAAAGCACTGCGCGCGTTCCTGTGTACCGATGTTTCCTTAGGGACGGAAACCATTTAGGCTTACTATGCTAAACGATGGCCGATTGAGGTCTTTTTCTGCCAGTCCAAGCACAGCCTGGGATTTGAGACGTATCAGGTTCGTTCGGCCACAGCCTTTATTCGCCTTTGGGCGCTGCTTGCGTTTACCCATTTGTACTGCACGACCGGCTTGGAACAACCTCGTTCGTTCGGTGACGGCTTGCGTCTTGTCCGAAAGCAAGTCCAACAGGACCGATTTCGAGCCATTTATGAATGTGGACGAACCGGTGTCCCCTTTCTTGCCGTTTGTGAGCAGTTCAAACTGGCCTAAGGGGCATCTGTCATTTTTTGTATCCGTTTTTGCTCATTTATAAATGTTAACTTAAATTGGCTGTTAACCGGTGTCGCTGCAGAAGATGGGACGACTTATGAAGATGAATTCGAGAAAAGGTTGATTGAAGTTTTTAGAAATCTTGATGATTATGATAAGAAGGAAATAATTGAGTTTATAAAATTGAAAAACCCTGTCCCCTTAACTCTGGCTTTTTCTCACAAATACCGCATGAGAGTGTAACAACTCCATGCGGTTTCTTTTTGCCCCGGCAGTTCAAGGAAGAATAATAAAAACCGCCCGAGGTGGATGGTTAGAAATCTTCGACGAGATCGATGATGTCGCAGATTAACATCGGTTATTATCAATATTGATTATGAATGACGTGCCAAGTAGGCGGCGAATTGCTAAATGCTTCACGTCGGCTCGCTAAGACACCAATTTGTCTTACCCCTCCCAACTCCGTTTTTCTCTCATTCGTTCGCCAAAAGCATGCTAAGGACCCTCCAATATCACTTAAAAATAAAACGGCATTATCCGAAAGTCGACTTCAAAAAATCGTCAAAATCCCGCAGGCGTGATACTGTGCGAATTTGACTGGTCCTTTCATAATTCTTTTATTGGCCGTCTTTATAATGAAATGTAGTAGTCGTCCAGTTGCGGAAACCGCAGAAACCTATCCGCTTCAACCTTTATAGGTAGAGGAGAAAAATCATGAAAAATACAGTTATATGCCTATTAATTGCATTATTTGCGTTCGGGACTTCATTCTCGCAGATTCGACCTGTATATGCAGCCGAGAACGACTTTACTTTTACAGTCGGTTCCAACGGTGCAACGGTTGCGAACTACGGGGGCACGGATCTGAATGTGGTTATTCCCGCTACGTACGAAGGGACGACTGTAACCGAGATTGGGAGATCAGCATTTGATACGTACGGTACGGGCAAACCTAAAATTACGAGCGTCGTGATTCCGAACAGTGTGAAGGTAATACAAACGTATGGATTCCGTTATACTAGCCTCACTTCAATAGACCTTCCTGACAGCTTGTTAACGATCGGCTCCAGCGCATTCGAAAACAATTCGCTTACAACCGTCGTTTTTCCGGACAGTGTGACGACTATCGGCAACTATTCATTTTATATGAATAGTTTGACATCGATTAAATTATCGGAAAATCTGAAGACGATTAATGGTGGGGCTTTCGACACC
Organism: Paenibacillus roseus; assembly: GCF_016424485.1. Taxonomy (GTDB): domain Bacteria; phylum Bacillota; class Bacilli; order Paenibacillales; family Paenibacillaceae; genus Paenibacillus_D; species Paenibacillus_D roseus. Next base: position 44,248 of record NZ_JAELUP010000020.1, read on the forward strand.
AATCACATTACGAAACTGGTCATCCCGGCCGGTGTAACGAATGTCGCCAGTAGCTCATTCTATAATAACAGCTTGACAAGCGTAACGGTGTTAGGCAATGCAACAACTTTTGGGACAAGCGTATTTGCGGGTAATCCGGGCAATCTGAAAATATTTGGAATTGCGAATTCTCCCGCAGCCGCTTATGCGGCGAGCAACGGACATGCGTTTGTGGACGGAACGGGGTTGTTTCAAACGGTCGCTAGCGCCAAGTCGTTGTTGAAAAGTCACCTGCCGGGCACAGATGTAGGACAAGTGCCGGCGAATGCCTACAACGACTTGTCTGCAGCCTATGACGCAGCCAAGCTTTTTATCGACGAAATCGGGAATGCCACCGTCGCCTCCGACCTGGCTGACGCCACAACCCCACTGACCTCTTCAATCGCGGCATTCAATGCGCAAATTGTCCAGGCTGGCAATACCGCGGCGCTGGTCGCGGCGATCGCGGCGGCGCAGCAAGCGTTGACGGATCATCCGCAAGGCGTCAACGTAGGGCATACGTCGGCGGAAACTCGCACTTCACTTGGAACTGCCATCGGAACTGCGCAGCAGATTCTCGATAACGCAAGCCATTACACACAGGATCAATTGGATACTGCCGTTAACCAGTTAGAATCAGCGGTAGAAGTCTTTACTGCCGCTGTTGTTCAGCCGGGCAATCCGACGGCGCTGGTCGCGGCGATCACGGCGGCGCAGCAAGCGTTGACGGATCATCCGCAAGGCGTCAATGTAGGGCAGACGTCGGCGGAAACTCGCAGCGCACTGGGAACTGCCATCGGAACTGCGCAGCAGATTCTCGATAATGCGAGCCATTACACACAGGATCAATTGGATACTACCGTTAACCAGTTAGAATCAGCGGTAGAAGTCTTTACTGCGGCTGTTGTTCAGCCGGGCAATCCGACGGCGCTGGTCGCGGCGATCGCGGCGGCGCAGCAAGCGTTAACGGATCATCCGGAAGGCGTCAACGTGGGGCAGACGTCGGCAGACGACCGCGCTGCCCTGCAGACCGCGATAGATGCGGCGCAGGCTATTGCCGACGATGCGGAAAACCAATCTCAGATTCTATTAGATGAGGCCGCTGCCAGTTTGAGCAATGCTCTGGCAGAATTCAAAGCCGCTTGGGTAGAGTTGGTGCTAACCGCCTCGGCTAATGATTTGTACGGCACGAGCGACAAGCTTCGCTTTACCGTATTTTACGGATACGAAGTAACCGTGACCGGGACACCGGCCGTTCCGATTATGGTCGGAGACGATTCCGTCACTCAGACGGTATATGCCTCGTATACGGGAGCTCGCGGCACGGCATTGACGGAACTCACTTTCGAATACGAAGTTCCGGCCGGCCTCGCGGATGTGGACGGTATTGAAGTTGCCGTCGCGTTGGAGCTCCCGAACGGCGCAAACATCGTTCGCTCCTCCGGTGGATCCCCCGCTTCGCTGACGTACAAAGTACCGGACACCAGCGGAATACGTATTGTGGCGATACCGCCCGATGTTACCCTGACGGTTGCACCGAACGGTTTGGCACGTAAAACGATCAGCGTGACGGCAAGCGTGTACGGAGTAGCTGTGGGTAATGCACTGACGAAGCTACGTTGGTTGCCTGGAAGCCTTAGCGAGGCTGATTTTGCCGGCGGAACGGAAGGAACCGATATTTTGGCCGCGCGTCAATTCACCATAGCTGCCAACGGCGACTATACCGTATATGCCCGAGACGAAGCAGGCAATGAAGCAGTGAAAGCTATTACCCTCACCGGCATCTCAACACCGTCTTCGTCGAATGTCGGTGATCGACCGATCACATTGGAGACGACCGTGAAGATGAATCAGGGTGCTGGGATTACTGTTCTTGTCGGTCCAACCGACATCAAACAGGTCACGCGTTCGGACGGCACGGTGATCGAACAGGTCATCCTCTCCGAACGTACGAGGAAGCGAGTGCTGGAACTCCTGAAAGATGTGAAAGAACCGTTTGTCAGCATTGAAATCGACAATGCGGAGCAAGCGGTACAGGCACGTTTTCCGGCTGACTGGATCGCGGATATGGCCAAAGATTATCCGAATGCGATTATCGAGGTGAGGCTGAACAACTCCAGCTATCAATTGCGGATAAGCGCCATCGATCTGACCAGTTTGGCGAAGCGTCTCGACGCGGAAGTATCGGATTTGACCGTGAGCATCCTTCAGGAGCAGGCCGGAGAGGATGTTCGACAGGAGATCGACCGGATTGGCGTTTCCCAAGGTTTTGCTGTATTCGCCGACGTCATCGACTACAAGGTGGCGGCGGAAGCAAACGGACAAACGTTGGAGGTACGCGACTTCGGCGGATCGTACATGATCCGGACCATTAAATTGGACGGAGAGAAAACGAACCGTAACCTGGTTGCCGTTCAGTATATCCCGGCAAACGGAACCATCGTTTTTGTTCCGGCACAACTGGACATCGGTCCAGACGGCACAACGGAAGCAATTCTGAACGTGCCACATAACAGCTTGTATACAGTCGTAGATGTGCAGGCCCGAAAGTTCGTCGACTTAAACGGATACTGGGCGAAGGCGGATGTGGAGCATCTGGCGTCCAAGCTGCTGGTGAACGGTGTGGCGGCCGACCGTTTCGGACCAGTGGGAACCATTACTCGAGCGGAATTCACAGCCTTACTCATTCGCGGGCTGGGGCTGTCCGTGAAGGAGAGCGAGGGCGGTGCCCGTTTTGCGGATGTCCCTGCGTCCGCATGGTATGCGTCTGCGGTTGATGCGGCAGTGGCGAGCGGGTTGGTGAGCGGCATCGGTGGCGGCCGTTTTGCGCCTAACGACCCGATTACCCGCGAGCAAATGGCCGTAGTGATCGGCCGTGCCTTAACCTTCACCGGACATGGAAGTGGTGGCGATGGGCAAGAGGGCGGCCGCCTGGCCGCTTTCACGGATCGAGACTCCATTTCTTCATGGGCGAAAGCGGCGGTAGTCCAAGCATCGGAAGTCGGCATTATAAAAGGGATTGAAGACGGACGCTTCGCGCCGACAGAGTATGCAACGAGGGCGCAGGCAGCGGTTATGCTGAAGAGGTTCCTGCAATACGTGCATTTTATCGATTAGTAGTTCCAAAAAGAAGAATTCATAGATGCAACCCATTAAAAATCTAGTCCGTTTGACGATGCAAGAACAAGCTAGTTTACGCAGCTTTATTTCTAAGGGAAAAGCCTCTGCCCGGGCGATTAGAAGAGCACAAATCTTATTGGGAGCGGATGAAAACAGGCCAGGCTGATCCGTTCAAGTCAATACCGTGTATAACGTTCGAAAAATTTACTGAGCAAGGCTGGGAAGGCGCCATCGGTAGGAAAAAACGAGTTGCGCCGCCAGTGCCGCCCAATGTGAGCGGTGGGGTGGAAGCAAAAATTTTGAAGTGATTAGGGCAAGTACAGTATTAATTTAAACAGGGTGGTAATCAAGCAGCTTCAGCCAAGGAATTCTTTGGGCTGGGGCTTTTATTTTTAATGAAACGACGTCGCGCTTCAAGAATACAAGAAAACGATTTAAAGAAGTTAATGAGGTAAACAATCGTTAAACAAACCGTGATACACAGAAGTATTTCGTTAAGAGCTCGATGATAGGTAGTGTAAAGGATAACCCGCTCAGCGGTTTATCCAATAAACAAGAGGGAGTATAGGTTATGCAAGAATTTTTTTAGCGGCAGCCATCTTGTTCAACCTGTTTGTTTTTCACAACACTTGCCATTGTACGCAGCAGGAACTACTTATTTATGTAAGCACAAGTGGCAATAATAACAACAGCGGTACAGGTTCAAGCTGGCTGTGGCAGACGATTGGCAAAGTGAACAGTATCCATGTTGTTCGGGCAGGAATACAGGAAATTCGAGAGGCAAAGGCGTAGACTTCAATTCCTGCCACTATTGCAGGGTTACGAACCTGGAGGCTAGCGGCTGTTTGTTTAATTGCTAATTTTAAGCCATGTACAAGCCCCATGATAATGGATAGAATTAATCTGGGGGCTTTTTGACATGCGAAGAAGGGGGGAGCGGGTTCATGTCCTACTTCAAAAAACTTCCCATTACGACGCAATTGTTATTGCTGCTCTCGCTGATCGTCCTTGTCATGGTCTCGATCATGGCGGCCAATTATTTTCGCGCCGTTGAGGTGATCAAGGAGAATAACAGCAATTACATGCAGGGGATCATTTCCCAGCAGAATCAGTCCCTATCTTCGAATAGCAACGATATCAAGAAAATTATCGATACGGTCGCTTACAATGAACAAACTGTTCAGAACTATTTGAACGTCACTGATCCCGTGGAGCGATTAGAGGCGTATAATCAACTAAAAAGCTACTTGTCGGACATGCGGGGGATGAAGGAAGGTATCCTGGATATCGCGCTTGTGGGCAAGAATGGAAGCTACTTTAACATGAAGGCGGATACAGATCAATTGGCGGGAATCGCGCAGGATATCCCGGAGAAGGTTCTGTACTACTTTGATGGACTTCAAGAGCTTACGATCGCGAACGCAACTAAATGGGTGCTCATTGCCGGGGCGAAGATCTACTCTACGACGGATTTCACCAAGGGCGAGAACGAACTGGGAACCGTCCTCGTCGCGTTCGATGTCGGCGCGCTTTTCGGCAACGGCGACTCCATCGATTTGTCCAATCGGGCGACGATTTACATGACCGATCGCAACGGACGCGTCTTCTATACAAACGATAAATCCCTCTCAATAGGAGGCAGACTGTCGAAAGCGGAATTATTGGATGGGAATGAACAATATTTGATCAAAAGGGAACCGATCCCGGATTTTGGCGGCGAAATCGTCATCGCGATGCCGAATCATGTTCTGCTGCAGGGACTCAACGACATTCGCAAACAGCAGCTATTCATGGTCGCGATTGCGATCGGGTTCTTGATCATTCCGCTGCTGTTCGTCATCAACAATATTTTGCAGCCGTTGAAGAAGCTGATGATGCTGATGAGCGAAGTGCGTATGGGCCAAAAAAATCACCTCCGCAAAAGAATCGAAGTGGACGGATATGCGGAAATGATCATTATGGCCACGCGATTCAACGATATGATGGCGGAAATCGAAGGGTTGACGGAACGCTTGCTGGACAGCAAAAAGCTGCTCTACGAGACCGAACTGGTTAAGCGACAAGCGGAGCTCTCCTACCTGCAAAGCCAAATCAATCCCCACTTTCTTTACAACACGTTGGAGTCGATTAAAGGGCTAGCCGCAGACGAGGGCTCTTCTAAAATATTCGAACTTACTAAAGCGCTTGCGTTGTTTTTCCGTTTCAGCATTAAGGGGTCGGAGACAGTATCGCTTGATCGCGAGTTAACAATCATTAAGAACTACGTATATATTCAACAAATCCGATTCGGAGAACGTTTGCAAGTGGAATACGACTTTAGCGCAGCCTCTTTAGACTGCGCAATTCCCAAAATGATTCTACAGCCGATCGTGGAAAATGCCATCAATCATGGCATCGAGCCTCTCGAGCGCAACGGCTTGTTGGTGATTAAAAGCTATACGGAAGGGGATAATTTATATTTATCCGTGCAAGACAACGGGAGCGGAATGCACGCCGAACGGCTGGAGGACATTAACAAATCACTTGAAATGCAGAGGTCGGAGCGGGATGACCGGTCGTCCGAATCCAGCATTGGATTGATGAATGTACACGACAGGCTCCGCATCAAATACGGGGAAGCGTACGGAATCTGGATTACGAGCAATATCGGCTGCGGAACGCGTGTCTTGCTCAAATTGCCGATCGGGGGTGAGCGCAATGTATAACGTTATTATTGTGGACGATGAGGAACTGGTCATTAAAAGTCTGAAAGCCAGCGTTGATTGGGAAAGCTGTGGCTTTCAAGTCGTCGGTTATGCACAAAGCGGGGAAGAAGCCATTCGAGAGGTGCGCCGTCATATGCCGGACGTGATTTTTTCCGATATTCGGATGCCTGGCATGAATGGCTTGGAATTGATCAAGCGTCTGAAAGATGACGGCATATCCGCCAAATTTATCGTGGTCAGCGGACTCGCGGAATTTGCTCTGGCGCAGAAAGCGATCCAGAATGGTGTATTCGGTTATTGCCTGAAGCCGTTTGATGAAATGGAAATTACAGGTTATCTTCATCGGATTAAAAAGGAATTGGATGCCGCCCGCTCGTTGCCGGAAGAGGATATGCTCGACTTGATCGACAGCGATACGCCAGATGCGAACGACAGATTTATGCGCCAATTATACTTCGCGGGCATTGTCCGACCGGGGGCGGATAAACTGCGGCTCATGCTTTCGGTGAAACGGGAGAAGCAGTCAAGCCCCAATATGTCTTGTCTCGCCTTGCGCATTGGTTACCGAAAATTCCTGTACGTGATGGCAGACAGAGTCGCCGACGAATTACAGCCCTTGTTATGCTCCGGTGATTCCGGTATTTCAAAGGGAATCGGATTCAGCAGACCGTTTGCTGATCTGAACGGAATGAATCATGCCATTGTTGAGGCAGAGCTTGGCGCTTATCACTATTTTACGGCAGTAGACCCGCACTTATTTAGGGAGCTGCCTGATTCAGGCGATCGGAAGGCGGCAATCCCGAGCCTGTCGTCCGAATGCAATCGGATGGCTTATCTGACGCGGCTGGATGAGATGCTTCCCTCATTTGCGAACGGACAGTACGATATTCGGCATGCGATGTTGCTATACAACGATTGCATTTCGCATCTATGCCGATGGGGCTGGGATACGGCTGATTTATACTTGTATTCTTTTGATCAGTTGGCGGATCTTTTCGAGGACGTTAGAGAAATGGTCGCTTATCTCAAACGATTGTTCGTGGAGGAGCAAGCCGAGCACCGCTTCAACGCGCAGCCCGGACGCAATCAGACGTTGACCGCGGTTTTAAACTACCTCGATGGACATTTCGGCGAGGATATTACGATTCAAGGTATAAGTAAAATGTTCAGTTTAAACGCGAATTACATCTCTCAATTGTTCAGAAAAGAACTGGACAAAACGTTTACGGAGTATTTGAACGGTCTGCGAATGGAGCGGGCTACCGCGCTGTTGAGAACGACCTCGATCCCGATTAATGAAATTGCCGAACAGGTCGGATACAAAGATTACTTTTATTTCAGCAAATTGTTCAAAAAAACGAGGGGCGTCCCTCCAAAATCTTATCGTAATGAACATCGTCCGAGTCACTTCTCAATCGGCTCCTGAGCAACGGGGGCCGATTTTTTTGTATTTTCACATCGATCTCTTGTTTCCCAGTTAGATCTCGACCATAGGCAGGGTCATTTCTGGCGAAAAATCGCACGGGAAGACAAAAACAAACTAATTGAACGCCATGCCCTTTTGAAAACGCTTACTTTATAATGGGATTACGAAGAAGAGCATGGAGGTGAGAGGTTTGCAGAACGCATTGCGATACAAAAACGGCAAGCGATCATGGGGAGCAGGGGTACGCAGGCATAAGTATTTTTATTTGATGGTTTTGCCAATGGTTCTCTTCTACCTGATATTTGCCTACGTCCCGATGTACGGCGTGGTTCTTGCTTTTAAGGAATTCAATTATTCGCTGGGGATTTTGCACAGCCCGTGGAACCAGTTTCAGAATTTCCATGAAGTGTTTGGTAGCCCGGATTTCAAGACTGCCTTCAATAACACGCTATTGATCAGCTTCGGGCGTCTGCTTATCGAATTTCCGATGCCGATCCTGCTGGCGATCTTGCTAAACGAAATGAGAAGCTCTGGATTGAAGCGGATCTATCAGACGGTCTTCACGTTCCCGCATTTTATTAGCTGGGTTGTTCTGAGCGGCATCATCACGAGCCTGCTTAGCGATCAAGGCGTTCTCAATCAACTGCTGGAAGCATTCGGCATGGGCAAGAATACAATTCTGTTCAACAACGGCAGCTTTCTGGGGCTATTGTTCGCGTCGAATATTTGGAAGGAGGCGGGGTGGTCGGCAATTATTTATTTGGCGGCCATCGCAGGGATCAATCCAGAGCTTTATGAAGCGGCGTCTATCGACGGTGCCAACCGTTTTCAGCAAATAAAGGCGATTACATGGCCGGTGCTTCGCAATACGGCAGCTATTCTGCTGATTCTAGCCGTCGGTGGAGTTATGAACGGCGGATTTGATCAAATTTTTAATTTATATAACCCTGCGGTTTATCAACGCAGCGATATCATCGACACTTTCGTTTACCGGAGTGCTTTTACGGACGCTACGGGCTTCGGATTCTCGACGACCGTTGGTCTTCTGAAATCGGTTATCAATTTCGCGTTGCTGTTCGGCGCCAACTTTATCGTGAAGCATGGCTTGAAGGAGGAGGGGTTATATTGAAGCGAATATCGATTTCGAATATCGTCATCTCGCTGGTGTTGGGGCTATTGGCGGTTGTAGCGGTATTCCCATTTTATCAGACGCTCGTGCTCTCGTTCTCTACGATATTAGACAAGAAGTCGGCGGGGGTTCTGATCTTTCCGAAATCGTTCGATATTTCCGCCTATCGCTACATTTTTCTGCAAGGGAAAGTGACGAACGGCCTCCTTATATCGATTGTCGTTACCGTTCTCGGCACCATGGTGAACATGGCGGTCACGACAGCGGGTGCGTATGCCTTGTCCAAGAAGACGATGCCAGGGCGGAATGTTATCTTTACGTTGGTCATCTTCACGATGTTTTTTTCAGGCGGACTGATTCCTTACTATTTGACGATACAGGGACTTCACTTGCAAAACAACCTGCTCGTAATGATTTTGCCGACCGCGGTAAATGCGTTCTATTTGATTCTAATGAAGAACTTCTTCAGCACGATCAGTCCCGCGCTTGAAGAGTCGGCCAAAATCGATGGGGCGAACGACTTGAGCATCCTGGTTCGCATTGTCGTGCCGGTGTCCTTGCCCATTATGGCGACGATCACTTTGTTCTATGCGGTCGATCGCTGGAACGAATGGTGGCTGCCCATGCTGTTCATCAACAATACAAGCTTGCAGCCGCTACAGCTTGTGCTGCGCGACGCCATCACGAATTTAAGCCAAACGATGAACAGCACGACCGGCTCCCAACTGGCGGCAGGCGTTCAGAATGTGTACGCGGATTCCGTTAAGTCGGCCATGATAGTCGTATCCGCAGTACCTATTTTGTTGGTTTATCCTTTCGTGCAAAAGTATTTCAATGCCGGAATTATGATCGGTTCCGTCAAGGGATAATAATAAGGGCTTTGGCCGTTATTATAAATTGTGCTATAAATGACAGGGAGGGTTACAGGATGAACTTGAAACGAACAGCAATGACGGGGGTCGCGCTTTTGCTAATCGCCGGTATCGTGCTTGGGGGTTGCGGCAAAGACAGGGATACGAATTCAGCCGCAGGCTCGTCCAATTCGTCTGCCAGCAGCTCCACAACGGACAGCAATTTGGAGTTGAGTGTCGCAGCTTGGGATATTCAAACTGGCTTCGACAATCCGAACGCGAAGAACGATACGATCTATAACGACTTAACGGCGAAATTTAATGTAAAGATCAAGCCGGTTCAGGTGACATGGAACGATTGGCAGGATAAAGCCAAAGTGTGGGCGGCTTCTAGCCAACTGCCGGATATTTTCGTCAATTCGCTAGCTACGGACAACCCGGGACTGTATACGACATGGGCGAAGCAAGGCGTCATTAAAGCAATACCCGACGATTTGAGCGCCTATCCAAATTTGCAGAAAATCTTCTCTTTACCGTCTGTCCAACCGCTTAAAGTCAACGGCAAGTTCTACATGATTCCCAGAATGAGCTACGACGACTCCAGTGACTGGGTGCTGGATCGCCCCATTCGCTATCGGAAGGATTGGGCGGCACAAGCCGGATTTACCTCGGAGCCGGAAAGCTTCGACGATTTCGTGAAGATGACCCAAGCGGTGATGAAGCAGCACCCGGGCATTATCGGATTGTCGACCAACAACCAGAGCTACTTGCTGACGCTATTTTTGGGAAGCTTCCCCGAGCTGACGAATATCAAAACGTGGGTCAAAGAGAACGACAAGTGGATTCCTGCCTTTGCATCCGAGAAGGCCTATACCGGCATTGAGCAGCTTCGTTCGCTTTATACCGATGGGATTCTGGACAAGGACATCGCGATCCAGAAGGATGCCGACGGCGTCTCGAAATTTTTGGCCGGGCAGAGCTTTGCGGTATTCGGATTAGGGACGATGACGGATGACAAATTGGCATCCTTCACGAAAGCAAATCCAGGCGTGAGCGCATCGAATGCGATTGGCTACATGAATATTTGGCCTGCGGCAGATGGCAAGCGTTATACGTTCGTGGAAACGCCATACTGGTCGGAAACCTACTTCCCAAGCTCGCTCAGCGACGAAAAATTCGAACGCGCGTTGAAGCTGATGGATTATTTGGCCTCCGAAGAATTTGCAGGTCTAATGGCGAACGGCATCGAAAACGTCGATTACAAGATCGATAACGGCAAATCGGTATCGCTGCTGAAGGACAACGAATCGCTGGGTGAAAAGTATCCGATTACCAAAAATCTAGCCTTCCTGGGCACTTGGAACAACGGATTCCTCTACACGGGCAAGCAAGTTGTGAGCCGCAACAGCGAGATGGCCGCCTTGCAGCAAGATCAAATCGATACGTACAATAAATTCAAAAGTGAAGATACGCCTACGCCGATTGATTTCAATGTGTTCCTTCTTTCCACGCCTGCAAAGGATAAACTGGGCTCGCTGAAAATTTCCGATGATATCGTTAAGGTCATTCTCGAAAAAGGGGACCCGATAACCGTTTGGAAAAACATTCTCAAGGGCTACGACTCGAAAGGCGTGCAAGACGCAATCAAGGAAGTCAACGCAGAGGCGGCTAAACAGGGCATCCAATAATCGAGTTGGATGAACTGCAAGCCGACAGCACGAAGAAGCTTCTACGCCATCTTAACGGTGGAGGCGAAGCTTCTTCCATTGTACGAACCGCGACCTGTAGGTCGATAGGATTGAGATTGGAGGAATGGCTTATTTCGATGTTCATACAATTTCGTTCACCTGCCCGATTCTGGACAGAAGCGCTTCCGATCGGAAACGGAAATTTAGGCGGCATGATTTTTGGCGGCGTGGAGAAGGAACGGATCGCTTTGAATGAGGACACGCTTTGGTCGGGCAATCCAAAGAACTGGAACAACCAGGTAGCAAACGAGGTTTTGTCTCGAATGAGGGAAAGCATCGAAGGCGAAAGGTATGCAGAAGCCGATCTGCTTGGAAAAGAAATGATGGGACCCTACACGCAATCTTATCTTCCCTTCGGCGACCTGCGATTGAAAATGGATCATGGAAACGTCTATAGCGATTATGAACGAAGGCTCGACCTCACGACGGGGGTTATTTCGGTCGTTTATCGCATCGGTGAAATTCAATACACGCGAGAAATATTCGCATCCTTCCCGGATAAATGCATCGTCGTCAGATTATCGTCCAGCAAGCCGGGGGCGCTAAGTTTCCTTGCTTCTTTGGAAGGTTCGCTGAGGTATGAATCTTTCGTTCAGTTCGACCAATTCATCGTTTCGGGTACCGCGCCTGAACAGATATCCCCGCCGTATTACGATGTGGATGATCCGGTTCGGTATGGAGACCCGGAGCACTCAAGCGCGTTACAATTTCATGGCCGGTTGGCGGTATCCCATGAGAATGGCGCGATCATTGCGGATACGAACGGGGTTCGCGTTCATGGTGCGACAACCGCGACATTGTATTTCAGCGCGGCGACCTCGTTCGATGCCGTCTTGAGAGCGAGCAACAAACAGAATCCGCCGGATAAATATACAGCCAGGGTGATCGAGGCGGTACTGAGTAAGCGTTATGAAGAAATTCGCAAGGATCATCTTGCGGATCATGCCGAATTATTTAATCGGGTTTCTTTGCAGCTCGGAGATCGCAAAACGCCGCTGGATATCCCTACGCCTGATCGCATTGCCAAATACGGCAGCGATGACCTCGGGCTGGTGGAGCTGCTGTTTCAATTCGGCAGATACTTGATGATTGCCAGCTCGCGTCCGGGGACACAGCCAGCGAACCTTCAAGGCATATGGAACGAGGAAACGCGAGCGCCATGGAGCAGCAACTACACCTTGAACATTAATACGGAAATGAACTATTGGCCTGCAGAATCCTGCAATTTGCCGGAGCTTCATGAACCGTTGATTGAATTTATAAGGCGCTTGGCTGCCAATGGCAAGAAGACCGCGCAAATCAACTATGGGGCAAGAGGCTGGGTTGCTCACCACAACTCGGACATATGGGGCCAAACGTCACCGGTCGGCGACTATGGACACGGAGATCCGGTATGGGCGCTCTGGCCGATGGGCGGCGTGTGGCTCACACAGCACCTGTGGGAGCATTATGCGTTTAGCGGCGACGAAACGTTTTTGCGGGATACGGCTTATCCTGTCATGAAGGAAGCGGCTCTCTTCTGTCTGGATTGGTTATACGAGAATAAGGAGGGCTGGTTGATTACCGCGCCTTCCACCTCTCCCGAGCATAAATTTCGCATAGCGGATGAGACATATGCGATAAGCGCCGCCACGACCATGGATATAAGCCTGATCGGGGAATTGTTCATGAATTGCCGACTGGCGGCAATTCAGTTACGGACGGATGAAGCATTCGTCCAAACGCTATCGGAGGCTTCCGAGAAATTAATGCCGCTGCAAATCGGCAGTCAAGGTCAGCTTCAGGAATGGTTCAAAGATTTCAGGGACGAAGATGAGCATCATCGCCATGTGTCTCATCTTGTGGGCGTTTACCCGGGGCGACTCATTTCGGAGCAAGCAAGCCCCTCCCTTTTTAATGCCGCCAAGACCTCGCTTGAATTGAGGGGCGATGGGGGGACAGGATGGAGCCTCGGCTGGAAAATCGGACTGTGGGCACGCTTCAAGGACGGCAATCGCGCGGAAAAATTGATTTCGAACCTGTTAACCTTGATCGACGGGGATGAGCCTCAGAATACTCAGCGGGGCGGCGTATACGCGAATCTGTTTGATGCGCATCCTCCTTTCCAAATCGACGGCAATTTCGCCGCTACATCAGGAGTAGCCGAGATGCTTCTTCAATCTCATCAAGGCTTTCTGGAATTATTGCCGGCTTTGCCGGATCGATGGTTTTGCGGAAAGGTGACAGGACTGCGTGCGCGCGGGGGATATGAGGTGGAGCTGGAATGGAAATCAGGACAACTAACGGGGGCAGCGATCTTGTCGAATCGGAATCAGACTTGTAAAATAAAGCTAAGTCAGCAAATCAACATCCTTGCGGAGGGTGAACCGATTCCCCTTCAAGTAGAAGAAGGGCTGGTCCGTTTCCAAGTTGAGAAGGGAAAGACTTATGTCCTGGCGGTGGTGTGAGTTACAGTCAGCACAGTTCAATACTCGGAAATGAGGAAGCGGATTATGAAATCACTACAACAATTGAAAAGTCAATACGTCCCGGTAGAGGTGCCGAAGCAATCGGCAGAGAAGATGCAGTGGTTCCGGGATGGCAAGTTCGGCATGTTCATCCACTGGGGGCTCTACTCCCTGCTTGGTCGCGGAGAATGGGTCATGTTCAATGAACGGATGGCTGCCGAACAGTATGCCGAACTCGCCAAGCAGTTCGACGCCTCGGGCTTTGATCCGAAAGCCTGGGCTAGAACGGCCAAAGAAGCAGGAATGAAATATATGGTGCTCACGACCAAACATCATGACGGCTTTGCTCTATTTCAGACGGAGGCAAGCGCGTTTAACAGTGTCAATTCCGCTGCGGGGAGAGATTTGGTCGCTGAATACGTGGAAGCTTGCAGAAGCGAAGGGTTAAAAGTCGGCTTCTATTACTCTCCGATGGATTGGCGCTTCCCGGGTTACTTTTTTCCGGAAATGTATATCAGCAGCGCGTTGGAAATGAAAGAACAATGCTGGACGCAAATTCGGGAACTGATGAGCAACTATGGAAAAATAGATATGTTGTGGTATGACGGGGAGTGGTTGGCGCATGGGGGCATTCACTACGACACTCGCATCCCGGGATGGATTACGAACAAAGAATGGATGCACGACGAGACGTATTTCAAAGTGAATTACTTCTGGGAGTCGGAACGGCTCAACGCGATGGTTCGTGAACTTCAGCCAGACATTATGATTAACAATCGGTCTGGTTGGGAAGGCGATTTCGTCGTTCGGGAACGTTCTATTGGAGAAATACGGACGGATAAGCCATGGGATTCCTGCGATTGCTTGGCCGATTCGTGGGGGTGGATGCCGGACCGCCAGATGCTCTCGCTGCGACAGCTTGTCGACAGATTCATCCGCATTGTCACGAGGGACGGCACTTTCTTGTTGAACGTCGGCCCTCAAGGAGCCGGCGAGATCGAGGCGGCGCAAGCGGAGCGCCTCAAGCAAATGGGGGACTGGTTGGCACGCTATGGAGAATCCGTATACGGAACGCGGGGCGGGCCCTTTCTTCCGGCTGCCTGGGGAGGCTCCGTCTACCGCGATTCCACGGTGTACCTGCACATTACGGAATGGGTGGATGATACCATTGTGCTGCGCGATGCGCCTCCCAATTTGTTGACGTCTAGCAGCTTGACTTCCGAGGGCGTCACAGTTAGCCGAACTGACGATAATAAGCTGCTGATAACTGTTCCTGAAGGCGAGCGTCATCCGCTTGATACGATCATCGTGCTGCAGTTCAAAGACCCGATTAAGTGGGAAGGGCATGCCGTTGAAGAACAAATTACGCATGGCCTGGGCGATGGCTTGGCATAACTTTGCACTTAGAGATAGAATAAGCTTGAGAGCTGAGGAGCTGGATCATGGGAAAATCGTTAAAAACCGACCGTTTTACACTAGGCGTCTGCTACTATCCCGAGCATTGGGACGAAGCGTTGTGGGAAGAAGATTTCCAGCGCATGAAAGCGATGCGCTTTGACATCATTAGAATTGCTGAGTTTGCTTGGGCGATTTTCGAGCCGGAGGAAGGGCGTTATGACTTCTCACTGTTCGATCGCGCGCTTGATGCCGCGCATCGCCATGGACTGAAAGTGATCATGGGGACGCCGACTGCGACGCCGCCGGCGTGGCTGACGACGAAATATCCCGAGGTGCTTAACGCGACAATCGACGGTCTGCCGTATCATCATGGGGCGCGTCGCCATTATAACTACAGTTCGACGAAATATCGGGAGCTGTGCGCGAATATTGTACGGCGGATGGCCGTGCATTTCAAGGACCATCCTGCGATTGTCGGGTGGCAGATCGACAACGAGTTCAACTGCCAGATCGATACGTACTACGCTGAAGCCGATCATCTCGCGTTCCGGGAGTGGCTGAAGCGCAAATACGGTACGTTGGACAAGTTGAATCAGGCGTGGGGGACGGTCTTCTGGAGCCAGACCTATACCGATTGGGAGCAGGTTCATCTGACACGTCGTGTCGTGTCCAATACGCCGAACCCACATCAGGCGCTGGATGAGAAACGATTCATTTCTGACAATACGATCGACTTTGCGAAGGTGCAGACCGATATTTTGCGCGACATTGCGCCGCACCACTGGTTGACGACAAACGGTCTGTTCGGTCATTTGGACAGCCATCGGCTGACGGACGAGCAGCTCGATTTTTTCTCGTATGATACGTATCCGTTGTTTGCGACGATTTTTAACGATCCAAATGAAGAGGAACCGCTCCTCGACCGAAAATGGAGTTTGAACCTGAGCGCTGTACGTGATGTAAGTCCTAACTTCTGTGTCATGGAGCAACAGTCGGGTCCGGGAGGATGGACGAACAGCATCGAGTTGCCTACGCCCGAGCCAGGGCAAATGCGGCTCTGGACGTACCAATCGATCGCGCACGGCGCGGATATGGTTCTGTTCTTTCGCTGGCGGACGGCAACGGTCGGTACGGAAATGTACTGGCACGGCATTAACGATTACCATAACCAGCCCAATCGGCGCGTGGCGGAAGCGACCATTATTGGCGAGGAATTGCAACGGCTTGGCGAAGGGCTCGTCGGCCGTCGGTACGTTGCCGAAGTGGCGTTGCTCGACGACTACGACAATGAATGGGACGGCGAGCACGACACCTATCCGGGCGCGCTGCGCGGCGCGAGCTACGGCGCGTGGTACAAGCAGCTCCAATACCGTCACATTCCGGCGGACCGGGTGAAGTTGCGGACGGGGGTCGGGCTGGACGAGCTGCGCAAGTACAAATTTGTCGTCTATCCGCATCCGGCGATTTTGACGGAGGAAACGGCAATGCTGCTGAAGGAGTACGTGAAAGGCGGGGGCAAAGTCGTATTCGGTGCGCGCACCGGGTACAAGGACGAAACCGGCCGGTGTCGGATGATGCCGTTCCCGGGTTATGCAGCCGAGCTGTGCGGCATTCATCTAGAAGACTTTACGCGTATTGCAGGTACAGTGAAGCCTGCGTTGGTCAGGATGGTTGGCGAAGCAGCAGGATTGACGGCGGGAGCGGTCGCGGAGGCTGCCTCAGAATTCCCTGCGATCAAGTTTAATGACATTATTGCGGTGGATCAACCGAGCGTGACGGTCGAAGCGGAATATACGACGGCTTATTACGCGGGCAAACCGGCCATGACCTGCAACCGCGTCGGCGCGGGTGAGGCTTGGTACTACGGCGCGGCGTTCTCAGAGGCGGTCGTCGACAAGCTGATTAATCGGCTCGGGCTGCAATCACCGGTCGCTGACTGGTGCGAGCTGCCGCGCCAAGTGGAGCTGGCTGTCCGCGTCGATGATGCCGGGGAAGCGTGGCATTTCCTGCTGAACTACGGGGCCAACGAAGCGTACATTCGCGTCGCAGAAGAAGTCGAGGACGTCATTAGCGGTGAATGGCTGACTGGCGATGCGACGATACCGGGGTACGGAGTGCGAATTTTGCGAAAGAGCGATAAAAGCTGATACTGGCTTGGAGACAGAGTCGATCAAATAAGTAGATAAAGCTTTGGAAGTTGATGTTATATTGAAGAAACCCGCCGATAAAGCGGGTTCTTTTGTTGTACACCCACATGGACGTCAAAAATCCGCAATGGATGCCGTTTGAGTGAATGTAGGCCCGCTTGTTTCTTGTGGCAGGAAAGCAGAAGTTTAACATCGTACATGCTTTCGTTTAAAGCCAAGTTTTCCTCTCGCTGCAGTCTTTTGAATATTTCCGACAGCGTTTAGGAACTTGCTTTTTCCCGTGTCACTTTTGACCTCTACCGGGCTTACTGCATTCCCTGTAGCCACCGCCTTGTCGTGAAGTGGTAAATAGGAAGTCGCCACCGTGTATATAAAATTGCTCATTGAATATTTCGTTCGCTCGGGAGCAGCGTGGATCGTATTCTCCACCTGTTCAAGCATCTTGGTAAGTTTGCTTTTCGAAAATTCGCTGTCCGGACGGCTCCCCAATAACCAGCAATAGCAACTCCAGCCTGCTGACATTCTCAGATCTTCGCCACTTGCAATCCACTTATCGGCAACCTCTTGCGCAATATCCGCTTCCGACAAAGTGACCGCTACTACAAAATCGGACAACATATAAAAATATGCCGAATCCAGCCAACGGTCATAATCCGCCTCAGTCATGGAATTTGGCTCAGCTATGATTCCGGCAAAGTACATTGCGTCGTAATTCCCCGAGGCATAAAGCTGCTCCGCCAAAGGTTGATTGAGCTTGGTCTTCTTGAAAATTGGTTTCATTTCTCCTGTCGCCACTCCAAAAAGCGGCTCCTGCGCGCCATTGGAAAGGTACATTTTCTTGAGTCGTTCCTTGCCGAGAGCTTCGAGTTCCTGCATCACCGTTTCTGAATTCATCGTTTTACACTTCCTTCGCCTGGAGGGTTGCCGATATATTTCTTAAGTATATGATACCTGACTCCACTCAAAGGTGCCACTGCCTAACCCACTCCCTATCAGCTTGCGCCGCTCGAACACAAGCTTTGCAAAAGGAACATGGGGAGGAAAATTCCATCCTGATTTTCAACCGCAGAAAATGATGTCACCACGTATCGCATTCTATAGGCCTATGGGACGATGAATTGTCCGTAAGTTTACTTTTTCCCAGCTGTCCAATAAATAATTTCAACTACCTGCTATCGAATATATAGTAAAATCATACTACACATATAGACCTATTGCGAGTATACTAAAAGAGTATATTCCAAAAATGGAAGGGGGAGGTAAGCCCTGCGTAGGTAAGTGCTTTTCGGCTTTAAATTTAGGGGAGGAGACATAATGGGGTACGGAATCCGGCTTCTGGTTTGGGGAAGCTATGCTTGCTTTGCCCGTTCCGATTATAAGGATAGACGGGTAAGCTATGATGTAATGACTCCTTCTGCTGCAAGGGGAGTCTTGGAGTCGATTCATTGGAAGCCAGCTATCCGATGGGTAGTCGATCGGATTGATGTCATCAATGAAATTCAGCTGGAGAGGGTTTCACGTATCGAGATGGACCCGACGGCTGCGGTATCCGGGCTCAGGGAGCCGATGAGCGGCAAGCGGCCGTTATTGTCTCCGATGCCCGCGGGAGAGCAGAACCTTCATGAGGGCCTGCTGCTGCGGGATGTGAAGTACGTCATTCATGCGCATTTTGTCATGACGCCGCGCGCTGGGGAGCAAGATCATCCGGAGAAGCACTATAATATTTTTTTGCGGCGCGCCCGCAAACGTCAGTGCTTTTACCATCCGTACCTCGGAGCCAGAGAGTTTCCGGCCATTTTTACCTTGCTTGAGGACCATGACATGACACCTTTATCCTGTTATAAAGATCAGCCCGACCGTGAGCTGGGATGCATGCTGTGGGATTTAGACTTCAAGCATGAAATGAAGCCTTTGTACTTCAAGGCTATTATGAGGGGAGGGACGATTGCCGTCCCGGATCTGCTGCAGAAGGATGCGAAATCCTGATCTGTCACGCAAAATACCCTGCCTGACATTAATGGGGCTTACTATATTAAGGAGGCATGGCAGACCGTAGCTTATGGTACGCGTCTGTCTTTTTTTTCGCGAAACGAAGCCTTCATCCGTCATAGGACGACAAAGCTGTTAACGCTTGTTGCCAATGTACGTCAGCAGCGCGATTCCGATGATGCCAATAATGCTTCCTGCACCTGCCGCTGCGCTGAGAATCCCAAATCCGAGACCGCGAAAGCCTCCCGAAGCCAGACTGATGATCAAGGCGATGATACTGATCAAAAGGACAAGCCCGGACGGGAAGAATAGCGAACGTAAGTTATTTGGTGAGCGCTGATAAGTAAAGTGGGCAATAATTAGCAGTGCGAGTGCAACGCCGCCGCTGACAGCAGCTAAAAACAATATGTCCACGTTCAACATCCCCTTGCAATGGCTATTTTTGTACCAGTATACCACAACGGGAATTCCATTTATTTGAATTGTTCCTTTCAACCGTTTAAAATAAAGATAACAACCAAGCGCCATTCGCGTTCTTCCAGCACCGTGAGGCCCGTTCATCTCAGCCAGCTCTAAAAATATGTAAAAGACAACAAAGAGGCTCTAGCTCGTGAATATCAGCTGGGGCCTCTTATGTTTTATTAATGGACGCCAGATAGAACAAGCGGGCATATAAGCCGACTCGCACATGAGAAGCCTCGGACAGGTTGGCTGACTTGCCAAGCTCTCTATACGAGTGCGAAAAGGAAGGTGATCTCTCCCACTTCAAGCCCAACAGGCTGAGTGAAGGCCGGTCGAAATTGATAGGATGCGGACAACTCGGCTGCACCCTGCGACCCGGACGGAGCCGATATATATTTTTTTCGGCGCGATCTTCCTTTCTTGCCGCGGCCCTTGACGGCTATGCCTTCGGGTTTAGATGGGCGGCGAACGGTCTGCCCCCCTTCAGGTCCGTTCAGCACGACCCGACCGCCGCGGCATGAATGCAGGACGCCGATATAATGGTGGCCTTTTTTGCTCACGGCGCATACAAGCTGTCCCCTAAGGGATTGAAGACGTTCCTCATTAATTGGAAAGATGCGTTCCATTTATAAAACACCTCCATCGAATTCTATGAGCAGTCTATGCAGGGCAGGGCATGTGCGTATAGATGGATACCCATTTTACACGATAAGAATTGAGGCGGAGAAGGAACAAGGCTTGCAATGTTCATAAAAACTCTGCACAGGAGGTAGGAGTCCGTATGGGAGTAAATATCATGCGAGGTCGAGCAGACAGGCGGCGGAAAGATAGAGGAAAGGCAATATTATTCTCCCTTCTTGCCGTACTCGCGTTGGGGGCGTGGCTGATCGGTACAGAAGGCGGTCAAAAAACGATGGATACTGCAATTGGCAGTGTATCGCCGCTTCAGCACGATGCGCTTGTACTTTGGGAGTGGGCGGACCCGCTGCTGGAGGGCGGGTCGACATCGGCAGCGTGGTCTTTCCGATGGGACGCGAAGGGTTCGGCTGCAAGAAGACAGGCGGACGAAGTAGCGGCTGCGCTGGGTCTTCCTGACGGCCCGGACACGCTCAAGGAAAATAGCGGCGGGGAAAAAGTGTGGCAAAGCTCGGATACGATGGAGTCGGCCCGGGTTACGTTATGGTATCGTACTCAGACGGAGGGCAAGGGCGGCGATCAGGGCTTGCTCGTGCTGCTGCTGGACAATGTGGAGGGGACGCCGCAAAGCCAGTTGGAGGAATCGTACGGCAAAATTGAGGAGGCGTTGAAGGATGCCGGTGTATCCGCATCACCAAGCGTGACCTTCCGCGGAATCGCGCAATCTGCGGACGCAGCGAACCAACTGGCGGAGAGGGCGGAGGCCCAGCGGCTAGAAAGTTATTCGGACAAGCATACCTTGAGCGAAACGTACTGGACTGAGCAATTGAACAGCGTGGCACAAAGCGGTATGTACAAGGTCAATTTGCAGCTGGCAACCCGGCAGGATCAAGAGATTGGGAAGACCCGATTGATCGTCGGCGTGCCGTTAATTACGGGCGATTATTTGCAGTAGAAGACAGGGAAATAAATACATTATATTAGAAAAATAATTGAAAATGAGTATGAGCGAGAAGACACAGTGAATTTGAGGATAAACTGTGGCCGAGTGATCAAAAATAATTGATGCTATCATTAGTTTTTTTTATGGAGCAATTCATAGCGATTCAGTGGCATATATGCTACACTACATAACATGTAACCTAATGAGATGGAACCTATAAAATGACATAGGAGAGAGTCTAGTACGATGACAGATCAACATAAATCAGAAGCTCTGCCGGCTTCAGGCGCTGTTTATTACTTATTCGGGGCGACAGGAGACCTTGCCAAGCGCAAGTTGTTCCCCGCGCTGTTCAGCTTATATAAGGAAGGCAAGCTCGCAGAGGATTTTGCAGTGGTCGGATTGGCGCGCCGCAGCCGTACAGATGAGCAATTCCAGGCCGAGGTTTATGAGTCCATCAACGAATTTTGCCGTTACAAGGCAGATGACGCAGAGCTTTGGAATCGATTTGCGCAGCATTTTGTCTATATGTCCTTGGATATCAACGATGTGGAAGGCTTCCGCGAGCTTACCCGTCTGTCTGAGAAGCTGGATGAGCGCTTTGACATTCCGGGCAACCGCCTGTTCTATCTGGCGCTGGCTCCTGAGCTGTTTGGCCCGGTTTCCTTCAATCTTCGCGACGGCGGTCTGCTGGAGAGCAAGGGCTGGCATCGTGTTGTTATCGAGAAGCCGTTCGGATACGACCTCCCTTCTGCCCAGAAGCTGAACGACCAGATCAATCAGGTATTCAAGGAAGAAGAAATTTTCCGTATTGACCACTATCTCGGCAAGGAAATGGTTCAGAACATCGAAGTCATCCGATTTGCGAACGCGTTTTTTGAGCCGCTTTGGAATAACAAGCATATTGCCAACGTGCAAATTACACTATCCGAAACTGTAGGGGTCGAGGACCGCGGCGGGTATTATGACAAATCTGGCGCCCTGCGCGACATGGGCCAGAACCACATGCTGCAAATGCTGACGATGATTGCAATGGAGCCGCCTAGCCGTCTGCATGGCGAAGATATCCGTGACGAGAAGGTGAAAGTGCTTCGTTCCCTTCGCCAATACGAAACGTTTGAGGATGTGCGCAAAAATGTCGTGCGCGGCCAATATTCGGAAGGTGTACACAAGGGCAAGCCGCTTCCGGGCTACCGCCAGGAAGAATCGGTTGCGGGCGATTCGGTCACCGAGACTTATTTTGCTGCCAAGGTTGCCGTCGATAATTTTCGTTGGGCGGGTGTGCCGTTCTACATTCGGACAGGCAAGCGCCTCCCGGTAAAAACTACTGAGGTTGTGATCGAATTCCAGAACATGCCGAACAATGTGCTGTTCGCAAGCCGTCACAATCTGGCGCCGAACTTGCTCGTTATTCGCGTTAACCCGATGGAGGGCATCTACATCAAAATCAATGCCAAGCAGCCGGGCTCGGATACGCAAATTCAGCCGGTGGCCATGGAATTCTGCCAAAGCTGCCAGGTCGGCATCAATACGCCGGAAGCGTATGAGCGCTTGATCTATGACGCGGCACGCGGCGACTCCACGTACTTCACGCGCTGGGATGAAGTATCCCATGCATGGGCATTCGTAGATAAGATCGCCGCTGCATGGCATGACGATACATCGGACATCCGTCCATATCCGGCAGGATCATGGGGGCCGACAGAAGCGAGCGATCTGCTGAAGCAGGACGGTTTCCGCTGGTGGCCGGTGAACGGCCAGGAAGAAGACAATGTCATTTGGGTTAGCAACACAGGCAAATAACGAAGCTGGTGCTTCGTTAATATAATGTACAATAAGGGCTGGGGGTTCTTCGATTGCTGAAGAGTCTCCAGCCTTGCAGCGTAAATTTGACCGAATCGGTCATCATCAATTTACTGAAATCTCAAGACGAGAGGACGGCTGGAATGAGTACGAATTTAGAGAATGACATTAAGCAGGAAGTGGAGCGGAGAAGAACCTTCGCCATTATATCTCACCCGGATGCGGGGAAAACAACACTAACGGAAAAGCTGTTGCTGTTTGGGGGCGCGATTCGTTTGGCCGGTACGGTCAAAGCGAGGAAAGCAAGCAAGCACGCGACGTCCGACTGGATGGAAATTGAGAAGCAGCGCGGAATTTCGGTTACATCCAGCGTCATGCAATTTGACTATCTGGGGCATCGGGTGAACATTCTGGATACCCCGGGTCACCAGGACTTCAGCGAAGATACCTACCGGACACTGACGGCTGCGGACAGCGCGGTCATGCTGATCGACGTCGCCAAAGGGGTGGAGGCGCAGACGATCAAGCTGTTCCAGGTATGCCGCAAGCGCGGGATTCCGATCTTCACCTTCATCAACAAGCTGGACCGCGAAGGGCGCAGCCCGTTCGAACTGATGGAAGAACTGGAGCAGGTACTGGGCATTCGCTCGGTGCCGATGAACTGGCCGATCGGAATGGGCCGTGAACTGTGCGGCGTCTATGACCGCATGAACAATCAGGTCGAGCTGTTCCAGGGGAATGACCATAGCAAGATTGAAGTGCGAAAGGTTGAAGATTACAATGATCCGATTATCCGCGAGATGGCGGGTGACTTTTTGCATGATCAATTGACAGGGGAACTGGAATTATTGGATGTAGCGGGCGATCAGTTCGATTACGAGAAGGTCAGCCGCGGCGAATTGACGCCGATCTTTTTCGGCAGTGCGGTTAATAACTTTGGTGTACAGACCTTCCTGGAGAACTTCCTGAAACTCGCGCCTTCGCCAACTCCGCGACAAAGCACCGAGCGGCTGGTAGAGCCGACAGAAGAGAAGTTCTCCGGCTATGTATTCAAAATTCAGGCGAACATGAACCCGGCTCACCGCGACCGGATTGCGTTCCTGCGCATTTGCTCCGGCCGTTTTGAGCGTGGAATGAGCGTCAAGCACGTGCGCGCGGGCAAGGACATCAAGCTGTCTCAGCCACAGCAATTTTTGGCGCAGGACCGTGATATCGTCGAGTCGGCTTATCCGGGCGACATTATCGGGTTATTCGACCCGGGAATCTTCCGGATTGGCGACACGCTATCCCAGGCGGGCGAGCTGACCTTTGATGAGCTGCCGACATTCTCGCCGGAGATTTTCGCGAAGGTCACGGTCAAAAATGCCCTCAAGCATAAGCAGTATCAGAAGGGAATCGATCAGCTGACAGAGGAAGGCACCATTCAGGTGTTCCACTCGACAAGCGGATTTGATGAGATAATTCTGGGCGTTGTCGGCCAGCTCCAGTTCGAAGTATTCGAATATCGGATGAAGGGCGAATACGGCGTAGATATCCAGCTGCATCGAATGACTTACCAATTCGCGCGCTGGCTGGTGGACGACAAGATCGATCCGTCCAAGTTCCGCATCAACTCGGTGCTGGTGAAGGATAAAAAGGATAATTACGTGGCGCTGTTCGAGAACGAGTACGCGATGCGTACAGCTATTGAGAAAAACCCGACTACGAAGTTTTTGGAGATGGCTCCTTAAAAATATACATGCAAGGCCCGCTATGCGGCATCTGTATGTCCCGGAAAACGTTCCGCAAGACATCTGAAGGCCGAGTGGCGGGCCTTTTGGCTTATCGTTCACTACGAAACGGAGTTTTGCCCGTTCAAGGACGGTAAAGCCGTCTACGCCTGATTCACTGGACGAATACAGATGAGTACTCATAATAGTAAAGCCGGGGTTTGAATTGCTGCTTGCTAGTATCGTTGTAGCGGTGTACCCGTTTGTAGAGGTAAAAGGCATCGATCGCCCACCAGAGCAAGGCAATAGGCAGACCTATAATCGTTAGAGATAATGCCAGAACGCCCCAGCCGCTTTTGCGTCTGCCCGTATAGAAGTGATGGCCGCCAAACAGGCCCAGGAAGTACCAGATCATATAAGCAAACACCACATTCTTGACCAGATGTGCAGGCGGCTGCTGGAATTCATTCAAGTCCGGCTGGGCAGGCCGCAAGGATGGATAATATGGCGTCAATAGAGAATTGTCCAGATTCAAAAGGTTTCACTCCCTTGCAATGCAGCTTGGTGTCTTGAAGCGCTCTTTGTATGCTATGAAGAAATTATATGGAATATCGAACGGTATCACAAGTTCCCCATTGACATGAAACAGCTTTCATGCAACAATGTACGCGTGTACATTATGGGCCAATGAAAGCGGAGGAATGCATCATAAGCAGAAGAGAAGTCGCAAAGCTGGCCGGCGTGTCGGAGGCAACAGTATCGAGAGTATTGAACGGCGTTGGCCCGATTCGGGAGGAAACGAAATTAAAAGTGCTGGAGGCGGCCCGGCAGCTTAACTATGTGCCCAATGTGCTTGCCCAGCAGCTGGCCCGCAGGAGAAGCGGGAACCTGGGCGTCATACTGCCTTACGTGCCGAAGGTCAAACTGTTCTCAACCTATTACTTCGCGGAAATCTTGAGCGGAATCGGGGAGACGGCAAGACGCATGGGCTATGATCTGTTGATTATCCCGCTGTCCCCGGTCGAAGCGCGGAGCTACACGAATCTGTTCCAGACGCAGAAGGTCGATGCTTGTATTATGCTGGGCTCGCAGGATTCGGCAGAGGAGCGGGAGGCGCTCAGACAGCTTCATGAGGAGGGCTATCCTTTTTGCCTGGTGAACCAGCATTTCGATGACGAGCCGTTCAAGACGATTGAGGCTGATCATGTCAAGGGTGGGCAGCTTGCTGCTACTCATCTGATCGAGAGGGGCTGCCGGCGCATTGCCTTTCTCAATGGCCCGAATGTTTATTCCAATAGCCGTGATCGGATGAAGGGCTACAGCCTGGCTCTTCAAGAGTACGGAATAGAACTGGATGAGCAGTTGCTTTATTTGGGAAACTACAGCCGCAAGAGCGGCTACCAGTACGCAGGGCAGCTTGCCGAGGCCATCCGGGAGGGGCAAGTGGACGGTATTGTAGCGGCGAATGATCGGATGGCGATCGGTCTGTTGCAAGGTTTGCGTGAGCATGGCGTAAAGCCAGGCAGGGATGCAGCCTTGATCGGCTATGACGATGCGGAAGGCGCGCGCTTTACAGAGCCGCAGTTGTCTTCCGTGGCCGTTCCCTTCTATGAGATGGGCGAGCAAGCTGCTCAGTGGCTGCTGGATAGCTTGCATGCGCCAAGCTTTCAGCCGGATGCAGCTGATTCTGGAGAACCGGCGGAGCATCAGGGGGCAAAGGATGCGGCGCAATCGGTCGTCCGGCTCCCGGTCCGGCTTGTCCCAAGAGCATCGTCGCTTCGTTATCCGAACTGGCAAGGAGATTCCTGATTTATCGCAAAACCAGTATATATGTGAAAGCCGGAATTATACGAATTGCTTGAATAACAAATGCATTCATTTCAATCGGGAGAGGTGCAAGTTCATGAGTAACGTTCGTATTGGCATGGTTGGCTATAAATTTATGGGTAAGGCGCACAGCAACGCTTATCGCGCGGTGCCGATGTTCTTCCCGGATGCGCTGAAGCCGGAGCCGAAGGTCATTTGCGGACGCGATCCGCAGGCCGTCGAGAAGGCCAGAGCGCAATTCGGTTGGGAGAGCGCAGTGACAGATTGGCGTGATCTGGTTAGCCGGGATGATATTGATCTGATCGACATTAATGCGCCGAGCGATGCGCACAAGGAGATTGCCTTGGCTGCTGCGGCTAACGGCAAGCATATTTTTTGCGAGAAGCCGCTGGCGCTCAATTTGAAAGATTCCAAAGAGATGCTGGAGTCGGCCGAGAAGGCGGGCATCAAGCATATGGTCGGCTTCAACTATCGGTTTGCCCCGGCTGTGCAACTGGCCAAGAAGCTCATCAGTGAGGGACGGATTGGCAAGATTTATCACTACCGCGCCTGGTTTTTGCAGGACTGGATTATTGATGAGCAATTCCCGCTCGTATGGCGTTTGCAAAAGGACATTGCCGGTTCGGGCTCGCATGGTGATCTGGGCGCACATTGTATCGATTTGGCCCGCTACCTGATCGGGGAGTTCAAGGAAGTCATCGGGATGAGCGAAACATTTGTGAAGCAGCGTCCGCTGCCGTCCGAGATGACGGGACTGACCGCCAAAGGCAACAAGGATGCACCGCTTGGAGATGTGACTGTTGATGACGCCACGCTGTTCATGACCCGGTTCGAGAGCGGCGCGCTGGGCAGCTTTGAAGCGACCCGCTTTGCCGCCGGACACCGCTGTACGAATGCATTCGAAATCAACGGGAGCAAGGGCAGCATCAAGTTCGATTTTGAGCGTCTGAATGAATTGCAAGTGTACTTCACCGGTGATGATGAAGATGTCCAGGGCTTCCGCCGTGTGCTCGTCACAGATGCGCCTCACGCTTATATGGATGCCTGGTGGCCGGCCGGACATACGATTGGTTACGAGCATACTTTCACCCATGAAATACATGAGTTTATGAAAGCGATCGAGGAAGATCGCCAGCCGGTCCCGAACTTCGTTGATGGCGTGAAATGCCAGGAGATTCTGGAGGCGGTCGACCGCTCCATCGAGGAGCGCAGATGGGTTGCGATTAAGGAACTGCAAGAAGAATAGCTGCAGGGCAAATATAGATTGGAGAGGCAGGCGTTGCATATGAAAAAAGCATTGATTGTATGGGGTGGCTGGGACGGTCATGAGCCGCAGCAGGTGGCAGGAATTTTTGCAGAGGTGCTGAAGCAGGAACAATTTGAAGTCGAAGTGTCCGATACCTTGGAGGCTTTTGCCGATGTGGAGAAGCTGAAGGGTCTCGATCTGATTATACCCGTATGGACGATGGGCCGGATTGAGCAGCACCTGGTTGACAATGTATCGTCTGCCGTGCAGAGCGGCGTCGGACTGGCAGGCTGTCACGGGGGAATGTGCGATGCGTTTCGCGAAAATGTCGACTGGCAGTTCATGACCGGCGGCAATTGGGTTGCTCATCCGGGCAATGACGGTACGGAATACGTGGTCCACATTAAGCAAGGCTCCAGCTCGTTAGTGGAGGGGATGAAAGATTTTACCGTGAAGTCCGAGCAATATTACCTGCATGTTGATCCTGCCGTTGAAGTGCTGGCGACAACTCGTTTCCCGGTCGCTGACGGCCCCCATGCAGCGAATGGGCCTGTGGATATGCCGGTCGTCTGGACGAAGCGCTGGGGAATCGGCCGCGTCTACTACAATTCGCTGGGCCATGTGGCGAATATTGTGGATTTGCCGGAAGTGAAGGAAATGATGCGCCGCGGATTCCTGTGGACAGCGGAAGGCAAAGAGCTTGCAGCCCGCCAGGGAGTTGAGGCAGGGGCGGCTTATACAGGCATGGCGGATAACCAGCTTTAAGTTTGAAGCGCAATGAATCTTGGATCACTTGCCATAGAGGCGGCACGGGTGGACTGGCCGCAGCAGCTTCGGATAACGTTCAGTTCATAATATTTCTTTGGAGAGGGACGGAAGATACGAGATGGGAAAAATGAAGGTAGGCATTATCGGATGTGGCAATATTAGCAGAATCTATTTTGAGAATCTGCAAAAATACGATGAGGTTGAAGTCTATGCCTGTGCGGACCTGGACGTCAGCCGCGCAGAGGCGCGGGCAGCCGAGTTTGGTATCCCGAAGGCGTACTCGGTCGAAGATCTGATCGCGGACCCGGTGGTGGAGATTGTCGTCAATTTGACAATCCCGCAGGCTCATGCGTCTGTATCGATTCAGGCGCTTGAGGCAGGCAAGCATGTCTATGTGGAGAAGCCGCTGGCTGTTACCCGAGAAGAAGGGCTGAAAATGTTGGAGACCGCCCGCAGCAAAGGAGTGCGTCTGGCAGGCGCGCCGGAGACATTCCTCGGCGGCGGCATTCAGACTTGCCGCAAGCTTATCGATGACGGAGCCATCGGCACGCCGATATCCGCGAGCGGATTTATGCTGTGCGGAGGTCATGAGGGCTGGCACCCGGACCCCGCTTTCTATTATCAGGTTGGCGGCGGGCCAATGTTCGACATGGGACCGTACTATCTGACCGCATTTGTAGCCCTGCTCGGCCCGATTCGCCGCGTGACCGGCTCAGCGGTCATCTCCTATCCAGAGCGGACGATTACGAGCGAGCCGAAGCGCGGACAAAAGGTCAAGGTGGAAACGCCGACTCATCTGGCGGGTGTCCTCGACTTCGAGAGCGGCGCGGTTGGCACGCTCATTACAAGCTTCGACGCAATCGCGGGAACCTCGTTGCCGAATATCGAGATTCACGGCAGCGCGGGCACGCTGCTCGTTCCCGATCCAAACGGCTTCGGCGGCACGGTGAGACTGCGCCGGGCAGGGAGCCACGAGTGGGAGGAAATCCCGCTGACTCATGGCTATACAGACAATAACCGCGGCATTGGCGTTGCCGACATGGCCCGCGCCATCCGTGAAGGCGGACAGCACCGCGCCAATGGAGAGATGGCTTACCATGTGCTGGAGGCGATGCACGGTTTCCATGATGCATCTTCCGAAGGACGCCATTATGTGATGCAAAGCAGCTGCCAGCGTCCGGCTCCTATGTCCCCATTAGCACCCTGATAACTGGGAAAAAGATGAATATGTCATATATGCTCCCGTCCACTGGACGGGAGTTTGTTTTAAACACGAACTTTCAATTCGAAAATAATTGGAATGTTCGTGTTTTGGCGTTGACAAGCCTTGTAAGGATTGCTAAACTAAAAGAGGTTATTTTGCGTGTGCAGGGGCAGGGAGTATGAGCCCCGATTGCCGTCGATATTTGGATACTCGTATAAATTTGGGGATATGGCCCGAAAGTTTCTACCCGAGAACCTTAAATTTTCGGACTACGAGCAATGTATAAGGAACAGGTTGTCTCTTTCAGGGGCAGCCTTGTGCTTTCTTTCCTTGTGTTCCTTCTCATTGCTTGTTTTGTCCCTCAGTCCGTGCAGTTCGGGTAACAGCACAACGACTGGGTTTTTCTGTTTTAATGAGGATTTTTATTGTGAAAACTAAGATGAAAGCTTGGTAAATCGCCGAACATTCTTATTTTTCTTCCGCGAAATGTTCGCTGCTGTGGCATTTGAGTGAAGCGGCCGTTCGCGCTTATCCTATACTTTAAATGGAAAGTGGGTTATGACATGTCTCCGAAAGTCGGCGTCATCATGGGCAGCAAGTCAGATTGGGATACAATGAAGTTAGCCTGTGACGTTCTGGACGAATTGGGAATCAGCTATGAGAAAAAGGTTGTATCGGCGCATCGGACGCCGGACTTGATGTTTGAATATGCGGAAACGGCTGCCGAACGCGGATTGAAGGTGATCATCGCGGGAGCAGGCGGCGCCGCGCATTTGCCCGGTATGGTCGCTGCGAAGACGGCTCTACCGGTTATTGGCGTTCCCGTCAAATCCTCGAATCTGAACGGCATCGATTCCCTGCTCTCGATTGTGCAGATGCCGGCAGGCATCCCGGTTGCGACAGTTGCGATCGGCAATGCAGGCGGCTCCAATGCCGGACTACTG
This sequence comes from Paenibacillus roseus, assembly GCF_016424485.1. Taxonomy (GTDB): domain Bacteria; phylum Bacillota; class Bacilli; order Paenibacillales; family Paenibacillaceae; genus Paenibacillus_D; species Paenibacillus_D roseus. The sequence goes on from NZ_JAELUP010000020.1 coordinate 74,768, forward strand.
GCAGCGCAGATTCTTGGCGCGTTCGATCCTGAGGTTCAGGCGCGCGTGATTGCCCGTCGCGAGCAGACGAAGCAGGCTGTGCTGGAAAGCAGTGACACGTTATGACGCAAAATGCGAAGCAGGCTGAGACGAAGATCATTCGCCCAGGGGCTACGATTGGCATTCTAGGCGGCGGTCAGCTTGGTCGAATGATGGCTTTGGCCGGCAGCAATATGGGGTATCGCTTTGTCGCGCTGGAGCCGGTGCAGGATGCGCCATGCGGTCAGGTAGCTGGCCAGATTGTTGCGGCTTATGACGATCGTGAAGCGGCAAGGGAACTGGCCAAACGGGCCGATGTAATTACGTATGAATTCGAGAACGTCGATTCCGGCGTAGCGGCAATGTTAATGGAGGAATCCTATGTGCCGCAGGGCAGCCAGCTTTTGCACACGACACAGCATCGTTTGCGCGAGAAGCGCGCAATTGAGGCGGCAGGCGTGCAGGTTGCTCCGTATGCCGAGATCGGCAGCGAGCAGGAATTGCGGGAAGCGGCAGAGCGGCTGGGTCTGCCGAGCGTGCTCAAGACCGCGACCGGCGGGTACGACGGCAAAGGGCAATGGGTACTGCGCAGTGAGGCGGATATTGCTCCGGCCTATGCGGAACTGAGCCGCTCCGGCGCTCAGCTGGTGCTTGAGCAGTTCATCCGCTTTGACAAGGAATTGTCCGTCATCGCAGCCCGCAGCTCGCTGGGAGAGATCAAGACGTTCCCGGTAGCGGAAAATATTCATGTGGATAATATTCTGCATCTGTCCATTGTCCCGGCGCGCATTTCGGAGGACATAGCCGAGCGGGCGAGAGAGCTCGCGATGAAGATCGCCGAAGGGCTGGGCGCAGTCGGATTGATTGCAGTGGAGATGTTCCTGACTGCAAGCGGCGAGTTGTACGTGAATGAGTTGGCGCCGCGTCCGCACAACAGCGGGCATTATACGATGGAAGCTTGCCGCACCTCGCAGTTCGAGCAGCATGTAAGGGCGATCTGCAGCTTGCCGCTCGGCGATACTTCCCTGATGACGCCAGTCGTGATGGTGAATGTGCTGGGAGAGCATGTCGAGCCGGTAATCGAACGGTTCGCCAAGGCAGATGAGGCCGCTGTAAAGCGCGGTGTTGCACCGAAACTGCATTTGTACGGCAAGAGCGAGGCGAAGGCAAAGCGCAAGATGGGGCATGTCAATGTATTGGCAGCATCCGTAGATCAGGCGCTGGCGTGGATCGACGAAACAAATATATGGAGGGCGTAAACACATATGTTGGAACGTTATAGCAGACCGGAAATGAGAGCGATCTGGACCGAAGAGAACAAGTTCAAGGCATGGCTGGAAGTTGAACTGTGCGCATGTGAAGCGTGGGTAGAACTGGGTGTTATTCCGAAGGAAGATGTTGAAGCGCTGCGCAGCAAAGCAACCTTCGATATCGACCGGATTTATGAAATTGAGCAGGAGACCCGCCATGATGTCATTGCCTTCACCCGTGCAGTATCCGAGACTGTAGGTCCGGAGCGCAAATGGGTGCATTACGGCTTGACCTCCACGGACGTTGTGGATACGGCGAACGGCTACCTGCTGCGTCAGGCAAATGAAATTTTGCTGCGTGACATCGAGCAGTTCATCGAAATTTTGCGCGACAAGGCGAGAGCTTACAAAGATACGCCAATGATGGGACGGACGCATGGCGTACATGCCGAACCGACTACGTTTGGCTTGAAGCTGGCGCTTTGGTATGAAGAGATGAAACGGAACCTGGAGCGCTTCCACCATGCGGCGGACGGCGTGCAATACGGCAAAATCTCCGGTGCGGTAGGCACCTACGCGAACATTGATCCGTTCGTTGAAGAATTTGTATGCCGCAAGCTGGGCACGAAGCCGGCTCCAATCTCGACCCAGACGCTGCAGCGTGACCGCCATGCCGAGTATATGGCGACTTTGGCGCTCATCGCGACTTCCCTGGACAAATTCGCAACCGAAATCCGCGCGCTTCAAAAGAGTGAGTTCCGCGAGGTTGAAGAAGCATTCGCCAAGGGGCAAAAAGGCTCATCGGCAATGCCGCACAAGCGCAACCCGATCGGCAGCGAGAACATTTCCGGCCTGGCCCGCGTAATCCGCGGTCATATGGTATCTGCTTATGAGAACGTACCGCTCTGGCATGAACGCGACATCAGCCACTCCTCGGTAGAGCGCGTTATTTTGCCGGATGCGACGATGCTGCTGAATTACATGCTGAATCGTCTGGGCAATATTATCAAGAACCTGACTGTATTCCCTGAGAATATGAAGCGCAACATGCAAGCAACGTACGGCGTGCCGTTCTCCGGCCGCGTATTGACGAAGCTGATCGACAAGGGCTTCAGCCGCGAGCAGGCTTACGACACCGTGCAACCCCGCGCGATGCAAGCTTGGGAAGAACAGCGCCAGTTCCGTGATATTGTCGAGTCGACGCCGGAAATTACCGAGGTGCTGTCTGCCGACGAAATTGCCGACTGCTTCAATCCGGCATGGCATCTGAAGCATGTAAACACGATTTTTGAACGTCTTGGCTTGAACTAAGAGAGAGGAGCGGCATCCTAATGGCAACAAGCGCAATGAACAGCGAGGCCATCGCGACCGCACAGCCTTATGTCAAGGCTCCCCTGCTGTACAAAGGGAAAGTGCGCGAGCTTTATGATCTGGGCGAGCATTTTCTGATTGTGGTAACAGACCGGATTTCCGCTTTTGACTATGTGCTGGAGCCTGCGGTCCCGAACAAGGGCAACGTGCTGAACCGGCTGAGCGCCTACTGGTTTGAACAGACGGCGGACATTATGAACAACCATGTGGTGCATACCGATGTGGATAAGCTTGGCGATGTAGTTACACGCCCTGACCTGCTGCGGGACAGAATTATGGTGACGCGCAAGGCGGAGCGAATTGATATCGAATGCGTCGTGCGGGGCTATATCACGGGAGGCGGCTGGAGACAATATGTAAAAACGTCCGCGATCAATGGCATCGAGCTGCCGGCCGGCCTGCGCAAGAACGAACGCTTTGCAAAACCGCTCTTCACGCCGGCGGCGAAGAACGATGTGGGCCATGACGAGGACATTCCGTTCTCCCGCATGCAGGAGATGATCGGCGCTGAACTGGCGGAGGACCTGCGCGACCGCAGTATCCGCCTGTATGAATTCGCTCATGCACATTGCGAGAAGCAGGGTATCATCCTTGCGGACTGCAAATTCGAATTTGGTCTCATTGACGGCGAGGTTATCGTGATCGACGAAATTTTCACCCCGGATTCCTCGCGCTTCTGGGCGCAAGACAAGTACGAGTTGGACACCGAGATCGACAGCATGGACAAGGAACCTGTGCGCACGTATCTGCTGAACTCGGATTGGGACCAGAGCGGTCCGCCGGCTCCGCTGCCTGAGCAGGTTGTTGCCGAAACAACACGCCGTTATCTGGATATTTACAAGCGGCTGACCGGAAACTAGCTTCCGGTACCCCTGGTAAAGGCGGCGTGCCAACGATATTACGTTTGGCCTGATCGTTCGTTTATAAGATAAATAGTTTAACAAATAAATTATCAGTCATCTCTCATTTCTAGGAGGAGTAACAAAGCGATGAAAGCAACCGTATATGTCACGATAAAGCAAAATGTATTGGACCCTCAAGGAAGCGCAGTACAAGGAGCTTTGCATACCATGGGCTTTGCAGAAGTCGGCAAGGTTCGCGTCGGCAAATATCTGGAGCTTGAACTGGACACCACAGACCGTTCCGAAGCGGAAACACGCCTGACAGCTATGTGCGAGAAGCTGCTTGCGAATACGGTCATTGAAGATTACCGCTTTGAATTGGAGGGCTAATCAATGAAGTTTGCAGTAATCGTATTCCCAGGCTCGAACTGTGATATCGACTGCTATAAGGCGGTAGAAGATACGATCGGCCAGAAGGTTGATTACGTATGGCATACAGCAACAGATTTATCGGACTATGATTGCATTCTCGTACCGGGTGGCTTCTCCTACGGCGACTATCTGCGCTGCGGCGCGATCGCGCGTTTTGCACCGGTTATGAATGAGGTGCGCAAAGCGGCTGACGCTGGCAAATATGTGCTGGGCATCTGCAACGGTTTCCAAATCCTCACCGAAGCTGGCCTGCTCCCGGGCGCATTGCTGCGCAACAACGGCATGAAATTCCGCTGCCATGCCACTGAGCTGGAAGTGGTCAGCAACAACACAGCTTTCACAAACCAGTATGCGCTTGGCGAAAGCATCAATATCCCAATCGCACACGGCGAAGGCAACTACTATTGTGATGACGCGACACTGGCTGAACTGAAAGCGAATAATCAGATTGTGTTCCGCTATGCAGCGGGCGCCAATCCGAACGGTTCGGTTGAAGATATTGCGGGCGTAAGCAACAAGCAGGGAAATGTAGTCGGCATGATGCCGCATCCGGAGCGCGCAGTGGATCAATTGCTCGGCTCCGAGGATGGCAAACGGATGTTTACATCGATTTTGAATGCATGGAGGGAACAACATGGCGCAGCAATTAACAGCTAAGGAACCGACGCCGGAGCAGATTGCCGATCAGCAAATCTACAAGCAAATGGGCGTAACGGACAATGAATATGAACTGATCTGCGGTTTTCTTGGCCGCCAGCCAAACTATACGGAGATTGGGGTATTCAGCGTAATGTGGTCGGAGCACTGCTCCTACAAAAACTCCAAAAACGTTCTGAGACGCTTCCCGACCAGCGGACCGAAAGTGCTGATGGGTCCAGGCGAGGGCGCAGGTATTGTAGATATCGGCGACAATCAGGCCGTTGTTTTCAAAATTGAATCCCATAACCACCCGTCGGCAATCGAGCCTTATCAGGGTGCAGCAACCGGGGTAGGCGGCATTATCCGCGATATCTTCTCCATGGGCGCGCGTCCTGTAGCGCTGTTGAACAGCTTGCGTTTTGGCCGTCTTCAAAATGAGCGCGTGCGCTATCTGTTCGAGCATGTAGTCAGCGGGATTGCAGGCTACGGCAACTGTATCGGGATTCCGACTGTCGCCGGAGAGGTGATGTTCGATGAGAGCTATGAAGGCAATCCGCTTGTTAACGCGATGTGCGTCGGTCTGATCGATCATGATAAAATCCAACGCGGCGTAGCGAAAGGGGTAGGCAACCCGGTATTTTATGTAGGTCCAGCAACTGGACGCGACGGTATTCACGGCGCAACCTTTGCCTCGGAGGAACTGACAGAAGAATCCGAAGCAAAACGCCCTGCCGTACAAGTAGGCGACCCGTTCATGGAGAAGCTCGTTATGGAAGCTTGTCTCGAACTGATTGATACAGGCATCGTGCTTGGTATTCAGGATATGGGAGCGGCAGGTTTGACATGCTCCAGCGCGGAGATGGCTTCCAAGGCAGGCAACGGCCTGGAGCTGTATCTGGACGAAGTACCGCAACGCGAAGAAGGCATGACCCCTTATGAGATGATGCTGTCCGAGTCCCAGGAGCGCATGCTGTTCGTGGTTGAACCGAAGGATGAGGCGCAAGCGCGCGAGATTTTCGAGCGTTGGGGCATTATTTGCGCGAAGGTCGGCAAAGTAACGGATGACGGACGTTTGCGTCTGTTCCACCAAGGCGAGCAAGTGGCGGATATGCCGGTAACTGCGCTCGTTGATGAGTGTCCGGTATACGACAAGCCTAGCAAGGAGCCTGCTTACTACGGTGAAAATGCGAAGATCGACACGGCAGCTTACCCTGAGGTGAAAGACCTGACGGGTGCGCTGAAGCAGGTGCTTGCTTCTCCAACAGTGGCAAGCAAGGAATGGGTTTACAACCAGTATGACTATATGGTTCGCACCAGCACGGCTGTACAGCCGGGATCGGACGCTGCGGTTGTGACCATCCACGGTACTCGCAAGGCGCTGGCGATGACCACAGATTGTAACGGACGCTATGTGTACCTGGACCCTGAGGTGGGCGGACGAATTGCTGTAGCCGAAGCTGCGCGCAATATCGTATGCTCCGGCGCAGAGCCGCTGGCGATTACAGACAACCTGAACTTCGGCAACCCGGAGAAGCCTGAAGTGTTCTGGCAGATTGAGAAATCAGTTGACGGTATGGCAGAAGCTTGCCGTGAGCTGGACACCCCGGTTATCGGCGGAAATGTCAGCTTGTACAACGAAAATGCCAAAGGCGCAATCTATCCGACACCTGTAGTCGGCATGGTTGGTCTTGTGCATGATGTCGACCATATTACAACGCAAAGCTTCAAGTCCGAAGGCGACCGTATTATTCTCGTTGGAAACACCAAGGCAGAGCTGGGCGGCAGTGAGCTGCAATATGTCGTGCATGGTGTGACTGAGGGACGTCCTCCGACGCTTGATTTGGCGGGAGAGAAGAAGCTGCTGGACGCTGTGCTTGGCGCGATTCAAAAAGGGTATGTTGCTTCTGCGCATGACCTTTCTGAGGGCGGACTGGCAGCTGCACTGGCTGAATCCGCTATTAGCGGCAAGTTGGGTGCGCAAGTAAATGTACAAAGCGACTTGCGCCCAGATATCGCATTATTTAGTGAGAGCCAATCGCGTATTTTGCTGACGGCCAAACCCGAGCAGGCAGAAACGCTGAATAAATGGCTGGCAGAGCAAGGCGTTGTAAGCGCTGAAATCGGTATCGTAAAAGGAACAGAACTGAACATTCAAGTGAACGGACAGCCGGCAGTACAAGCTCCGGTTGAACAATTGGAGAAGGTCTGGAAGGATGCGATTCCATGTCTGATGAATTAAGACAGCCTCCCAAGCTGTGGACAGGCGATCATTATAACGAAGGAATCGGCAGGGATGATATTTTCGACAAGCTGAGAGAGGAGTGCGGCGTATTCGGGGTATTCGGTTACCCCGATGCTTCCGCGCTTGCCTATTACGGCCTTCATGCCCTTCAACACCGCGGCGAGGAAAGCTGCGGGATCGCGACCGTGGATTCCGCAACCAAGGGCTTTCACTATCACCGAGGCATGGGACTGGTCAAGGAAGTCTTTCCGCAGTCCCAGCTTGATGAGTTGACTGGCGACCGAGCGATCGGCCATGTGCGTTATTCGACATCCGGCTCCAGCAAATTGGCGAACGCACAGCCTCTGATCTTCAAATACAGAGACGGCGATCTCGCAGTTGCAACCAACGGCAATATCGTCAATGCTCCGGAAATCCGGCATGAGCTGGAGATGCAAGGCTCCATCTTCCAGACAACGAGCGATACGGAAGTTATCGCGCATCTGATTGCGCGTTCGTCGAAAGACTTCGTAACCGCGACGAAGGAAGCATTGCAGCGGATCATCGGCGGCTTTGCCTTCCTGATCATGACCAATGACAAGCTGATCGTCGCCTCGGACCCGAATGGTCTGCGCCCGCTTTGTATGGGGCGTCTTGGCGACGGTTATGTATTCGCTTCTGAGACCTGTGCACTCGAGACCGTAGGGGCGGTCTATGAGCGTGATGTGCAGCCGGGCGAAATGCTGGTTCTGGACAGCGCCGGCATGATCGAGGACCATTATACAGTTATGGAGCGCCGCGCTATTTGCTCCATGGAGTACATTTATTTTGCACGCCCGGATTCGGATATTAACGGCATTAACCTCCATTCCGCGCGCAAGCGGATGGGCTACCAGATGGCGATGGAATCCTTTGTGGATGCGGATGTGGTTACCGGGGTGCCGGATTCCAGTATTTCCGCAGCGATCGGCTACGCCGAGCAGACGGGCATCCCGTATGAGCTTGGATTGATCAAAAATAAATATACCGGACGGACCTTCATCCAGCCTTCGCAGGAATTGCGTGAGAAAGGCGTCAAGATGAAACTAAGCGCGGTGCGCAAAGTCGTTGAAGGCAAGCGGGTAGTTATGATTGACGACTCTATTGTACGCGGCACGACCTCCCGGCGCATTGTGAACATGCTGCGTGAAGCGGGAGCGACCGAGGTGCATGTGCGCATTACTTCGCCGCCGTTTGCCAACCCGTGCTACTACGGAATTGACACGCCTGACCGCAAGGAGCTTATTGCTTCGGAGAAGACGGTTGAGGAGATTTGCAATATCATTAATGCGGACTCTCTGGCGTTTATCAGCAAGGAAGGCTTTATTGAATCGGTAGGCGGCAATGACGGAGAATTCAATCGCGGCATGTGCCTGGCCTGCTTCGACAATGACTATCCGACAGTGATTGATGCGGAATCGGAGAAAAGCTGCAGTTGTTGAGACTGCTGCCATCTTAGTGTCTGGAACAAGCTAAATATGGTCGATTCTTCAATCAAAGCCCGTCTGAAAATAAATGAACAGTGTACGTGGAATTTCAATCTTGATAGGGAGTTGAATCGAGTGGCTGAAGCATACAAGCAGGCCGGGGTGGACATTGCCGCGGGCAATGAAGCGGTCGAGCGCATGAAAAAGCACGTGAAGAAGACATTTCGTCCGGAAGTTCTGACGGATTTGGGCGGATTTGGCGGCTTATTCGGACTGAACAAAGACAAGTATGAGGAGCCTGTACTCGTATCGGGCACAGACGGCGTCGGCACGAAGCTTATGCTGGCGTTCGCCATGGACAAGCATGACACCATCGGTATTGATGCGGTTGCCATGTGTGTGAACGATATTGTCGTACAAGGGGCGGAGCCGCTCTTCTTCCTCGATTATCTGGCTTGCGGCAAAGTTGTGCCGGAGAAGATCGAAGCGATTGTCAAAGGCATCGCCGACGGCTGCGTTCAATCCGGCTGCGCGCTTATTGGCGGTGAAACTGCTGAGATGCCGGGCATGTACAGCGAGGAAGAATACGATATCGGCGGATTTACAGTTGGTGTTGTCGACAAGAAGAAAATTATCGACGGCAAAACGATCGCTCCGGGCGATGTGCTGATCGGTCTTGCTTCCAGCGGCATTCACAGCAACGGCTTCTCGCTTGTGCGCAAGCTTCTGCTTGAGAAGTGCGGTTATGCGCTGACGGATGAGCTGCCTGAGCTTGATGGCAAGCGTCTGGGCGATGTGCTGATCGAGCCGACCAAGCTGTATGTGAAGCCGGTACTGGCGCTGATCGAGAAAATCAAGGTGAAGGGTATGGCTCATATTACTGGGGGCGGCTTCATCGAGAATATTCCGCGCGTGCTGCCGGAAGGCGTGAACGCTCATATTGAATACGGCTCCTGGCCGATCCAGCCCATCTTCCAGCTGATGCAGGAGAAGGGCGCGATCACGAACCGCGACATGTTCACCACGTTCAACATGGGTGTAGGAATGGTCGTTGTCGTGCCGGCGGATCAGGCAGAGGAAGCGCTTCGTATTGCAGGTGAGCTTGGCGAGCAGGCTTACCGGATCGGTACCATTACGGAGGGCAGCCGCGTTGTCACCTTTACGGGGGCGGAAGTCTGATGGCGGGTTTGAAAATCGCCGTATTTGCGTCAGGGCAGGGAACGAACTTTCAAGCTCTGGTCGATTCGGTAAAGGAAGGACGGCTCGATGGCTCCATCGAGCTTCTTGTTTGTGACAAGCCGCAGGCCGCGGTCGTCGAGCGGGCGGAGCGTGCCGGGATTGCAGCATGGCTGTTCAAGCCGAAGGAGTATGCTTCCCGCGAAGCCTATGAGACGGAAATTCTCGCGGAGCTTGAGCGCCGCGGCATCGAGTTGATCGTGCTGGCGGGCTATATGCGGATTCTTACCCCTGTCCTGGTCGAGCCGTATTACGGACGCATGATTAATATTCACCCGTCGCTGCTCCCGGCTTTCCCTGGGGTGAACGGTATCGGGCAAGCACTGGAGTATGGCGTAAAAATGACAGGCGTCACCGTGCACTATGTAGATGGCGGCCTGGACAGCGGCCCGATCATTGCCCAGCGCGCGGTTGAAGTGGCGGATGATGATGCGGAAGAAACGCTTGCCCCGCGAATTCACGCGGCGGAGCAAGCGCTGCTTCCATGGGTTGTGCAGCAGATTGCACATGGACGGGTACAATTGGACGGACGCAAGGTGAAGCTGTCGCCCTTGCAATAGTAAGCAACCGACCCACCGACTCTACCACAAGTCGTTGGCTTTGCAGCACCAGGCACGGAATGTCATGGGCAGGAGAACCGTTATGGCACGCAACCATTCTTTCTGTGCCCATAGCATACGGGAACTTTTATGGCAGCTTCACGGCAGCCTGCAATATGTACGTCAATGTACGGTGAAAATTTTATCCATATCAGGAGGGTGACAAGCGTTGGCTATCAAAAGAGCGTTAATTAGTGTATCGGACAAAACAGGCATTGTAGAATTTTCGCGCGAATTGTCCAAGCTCGGTGTAGAGATTATTTCCACAGGCGGAACAGCTACACTTCTGGAGAAGGAAGGCGTGCCGGTAATCGGAATCTCCGATGTGACAGGCTTCCCTGAAATTATGGACGGTCGCGTTAAAACCTTGCATCCGGCTGTACACAGCGGTTTGCTGGCTGTTCGCGATAATGAGGAGCATCAGCAATCCATGAAGGAGCTTGGTCTGGACTACATCGATCTCGTTATCGTGAATCTGTATCCTTTCCAACAGACGATTGCCAAGCCGGACGTTTCCTATGAGGAAGCCATCGAAAATATCGATATCGGCGGACCAACGATGCTGCGCTCTGCTGCGAAGAACCATGCGTTCGTTACCGTTGTTGTTGATGCTGCGGACTATGCTTCTGTTCTTGAAGAAATCCGTGCCGGAGAAGATACTACGCTGGAGACGCGCAAGCGCCTGGCTGCAAAAGTATTCCGCCACACCGGAGCCTATGATGCGCTGATTTCAGATTATCTGTCCAAACAGACAGGCGAGCCGCTCCCTGAGCGTTATACCGTAACCTACGAAAAGGTGCAAGATTTGCGCTATGGCGAGAATCCGCATCAGAAGGCGGCCTTCTACCGCAAGCCGCTTGCTGAACAGGGCAACATTACGACAGCCGAGCAACTGCACGGCAAGGAATTGTCTTACAACAACATCAATGATGCCAACGCCGCGCTCTCCATTGTCAAGGAGTTCACAGAGCCTGCGGTTGTTGCGGTCAAGCATATGAACCCTTGCGGCGTCGGGATCGGCAAGGATATTCATGAAGCGTATCAAAAAGCTTACGCTGCCGATCCGACATCGATCTTCGGCGGGATTGTTGCTGCCAATCGTACGATTGATGAAGAAACAGCATCGCTGCTCAAGGAGATTTTCCTGGAAATCATCATTGCGCCTGACTTTACGCCAGCAGCATTCGAGATTTTATCGGCGAAGAAGAACATTCGACTGCTCAAGCTTGGCGAGTTGACAAGCTCCGCAGACCGCAAGCCGGAATGGCTCGTAACGAGCGTAGACGGCGGTATGCTCGTACAGGAGAGCGATGTGCACAGCATCACGGATGCGGACCTGAAAGTTGTGACCAACCGTCAGCCAACTGAAGAAGAACTAAAGCAGTTGCTGTTCGGATGGAAGGTTGTGAAGCATGTGAAGTCCAATGCGATCTTGCTGGCGGCTGACAACATGACCGTAGGCGTAGGCGCAGGACAAATGAACCGTGTCGGTGCGGCTCGCATTGCCATTGAGCAAGCTGGTGAAAAGGCAAAAGGCGCGATTCTTGCTTCCGATGCATTCTTCCCGATGGGCGATACGCTGGAGTTGGCTGCCAAAGCGGGCATTACAGCAGTTATTCAGCCAGGCGGCTCCATTCGTGACGAGGAATCCATTGCGGTAGCCAATGCGCACAACATTGCGATGGTACTTACGGGCGTAAGACATTTCAAGCATTAATACAGCACATAGGCACGGAGATGAGAGCAACTGGTTAACCTGGTTAGCCCTTCACACCGTTAACCTGTAACCACATCAATAATCAATTGCATGAATCATACAGCTGCTTAAAAATAAGCCGGATGAATAATGCAAACAACGCATCCAGCTTCGCATCGTTGGCGTGAAGCCGGGTGCTTGTTTTGTACTTGAAAGCCAATTTTATTTACTTATCAAGGGGGAAATTATTCGTGCGTTTGTTAGTCGTCGGCGGCGGTGGCCGTGAGCATGCTATCGTATGGGCATTGAAGAAGAGCGAGAAAGTATCGGAGATTTATTGCGCGCCGGGCAATGCGGGAATTGCCCAATTGGCAGAATGTGTCCCGATTGCAGTGGACAAATTCGATGAACTGGTTCAATTTTCGATTGATCATGCCATTGATCTTGTCGTTATCGGCCCGGATGATCCGCTGGCTGCAGGTATCGTCGATGCTTTTGAAGCCAAGAACATTCCGGTCTTTGGACCGCGCAAGAATGCGGCGGAAATTGAAGGCAGCAAGATTTTCATGAAGGGGCTGCTCAAAAAGTACAATATTCCGACAGCCAAATATGAGACATTCACGAATTATGCCGAGGCTTCCGCTTATTTGGCGGAACAGGCGCTGCCGATTGTCATCAAGGCGGACGGACTAGCTGCCGGCAAAGGGGTGACAGTTGCTTTTACAATGGAAGAGGCACAACAGTCACTGAAAGATATGATGGTGAACAAAATATTCGGAGCGTCCGGTGATCAAGTTGTCATTGAGGAGTTTCTGGAAGGACAGGAAATGTCCATTCTGGCATTCGTTGACGGAGAAACGGTTCGCCCGATGGTTCCGGCTCAGGACCATAAGCCGGCATTTGATGGAGATAAAGGACCGAATACAGGCGGTATGGGCACGTATACGCCGCTGCCGCATATTCCGCAATCCATTGTCGATGATGCGATTGAACATATTATCAAGCCGACTGCCAAAGCGATGGTCAGCGAAGGACGTCCGTTCCGCGGCGTGTTGTTTGCCGGTCTGATGATTACGAAGGATGGTCCGAAGACCATTGAATTCAATTCACGGATGGGCGATCCGGAAACTCAGGTCGTACTGCCGCGTCTGAAGACAGATCTGGTCGACATTATTCTCGCTGCACTGAACGGCTGTCTGGATCAATTGGAGATCGAATGGAGCGACGAGGCGGCAGTATGCGTCGTTCTCGCATCCGAAGGTTATCCTGCGAGCTATCCGAAGGGACTTCCGATCTCTGGACTGGAGGAGGCTGCAGCAAAGGACGGCGTACTGATCTTCCACGCAGGCACGGCGTCCAAGGATGGGCAGTTCGTAACAAATGGCGGCCGTGTGCTTGGTGTCGTAGGCGTAGGCGCAGATACAGCGGATGCGCGTGACCGTGCTTATGCTGCTGCGCGTTCCATTCACTTCGATGGCGTCCATTACCGTTCGGATATTGCCGTTAAAGCGTTGCAGGGCTTGCAAAGCTAATCAACAAACGTAATGAAGCGGTCGGCATTGGAACCTTTCGTAAGGCGTGTCTTAATCGAAAGTTATTCGCCCAACTTATATAGACCGGAATGTGGAGGAGGTGTGTCCTTTAAGAGAGGACATTGCCTCCTTTTTGTCTGTCAAATGGTGGACACAGAGGGTATACAAAGGTCCGTGCTACTCTTCATTAGAGGTTCTATATATAGTTGAGGTTTCGATAGTTATATCTATATATAGGGTGAGGGCTGGTTGGGAAAAGGTATGCCCTATGTCCACTATTTGATGGACAAAAAACATGAAAAATCCACTCTAAGCTTACAAATTGTAAAGAGGTTACATCATTTAATTAAACATTATAACGTTATATTTATTTTAAAAGTCAGATGTGTTAAGCTGATTGCAGTGAAATGTACGATATAACTTGAACGAATCAAAGTCGAGCAGGGCCTCCGTATGAAGGGTTCTTCGGATCGCTGTTGTTCCCGTATTTCTTGCATGACATGAATGTTAGTGAACTCCTTATTTACACGAGAACAAGAAAGGAGGAATGGAGTAATTATGGAAAATGTGCTGCGCAATGTCCGGCTGTTGCATGGTGGAGGCGTTGCTGCTGATGGACCTATAGTTCGTGTTGGCGATCAGGCTGGCGATCAGGCTGATGGCGACGCGCCAATGGTCGATATTACATTCGCTGGGGAGCGGATTAGCGGAATTGTCCCGGCAGGCATTGGAGAAGGAAATACGCTATGGGACGGCGTAGGGAGCGAAACCTATGTCTCCAGCGGCTGGATCGATATGCATGTGCATGCAATGAGCGAGCTTCATCCCTATGGGGATGAAATCGATGAGATCGGCATCAAACAGGGCGTGACGACAATCGTGGATGCCGGAAGCTGTGGGGCGGACCGAATTGCCGAACTTTATGAAGCAGGCAAGGACTCGGATACTAGGCTGCTGGCGTTCCTGAACATATCCCGAATCGGTCTGGAACGGGTCGATGAGCTGTCCCGGCTGGAGTGGCTGGATGAAGCGCTTGTGCGCCAAGCGACCCGACAATACCCGGAATTTATCGTGGGCTTGAAGGCGAGAATGAGCCGGAGTGTTGTGAAGGAACAGGGGATTGAGCCGCTCGAGATTGCGCGCAAGCTGTCTGGAGGGGCGGGACTGCCGCTGATGGTTCACATCGGCTCTGCGCCGCCGGCTATCCAGGAGGTGCTTCGTCTCCTGGAGCAGGGGGATATTGTGACCCATTATTTGAACGGTAAGCCGAACAATGTGTTTGGCGCCGATGGCCAGCCGCTGCCGGAACTGCTGGACGCGATAGCAAGGGGCGTTCATCTTGATGTCGGCCACGGAACGGCTAGTTTCTCCTTCCATATTGCGGAGAAGGCGAAGCTAGCTGGCATTCCACTGCATACAATCAGCACGGATATTTATCGGGGGAACCGTCTGAATGGGCCTGTATACAGCATGTCTGCGGTTCTCACGAAATTTCTGCACTTGGGCTATAGTCTGGGAGAGGTCATTCGCGCTGTTACGGTGAACGCTGCGGCATGGCTCGGAAGGCCGGAACTTGCCGAAATTCTGGTTGGTTCGCCAGCAGATTTGACTGTTTTTACAGTGGAGCAGGGTGAACAGGTGTTAATGGATTCAGAGGGCGCTAAGCGGACAGCGGAGCGAATCATTCAACCAAAGGGGGTTGTTCGAAATGGATCATTCATTGCATGCTAGATACGGATTGAAACGGGTGGTCAATTCAAGTGGAAGAATGAGCATTCTTGGTGTGTCGGCTCCGACGGATGGGGTCATGAACGCCATGAGGACCGGTGGTCAGCAGTATGTGGAAATGGCCGATCTGGTGGAGAAGTCCGGACAATATGTAGCCCGTATCCTTGGGTCGGAAGCGGCTGTTGTCGTCAATTCCGCATCGAGCGGGATTGCGCTGACCGTAGCAGCAGCCGTTACGCGCGGCAATCGCCGCACGAGCCTGCGGCTCCATCAGGAGAAGGTCGAGAAGAACGAGATCATTTTGTTCAAGGGGCATAACGTTCAGTACGGAGCGCCCATAGAGACAATGGTATGGCTTGGAGGCGGGCAGATTGTGGAGGTCGGTTATGCCAATGAAGGGCGCAAGGAGCATATCGAAGAGGCGATCAATGAACGTACCGCCGCGATTCTCTTTGTCCAGTCTCATCATTGCGTGCAGAAGAACATGATTAAGGTTGAAGAAGCCTGGGAGGTTGCGCAAAAGCATGGCATCCCGCTGATCGTCGATGCGGCGGCGGAGGAGGATGTTCGGAAGTATGTGCAGTGCTCCGATCTGGCTATCTACAGCGGCTCGAAAGCGATTGAGGGACCAACATCCGGTATCGTCGGCGGCAAGGCTGCATACGTGGATTGGGTAAAAACGCAGCTTCACGGCATCGGCAGAAGCATGAAGGTTGGCAAAGAGACGATCTTCGGACTGCTGCAAGCTCTGGATGAGTATATCGTCAAAGAAGACAAAAGCGAGCAGGAAAAGGCTGCTCTTGAAACGCTCCAGCAACTTGCGAAGCTCCCCGGCGTGAATGTCAGTATTGTGCAGGATGAGGCGGGAAGAGCAATCTTTCGCGGGCGCATCCGTATTGATGAGCAGGCGGCTGGCGTATCTGCCAAAGCGGTGAATAATCAGCTTCGTGAGGGTCAAATTGCGGTCTATACCCGGGATTATGGCGTGCGTCAGGGGTATTTTGATATTGATCCGCGCTCCTTGCAGGGTGACGATCTTCAGGTCATTGTGAATCGCATTGAAGAAATTATAAGGGGGAGCAAATAAATGTCCGGTATTTATAATCGTTTGTACAAAAATAAAGCGGCGCTCAACGTACTTGCACATGGTATTGATAATGCAAAGGAAGTGTTCGAGGCATCGGAAGGACATGTACTCGTCGGCATCCTGTCCAAGGATTATCCGAATGCGGAGGCAGCAGCAGAGGCGATGCAGGCCTATGGACGGGAGATTGAAGATGCCGTATCTATCGGCCTCGGAGCAGGGGACAACAGGCAGGGAGCCGTTGTGGCGGAAATCGCCAAATCGTATGCGGGCAATCATATTAATCAGATTTTTCCTGTGGTCGGGGCGACACGCGCCAATCTCGCAAGCCAGGGCAAGGATAGCTGGATTAACAGTCTTGTATCGCCATCCGGCCAGGCGGGGTATGTGAATATCTCTACGGGCGTACACAGCGCGGGCGTTGCCGACAAAGCGATTATCCCGATTAAAGCAGCGATTGCGCTCGTTCGCGACATGGGCGGCAATGCGCTGAAATATTTTCCGATGCAAGGGCTCAAGCTGGAAGAGGAGTATCGGGCTGTTGCCAAGGCTTGCGGCGAGGAAGGCTTTGCACTGGAGCCGACAGGCGGCATTGATCTGGACAACTTCGAACCGATCGTGGAAATTGCGCTGGCCGCAGGTGTGCCTCAAGTTATCCCGCATGTGTATTCCTCCATCATTGATGGGGCAACAGGCCGAACCAGAATTGAGGATGTTCGCACCCTGCACAGCAGCCTGAAAGCTCTCGTAGACCGGTATGTTTAAGGTAGCCGCTTTCGGAGAGGTCATGATGCGTCTGGAGGTTCCGGGCTATTCCACGCTGGCGCAGGGAAACAGCCTGGATTATTCATTTTCGGGAACCGGGGTCAACGTCATGTCGGCTCTTTCCCGGTTCGGACATGAAGCCTATCTCATCAGCACGCTGCCGGATAATCCGCTCGGAGAAGCTGCTATGGCTTACTTGCGCAAGCTTGGTCTACACACGCTCTGGATTCAGCGCGGCGGCAAATATGTCGGCCAGTACTTCCTGGAGCATGGATTCGGCGCCCGTCCCAGCAGGGTTACGTATACGGACCGTCTCGGCAGCAGCTTCAATACGGTGGCGTACCCGGAGGAAGCATGGAGCCGAATTGCCGAGGGACTCGATGCTGTGCATGTATGCGGGATTACGCTGGCCATGAATAATTTGGCGCGAACTCAAATGAAGCGGCTAGCCAGTGAGGTGAAGCGACGCGGCGGCATCATTATTTTCGACTGCAATTATCGTCCTTCCCTGTGGGGGCCGGATGGTTACACGCAAGCAAAACCTCATTATATCGACATGCTGCAAGCGGCGGACATCGTGTTCATGAACGAGAAAGATGCGATGTTTACGCTTGGCATGGAGACGGAGGAATGTGATCGAATAGCGCAGTTGGAGCATTTGATTCCGCAGGTTGCAAGGGAGTTTGGCATTCGAACGATTGCAGGAACACACCGACAAATTAACGGGGATCATACGCATACATTGACGGGCTACATCTATAAGACAGAGACAGAGACAGACAGAGAGGTTGGCGACAGCGGATTCACTTACTCCATGCCGCTTACGTTCCCGGTTTATGACCGGGTTGGAGCTGGCGATGCCTACGCGAGCGGAATTATTCACGCCCAGTTGCTGGGGTATGAATCGGAATATGCGGTTGAATATGCAGCTGCCGCCGCGATGCTGGCTCATACGGTTCATGGCGATACGCCGATTTCCTCGGAAGCTGATGTAGTAAAGGCCATGTCGGGCCGAACCCGCGATATTGAAAGGTAGTGTGATGATAAGGTGTCTATTTCGCGGAAAAAAGGGCCTTTGTATTTGCAAGTAAAAAAGATTGTCAAGGATCGGATTCTGCACGGCATATATCCGCTGGGGACGAATATTCCTCCCGAGCCGCAGCTTGAGAAGGAATTTCAGGTGAGCAAAATGACGGTGCGCAATGCGATTCGCGAGCTGTCGCTTGAAGGCTACGTGGAGAAGAAGAGCGGTGTCGGGACGATTGTGCTTCGGAACACCTCCCTATCCAAGCTGTCCAAAGGGAAGCGATTCACCGAGCTGCTGGTCGAGGAAGGCCATCGGCTGGAGAAGAAACTCGTTTCGTCGGCTCCTGTTCGCCTTGAGGAAGGTAGTGAGCTTCGTGAGCTGTTCGGCGCCGAATGCTACCGGATTGAACGGCTGTATGTACTGAATGATCAGCCCTATATTCATATGGTTCATCTGTTGTCGCGCGAGGCGAATCTGGGTAGTGAAAGCGTTGTGATCGAGTCGGAAGTATCCGATATGCAGTCTTTGTACGAACTGCTCGAGGAAAAAAATATGGTGTTAGACCATTTCCGTGATGGGTTCCTGGTGGATTTCGCGACGCCGGAGACAGCGAAGTTGCTTGGCTTGCAGCCTGGAGCACCGGTGCTTAAGCGGATTCGCTATTCTTATGATGCTGAAGGGAACCTGATTGAATACAGCATGGGCTGCTACAATACGGACCTGCACCATTATGTCGTCAACTACGATACATGAATAATGTCCTACTGGAAAGAGCCTGTACGGATCATCCTTTTGCCAAAGGGGGTCTGGACAGGCTTGTTTTGCAATAAGGACAATCGATTCAATTTTTATTAAACAGCTCATTCCGCTTCGAGTAAATGAAAAGGACGGCGACGATTATCCCTGCAACGAGCAGTACGACCAGCCAGTTTTGAGCCAGCCAGTTGAAAAACCCGGCCATTGGCAAGCACCTCCTTCTTTGCTCTTTAGTATGACCAGGGAATGAAGCGGCAAACCGCTGGTCTGACAATTGACTGCTTTTCACGAGGGCAGGTCCCAAGACAAAGGCAGCATTGTATGGTTTAATAAGGAATAACAGGTGTCGGCAGCGAATCTTGTAAAGGATGGGATGTATGTTGCGAGTAATAAAGAGAATGCAATGGAACAGAAAGTCGTGTTCGCTGCTGCTTTTAATGATGACGATGATCCTGCTCTCGGCTTGCGGCGGAGAAAAGGAACTGCGCTCTGAACCTAACAATAAGGGGGATGTAGGCGAAATTATCGATCCGGTGACGCCTGTTTCAGAACCAGAGCAGGGATTCAAAGCGCCGTTCACGGGCTTGAAGCTGGAAGAGAAGACGGAAGCCCGCCCGATTGCCGTAATGGTAAACAATTACAAGGCGGCACGGCCCCAGTCCGGCCTGACCAATGCCGATATTATATGGGAAGTGCTGGCGGAAGGCGGCATCACCCGTCTTGTAGCGATCTTCCAGAGCTATGAGGGGACAGAGCGGATTGGCCCGATCCGCAGCATTCGGCCGTATCTGATCGAGATGGGCGAGATGTACAAGGCGGTGCTTGTCCATGCCGGAGCGAGCAATGACGGCTATGCGATACTGCAGCAGCAGCGCAAAGAGCATCTGGATGAAATCTCGAATGCAGGTCCGTTCTTCTGGCGGGAGAAATTCCGCAAGCCGCCGCATAATCTGTACTCCAATCTGGAGAAAATGCGCGAGGGCGCCCAGCAGAAGAAGTACACGGAGCAGGTACAAATCCCTTCTATGACGTTTGTTGCTGAAGGAGAGGTTCCACCGGCTACAGCAGCAGGCGTAAAGGCGGAAGAAATTGATTTGTATTTTTCTCTGAAGAATTATCATGTCTCCTATACCTACGATGCTAACACAAAATTGTATAGCCGGTTCATCAACAAGGAGCCGCATATTGATTTGGATAATGAGCAGCAGTTGACGGCTTCCAACTTGGTGGTGCTCGGCACCCGTCATCGGACGCTGGATGATGTGGGGCGGCTGTCCGTTGATCTGACCGGCGGCGGTCCGGCGATGCTGTTCCAGGAAGGCAAAATGGTGGAGGCCGAGTGGGTTCGCAGCTCTGCCGACGATATTATCCGTATTATGAAAGACGGGCAGGAGCTGCCATTTGTGCCGGGCAAGACGTATTATCATCTGGTGCCGCTGACGCCTTCGTTTGAAGACCATGTGACCATTGGATAAAGTAGGCCGATTTGGCGAACAATGAAGGCGCAAAGGTTGCGTCTTTTTTGCTTTGTCCGCGAAGGTTCTCGTATTGTATTGTAGCAAATCATGAATGGCAGCGGCAGGAAGTTGTCGTTCGGGATGGATGAAAGATCATCCAAATGTAAAATAATTTGAATGATTTTGTAAATGGATATAGAAGTATTAACTCCAAATTTTACATGTAGAAAACACTTATCAAGAAAATTCGAGAAAATGCGATATTTTTTCATAAACGTTGACATTGCCTTAACAATTCTCATGTAAAGTATGTTAAGATAAGTTTCGGCTGGTCAGCTTAGCAATAAGCGGAGCATGCCGCTTACTGTTGCCCAGGCAAGGCATGACTAGATGCCCAGCCACATTTGCTTGCGCCAAAGAGCAGGACGAGCTAATTGCCCGTCTGTGATTGCGGCCTTGGGGATGGTCGGCTTCAGAGCTGCTGGCTGTTGTTTTAACTTACTAATAATGCTCACTGCAAAGGGGATTTTTCGAAGGTGAAGAAAAAGAATATATTTTTCAAGACGCTTGAAGAGATGTCCGACACGATTGTAGAGGCCGTGGAATACTTTTCTGCAAATGTGGCCGACCTCAAGGATATTCCGGCGTTCGCCAAGGATATGAAGGAATTTGAATCCAAATGCGACCGCTATGTGCATACCATCCTGACCGAGCTGAACAAAACGTTCATCACGCCGATTGAGCGTGAGGACATTATGGCTCTCACCACCTCCCTGGACGATGTGCTGGATGGTATTGAGGCGTGCGCTTCCCGTTTTGAGATGTATCATATTCAAGAGCCGGATGAGTATATTGTGCTCTTCGCAGACAATCTGGTTCGCAGCGCGCACCAGATCAAGAAGGCGATCTACCTGCTCAGCGAGAAGAAGCTGCTTGCCATCCGTGAGCCGGCGATTGCGATTAACGAGTTGGAGAATCAGGCGGACGATCTGCTGCGTGTCTGTGTGAAGAGCCTGTTCGCTTCCGAGAAAGACCCGATTGAACTGATCAAGCGCAAGGAAATTTACGAGCGTCTGGAACAGACTACGGATTGTTGTGAGGATGTTGCCAATACACTCGAATCTATCGTGATGCGGAATAGCTAGGAGCGAGGGCTAAATGATGGATTCAGCTTTTATTATCTTATGTGTCGTTGTTTTTCTGGCCCTTGCTTTTGACTTTATTAACGGCTTCCATGATACGGCCAATGCGATTGCGACATCGGTATCGACACGGGCATTGTCGCCGCGGGTGGCTATTTTGCTAGCTTCCACAATGAACTTCGTCGGCGCGTTAACCTTCACCGGCGTAGCGAAGACAATCGGAGGCAGCGTGGCAAACCCTGCAGATTTGGAGCACGGGGTACAGATTGTCATAGCCGCTTTGCTGGCTGCGATTATATGGAACCTGGTTACCTGGTGGTTCGGCATTCCGTCCTCTTCCTCACATGCGCTTATTGGCGCGCTGGCAGGCTCGGTTATCGGAGCAGCAGGCATTGCGGGCATTAACGGCAGCGGCTTTACGAGCATTATTCAGGCGCTGATCTTCTCACCGCTGATCGCCTTTACGTTGGGTTTCACCCTGATGTGGCTGCTCAAAAAGATTTTTGCCAATCGCAGTCCGCACCAGATCAACAAGGGCTTCCGCACGGGACAAATTTTTACCGCGGCGTTCCAGGCGTTCACGCATGGTACGAACGATGCACAGAAGGCGATGGGGATTATCACCTTTGCCCTCGTTGCCGCAGGCGTTCAGGACAATCTGGATGTACCGTTGTGGGTTAAATTGTCCGCTGCTACGGCGATGGCCCTCGGAACTTCTGTCGGTGGATGGAAAATCATCAAGACGATGGGGACAAAAATATTCAAAATCGAGCCGATCAATGGTTTCGCTGCTGACGCGGCGTCCGCGGCGGTTATTTTGGCGGCGACCATTACGCATTTTCCGGTCAGCACGACGCATACAATCACCTCCTCGATTCTCGGGGTGGGCAGCGCCAAGCGTTTCTCTGGCGTAAAATGGTCGGTAGCCGGACGGATCATCATTGCATGGGTTATCACAATCCCGATCTCCCTTGTACTCGGCATGATTCTATTCCAATTGATCAATTGGATCTGGCTGTAATCCATAGCCGGCAAGATGAACAACTATCAAGCATAAGCATTAGATATCAAAGAAGGCTCTCCCTGCAAAAACATGCTCCCTTGAAGCGGTCAGGATGAATGGAATCAACCTGCCGCCTGACAAGGGAGCCATGTGCGACGCGAAATTCGCGCAGGGGAGCTTTCTTTTTTTTGAGCGTACAACGAAGCTTTTGAGCATCGGAGGAAGGTGAGGCGATTTACGTTTGCGGGGAAGCGGCTAGCGGCGTGAACGCCGTCTTGAGCTGCGACCTGCTGTGGTTCTCCTGCCCGTGCGTCGTCTGGTCCCAGAGGGGCGGCGCGCACGTCCCCGGCCAGTTTTGCGTCCGCGTCTACGTCTTCTTCTTGCAGATGTATCCCAATCATCGACGTCATCGGATGCGGTAGTCGATGCGCCCTTTTTGCCAAAAGTACTCATCAGCAGCTTGAACATGGGGGCCATCTGTTGAAAGCTGGATACCATCTTCTGAACTTTGCCCACGGTGCCGATGATGCCGTCGATGCCGCCCATTCGGTCAATGATGCCTTTAATATCTCCTAATTTGTCGAGGGAGAGGGGGCCTTTGCTTTCGCTCGGGATCAGAGATGTGCTGGCGGGTGAAAAGCCGGAATCTGCTCCACCCGGTATTTGTCCTCCGCCCTGACCGAAGGAATCGGAAAGACCCGGGAAGGCGGAGACTTGCCCGTTCTGGTTTCTGCTTGGATGAGAATGATGGGAAGGCGGGTAACGATGATTCACAGAAATCACGACCTTTTTCAAAATTTCGCCTGCGACACGGAGAATAAGGGCCAATTGGCTCCATAATGTTCGTGTCAAGAGTCCGTTGTCCGCTCGCCAGACGTTTTCGTATACTTCCGTCTATCCTGCGTTAGTTTATGTAGTAGGCAAACATAAGGTTTGGACGAATGTCCCGAGTTGGTCGGATTTGTAAAAGTTTGCGATGTTTTTCGGGAAGGTGCTTACCTTCCTTTTTCTCTGTAAAGCGTGAATACGGTAACGGTTGAAAAATCATACCAATACTTATACAATGTAGAAGAGTCATGCATGTGCGGTAAAACAAGATAAGCTTGCTTTATAGGTGAACAAGCTTGTTGCGGAAAAAATTTTGTTGTTTTGCGGAACGCTGCTTGCTATACCGGGGTATCGGTTGGACGGCTGTTTACGCTTATATAGGGGTGAATACATCGTATGCAATTGAAAAAATTGAATGATAAAGCCATTGACCAACTGTTTGAGGCGGTATTGACGCTTAAATCGGTAGAGGAATGTTATATCTTTTTTGACGACTTGTGTACTGTCAACGAAATTCAGTCGCTGTCTCAGCGTCTGGAGGTTGCGCGCATGTTGGGGAAAGGCTCGACGTACAGTCAGATTGAAGCGGAGACAGGAGCGAGTACGGCTACTATCTCGCGGGTCAAGCGCTGCCTGAACTATGGGAATGACGGCTATAAGCTGGCATTAGAGCGTCTGGAGCGTTAAGTTTATGCAGCCTGGCATTCTGGTCATCAGCCATGGTTCAAGGGAGGAAGCTTGGGTTAAGCTGGTAGATGAGGCTGTGGCTCGGATAAAGCTGACGCGGCCTGTGCCGGTTGTCTCTGCATTTCTTGAGATTGTGGAAGGGCGTTTGATTCAGGACGGCATTGATCAATTGGAGGCGGAAGGCGTAACGGATATGTACGTGCTTCCGCTCTTTGTGTCTTCGGGCAGTACGCATGTGGACGATATCGGACAGGGTTTCGGCGAGCCGCGGGTATCTCCGGACCGTGAAGGTGAGTTGGCGACATTCGCAATTCGCACTGCCCGTGTGGAATACGGGCAACCGATCGACAACGATCCGTTCATTGCCGAGCTGCTGTATGAGAATATCCGGGAGCTGTCGGAGCAGCCTGAGCAGGAGGAATTGCTGCTGATCGGACATGGCAGCCGGGAGAAGATATTTCACGGACGCTGGCGCGACGGGCTTGCCCAGCTTGCGGAGCGGGTGCGCGAACTGGGCGGCTTCGCGGGTGCCCGTACGGCAATGCTGCTGCCGAATCAGGCGGCGTGCGTGCTGCGTGCGATGAACAACAAGGCCCCGCAGCGGGCGGTACTCGTGGTGCCGCTCTTTTTGAGCAAGGGTTATTTTACAAATAAAGTGATCCCGACAAGGCTGGACGGGCTGGAATATCGATATAATGGAAGAACGTTGCTGCCGCACCCTTTTGTCACAAGATGGATGGAGCAGCAGATTGAAGAATGGCTGGAGCGGATCGCTGCTGGTGAACATGCTGTTGCAGAAGTGGAGGCTGAACACTAGCACAAGAATAGCACGAGTAAACGCAGAATCAAAAATAAAAGGCAATGCGTTCCGGCAGTGAAAGGAGCGGGAAATGAATGGACTATAAACGAGCGCGATTAATCTATAATCCTACCTCGGGCCGTGAGGAGATGAAGCGGCGTCTGCCGGATATTTTGCAGCGGCTTGAAATGGGCGGTATTGAAACAAGTTGTCATGCCACGACCGGAGAAGGAGATGCGACGCGGGCAGCGACGGAGGCGATAGAACGCGGCTTCGACATGATCATTGCCGCAGGCGGTGACGGGACGTTGTATGAGATTATCAACGGCATGGCCGAGCAGGAGTACAGGCCGCCGCTGGGTATTTTGCCGTTAGGGACGACGAACGACTTTGCCCGGGCGCTTGGCATCCCGAAGCACTGGGAATATGCGTGCGATCTGATCATTCAACAGTATACGCGGATGATGGACGTCGGCAAGGCCAATGATCGTTATTTTATAAATATTGCGGGTGGGGGCTCGCTGACCGAGCTGACGTATGAGGTGCCGAGCAAGCTGAAAACGATGATTGGGCAGCTGGCTTACTATATGAAGGGTCTGGAGAAGATGGTGCGGCTGCGGCCGACAGAGTTGCTGATTCAGGGCAATGGCTTTGCGCCGATTCATGAAGAAATTATGCTGTTCCTGATTTGCAACAGCAATTCCGTAGGCGGCTTTGAGCGGCTGGCGCCGGAGGCGAGCCTGGATGACGGCTTGTTCGATGTCATTGTATTGCGCAAGTGTAATCTGCCGGAGTTTATCCGCATTGCATCGATGGCGTTGCGCGGCGAGCATTTGAACGATCCGCATGTTATTCATTTCCGCACGGACCAAATGACCGTGACGACGCCGGATTACGTGCAAATCAACCTGGACGGCGAGTATGGCGGCAATCTGCCGGGTGCATTCCAGGTGCTGCCGGCGCATTTACCGATTATTGTCGATGAATCCGGGCATTCGTCGTATAATTAGGAGATTAAGCGTGTGAAAGATTTCGGGGGAGCGGGGCGCTCACCCTTTAGTTAAAAGAAATGAAGAAGGCAATGGAACGGAGCGCAGTTAAATAATGAGTATACCAGTACAAAAAAACGATGTCGTGGTAACCGATGTAATCGGCTTGACGCATGATGGCGAAGGGGTAGGCCGTGTGGACGGCTTTACCCTTTTTATACAGGGGGCGCTGCCCGGCGAGCAGGTGCGGGCCAAGGTATTGAAAGTGAAAAAGCAATATGGCTATGCCAAGCTGCTCGACACGCTGAAGGCGAGCCCGGATCGCGTGGATGCGCCTTGCGCGATCTACGAGCAATGCGGCGGCTGCCAACTGCAGCATATGAGCTACGAAGCGCAGCTTCGCTGGAAACGGCAGCATGTCATTGACAATTTGCAGCGGATCGGGAAGCTGCAAATTGCAGATGGAGATGCAGATGCAGGAGTGCCAGGGGTAGGACAGCGTGGAGCGGGCATCATCGTGCATGACACAATCGGGATGGACGAGCCATGGCGCTACCGGAATAAGGCGCAAGTGCCGATCGGGATGGGTGGTGCAGGTCAAGGGACACCAGATTCACTCGTGGGCGGGTTTTATGCGCGCGGCAGTCATCGCATTATTGATATGGATGAGTGCCTGATCCAGCATGAGCGCAATGATGATGCTGTTCGCAAGGTGAAGCAGATCGGCAGGAAGCTAGGCGTAACCGCCTATGATGAGGAGAGCGGCCGTGGCTTGTTGCGCCATGTGATGGTACGGAGCGGTTTTGTCAGCGGCGAGGTCATGGTAGTGCTGATCACCAATGGCTCCCGTATTCCGCAGGTAGAGAAGTGGATTGAAGGGATTCGCGAAGCGCTGCCTGACGTGACCAGTATTGTGCAGAATGTGAATCAGAAGAAGACGAATGTCATCTTCGGCGAGGAGACGAAGGTTCTGTGGGGCAGTGAGGTTATCTATGACGAACTGGACGGCATTCGTTTTGCAATCTCGGCAAGATCGTTCTATCAGGTGAATCCGTTGCAGACGGTTGCCTTGTACCGCAATGCGGTGGAATACGCGGGATTAAGCGGTACGGAGACGGTCATTGACGCTTACTGCGGTATTGGAACAATTTCGTTGTTCCTGGCACGGCAGGCGGGACGAGTGTACGGCGTTGAGATTGTGCCGGAGGCGATTGAGGATGCGGGGCGCAATGCGGCGCTGAACGGGATTACGAATGCCGAGTTCGAGGCGGGCCCGGCCGAGGTTGTCATTCCGCGCTGGCGCGAGGAAGGCATCGTCGCCGATGTCATCGTCGTTGATCCGCCCCGCAAGGGCTGCGACCCTGCGCTGCTGGACACGATTCTGAAGATGAAGCCGGAACGGGTAGTGTATGTGAGCTGTAATCCTTCGACGTTGGCAAGGGATTTGCGAGTGCTGGAAGACGGCGGGTACAGGGCGGTGGAAGTACAGCCGGTGGATATGTTTCCGTGGACGGTGCATATCGAAAGTGTTTGTTTACTGGTTAAGAATTAATACAGGGTTTAATTTTCCTTGATTTATAAGGGGTTTCGGGGTTGGTACAGAAAGTTTTTTTGGACTATAACAGCGGGGTTTTGCGGCGGTTGGTGCGAAATTGGTGCGAATCTATCTTCAGACGACGTTCAGGGCAGACGAACGTCGTCTTTATTTCGTCTTCCTGGCTGGGAGGAACAGAATGTCGCTGACCTTGTTTGCCGCGTCCTTGTCGGCAGCTTGCAGCGCATGGCCGTAAATGTTCATCGTTGTTGTAATGTCACCATGTCCCAGCCGCTCTGCAATTACTTTAGCGTGAACGCCTTGATTAATCAAAAGCGTTGCCGCTGTGTGCCGCAGATCGTGGAAGCGGATATAGCGTAGCCTGTTCTTTTTAAGGAATATTCTGAACCACTGATACGGACGTTCGTGATGGAAGGCCTTGCCGTCTGGGTGCGCGAAGATGAATAGTTTATCGCCGCCCTGCCAGTCTTCTATAGCGTTCCGTTCTTCGGCTTGGTGCCGCTGGTATTCGCGTAAGAGTTCCAGCATTGCCGCCGACAAGCCTACCTTACGCCGGGATTTCTTCGTTTTCGGCTCCTTAACCTTTGCTACTCCGGCTGTAGTGGACGATACGCTTTGCTGTACCTCTATATGGCCGCGATCCCAGTCCACATGCCGCCATTCCAGCGCCAGCAATTCCCCGCGCCGTAGGCCTGTGTGTATCGCAAGTTTGACCATGACTTGCCAGTGTATCGGTTCTTTTTCTAGTGCCTGCATGAGCGTTTTGACTTCCGTTTCATCGTACGGTAAGACGTCTTTATAGCTTACCTTCGGCTTTTGCACTGGGGCGACCGGGTTCCGTTTTATAACCTCCCATTCGACCGCCCGTGAAAAAATGTTTTTGAGAATCCTGTGATTGTATTGGACGGAGCCTGACGACAAGCTGCCGTCTTTTCCGTCTTTTCTGCCCCCGGTCTTGCCAAGCGATTTCAGGTAGTCTGCGATTAATAGAGGTGTAATATCCTCCATCCGATAATGCCCAAATGTCGGGAGAATTCGAAGCTTTAAGTTGGAATCATACGTGTAAAGCGTCCGCTCTGCTAAATGTTCGTTTGCGTACTTTTCCCGCCACTCTTCCATAAATGCGCTGAACGTCATGCGCTGCGGTTTAATGTACTGGCCTGTTTCAATTTCCATTTTGAACTTTGCATACTCGCTTTCCGCTTCTCGCTTGGTACGACACTTTACGGTTTTCGTGTGACGAATGTATTTACCTTCTGCATCCTTGCCGCAGTTTACCGTTAGTCGCCAAGAGTCTTTCCCGC
Organism: Paenibacillus roseus; assembly: GCF_016424485.1. Lineage (GTDB taxonomy): Bacteria > Bacillota > Bacilli > Paenibacillales > Paenibacillaceae > Paenibacillus_D > Paenibacillus_D roseus. The sequence continues at coordinate 103,194 of NZ_JAELUP010000020.1, forward strand.
GCTTAACAATATTGGCCAATTTTACCCCTCTCTTTCCGCAAATAGAAATTCTACTACACCAGCTATACGTTGCTTGTCATGATCGGACAGAACCTTGCCTTTGTAGGTAATGTCTGATTTGCTCAAAAACTCCATTAATTCTGTTACGCGCCCCATTTCCTCCAGCCAAGACAGGTCATGTTCTGCGGCCTTTCGTTCCGCTCTTGCTGCTTCCAATTCTTTGTCTGCTTGTTCTACACGTTTCGTTGCTTGCTGATATTCTGAATGCAACCCTTTTAAGAGTGTTAGTTGGTCAATTTTCTGCGCCAGTTCTTCGGGTACATAGCCCGCTTTCAACATTAACTCTGAATAGTTGGTACCAAGTGCGGAAGCTAATTTTTTCAAAATTTCCGGCGAAGGCCCGCGCTCCCCACGTTCTATCTGCGAGATATACGGCTGGGACACTCCTGATTGTTCGGCCAGTACGGCCATAGATAGACCCGAAGCCTTTCTTATCGCTCTGAGGTACTCTCCAAAATTATTCACTTCCAAGCGCCACGCCTCCTTATAACAGAAATAATAAACGAGAATATCGCAAATAGCAATATTATAATTGCAATCTGAAATAAAATGATTTATGATAATATTGCAAATAGCAATTTATTGCAGATATCAATATTAAGGGGTTTTGCCAATGAGTGCTTTATGGGATGCTGCAAAGCTTGCAGACTTTTTAGGGGTTAGTCCATCAACGGTCTACGCAGGAGTAAGGGAAGCTGGCCCCGGTCGTATCCCGCATGTGAAAGTGAGGGGGCGTATCTTATTCCAGCAGGAAAAGGTTGTGGAGTGGCTTGAAAACCAGCCCTCCAACAAAATTCCAACTGGTGCTAGGGAGAATGAAAAAGGTGAGATTGTACAATGAACGGAGAAGTTCGGAAATTCAGCCGTAAAGCAGTTTGGCTGGCTGTTGATAGCGAATACGGTGACCGCCTTATGGAAATTACGCGGGAGCATGTCGCGCTGGCAAAGGAATTAATCGTAAATCGCGAAAGCGTTACAGAGCCTGACCGGGAGATTTATACAGCCTGTATTGAGCAATTGCGCCAGAAACGCGACAGCATTATTTCAAAATTCGAAGGAGGAAACGGCAATGATTGACGAGCGCGTGTTAGATGAAATCGAAAATTCAGTTGTCACGAATCCGGAATACAATAAACTAGTGGATGAAGCAATTCGGCTTTTGGAATTGCTGAATGACCGTCTTGACCTTGACCAGGAAGGCAAAGCAGCGCTAGATGCCCTGGAACATGCTTTAGCGGAAGCACAAGGCGTAGCGGTTCGCCAGGCATTCCAGAAGGGGTTGGCGTTCACAGCGCCGTGCGTTGAAGCATAGACACCCCGCATTTGCAATGATAAAATTTATCTATATTCATAGACAACTTAAAGGCGTTTGCGGGGGTTCGACCGAAGAAAATCCCCAGGTGTAACGAACAGCAAGCGGTACGCTGTTCGGCCATGATGCGGGGCCGCTGGACGGCCACAAACGGGCTTCCTAACATGCGTAATTAATACGTGCTGTAGGAAGCCTATTTTCATTTTCCATGAAAGGGGCGGCGAATTGGATAACAGCGAAGCAAAGGCAGAAGCCCGACGGGCCTATAAGGCGGCCTGGGGGCGTGAATGGCGCAAGCGAAACCCGGATAAGGCCAAGCAAGCACAGGAACGCTACTGGCTGCGACGCTTGCAGCGGCAGCTTCTGGCGACCGTAGGGCCGCGTAGCGGGATTAACCAGGCTTGAAGACGTTCCTACGCCCTTTAAAGACGCCACGGCTGTACTGACCGTCTGACGACGCTAGGGATTGTACGGTCATGGAATGGTCTACGGCTAGAGGTTATGAAGAAGGGCGGATAGAGGACAAAATACGAAAATGGAAGTAAAACGTAGCTACAAGGAGGAAATAAAAATCGGCGGCTAGACAGGGTACATTATCAAACCTGAAAAACAGCGAATTTGGCTGATTATAGCTGATTTTGGTTATACGAACGTATGTTCAGCATATATAAATGCGCCGGAAACGCTTAGGGGTACTTACAGCGGTTAGAAACTTTCTGTCTTTGAAAAACTTTTTAGACCCCTCCTAAGAATCCGAGGTGCATTATGTATTTTCTAGAACTCCAGCAGGTAATGCAAGGAATTAAAGAGTAACAGCGGTAGTAGTATTACTACTACTACTAGTAAGTATATATACTACTATATATAT
>NZ_JAELUP010000021.1 GCF_016424485.1 Paenibacillus roseus
ATTTATTAAATTAATAAACTTAATTTTTCTTATAATGAATTAAATAATTTTCTAATTTACCACTAATTGGAATAAATACCAAGAAATAAAAAAAGAAAAAGACTGAACCCAATTGACCTATAATTACATAAGGGTCTTCAACTGGTTTTTGTCCGATCCAACTTAATAAAACAGCATCTGCAAATAATAACCAAAAAAATTTACGTTGCAATGGTTTAAAATTACTACTACGTATAGGTGATGTGTTTAAAAAAGGTAATGATAATAATGATATAAACACTAAACCAATAGCTGCAACACCAGCTAATTTATTAGGAATACTACGTAAAATTGCATAAACCCATAAAAAATACCATTCAGGAACAATATGTGCTGGAGTAGACATTGGATTTGCTGGAATATAATTATCAGGGTGACCTAATACATTTGGATTAAAAAAAATAAAATAAGAGAAAAATAATGTAAATATTGTCACACCAAATAAATCTTTCACATAAAAGTAAGGATAAAATGATATTTTATCTACTTTTGAATTAGCTCCCAGCGGATTATTGGAACCGTATTGATGTAATGCAGCTAAATGTACTATCGTTAATCCAGCTATAACAAAAGGTAATAAATAATGCAAACTAAAAAAACGATTTAGTGTAGCGTTATCAATGGAAAAACCACCCCATAACCAAGTAACTATACTATTCCCTACTACTGGTATAGCACTAGCTAAACTTGTAATTACAGTAGCTCCCCAAAAACTCATTTGACCCCAGGGTAATACATAACCTATAAATGCAGTAAGAATCATTAATAATAAAATAACTACACCTATAATCCATGTAAATTCACGTGGAGATGCATAACTTCCGAAATATAAACCACGAAACATATGAGCATAAACTACAATAAAAAACATACTTGCACCATTTGCATGCATATAACGAAGAAACCAACCTCCTTCAACATCTCTCATAATATGTTCTACACTTAAAAAAGCTAAATCAACATGTGGTGTATAATGCATTGCTAAAAATATACCTGTAACTATTTGAATTACTAAACACACTCCAGCTAAAACACCGAAACCCCACAAATAATTAATATTACTTGGTGTAGGATACTCAATAATATGAGCGTTTAATACACTTAATATTGGTTGTTTTAAAATTGAAAAACGTTTCATTGAAAAAAATAATGAATAATTACTTTTAATTTTTGAAAGTACAAACAAAAAATTATAATAATGGGCTTAGTAGGATTCGAACCTACAACGACGTCGTTATGAGCGACGGGTTCTACCATTAAACTATAAGCCCGTTATTAAATTAAAATCTCCCCAAGTTGGATTCGAACCAACGACCTAATGGTTAACAGCCATTTGCTCTACCACTGAGCTATTAGAGATTTATAAACTTCTTTTTTAATTGTAATAAAACAAAAAAAAGGAAATTTACTTGGCTGATATTGATAAAAATAAAATGGTGTTTTATTTAAATTAGTTTTTAATATATAGTAATTCAAGGAAAACTAAAACTAATTGATACTTGGCCGGTTGTTTAGCGTCCGCCGTTTTGAACTTAATTGTTTTTAATCACTGATGCAATTAAAGAAAAAATATACTTGATTTCTTTCTATTAAGCGAAGAAGAGAAAGACGGGTGATAATCTAAGAGACCGGCCGCATTTTAGCCGGCCGGTGATTAGATTATTTGTTGTTGATGCAATGAAAAGAAAAAAAGATAAGTGTTGATAACCTCATTTGAGGTTATCTCTATGAATTTCTGGTCTACTAGCGGTAAGACTAGAAGTTCATTGGTTCTTTTGGAGAAATGATATGATTTTAGTGATTTAAGATTTCCTTTCCTGACCGACTTTCTTAAAAAAGCAAGGTCGGGAAAAAGAAGTGATTTTTATTTTTTTTAGATTAATGAAATGATTCTAATGCTTTAGAATTAGTTCATTAATATATGTTTCAATGAAAAAAAATATATTTATTCTCTCTATAAGAAATACATTTATTGAATAAGAAATCTATAAAGAAATCTATTTTAAAATTATATTCAATAATTGAATTATAAATTTATTAAATATTAATTTTTTATTTTTTGAAATAAATGTCGATTGTATAGAGAAAAAACTTTAAAAGTTTAATCTTTAGAAAAGATTAAAGGTATTTAATCTGATCGTACTATCGGCATAAGTGGCTAATAAATTTCTTTAGAAATGTATTTAGTTTGTGTAGATGGGGTGGTGGCTTATGACGAAACTCTATACTTATACGTATCCCAATGGTTAACATGATTGGTTTCACCGTGTTTGCGGTGAACCGCTGTATTATTAGTAATAATAATATGGAATTAAAAGGATTAAAAAGATAATCGTGGAATTATCAATACAAATACGCAAAGAGCGCTTTTGTATTGGTAATTGGCGGGGAATCCCTTTTAAAAATCATAGTTAACCCAGGGCTTACGGCAAGGAAGAGAGGAGGAATTAAGTGGGGAGTACGTGGCTAAGTCAACGACGAAAGTGTTGTAGGCGGTAAGGTACCAAGGATTACGAGCGAAACAAGTAAAAACTGGGTAAAGTACAAGAGATCTCACGCGAGCTAAGACCTTGGTGCAGAAAATAGAATACACTCTCTGGGGGAGAGTTATAAGACATACAACTTTATGGACGTAAGTAGGGAGACAAGCAGGAATCAATGAAACGTGCAAGTAAAGAATATTGGAGTGTAAACAACACGAACAGGTAAAGTGAAATGGCATGAACAAACGTAAAGTAATTAAAGTCGACCGGTAATAACTCGGAGGAAGCAAACCAAGAAATAGACGACAACACAAGGAGAGGACGTAAGACACGGGAGGGGGCTGACAGCGAACTCCACTATAACTCTATCGTATTGAGTTGATATCTCAATACATAGTGTATTAGTGATAATAGAATTACCAACTGCCTTTAGTGTAGCCTACTAATAAGCCTTTGTTTGCTAGGTCTCTTATTTTAATACGAGAGATCCTATAGAATTTATGTATTCCATGACTTCGTCCTGTTAAAGTACATCTATTTTTAATGCGTACTTTAGAACTATTTCTTGGAAGTTGGTTTAGTTTTGATATGTATGTTAATTTATCTTGAGGGTTAATCGAAGAATCATTTATTAATGATTTATATATCAATCTACTTTTTTCGTATTTTTTATATAAAGTTCTACGAGATAAATCACGTCTTATTGAGTTGATCATCAGAATATTAGTTTTTTATATTTGTTTTATTGGGAAGAGTAGGATTTGAACCTACGATGAAGAAATTCAACCGATTTACAGTCGGTCGCCTTAGACCACTCAGCCATCTGCCCGGAATAAATTGTAAATTTATTGTAGATTATATAGAGATATTCTATATATAATACATTATATTAAAGGTTATTTATTTTTTGAATATATTGATAAATCAAGAGCATGTAACTCAGTTGGTTAGAGTATACGCTTGATAAGCGTAAAGTCGTGGGTTCAAGTCCCACTTTGCTCATATAATTATAAACTAATTAAATTGCAATTAATATAAAATTGTAGTTAGTTATTATGAATTATTCTATAAAAAATTTAGTTTTTGAATTAATTCTTAATAAGAAATTAGATAATTTAGTAAAGTTTTTGTATGAAACAATTATTAGTATTTTTTATATTTGCTATTAGTCCTATAATTTCATTAGCAGATGCTCCAGAGCATTGGCAAATAGGTCTTCAAGATCCAGCAACGCCAATTGCTCAGGGTATTATTGATTTACATCACGATATATTTTTTTTTGGTATAGTTATTTTTTTTTTTGTATTTTGGGTAATATTCCGTGCATTATATCATTTTAATTATAAACGAAATCCTATTCCGGAAAAAATAATACATGGTACTTTTATTGAAATTGTTTGGACAGTTACTCCAAGTTTAATTCTATTAATTATTGCAATCCCTTCATTTGCATTATTATATAGTTTAGATGAAGTAGTTGATCCGGCTGTTACAGTTAAAGCTATAGGGCATCAATGGTATTGGTCTTATGAATATAGTGATTATGCTTTATCAGACGATCAAATAATAGCATTTGATAGTTATATGATCCCAGATGATGATTTAGAATTAGGTCAATTACGTCTGTTAGAAGTAGATAATAGAATGGTAGTTCCGGTAAGGACACATGTACGTTTAATTATTACTGCTGCAGATGTATTACATAGTTGGGCTGTGCCTTCTTTAGGAATAAAGTGTGATGCAGTTCCAGGCCGTTTAAATCAAGTACCTTTATTTATTAAAAGAGAAGGTGTTTTTTATGGACAATGTAGTGAATTATGTGGTGTAAATCATGGTTTTATGCCTATTGTTGTAGAAGCGGTATCTTTAGAAGATTATATATCTTGGGTATCTACAAAATTAGAAGAATTATAATATAAAAAATATTATAATTTATATTTATAATAAAT
>NZ_JAELUP010000022.1 GCF_016424485.1 Paenibacillus roseus
AATTTGCAGTTGGGATCATAACTACCTGCTCAGAGTGCTTCAAATTCCCGTTTCAGACTGATTCCGTAAGCGATTGCCCTGGCGAGGGCACGCAGTCCAGTTCTTTCGGGCTTCCGATTTGGTTTCCTTGCGGCAGGAAAAGTTTGCGGCAGGCTCGCTCAGCCGATTTCGCGAGAAGATAAAAAAGATGGATCTCCTGATTTTAGATGAGGTGGGGTATGTCCCGTTTAACCAGACGGGTTCCGAGTTGCTGTTTAATGTGATCGCGGATTGCTACGAACAGCAAAGCGTGATCGTGACCTCGAATCTGGAATTCGGCCAGTGGACTTCCATTTTTGGAGATACGAAACTGACGTCTGCTTTGGTGGATCGCCTTGTACATCATGCGCATATTCTTTCCTTCACTGGGGAAATTTTCCGACTGAAGCAAGCGATGGAGCGTATCCCGCAGTGAAATGAACACTGGCAAGTGGCCTCGGCATTTTTCGCAGCAATTTTATTTTGGGCAAGTACAGTTGTTATTATTTCTTGAGATGGGGGATATCATGAGAGTGAAAACAATGATTGGTGAAGTTGTCTTATTCCCTGGAGAGTTAGAAAAGTGGTATACCAACAAACATGACTTCATCTATATTAAATCAGATGGAGCTGTAGAAGTACGCTTTAACAGAATTAAGATTGAATTGAACAAAGAGACGCCGGGTCTATTTCAATGCAGTCAAGGTTCGTTTTCCATTCAAAACATTAGTACTCATCCTGTCACATTACGAGCAATTAAATTTACGTGTGGGATTAAAATGCAAAAGGATTTTTTTTCAACTGACTTTGAGCAAGCCCCATTCGTATCCCTATTAACAGGGGAAGCCTTCGATGAAGTATACTGCTCGCACATCATAAAGGTTCTTGAACATCTTAAAAAGCCCCAGCAGCTGCAAAATAGCCGGGACCGTATTGATTCTAGATTAATTCAATTAAATCGATATATCAGGAAAAACTACAACACTCCAATATCTCTCCAAGATCTGGCTGATTATGTCGGCGTGCATCCAACTTATTTAAGCAATACTTATTCAAAAGTATTCAAGATATCCCCTATATTGTTTCTTAATCAATTAAGAATGAAAGCTGCTAAAGAATTACTGATAGATCCTAAATTAGCCATTAAAGAAATTGCCGAGTTAGTCGGATATAACAGTGCTTCACAATTCAGTTTGATTTTTAAAAGATTTCATTCTAAGACGCCTAGTCAGTTTAGGAAGGATACGTTGAAGTCGATCTATTAGTCAGTACTCTCATTTGTTTGGCTTTATGTGGTTACGATTCTTTTTATACGAAAATGACTCCCCGTATGCAGTAGAGAACGATGTTGCCTTGAAATGAGCTGTATATTTCAGTAAAATAATTAAAAAATGACATATGATTAACAAAAAACTATTTTAGATATTTGTGGAATCTCATAGTTTCGTTCCATTCTTGAATATCAATATTATAGCCCATTTATTAAATCTTCCGCACCCACTAATCTACGCCTAGTTCTTCATAAGACGCTATCCATAATAAAAAGCAGACAAATTTCAAAAATCATACAACTGATCCAAACCACAAAGGGAATTTGATTGACTTCCTTTGAAAGTCGCTTATTATGAGTAAGATTCCACAGGGACAGCCCAAAAAGTCAGTTAAACTGACTTTCTGGGCTGTCCCTGCCTTTTTGCATTGTCCATCTCTGTTGCTCTATACCGCCCTAATCTCCAGCAACTCATACTGAATTTCGCCCATAGGTGCAGCTACTCGGATCGTGTCGCCGATCTTTTTACCCAATAGTTCCTTACCAAGCGGGCTTTCGTATGAAATCTTGTTATCGGCTACATCCGCCTCTGCCGGGCCAACGATCTTGTACTCCACCTTCTCGGAGAACTCAATGTCATTCAGAATGACTGTAGTACGGATCTGGATTGTGCTAAGGTCTATCTTTCCTTCCTCTACAACCTTGGCTTTATTCAGCATTTTCTCGAGCTGCATGATCCGCGTCTCCATGAACGCCTGATCCTCCTTGGCGGAGTGATACTCGCTGTTCTCCTTCAAGTCACCGTAGCTGATCGCCAGCTTAATACGCGCCGCCAGTTCTTTGCGCTTGACATATTTCAGATCATTCAGCTCAGCCTGCAGCTTTTCCAGTCCTTCTTTGGTTAAGATAATTTCTTCGTTCGACATAGGTATACTCCGTTCTTTCATTTATAGGGTTACCTTATATTGTACGGTTATCTCCCGGAAGTACAGCGGCTAACTCAATCTGTCGCCTGCTTCTTGTTCTGTGCGGCCACAACGGTATCTTGTCCTCCCCAAACAAGGAACTGGCACAATCACTGTCGAATATTTATGGATGAAATGTTTTCCCGAAGTGACGGGACCAGGATGGAACTCCCCTTGTGCTCAATGTCGTTAGCTTGAGTGTTGCGAAAATATCGCCGTCGAGTTAAGTCACTAAAAACCAGTAATTGAGAAGCTTCGTCGAACGAATAAACAGAAGAAGGACATCGCCCTTGGATAGAGAAATTGTCGTTTACCAGACCACAATTTCCAAGAAAAGGAGATGTCCCAATCTCATGGTATCCCTCTACTTGCCTATCGTCAAGTTTATTTTGGCGCTGAAGTTGGAATTTTCTAAGCCACAACTCGGTCATTTGTTTACCCTCGTCCATGGCATCATTCTGTGTGCTGGACGTAAGAATATGACGCAAATTCGAAATGCAGCCCGTGGGGATCGTCATCTGAGTAACGTAACGAACTTTCTGAATCACTCTCCCTGGTGCGTGAGTCGTATGTAGCGGCGGCGTATGGCGGCAATCATGACGAGAATTCGCACTAAGCAATTGAAAAGTGGCGATGCCAGAAGACTCATATTCCTGATCGTGGACGACACTTGTTGTAAGAAAGACAAGTCGACCAAAAAGATGGAAGCACTCAGCTTTCAGTATTCGCACGAAGAAGGCCGCTCTATATGGTGTCATAATCTCGTTACGACGCATATCGTCAGTGCGGGCCAGTCGTACGCCTTCGATTTTCGTCCTTACTATCAGAGCGAATATGGTGAGGCACAGCGAATCGATTTCAAGAGCAAAAATGATCTGGCTGTGGAAATGATTGAAGCATTTCCCGCAAACGATGATGAGCACGTCTACGTCTTGATGAATAGCTGGTACACCAGCGAAAAAGTCATTAATGCCTGCAATCGCAAAGGATTTCATGTCATTGCCGCATTGAGAACCAATCGGCTCATTTGTCCATCGGGCATGACGATTAAGATCAGCGATTTCGCCGAGCAGCACATCCGTAAATCTGATCTCCGCTCCGTTACGGTGGACGGTCAGGGGACGTACTGGGTGTATCCTTATGAGGGGCCCGTCAGCGAAATCGAAAACGTCAAGCTACTGCTATCCTGGAAAGACGTTTACGCCACATCAAGCAAACCGCAGGTTTGTCTCCTGTGTACGGATCTATCGCTGGATCTTGTTACCATCAGCAATATTATCACGTTCGCTGGAATATTGAGACGGGGTATCGTTATTTCAAGGAGCTGTTGGGCTTCGACCAATACCAGTTGCTTTCCTTTCACAGCATTCAGCGCTTTTGGGCCATACAATTCCTGACACAGAATTTCCTGGAGTTTCAGCGACAAGAATGGATGACCCACTCGGTAGAATTGACGCTTGGCGATGTCGTACGCCGCATCCGTGAAAAGTTCTTCGGGCAAATCATCCTTTATGTGTATCAGCAAGCCTTGGAGAAGAAACCGTTATTCGACATTCTTAAGCATCTTAAAATCTCTGCCTGATCCGCTGAATTTCCGTGCCTACCACAGGTGTGCCTTTTTTCTGTTTTCACAAAGGAATTCGCAACACTCAAGTATCTTAGTTGAACGAGTGAGGGTCAGGCAAGGCAATATGTTTGTTTAATCCTCCCTATACCGCCCTGATTTCCAGCAGTTCATATTGAATCTCGCCCACTGGCGCAGCTACGCGGATTGTGTCTCCAACCTTTTTTCCCAGCAGTTCCTTGCCAAGCGGGCTTTCATATGAAATCTTGTTATCTGCTACATCCGCCTCTGCCGGGCCAACGATCTTGTACTCCACATTCTCGGAGAACTCAATGTCATTCAGAATGACTGTAGTACCGATCTGAACCGTGCTCAGATCTATTCTGGTCGCTTCTACAACCTTGGCTTTATTCAGCATTTTCTCAAGCTGCATGATTCGTGTCTCCATGAACGCCTGATCGTCCTTGGCCGAATGATACTCGCTGTTTTCCTTCAAGTCGCCGTAGCTGATCGCCAGCTTGATACGAGCCGCCAGCTCTTTGCGTTTGACATATTTCAGATCATCCAGCTCTGCCTGCAGCTTATCTAATCCTTCTTTAGTCAGAATAATTTCTTCCTTTGACATAGGTATGCTCCGTTCTTTCATATCATTTATATAGGCTTACCTTATATTGTACGGTTATCTTCTTCGGAAGTACAGCGGCTAACACAATCCGTCGCCTGCTTCTTGTTCTGTGCGGCCGCAGCGAAATCTCGGCCGCCAAAACAAGGAACTAATATGATCGATGTCGAATGTTATGGCTGGGATTATTTATTGACCCGCCTGGAAGCGGACATTTCCTGATACTTAATTTTTCTAAACTTGCATAGTGGAGACCTTAATGAAAAGAAAATTATTCCTGACTAGCGCAATTGCGCTATTGTCCATTCTCCTGCTGGCGATTGGATTTCTGGCTGCAATTACAGTGACCGATTATATACCGAACGAGATCGAAGACATTGGAGTCGCGAACAATCCGCAGCGTATAGTGGATCACCAACAACCTTTTAATGTAATAACCTTTAATATTGGCTATGGGGGCATGGATCGGGGCCAGGATTTCTTCATGGACGGGGGTAAAATGTCGCGTTCGCGCAGCGAAGCTCAGACTCGAGCCAATTTGACAGCGGTTACTTCTCTACTGATTGAAGCGAAATCCGATTTTTATTTGCTGCAAGAAATCGATACGAATTCATCTCGCAGTCATTATATGAATCAGGCAGCTGTTATCTCTCAGGCTCTCCCCGATTACAGCACCGTATTTGCGTATAATTACAAGGTATTGTGGGTCCCAGTCCCGGTATTGAATCCAATGGGCGTCGTAAACAGCGGACTGCTGACATTATCCACGTACAACAGTACCAGCAATCGCAGATTTGACCTGCCTGGCAAGGAAAGCTGGCCAATTCAGCAGCTTGACCTGGACCGGGCTTTCATAGAAAGCCGATATCCTGTAGATAACGGTAAAGAGCTTGTGCTCATTAACCTTCATCTCTCTGCCTTTGACAAGGGAGGATACATTCGCAAGCAGCAGCTTGATTACCTTTCCAACTATCTGGTACAAGAACAGGCCAAGGGCAGTTATATTATTGTGGGAGGTGACTGGAACCACTCTCTGCCTGGGACGAACACGGATGATTTTCCTGCTATACAGGAATGGCCCGAGTGGCTTGCAGACATGCCGGAGTCTTTTCAGCCTGAAGGATTCCAATGGGGAGTCGACAAGAACGTGCCGACAGTGCGAACAGCAGATATTCCCTATGCAGAAGGAGTCAATTTCAGGGCCGTAATTGATGGCTTTCTTGTCTCATCCAATGTCGGGGTCATGTCCGTTCATACAGCCGATTTTCACTACGAGAACAGTGATCATAATCCCGTTGAGGCCCGGTTTTATTTGAAATAAGCATTATGCTGAATGAATCCAATTCCGAAAGCGCCTCATCCGAATCGTAAGCGTGGGGCCGTCGTGTCTGCAAGGACAGATTGACAGATTGATGGATGAATGGAACCATGGTAGAATTGCTCCAAGAGTCGACACCGTCCGAGTTTACTAGGGAGTCTGTTTATGAGATCGGAATCTACTAAATTTTCAATGAAAATAATGACCATTCTTTTAGCCATATCGCTTTGTACCGCATTCGTTTTCTTCATTTACTTTCAGGATGCGAACAAATCCAGAGAAGATATCAGTATGGAAATTTTAAAGGACAATTCAGGAAAAATGACCTTGTCCGATGTTAAAGTGAGCGATCAATTCGTAGCTTTGCCTGGCAACTATTCCAAGGCTGGCTATTCTTCAGTTCGGTTATGGTTCAAAATAAAATTAAATCGGTATAACGCGGATGAAATCCATTACCTTACAATTAACAACACTCTTTTTGAGGATGTAACGATTTATCTCCCTACAAATAACGATTACGTAACAAAGCATTTCGGATTCGCGTATAAGAGCAATTCCGATGAGATTGGTTATGTATACCCCGCATTCAAAATCCCGTCTCATTTTGATCATAATCAGTACATATACATGACAAGCAAATCGTTATACGGGCAGAACTTTATTGTCCAACTCGTAAATGACGATCTCTTCAGGAAGACAAGCATGATAAATGTCTGGGCAGGGGGCATCTTATTCGGTGTTTTGGCGGCATTGTTTTTTTATAATTTGGTCACGGGCTTAGCCATAAAAAACAAAACTTTTATAAAATACTGCTTTTTTGTTTTTACCACCTTGTTATGGAATGCAGCAACGACGGGCCTTTTAAACATCACGGGCTTCAAGTACACCCATTGGATTGCGGAATATTCCGCGGGCACTGGCATTCTCATGTCGCTTGCCATCGTCATTTTTATGAGAGCGATTTTTCAGACCCAAACCAGGTTTCCCAAGATCGATTTTTGTTTAAAACTGCTCATCGTTTACTTCCCCATCACTTTATTGCTGTTTCTTTTCATCAGTAAAAATCTGGGGGCATTTGGCGCGGGCGTATCTTCTGTGGTGTATGTATTGTATTTTATAATTATGTTTAAAGGAATAAGGAACAAAATTATTCGTTCACCGCAACTCATAACGGCATGGCTCTTGTGTATTGTATCGGTAATCCTGTTCAATTTGATGGTTTTCGGAGTGCTGCCTCAAAGTTACATTATGATTTATTACTTATTTTTTCTTTCTTGTGTGTCCGCTACCGCTTTTGCCCTGTCTCTCGCAGAAATCATTAATGATTTAAATGAAGAGAAGCAACGCAATCAAATTCGATTTGAAAATTCTGAAATTCAATCCAGGCAGTTTGAGCTTGCTTTCATACGGGCACAAATGGATCCGCATTTTATTCACAACACCTTGAATGTGATAGAAGGGGTTATTGCTGAAAACAAAGAAAAAGCAGGAAGCTTGGTCAACGATTTATCCCATTATCTCAGAAATATATTCGATTACAGCAATTCGGAAAGATATATTTCTATTCATGAGGAGTTGGATGCAGTCAAGTTTTATGTTCGCATTGAGCAAGCCCGATTCCCGGACAAAATATTTGTCAACTATGATATTGATCCAGGCATTCAGTTGAAGGTGCCGCGCTTGGTTATTCAACCCTTGGTAGAAAATGCGATTAAACACGGTATACGCAAAAGGAAAATTGCAGGAACTGTCACGATCAGGGCTAAAGAACTCGAACACGGCTACTTGATCACGGTAGAAGACGACGGCGTCGGCATTGAAGACGCGGACAAATATAAACTGCTTGAATACTCGCCCAACAAGGGCATTGGGCTTGCCAATATAAACGCGCGGCTTCAGGCCGAGTATGGAACGCAGCTTCAAATCGTCAGCGAGAAGGGTAAAGGAACTGCGGTTCGTTTTGATGTACCCATTAAGGAGCAGCCATGAAAGTTATTATTGTAGACGACGAATATTATGCGCTGCGGAACTTGAAGAGCAAGTTGGAGAACATTGCGGATGTCGAAGTCGTTGCGATGTATGAAGATCCTGCAACAGCCTTGGAAGAAATGAGCAGCATACAGCCCGACCTTGCTTTTCTGGATATCGAAATGCCGGAGATTGATGGCATAACCTTGTTGGGGATGATGTTCAAAAAAAGACCGGATATGGATTTTGTTTTTACATCCGCTTACCATGCCTATGTGTCGGACACGCTTGAAACAAAAGCATTGGATTTTCTCGTTAAGCCGGTGAAGTACGAACAGCTCTATGTCACGTTGGAAAAAATAAAGAAGATTAGAAGCAAAAGCGGCATGGGACACAAAATTGAGATGAAGTGCTTTGGCGATTTTTCCGTATTTATAGACGGGAAATTGATCGACGACAATTGGCGAACCAAAAAAACGGAAGAGCTTCTCGCCTATTTGCTATGCATGAACGGCAAGTACGTGCCCAGAGAACGAATCATTCATGACTTGTGGCCCAATTTGGGGCTGGATAAAGGTTATGCAAACTTATATACGACGCAATATAACTTAAAGAAGCGATTCGACGCTTTTGGAATCCATCATTTGATCAAAAGCAGACTCGGGAACATTTGGCTCAACATCGAAGACATTAAAGTGGATTTGCTGGAGTTCGATCGCTTCAGTGAAAATTATAATGCAGACAAGAGTAAAATGGAAATCCTCGAGCAAATGGTGGAGTTGTACAAAGGCATGTTATTTGAAAATAAATTTTACTCATGGACGTTAAGTATACAGCAACTTTACGAGGTAAGGTTCGACAATGCATTGAATATTCTGATCCAATTTCATAGGGAATGCGGCGATGAGAAAAAAGCCAGGTACTATGAAATGAAAAAAACGCTCTGAACAAATAGCGTCGGAAAATAAATCGCCCGCCTGCTGTGACCAGCTGCGGGCAATTTCATTATAAACTTACTGTACGATAAAGGTATACGTCTTTTGAGTACCGTCCTGCGCGGTTACGATTAACGTGTCTCCGCTTTGCATAGAATATCCGTGTGAAATTTCTGTGTTGTTCTGGTCATAGACCTTATAGCTTCCATTTGGCGGTGCAGTTATAGCCAGAGTCATACCATAAGTATACAGAGGAACGGTAATCGTCCCTGCGACCGGATCAATTTGATAGCTGGGCGATGTCGTGGTCAAGGTTACGTCGTTGTACAGAATCACATAATCCGCAGTAGTCGAATTTTGAGCGGTTACGCGTACGATCATACTTGAAGTGATATCGGCCGTCTGATCGGTTACAGGTGTCAAGGCTTGATCCAACACTTTGGCGGTAGCGTGCGGGGATACCGTTAACCCGCTCAACAACTGACCTACAGTCAGGGTGCTCGGAGCCGATATACTGTTCCCGCTCACATTCCCGTTCGCATTGGACAGAACCGATTTGGCCCCGCTAAGCACCGGCACCGATGGCGATGACGGACAATTCCATTGTGCAGAATAGGATGCGTCTTGGGCAGGCATTGTGCTTGCCGACTCGGGCGACCACCCTGTAAAAGTACAGCCTGACCTCGTTACGGTTGGCGCCTGTATAGCTGTGCCATACTGAACTCGAGCTGTGGAACCGCCAGTGCCTCCGTTTGCATCAAACTTCAAGTTGTAGCTGTTGCGCGTGTAATAACGCACGATCGTAAGGCTTCCATCGGCTGCAACCGTACTCGATGCCAATGCTTTACCGCTGCTGTCATAGGCTGTGCTATGGTCATAGGTAAAGCCGGGATAAGGCTGGATCGCTGGCGCCGCTAGCGCACCAGTTGTCCCTTGATAACTTCCCGTGTCGGCTTCAACGTAAAGCGAAGTGCTTCCGAGACCTTGCAGCCTGTTTGAAACACGGTAAGGCGTATCGGTACGTACCTTCCAGGTCGCTGTGTAAGTGGTGTCGCTTGACGGCATTGTGCTTGGAATGGCCTGTGACCAGCCAGAAAAGGCATAGCCGGGTTTTGTAAAATTCGGTACTGCACTGTCGGGTACCTTCGATAAGCTTCTGGCCGAATAAACGATCGAGGTTCCGCCCGGATCGGCATAGAAAGTCATTTTGCGCGTAGCAGGCAGGTATTCGTAGCTCAGTTTCGATAAACCGGTTCCAAATATTGTCATGGTTCGTGTTGGCGGTGTATCATAGCCTTGGATTGGGATCGGTACCGGTGAAACGGAAGCGCCTGCTGTACCGGAAAAAGTATCTTTTTTCTTGGTCGTGCGGTTCCCTGTATCGGGATCTACCGTAATGTAATCGACCAGGTAGGGTATATTTGTGTGCGGTGTCCATTGCGCATAAAGCGTTATATTTCCTGCTGGCATGGTGCCAGGAATGATGTAAGGTTTCTTTCCTTCAGGATCCAAAGCCCATCCCTTGAATGTATAGCCCGTTCTTTTGGGCACATTTGTTAATTTTTTTACATTTTTGATTGACGTGTTAACCGGCTGAACGACCCGCCCGTACTCGTTCACCCAAACTTCTTCTGTTGGATCTTGACCGTTTATTAATAGGACATTAGGATTCAAGGTTATAGAGTGGTATCCGCTCTTGTACCAGGTCAAATCAATATTGCGCGAGAAGGGAAGGGAATTTAATCCCGTCGTTGAGCCCTTCCACGTTACGGTCATCCTGCTGGTAAGAATTTCATCCGTGGCTGTCGGCGATACGGTTACACGGAATGTCTTTGGATCGTAAGTAAACTTATTGTTATTAAAAGTGATTGTGTAATTCTGTGGACGATCTTTACCTATACTGATATCGCCCGTTATTAAATTCAAATCGTTCAGTTTCAAGGCGTCATCGATCGATGGGAAACTTTTTTGCTCAAAGGCGACGAAGGAAGGCGCTTCTTCTTCTTTGTAAGCGAAACCGATGAAATGACCAATCGGTGTGCCAGCCCTATAAAGCGGCCAGTACTCACTATAAAAGAGGTCGGAATACGAGATTGAACCGCCGAAGATCTGCGCCCCCCACTCTGCCTCCACATACATGCCGATCTCCAGAAACAGCGATCCTAACGTTTTTGTAGGCTCCGATGATGAGAGTTGGTAATAGAAATACCCGTAGAGTTGGAGGTAAGCGCCACCCTCTGCCGTGATCCCGACACTGTCCAATTCGATATGGAACAAACCTGCCGCCAGTTCGAGTCGAATTCCTGCCTTCAGCCCCAAAGTTCCCATCACATAGAAATAGAAATTATAGGTGCCGTCGCCCGGCAAATCAACAGTACCGAAAGAAGGCGATCCTTCGCTGAGCTTAAAGCTCGCTGTATATCTCTTCGCGGATTCATAGCTGAAGCCGATACCCAAGGCAATATTTGGATTCATGCTGATGACAAAATTCCCTTTAAAGTTGATGTGAAGAAGACCCAATAACAGGCGTTGGTCGTATTCGAAGATTTCTTTTTCTACCAGGTCAACCCAATCCGTCTCGTTCTTCAGCATGGCTTGATAGCTTTCCACCAACGTATTGGCGTTTACCGTGGCCGGAGCGGAAGGCGACTGCTGCAGCACCGCTTTCAGCTGCGCCTTGATGTCTACTTTGTTTTTGGCAGTATCCCAGATATTGGCCCAGCGATCACGTGGAGTATCCGCTGCCACGGTTCCGATCTGCGCAGACGCGTCAATGCTCGTAAACGTGAAGGCGTCCAGGTTGGCGCTGGCTTGATAGTCCTTGGGATACGGGAGATCGAAAAGTCCCAAATCGATATATCCCCAAACCGTATTGCCGTTTACACCCACACTCAAAGCGATTTCTTCAGTAAATGCAGCGCTCATATGGATAAGGATATCATTGTCCGCGCCTGTCGAAACTTGAATATCGCTTGAAACTGCGAGATTCAGACGCAAACCGGACTTTCTCTGAAAATGGGATAACGTCGTGCCTATGTCTGCTGAAACTTGCAAGTTGTGCAGGGTAACTTCCGCATTCTCTTCTCCCGGTTTCGCGGAGAGGATGTGGACTTCCGGTTTTTTGTCTTTCTGCGAGGCCGCTGAGGCGCTGGCTGCAATCAACGTTTTGAAGCTATCGGTTTGCAAAGCGGCAGTCGACAAATAGTTTGCAGCTTCATCGACAAATCCGCTTGCCAGCGCTTGCTGCTTGATTTGATCCTCCAAAGCAGCGATATCGGCTTGCGACAACAGGTCGGCTCCGTTAATCGCTTCCCGCTTATAGAAATCCAGGGCGTGAGTAATGTCATCTTGTGTGGCATCGGTATAAGCAATTACATAATTATTCCCCACGTTGGAGACGGACGTCACTTTCCCGTAGCCTGAAGAGGCTCCCGTACGCATATTGACGAGCGCGAGGAAGTCCCCGACTCTGGCAACGGTAGCGGCGTTAAGACCCATAGGCGCATATTTGGCGTCGGAATAATCCATCGAGGCCGGAGCGACCGTGATGGAGCGATTCGACCTGTCCCCGTCGGTGTCCGACGCAGGGTCGACCGGCAGCACGTGCGGTTTAAGCAGAACGTTCATCGGGTCTGCGCTGGTGTAGGAATAGATATTTCCGTTGATCGCAGTGATCGCTACATAAGCGATATCGCCATCATCAGAAGTATCCAAAGTGCGCAGATCGGGACGAGTCCCTTCGTAAACGGAGACGGTATCACCCACCTTCAAGCGTGTATTTCCGTCATAGCGAAAGGTGCCGCTCGCAGCAGGGGCCGGGTTCGGACCCGATCCGCCGCCAACGTTCGCGCTCATTACAGCGATCGAAGGGGAAGCAACGGGTGTTCCATTCAGGCTCATCTGAGAGATATCGGAAAACTTCAAATAAATCATGTAAGGATTTAGAGGCAGCCGCATGACCTCTTTTTTGGCAATACTAAAAATATAATTTCTGGTCGTTGCGTCTTTGCCTGTAAAAGTAAGATTCTTGTTCGTCAAATTGATTTGATAGGTGTTGCCCGCTTCGAATGCACTGTTTTTTGCAGCTACAGTAAAGTTGCCCTTCGAGCCGGTTACCGTAATTCCTGCAAAATCAGGATTGGACGGAGATTTGAATTTCATGCCGGCTTGAACAGCCGCCGCCGTCATTTTACCTGTAGAATCTGTCACGGTGATCTTGAAGTTTGGCGCCTGATCCATTGCGTATGCATTCGGAATGATTTTCACGGCATCATCGGACGATGCAATATAATTGGCATACAAGGTCATGTCGCTCTTGACGGAATCACCATTCATGACCGGTTGCGTGAAAGCACGATCCTTATACCACCCATTGAAAATGTAGCCTTGCTTGAAGGCGAGTGGAAGCTGATTCAGCGATTCGCCTCGCTTCAGACTCAGGCTGTCGATCGGCGAGCCGCCGTTTGGGTTAAACGCAACCGTATAGGTTATGCCGTCGCTGGCCCTCGCGACTTTGTCCATACGCATAATAAGCGCGGCCGCTTCAGCGCGAGTCGCCTTTGAACGCGGTTGGAAATTGCCGTTTGTATCTCCGGTAAACAAGCCGGACTGCCAAAGCTTTAACGCCGCATCAACCGCCCATGGCGAAATGTCCGAGATGTCGTTAGGCGTAGATGTAATGTCGTTTGTTTGATAAGGAATACGATCGCCTTCAAAATACTTCAATGTCAGCGTTGCCATCTGCTCTCTTGAAATAGCGGCGTCCGGCGAAAATCTGTTGCTGCCGGTTCCGCTTGTAATGCCGCGTTCGATTGCCCATTGCACATAAGGCGCATACCAATCGCCCGGCTGCACATCTGTAAATGCGGAAGTTTTGTATTGACTTGCATCCACTTTGGCGATTCGCCCAAGTACAGTAACAAACATGGCACGACTCATGGTTGCGTCAGGCGAAAAGCGATCCTTGCTTGTGCCGCTGAATAAGCCATTCTGCTTGACATACATGCCAGCACCATAGAACCAGGACGAGGGTGCCACGTCTTCAAACAAGCTTTGAGACACGGGCTGCGCAGCCGTTTGGGTTGCTGCCGCATATTTGACAGAAGTCGGTGAAGCGGCAAAAATCCCAGGAGGCATTAAGGTTAGGAGTATACAAGACAATAGGAACAGACTTAATAGGCGTTTATACAAGTTCAATTTCCCTCCTCATAATCTTTCAACTTGCAGACAATTACCGATTTTACCAGACGGATCTAAATGGGATCTAAACACAGTTCCGGCGATTGCGCATTCCGCCTGTTTTTTGAAGACGGCGGGCGGGAGATCCTGCAGTTGCAGCTTCAATGTGACGAGATGCTGTCTGAGTTTTTCCAAACCGTTGCGATCACGAGGAATAGTGAGAAACAGAGAAGTCGAGGTGGGAGATTTGGGAAGAGGAGTCGGTTAAGCATGTGAACCAGTTAATGCGAAGAAGGAGAGAGAAATTCGTAGATACATATGGGCTTACAGGTATTTTGGAAGTCGGAAAATTTCGCCTGGCGGCTCGTATAACATCAGATTCAGGCCACAAAGTAGAACAGGGAGAGCTACCCTCACGGGTCATGCTCTCCCTGCTTAATTATAATAGCCGTGAAAATCAGCCCGCAACAGTGCCTCCAACAAAAATAGCCCTCTATTTAGATTGGAGTTCCGGAAGGATATAGACTTTCCCCTCGCCGGTTAATGCATGTACCAGATTCCGGGCTGCGACGTAAGCCATTTGCAGCCTTGTATTTGCAGTAGCGGAACCCAGATGCGGCAAGGTCACGACATTATCCAGCTTGAGCAGTGGATGATCCGGGTTGACCGGCTCCTGCTCATAGACATCCAGTCCCGCCGCATAAATTTGCCCGCTCTCCAGCGCCCCCACCAGTGCCTGCTCATCTACCGTCCCGCCGCGGGATACATTAATGAAAATGGCGCTGCGCTTCATCATGGCGAATTGGGTCTCGCCAATCAGACCTCGCGTCTGTGCTGTGAGTGGTGTCATAAGTACGATGAAATCGGACGTTTGAAGCAGTTCCTCGAAAGAATTGTACTGAATCCCAAGCTGCTCCTCCACCTCTGGCTTGCGGCTGCGATTATAGTAGGCAACATTCATTTCAAAACCGAATTTTGCCCTTCTGGCAATCGCTTCTCCGATGCGGCCCATCCCGATAATGCCCAGCTTCGCATGATGAACATCTGCACCGAACAATGCACTGTCCATCCCTTTGCGCCAGCGGCCCTCTTTCACCAGCTTGTCCAGCTCCGCTACCCGTCTGGCAGTCGACAAAATCAAAGCAAAGGCCAAATCAGCCACTGTATCGTCCAATACATACGGCGTATGCCCGGCTGTGATTCCATATCGCTTCAAAGCATCTACGTCGAGGTTGTCATATCCGACAGATAAGTTGCTCACGACTCGAAGCTGCTTGCCTGCCTCCAGAACATCATCTCCTACAAGCGTCCCCGTTACCAGCAAGCCCTCCGCATCATCAATTTCATCTGCCAATTGCTCACGAGTAATCGCTTGCGTCCCTTGCCATTGTCTAACCTCGCAGTGTTCCTCCACATAATGCAGCACTTCCTCGGGCAAGGCTCTTGCAATATAAACACGCGGCTTCATCGGTTTCTCTCCTCTTTAGCTTGTTAATGGATTCAGCTTTTACGCCTTTATAAATGATGCAGAAGACATGTTGCTTGCTTTCTATCATAACAAAAAAAGCCCGCGCATGAGGATACCTCCGGGAAAAGAAGCGTACGAGTTGGGAGCAAACATCATTGCAGTCTCCTCTAGTCGGCCTTCGGCAGAATCAATTTGAAGCGCCAAACAAGCGCATCCGGTACCGGGTGCGCTTGTTGCTGTTGCATACGTATCTCCACGGGTAGGCTTCCGGGCGCAAATGCCGTTGCCGTGCTCTATCCCGCAGCTTTCCCCTTAAAAACTCAATTCTGCACTGTCTCAGCAAGGGCGGAACGACCAGGCTTCTTGATCTGCTTGCTTCTTAGCTGTCCGCAGGCGGCATCAATATCTGTCCCGTGCTCAAGCCGTACGCTGCAACTGATGCCCTGCTTTTTGAGCGTGTCATAAAAATCCCGGATGGACTCCCGCTCACTCCGCTGGTACTGGCTATGCTCATCCACCGGATTGTAGGGAATCAGATTGACGTTCGCCAGTTGGCTAATATCCCGAATCAGCTCTGCCAGTTCAAGAGCATGTTCCTGTTGATCATTGACATCTTTGAGCAAAATGTATTCAATCGTAATCCGCCGCTTCGTCTTGTTCAAATAGTAACGGATGGATTCCATCAACTTCTCAATTGGAATAGCCCGATTAATCTTCATAATCCGAGTGCGAAGTTCATTATTGGGCGCGTGCAGGGATACTGCCAGGTTTACACCCAGACTGCTATCGGCAAACTCCTCAATCTTTTTAGCCAAACCGCTTGTAGACACGGTAATGCGCCGCGCTCCAATCGCAAGTCCTTTGTGATCTTTAATGACTTCAATGAAATTGGACATATGCTCATAGTTGTCGAACGGCTCGCCAATCCCCATGACGACAACATGACTTACCTTCTCATCATTCAACAGTTGATCCAGATGAAGCTGAACCTTCATGATTTGCCCGGCAATCTCGCCGCTGGTCAAATCCCTGCTCTTGGCAAGCAGACCGCTGGCGCAGAAGCTGCAGCCAATATTGCAGCCCACCTGGGTCGTTACGCATACGGACAAGCCGAATTTGTGTTTCATCAGCACCGTTTCAATCAGATTGCCGTCCTCTAGCCGAAACAGAAACTTGATCGTGCCGTCCGCCGACTCCTGTCTCATATGCTCGGTCAAGGTGACAATAGCAAAATGCTCTTCAAGCAGGTTCAGGCAGTCCTTGTTAACATCCTCCATCGCGGAAAATTCCGTAATCCGTTTCCTGTACAGCCAATCCCACACCTGCATGGCCCGGAATTTCTTGTGCCCCCGCTCAGACAGCCACGTCACAAGCTGCTCTCTCGTTAATCCATAGATGGATTGCTTATTCATGTATACCCTCTTTTCAATGCTGTAAATTCGCACGTTCTCTATTGTTCACCGGAGGCTCCTCCGGATCGAAATCACAGTCTATATAAGTTAAACGAAAGAAAATCAGGCAAGGCCTGCGTGTGAAAGGTTCTCCGATCGTTGTTGTTCCCGGATTCTTGAATGAATGGTCGTAATAGGGGAAATCCGGGAACATAGGCGAGCGCTTCGCTTGTCCAGAATCCTTTCACACTCCGGCTATCCACTTCCGTTTCTTTAGTTCAACTGATATATATGAGTATTATTGTCCCAGAGTTTTTTTATTAAAACAAGAGGGAAATTCCTGAGCATTCCTTAAAGCTCGTGTATACACGCGATACAAGTTGAGCGGAAGAAACAAGCTGACCAGGGTGAGTAAAGATTCTGAGCAAGTGTGGACAGCCGTACCGTCTTAACGGGTATAGCGTCGTGTCCCGTAGCAATAGAAGCCATTAATAATCGTGAAACGGATAAAGGCCTATGTTGGGACTTTATCCGTTCGACTTATTATGGGGAGGGCTGGGCCACCGCAACCGCGGATTTTACAATCTATAACTCTATGATAATGAAAATAACACGGAACGGGTCGGCTATTAATTTCATAGAATAAAGTGACTTCATATTTCGTGAGGTTAGTTTTTTAGAGAGGAGGCAGGCACCAGAAGTACAAAATGCAGCTGGAAATACTGGGGTCGCTTATCCGGAAAGTGGCCTGGGTATGGGAGATTTTTTGCTGCTTATTATAGGAGGTATGAAAATGGCAATTGAAAATTTGGTCACCAACGGCGGATTTGAGAGCGGCGCATTCACACCGTGGATTCCGTCAAATGCAAGCATAACGAACGTGTACAAGCATTCGGGAACCTATTCGGCACAATTGCATGACGGGGCAAGCTCTTCGTATATATCGCAATATGTACCTGTTACAGCAGGAGACACACCCCAGTTTCAGTTTGCCCTCGCCAAGGTTGGAGCTTCCCCGGCCCCATCTGTGCTTGTGCAAGTATCCTATTGGGACAGTTCGTTCACCCAGCTTGCCCAGGGTCTGACGCTTCTCGTCACACCGGATCAAATCCCTGCTGTGGCAAGCGAAGCCTGGGCAGTGCTTTCCTCAGCGGTTAGCCCTGCTCCAGAAGGCGCTGTGGTAGCATTCCTTCTCATTAATACACTGCCCGCTGCAGGCTCGGCTGATGTCTTGGTAGATGATGTCGGATTGCTAGTGGAGACGGGCGGCGGCGTAACAGGGCCGACTGGACCGACCGGACCACCCGGACCAACAGGGCTGACGGGCCCGACGGGTGCCACGGGCGACGCCGGTGCTACCGGACCGACGGGGGCCACGGGCGACGCCGGTGCTACCGGACCGACGGGGGCCACGGGCGACCCTGGCGCTACCGGGCCAACTGGAGACGCGGGCGCTACTGGTGCGACGGGTGCCACGGGCGACGCTGGTGCTACCGGACCGACGGGCGCTGCGGGTGACGCAGGCGCTACTGGACCGACGGGTGCCACGGGCGACGTCGGTGCTGCCGGGCCGACTGGAACCACGGGGGACGCGGGCGCTACTGGAACCACGGGTGCCACGGGCGACGCCGGACCGACCGGACCCACGGGTGCCACGGGCGACGCTGGCGTAACCGGACCTACGGGCGCTGCGGGCGCTGCTGGGCCGACCGGTGCTACGGGCGACACCGGAACATTTATATTAGGAAAACAAACTGCCGTTAAAAATGCGGTTCTCAAACCGCGTTCTTAGAGGTATTGAACCTTAATGTATTCCGCAACTCTTCGGTACTCGTTGGCGAATTTCAGTTTTACACTGATATTTCCATTTTCGTATACTTTAATGGTGTCAACAAGTTCAATTAAAATATCCCTTATCAGTTTGTTAATGTTTTCGTATTTTCGGAAAGTTGCTAAAAATGGATTTTCTACATCGACCCCATTTTCAAACACTGCCTTTTCTTCTTCCAGGTTCCTTATAACTTCGTTAATGGCTTCGATTTGCTGCTCATAGTCCTCTTTCATTTGGTGATAATCCTTATAAGAAATTTCGCCGTCTTTCCAGTCCTGATAAATGCTTTGCTTATAGCGTGAAATCTTGGACAGTTCTTTTTCCTTGGAAGCTATTCGTTCATTCAGACGGATAGACTGGTTTTTCTGGAGCGGAGCTTTGTTAATCCGTGAAACCATTTCTGAAAGAGATACCGCAATGTAAACCTGTTGTTTGATGGCATACAAAACCGCTTGTTCTAAATGATTGTGCTTCATCGTGTGCTTCGTACAAGCAGCTTTGGATTGATCTTTGTAAGTGCGGCAGTAGTAATACACATTCCCCCTAACTGCGCTTCGTGTCATGGCCTTGCCGCAATCTGCGCAGCGTAGGAACCCACTAAACAAATATAACGTTTTTTGCTTTGGTGCGGTACGGGTATCCTTTTTCAAAAGCTCCTGCACCTTAGTAAAATTTTCACGGCTGATGATTGGCTCATGGGTATTTTCGACAATGAACCATTCATCTTCGGGAACTGTTTCCTGCACATGAATTTTATAACTCTTGATGCGATAACGCCCCTGCACCATATCACCAACATAAAGACGGTTTTTCAGCATGTTGGTGACCGTCATGGCGCACCATAGAGGATTGCCACCCTTGCCATTGGGATTCTTGTATTTCATCCCCTTGCTTTTCTTATACGCTGATGGGCATAATATGCCGCTTTCGTTCAACATGCGAACAATCGCATTTTTGCTCATGCCCTCTAAAAACCAAGCGTAAATGCTTTTAACGTTTTCTGCGGCTTCCTCATCGATAATAAGAGCGTTTTTGTCCTTCGGGTCTTTCTGATAGCCATAGGCGGCAAACGAGCCAATATGCAGACCTTTTTCACGCTTCTTGTCAAAGGTCCTCCTGACGCTTTCCGAAGTTCCTCTTGCATGTTCCTCATTCAGAACGCCCTGAACCGGAACCGAGATGTTTTGCGCGTTTTGCGGGTCTTTGTACGTGTCAACGGGCTGCTGGTAAAGAGAGATAAACCGTACATTGTTTCGCGGAAACCAATCGCCAAGATAGTAGCTCTGATCGCCATTGTTGCGGAAGCTCCGGGCAAGGTTCTTCACGATCACGCAGTTGATTTTTCCCTTTTGGATATCGGTTAACAGCCTTTGATAGCTTTCGCGTTCCTCGTCTGTCGTGCCGCTTACGCCGTCATCAACATATTCGTCAACAAAAACATACTCGTCATCATCATCTTGCTGTTTAAGGAAGTCTGTCAAAATCAGTCTTTGGTTGATAATGCTCTCAGATTCATCTTTTCCGCGCTTGTCTTCGCGTGAGAGACGGATATAAAAGGCTACATACCATACCTTGTTTCTTAAAGCTATTTTTGCAGTGTTCTGCCTGTCGGCTGTTCTGGCCATGCGTCCTCCTTCCTATCACATTACACCTATATTATACATTCGGGCGTATTGCGAACCATGTTGTCGAAGACACAAAGCGCATTATAAGCCACTTTTCTTGCGTATCATGAAGTTCGTGAGTACTTCTTGAATGGGTGGAGCCGTATCGTCAAATTCAAGTTTTACTCCTACTTCACCACAACGGAAGCATAACGGATTTATCAATTTTTCCAAAACATAGACAGGACGATTTTCTTTTGGGAGAGAAGGATCAAATTCAAGCGTGCTTATATCAACCAACTTTGCCGTATCCACTGTTTCCATATTTACGCTCATAAAACGATCAATCAATGCGGAAGTAATCATTCATCATGCCCCCTTGATTTCCATGACTCAATATATGCGTTTCCCTGTTTGTCCTGTGAGGAGTCGAGTAGCAGGGGGCGACTAACCCCCGAGCGCTCAGTCTAGTAGCCCGAAGGCGGTTCACCTTCAGGCTCTCACAGAACCGTACGTCGGTCTGTCTAACAACTGATTGCTGAGTGCGCTTTAAGATGTGGATTTATGCAATTTTCCTCAAATATATAGACCCTTTTTGTGACTTAAACATGTCACATGAATAAGTTTGTAGGTATATTTGTGTCAATGGACAATCGCCACCATGCTAGATCTGCCCAAATTTTAATACCTAAAAAAAGTCTACATAATTAGGAAAGAAGAGGCCTCTGTTTCCTTTCAATTCGTCGTGATGGATACAGTCATATATATCTACTAATTTTTATAATTTCATTTACAAATGAAGGAAATTATTATATTGTTATTATGCAATAAAAACTATTTTAGGGAGGTTTTTGATTTGAATTTAAAAAAAGGGAAAAAGATCTTATTTCTTACTGTACTGGGTTCTGTTATGATTGTGGGAAGTGGAGCATTTGCTGGAACAACTTGGAGTAATGAGGAATCCAAACTTCTACCTGGTTTCAACGGGAGTGCATATTCAAGTACTCAAACTAAAGCACAGATTGGACAAGCTGGTTTGAGAATGAATGCAACAGAAGGTTATGAAATTGATGTTAGAACCGAAGGTACAGGGCAAAATGGTGTAAATGGTTCTTGGACAAGAAATGTAAAGGGAGGAAATACTTATTCGCTAAGTGCCCCACAGCAAGTTGGTGACCAGCTTCGGCTACACTTTAGTTCGAATCTCCTTACATTTACATCAACAAATATTGTATACCAATGGAGAAGTAACTAAACATAACGAATAAAAGGCTATGATGTTATAACGTATCCTTTAATCTCAATACTAGTGCCCCTTCAGGAAACCTGAAAGATTGAGGTTGCCTAGGGGCCCACTCTATGCATTCATCGTGGTAGTTATTATCACTTAGGGTTTTTTAGTTAGAAAGGGTGACTAGCTATACATAATTACAATATAATAAGTGAAATTCGAAGCGTATTATCCATTCGTTGGTTTTTAGGTTGCGTCGTAGCGATGTCTCTCCCTCTTATTTACTTCTTAGTAAGACATCCTCAGTATAGTTTCAGAAATGAATATGATGTTTTTACTTTTTTTTTGGATAGTTTTGTTCCCATTATTTTCGTCATATTTGCGGTACTCGTATATACGGCAACGTTTGCACAAGAAATCCATCATCGCTTTCTTGTATATACTCGTTTACGCATACCTTTAAACAAATGGATTCGCATAAAGTTTTTTTCTAATTTTGTTATTACTTTTGCTGTTTTCTTCATATTTGTGTTCAGCTATTTTATATTTGCTTATTACATCGAGCCAAGGATTGGTTTTGTTTCTTATAACAATGATTTTTATCAACTAAACAATACTACTCAAGAAGAGTATACATATACTCAAAATACCTTTTCACAACTTTTAGCTTACGGAAATTTTACCTATGGAATTTTTTACTCTCTTTGGGTTGGATTAAATGCAGCTGTCTATGCATCACTAGCTTTTTATCTTGTATTAGTCATTGGGATCCCATTCCTGGGATTGTCAATTCCTTTTATTTTGTACCTTGTTCAAAGCTTCTTTATGGTTACAATCGGAAAAGTGGAGTTTCAGTTAACTCAATCTTTAATTCCTTTTAATTACACACAGTTGCCTATCTGGACAGCATTTGTACCTTTTTCTTTCCTTGTTTTGTTATGTGTTGTTTTAGCCTTTTATCTGCATTTAAAAATAGAAAGAATGAGTCATTTACAATGAAGCTACTTTTAAAATTAACAACTGCGGACTTCTTTTCATGGAAGTGGTTAGCATGTATATTATTTCTTTTCCCTTATGTTGCGAGCATTCGTTGGAGACTGCTGTCAATGGATAATTATTACAATTTAACCATAAACAAATGGGATCTTATCTTTTATTCAGTAAGTGATCCGATAATTATAATTTACTTTGTGATCCCTGTGTGGTTGTATTTTTCAATTGTTTTGATTTTGAGAGATTGGAATTATAATTTACTTATTAGAACACGTAGTTTTAGTAAGTGGATGTCATATACATCTATTGAATTGTACGGAAAATTATTTTTGTTTCAATTTTTTTGGGTAGTAACTACGCTAGTTTTATCTAGAGGAATCCCATTCGAGTTTGGCTGGAGTTCGTATGCATTAAACGAACAAGCTTTAGGCAATTATAGCTATACGTTGCAGACAATCGGGTTACATCCAACTATCGTACTATTATTGCACATGTTACTTCTTAGTTTATTTCTTATTATGCTTCATTTAAGCCTAACAACAGTGTATGTTATTACTTTAAACTTACCAACAATCGTTGTATTAGGAGTGCTTTATTTCATTGGTGGGCTCATTTCATTTCGTATGATCCCTCATTGGATGATCTGGTTTAAAATTGAAAACTTCGTAATATTAGCTTCAGCACATCTTGCATGGGATACATTGTTATATGCTTTTCTTGTACCAGTAGCATTAGTAGCTATTTTTTATATTATAGTTATTTTTGCTAAAAGCTTTTATCACCTGCTTAAACATTTTTTAAGAGATCGATATGTGCTACTCTCGTATATAATTTTATGTCTACTCGGTATATTACTACAACAGAATAATGAAACCGTGACTATTTGGGATACCTTATATGCACAATTTTATGGTGTCTCTACTGAAGGATTTTATTTTCCATTTTATTTATTTTATTGTTTAGTTTTCTTTGGGGCAGCTTATTTATTTCAATCGATGCTAGTAAAAAATTCGGAAGGTGCTTTTTTCCTTGAGTGGATTCGATATGGCTCTTATTCCCGGTGGTTTACCAGGCTAATCTTAAAAGCCATGGCAAAAATGGGACTGTTGCTGGTTGGATTTGGAATAGTCACTCTACTAGTTAGTATACTTAAAGGCAACTCTATCGAATCTATTGTCACACTAACAAAACCATCCATTCAAGTTAGTCAACTGAGTTATCACTTCTTTGTAAATGGTTTGCTACAATTGTTAAATTATTATCTTATTATTTTTATTATTTTCTGTCTATGGAATAATGCATCTGCAAATATTTTGATTTTTGGCGCTTTATTTGTGATTTGTTTGCCGATGATCAATATAAATCAATTTTTTCCAATAGGGTTAAATAGCTTTGGTTACTTGACTGATAATATAACGGATATGTATAAAATAAGTACTTATCTTCTAGCATGGAGCTTAATGCAAATAATGATTATTCTATTTATTTTCAAACGTAAAAGATAGTCTGGGGGGGATTTATTATGTCCGTGATTCAAATTGAGAATGTCACTAAATCGTATAAAGGAACTATATTATTTCATGAGGCTTATGCCGTAATAGAAAAAGGCAAAACCTACGGTATTGTTGGACCCAATGGTTCAGGGAAATCCGTCTTATTTAAGATGATTTGCGGATTTATAAAACCTGATCATGGTAGTGTCAAAATTCATCCCGATTATAGGAATAAACATACAGATTTTCCACAGAAATTTGGTATCATCATTGATCGGCCTGGTTATATTGCAGGTAAGACGGGTTTTGAAAACCTTAGAAAGCTCGCTGATATCCAAAACTTAATTTCTGACAAAGACATCAAAAATACATTGGAACAAGTAGGACTACAACCTGAATCAACACAAAAAGTCAAGCACTATTCATTGGGAATGAAACAAAAGCTTGCATTAGCACAAGCTGTCATGGAGAACCAAGAGGTATTGCTTCTCGATGAACCGTTCAATGGATTAGATCAAGATAGTGTCCAAAATATACGTGAAATGCTTCTGGGCTTTAAAAAAATAGGAAAAACCATAGTGCTAACAAGTCACAATAAAGAGGATATTGATTTATTGTGTGATCACGTATTTCAAATAAACAAATATCAACTTAAGCAAATTCTTTAGTTTATATGGCGAGAATCGGAAAGCTGCATTTCATCGATTATAGTAAACCACTCTTCATAGCCGCTCGAAGGTAATTCACAGGAGTAATAATATGAATTTGGAATTCGATCCCGTCAAAAGTTTTCCTCCCACAACTCACGAGCGCAGAATTTTTAACCATTTCTCCAAAGGTTGCTTATACCTGTGAGTTGGATTGTCAACATTAAATCAGACAACTTTTTTAAGGGATGCTTGGCGATACTGAACAGGCGTCATGTACCTTAGTGATCCATGAATTCGGTGCCTGTTAAACCAGTTGACGTAGTCGTATAATTCCAATTCCAAATGACAGAGGTTCCGAAATTCCATCTGGTAGATAAGCTCCGTTTTCATGACCTTGTAGGTGGCTTCGGCCACGGAGTTATCGTAGGGACATCCTTTCTTGCTGAGTGATCGGCCGATACCAAAGGTATTGAGAAATTGGTCCATCGTGTGGTTTTTAAACTCACTCCCACGATCCGTATGAAACCACTGGATTTGGCTCTCAAGTCGCCTTCTACCGTTGCAAAGGCACGCGAAACCAGAGCAGCGTCTTTATGTGGACCTGCACGGTGGCCAATGATCTCGCGATTGAACAGGTCAATGAGGATACAAACATGCCACCGATGCCCGACCTTCACATACGTTAGATCGCTTACCACGAAGCGCTTCGCCTCCGTCTGGTCAAACTCACGATCAAGACAGGCTGTTTTGTGAGGCTTAAACTGGGCAATGGTGTACGTGGAGACGAGGCCCTGCTCTTGCATGTTCGACAAATGCGGCGTCTAGAGACGATGAGTCCTCGTTCCTGAAGCTTGGCTTTATCTTTCGTGTGCCGTAGGCTTTTCGATTTTTGTGAAAGATGTCCACAATGGCTTCTGTTAGTTCATCTTCATTTGGTTCTTCTTTCGCTTCATAGTAGAATGTACTTTTGGCGATTCCGAGGACGTCACACATTGCGGATACCGAGTATGTATCACGGTTATTCTGGATGATCGCTACTTTCGTCCCATGATCAGCGCGGCTTGCTTTAAAGTGTCATTCTCCATCAGAAGACGCTGGTTTTCTTTTCGTAAAGCAATTCATTCATTTTCTTCAGGCGAACGGTTGTCCTTCTCTTTGAAGGAACCCGTTGTTTTCGATTGCTTGATCCAGCGGTCTAGAGCCGAAGCCGTGAGGTCGTATTCCTCCACAATGGCAGATCTGGGCTTGCCGTTTTTATAGAGTTGCACCATTTGCTGTTTAAACTCAGGTGTAAACGTTCGTCGTTGTTGTTTGGACATCGTAGAGATCCGCTCCTTCATAGTAATAGATCTATTCTACAAGCCCTTATTTTTTTATTGTCCAACTAAGTGTAGCCGATCCAGTATCTTGTGTAATGTGATAGCTCATATTTTATTTGTTGCCCTTGCACCCGGCTATTTTGTAGTTTCCTATTATAAATGGCGACACGGGCGCTACTGGACCGACTGGAACTACGGGCGACACCGGCTCTACTGGACCGACTGGACCTACGGGTGACACCGGCTCCACCGGACCGACCGGAACTACGGGCGACACCGGCTCTACTGGACCGACTGGACCTACGGGTGACACCGGCTCCACCGGACCTACTGGACCTACGGGTGACACCGGCTCCACCGGACCGACCGGAACTACGGGCGACACCGGCTCTACTGGACCGACTGGACCTACGGGTGACACCGGCTCCACCGGACCTACTGGGGCTACCGGCAGCTTTGCTGCTGCCTATATTTATGTCTATGCCACAGGTACTCAGGCTGTAGCTGCTAATGCGGACATTATTCTCAGCGAGGTCGGACCTTCGGCTGGCGGTCTCTCTGCTGAACCGAATACGTCTGAGGTTGTCATCGGAGCGGCAGGAGATTATCACGTACAATGGAGCGTTACGGTTAGTGAAGAAGTCGGAACTGCATTTGCAATTGCAGTTGACGGTACAGTACTTCCGCAGACAACCTACGGTTTCGGAGTCAGCTCTGCGACAGGCAGTTTCTATCAAGCAGCAGGTCACGCAATTGTTGCGATCCCGGAAAATGCCACCGTCACATTAAGGAATGTAGGCACCGACAAGAACCTCGCTACAACCATTGATGGTCAAACCATTGTAAATGCTTCGATTGAAATCTTTAAGTTAACACCGTAATTGCAGCAGCTGCAACGAAACCTCTCCTTAAAGCATAGCCCTTTCTAGGTCAGCAAGCGCAGAGACGAAATCTCTGCATGCTGGCCTTGAAAGGGCCCTTTTTTGAAAATGAAACCATAATAGATTCCGGCGCCAAGCGCTCGCAAATATGGAATTTTATAATGTCATTTCTCAATGTAGTACTTAATTAGCGCTTGGGTGCCTTTATCCGAATAGCCTTTGTCGGCGAGTTGCTTGTACAATGATTCCGCCAGAGCGAGTCCTGGCGTGTTCAGCCCCATCTCCTTGGCTGCTTCCAAAGCAATGCCCATATCCTTGATAAAATGCTTCACGTAAAACCCCGGTTCAAAATTACCTGCAATAATACGCGGTGCGAGGTTGCTTAATGACCAACTCCCGGCCGCTCCGCTCTCAATGCTCTTAAGTACCGTACCGGCATCCAGTCCCGCGCTTTCAGCATACGCCACTGCTTCACAGACTCCCACCATGTTGGAGGCAATGGCAATCTGATTGCACATTTTGGTATGCTGCCCTGCCCCCGCTTTGCCCTGAAGCACGATATTGCGCCCCATTAATTCCAACAGCGGACGCACAGCCTCAAAATCCTGCTGGTCACCTCCAACCATAATTGACAACTTCGCTTCCCTCGCGCCTATATCCCCGCCTGAAACGGGGGCGTCCAGTCCGTGAAGTCCGTTAGCGTTGCAGGCCTCATATATGCGCCCGGCCAACTGCGGACTTGAGGTAGTCATATCGATCAGGTAGGCTCCTTCTCTCGCATGGGCAACCAGTCCGTCCGTTCCCAGGTAAATTTCTTCTACATCGCTGGGATACCCCACCATTGTAATCACAACATCACAGACCTGGGCCAGCTTGGCGGGTGTCTCATGCCACTCGGCGCCTTCCTGTACAAGTTGCTCTGCCTTTGCAGCTGTTCGAGTATACACGTGGAGCTTATAGCCAGCCTTTTGAATGTGGCTCGCCATACTTTTTCCCATAACGCCAATGCCGATAAACCCTACTGCCGTATTTTCCGGTGTGAGTGCCAAAATACTTCTCTCCCTTACATCAATATATTGAAATCAATGATCGATAATAACTGCCGCACAGCTATAAACACCGCTTGTCCACAAGCATAACGTCCTGGCTGTCCTTTAACGGACGAAAGCCTCATTTGGATAGAATATAGAAGCTGTAAATTCTTAACTGTCTACTTATGCTATTGCTCAATCAATAGACAGGTCTGACAGCAG
The DNA here is from genome assembly GCF_016424485.1 of Paenibacillus roseus. Taxonomy (GTDB): domain Bacteria; phylum Bacillota; class Bacilli; order Paenibacillales; family Paenibacillaceae; genus Paenibacillus_D; species Paenibacillus_D roseus. The sequence continues at coordinate 27,953 of NZ_JAELUP010000022.1, forward strand.
ACTAATATAAGCTATGCCAAAGATAAAAGGTGGCGTACGCCTCCCAGCCGGCCCATGGCGCGAACAGCTCCCGCAGTTCGGCAGGTGTCGGCTTGCGGTCCATGCTCAACTGCGATCGGACCGCATTTTGCAAGCCAACATCCCCAATCGGGAATGCGCTCGGGTCACGAAGGCATCGCATTCGCACATAATTCGCGGTCCATGGGCCAATGCCCCGTATGTGCACAAGTGCCTGTTCAGCGGAGGCAAAGTCCCCAAGCCCGAGCAGGCCGGCACGCGACAGCTCGCCGCTGGTCATCCGTGAGGCCGTCTCAATAATTGCTGCCGATTTGGCGCGAGTGAGCTGCAGGGACTGAAGCGCTGCAATATCCGCCCCGGCAAGGGCTGACGGATCAGGGAAGCGCCAATACCTCCTACCTTCCCAGATCACGCTCTTTCCATAAGTTTCCGCCAGCCTGGCCTTGAGCTTGTAAGCAAAGGGCAAATTGACCTGTTGCCCTGCAATGGCCCAACAAAGCGCCTCATACAGATCAGGAATGCCGATTAGGCGCAGTCCGTAAAATTCTGCTGCCAACTTTCCCAATACCGGATCATCGGCAACCAGTTGCTGCCACGGCTCCAGATCGCGATCCAGATCAAACCATTCGCGGATATAACGCTTAACACCTTCCAACTCTTCATCGCTATCCGGCTTCCCTTGGAGAAATCGTACATGAAGCGCCTGATCATCGGGGCAAGTTATATCCACCAGATAGCTGCGGGGAGCCCCGCAATCTGAATCAGGCTCCCGGGCAGCCCTGAGCAACCGGATCACGCTGCCGCTACGCACCTCATACAAGCTTTCCAGTGGCGACCGCGTCATATATTCAAGACAGCGCGCGAAGCTGAAGGGTTGGCTGACCGCAAGGTCAAAACTGGAACCGGGCATAGCCGCCGTCCTCCACACCTTTGATTCCTTCCAGGTCAAGCAGTTTGCGCTTCATTTCCAGTCCTCCCCGGAAGCCTGTCAGCTTGCGGTTGGCCCCGATAATCCGGTGACAGGGCAGTAGGAGTGGAATGGGATTGGCTCCATTAGCCGCGCCCACGGCGCGAACAGCCTGCGGCTTGCCAATGGCCGTTGCAATATCGCCATAGGTCCGTATCTCTCCGTAGGGCACCTTCCCGAGCTCCTCCCATACTTCCCGCTGGAACGTTGTCCCGATCAGGTCAAGCGGGATCGCGCTGATCGGGGGACGCTTCCCTGCAAAATAATCATGCAGCCATTCCGTAATGCCTGTCCTTCTCAGAGCCGCCTCATCCTCTCTAAGCACTCCACCCGGAATAATACGGCTGATCCAACTCTGAAAATCTTCCAGACCTTCATGCGGGAATATAATCCGGCACAGCCCGCGCTCCGTTGCCAGTATCAACCACTCTCGCCCTTCAAGCTCCTGCTTTGCCCACATCAAGTCTGTTCGCAATTTGTCTCATCCTTCCCTCTTCCTTGCTTTTCCAAGAGGAGATCTCCTGTTCCCAGTATAACCGTATTGAGCAGACAGCCCAAGCCTTCCCGAATACAATAGCAACTTTTCGATAGTTCTTTTGCCGTGGCTCACCAAGGGCAAGAGCTCAAGCTTGGACGAGAGAGTCCATACCGGCCAGTTGGGGATTTCTTTTGATAATCCCCCTTAATTTTTTGAGAACATTTTTCTCTATCGCCATATTTCCTTCTCTGTAGAGCAAAACTCCCCGAATGCAAGCAATCGCTTCAAAACAGTCCAGTTCCTCTTGCGTCATAGGATGCTCCTTCAGATACGCATTGCCAAAGACGGTAGCCAACCGTTCGGAGGCGAATACTCTCAGAAGCAGCAGCGACCAGGCAAGATCATATCTCGGGTCGCCAAGCTGCCCGTTTGTCCAATCAATGATTGTAAACGTATTGCCATCCTCTAAAATATTCTCCAGATGATAATCCCCGTGAATAAGCCGATCCTGTCTCAAGTGTGCCTGATCAACCAATTGACTCAACGTCTGTTGCAAATCTGGATGTTCCTCGATCCCAGGATAAAAGTAGGAAATAAACTCATTTTGCGGGAGCGCCAATTCTGACAGTTCTTCTTGCGATATCCGATTGATATGGGCCAAAATCTGTGCGAGTTTCCTCATCTCCTGAGCATTCAATGCCGATACAGGCGTTCCACCAAAGACCGTAAGCAGTACATGATGCTCATCCGAGTTCACTCCCCAACCTAAAGGTACGGAGACGGCCAGCTTGCGCTTCGTAAGCGCCTGCAACAACTGAAATTGGAAGCCAACATCAGGCCTTGAATGGCGGTTCCATATTTTCAGGACATAGCTATGATCACTCTGGCTTAACTTCACTACTTCCGCTTCCATCCCCTGCTTCATCGAGTGGATCATCATCGAGCCGAGCGCATCATTAATGCCCCCTGGAAACGGTTTGAAGGCACTGTTTGTTTCAAGCCATTGTATTGTTTCCAATGAAAAATTCAAGATTATTTCCTCCTGTGCGGATTTCCCATCTACTCCCTGTTCTACCTCTTTATTAAATCATACATGATAGGATCGCGTGGGAAAAGCTCCCTACAGGGCAAGTGCGGATATTGCAGTTCGCCAGAGAATTTTTTTGGAAGGTGAATATAATGATGCATGACTAAAGCTGAATGGGGGTACATGAAATGCCGATCAAAAATGGGGAGCAGTTTCTGCGGTCGATCAACCGGCTAAAACCCTCAGTTATCTATAAAGGCGAGTACGTAACCGGAAATCTTTCTGAACATTTCGCCTTCAGCGGTCTCCTCTCTATGCAAGCTTCGCTTTATGACATGCAAGGGGAAGAAAATTATATGGATAAAATGACTTACTTGTCCCCTCACAGTAGCGAACCCGTAGGTTTATCGTTCATATTTCCCAAAACGAAAAATGATTTGCGAAGACGTCGGACAATGACGTCACTGTGGGCAAGTCGGCACCATGGATTTTTAGGCCGCGCACCGGATTATATGAACATCGCTTTAGCGGCTTATGCATCAGCGGCAGATGTCCTCCAGCCGTTTAATCCTGAATTTGCAGATAATTTGAAAAACTATTATGTATATTGCAGAGAACATGATATTTCGCTGTCTCATGCGTTCGTCCAGCCTGCCGGCACCCGCTTGTCAGCCGTGACGGATTCATTTGAGGACTCGATCGCGGCAAAAGTTCACGAATTTAATTCAGATGGGATGATCGTGAGCGGGGCGTTTTTATTGGCAACGAGAGCTGTTACATCCGAGGAGATTCTGATTTATCCCCCGCCTGTTTTGACGCTTGAAGAGGAAAACCCGTTTACTTTTGCGTTTGCCATTCCTATAGATTCACCTGGTCTCACACTGGTCTGTCGGGAAAGCTACGTGCAAGGCGATTCCGCCTACGACTTCCCGTTAAGTTCGCAATTTGAAGAAATGGATACTTTGGTTTTGTGTGATCATGTGAAGGTTCCGAGAGATCGCATCTTCCTTTATGGGAGTGCGCAAGCAGCTAATGAACTTGCTTACGAAAGCCAGTTCCACGCACAAGTAAGTCACCAGACAATATCTCGGTATATTGCAAAAACAGAGTTTTTTTTGGGAACAGCAGAAAATCTGGCCAGGCTTGCTGATGCCGACTCCGATATCTTGAATCAGCACATCTCTGATATTATTGTAATATTGGAAATTTTAAAATCTTTGCTGCTGAAGGCGGAAGTGAAAGCGAAGAAGAACCGATGGGGAGTTATAGTGCCCGATAAAGGGGCAACACTAGTTGCCAACACCTACTTCCCTAAAATTTATCCCCGAATGGTCGAAATCATTCAACACTTGGCAAGCAGCCGATTGGTGATGATTCCATCCGAGAAGGATTTTGAAAGTGAAGTATCGTTAGATCTCAAAAAGTATCTTCAGATCTCGGATACTGAGGCGCACAAAGTTATTGCTTTGAACCGGCTCGCTTGGGAATTAAGCGCGAGTTCATTTGCAGGACGACAGGTACAATATGAACGTTTTTTCTTTGGAAATCCCCAGCATGTCACGAATCGATTATATCAAGGGTTCATAGGCCGGGAAAAATTGATTAAGAATGTTACCCGCTTTCTAAACTTGTAAAAGAGGAGCTGCTTCGGCAGCTCCTTTTGTTTATTTGCCGCGGGGACTGCAAGAGTGAAATGGTGTATGAACAGCGGTAAACTCGTCGAGCCAATATACCCGTTAGTGTGGGGTTGAAAATTGTACGGGGCGGCCATCGGAATATTGCTTGGAGTGGATAAAGGTACTGCTGGCCTGCTGTAACTTATGGTAAGATTTGGGGAGTGAAGACTACTTCTAATTTGACGCAGGGGCCTTAATGGAATCACTAATAATAGATTAATTATGAAGGGAGAGTTGACTGGTATGAATGAACAAAGTGCTAAAAATAAGTTAGCTTGGGAACATCGAGCATATGAATTCTGGAACAGACGGGATGGTTCACCTAAGGATAAGGCACAACAAATATTGGAGAATCCCAAAGCACAACTAAAAAAACATCAGCTATATTTTGAACAAATAGAAGGAAAAAAGATTGCTAATCTTTGTGGTTCAAATGGAAGAAAAGCAGTCCCATTATCACTATTAGGCGCAGATGTAACCGTGTTTGATATATCGGAAGAAAATAAAAAGTATGCCCTGGAACTCGCGGATTCCGCCAATGTATCTATACAATATGTCGTTACTGATATTTATGATATAGACTTAGAAAAGTATAGCGGTTATTTTGACATGCTATACTTAGAAGGTGGAATATTACACTATTTCAATGATATTAAAAAATTGATGTCTATTCTTTTTTCACTACTTAAAGTTAATGGGGTGATGGTTCTAAGCGACTTTCATCCCTTAAGAAGATGTATCACTTCTAATTCTAAAATCCAATATCAAATCCAACAAACTTACTTTGACGAAGATTTACATAGTGGAGATGTAGCCTATAAGCATTATTTCGATGAATATGAACAGCAAGAATTTCCAGATGTCTCGATTAGGTTTTATACCCTGAGCGAAATCATAAATTCCGTTATTACATCTGGTTTTAACCTCATGAAATTTGATGAGCATCGTGGTTGGAAAAATGAAAATATTCCATGGGAATTTACAATTTTGGCTAGTAAATAAAAGAGCAGTTCTATTCAAGAGAAAACCACTCCATTATCGGAGTGGTTTCTTCTTTGTATGCTGATGTACATGTTGTGGCTAAACTGTACTTTGTGTTTATATACATTTCGATGAACCATTAGAATGGAAGCCGTCAGCTCACAATCGAGTTGATTTCGCGCGCTTGCCCGTCGAGTCGATGGGCGGCTTCGCCAATGCCTTGGAATTCGTCGACGGCTTGGCGAAGCCGCCTTTGACTCTCGGCCGCGAGGGTGCGGGAGCGGTTCGCGCCTTCGCCGATTTCCCGGAAGCGGGCTTCGATGCCTTCAACGTAGCGGCTCGCTTCCCGGGTCGCCAGCTCCACCTGGGTGGCCAGCTTGCGGACCTCGTTGGCGACGACGCCGAAGGCGAGTCCGTACTCTTTGGCATGAGCCGCCTCGATCGCCGCGTTAAGGGCAAGAAGGCGGGTTTGCTCGGCGACGTCCTTGATCGAGCGGACGATGCCGCGCAGCGTATCAGATTGGCGCTCGAGCTGCCTTAAGGCTGCGATATTGTCTTCGGAGCCCGAGACGACGCTGCCAACGGCCTCCTCCACTTCCCGGCTACGGTTCATGCCCTCGCTGGCTCGGACGAGCAGTTCCTCGGACATCTTCAGCAGCCCGGCCGTCAGCCGTGCCGCCGCCTGCTCGCGGCTGTCGATGTTCGTCGCCAGTTTCAGGACTCCGCAGGGCTGTCCGTCGTCGCCAAGGATCGGCATATAGGTCGCTTCGAGCCAAATCAGGCTGCCGTCTTTGCGCACCCTGCGGATTTTGTCCTGAAACGCTTTGCCCTGCCGCAGTCCTTCCCACAGCTCGACATATTCCGGTCCGTTCCGGAATTCCTCTGTGCACAGCGAGGCGTGACGCATGCCCCGCATTTCCTCCGGAAGATAGCCCATCGTCCGCGCGAAATTGTCGTTGGCGCGCAGCACCCGGCCTTCCGTGTCGAATTCGATCATCGCCAGCGAACTTTCGATGGCTGTAACCATCGAACGAAGCTTCGTGTCTTCTTTGGAGTAGATCTGGGTGCTTACGCTCGCTTCGCTCATGGATGGGCGCTCCCTCGTTTTATCTAGATTATGTTCGACTAGATTGTACAAAATCTATGTGAAAAGAGCAAGACCAGTTCCTTTTTTCCCATAGTTGTGTTACTTGCCATACAACCAGCGGAAAGGCTACGTATTTCTCCTCGTGTACTTTAGCCGTTCGGGAGTAAGTTTCAATCGCCCAGCGTTTGCTGTAGTAGGATAGAATTCTTTCATGTGTCAGCGATATATCCTAGTATTACTCTGAAAGTCTTTTTGGAAAACATCGAGAGGCTTCAAAACAAACAACTGAAGGATGAATTAATGAAGCTGCGCGGGATAATTTACGATAAATTTTTAGAATAGAGAGGTAAGATCATGCTTGACTCCGAAAAAGTAAAATGGTTGATTCAACGTACGGACCGTTAAGCTAACGGGCAGCATAGTTTAAGAATATGCGCGCCGCCAACATTTTGATGTTAATGGGAGCCTTTTGAAGTATACTTCTCTACCATTTTATTCAAATAATCTCGAAATTCTTCAACATAGGTTTTGGGCTCTACTATTTCCAGATCTGTACCGAAGCTCGATAAAAATTGAAATCCATTTCTGTTTTGCGGAACATGGACTGTTGCTAATAAATATTCAGGACTATAGTTTTCAATACTCTTTCGACCGTACCTTTCAATGAATTGATCTTTTATGCCAGGCGAAATCAACGCCTTGACAGCGACTAGTTCCGGTTGATAACTTGCTTCCAGCTCCTGCTCCAACAAATCATCTCTAGGGCTAAACGTTTGTTCATTCATATTCAGATAATCGATCCGAGATAGTTTAAACGTTCTATATGCCATACGTTGCAAACAGAATCCTTTCAGATACCAACTCGTTTCGCTAAAATGAAGCTGATAAGGCTCGACGGTTCTTTTCGTCGTAGTGTCATTTTTATCTATATAATCAAATGAAACGAATCTTCTCTTCAATATGGCTTCTTGACATGTCTTCAAGGTTTGACGAATCTCAGACCGACCCTCCCAATCATAAAAAGACAGTTGAATTGAACCTTTCGGAGCCAATGGGCTAACCATGGCTTCTATTTTTTTGATCGTCACTTCAACTTCTTCGCTAATTAGAATTTGTTCCAATCCACTGAGCGCAGTCCATATATTCTCCAAGTCGGAGCTGCTTAACAGACGTTTATCAACCTTGTATTCATCCATAATGCCGTAGCCGCCATTAATTCCAATAATAGAATAGATCGGGATGTTTGATAAACCCAGTGTTTCCATATCACGAATAATCGTTCTTTTGGAAACGTTAAATAATTGTGCAAATTCTTTTGTTGAAACGATATCTTTTTTCAGCAAGATCATGATGATAGATATTAATCTCTCAACCTTTTCCATCGGTTCCCCTCTTTTTTCTACTTCAGTATGAAACGGTGACATACAGCTGTCACCTCTTATAAATTATACTACATTCATAACAAGAAGGAGGTTATGTTTTATGGCAGCTATTGCATATTTAAGCTTTGATGGAATTGCAGAACAAGTGATTGAATTTTATTCGGAGGCTTTAAGCGCAATTGAAGTAAAAAAAGTGAAATTTGGGGATATCCCGCAAGATCCAAACTACCCAATGCCGGAAAATGAGTTAAATATGATCATGGAGTCTTCCATAGAATTCGCGGGCGGGAAAATCATGATGTCGGACATTTTGCCTTCAATGAAGGCGGTAACAGGCGAGCTGGTGAAAGGGAATACTATTCTGATTAGTCTGGTCATCGATGATAAGCAAAAACTGGAAGAATATTTTAGTCATTTGTCCCTTGGCGGTCATGTCAGCATGCCGTTATCCAATACTCCTTGGTCTTCGTGCTTTGGCATGCTGGTTGATAAATTTGGAGTTGGCTGGAAATTCAATAGCGACGCAGATCAGTTTCTTGATAACGTAATATCCAACAAACAGTAACTCATTCTAAAAAAATGGTCTTCCAGCTGAAGGCCATTTTTTTAGGTATATTTGGCATCATAACAACTGAAATAGGCATGATCGGAGTTCCTCCCCAAGTCACTCAAAAGTTTCACATAGCGCCATCGGAGGCCGGGTGCCTTGTGAATGCATTTGCTTTAATCGTTGCCATTTCAGGCCCATTCCTAACATTACTCGCTTCCGGCATGAATTGAAAAGCAATCTTACTTTCCTCTATCCTGATGTTTGCCATCTCTAATTTGGTGTATGCTTATACTATCAGCTTCGAAGTTATGCTGGCTTTTCGGATTGTTCCTGCATTTTTTCATCCTGTCTTTTTTTCGATTGCGCTTGCGACCGCTGCCAGCCTTGTTCCTCCCGAAATGTAGAAAGGAAATTCTTTTAAAATATGAAAATGGATAATTTAATTCCTGTAAAATCGAGAGAAGAGTTGAGGTTTTGGCTACAGAAAAATAGCAAGACTGGCAAATCTTGCTGGGTCTTGGTCAGTATGAAACCCAAATCGGATACGCTCTTATATTTGGACGCGGTCGAGGAAGCTTTGTGCTTTGGATGGATCGATGGAGTCAAGAAGAAAATATCTGAAACAGAGCTGGCTCAGAGACTGTCCCCTCGAAGCCAAAAAAGTTCATGGACTGAATTGAATAAAGAACGTGTCCGCCACCTCGAAAAGTTAGGGTTGATGACAGACGCAGGAAGAAAGGTTCTTCCTGATATGGATTACGATTCTTTTCGAATCGATCCGGTTATAGAGCAAAGGCTGAAAGAGGAAAAGCAAGTATATGAGAATTTCAAGGCATTTCCGGATCTTTATAAAAGAGTTCGGATCGATACGATACAAAGCATAAAAAACCAACCGGAATTATTTGAGAGCAGATTAGACAAGTTTATAGCAAACACGCGAGAAAACAACATGTACGGCCAATGGAATGATAATGGACGTCTACTAGATATTTAAGTTGCTCTATGGCAATTTTCAAACCTTTAAGCCAGCCAGACTATAGCAGAAAGAGATCTCGCCAACACTTTAACAGTAAACGTCACATCCAGCATCGCTATAATTAGACAGAAATACGAGCCTTTTTATGGTAGTTCGACCCTTAGCGTGCATACAAATAAGTTTGCATTCAAGCAGTTCACAGTATTTACCTAAGTATAAAAATGCCGTTCCCCCTCAAGTCTTCCTATAGAGAAATGAGGGGGTGTTTGACCTATTGCGCCAATGTACAATCCGGCGGCAACCTTCTGTAGAATCGCATCTTTCGCCCTTGTAAGTGGACGACCTTCCCAATTCGCTTACTTCTTCACCAACTCAAAATTGTCAAATGCTGCCCAGTTGTTGGCGTTGGCATCGTTCCAAATGCCGATTTCAACTTGGCCGTTAGTGACGTTAATGTTATCGATAGTGTACTTGGTGTAGCCCGTAATAGGGCTGCTGCCGATTTCGGCGGTCAGTTCCGCTGCGCCGTAGTTTCTAGCGAACAGCCGCAATACCTTCTGTCCTCCCCCGGAGCGTACCCATACGCTGGCTGAGTAGAGGCCATTCGGCACGCTCACCTGCTGGTACGTTAATTGCTGGTATGCAACGGATGCCCAGTGAGTTAATTTGTAGGATCCTCCCAGAGGAAAGTCGGTGTCGACTTTTTGCGCAAGGGTGCCGTTGTCCCACCCGATCCACCCGTTCAGACTCCCGTCTTCAAAGCCTGGGTTTGTCAAAAGATTACCAGGGTCTGGATTAGGATTTCCCCCACCGCCCAGTCTCTTGGCTTTTTGGTCCAGATATAAGGATTGCGGTTGCAAATCGGCTGCCGTGCCAATTCCTTCGACAAAATCTTGTGGAGCTGAGGCGTCGTTGCCGGAAATTGAATACTCTACGTTATTTGCCGCTCCGCGTGTGCCGATGACATAGCCTTGGCCCCACTGCCTCGATTTCACAATGGAGGATTGACCAGATTGATATGCATTTCCGGTTGTATTCCAAAACACGGATTGGCTCGTGGTCCAGCCGTGCTGAACGGTTCCGTATGGCCGGTACACAGCCTCCAGATAATCCCCGTTCATCGTCATGCTGTCGAACAGGTTAGCTACAGATAGATGCATATGGAAATCGGAAGCGAGACGAGGGTAGTTGGAGGTGTTTCTAAAAAAGACGTTGCCGTTTGTCCACATGCTGGACATGGTGAAGCTGTGTCTGGCGTTGGTGGCAACAGAGTTTTGAATCAAGTTATCGCCGCCTTGAACATGATACAAGTATCCGTTTCCGCCTTCACCCCGATATTGAGGCTTTTGGAGATTGGTGTTCTGAATGGTGATGGAGCGGGATTGGTTGATTACTACCCCATGGGACAATAAATGAATATCCGATCCGTTGGAGCTTGGCCTGTAGGAATTCACATTGTCCATCCAGCTGTTCCTGGCATTGGAGAAAGTGACAGCTTTGGAGGCGTGAACATCATAAGCACCTGTACCTGATCTGTTGAAGTCCGTATCGCCCCAACCCGATCCTGTATGCTGTCTCATGCCAATGGAGAGATTTTCTATACCTGCCTCTGTGATGGCTATACCTACTTTATAGACGCGGGCGTTATCCCTTGTCTTGAGCGTATACCGGATTGGAATATCTACGATCAGTGTGTTGGTGGCCGCTTCAATACCGACGATTTGCCGACTGAAGGTCTGCCCCCTTAAAGAAGAATTCCACAGACCGCTCATTCTGTGCTCGGCAATGAAGGCATCGGACGCATCGGCACGGACGATGACAAACTCGTTAAGATTGTATCCGCTTACACTATTTACCGGAATTCTTGTAGATCGAGGCTGAATATCACTTCTGATGGAGGTGGGTGTATTCGTAGGTGAGAACCAGTCTGCTGAGTTAATGGGCGCTACACGAATCACTGCTTTATCCCGCATGCTGGTAGAGTCGTTGAAAATAAAGGTGGATGATTTGCCCGCACCGCGGAGTACCACATTGTTCCTATTGATCCAGATGGCGCTGTTGCTGGACCCTTGCGGTTTGACCTTATAAGTGCCCGGAGGCAAGTATACGATACCACCGCCTGCGTTACCTGCAGCATTGATAGCATTTTGTATGGCATTGGTGGAATCTGCGCCACCGTTCGGGTCCGCACCATATTGGGTTACGACATTATAAGTGGCCCCGGGCGGGTTAGTGGGAATGTCTTTCTCACCCCGCCAGTAGCCTGCATAGCTGAAGTCTTGCAGGAAGCGGCCTTGACCGTCCGTATACGAAGGGGTCCAATTCGCCGGATACAGTGAGCTTCTCCAAGGGGCTCCTGCTGCTGTGTTAACAGGGACGACAATAGAGGTAATCAGGGCAAATACCGGTAAAATTGCGAGCAGTTTGCTAAGCCATTTTTTCTTCATAAGTTTAGCCTCCTCTATAATTTTCTAAAAAGTCCTTACCCTTGTTTTGCCTGTTATTCCATTCCATCACCCCCCTTCATAGAAGCATTGGTATGTTTCCATAATAAATGCCGGATTACTCCTAGATAAAGCGCTTTCACATTTTTGCAAATATAACTAAAGAAAACGATTTCATTTTGCAATATAGAAATAGAAAAACTACTTTGAATTCCATTATAACCTCCCTATGACTCTAAATAAAGTATTATATAGAAAAAAATAGCTTTGTACCCAATTTAGTACTTTAGTCCTACGCCCATTCGTATAATGATGCTTACGGATGCAGCGTTGTATCTGTTATAGGCTGCTAGTAAACTCTTTGTCCTTTCAAATAAAAAGTCAAATTGAGAGATATCCCTGACGCAAGTCTCTATGCTCGAATATATGCTTATCCGCATATGCCTGTCTGTCTTAAAATTCCTTCACATTCCTGAAGTTCATATGGCAAGCCTGTATAATAGCTTTTATGGGCATTCGCACATTTCATTCTCTAACATATACTATCTCGATTACTTTTTCTGGAGGTCGCTATGGACAACTTTCATTTGATCGGCATTAAGGGCAGCGGAATGAGCGCACTAGCCCAAATTCTTTCGGATTTGGGTCATCAAGTTCAAGGAGAAGATATAGACGACTTTCTCTTCACACAAACCCCTCTGGATTCGCGGAATATTCCGCTATATTCGTTCGGAGAGGCTCCATTAAAGCCCAACATGACGGTAATCGCCTCGAATGCTTATGACGATAACCACCCTTCTGTCCTTCGATGCAGACAATGGGGACTCCCTGTGCAGCGTTATCATCATTTTCTAGGTGAATGGATGAAGAATTATACGAGTATTGCAGTGACAGGGGCACACGGCAAGACGACAACGACCGGAATGCTTGTCCATGCGCTGCAAGCAGGGGAAGCGCCATGCAGTCTTATCGGAGACGGGACAGGAACAGGAAATTCGGAATCTGATTTATTTGTATTTGAAAGCTGTGAATACCGTCGGCACTTCCTGGCTTATCAGCCAGATATCGCGGTGATTACGAATATCGATTTTGACCATCCAGACTATTTCGCAGATATTGATGATGTCCGCAGCGCCTTCCAATCCATGGCTTCCCAGACAGGAAAGCAATTGGTCGTATGCGGGGATGATCTTCAAGTACGATTGCTGGATATCGGCAAGGACACCCTTTACTACGGGTTTGGACCAGATAATGGGCTTAGGGCTTCCAATATGGAGGTAGAGCGCGATGGCGTAGCTTTTGATGTTCATTACAAAAATACCGCAATCAACCGCTTCAAAATACCGGTATTCGGAAAGCATAATGTACTTAACGCTTTGGCGGTCATTGGCGTAGCGCTCGTACTGGATCGGGATATGGAGAGCGTCAAGGCGCAGTTGGCTACTTTTGGAGGGGTCAAGCGGAGATTCACCGAAAGACAGTGGGGAAGCAATGTCGTTATTGATGACTACGCTCATCATCCGTCTGAAATCAGGGTAACGCTTGAAGCTGTCCGCAGCAAGTACCCGCAGCAGAAGGTGGTCAGCATCTTCCAGCCCCATACGTATAGCCGCCTGGAGAAGCTTATAGATGATTTCGCCTTGTCATTGAAGGAAGCCGATGACGTATTCCTGTGTCCAATATTCAGCTCCGCCAGAGAAGCGTCCGGTACCGTTTCTATCGAAGACCTGAGAGCACGGATTCCCAATGCCCGAATTGTCTCCGACGACATCCTCTCTGAGATGTCCAGCTATGACGATTCGATTCTGGTCTTCATGGGTGCTGGAGATATCCAGAAGTATCAGGAGCTGTTGCTGCAGCCTTGAGCGGCAGGTATATAAGACATATTAAAATAATTAGCCCTGTCATGACAACTTTTGTTCTGGCAGGGCTTTTGACGCTGAGAGACACCGCTGTCCCAATTACAGACCGTAGAATAAAGAGTTACATAGTTCGGAAAAACACTTCACACGGAGGCCGTGGTCGAAAGCCTGCAAAGATTGGGAACCATTTTCACAAAAAGCTCTTGATTCCTGATCCGCAAAGCCACAAAATAGGGAAAGTAGCTGCAGCCGCCCTGACAGCTATGAGAGGCACTACACAAGACATATAATTGAAAGGTGAACATCGTATCATGGGACCATCTCAACCTGCTCTTCAACATGAGACGACCGCGAAGAAGTCATTCCCCATCTCGTTGCTGTCCTTAACCGTCGGCGCTTTTGCCATCGGGATGGCGGAGTTTGTCATTATGGGGATTCTCCCCAATGTTGCCGATGATCTGAGCGTCAGTATCTCTGCGGCAGGACAGCTCATCACCATGTATGCGCTCGGAGTAGCGGTAGGCGCTCCGATCCTGACCGTCTTAACGCACAAAATACCGCAAAAGAAGCTGCTATGCTTCCTGATGGGGCTATTTATTTTCGGCAATTTCATGGCTGTCGTGGCCCCTAATTATGCTATCCTCATGGTCGCTCGACTCATATCTGCGCTCACGCACGGTACATTCTTTGGGGTCGGGGCCGTAATCGCTTCAAACCTGGTTCATCCCGACAAACGGGCCGGGGCTGTCTCTATGATGATGGCAGGCCTTACGATCGCCAACATTATCGGAGTGCCAATCGGGACCTTTATTGGGCAAAACATGGGCTGGCGAGCTTCCTTCGCCGCGATTGCACTTATGGGCGTTGTGACGATGATCGGTATTATCATCTTTATTCCGAAGCTTAAGCAGGAGAAAGCTCCGAGCATGATGCAGCAAATCTCGGCACTCATCAATCCGCGGCTGCTGATTTTCCTGTTCATTGCCGTATTGGGCAATGCAGGGCTGTTTGCGGTTTTCACCTACATTACACCTTTGCTCGTGCAGGTAACCGGATTTGCCGAGCATAGCGTGACGTGGATTCTGATCCTGTTCGGTGTCGGCGTCACAATGGGTAATCTGATCGGCGGTAAGCTTGCTGACTGGAAGCTGATGCCTGCCATTCTGGGCATTTACTTCACTATAAGCGTTCTCCTGACGGTGTTTACCTTCACCGTCTATAATCCGGTTACTGCTGTCATCACGATCTTCCTGTGGGGGGCTGCTTCCTTTGCCGCATTCCCGGGCATGCAGGTACGGATTATGAGCCTCGCGCAGTCAGCGCCGGCTCTGGCCTCGACGACGAGCCACTCTGCCGGTAATCTGGGCAATGCAACAGGCGCCTTCATCGGCGGAATGGTCATTACCCATATGTCTCTGGCCTCCCTCCCTTGGGTTGGCGCGATCCTCGTAGGGCTTGCACTGATTCTGGGGATCGTATGCTTGCTTTGGGACCGCAAATATGAGCGTGCATAGGAGTGTGAATGATAGAGAGCCCCGGCTTCGCGGAGAAGCCGGGCTTGTATTTTTCATGCATGATTTGAGATATCTCACACTCATATATAATCGGATTTAAATGATCAGAACCAGGAACCGATATTTATCTTCTTGAATTTATTTGGTAATGATTGTTTATTTTTATTGACCGAATTTTTCCTAATCATTATAATAGAGGTAATTCACTTGTTATTCGACCCTACAGGTTTTTTTTTTGCTGGCCGGAATCATCTGGTCAAACATCTAACTCCTAAAACATTAATAATGAGCTCGTTTATTCAAATAAACCTCACCCCAGGCTCTTCCACAAAACTCTTTATGAGCATATCTTCACCTGCACAGCCAGTTCAATCAACTTCTTCCTCAAGTCTCGGTCCGTTCTGAACCGGATTTTTTGAATAACTCTCCAAGATTCCCGCTGAGAATTAACATCGTCTACATGCCATGAACTTCTCATACTTGTCTGTTATCATTCAACATGCTTTTTAACACCATAAGGAGGTGGTGAATAGCCTATAATTGACGTCCAATTTCCTGTACAAGCTCTAATTAGTATCGTAGTGAACATGCCATTCTATTAAGGCAAAGGCTTCTTTTTCGTTGTCCACCAACCGTATTCCAAGGAGGATTTCGCTATGAAAAAATTAAATTTTATTTTGCTTGTGATGGTGATGCTATTCACCTTTACCGGCACTGCATTCGCCAATCAACGCGTAACAACTGGAACATACACACACTCCGGCGGCAATCTCCAGGTGAATTATTTTGCCTATGATTCACATGTGCACGGGTTCTTGACAGTTAATATTTATAAAGTAACGGCAAGCGGTGACGTCTTTATTACTTCTTTCAATGAAGAAGGCGGCAGACCCGGCCATGATATTCATCAAGGCTCCTGGAGTCTGGGCAACCAGCCCGCGGGAACCTATAAGTATGTAGCTACCGTACCGGATGCCTGGATGGGACCTTCAATTTGGTTCAGTTGATTCGAAAGCGTTTTAACCCGTATTGTCATTGAACAAGCTGATGCCGGTTGTAATCATACGCCCGTCAAACAGGCAGGGTATGATCACAACCGGCATCAGTTGTTATCCTTGCTTGGGGCCTATAGCTTAATGAATATTCCAGAACAAAAATACACTCCATGTTTTCTTCGTAACATGAGTGTATTTTTGTTCTTTTAAGTTACAACTATTTATTAATAATCAATTGTAAACCCATTCTCCCACTCCCACTCATCCCCAAGAAAACTTCCGAAATCCACTGAAATTGGTCCAAAACTAACACTAGGGGAGATTACAGTCCATGGATGTGCATAGCTTACAACCCATTTGCCAGTTGTACCTCCATAAGACTTCAGAATCCTAACTGTTTCAAGTACCCTTCTGACTTCTCTAACTATAAATTGACCCATGTTCAAATTTCTCCAAAATGTATAATTATGATAAAATTAGGTGTATGTATTCTGCCTCTGAATACCTTCGAAAGCTAAGAAATGAGGTGTATTATGGGCAAACAAAAGGTTATGATTTTATTTTTGGTACTGCTACTTATTACCTTCTTATATTATAATTTTATGTTTAGCAGTACTTTTGCAATTGTAACACTGGATGAGAAAATTGAAACTTATGAAAACAGCAATAAATTCATTAAATTAAAGTTTGAAGATAACAGCACAGTTAAAGTTAAAGTGCCGGATATCGTATGGCCTTTTCTCAAAATCGGTGCAGAATACAGCGTAAAATACAAACAAAATTTAATGCGGGGACCTTTTGTAACAAGAATAAATCCACTAAATAAAACTGGTTCGGACTAATACCCACGCCCTTAGTTTTCTAAGAAAGCAAATAAAAGCAATGCTCTTATCCATCTGTGATATATAAGCAATCAACAAAGGAGAACGATACCATAACCGTTCTCCTTTACTGATTGCACATATTAAGTTGCTGAAAGGTACAAAACTAGCTACCACTTTGTCAATAGCTAGTTTTTGTGTTGCCAGTATTTTGTCCTAAGTCCCGCAAAACGTCTGATACGGTATCTTTGAGCTTGGGGGCGCCTTGGCATATTCGGCTTGCTCCTCAGAATGTGCATATGGATTCCGAATTGCATGAAGCAGTTCTTCCATTACACTGTAATCCGCCTCATTCTCAGCGGCCTCCAGCGCCTCCTCCACACGGTGATTACGAGGAATCACTGCCGGGTTGCTTCGCTTCATCAGCTCCTGAGAGGCTTCCCATGGCTCCTGCTGCCGCTGCAACCGGGCCTGCCAACGCTCCTGCCACTCCGCAAATTCACTGCTGCCATGCAGATTCGAGCAATCTTTTCGGTTAAAGGTCATATCCAGAAATGTATTCGTATAATCGGCCTGATGCACGTGCATGATCGCAAGCAGACTTTCAATCAGTTCCCCGTCCAACTCCTCCCGATCAAACAGTCCAAGCTTTGCTCTCATCCCATCCAACCAGTGCCTGCGGAACAGCTCGGGGTACTCAGATATCGCATCCTGAGCGATAATAACAGCCTCTTCATTATTCTCATGAAAGAGTGGCAGCAATGTCTCGGCAAACCTTGCAAGGTTCCATCCAGCAATCTGCGGCTGATTTCCAAAAGCATAGCGGCCTTCTGTATCGATTGAACTGAATACTGTCCCGGAATCATAAGTGTCCATAAACGCACATGGGCCATAATCGATCGTCTCTCCGCTAATCGCCATATTGTCCGTATTCATGACCCCATGAATAAAACCAACAAGCTGCCACTTCGCAATGAGAGACGCCTGACGCCTCACAACTTCCCGGAACAATTGAAGGTAACGGTCAGCGGAGCCATCGATGCTCGGAAAATGCCTCTTCAACACATAATCCGCCAGTTC
This sequence comes from Paenibacillus roseus, assembly GCF_016424485.1. Taxonomy (GTDB): domain Bacteria; phylum Bacillota; class Bacilli; order Paenibacillales; family Paenibacillaceae; genus Paenibacillus_D; species Paenibacillus_D roseus. Next base: position 45,811 of record NZ_JAELUP010000022.1, read on the forward strand.
TCTAATCTCCCCGTCCTTGCCCCAATTCGCAGCATATTGAAAAGTCCCTACCCGGATATGGCTCGCAGCGACACGGGTCAAAATAGCCCCTGGGAGCTCGGTCTCCCGCAATATATGCTCGCCAGTCTTAACCACAGCAAGACTGCGGGTTGTCGGAATTCCCAGGCCATGCATCGCTTCGCTGATGATATACTCGCGCAACATCGGTCCAAGCGCCGCCCGTCCATCGCCGCCCCGCGAATATGGCGTTCTGCCGGAGCCCTTCAGTTGAATGTCAAAACGTTCACCGGACGGTGTAATCTGTTCACCGATCAACAGTGCGCGCCCGTCACCCAGCCTGTTAAAATACCCGAATTGATGCCCTGCGTAAGCCTGCGCCAGCGGCTCCGCCCCTTCGGGAACATCGTTTCCGGCAAATACAGCCACCCCTTCGTCCGTTTCCAGCATCTGCGGATTTAACCCTAATGCCTCTGCAAGCGGCCGATTTAAAATCATTAGTTTCGGGCTGGTTACCGGATTTGTCTGTAGTTTCGTATAAAATAATTCGGGGAGACGGGCATAGCTATTGTCAAAATTCCATCCTGCTCCCGTAGCTTGAGTATTCTTCACCATGGTTGATCCTCTTCTCGTGAGTTGGCTTGAAATGCGCTTCTCACCTAAGTATACCCTTTTATTTAAGAGATGACCTCCTGGCAAGAGAATTTCGTCTCCCCAGCAGTTTTGTAATTAGAAAAGGTTTATATATCTCTACTCGCAGGTAAACTCTAAAACTGCATCTTTAGTCTGTTGTTCAAACTCGAACCGCCCACGATTATTAGGGTCCAGAGATTCTACATGTTCCAAGTCATAGCCTTTCGCTCCGAAAGCTTCAAAAGCATTACCTTTTTCCAATAATCCTACTGGGAATAAGGAAGCAAGCCCATCCTTACGAACAATCCAAGCCATAATTATATCTTGATATTCAAAAAAATCAGCAATATACACCCGGGCCCCGAGCCACTTTTCACCCTCAGCACCACTAGGGAAATCTTCACAAAGTACAAACCTTAAATAGACTTCGGCAGCTGCGATCATTTTGTTCTTACGGGGCGAATTTCCATAGTTTGGCTTTTGGGCCTCTTTCACAGATACAGAAAAATCTTCTACCACCTTATAATTCCCTTGTGGCCAGCCTCTTTCATCTTTAGACACCTGTCCGTCTCCATAAACAATACCATCTTTTGTAGTCAAGATTAGCAGCCATTCGCCGATATTGGCTTTTACGTATAACTTTTTTTCTGACACATCTTCATACTGCCGCACCTCCATACTAATGTTCTTATGGATATAAGGTTCGAAGCTTTTCTCGCTTATTGACTCATTAAGACGATCAGGTTCAGTCCACATGCGGTAATTAATGTATTCTTCTGTTGCAACTTTAACATTGTTGAGAGTAAAGCCTTCGGGAAGAGCTGTATCCTTTAGGTTTTTTTTTTCAGTATTATCACTATTAGAGCAAGCAGAAACGAGTAAGATAATATACAATAGGAAAAAAAAACATAAAAAAAATTTTTTCTTCATGTTAAACACTCCTGGTTTTAAATTAACCAAAAAGGTAATGCAGCAGGAATTGAATCACCTGCTGCACTAAACGGATATTACATAAAAACTCAGTCTAGATTAAAAAATATATTGTGTCGCAGTCTCTTCTGAGCAGAATTCAAATCCGCGTGAGATGTGATGGAATCCTTTTTTGATGGATTTTGAAATGATGTTGTCGTATCAAAAACAATGACTACGTTTTTTATATTAATATAATTATTATCCATTTTGTATCTTAAACCAGTGCCTGATGGCGTCTTGTCCTGACTGTTGGTTCCTGTTAAAAAGTAGGATAGGCCCACAAAAAATAATTGGTTCGATATTCCAGGAGCTTTAGGTATCAGACTGTTATAATCAGAAATACTGGATGTGTACGTAAATGTACAAGCTGACCATATAGCAGTATTCCATCGGTTGGAACTCGTGTTAGGAACTCGAGCATTTTCTGTACCACCCTGTCCCCCTGTTAATGGCTCAAATGCTCCCGATTTTGTAGCGACCCCTCTAAATGTATTGCCTCCAAATTCAGATGAATTTGCATTTTTACGATTAATAAGTACCCATGCTACAGCATATTGATCTCCTTCATTTAATACATTCTCCCCATATAATAAACGGGCCAATAACTCAATATCTGATAGACTATTATACCAAGATGAGCTGTAAGTAAGAGGCTTGCCAAAATTAGTATCGTTCAAACTAGTAGTTTGACAGCTTTGTATTTGCATGATTAATTGATAATCAGCAAAAGGGGTGACAATAGAATCATTATTCTTTAGAACATCATTGAGTGAAGGTGGCTGCAGCTTCACAGCGCCTTTTAAAAATTCATTTCTACTTGAATCATAGTATCTGGAACCGGTATAGTACCAACCTGTTTCTTTATCATAATAAAATGAGTGTAGCCGAATCAGATTGAGAGTTCCTATAAAAGATTCGTCTGAACTCTTATCGACCCAGTTTCCTTCATAATCTTGTCCTAAAATAGAAGAAGTCTCCCCATTACTATTATATTCATACTTTGCAATAATAGATTGGCTATCATCTCTAATAGAAACCACATTAAGATCATGATCCTTCTCGTAGTAATAATCCGAGTTGTCTAGCGTAAATCCCGCTATTGCCTCTAAGTCATCATAAATATATGAAATATTATAGCTACCTCTAAGTTCAGCATCTATTTTAGCACAAAATCCAAAAATATCAATAAATACTTTTATAAGGTATTTTATTTGTTTTGGAACAATTTAATCTATTTCCTGGGATTTCATTTAAAATCGGTGCTCGGCAGAAGAGGATCGCAACGGAGTAGCAGAGGAATTAATGCTTATATTTGAATAAAAAACAGGAATTAAAAACCATATATTTAAATTCTAACATTAAATTGGAATTCGCCGTGACAGGCCTTTTGCCCGATGAATGGAGTAAGCAAACCTGATATTTTCATAGTGAAGCTGGTATGCTATTGACGAAATACACCCCTTATCCTTTTAATTAATATAGACAGCTACTAAATTCATACGCCTAACTACAGGAGGACGTTTATGATTCGAGAAGCCTATACCGAAGACTTAGCTTCCATACAGGAATTCATTCATAAGACCGTAGATGTCATGCATGAGGAAGGAAGCGACCAATGGGACTCATCATACCCGCAAATCAGGCATTTTAAAGAGGATATTGAGCATCACTCCCTTTATGTTAAGGAGACGGACGAGGGGGTCCAGGCTTGTATTACTGTCGACCAGAAGATGGCATCTCTATATAAGGACATAGCATGGACTCACCCGGAAGATCCTGCTATGACCTTTCATCGGCTTGCCGTAAACCCCCATGCCCGTAAAGGCGGGCTTGCTAAAGAGCTGATCCAGTTCGCAGAGAATCTTGCCGCGGCACAAGGAATCCGCTGGATTCGCATCGATACCTATTCCTTGAATTATAAGGCGCAAACACTTTTCACACGCCTGGGCTACACTAAAAAAGGGGAAATCGTCTACCCCGGCAAATCCCACCCGTTTTATTGCTATGAAAAGGATTTACAGGAATGATTGATTTAGATGGCTGCTCTAGTATTTTATAGCCCTTGTTGCGATCGAAGTATCGATATAGCGATCCAGAGCCGTCCCGTTCTTATCCTCGTAGAATCCGGCAATGAGAAAACCGGCGTCAATTTGTCCTTGAATTTGATCGTGCAGCGTGTGACCGAACAAGATACCGTCCGATGCAACTTCTTCAAACTCCTCTTTGGAGAGGCCGGTCAGGTCAGAATAAGGAATTGAATGCCTTACAACGAATTCCCCTTGGTTCAGCGCCTTCACATCGAAAATATATTCGACCGGGTTGCCAAATCCCGACAACAGCGCTCCACCCTTTTTCAGCACTCGGTATGCTTCTCTCCATACCGGAAGGACCGAATCTACAAAACCGTTGGACCACGGGTGGACAATGACATCAAAGCTCTCGTCTTCAAAAATAGACAAATCTCTCATATCCCCCTGTACGGTTTTGAGCTGCAGCCCGTCCCGCTTGGCAACCCATTCATCCTTTTGAAGTTGCTTAAGGCTATAATCGAATACCGTAACGTTCGCACCCGCAGCAGACAAAATAGGGCCCTGCTGTCCGCCCCCCGAAGCCAGACATAAAATTGTCTTGCCCATTAACGATTTAGGGAACCAGCTTTTGGGGACAGGCTTTTGGTTCGTAAGTACAATGGTCCAATCCCCTTGTTTGGCGTGTTGGACGGCTTCACTGCTGACAGGTGTGGACCAGACGTCACAAGCTTCCGCTTTTCATCCCATTTCTCACGATTATAAGATAAATAGTCGATGGAGCATCCTCCTTTAGTTGAAAAGTTTCCCTGTACACATCCGCCTACTGCTTCATAATTATCGGACCATTCTTTCCACTTGTCTACTTGGCCTTACGATGTTATTGTAAAATAACTCCGCAGTACTACTATTTTCACGACAAGTTGCAGGCAGGCTGCGCAGACGATATCCACAGGGTAAAATTGAATTTAGAGGCGTAAACCGCCAGTTGTTTTTTGGAAACACAATGTCGAATCTTAAGGGGAGTTATTCGTGAAACCACTCATTCCCACTCCAAAGGAAATGAAGCCGATGCAAAACCGCATCTCTCATGCCCTTCACCAATTCGTACGCTTTGGGTGGCAACAAGCGTTGTCCTGTGTATTTCCCGTCGTTATCTTCGCCTCCCTGGCACTGACACAAGTTATCTCCCTGCCATGGCTGCCCCGTTACGACTGGATGCTGATTATCTGCCTGGCCATGCAGGTGTGGATGGTGCGATCAGGATTGGAAACACGGGATGAGCTGAAAGTAATTACTGTTTTTCACCTGATTGGCCTCGCTCTGGAATTGTTCAAGGTTCGCATGGGGTCCTGGTCGTACCCGGGAGAAGGCTGGACGAAGATATACGGCGTCCCCCTGTATAGCGGATTTATGTATGCCAGTGTAGCCAGTTACCTTTGCCAAGCCTGGCGGCGTCTCAAAGTCGATCTTGTGTACTGGCCCTCGCTATGGCTGGTCACCCCGCTTGCTGCCGCGATCTATCTGAATTTCTTCACTCACCATTATTGGATTGATATTCGCTGGTGGCTGTCAGCTTTGGTGTTGATCGTATTTTGGCGAACATGGGTTACTTATGAGGTCGGTCGCCATCGCTACCGGATGCCGCTCGCCCTGTCCTTTGTGCTTATTGGTTTTTTTATCTGGATCGCTGAGAATATTGCCACTTTCTTTCGCGCATGGGAATATCCGAACCAGACCGATACCTGGCGACTGGTCCATGTAAGCAAGGTCAGCTCCTGGCTTTTGCTCGTTATCGTCAGCTTTCTGATTGTCGCCACATTAAAGCAAGTCAAGGGACAACGCCCTCCAGGTATATCGGATAAGCACCAAACGATACGACAGTAAAGAAACAGGTCGATCCTACAACACATTTTACATGGTTGTCGGACCGACCTGTTTTGTTGCCGAAACCTTTACTGTATTACTCGTTAATCAAATTCGATTTTTGCAGCAACCGCTGCATGATTGTCGCAACTTCTGCCCTCGTAATAAAGGTCTGAGGCGCTAACATATTACCGTTCTTGCCAGAGATAACTCCTGAACTCACACTATCAGCAACTCCACTCAACGCCCATTGCGAGACACTTTCGGAATCCGAGAATGATTGCAGGATAGCCGTCCCGCTTTGCCCCGCACGAGCTCCTTGCAGTCCCGTGATTGCCATTGCTTTGGATACGATCAACATAGCCTGCTCACGGGTAATCTTCTCGTTCGGACGGAAAGTACCGTCCTTAAATCCATTGATTAACTGATACTCGTGAGCTGTCTGGATTGCCTGGCTGTACCAATCCGAACTCTTCACGTCCACGAAGCTGCTCTGACTGTTCTCCAGTTTAAGACCCAGGCCGCGCACTACGATAGCTGCAAACTCTGCACGGGTAATATCCCGATCCGGGCTGAACTGTCCGTTCTTTGCTCCCTGGATAACCATCCGTGAACCCATGTTATTGATAGCCTGCTTAGCCCAGTGATTGGCTACGTCCTTGAATTCCACCGGATGCCACACGATCGTATAGGTACTGTTGGTCAGGCTGTTGATCTTTGCAAAATATTTGCCACCCGTAAGAACAATTTTTGTCGGGACGTGGCGGACCGTTCCATCAGGCTCCACCACTACACCTGTAGTTAAACGATTCGGAGCGACTCCTTCTGGAATCGCAATTGTCCGTTCCACATAAGCATTAAACTTCGTTACTTCCACAGTCCGGTCGCCATACACCGCTTTTACACTAAAATTCACTGGCGGTACGGCGATTATGAGCCCATTCGCAGATGCCGCATTCTTGACCAGTTGAACCGTCTCGCTTGAAGGCGCTGCAATTTCTATCCAGATTTTAATGTCTTTCAGTTCAATATTCGCGCCAAATTGTTTAGAAATAGCATCAATGTTGATCTGCTGGGCCGGAATCAAGTAAGAACCCCGTCCAGTCTGAACTTCCAGCAATGCCTTTCTCTTTTCCATGCTTTTCACCATATTTCCATTCAGTTCGCCAATGATAACCTCGCTGCTCGAACTTACCGGAATGGTGATAACAGCTCCTTCCGCTTCTGCCTCCAGACGCTGCTGAAGTTTTTCCTCATCCAGGACGATTCGCGTCACTTTTTGGCCACGCACTTCTTCGGTAATTGCTGTTCCTGCATGGATGACTTTCCCATTGACGAGAACATTTACACCCTTGTCTGCAGGTTGAGTTTCAGATGAATCGGATGATGGACTATCATTATAATTACTGCTGCTCGGCTCGTATGGAACCACGTAGTTCGATCGCTCAGACGAGTCGCTGCTGCCCACTGCGTTTTTAGCTTTGACTGTGAACACGTATGTGGTTCCATTCGTCAGGCCTGTGACAGTGATTGAACTTGAGTCTGCGTCTCCTGTTGCTACCAAATCCCCATTGGAATTGAACACTTCATAACCGGTAATCGCGCTTCCACCGTTGTCAGCAGGAGGTGTGAATGTGATCTTTACTGTCCCTGATCCGGAAACCGCGACCACGTTGGTCGGAATCCCCGGTACCGTTACAGGCGTAGCACTCACTACGTTAGAAGCCGGGCTATCTCCCCCTGGATTCGTAGCCTTAACCAAGAAATAGTAAGTCGTGCCGTTCGTAAGCCCGGTAACATCGTAACTGTGAACGGAATCGCTGACGGTTATGACAGGATCGCCAAACGTATCTGGAGTTACGGACTGATAAATTTTGTAACCGGTCGATCCATCTACCAGATTCCAGGTCAGACTTACCTTCGAATTTCCGGCAACCGGCTGCTCAAGCACCGGCGCACCTGGCGCAGGAACTTGCGGAGTGGCATTGACTTCATTGGAGGCGCTACTTTCGCCGGCCTCGTTTACTGCCTTGACCACAAAATAATAGGAAACACCATTTGTTAAATTCTCAGCCAGGTAACTATAGGTTGAGCCATCTACAGTCGCTACAGGATCACTATATTGGCCGTGCACACTGCTCTGATAAATACGGTAACCTGCTGCAAATGGAACTTCTGTCCAACTAATTGAAACGGTTGCATCCCCCGAAACCACTGTTTGAATTTGTGGCGCTGCAGGCACTTCCAAGTTCCACTTCGCATACAGGGTTATGTCTCCTGCAGGTACGGTATCATTTTCAAAGTTCCACGCATTCGTTAACTCTGCTTCCTTGTACCAGCCGCTAAAGTTGTAGCCTGGCTTCGATGGTTCCTGCGGTTCCGTAATC
>NZ_JAELUP010000023.1 GCF_016424485.1 Paenibacillus roseus
TGTCTCAGCGGCGACTTTTATAATATATCACAGTTGCCCATGTCTTGGCAAGTACTTTTTTTCAACTCTTTTCAAAGCTTCCATAGTACTTTCCTCTATCATAAAGAACAGAAAACTGTGATGCATGATCCCCGCCTTGAAAGCGGCAAGAAATAATATACCACGATCGTCTAGCTAAATGCAAGCACTATTCACAAAATAATTCGAGACCTCGATTTCATATGCAAAATAACCTGAAAGCCTTCAGATACATGGAATCGGTATACTTTCCTCATTTACCCGGCTCTTAAATGAAGTGCAAAAAAAAGAAGACAGCCCTTTAAGGTTTAACGGCGGTCTTCCACTCAGCCCAGATTACAGGCACCGGCTCTTGCCCGACGGTCAAAGTATAAGGAGGGCTGACAAGCTGAACAATATAATCCCCTTCCTTCGCCAGCGTGTATTCATATTCAAACTCTCCGTCACGAACAGGCAGGCTGTAACTGTCTGTGAGCATATAGCTTTTTCCATTATAGCGGCTGATATAAACCTGCAACTGGCGAATGGCAGGATCTGTGCTTGCGACCTTCCCGGCAATAATCATCCCATCCCCCGCACGTATATCGCTTGCTGCTCCTCTAGGCTCATGAAGGGATAAATAATGCTGTCCTTCAGCAGATAATTTGAGGATGCTTTCTTGGCCATGATCTGCTTTTCTCTCTATTGTAAAAAATACCGCTTCTCCGATTAGCCTAAGCTCATATGCGTTTAAACCTGCATCCAGCTCCAATTCGTACTGAATTCGATTGTAGCTTTTTTCCTCAGACAGCGCGTCGTGATCTATAATTTCACCGGTTATTGCAGTTGCAGTGCCATTTGCTCCAGCTTTCAAGAATACAGGCTTGGCAAGCTGCTTTTCATATAAAATATTAATCCTTGCAGTGCGCTCCTCCGTCCTCAGGCGGGCTTCCCCAAGCTCAAGATGCTTGCTGCTCCATTTGGCTGTAAGCCTTCCTTGATTATAATGAACCGTGATTCCCAACAGCGGAAGCAGATCAATAGGCACATACATCCGACCCTGTTGTATGAATGGTTCACTGCCCGCAACCGTGGATTCCAATTTAGTACCGTCGAGATTGTAAAGCAGTTTGGTGCGCTCGCGTATGCCCACATCCTTACGCGTTGCTCGCAGTGCGTTAACTGCAAAAATATTCGCTTGCCGCTGCTCAGCCGCCCAGTCTACTTGAGCCACCCCCAACTTCTCCAGAGTACGCACCGGGAAATAGACCATCTGATTTCGGATTAAAATAGGGAGCATATCAAACGACCTGCCATCGAATGTTCCTTCAGTTTTATTGCTGCCTATCTCAAGCTGATGGTCGTCTACACTGACAACAGCATAATTCTCTGCTGCGAGCCGGTCAGCCGCTCGCGTTGCATCCGTAGAAGCAAATGAAGCTGAATTCATCAGCATTGCTGAAATCAATACGGACACAGCCAGTCTGGCTAATCGCATAACGATCACCTCCTGTTGCCCTAGACGATCACGGGTGCTAATAAGTTTCACCTTTTTACGAAGTAAATATCACCAAAAACCGGTCCATGTTTATATGAAGGGAAATGTGAAAGTGACTGTATATAAAAAAGCTGCCTTTACCGATAGGGTAAAAGACAGCTTGGTCAAATCATTCATTTAATCGTCTGCGCGTTCTCTCATCAACGGGAACAGCAGAACATCACGGATAGATGGCGCATTCGTCAACAGCATGACGAGACGGTCCACGCCGATACCGAGTCCGCCGGTTGGCGGCAAGCCGTATTCTAGTGCACGGATGAAATCGTCATCCATCTCATGCGCCTCGTCATTGCCTTGCTCCTTCTCCAACAATTGTGCTTCAAAGCGCTGGCGCTGATCAATCGGATCATTCAGCTCGGTAAAAGCATTGGCGTGCTCACGGGCAACGATGAACAGCTCAAAGCGATCTGTAAACCTCGGATCTTCATCATTCTTCTTCGCGAGCGGAGAAATCGCCACAGGGTGGCCAGTTACAAAGGTAGGCTGAATCAGCGTTTCCTCCACGAACGTTTCAAAGAAGGCATTCAGAATATGGCCTGCGCTCATATGCGGATCGACCTGAACCTTATGTTCCTTGGCCAGTCGATGAGCCTCTTCATCGCTAAGCTGCTCCGAGAAATCTACACCGGTAGCCTCTTTAACAAGATCCACCATGGAGACACGACGCCACGGCTTGCCAAGATCCACCTCATAGTCCTGATATTGAATCTTCGTCGCTCCGAGAACTTCCTGTGCAATATGCACAATCAAATTTTCGGTCAACTCCATAATATCCTTATAATCCGCATACGCTTCATACAGCTCGATCATCGTAAATTCCGGATTATGGCGCGTCGAAATACCTTCATTACGGTACACTCGTCCAATTTCATACACCTTCTCCATGCCGCCGACAATCAGGCGCTTCAGGTGAAGCTCAATGGCAATACGCATGTAAAGCTGCATATCAAGCGCATTGTGATGGGTAATGAATGGTCTGGCCGCTGCTCCCCCCGCAATGGCATGAAGGGTAGGTGTTTCAACTTCCAGATAGCCTTTGGAATCCAGATAACGACGCATCGATTGGATGATGCGCGAACGGGCGACGAAGGTTTGTTGAACATCCGGATTCATAATCAGATCCACATAGCGTTGGCGATAGCGCAGCTCTACGTCCTTCAGACCATGATATTTCTCAGGCAAGGGCAGCAGTGACTTGGTTAGCACTTCGAGCTCCAGTACCTTGATTGAGGTTTCCCCTGTCTTGGTCTTGAAAACAGTTCCCCGCACGCCAATAATATCGCCGATGTCCAGCATGCTGAACGCCTCATATTTCGCAGCGTCCAGTGCATCCTGGCGAACATAGACCTGAATTTTACCGCTCAAGTCCTGGATATGTGCAAAGGAAGCTTTGCCCATGACGCGTTTCTGCATGATACGTCCAGCCAGACTAACCTCAGGAGACTTCTCCTCAAGCTCCTCCTTGGACAGATCACCGTATGCATTCAGAACTTCCTGGGCTTGATGGGTGCGGACAAACCTTTTGCCGAACGGATCAATGCCCAGACCACGAAGCTGGTCCAGCTTGTCCCTCCGGATTTGCAAAAGCTCGCTAAGCTCCTGTGTCTCCTGCTCCTGAATCTCGTTACTCAATTGCTTCATCTCCTTATGTTCTGCATCCCTCATGATGACAGATACAAGTATGGTGCCTGTTTATTTTGAAAAAAAAGCTTCCCTGAGGAAGCTTGATTCGCTCAACTTATCGGCTGCGCCACAATGCCGGGACAGCAATAAAACGCAGCATGCACTCTGATTATGCCCAATCAGCGGTTGGAATGCAACTATTACTTCTTAATATCCAAAATCTTGTATTGAATGATGCCTGCTGGAACATTGACCTCCACAACAGCACCTTTCTTCTTGCCCAGAATCGCTTTGCCGACAGGGCTTTCGTTAGATATCTTGTTTTGCAGCGGATCAGACTCTGCTGTGCCGACAATCGCATATTCCATTGTATCTTTAAACTCGAGATCTTCCACCGTAACAATTGAGCCGATGCTTACGGTATCTATGTCAATTTCATCATTGTTAATGATACGGGCGTTGCGAAGCATCTTTTCCAACGTAATAATACGGCCTTCGATAAATGCCTGCTCATTCTTGGCGTCCTCATACTCGGAGTTTTCACTGATATCGCCATACCCGATAGCAATTTTAATCCGCTCTGCCACTTCACGTCGCTTCACTGACTTAAGATTCTCAAGCTCTTCTTCCAGTTTTTTCAGTCCGTCTTGAGTCAAGATGATTTCCTTATCGCTCATCTCACCAATTCTCCTGTCGCGTGACATATTTTCATACCCGTATGTATGAATCACTAATCAATACTATATGTTGGCTACTTTAAGAAGTTATTCAAAAATGCTAATCTTTAATAACGCCAGCTGCGAGTAAGAAATATCTGTAAAAGATGATATTCATCAGGCAAAGCATGCGCTTACGAATAGGTTGCAATGAAATCATTGCGTTGACGCGAAAAAACGATTCCGCAAGATGTGTACGGGCGTGTGAAAATGAGACTTTTGAACCCGCCTTCACATCAGGTCAGAATTCTATTGCATGATTATATTCAATTCCCCCCCAAATGTCAATGACAGGGAATTGCCGTCAAAACAAGAGCTGACAGCCTATACTTTGTGTGCCAGCATACCAGCGGCACACAAAGTGTCCAAAATTTAATGAAACGCCGCTCCTTGATTCACAACCGACTCACCGCTTACCGATTGTTGCGCAATTTCGCCCAGAGAATCAATGTACGCACCTAGAATCTGAACCATTTTATCCCGGCTAGTTTCTTCCATAATGTTGTCTTTAATTCGAGCCGCTCCTGGCAATCCTTTCAGGTACCAAGCCAAATGCTTTCGCATTTCCTTGACTGCAGTGGATTCTCCTTTTAGCTTCACCAGACGGTCCATATGCACAATTGCTATTCTCATTTTCTCTGCCGGCGTCGGGTCAGGCACCATCTCGCCTTCTGTCAGAAATTGAATGGTTCTGTACAGCATCCAAGGGTTGCCTAGCGCGCCCCGGCCGATCATAACGCCATCACAGCCTGTATGATCCAGCAGTCGCTTCGCATCCTCCGGAGAGAATACATCGCCATTGCCGATTACCGGAATGCTGACCGCCTCTTTGACTTCTTTAATAATATCCCAGTTGGCAACGCCGGTATACAACTGCTCGCGCGTTCTTCCATGTACACTTACAGCTCTGCCTCCCGCACGCTCCACAGCTCGCGCATTCTCTACTGCGTAAATATGCTCGCTATCCCAGCCTATGCGCATTTTGACCGTCACCGGCTTTTCAACAGCATCTACAACAGCGGATACCATCTCATAGATTTTGTTCGGATCAAGCAGCCAGCGTGCGCCAGCGTCACACTTCGTGACTTTTGGCACCGGACAACCCATATTAATGTCAATAATGTCCGCATTCGTCTGACGATCTACAACTTTGGCCGCTTCCACGAGCGATTCCCGATCACCGCCGAAAATTTGCAGACTGAGCGGCTTTTCGCGCTCATCGACATACAGCATTTCCATCGTACGCTTGTTGCCATGCAGGATCGCCTTGTCACTGACCATCTCCGCACATACCAAACCAGTGCCAAATTCTTTGGCAATCAGCCGGAATGCCGGATTGCAGACACCGGCCATTGGAGCCAGCACTACATTGTTTTTCATTTGGATATCGCCAATTTTCAGCATGCTCACCATGCTCCTTTACTACATTCTTCTACCCGGGATCTATTCGGACTTCTTTTCACCTGTCAGTTCCTCATAGCTAACCTCAAGCGACTGGGCAATCTTCTCCAGCAGCTTTGCTTCCGGTTTACGGGTCCCCCGCTCCAATGATCCAAGCACCGCAACAGAGATGTTAAGGCGCTCTGCCAACCCTTGCTGTGTGTGACCCTTCAGCTTGCGAAATGCTCTTAACCGCTGGGCCAGTTGATGGTGTTCCATAACAAGATGCCTTCCTTTCGTTCCCTCTCCACCCGGTCCACTCCTGCAGCAACTTCCTCACGAAGCCACGGCTCCGCTTCATAATCGGACATGCAGTCCTTAAGCGGCACAAGGACGAAACCACGCTCCATCATGCGAGGATGGGGAAGTATCAGTTCTTCGGTATCCATCGTCACTCCCTCATAATGAAGCAGATCAAGATCAATCGTCCGCGGTCCCCACCGCTCATGCCGCACTCTGCCGAGCTCCTTCTCAATGTTCTGCATCACATGCAGCAAATCAAGCGGAGCCAGCACAGTTTCAATACGGGCTGCCATGTTCAAAAATGCAGGCTGCTCCGTAAATCCCACCGGGTCCGTCTCATACATGGCCGATACCACCTGGATTTCAACCTCAGGATGAATGTTCAGCCGATGTAGAGCCTGCAACAATAATTCGTCCCGGTTCCCCATATTTGAACCCAAGGCAATGAATGCGGCCTTGGGCTGATCATCTATAGCCGGCCGCTCGTCAAGTCCATGCGGCAACGATCTTTCCATATTCATCCCGCTTTCTGCGAAGCTCCACGACAACACCGTCAAAGTATATCTCAAACGGCGGATTTGGTTTTGTAACCCGTACCGCAACTTCGTTTATAATAGTATAAGTGTCCAGAACCTTCGTTGCAATGTCATTCGCTAAAGCTTCAACCAGTTTGAACGGCGGACCTTCCACAATTTTCTTCGTCAGCGCGTGCAGCTCTGCATAATTAATCGTTGCCGTCAGATCGTCGGACTGTCCGGCCTTTCGCAAATCAAGATCAAGCTCCAATTCCACGGTCCACTTCTGACCCAGTTTGTTTTCCTCTGGAAATAAGCCATGATAGCCGAAAAACTGCATACCTTTGAGCGTCATTTTGTCCATACTTATCCCTCCCGTTATCCATTAGCGGATTTATGATATACAACTGCATCCGTCATCCTGACCGTACGGGCAATATGGGCCACATCGTGCACGCGGACGACCTGGCAGCCTTGGGCAATCCCCAGTGTTACCGTTGCTGCTGTCCCTTCCAGGACGTCATTGGCAGGGAGGTCCAGCACAGTACGAATAAACAGCTTGCGGGAGGTTCCCAGTAGAACCGGATAGCCCATCGCCCCCAGTGCATCGAGCGCCCCCATCAGCTCCAGATTATGATCATGGGTTTTGGCAAAACCGATTCCCGGATCAAGCCAAATGTTACTATTGCGGACCCCGGACCGCAATGCCAACTCAATGCTGGAATGCAAGTCAATAATTACATCATTTACCAAATTTCCATATACGGCTTGTGAACGATTATGGCTTAAAATAACCGGACAATCATACTCAGCGGCCGTAGCGGCCATTGCCGGGTCACCCTGCAATGACCAAATGTCGTTCAGAATATCCGCTCCTGCGCTTAATGCCCGGCTTGCGGTCTCCGCCTTGTAGGTATCAATGGAAATGACCGTCTCAGGAAATTCCTTGCGAATTGCCTCAATCACCGGGATAACGCGGCGAAGCTCCTCCTCAAGTGGTACAGGCTGACTGCCGGGACGCGTAGACTCCCCGCCGATGTCGATAATGTCCGCTCCTTCATCAATTAGCTTGCGGGCATGTTCTACAGCCTTTTCCGGCTCCATATACCTTCCTCCGTCCGAGAAGGAATCCGGTGTTGTATTCAATATTCCCATAATTAGCGTGCGGTTCCCTAGCTCCAGCTTGCCTCCGCTTCGCAAGGAATAGGATCTTTGCCATATTCGGTTATGCATCTGTCTCCGCCTTCCTGCCATGAGCCTGTTCGCGATAAGCGGCCAGCAGTCGCTGCGTCAATCGGCCGCTCTCGCCTCCGCTTACAATTACAGCCGTATTCTTCGTATCCGTTAGTTTTGTCACCGGGACCAGCTCTTGAACAGAGTTTGTCAGCAAGACCTCCTCCGCCTGGAGCAAATTAGACCACGTGTACAAGCCTTCCTCGGCAGGGATGCCCATGTTAGAAGCAAGCTCCAACACTTTTCTTCTAGTTATACCCGGCAAGATACCTGTTTGAACCGCTGGGGTGCACAACTTCCCTTCGCGTACAAAAAACAGATTGCTTACGATGCCTTCGGCCAGACAGCCATCCCGGGTACACATCAGTCCCTCTGTGCCGGGCGGAGCATCGGTCGCAGACAACTCTCGTTTGGCAACTATATTATTCATATAATGGAGTGATTTATACCGAGTCTCGCCCTCAGGCGTGTTCCGCGGCGTACGCAGCAGCCGCAATTCCTTGCCCTCCCGATCCAGCTTTGGTGATGGCAAGGGCAACGGCTTGACGAGCAGCACCACATTTGGTCTGAAGTAATCCCCTGTAGGCAAACCAAGTTCTTCTTCTCCGGCGCTCACTGTCAGCCGCACATAAGCTTCCTCCAACCCGTTGGCGTTCATTAACTCCCTTAGCCAACCTATTAGATGCTCTTCATCCGGATGGTATCGGATACCTAGCTCCCGGCATGCTTGGGCCAGCCGCTCCAGATGCCACTCCAGGAGGAACGGCCTTCCGCCGTAAGTGCGGAAGGTCTCGAACAAACCCAAGCCATACAAAAAGCCGTGATCATATACCGAGATCACGGCCTCCTGCGCATCCAAAATGGCGCCGTTGAATCCGACCTTCATCGAACCGCTCCAGCTTTGAGCTTCAGAAAATTGCGCAGCAGAGTCAGACCATGCTCCGTAATAATGGATTCGGGGTGGAACTGAACCCCTTCGATCAAATATTCTTTATGCCGCAAGCCCATAATTTCGCCTTCGGCTGTCTCCGCACTAATTTCCAGACAATCCGGCAGTGTCTCCCGCTTCACAATCAGGGAGTGGTATCTTGTCGCTGTATACGGGGAAGGGATACCCTCGAAGATGGTCCGGCCATCGTGCAAAATAGGCGACGTCTTGCCGTGCATCAATTTTTCTGCGCGGATAACATCCCCGCCAAAGGCTTGTCCGATCGCCTGATGCCCAAGGCAAACGCCCAGAATCGGAATTTCACCTTTAAACCGATCAATCAGCGCAAGGCTCACTCCTGCTTCATTAGGTGTACATGGTCCAGGAGAAATGAGAATATGATCCGGCGCCAGCTGAGCGATCCCGTCCAGATCAATTTCATCATTCCGCTTGACAATAATCTCTTCTCCAATCTCCCCCAGATACTGCACCAGGTTGTACGTAAACGAGTCGTAATTATCGATTACTAGAATCATGTCGGACTCCCCCTATAGTTGTATTGCTTGTTCATGGAATTTCTCGCTGTACTGAATCGCCTTCCATAAAGCCTTAGCCTTGTTCAGCGACTCGTAGTATTCCCGCTCCGGGTCAGAATCGATTACAATCCCGGCTCCCGCTTGAATGTGTATCTGTCCGTTCTTCACTGCCATTGTGCGGATAATAATATTAAATTCCATATCCCCGTTATAGTCAATCCATCCCAAGGAGCCGGTATACGGGCCGCGTCTGACGGGCTCCACTTCCTCGATAATCTGCATCGTCCGAATCTTGGGCGCGCCTGTAATCGTGCCGCCAGGGAATTTCGCAGCAATGACGTCATAAGCATCCTTGCCCGCCTTCAGTTGCCCCTCCACCTGAGATACGAGATGCATAACATGGGAGTACTGCTCAATGACCATTAATTCTTTGACCTGGACAGTACCATACTCGGATATGCGTCCCAAATCATTGCGGTCAAGATCGACAAGCATGATATGCTCCGCGCGCTCCTTCTCATTGCTAATCAATTCTTCAGCAAGCAGCCGATCTTCTTCTTCAGTCCGTCCCCGACGTCTTGTTCCCGCAATGGGTCGGGCGACCAGCCTTCCAGCTCGGGATTCAACCAGCAGCTCGGGCGAAGCGGACACAAGCTGAAACTCAGGGGTACGCAAGAATCCCATGTACGGAGAAGGGTTGAACAGCCTAAGCCATTCGTACAGTTCTTCTGGAGACAAATCACTCTCAAGACTTTGACGGAGCGACAAGTTGACCTGAAATACATCTCCCTGGGCAATATAGCGCTGAATCGTACGAACTGCATCCATAAAGGCTTCCTTGGAAAAAGGAGAGGTACGACTGGGTATGGACTCCACATCGATGGAAAGATCCCGATCCGCTGCAATCAGCTCCTGCTGGCGTTCCCGCTTGCTGACAGCCTCCCTGGTTTGATCCTCTTCCGTCAACTTCCGCCATATATTTGCCATCTCCTGCGCTTGTCCCAACGCCTTGTGATAAGTCTCTCTTAGCCCTTCTTCTGCAACTGCATCCCCGACAAAAGAGTGAATCGCACAATAGATTTCACGAGTCTTATGATCGATAATCCACAGTTCGTCAAGCCGCATGAAGAGATAATCTGGCCAGTCCAGATCATCTTCGGCAAGTTGAGGCAGACGCTCAATAGTGCGAGCTACGTCATAGCTCCATAAGCCCGCACAGCCGCCAACCCACTTGGGCCCTTCCGCCAGCCGCGGAGCGCGATAAGGTTCCATCCACGCACGGACGACTTCAAGCGGCTTCCCGCTTAACTCTTGTCTTGCGCCGGAATCCATGCCTTGCAGCTCTGCGTGTTCTCCCTTGCCCTTCAAAATCTCTGTAGGACGCAGTCCGATGTAGGTGTAGCGCCCGTCTTTACCGCTCTCTAGCACAATTGCATAGGGATGGGCAAAGCTCCATGCCTTCGACCAGCTATCGACTTTGTCCCGGCTCAATTCCAAAGGTTGTTTGTACAGCAGGGGCAATGCTGTATAATTTTCTGCCTGCCATTGTTTCCACTGCTCATAAGATGTGCATATCATTTCCGGACCCCCTGCATTAACGGTTCCACTTAGTATAATGAAAGGCTGCCCAAAAAGGCAAGCGTTTAATGGCTGGCAAAAGCGTTGAGGCGGCGCATGAAGAATCGATTCTACAACAAAATTCAGAAAGGACTGTTTTTGGCGAAAATTCGCCAAAAACAGTCCTCGAATTTATGGTATCAATTAGTTCTCGAAGTTGAACAGCGGTGTGCTCAGGTAGCGTTCCCCATTGCTTGGTACAACTGCAACGACACGCTTGCCTTTGCCAAGCTGCTTCGCAACCTGCAATGCAGCAGAAATCGCGGCGCCGGAAGAGATTCCGCACAGAATGCCTTCTTCCTTGGCAGCACGACGCGCGTAATCGAAAGCTTCCTCGTTGTCTACAGTAATAATTTCATCGTAGATTTCACGATTCAAAATATCCGGCACGAAGTTGGCGCCGATGCCTTGAATTTTATGCGGGCCGGGCTTGCCTCCGGACAACAGTGGAGAAGCAGAAGGCTCAACCGCTACGATTTTGATGTCAGGGAA
The DNA here is from genome assembly GCF_016424485.1 of Paenibacillus roseus. Classification (GTDB taxonomy): domain Bacteria; phylum Bacillota; class Bacilli; order Paenibacillales; family Paenibacillaceae; genus Paenibacillus_D; species Paenibacillus_D roseus. Next base: position 10,899 of record NZ_JAELUP010000023.1, read on the forward strand.
GCTGTTCTTCAACACTTCACCTGCACCGGAGATAGTACCGCCTGTACCAATACCTGCAACGAAAGCATCAAGCTTGCCGTCGAGAGAGTTGATTGCTTCTACAATTTCCGGGCCAGTTGTTTCACGGTGAATCTTGACGTTGGCCGGGTTTCTGAATTGCTCAGCCATGAAGTAGTGCGGGTTCTCGTTCTTCAGCTCATCTGCCTTGCGAACTGCGCCGTTCATACCCTCTGACCCAGGAGTCAATACAAGTTCGGCTCCGTATGCACGAAGCAGATTACGACGCTCAAGGCTCATCGTTTCAGGCATAACGAGAATTGCTTTATATCCTTTAGCCGCAGCCACAAGTGCAAGTCCGATACCGGTGTTGCCGCTTGTTGCTTCAATAATGGTGTCCCCTGGCTTAATGAGGCCTTCTTGCTCAGCAACCTCGATCATGCTGATCGCAATGCGATCTTTAACGCTAGCGCCTGGGTTTTGGTACTCCAGCTTGACATAAATCTCTGCAGAGTCTTCAGGGACAAGACGATTCAAGCGAACAAGCGGTGTATCACCAATCAAATCAGTCACATTTTGTACAATTCTAGCCATGATAAAAGCCTCCCCATTTCCGACTGTTTCAGTAGGTATTCATTTACTCTAATATAACAATCGTCGATAGGAATTGTCAATAGAGAACTTTTGCTTTAGTATACAGTAGCGGCATATTTATGCAGCAGCGACGATTCTACTTCGGATAGCGGGGAAGATTCCGCCAAGGCAATTTGCCTGCGGGCGCGTTCCTTCTGCCGATTATAATCAAGTTCCGTCTCCTCTTGACGTTCCTGGAGCTGGATTACAGCAAAGCCCTGACTTACGGCAATTGGTCCGGCCACAGCGCCGACTGCCATCGAATTGGCGGTCTTGAGTACCTTTTCTTCTATAAAGGGATCACGGGCTTCCACCAGCCCCAGGTCGCCTCCGCTTGCAGCGGTAAACTCATCTTCCGAATATCGCCTGGCAAGATCGGAGAACGATTCCCCTTCCTCAAACTTTTCCAGCAAAAGCCTGGCAAGCTGCTCCGAGCCAGTGACGATCCAGGCAATCCGGATATGTACTTGAGGTGCAAAATCTCCAGGGTGCAGAAGGATATAATCCTGAATCTGCTGATCAGAGACGTAAATTTCCCTTATAGAAATCTTCTCCAGCAACAACTGATATTTGATATCCGCCAAAACTTCTTGCTTGGACATGCCGAGCTGATTCTTCATAGTTGTATAAAACTCGAAATCACTGCCGTAGCCAGCCATCCGTTCATTCAGCTCTTCCCTTATCTCTTCATCTGTTACCGCAAGTCCATAAGCATCCGTCTCCAGATCAATAGCCTGACGGAGCATAAGTTTGTTCAGCATATCTTCCCCGTAATTTTGAACAAGCGCTTGGTGCAATGCCTTTATCGTGATCACCTTATTCCCGACCACAGCCGCAATCTCGCTGTCATCTACCATCTCACTGTCTCCATGGTCAGGCTTAATAGGCGTCTCATCCGGCTTATCGCCTACAGGTACTACTTTTACGACGACGACCACAGTCAATACAATCATGCAAATAGCCTGAAGTGCGATCAACCCTTTCCATAAATTATGCTTGTTCATCCGTCTGACCCTCGCTTACTGAATGGGATCAGGCTTAGCCTGCTCAAGCAAAATTTGAAGATCATTACGGTCAAACGTATAGACTTCATTGCAGAAGTGGCAAATCACCTCTGCTTGTTCATCATCTTCAATCAATTGCCTAAGCTCATGCTCTCCAAGGCTGACAAGCGTGGCGCCAACCCGTTCTTTGGAACATTTGCAGGCAAATCTGATCGGCATGGTCTCCATGACCTTCAAGTCCTCGCCAACTGCGATACGCAGCAGTTCTTCCGGAGATTCCCCCTGGTCAAGCAGTGCCGTTACCGGAGGCATCACGGATAATCTGCGCTCCAGTTGCGTAATTTCGCCATCAGTCAGTCCAGGAAGCAATTGAACGATGAACCCGCCTGCCTGAATTACAGAACCATCGGTGTCTACCAGCACACCGAGTCCCACTGCGGACGGCGTCTGTTCCGAGGTGGCAAAATAGTAGGTAAAGTCTTCGGCAAGCTCGCCCGAAATTAGCGGTACACTGCCGCGGTAGGGGTCACGGAGACCCAAATCTTTTATAATATGAAGGTAGCCGGAGCGACCGACCGCTCCCGCAACATCAAGCTTGCCTTGGGAATTGCTGGCCAGATGCACATCCGGATGATCAACATAGCCGCGTACATCCCCGTCGGCATTGGCATCAACGACGATTTGACCTAGCGGCCCATCGCCCTTGACCTGAATCGTCAGTTTTTCCTTGCCCTTGAGCATGGCCCCCATCAACGCCCCTGCCGCGGCTGTCCGCCCGAGCGCCGCTGTAGCAGTAGGGAGAGTGTTATGTCGTCTTCTTAATTCGTCTGTCAAATTCGTGCTGCGTACTGCCAGTACACGGACTTTATCGCCAAAGGCTGTACCTCGCACGAGGTAGTCCTGCTCGCTGCTCACTATAAACCCTCCCTTTCCAGTTCAACATATGTGTCTTACATTCAATTATCCTGATTTCGCTCATAGACAAGCCGCATGCCTTCAAGAGTGAGCAGCGGGTCCACTGTTCGAATCGTCTCCGATTCACTGGCAATCAAATCCGCGAGGCCACCGGTGGCGACCACATACGGAGCTACTTTGAATTCCCGTTCAATTCTTCTGACAATGCCGTCAACTTGCCCAGCGTAGCCGAATATGATTCCGGCTTGCATAGACGTTACCGGATTACGCCCGATGACGCTCTTGGGCTTCACAAGCTCAATTCGCGGCAATTTGGCTGCGCGCTGATACAACGCTTCAGTCGAAATCCCGATCCCCGGTAAAATGGCTCCGCCCAGATAGTCCCCGGACTCGTCAATATAATCAAAGGTTGTAGCTGTGCCGAAATCAACTACAATCAAAGGCCTTCCATACTTCTCAATTCCTGCGACCGCATTGACGATCCGGTCGGCGCCCACCTCGCGCGGGTTCTCATAGCGGATGTTCAATCCTGTTTTTACACCCGGACCTACGACAACCGGTAATTTCTTTATATAGTTTACGCATAATTGCTCCAAAGTCCTCATCAGAGGCGGAACAACAGAGGAAATGATGACGCCTTCCACTTTTTGAATATCAAGCCCGGCAAATTGGAATAAGTTTAAAATGGTCATCCCATATTCGTCTACGGTATTGGAACGGTTCGTGCTCAGCCGCCAGTGATGCAACAGCTCCTTGCCGCGGTACACGCCCAATACAATATTCGTATTTCCTACGTCAACGGCCAGAATCAAGAAGCTTCGCCTCCCTTCTTGGCTCCCAGGTCCAGACTGATGTCGAGTGATTGGAAGGAATACGTCAGCGCACCCACGGAAATAACATCGACGCCGCAAGCGGCAATTCCATGTACCGTATTAAGATTCACACCCCCGGACGCTTCAATGACAACATGAGGGGCGCGCTCGCGAATGAAGGCTACAGCCGCACGCAATCTTTCATTGGACATATTATCCAGCAAAATAATATCTGCTCCAGCATCCAGTGCTTCCCCAACCTGCGAAATCGACTCTGCCTCTACTTCGATTTTCATCGTGTGCGGGATGCGCGCTCGCGAAGCTTCAACTGCCTGGCGGATGCCGCCTGCGCCTTTAATATGATTATCCTTGATCATGACCGCATCATACAAGCCGAACCGGTGATTCGCTCCGCCTCCGACACGCACGGCATACTTCTCCAGCATCCGGTGTCCCGGTGTCGTCTTTCTTGTATCTACAAGCCTTACCGGCAGGCCATCTAACGCGGCCTTGTATTGGCTTGTCCGTGTCGCAATACCGGACAGACGCTGCAATAAGTTAAGCGCCAGACGCTCTCCTGTCAGCAAGCTGTGCGTGCTGCCTTCAACCTCCGCCAATATGTCGCCCTTCGTCACTTCAGCGCCTTCGGCAGCAATCCGGCGGAACACAAGATCGGGGTCAATCACTTCAAATACAAGCTCTGCAACAGGGAGTCCTGCCAAGATGCCATCCTCTTTGACATGAATAATTGCTTTGGACTGATGTCCTGCAGGGATAGTTGTCTGCGTCGTAATATCGCCTGATCCGATATCCTCGGCCAGCCAGCTTCGAATTTGTTCTCGCAGCGCTTGATTATAGGTTCCCAGCTCGTGCATCTTGTATCCGCTCCTCTGTTAATCCGTATTCCCGGTGAAGAACTGTATGCTTGCGCCACTTCTCATCATCACGCTCCGGAAAATCCTCCCGGTAATGAGCGCCGCGGCTCTCCTCCCGCGCCAGCGCCGCTTCGCTCGTCAGCAATGCGCAAGTCAGCAGGTTGGCAAACTCATATTCCTCCCTCTTGGTCAGTACCGTCTGGAAAATCGGAAGCTGACGCTTCAACTCGTCGAGTCCCTTGAGCAGTCCGCTTCCGTCCCTTTTGAGTCCCGCATACCGAACCATAATCCTCTGTAGCTTCAATCGTTTCTCAACTACAGCCTGAATGGAAGATACACTCCGCCAGGATTCCCCGGGTGCCAGCTCACTTTCCACTTCAGACATCTGCACAGGCTTCAAATCGTTGATCCGCTTGACAATCCGTCGGCCGAATACGATTGCCTCGGACAAGGAGTTGCTCGCCAGGCGATTGGCCCCATGAACACCGGTCGATGATACTTCGCCGCAGGCAAATAGCCGCGTGACGTTCGTCTCCCCGTTCATGTCGGTCTTCACTCCGCCCATCATGTAGTGCGCCGCTGGCGCAACCGGAATCCAATCGGTGGTCAGATCAAGCCCATAGTTCACGCAAAATTCAAAAATCGTCGGGAAGCGATGCTTGACCATTTCCGGAGATTCATGCGTGATGTCCAAATAGACAAAAGTTGACTTGGTCGCTTCTATCTCGCTTACAATGGCTCTGGCTACAACATCCCTTGGAGCCAACTCCAATTGCTCATGATATTTCTCCATAAAGCGTTCGCCCTTAATATTTCTCAGCACCGCGCCTTCTCCGCGAACGGCCTCGGATATAAGGAAGCGGGGAGCACCAGGGTAGCAGAGCGACGTCGGATGGAATTGAATAAATTCCACATCCTGAATATATGCTCCTGCCCGAAAAGCCATCGCTATGCCATCACCCGTGGCTACATCAGGGTTGGTCGTATAACGGTAGAGCTGTCCGGCGCCGCCGGAACACAATACGGTTGCTTTCCCGCGGACAAACAGCCTTTGGCCATCAGGCTTCTGTACGAGAACCCCGCGGCATTCTCCGTCGATTGTAATCAAGTCGATGACAAAATGGTCGTCCCACACTTCAATATTCGGGTGCGCATTCGCTTTCTCAGATAAAGCACGCACAATCTCAAAGCCGGTTGCATCGCCATTGGCATGAAGAATTCTGCGCTGACTATGCGCGCCTTCTTTCGTCAAAGCGAATTCCCCATTCTCCTGATCGAATTGCGTCCCCATCCGAATCAGATCGCGGACACCTTTTGGCCCCTCATGGACAAGGATTTCAACCGCTTCATCTCCGCAAAGTCCGGCGCCAGCAATCAATGTATCCTGACGATGGTACAGCGGGGAGTCATCCTCCGAGATGACGGCTGCAATCCCCCCCTGGGCGTAGCGAGTGTTGCTGTCCATCAGCGATTTTTTTGTAATAATAAGTACGTTATTATTTTCACTAGCTTTGATAGCGGTAAAAAGACCGGCAATGCCGGCCCCGATCACAATGACATCCTTGTCCACTACCGGAAGTTCGTTCAAGGAAAAATCGACCAAGTATCTTGGAATCAATTCGCTCTCCTCCTACAAGAGAGTAGCGCATGCTACTTCACTTGCAGCATGCGCTCCAGAGATAATCTAGCTTTGTCAGCAATTTGAGGCGGAACATAAATTTGCGGCTGCATCGTCTCCAAGCATTTCACAAGCTTCTTCAAGTTATTAACCTTCATGTTCGGACACACCAAATATTTGGTTGCAAAATGAAAGGTCTTATCCGGACTGTCCTTGCGAAGCTGAAAGCCTGTTCCATCCTCTGTGCCAACGATAAACTCCTTGTTCGGAGATTCCTTGCAATATTTAATGATTGCTGTTGTGCTGCCGACAAAATCGCCAAGCGCTACAACTTCCGGCCGGCATTCCGGATGAACGACAAACTCCGCGTTCGGATATTTGGCCTTCATCTCCACGACATCCTTAACGGTCAGCATATCATGGGTATTACAGTAGCCTTCCCAGATAATCATCTTCTTGTCCGTCTTCTGTTGAACATAGTGACCCAAATTTTTGTCTGGTACCCAAATCACTTCATCGCCTTCCACGGAATTTACAACTTGAACCGCATTGGCTGATGTGCAGCAAATATCAGTCTCCGCCTTGATTTCGGCGGATGAGTTAATATAAGTTACAACCTTTGCATTCGGATGCTTCGCTTTCAGCTGACGAAGCCCGTCTACATTAACCATATCCGCCATTGGACAACCAGCTCGCTCATCGGGGATAATGACGGTCTTGTTAGGAGCCAAAATTTTAGCGCTTTCGCCCATGAAATGCACACCGCAAAACACAATGGTGTCCGCATCTGTCTGGGCAGCCTTCTGGGCAAGCAGGAAGGAGTCACCGCGAAAATCAGCAACCTCTTGTATTTCATCTCTTTGATAATAATGTGCGAGTATAATCGCATTACGTTCTTTCTTCAATTCCATCAGACGCTCGCGAAGCTCACGATTCTGCTGCTCTTTGCGTTCTAATGCTAATGCTTCCACGGCAGACCCTCTCCTTGTATATCATCAGACAACGCTAGTCCAGCGCTCTCTCCAGTATTTCCAAAGCTAAATAAATTGATGAAGTTACAACTAATTTACACAACAGAGACTACGGTGTCAACAAGTATAAAGGCGCTTTAGGGCGGTTTATCAAGGTCATAAGGGTATCAATCGACAGGCTATGCTGTTTTATTAGCCAAATGCAGTTCAAGAGCAAGAATATATAACCAAATGTACAAACTTCCGCTTGTTATTAAAAAAAAGCAGCCCCTTCGCTTCAGAAGGGACTGCATTATTTTGCAGCTTAAGACTTGTTCTCGCCGTCATTATCTTCAGGCTTGGATTCTGGAATATCACCCTTGACCGGCTCTTCATCGCCCTTGCGAGGCTGAATGCGAACTGTTACATCACCGATGGTATCAATCGTCGGGTCTGCATGGGTCTCTTCCGCTGCACCGCCGCCTTCGGAGCCTTCTCCGTCAAGCGAACCTGTCTCAATCAGGCGTTTAATTTGCTCAAGCTCAAGTGTTTCTTGCTTAAGCAGCGTCTGGGCAATGAGGTGAACCTCCTTGCTCTTCTCATTCAAAAGCTCCTTGGCGCGAGTATAACAGTTATTGATCAGGGTTTGCATCTCCTGGTCAATCTCGTAAGCGATGGCATCGGAATAGTTCTGCTCGTGGCCGATATCGCGGCCCAGGAATACCTGGCCTTGCGAACTGCCAAACTGCATAGGTCCAAGCTTATCGCTCATTCCGTATTCCATAATCATGCTACGGACAATGCTCGTAGCTTGTTTGAAGTCGGAGTAAGCTCCTGTTCCGATCTCGCCGATGAACAGCTCCTCGGCCACGCGGCCTCCGAGCAATCCTGTAACTTTATCAAGAAGCTCTTGCTTGGTGACAAGCATCCGATCTTCCTTCGGAAGCATGATGACGTATCCGCCAGCACGGCCTCGAGGGATAATGGTCACCTTGTGAACCATATCGGCGTGCTCCAGGAAGAAGCCCACAATGGTGTGTCCGGCTTCGTGATAAGCAACAATCCGCTTCTCGCGATCGCTGACCACACGGCTCTTCTTCTCTGTACCTACAATAACACGGTCAATGGCTTCGTCCATCTCCACCATTGCAATATCCTTCTTGTTGCGGCGGGCTGCCAAGAGCGCCGCTTCGTTCAGCAAGTTCTCAAGGTCTGCACCCGTAAAGCCAGTTGTACGCTTCGCAATAATTTCCAGCTTGACATCCTTGGCAAGCGGCTTGTTGCGGGCATGAACTTTAAGCACCGCTTCACGGCCTTTAACATCCGGACGGTCAACCGTAATCTGACGGTCAAAGCGTCCCGGGCGGAGAAGCGCCGGATCGAGAATATCCGGACGGTTCGTAGCGGCTATAATAATAATTCCTTCATTGGCGCCGAAGCCGTCCATCTCAACTAGCAATTGGTTCAGCGTCTGCTCGCGCTCATCATGGCCGCCGCCAAGACCTGCGCCACGTTGGCGTCCTACCGCATCAATCTCGTCGATAAAGATGATACAAGGCGCGTTCTTTTTCGCATTCTCAAACAAATCACGAACACGGGAAGCACCGACACCGACGAACATTTCCACGAAATCAGAACCGGAAATGCTGAAGAACGGCACGCCAGCCTCACCAGCAACAGCTCTTGCAAGCAAGGTTTTACCTGTACCCGGAGGTCCGTTAAGCAGTACGCCTTTTGGAATACGTGCTCCTACAGCTGCAAATTTACGCGGATCTTTGAGGAAGTCTACGACCTCTACAAGCTCCTGCTTCTCTTCATCTGCCCCTGCAACATCTTCGAAAGTAACCCGTTTCTTCTCCTCATTATACAAGCGGGCACGGCTCTTGCCGAAATTCATAACCTTGCCTCCGCCGCCTTGTGCCTGATTGATCAGGAAGAAGAACAGGATGAAAATAATCACAAACGGAACAATGGACGTAAGAAACGTCAGCCAGAAACTTTGGCCTTCCATCGGATCAAACTTGTACTCTACCCCGTTGCTAATAGCCAAATCATTGATTTCCTTAAGCGCAAATTCTTCCACGTTGATACGGGAGTAGAACTGGTCGGAATTTTCATTGGCAGGCTTTGAACGGAATTGACCTTTTGCATAATACGTGTATTTGTCGAACTTCAATGTCAGTTTTTTAACATTGTTATCTACCATTTCTTTCCGAAATTGGTCATATCTCAGTTCGACGGTAGTATCGCCAGAGTTGCTGATTGCCTGGACAATACCCACGGCCACCAAAAAGATAATCAAATAAAACCCCGTGTTACGGATGATCCGATTCATCCCTTACCTCCTCTCAAGACGCTTTAAGTATTTTACCATAGCATGACATTCCATCTCAATAGAACCGCACGGAGGATCGGCATGTACGGCGGTTACCTGTCTTATTTTGAGTAGACTTCCGGTTTAAGTACGCCTATAAAAGGCAAATTGCGGTACTTCTCCGCATAATCAAGCCCATAGCCTACGACAAATTCATCCGGCAGGCTGAAGCCTGTATAGTTAGCTTCCAGATCGACAGTCCGGCGGGTCGGCTTGTCAAAGAGCGTCACCACGGTAACCGATTTGGAGTTGCGTCTTTCGAGCACATCAATCAGATAGCTGAGCGTCAAGCCGCTGTCAATAATGTCTTCTACAATGAGGACATCTCTTCCTTCAACCGGAACGTCCAAATCCTTGATAATTTTTACAATTCCCGAGGACTTGGTCGACTGACCGTAGCTGGAAATGGCCATAAAGTCGATTTCGAGCGGGATATTGATGTTTTTAACCAGATCCGCCATAAAAATAAACGCGCCTTTCAAGACGCAAATAACGAGCGGATTCCGCCCTTCGAAATCACGGCTGAGCGTATCGCCTAGTTCCTTGATTTTATCTTGAATTTGCTGTGCATCATATAATACTTCCTTGATGTCGTCTAACAATGCTGCGACCTCCTGTTTTATAATAGCTTAATTCAACTTATGTTTATAATCGGGCCCGCATTCAAGTAGGAATGAAATAAATTGTTGCTTACTCTGACAAGCAGGTCACTCGCATCCGCAGCACCTTGGATGTTTTACCGACAAGGGCATGAACAGACCGACGGAGACCGGGAATCCATAAAATTCTTCCATTAGCGTCGCAAAGTATGGGCGCTGTGTCCCGCTTCGAACGCGGCCATTTCGCGTCAACGAACATATCTTGCACTTTTTTTGTGCCGTTTAGTCCTAACACCTCCATATAATCTCCAGGCCGCCGGTTCCGGACGAAGAGAGGATACGCCAGCGCCTCGCTGTCAAACCATGCCTCATAGCGCGAGACTGGTCGTGTTGGCCAGTCTTTCCCTGGAATATTCAGGGTGTCCACTATCCATTCCATTCGTGTCTGTGCGATCAGCAGTCGTCCGGCATGCTCTGCCAGCTCATACTCATAAGGGCCGAATGAATTGGAGTCCTTGGCCTGTTGCCATAACAGGGTTCCGTAATCGATGCTAAACCGGATTCCGCCTCCCGCATCCATGCTCTCACCGGATATGGAGCCGTGCTTCGCCGCTTCCCGAATCGCTTCGATCCGCTCGTATGTAATGGCGTCTTTTTCCTGAATAAGATAGTTTAATATTAGTTTAATCATTCTCCTTTGTAAAGCGACGTGGATGTCCGTCAGTGCCGAGCGGTTCATGACCGCTCTTCCGGCCTCCAGCCGGACCCTCTCCTTAAACAGCACAACCGCCTGCTGCTCGATATAATCATCATCCGAGCGGGCCATGTCTGCCAGACGCAGCAAAGATTCGGGCAGCTTCGGATTTAATTTTTCCAGATAGGGAATAACATCCAGTCTCACTTTGTTGCGAAAGTAATTCCGCTTGAAGTTGCTGCTGTCGGTGCTGTAAGGAAGCTGGTGACGATCGCAGTACGAAAGAAGCTCTGACTTGTTAATACGCAGCAGGGGACGTATGAGTTCCACGTTTTTTTCTGTTCGCGAAACTGGCATTCCCGAGAGTCCTCCAGGGCTTGTCCCGCGAATAATGCGCATCATGACGGTCTCTGACTGATCATCCGCGTGATGTCCGAGCGCAATGCGCTGCGCCCCGCAAGCGGCCGCCGCCTCATGTAAAAAGGCATACCGGTGCTCCCGCGCGGCCGCCTGCGCATTCATCCCTGTTCGCTCGATATAATCAGGCAGCGCAAGTTCTCCGAATTTTAACGGAATTCCGATGATGGCGCACCACTGCGCCACAACCGCGGCCTCACGGGCAGATTCCTCGATGCGAAACCCATGATTGACATGGGCGGCGGCAAGTGTGAGCTGCTCCGCCTCGGCCAGCTGTTGAAGAATATGGAGCAGCGCCATTGAATCCGGACCTCCCGACAACGCTGTCAAAATGGTATCCCCGGCGCGCCACAGCCCATACTCCGCTGCCGCATCCCTGACCCGTTTGACCAATTCCTCCATGATCTCCATCCTCTCTATTGCCTGGCCATCCTGACAACAACCTAAAATGCAGCCTTCCACTACTATTAATTCACATTCAAGTACCAGTACGCAGTTGCCGCCAGCACCAATATCGATGTTGTAAATGCCCGCAGCAGCCATCGGGAGCTGGACTTTCTGCGCTGCCGAAATTCGCTTCTGGATCGGTACTGGCTCTGCCAAGCCGTGGATGCCTCGCTCGCGCCGCGAAAGCTGCCGCTTAACGCCGCTTTAAACCATCCCTGAAAAGGCTCAAGCGCTGCGCTCTCCTTGACCAGCGCCAGCAGCTGTTCCGCCGATCGGTCACGGGATTTTGATAGATGAGCAAGCTTGCGGTCTTCCATCACCTGAATCAGCAGCACTGCCAGCGAGAATAAATCATAGGCCGGGTCGGCACGCCGTGAACCGGCAGACCAATACCCGCGGTCATACAGCTCAGTGAACTGGCGGACACTTTTGCCGATTGCCGTAACGCCTCCGTAATCGATCAGATGGGCACGGCCATATTGACTGACCAGCACATTATCCAGCTTCAAATCCCCGAATACCCACCCCTCCTGATGCAGCTGTGTGAGCTGACGCAGCAAATGTACACCGAGCAGGGAATACCAATCATTTCCTTCACGCTGCAAATATTCTGTCATCGTCATACCTTGTATGTATTGCATGACATAGAAGTTGTAATCTCGCCCCGCATGTGTGAAATCATCGATATGGACCAGGAACGGCTCTACTCCTCTGGACTGTCTGGACGCAATGGAACGGAGTACATTGATTTCCGATTGCAGATCAGCAACGTCTGCCCCTACCTTGAGCGCATAGTTCCTCCCGCGATTGGAAACAAGATATACTTTGCCGTTGGCGCCTTCCCCAAGCGGACGCACTATTTCATAGCGCCCGCCGTTCCACTTTCCATATAGCACAGCGCCGCTGCCCAGCGACAGATCAAACGACGTAGTCACTCCGCAGCCCGTCCGTGTCATCTCTATGTCCTCTACCATAATCGTCTTTTCTATAAAAATCAATGACCTCCATAATTGCAGGGCCTGTAGGCGTTGTTCCCTGCATGTGAAGTCTGGCAAACAAAGCCGGAATATCCTTCATGGTGCGCGTCCAGCTCATATCAAGGGCAGCGCCCTCGCCATGCTTGCCGCCTGGAAAGTGGAATACTGACAGCTCGCTCTCGCCCTGGCGGGATTGCAGGCTGAGCATCAGATCCTTGATCGCTTCCTCAACGGCCTGAAGCTTAGGCTTCATGCTGGCGCTCGCATCTATGAGCAGTGCAACGCGAAGTTCAGAGGTCTCGCCCAACTCATCCATCACTCTGACAACCTCGCCTCTTTTTTCCGGAGGGAGACTTTCCAGCGAGGAATTTCCGAGCACTTGCTTTAATTCTTTGTGAACCGCGTGCTGTATCGTATGCATGACCGTCTTGCGGGTCATCATCTGCACGGTCCGAGCAAGCTCCTTCGTATGGACAAGCCGGCTCAGGCCGCCCCCTGCTTTAGCAATTTCATGAATTTCCGTTGCGCCGGCCTCGCCCAAATCGCCCTGATCCAGCACACCGACTACATTCACGGTGATGCCTTCCGCATAGGCATGGGCTGCCGCCGTGACCGGATTCATGCCGACATTGGAGCATCCGTCCGTAATTAATAGAATCTGCTTCATTGTCTTCTCCTCCTTGGATGGTTATCTATGACTTGCACTCTATCATGATTCCCTTAAGCGCCTGGACATAAACGGTATCAAGGACAAGAATAGAATAGATTCTAATGAAAATCCTCACAGCAGTTAAAAATATAATAAGGGATCAGGCGGCATGACCATCCTGATCCCACTCCACTCAGCTTTGCCTTCGCTCAACTGTTAACTCCGGGCGTCTTCCGCTGCAATCAGCTTACCGTCCTAGGCCGCTCCAATCTGGACAACCCCGGCCAGCGGAACGTCGCCCATTCCGGCTGATGCTTCTCAATCTTGGCGACGACTACCGTCATATCATCTATAATCTGGCCATCATGATGCCGAACGACCTTATCCAGCAACTGCTCGGCAATTTCCTGCGGCTGATCCTCCTGAATTTCCTGAATGACCCGCTTCATCCACAGTTCCTTGTTGACGGCGTGGCCGGGAGCATCATAGATGCCGTCTGTCATCATAATGAGCGTATCGCCCGGCTGCAGCTGCACCCGGATCAGATCCACGTCGATCTCCTGCAGGATACCGACCGGCAGATTATTGGCAGTGATCATAATGACCTCGCTTCCCCGCTTAATAAAACTCGGTGTCGACCCGATTTTCATAAAAGTCGTCTTGGCTGTGTACATATCAATCAAGGCTACATCGACAGTGGCATACATTTCATCGGACGAACGCAACAACAGCACGGAATTGACTGACTTGATCGCCAGCTTTTCATCCATCCCGGATTGCAGCAGCTGCTGCAAGATGGAGAGCGCCGTACTGCTCTCCAGACGAGCCCGCTCGCCATTGCCCATGCCATCGCTGATCGCGACGGCAAATTTTCCGTTGCCCAGTTCTACCGTGCTGAAACTGTCACCCGATAATAAATCTCCCCCTTTTGCAGCTCCGGCAATTCCTGTCTCCACTTCGTACTCCTTCGCCGAACCAAACTGCACCTTGGACGGGTGTCCGGTCTGCTCGGCATAGCGTTCCGTCTTGACGGCAATATGCTCACCCAAAATATCGCTCAGCAGCGGCGCAATGATTTTGCGGCACTCATCATAGCCCTTGCCGAATGTATGAGTAATTTCGATCTCCACATTCCCCTCTTCCAGCGAAATAATGTCGACGCTTTGAATGGATAAGCCAAGCCCCTCCAGCGCCTCGCGAATTTGCTCCTCCTGAAGATGAAGCTCCTGCCCCTCCCGTTTGATTTCCTTCGCCAAATCTTCCATGACCTGAGATACGCCGGATAGCTGATCCGCCACAAGCTGACGAGCATCCTGAAGCTGCTTCTTATAATTCTGATCATGCTGATGCAGCTCATACTGCTGCTGCATGACACCAAGCACCTGCTGCGGTTTGACGCAATGCGTTTTCCACTCGCGGGGTACCTCCTTGACCCCCGGTTTTCTATCCTCCTCAATCGACAGCATCATTTCTGTCATCAAATTATACGTCTGATAAAACTTCCCCTCCCAGCACAGATTTTTGCGATGACAGCTTGCACATGTTTTCTCTGCCACCACATTCATAAAATGATCAACCTCCTCCTCCCTCTTTTTCACGGTATCTGTGGTCTGAACGAGCGGGCTGAAACTGCGGGCAAGCTGCCGGAATACTTCGGAAAACTGTGTGACCCGTTGCGCCGTCACATCCCGAACCCGTTTAGCGTATTCATGCTGCGATTTCAAGTGCTCATTCGTACCGGGCACATAGCGGGCAATCGTCTGAATGACGCTGCGCGGTGTAAATAAGAATAGCAACACTGCAGCTACGGATTCCCAGGTCGAGGCCATAATATCGGTTTGACTTCCCACATAAATGGATAATATAGAAGTACCGAGCAGCATTCCGAAAGCAACCGCCGTTTTGCCTCCATCGCGGAGCAGGCCTGCCAGCAGCCCGGCGAAAGCGAGCAGGCTCATCTGCACAATGGCGTTCATATCCGCCAGACTGAGGATAAGCCCGGCCACAACCCCGACCGAAGCGCCGAACGGGGCCCCGCCGACAAGGGCGAACAGCAGCAGCAAATATCTTGACATGACATGCTCAACTGACATGACATAGACTATCCAACCCACCGCTCCGGTCATAATGGAAGCAAGCATAATCATCATGCATATGATTTCCTCCGTCTTCAGCGAGGCTGACCGCTTCGTCATTGTCAATACAGGTAATGCCTGAATGAAGACTAGCGTCAGTACAAAGCTCAGGCACGCCTCCACGCCCACCATCATCAGCTCATACCAGCCTAGCGCATCTGTAATGACGACATGAAACAGCCGAACCAGCAGGATGGAAATAAAGACGAGCAGCGGCGCATAGTTTAGCTCCGCCTTCTCATAAGCCTCCAGCCCTTTGACAATCAGGAAAAAGACAGCCAGTTGCAATGCAATCCAGGCCGGAGCCGGTGAAGCCGACAGCCAGCTTCCTGCGACAAGCGATATGGCGACAATACGATAAGCATCCTTGCGGAGAAAATAGATGACTGCAAAATAAGCAATGGCGAAAGGAGAGAGCGACTCCAAAATGATTGCGCGCCCAAGCAGGAAGCCAACCGCTATGAACAGTAATGTCCAACGCTTGGCTGCGACCATTTGAACCCATCTGCGCGTTGCCGCCCAGCTCAGCCCTTTTTGAATTGCCGTATTCACCGCGCCTGTACGTTTTGCTCCAGGCCACAACACCAGATTTTGCTTGTCCATGATTTGGCACCACCATTCCGAGTTTTTGATGTGCCTCTTATTATAGGAGTCAGGTTTTATAAAGTTTGTCAGAACTCGTAGCTTGTCCAAAAGTTTTTTCCGACAAAAATGAGCCTGTCAAAATCAGGTGACAATTCGGTGTCGCACCCAGTCCCCGTCTATGTTTGCGTTGCCTACTTCCTTTACATATGTCGGTTTGCCGTCTACAAAAAACGTCGCTACCCGCATACCATGCAGTGGGGGACAGCGTCCGAACCTGTCGGAGGAGCAGGATACATCAGGGAAAGTTTTGGTTCTAAATTAAAATTGGCGTTTCATGACCTTTATGGGCGGGAAGAACATAAAAAAAAGCAGAACCATGAGGTTCTGCTTCTATATGACAATGTTCAACTTATACGCGTTTGGCTCCACGGCCTCCACGCTTGGATTCCGTGTTTTTCTTGAGTGAAGAGATGCGCTCCTCGCTATCCTTCAGGAATCGCGACATTTTATCCTCGAATGAAGGTTTGCCGAAAGACGGTTTTCCAGCGCCTGATTTAAATGGACGACCTCCACGATCACCGCCTCCTCGCGGAAAACGGTCTCCTCCTCCTGCGCCACCGCCACTGCCACCGAAGCGCTCACGCGGTGGTGCAGACGGCTGATGCCCTTCTGGACGGTCAATCGCCTGTTTAATGGAAAGTCCGATCTTTCCGTCTTTGTCCACGTTGATCACTTTTACTTTGACGACATCGTCAATCTTGAGATGATCTTTAACGTCCTTGACGTAATTATCGGCAATTTCCGAAATGTGAACGAGCCCAGTGACACCCCCTGACAAATCGACGAATGCCCCGAAATGAGTAATGCCTGTCACTTTGCCCTCTAATTTGGCTCCCACTTCAATTGCCATAGAATAAAATGTTCCTCCCTAAAAGTTTTGCGAAGCAGACGTGATCGACTGCTGTCTCTTCTATTATACCAGCGGATGCAGCACAGTGGAATACATGCTCGCACAAGTCATGAAATTTACTCTTGCTTAAACCGGGATGCCGGTTAAATCCGCACAAATAAACCTCTGGGCGGTTAATCGCAGTATGTTGAACTATAAGTATAACCGGGGATGACCCTGAAATTCCTTATATTATCAAAATTACTGCAAACCTCCATTACCGTGATTATAACCGAACCGAAGAAGCAAGGTCAACAGACGTTAGCTTAAGCGGAAGCTAATTCGAACCAGATACCTGAATCGGCTTCTCGCCCGGCAGCGTCATGCCATATTCTTTGCGGGCAAGTTCTTGAATATATTCCGGATCATTCAGCATATTCACCCTTTGATCAAGCTGCTCCTTCTGCGCATTGATCTCATCGAGCTTCCCTTGGGCAGCAAGGTATCTCGTGTAGGTATCCCCTTTGCTGTAGCCCTGATTCACCATTGTATAAGCGGCCCAGCCCATAAAGAGAATGACGAAGATCAACCATAACTTCAAGCGTCTCCTGGAGCCTTCATATGAAGTTGTCTTGGATGCACTGCTTGTCCTCATGTATTCAATCCTCCCCAAACCATCTTTTCCATAATGCGATACAACTTGTCCGGATACGTATGAACCGTCCGGCAATATCTATTTTCTTCCAATACGGCTCAATTGCTCGCCATAACGGTCTGACAGCAGGCCTGATCATCCAGGCGAGCAGAAGCCAGAACGGACGCAGCAACTGACCGGTCAACTTTAAAATAAACAATGAAATTGCCAGCGCAAATCCCAACAGCACCCGAACGAGCTTATAGAGTATCAG
Source organism: Paenibacillus roseus (assembly GCF_016424485.1). Taxonomy (GTDB): domain Bacteria; phylum Bacillota; class Bacilli; order Paenibacillales; family Paenibacillaceae; genus Paenibacillus_D; species Paenibacillus_D roseus. The sequence continues at coordinate 28,377 of NZ_JAELUP010000023.1, forward strand.
CATCGGTTTGATAACCAGCAGCTCGAAGCAACGTACCAAGAACCGAATCAATTTACGTATAGTTTCTATTAACCATACCACAAAAGCAATCACTGTTGAACTGAACAGCCAAAAATAGAACCCAATACCTATTAGTAGTCCTATAAAAATGTAAATCCGAACTTCCCCATCATTATTTGCCATCAAAACGCGAAATACTATAATTGTTGCTGCAAGCCAGTACAATAAGTCTAAAATTGGAATCAACAGTCGGCCAATATGTAAACGATTCGACACGACCCTGTAGCTGTCAAAAGCAATGCCCATTCCAATTCCTGACAACAGCATCATCATCAGGGTCCCGAACTGCACGCTCAGATTCACTTGAACAGCTTTCCGAACAACCCTTTGGATTTGATTGCTGTTCCCTGGCCATCCAGATAGGCGAGCGAATGGACAAGTCCTTCAATGGCGACGAGCCCCTGCTCGAGGTTCAGATGCTTGATATGCAGGTTTTGTCCCTTGATTGCTAAAAACCCGTAGTCGGTGTCGAGCAAAAACTCCTCATTGTCAAAGCTCTCCACATTGCTAACCCCGGAGATTTCCAGCAGCTTCCGGTTCAGCATTTTTATTTCTTGACGCTTGGTTTTGGCTTGGTCATTCATAGCTTGGTCCCCCCCTTCCATCACTAGGTTATGCAGGATGGACGGGGAGTAGAACAGCAAAGTGCGCAGCTAGAGTACAAAAAAAGAGACAACTGCACATGCAGTCGTCCCTTCTCTTGAAACATAACCGACTTCACAGTACCGGCGATTTACCAGTTAAGTGGGTCGGTACGCGGAATCGCTTCTTCAGCCAACACTGTATATAATTGCTCGGCCTCATCTTTACGGGTGGATTCAGCCAGACGCTCAACCCGCACGGTGACAAACTTTTGCCCGAACTGAATTTTCAACTCGTCACCGGGCTTGACGGTATTGCTTGGCTTGGCTTCGCGCCCATTAATCCATACACGCCCCTGATCGGATACATCCTTGGCGACGGTACGACGCTTGATTATACGCGAAACTTTCAGGAATTTATCCAAACGCATGACTTACTTTACAGCTTCTTTTAATTTGTTGCCGGCTTTGAACGCGGGCACGTTGGATTCCGGAATTTCGATCGTATTGCCTGTTTGCGGGTTGCGTCCGATACGGCCGTTGCGCTTGCGAGTTTCGAATGTTCCGAAGCCGATCAGCTGTACTTTGTCGCCGCTGGAGAGCGCTTCTGTTACTTCGCCCAGGAAGTTGTTCAGTACAGTCTCGACATCGCGCTTGGAAAGCCCGCTTTTTGCAGAAATGTTATTGATTAAATCGGTTTTATTCATTATTGTTTGCCTCCTAAATTGATTCTTTGATTTTGTAGTAGCGGTTTATCGCTTGATTTACAGAGTGAAACGACTTCCGAAGGATATATTCTGCCCGCTGCTGATAAAATCCTGCCCCTATCATAACTTTTTTATGAAAGTATGTTCCGAGAAGCATCAAGCTGCTGCAAACTGATCCTCGATAAGGCTGCTATTTCAGCCGTTTCGCCTCCTCCCACCATTGATCCATTTCTATTAAATCAGTCTGGTCAAAAGTTTTGCCGTTTATACGAAGTTGATCTTCAATATAGGAAAAACGCCTTAAAAACTTACGGTTGGTGCGCTCTAGCGACTCTTCCGGATCGGCATGGAGGAAGCGTGATAGATTGACAGCGGCAAACAGCAAGTCTCCAAGTTCGTCCGCCATCCTCTCCGGATCCCCTGAATCGGCCGCCTCGCGCAGCTCCTGCAATTCCTCCTGCACTTTGGCAAACACATCGTCCAGGTTGTCCCAGTCAAATCCAACCTTGGCCGCCTTCTTCTGCAGCTTGTAAGCCTTCATCAGCGCCGGCATCGGCGGTACGCCATCAAGCACAGAAGTGCGCTGGCTTATTCCTTTCGCGGCCTTTTCCTCAGCCTTCATCTGCTCCCAGTTGTTTAGCGCCTCCTCGGCATTATCGGCGTCCTTACCGCCAAAAACATGAGGATGACGGAAAATCAGCTTTTCATTGAGCGACTCAATAACGTCATATACGCTGAAGCTGCCCAGTTCCTCCTCCATCTGACTGTGCAGCAAGACCTGGAGGACGACATCGCCGAATTCCTCCCGCATTCCTTCAGGATCATCATTATCCAGCGCTTCAATAGCCTCGTAAGTTTCTTCGATGAAATTTTTGCGAATCGACTGATGCGTCTGCTCGCGATCCCATGGACAACCTTCCGGACTGCGGAGAATGCGAACAATTTCATGCAGCCTTTCAAAGGAACGATTGCGCAAGCGGTCATCCGTACTCGCAGCCACATAAATCAGCGACAGATTGCCATAGCCTTCAATCCGGTCCAGCTCATACAGCGGAATCGTGACCACCTGTTCCTCGCCCGGCACTCCTAGCGCGTGGCCGACGACAACCGAATGTTCATCCGGGTAGCGCTCCATTAGCGTCAGCTTCACCTCGGAGGCGGTATACATATCATACACTTGTCCGATCAGGGTATGAAGACGCGGATCAAGCTGGGAAGGCTGCATCCCGGCTGCATCCAGCAACTGAAAGCCCTCGATCGGATCAAAGCCTAGCGAGACAAAGGCTTGATCGAGGAAGCTTTGACCGCCCGCAATCTCAAGCCGTACCCCCCGCTCCGGGCAGCGCTCGCGGAGAAGCTGCACCGTTCGCTCTGCCACCATCGGGTGGCCCGGTACGGCATACAGAATGCCTGCTGCCTGCCCGGAGCCGTCCTGCGCTACCTTAGCGGCCTGTTCCTCTGCGAGCCGCAGCAGCTCCCCGGTTATCGCTTCATAGACATCAGGGAAGGAATCGGATGCCTCATATATGTAATCGAAGGTGGAATAGCCCAGCCCTTCTTCGTCCAACAGACTCAGCATCGGATGCTTGCCAGTTCTGACATAGCGCCGCTCCGTCTGCTGGATTTTGCGCCATACGCCGAGGCTCAGCTGGTCGGCATCCCCGGAGCCGAGCCCGGCAATTGTAATTAACGGTTCCATCCTTTTCTCTCCTTCATCGTTATGCTTGCTTATGCGCGTTTCAGCAGGCGCAATCGTTCCAACAGCCCGGCGAGCTTGCTGCCGCCGGGCAGCGCGCGCAGCTCGCGCGCGCTCAGGCCGCCGCTGGCAACCAGCGCTGCGGCGAACACCATTGCGCCGACGGCCACGCCCGTCAGCGCAAGCACTGCCGCTGCGCCGCGGCCTGGCAGCGGCAGCACATCGAGCAGCCCGCCATGCAGGCGCTCGAGCAGCCATAGCGCTGCGAGCATGCACGCGAGCGCAAACGCAGTGCCCGCCGCGTAAGGCCTGGCGGGCAGGCGAACGCCGGCGGTGCGTACGGCCACGATGACGCCCGGCAGAGCGGCTGCGGTGAGCGCAATAACGCCGGCGTAGGCGGCGCCTTCAATGCCATATGCCGGCACAAGCACGGCATTAAGCAGCCCCTTCAGGAGCGCCGCCACAAGCAGCAGCAGTGCCGGTAGCCGCACTGAACCCATGCCTTGCAGCAGGGCTGCAGTCACTGCATTGAGCGAGCCGGCAAGCGCTGTACAGCATACCCAGATAAAGGTCCAGGTGGACTGGTTATCCGAGTATAGCAATATGTTGATCGGTTCAGCCAGCCACACCAGACCGACCGTAGCGGCCGTGCCGAACCACCAGGTAAAGCGCATGGCCAGCTCTGTTCGTACCGACATGTCCGCCAGATCTCCCCTTGCACGGGCGACGGCCAGAATGGGAACGAGCGCGCCAGCCGCTCCGCCGGCCACCATAACGACCAGTTGTACCAGTGGCTGGCCGCGACTGTAGAGACCGAACATCGTCATCAGGTCCGTGCCTCCCAAGCCTGAAGCCGCAAGCAGGCGAGGTACGGTTATTGCATCGACGATCCCTGCGACAGGAACAGCCAGGGAGCCGAACGCCACCGGCAAGGCCAGCCGTGCCAGATTGCGCATCGAAGAAAGCAATCCTCTCCATGACTTTGCCTCTGCATCGTGCCCAGCATAATGGGGCCGGATGCGCAGAGCCGGGTCCCGCAGCCAGAACAGCAGCAGCACTGCCAGACCTGCTGCACCTCCTGCTATCGTCCCTGCCATCGTCCCGGCAGCGATATGGCTTGCTGGCCAGCCTGCAGCAAGTCCCGCCAGCAACAGCGAGAGCATGGCGGCTACGCGGAATGTCTGTTCTATTACCTGAGACAGCGCCGAGGGGAGTATCTGCTGCTGTCCCTGGTAATAGCCGCGCAATGCGCCCACTGCCGGGACGAGCCAGAGGCCGAGCGAAGCCATGCGAATTGCCCATGCCGTGTCCGGGTCACCCAGCCAGGAGGCGGCCAGATCAGCGATTAGCCACATCACGCCAAAGCCCAGCAACCCTCCGGCCATAAGCAGCAGCAGACCAGCGCGAAGCACCCCCCTCATTGCCGCCCTGTCCCCGGCTTCATGATACTTTGCTATCAACAACGAGACTGCTACCGGTATTCCTGCGGAAGAGAGGTACAACAGCAGTTGATAGAGCGGATACACGGCATTGTAAATGCCGAATACCCGGTCTCCGGCCAGATTCTGCAGCGGAATCTTCTGGAACGTACCCAGCACCTTGCTGAATAGCGCAGCACCGCCCAGCAGCACGGCTCCATGCAGCCAATGATCCTTTCGCGAGGACGCCTCGGCACTCGAAGCCGCTGAAATTTGCGTATCTTTGACAACACTCATATATAAGAACAAGCACCTGCCTATCTGTTCCTGACTGACACACATTTCTCCCATTATACTTTAAAATGAACGAATGTGGTTATGCTGGACAGGTGCCTCTTAACGAAAAAGGCTTCCGCAGCAGTTGTCATCCCTTGCTGTGGAAGCTTTTTCTCTGAAATAATATTGTGGACAGACCTAGCCGCCAATTTCCATACAACGGAGAAATTACTGCTCCATTTGCTTGGCCAGGAAACCTGCGGCCGTCTCAGCCATCTTGATCTCCATTTGGCCCATTTTAACAGATTCATCCTTGCTGACCAGAATGACCGTTCCAATCGGGTCTCCCCCGGCAATAATAGGCGCAGCGACAAGGGAAGTATAAGTCTCGTTGTTGTCCTTTACCAGCTCCTGGGTTGTGCTTGAGGACTCGGCTACAGTCTTGCGATTCTCCATACAGCTCTCCAGCAACTGCCCGATCTGCTTGTCCAGATATTCCTTCTTGGATGCTCCAGCGAGCGCGATAATGGTATCCCGGTCTGAAATCATCGTAATGTGATTGGTACTCTCAAACAAGGACTCGGCATATTCTTTGGCAAAATCGCCTAGCTCGCCGATCGGGGAATATTTCTTAAGGATAACCTCTCCATCACGGTCTACAAAAATTTCAAGCGGGTCGCCTTCACGTATGCGCAGCGTCCGGCGGATTTCCTTGGGGATGACCACACGGCCGAGATCATCGATACGACGCACGATTCCTGTTGCTTTCATTTCATGTTGCCCCACTTTCACCAAATTTTTAATTTCTTGGGATTATACAACCTGGACGGTCGTTGTCTGGCAGACATCAGCGGCTGTCCGTTAGCTATGCTCAAGATTCATGCAAGAGACCAAAGCCGGTGCGCAGCCATCGTAAATGTTCCAACACACCGACGCCCTACAGCGCCAATGCGCCGATTGAAGTCCTTTCGAATCTGACCATAGTATTCATCCGCTCCCAAATTCTTATACATCTCCCTTCGCACACAATTTTTGAGCATAATTCGCCAAAGGATACCCCATCCGTTCCACGTGAAACAGCGAAGACACCCTGCCCGGAGCCTTCGCTGTTTGGTCACACTTTATGTTAGATAACTAAGTCGCTTTGCTGACTTGTTTGGCTATAGCCGCACCTGACTGCCTGCGTTTAAACAAGCTTTTTGCGGATTGCACCCGAGATCCAGTCGATCAACGTAATCATTACAATAATACCGAGCAGAATGATTCCTACCCGGTCCCAGCTCCGCGAGCTGAGGGCAAAAATAAGCGGTGTCCCGATGCCTCCTGCTCCAATAATGCCCAATATCGTCGCCGAGCGCACATTGATTTCGAACCGGTACAGCATATAGGATAGGAAACCCGGGAGCACCTGCGGTAAGACCGCAAACCACAAAATTTGCAACCGATTTGCGCCGGATGCGGTCAATGCCTCTACTGGGCCCTTATCCATATTTTCAATTTCATCAGCAAACAGCTTGCCCAGCATCCCAACCGAATGGAGGCCTAGCGCCAGCACCCCGGCAAAGGCAACCGGACCGACCGCCTTGATGAATAACAGCGCCATGATGATTTCAGGGAAGGTCCGGATGACACTGAGCAGCAGCTTACCTGAGCTGGATATGAGCCTTGTGCGGCTCAAATTCGATGCGGCCCAAAAAGCGAAGGGAATACAGATAACTGTAGATATTGCTGTTCCAAGTACTGAGATAGCCAGCGTATCCAGTAGACCACGCAGCAAATCCTCGCCTTCCGGCAAATAGACATATCCCCAGTCGGGAGATAGGAGGCCAGATAGAATAGCCCTCGATATTTGTCCTGCTGTCTCCTTGATTCCGTTAAATGGAACCCCTGCAATCGCCCAAACATATACGGCAATAACAGCTGCGAGGATCAGCCAGCGGTAATGATTTTTCTTAGGCCTACGAATCGATGCATTCCCTAATTTACTCATAGCAACTTCTCCCGCAGCTTCGAGCTGAGATAATCAATGATCAATACAATTGCCAATGTAAAGAGAATAATGACGCTTGTCTTGTTGTACTCCAGATATCCAAGTGTTACTTCATAATACAAACCGATGCCGCCTGCGCCTACGAGACCCAGAATTGCGGCGGCCCGTACATTAATCTCAAAAGTGTAGAGCACGTAGGAAGCAAAATGAGCCTGTATTTGCGGGATGACGCTGTAAGCAATGAGCTGCAAGTAGTTGGCTCCTACTGCCGTCATCGCTTCAAGCGGCCCCCGATCAATCGTCTCCAGCGCTTCATAGGTCAGCTTGGCAATAAGTCCGAAGGAAAATACAGCCAGCGCGAATATGCCGGGCAGCGGTCCAAGACCGAAGATTGCGACAAAAATCGCCGCCATCAGCAGGTCCGGAATAGTTCTGACAAGATTGAGCAAGAAACGGACGGGCATGTAGATCCATCTGGTACGAGTCAAATTGCTCGCGCTTAAGACGGCCACAGGAAGCGCCGCTATCGCTCCTATTGTTGTCCCTAGCAAAGCCATCCGGATTGTATCCAGCATCGCATCGGTAATATGCCGCACATAACTCCATTTAGGAGGGAACATTTGCCGGATCAAGTCCAGCACGTTCGGCAGACCCTCTATCAGCTCGCTAAGGGTAGATTCCGTCTGAACGGCACTGCCCCAGAGCAGCAGCAGGACAAGAACGACGGTCATATAATGCTTGAGCCTGCCGGGAGCCTGTGGGCGAACGCGCCGTTCTGTATGTTGGTTCCCGCTCATATCGCATGCTCCTCCAGCATCTCATCTTGTCTGAGCGGTCGACCGTAAATTTCGGAGAATTTCTCATCCGTCGCATCCTCTACAGGCCCGTCAAATACGACCTCACCAGCACGAAGGCCAATGATCCGGGTCGCATACTGGCGGGCCGGATCGATAAAATGCAAATTGACGATTGTCGTAATGCCGAGATCCTGATTGATTCGCTTGAGGTCATCCATAACCTGCTTGGTCGTCAATGGATCGAGAGAGGCTACCGGCTCGTCAGCCAGTATGATCTTGGCCTCCTGAGCAAGCACACGGGCAATTGCTACCCGCTGCTGTTGTCCCCCGGACAGCTCATCTGCGCGTGTGTAGGCCTTCTCTACGATATTCACCCGTTCCAGTGCCTGGAAGGCCAACTCTTGATCCGGCTTCGGGAACAATCCCAGAATCGTACGCCAGGTGGGATGATAGCCGACACGCCCTGCCAAAACATTGCGCAGCACTGTCGTACGCTTGACCAAGTTGAAGCTTTGGAAGATCATGCCGATATCACGCCGGATTCTGCGCAGCCTCTTCCCTGACGCCCTGGTGATGGAGCTCCCATCAATTATAATTTCACCTTCTGTAATGTCATGGAGACGGTTAATCGACCGCAGCAGAGTCGACTTGCCTGCCCCTGACAGGCCGACGATCACAACAAACTCCCCTTTGTCCACGGAGAGGCTAATACGATTTAAACCTTTCGTTCCATTCGCATAGGTTTTGGATACATTTTTCAGCTCTATCACAAGGTTCTCATCCTTTTGAACGTTTTTTGTATACCCCTGCGGCGCTTCTTGGCATGCTGGAGCTTGTCCCCCATAAAAGGCTCATCTCTTAAAACAGCCAGCCAAAGTGCAACCGCACTCTGACTGGCTGGCAAAATCAACCGTCTGTTTGCCGCTTCATGTACAATTCGAGACTTCACCTCATCCGAATAATCTGTTCAGTGAATTCGCTCAACCTATTCGGTCTTTACCTTTTCCCCATACTGGCGAACGATATCAAAAACTTTGTCCTCTGACTTCACATAACCCTCATGAGAGTAAATATCCTTAATGATGGCATGGCCTTCCGTATCCTTGCCGATGTCGATAAAGGCTTGTTGAATCTTCTCCGCCCATTCTTTGTTAATATCGGAACGGACCGAGATCGTATCATTCGGAATCTTTTCCGTAAAGGCCAGCACCCGTGTATCTTCGAATACTTTCGGGTAATCCTTCTTCACAATATTACGGGCATCCTGAAATACCGCAGCGGCATCCACATCCCCGTTCAATACAGCAAGCACGCCCTGATCATGACCTTTGATCGTTATCGCCTGCACATCCTTAAGCGGATTGAGTCCTGCTTCCATCAGCTTGCCGGCCGGCCATACAAAGCCAGCGGAAGAAGTAACGTTCTGGTAAGCAATCCGCTTGTCCTTCAATTCCTCAACCGATTTGATTGGAGAATCCTTCTTCACAATAATCATTGCTTTATAAAAATCTACAAGCTGATCCGTCGGTTCTCCGGTCTCATCCTTGACACCGAAGCGCTGTGCCTGAAGGATAACCTCCGCTGCACCCTTTTCTTTCGCCAGAACATAAGCAGTTGGAGGCAGGAAGCCGACATCAACCTTTTTCGAGGCCATGGCTTCAATAATTGTATTGTAATCTGTAGAGACACTAACCTTCACCGGGATGTGAAGACGATCGGACAGCAGCTTCTCAAGCGGCTTGGCCTTCGCTTCGAGAGTATCCGCATTCTGTGAGGGAACAAACTGCACAGTCAGCTTTTCCGGTACGTAACCTTCATTTGCAGTGTTGGAAGGCTTTTGCTCAGTCTGCGACTTGTTTTCGCCGGATGGAGCGGCAGCGCCACTATTTTTGCCTGTATTTGCAGGCTCCTTGGCTCCACAGCCGCTAACAACGAGAATGAATAGTAGTAAAGGTATCATGATGCCAGATAATTTTCTCAAACTGAATAACCTCCAAATGATCATTTTAACTGCTTGTTCCAAATATATAAAAGTTCTGTTAATAGAAAGTAAAAGAAATTGAGAACTTTTGTAAATTTTTGAAATTTTGATGGACATCTTATTTTGATTTGCTAGAATGGGCGTAAACGGATTGTTCCATCTTATTTTTCAAGATTTTTCATTGCGGTCAGCTCCCGGCTGCTGATGTCGGCTTTGTATGAGGACGGCCGCATCGCCGCCACAGCAGTGTGATTACAATGAGTATGCGCTATAGTCGTGGTCTACATTCTATTATTAGGATGAAAAACGGATTAAAAAGTGAGGAACCGATTGTGACGAAGACGAATAATGAGGCAATCTGCACCATTCTGGCCACGAGTGATATCCATGGACATCTCTACCCTACCGATTACCGCAGCAGCGAAGAATTGCCATTAGGTCTGGCCAAGCTGGCCACGATGGTTCGCAGAGAAAGGGAGGAAAATCCAAATTTGCTGCTTATCGACAATGGCGACCTTATTCAGGGAACGCCGCTAGCCTCCTATGCTGTAAAATATATTGAAGGCACGCATCCTGCAATTGCTGCCTGCAACGCGCTGAAATATGATGCGGCTGTGCCTGGAAACCATGAGTTCAATTATGGACCCGAAGTCTTGGAGCGGGCGATGGAAGACTCGGATTTTCCATGGCTGTCCGCAGGAATTGTGAACGCGGCAACGGGAGAGCCCGCCTTTGGCAAGCCTTATAGAATCAAGGAAATCGGAGAAGGAATTCGGGTGGCAATCCTTGGGGTGACAACACATTATATTCCGAACTGGGAGCATGCCCATTATATTGAGGGTCTGAAATTCAACGATGCCTTGGAATCTGTAAAAGAGTGGACGGCGCATATTCGGGAAGTGGAGGCGCCCGACCTGCTCATTGTCGCTTATCATGGTGGATTCGAGCGCGATTTGGAGACGGGAGAAGCTTGGGAGAGACTGACGGGGGAAAACCAGGCGTATGCCATCTGCCGGGAGGTCACGGGTATTGATGTACTCATTACCGGCCATCAGCATCGGTTGATTGCAGGCCAGGTACACGATGTCGCTGTTGTTCAGCCTGGCTCCGGTGGGCAGGCGCTCGGAAAAATTGAGGTCAGCCTCACCCGGGAGGGGGGCCGGTGGATTGTAACCGGCAAACGGGCAGAGCTGTTGACCTCCACGAATTCTATCCCTGCGGACGAAGCCATAATCAAGCTGGCTTCCGGGGTAGAAGCGGCTGCCCAGGAGTGGCTGGATCAGACGATCGGACATACAGACGGAGATATGAAGGTATCGAGTCCATTCTCATGCCGTGTCGCCGATAATCCTTTTATAGAGTTCGTGAATCGGGTTCAGATGGACGCGGCAGGCGTATCCGTGTCCAATGCGGCATTGCTGAACGAGGCATCCAAAGGCTTCGGCCCTGTCATTACGCGGCGGGATGTGTTGACGAACTTTATGTATCCGAACACACTCATCGTGTTGCGGCTGACAGGACAGGTTATCCGGGACGCGCTCGAGCAGACCGCCACTTACTTCCGATCCGGGGAGAACCAACTGTTGGAAGTGAACCCGGCTTATCTTGCGCCCAAGGCGCAGCATTACAACTACGATATGTGGGAAGGCATTCGGTATGAGCTGGATATTTCCCGACCTGCAGGTGATCGCGTCGTGAAGCTGCAAACGATGGAAGGCAAGGACATCCTCTCCCATATGGAAATGGAGGTTGTCATGAACAATTACCGCGCTAACGGGGGCGGCGATTACGAGATGTACAAAGGAAAACCCGTCGTAAAGGAAATTTTGACGGATATGGCCGATCTGGTAGCGGATTATGTGACCAGACACGGCATGGTCACAGCAGTCTGCGATCATAATTGGCAAATTGTCCTGTCCTAACACAAACTGAACATTGGTAAAGCTGGATATTTATTGATTGGTGTTTTTATTATAAGGGGCCTTATTTTTAATGTCAACTAAATTAACACAAATCATGAAATTCGCTCCATATCTCATATAAATATGTTATTTATTATTACATGAATCCTATCCTAGTTCTTACAAAAAAAGAAGCCAGGCTATCCTGGCTTCTTTTTACCGTTCTGTTGAATTCCATTATTTGCTGCTATTGTTCTTAGCTGCATCGTCTTTATTTTCTTTTCCGGAATTATCCGGCGCTTGATCTTTCGCGTTGCCATCCTTCTCCTCATCAGACGGCGGCTGTGGCAAGTCGATCTTCTCGATCAGTCCCGGAAGCTCATCGCTCATGAATTTAGAGATAGACTCGTTAGAAACCTGCTGCTTAAGTGCTGCTTTAGTCTCCTCAGAAAGCTTGTCCACAGATTGAGCCTCGCGCTTCTCAACCTTAATGACATGATAGCCGTATTCAGTTTTCACCGGCTCGCCAATTTCATCAAGCGGCTGTTTCAAGGAAGCATCCTTAAATTCTGGAACATAGGTTTTAGCCTCTTTCAGCTCATACAAACCGCCCTTCTCCTTAGAACCAGGGTCATCGGAGTATTCCTTGGCAATTTCGTCCCATGAAGTGCCGCCTTTAAGCTTGTCTTTCGCTTCATTGGCCCGTTTTTTGGCTTCTTCGTCCGTACGTTCCGTTTTATCTTCTTTTTCAAATGCCACCAAAATATGGCGAACTTGTACTTTTGTAAAGCCTTCCGGATCTTTTTCGAACTCTGTTTTAATTTGAGCATCAGTTACGCTCTCTTCCGCATTCTTCATCACGGAGAATACGAGCACATAGAAATCTCTGGCTTCCTTCTCTGTCAATCCTGAAGGTTCAAGAATCTTTTTCAGTTCCTCGTTGGTTTTGAGCGCCTCTGTAAGCTGCTTCTCAAATTCATCCGCCTGCTTGCCAACCTCTTCCTTCACTTTATCTGACACTTTATCAGATAAAAGGCGGTAGCCAATAAATTCCTTAAGGAACTGTTCCTTGTATTGCGGTATGCTGACAAGCATGCCGTACTGCGGGTTCATGAGGCTGAAGAAGCTCGCATATTTGTCAAATTCAGCTTCTGTGACCTGCCCGCCTTTATAAGTGGCGATGACTGCACTCTTGTCACCTTGACCCGCCCCTTTGTTGCCTTCCCCATTTGTCTCATTCTTCTTTCCGCAGCCAGCTGCAACCGTCATGACGACCAGCATTGCCGCAATTAACAATACGAGACTGCGCCATGTCGACTTGCTTTTATTGTGCCACATCCTGTAGTTCCCCTTTCGATTTAATAGCTTCACTACATTGTATCAGAAACCGCTCCAACAATGCTAATTTAGCCTCATCTTCAAGTCCTTGTCCCCGAAGCTGTACGAGTGCCCCTATCTCTTGCGGCTGCACTACCCGTTTGATCCGGTTATCATACATGCTGCATAACTGATCCATTTTCTTCTTGTCGATTTTGTAGTTGTCCGATCCGGCAAATCTCACCGTCAGATCATCGCCGCGCTGGCTGACCTGCTCAATACCGTATTGTCTGCCATACACCTTAAACCTGGCTACCGTCAGCAAGTTATGCACAGCAGCAGGCAAGTCGCCAAAGCGGTCGACGAGCTCCTCCCGCAAGTCTTCACTTTCCTCTACGGAGCGGACCACAGCTACCTTTTTATAGATCTCAATTTTCTGGATGCTGTCATAAATATAATCAGACGGGAGATAGGCGTCCATGCTGATATCGATCTGTGTCTGAATCTCTTTAACGTGCTCGACTTCGCCGCCATACATTTCGGTTTTGCGTTTGGCAATCTCCTCGGCCAGCATCTGCGAGTACAGATCAAAGCCTACAGAAGCAATGAAGCCGTGCTGCTCAGCGCCAAGCAGATTCCCCGCTCCGCGAATGGACAAGTCGCGCATCGCAATTTTGAATCCGGAGCCAAGTTCGGTGAATTCCTTGATCGATTGAAGCCGCTTTTCCGCAACCTCGGTTAATACTTTGTCCTTTTGGTAGGTAAAGTAGGCATACGCAATCCGGTTCGAGCGCCCTACCCGCCCACGCAGCTGATAAAGCTGGGACAAGCCCATTTTATCAGCATCATGCACAATGAGCGTATTGACGTTCGGTATATCGACACCAGTCTCGATAATACTTGTACTGACCAGTACATCAGACTCGCCATCAAGAAAATCGAGGATCGTCTTCTCCAGCTCCTGCTCCGACATCTGGCCATGCCCGACCGCAACGCGAGCGCCCGGCACCAGCGCGCCAATCTGTTCGGCCATCTGGTAAATTCCCTGGACCCGGTTATACAAATAATACACCTGGCCGCCGCGGGCCAGCTCGCGCTCAATCGCTTCACGGACAAGCGAAGGACTGTACTCCACCACATAGGTTTGTACAGGGAACCGATTCTCCGGCGGCGTCTCGATGACGGACAAATCCCGTACGCCGAGCATGGACATATGAAGCGTCCGCGGAATTGGAGTCGCGGTCAGCGTCAGCACATCTACATTGGTTTTGAGCTTTTTCAATTTTTCTTTGTGGGAAACGCCAAAGCGCTGTTCTTCATCAACAATGAGTATGCCCAGATCTTTAAAGATGACATCTTGCGAGAGTAGGCGATGCGTTCCGATGACTACATCGACAGTACCCGCCTTCAGCCCCTTCATAGTATCATTCTGTTCCTTACGGGAACGGAATCGGCTTAGCACCTGAATATTGAACGGGTATCCGGAGAACCGTTCACGGAAGGTCTCATAGTGCTGCTGTGCAAGAATAGTGGTTGGCACCAGGACAGCTACCTGCTTACCCTCGATGGCCGACTTGAACGCAGCGCGCACCGCAACCTCAGTCTTCCCGTAACCGACATCACCGCACAGCAGCCGATCCATCGGTCTTGGCGTCTCCATATCCTTCTTGATCTCATCAATAGCCCGAAGCTGGTCCCTGGTCTCATCGTAAGGGAACATCGCTTCGAATTCCTGCTGGTACGGCGTATCTTTGCTAAACCCGTAGCCTGACGAGGCCTGACGTTGCGCATAGAGCTTAATTAGATCATCGGCAATATCTTGTACCGACGATTTGACCTTGTTCTTGACTCTTGTCCACTCATTGCCGCCCAGCTTGTATACTTTCGGCTCCTTGTCCTCTGACCCGACATATTTCTGAATCAGATCAATCTGGTCAATCGGAACGGAGAGCTTATCACCCGCCGCGTACATGATGTGCAAATAGTCTTTGTGTATACCGCCAATTTCCAGCGTACCGATGCCCAAGTATTTGCCGATTCCGTGATTCTGATGGACAACGTAATCGCCAACCTTAAGTTCGGTATAGCTCTTGATACGCTCCGCATTATCGATCTTCTTATCGAGACGGCGAACTTTGCGCTGCTTCTGAGAAAACATCTCGCCTTCGGTAATGACAACCAGATGGACGGACGGCAACTCAAAGCCGGTCTGCAGATTCCCCTCCAGCATTGTCGGCGGCTCAATATTATAATCTTGCAGCACTCTCCGCATCCGATCCATCCGCTCAGGGTTGCCCGCAAGCATGATAACGTTTGCACCCGCTTTTTTCCAGCGATCCATCTCTGCTTTGAGCACATTCATTTGACCATGAAAGTTTTGCATCGCGCGGCAGGTGAAGTTAATAATATTTTGCGGCTGGGTATGCGGGATCTGACGAAGAAAGAGCGATAGAAATACAGTCGAAAAGGTACGTGCGTATAAAATTTCATCCGTATTGCGGGATAGTACGAACCCTGGGAGCGATTTGCCGTTCTGGAGCAGATGCGTAGCCCATTCAGCCTCATCGCGTTCGAGCTGGCGCGCAGTCTCAATAATGCGAGTCGGTTCATCGATAATCAATATCGTGTCCTCTGGCATATAGTCGAGAATAGTTTGCCTTTCAGGGTAAAGCAGGGAAATATATTTATAGATTTCAGGAAAATAGAGTTGTTCCTTCAGCTTCCCGATCTCTGAACCAATTTCCTCTCGTATGCGATCCTTGGCTACACGATCCGTCATCTTTTCCAGCTGAAGTTCGAGCAGTTCGGCGGCGTGTTTCGCGGCAGCCTGCTGGCGGCGCTCGTCCGCAAGAACCTCCTTACAGACTGGAACGATATATTCTTCTCTCTTGTCAATGGAACGCTGATCCGCAGGGTCAAAGGTCCGGATCGAATCCACTTCGTCATCAAACCATTCGATCCTGTAGCCGTGAGGCTCAGTAAGCGGGAAGAAGTCAACAAGGCCGCCTCGTACACTCATCTCACCTTTGGACTCTACACGGTCCACTCGCTCATAACCGAGCTCGACCATTTTACTAAGGAAGCGTTCCATTGGCAGCTCCATGCCAGCTTTGACGGCAATCTGCGCCTCCGCCATTACCTCCCGTGTCGGCAGATACCTTCTCACACCGGAGAAAGGAACGACAACAATCCCGCGGAAGCCCTGGGACAGCCGAACAAGAACATTAATTCGCTCTGCAAGCGTCTCTGGACTTGAGATTGCCGCCTCGGCCGCGACTAGCTCATTGGCAGGATACAACAGTACTTGATCAATGGACAAGCTTTCCTGCAAGTCCTCTGCAATCTTCTGGGCAGCAAACATGTTATGGGTCATAATCAGCAGCGGGCGGTCCAATTCTTGCCGGATGACCGCGGACATGACTTGGCGAGCGGACCCCGCCAAACCCGATACCATCTGTTCCCTCATGCCCTGGCGAATCCCCGTCACAATATTTTGTACGTCCTGATCCGCTGCAAAAGCCTCAATTAACGCTTTCAACCTCGTGGCACCTCATTTCTTGTACCGACCTATGCTTCCTGTTCCAAGCTTAAACAGCTGCCTCGCCTTGGACAGGGGCAGCGATCGTTTCACGTGAAATATAAGGCTCTTCTTAAGCCCTAGAAGCTTATCGAATCCTATAAATCAAGCGTAAAACGGCTTTGCCTCTCTTGCCTGGGCAAAGCTCGTCATACGCGGTGAATAAAGCTATATGGTTAAACTTAAATACCTGTACTCCTTTAAATCCCTAAAGGGACTACATCCGCAAAGGGCGATTGACGCATCTTTTGTCTTCTTTGCTTATTGAAGCGGGTTCATCACAAGCAGCAGCTCGGGATTCGCTTCAATGGCTTCACTGCAGTAATCACAGACGACCTTGACCGTCACATCTCCATTTTGGCTATACGCTATTATATCGCTGCGTTCCTCAGGGGTCAAGAAATGAAAGCCAAGCCGCGCTTCCGATGCTGCTGCCCCGGATAGGGTGCCTAAACTTGTTTTACAATGACGACATATATAGGTTACAGCCATTTTATTCCTCCTGCAAATGGGTTATACCTTCAGTATGCCCATTTATCGGGGGATTAAAAGAATCTTAACGGTTATATTTGCCCATTGTCTCGTCAAAGGGATGCGTCAGTGCGTACTCAATGCTGTCGCATGCATAGCTGATCATCTCTGCAAGCAGCGTCTGGTCGCGCTTGGGGAAGTTGGCAAGCACATAGTCGGAAATAATTTCGCCGGGCTGAGGCCTTGAAATTCCCATGCGGACACGGTTGAACGTCTGTGTTCCGGTGTGCGCGATGATGGACTTGATTCCGTTGTGTCCCCCTGAACTGCCTTGATACCGAAGACGGATCCGTCCAAGATCTGTGTCAAGGTCATCATAGACGACGATTCCATCCGCAAGGTCAGCCTTATAATAATCCATGAATGCCCGCAGCGACTCGCCTGATAGATTCATGTACGTCATCGGTTTAATCAGGACAACCTTGGTCCCGTTCACATTGCCTTCCCCCAGCAATGCCTTGCATTTGCTCTGGGTAACTTTGATATCAAAACGTCTGGCGAGTTCATCTACCACCAGAAAGCCTACGTTATGTCGCGTCCCCTGATAGGTTGTTCCGGGGTTCCCGAGGCCTGCGATCCATTTCATCACCATAAAGCTCCTTTAATATTTTTTATATTTTTTTAGGCTAAAAACAAAAATTAGTGGTTGGCCTCTAGGTGGAGGGGGACGCTGCGTGGCAGAGGATTCTTCCGATCGCTGTTAAAGCCCGATTCCTTTATTATGATAGAGGCTTGCAGGGGGAATCGGGCTTTAAAGGCGACCACGTTCGTTTCTCCAGAATTCCTCTGCCCCTTCGCTGCTATCTCCTCGATGTCAACCACTAATTTTTAGGTTGAGCCTTTTTTAATATTTTTTTATATTTTTTTAATATGCAACGATTTGCCTTCGTCATTTGTCTTCTATATGAGGTGATATTCATGGCCAATATGCCTATATACGAATTTGATCAAAAAGAAGAGCTTTATTTGCACGGACAGTTGTTATATGACGACCGCCACTTTGAGGATCATATGGACCATTGCATCCCCATTCAAGTGTACTCCATCGGATGTCACAAAGACATTGGGTTCATTGAACACTACTCCGAGGATTATGTCAAGATTAATCATATTTTCTACGACCGCACTCAATTTACCTTTGTTTCCCGCCCCGGTTTTTAATTTCATTCGTCCCAGGAGACGTTGCCGCTTCGGGCAATGCAAGCTTTGACCGCTGCATGCTCCTGACAGCGGCAACGTCGTTCGCGTGATAAGAATGGAAAAAGAGCCAGCCTCCAGCTAAGGGGCCAGCTCCTGTTTGTGCTGCTCGATTACAACGATGTACTGATATCCTCCATCTTGGCTTCCTCAGAACGCTTTTCTGCCGCGTCAATGGCTTTTTCTTCTTCCACCGCCTCAGCTTCGGACAACTCTTTCTGCGGTGCGAGAATGGTCACAATCACCAGATCGGAATCCGCTCTGGCCTCCACGCCCTCTGGCAGCTTCAAATGATCCAATAACACGTTCTCACCAATCTGCAAATGGGATACATCCACCACAACCGATTCCGGAATTCTGCTTGGCAGACATTGAATCTCAATTTCATGCTGCAGAATTTGTAAAATTCCGCCCTCTTTGGCTCCAGGCGCATCGCCGGACAGTTCTACCCGAACGGACGTCTTTACCTTTTCATTCATATTAATTTGGTGGAAATCAATATGGATAATGTGCTTGGAGATCGGATGCCTCTGCAACTCCCCAAGCATAACCGGCTGCGTCCCGCCACTTGGAACTTGTATTTCCAATACAGCGTTCGGATGGTGGCGCAAAATATGCAGAACCTGCTTCTCGTCCACGCTTAACGGCGTCGATTCTTTGACTTGCTTGCCATATATAACACCCGGAATCTTTCCCTCTTGTCTTAGTTTGCGCAGCTCACCTTTGGTTTTGGATTGACGTCTTTCAACTTGCAGCATTGTACTCATGCTAGGAAACCTCCTTAAGATAATGCTTGGGATTTCCTATATTTTTACCCAGACATGCCTTGAATAAACCATAGGGTTGCTATGATGGCTGCGTACGCTCTTTTTTCGCTTTGGCTCGGTTGCGGATTTTCTCTGCATAGCCCGGTTTGTTCACCTGACGCTCTCTGGCAATTGCCAGATCGTTCTCTGGCACATCATGCGTGATGGTAGACCCCGCCACAACATACGCGCCATCGCCGATTTTGACAGGCGCAATCAGGTTGACATTGCTGCCGATGAAGGCTCCGTCGCCAATTTGGGTCTTCGATTTATTAAAGCCGTCGTAGTTCACCGTAATGGCTCCGCAGCCGATGTTGACGTCTTTACCTACAATGGCATCGCCCACATAGCTTAGATGGGATACCTTGCTGCCGTCGCCCAACGAGGCGTTCTTAATTTCAACGAAGTCCCCGACTTTGCAGTTGTCGCCCAGTTCAGACCCTGGACGCAAGTAAGCAAACGGTCCTACAGAAGTAGAAGAGCCTATCTTGGAATCATTCAGAACAGAGTGCTTGATAGATGTCTGTCCGCCAATGATGCAATTGGTGATGTCCGCTTGCGGCCCGATAACGCAATCCTCACCGATAACCGTCTTGCCACGCAAGATAGTGCCCGGATAGATTACAGTATCCGCTCCAATTACAACGTCGTTCTCGATATATACAGCCGCAGGATCAATGATCGTGACACCCGCCAGTAAATGGCGCCGAGCAATTCGCTCTCTCATACTGCGTTCAGCCTCAGCCAGCGCTACACGATCGTTAACCCCAATCGCCTCCGCAGGGTCATCGTTGCAATAAGCCTGAATAACCTCCCCTTGCTGCTGTAGAATACCGATAACATCCGTCAGATAATATTCTCCCTGTACATTGTTATTCGTCACTCTGGAGAGGGCCTCGAACAGCTTGCGATTGTTAAAGCAATAGGTACCGGTATTGATTTCCCGGACAGCCGATTCCTGCACGTTACAGTCTTTATGCTCAACAATCTTCTCTACTTGCCCTTGCGCACCCCGAATGACACGTCCGTAGCCGGCCGGATCAGGCAGTTCAGCCGTAAGCAGAGTAGCCGCTGAAGCACTGTCTTCATGCAATTGAAGCATTGCCAGTACCGTTTCTTTGGATACGAGCGGCGTGTCGCCGCAGATCACGATTGTCGTCCCTTCTTCGTCTCCAAGCAGATCCTTTGCCTGCAGAACCGCATGACCTGTCCCTAGCTGCTCGGATTGAAGCACGAATTCCGCCTGACCTCCGAGGACGGACTGCACTTTTTCCGCGCCATGTCCCACAATAACAACAGACCGTTCACAGCCTGCTCCCTGTACCATATCCAGAACGTGACTCACCATCGGCTTTCCGCATACCGGGTGAAGCACTTTATACAATTTTGATTTCATGCGCTTGCCTTGACCCGCGGCAAGAACGATCGCCATTTTCTTCAATTGCGACTCCTCCTAAAAACCTGATGTCGAGATTACTATATCGTATCCTCAGTCCTGTGTAAATGTCCACCAGCCCAGCTCATTCCAGCACATTTCGTTCTGGAGATGGATAGCACCGGCCTGGAATGATTTACTTATTATTGTAAAAGAAAAAAAGAGCCGCGAGGGCTCTCCTTTTCTAACATCTTTGAAAGTATCATGTTTTACATTTCATACTAGACATTGTTAATTGGTGCGAATGCCGCCGTATATAATATACGGCAGTCATCATTCGCTTGGAACTCTACATTATGCACCTTCTTCGATTACTTCTTCTTCTTCCACAGCCGCGCGCTCGTATTCAGCCAATACAGCAGCCTGGATTTTTTCGCGGGTGGTTGAGGAGATCGGGTGAGCGATATCACGGAATTCTCCATCCGGAGTCCGCTTGCTAGGCATCGCCACAAACATTCCATTATTGCCGTCAATGACACGAATATCATGAACAACAAATTCATTGTCAATGGTAATGGAAGCGATCGCTTTCATTCTCCCCTCAGAATTCACACGGCGAAGTCTGACATCCGTAATCTGCACTTGTGTTCACCACCTTTGCCTATCAAAGACTTGGTGTATAATTCCACAAAGTAGTGCAGAATCCTTCTTTTTTCTGGAAAATAAAGTTCCAATTTTATATTTATTTTTCCATACAAAGGTTTTTCGATTCTATTCGACAGGTATCGATACAATTAATTCGATTTCGACATAAACATCTTTTGGCAAACGTGCAACTTCGACGGTCGAACGAGCCGGTTTATGTTCGCCGAAATAAGAAGCATACACTTCATTAATGGCTCCGAACTGGTTCATATCTTTAATGAATACCGTCGCCTTCACAACATCCTTAAGTTCAGCCCTCTCAGCCGCAAGCACCGCCTTTAAATTGCGGAACACCTGATGGGTCTGTTCTTCCACGCCGCCCTCCACAACTTGTCCGTTCACATCCAACGGAATTTGACCAGAGGTAAACAGCAAATTGCCAAGCCGCACAGCCTGGGAATACGGTCCGATTGCGGTAGGCGCCTGATCAGTAGAGACAATTTTAAGATTTGACATCATAATCCTCCTCAAAATCAAAATTTTACATTCTTAAACAAAATAATTTCCTGGAACCACGGAGGTGTTCTTGGTCTTCATATCTACAGCTGTCAGCTTCGCGAGCGATACATAATCCTCAAACAACCGCTCCTCGCTGTCGATCTCTCCAGATTCTACGAAAACACCTACTCCGGCAACCGTAGCATCGAACTCATGAAGCAGATCCATCATTCCCTGAACCGTCCCGCCGGCTTTAAGAAAATCATCAATAATAAGCACGCGGGATTGCTCCTTAAGCGCCCTCCTGGCGAGCGACATCGTCTGGATGCGCTTGTTGGACCCGGATACATAATTAATGCTTACCGCCGATCCTTCCGTCACTTTATTATCCCTTCTGACGATAACGACCGGCAGATTCAAAAAGGTTGCTGTTGCATAAGCAAGCGGAATGCCCTTGGTCTCTACGGTCATAATGACATCGATCTCACGGTCAGCAAAAATTGTAGCAAACATCCGGCCCACATCGTTCATAATGGAGGGCTGGCCCAGCATGTCCGTCATATACAAATAACCGCCGGGAAGCACTCTCTCAGGTTGCTCCAGATGGCGGCAAATATCTTTAATAATCGTAAGCGAGGTCGTCTTCTCCATCATTGGAATATACTTTACACCGCCTGCCGCTCCTGCCAGGGTATGCAATTGCCCCAATCCTTCATCTTCAAATACTTCCTTAATGATGGCAAGATCTTCGCTGATGGAGGATTTGGCAGACTGATAGCGATCGGCAAAAGCTGTAAGCGAAATTAAGGTATGGGGGCGGGCTAACAAGTATTGTGTCATTTCAACTAGTCTGGCACTTCTCTTTAACTTTTTCATAACCTCTCCCCCAGTAGAACCCGAATATTATATTGTCAATATAACATTTTTATACGGGTTTTTACAAGAAGTACGTTATTTTCATGTCAGCATTCTTACCACATACACTTCTTTGCAAAATCCGCGTAGCCCGTTGTAGATGCGAGCGACCTTCGATTCCTTGGATACCAGGCCAAAAACAGTCGGACCGCTTCCAGACATCAGTACGCCGTCAGCCCCGAGCCGCTGCATGCTTTCCTTCAACTGGCCCACCTCGGGGTACAGGGAAAGGGTGACGGACTCAAGCACATTGCCCAGCGAAGCGCACATATCGCCAAAGGAGCCTCTTTCAATTGCAGACAGCATGTCTGAGGTGGAAGGATGGCTCTCCAGTTGCGAAGCACGCAACCTGCCGTACACATCTGCTGTCGATACGTTAATTGGCGGCTTAGCCAGCACAACCCAGCACTGCGGCGGATTTCCGATTCGCTGCAGCTTCTCTCCCCGGCCTGTAGCCAGCGCCGTCTTGCCTGTAATACAGAAGGGGACATCGGAACCCAGCTCTGCCCCAAGCTCACACAGCTCTTCTTCCGATATGCCAAGCTTCCATAGACGGTTAAGCCCTCGCAGCGCAGCGGCTGCATCAGAGCTGCCGCCTGCAAGGCCTGCGGCAACCGGAATTTTCTTGTCCAAATGAATGTATACGCCCTTGCGGACATCATATCTTTCCTTGATCAGCTTGGCTGCCTGAAACGCCAGATTTTTCTCATCCAGCGGAATATAGCCCGCCTGACTTGAAATAATAATGGTGTCCCTCGGCAGTTCTTCCATCTCCAGACGGTCTGCCAGATCGACCATGGTCATAATCATCTCTACTTCATGATAGCCGTCTTCTCTTTTTCGAAGGACATCGAGCAGCAAGTTAATTTTCGCCGGAGCCTTTTCATATATCTTCATCGTATTCACCCGCTCGTTATCAATTACAACTTCACATATTATAACAAATGGGCACAAGAAAAGCTAAGATGATTCCCCGTCGGTTATAAACGGATCATCCTAGCTTCAGGTACTGTATGATGAGCTTTGGAAAACAACTATTGCTGAGGTGATTTGGAAGCGGCTTGCTCTGCCAATTGAATTGCGCGCTTAACCATATTCCCGGCATCCTTGGCACGGATGCTACCCCAGCCTTCCTTTTGAACCGTATCATAAAAGCCAAGATCCTTGGCCAGTTCGTATTTCAAGTCTTCCGACATAATGGAACGGCGTCTTCTGCTCATCAGGAATCAAGCCCTCCTCTCTGGCGCATTTTAAGCGCAGTAGCTCTGCACACGGTTAGAATGCGCCAAGATGTCCCCTGTTATGCGCCAAGAACGCCTGCAGTCATTGTATGTTCTTGTATGAAAAAAATACAGTACAGGGCTTGCCCTGTACTGTCTAGATACATTCATATGTTATTGCAGGTAGCTGATCTTGACTTGTCCATCATCGTTGCAAACCGTAACTTCAACGGACTCCGTCAATATATCTGCGTAACTGTAAGACACCCGCTTAAAGGCGTGTTGATCTTGGTCTAGCTTCACAATAAAAACAGAGGGGTAGATTTCTTCCAACACACCGGTACGTTCGATGGTTTTCTTGCGGCCGCCGTTAGCTCGAAGGCTGATTTTGGATCCGACGTGGACTTCCAAACTGCGTTTGATCTCCAATAGCGCATTTTTTGCCATTGTGTACAACCACCTCTTTCTATACACATTATAACCAAAAAGAGGGAGAATGTCAAATGAGATTAAATATTATATCAGTAGTCCAAACTTTTTGTCAATGAACTTTTTCAAAAAAATTCGCAAGCCTTTTTAGCACGAAAACAGCAAAAAAAGAAGCTTCCCAACACACTCGCTGCAGGAAGCTTCCCAACCATTTTTGTTACATCACTTGATATCCGTTCAATCCATTGTAGCTGTTATAGCTATTATAGGCATCGGTCTGCACCTGCGCCTTTGGCCTCGGCAAGCCCACCCGGTACCGGCCCATCGTCTCAATACCGCCAACTCCGTCAATACCGCTTATTGTACCGTTAATGACCTCAGGCAGATTGATCGTTTCCTTGAACGGCGTATAACTGGCCTTAATGGCAATATAAACCGGATCCAGCGCATGAATCAGAATCCGGCCAGGGGAGCTGGCAAAATTCGCTCCGGCATGTAACAGCGCCTCATAATGCGACTGACAGGCCCCTGCAACGACCACAAGCCCATCCTTGCTCTTGTCATAATCTCGAGCTACCTGTACAGCGTTCACGAAGTTTTGGGAATTTTTATACCCATTTAAGTTATACTGCTCTGATTGCTGATTCCTGTGCTTGAGCACGCCATCATGACCGGTAATCACAATAATATCCGGTTTAATCTGGGGCAACAGACGATAAACCATCTCGGCCATTCTGGATTCATGGACATGAATGCCGTGAGCCGGCACGCGCATGCTGGAATAAAGCTGCATGCTTTTTTTCATATAGCCTCCGTCGCCATCCAGATGCAAGACAACCCCGGGCACTTCAAAATACGATTGCGGAGTCTGCTGTTCCTGTCTTTCCGTCCAGCCCATCTGCTGATGAAGCTGCTGCTGCTGCATGCGTTCCATTGTCTGGGTTACCTTGATCTTTACCTTCTGGGCGGCCCCTGTCAATTCCGGATTCTCGACGATAGACAAATCATCCAGCGGAGAATCCGCCAGCAGGCGATAGTCAGTGCCCTTAATGATTGCCGACTCGTTTCGAAACCCTTCAACACGGAAAAGCACATCGCCACCGTATGAATTGCGGACGACAAAATCCCCTGGCTTCATGAATGATCACCTCTTCCGTCTATCCTATGGGCAAATAGCCGGATTGGTGAAGCCAATTCATGATGAAAATCAGACCGATGCAATATCCATCCAGTCTGATTGCCGTAGCTGTTCGCTAATTCGCGCAAATTCTTCCAGGGAGAGCGTTTCTCCCCGACGACTAGGATCAACTTCACAGGCCTGAAGCAGCTCCAGCAGCTTATCTCGGTTATGCTTGCCAACGAATGCGCCAAGATTGTTCGCAAGCGTCTTACGCCGCTGCGAGAAACTGGCTTGAACTACCCGGAAATAGAAATCCTCGTCCTCCACCTTAACAGGAGGCTCGCTGCGCAGCGTCAACTTGATGACGGCTGAGTCGACATTCGGCTGCGGGATAAATACGGTGTGTGGGACGGTGCAGACCAGCTCCGGCTCACAATAATACTGAACGGCTACGCTCAAGCTCCCGTATGTCTTTCCGCCTGGCTTGGCCGCCATCCGCTCGGCAACCTCCTTCTGAATCATAACAACGATATGCTCCAGCGGCAGCCGCTCTTCTAGCAGCTTCATCAGGATCGGGGTAGTCACGTAGTAAGGAAGGTTCGCCACCACACTGATTCCCGTCACGTCCTTGTATCGCCGCTCGAGCAGCTCTTGAAGGTTCAACTTCAGAACGTCGCCGTGAACAACCTCAACGTGCTCCTGACCTTCCAGCACCTCTTCCAAAATGGGAATCAGCCGGTTGTCAATTTCTACTGCTGTCACCACAGCTGCTGCATCCGCCAGCTTTTGCGTCAAAGCGCCAATCCCCGGTCCAATCTCCAGCGCACCCTTTGTTTTGTCGAGCTTCGCGGCCGACACAATTTTGTCCAGTATGTTTTGATCAATCAGGAAATTTTGTCCCAGACTTTTTTTAAATGAAAAGCCGTGCTTGGCAATAATCTCCTTCGTTCGTTTTGGTGTAGCCACTTGCATATCGGCAGCATGTCCCCCGAGCTTGCTCATTGCTTATCTCCCTTCAAAACTATTCAATCGTCTCCTCCATTGTCCGAAAAGCGCTTGAGAATTCTTCCAGCGATATTCGAAACATCGTACAACGTTTGAAAAATTGCTTCCCATTAGCATACCCGATTCCGAGCAAGTTTCCCATCAACAAACGGCGGCGCGCGGCGTCTGGATGAACGATCAGCCCGGCATCAATCAGATGCCCCCATGCGATCTGCGGGACCATCGGCTCTGTATCGGCCGTGTACTCCGTACGGACATTCGCAAGCGCCCTTCTGATCGCTTCAGGGGCAGCATTCTCAACCCCGATATCTCCCTTGTAAAGCGCCTCCTCTTGTGCCAGGAAGGCATGCTTGCAGCCGGGAACTCTCGCCGACACAATCTTGCGGATACGCTCACCGGCATGATCAGGGTCAGTAAAGATAATGACACCTCTGCGCTCCATAGCCAGCTCTACCCGCTTCAGCACGGCCTCTCCGATCGCAGAGCCCCCTGTCTCGATTGTTTCCGCCTCAACTGCACGCTTGATCGCTGTCGTATCATCCTTGCCTTCCACTACGATAATTTCCTTAATCATATCCACCTGTTCCCTTTACCGTATAAATACTGAACCGCTAAGGGCTATAGCGAAAAAAATTCTCTGATAGCTGGTTCAAATTGAAACTTTTAACCATTGTCAAACGTCATAAAAAAGAAGAGGCATCGCCTCTCCTTATCATGACATATTTAAACTAAAAATACGATATCATAAACCGTAGTCATATTATTAGCTTGCCTTCGGTTTATTTGGACCGATAACGTAGACTGTATGGCCTTTTTTGCGACCGAACTTTTTCACATAGCTTTCGCTATCAAAGTAAACGTCGATTTTGCTGCCCTTAATGGCACCGCCAGTATCTTCCGCACGCCGGAAGCCGACACCTTCGATGTAGACCCACCAGCCCATTGGGATGACACTAGGGTCAACCGCAATCGTACGTCCTTCTGCCACCTTCGCCCCTGAAGCAGTGATACCATACTCTGGATGACTGGAGCCCTTGCCAGTGGATGCGACTCCGGCTGAATAAGCCGTCAACGTCACACTCTTCAGTACCTTTTTAGCGTTGAAGGTTACACCGGCTTTGGTGACCTTCTGAGCTCCGCCTGAATTTACAGGAGAGTAAGAAGCGACCTTCACCTCAGGCTCATTCTTCTTGGTACCGACGGCTATTATCTTGTCGATACTTTTTGTCTCAACGGTTTTGATAATCAGTTTTTTGGAAACCAGGTTGCCGTCTTCGTAGGTTTTCTCGTATTGTTCTACCAGCAAACCTTCCTTACCGGTCTGAACGACCTTTTCTTTTCCCTTTTCGAGCGTCGGGTCGTTCTTCTTCACAACTTCGAACGGAACCTTGTGTTCGGTTTTATCGATTTTCTTATCTACACGTATGATGGATACCGTCATATCCGGATTTAACGCTGCAGTTAAAGCCGGTTGAATTTTATCCTCATTTGAAAGAGATATATTGAATTTCCCGACCGCTGCTCCCACGGTTTTCTCAGTGGTGTAGAATGTGTTGACTTTACCGTCTGCCTTGACAGTAATGGGTATAGCCTGATCAATGACAATTCGGTCACCATCCTTGATGTCCGAATCCAGGGGCATCGAAATTTTATCATGCTCCCCGACTGTAATAGCTTGTTCATCCAACAGGCGCTGCAGGACCCATTGCTTCGTAGAAACAACGGTTTCTTGTCCATTCAAAACGACGGATACGTTCTTATATGCCGTTCCGTACAACAACACCAATAACATGAAAGTCATAGCGATTGAGATAATAACACTTAATACAATCAAACGCAAATTTTCATGCTTCCATCGCAATGCGAAAGACATGCTGGATGATCGTTTACCATGGGTATCCTTATGTTGGAACATGCCCACTTCCTCGGTCCTCCTTCATAGCCCCGCCGCCAACTGTGACGCATGATTACAACTGACGCGACTATTGTAAGATTAGCGTGCGTGCACGCATCCCTCGTTAGTTCGCCAATCCCACCTCCATGAATTATCCCTATGTCGCCTTTTTATCATATATTCAAAATAAAAAGAAGCCCGACGACAGAGGATCTGTTTCGTGGCTTCCAGGCTGTATCTACAAACCATGGATTGTGGGCACGAGGTTGATCTCTCTCATATACGCTGACGAGGTTAGCTGACGGGTTCGGGCAGGAGAGCAGCCCTATCATCACGCGCCGAATGCGAAGGTTAACGGCACGCTCCAAATTCACCCCAAACTGACATGTGGTTCCCCCGTTTCTCAGCCGGTAAGCCTATAGCTGGTTCCTACCGAATTGAGAATTAAGCAAAACTGGAAATCCAATACAACTTCAAGCTCTGAGGAAAATCATACCCTCTTTCGTACCCCATTGTAAAGATCACTAAAAATGCGATTTTAACGAATTTTAAGGAAAAACTCGCAAAATTAATTCAATTTCGCGAGTCAAAGCAACTTTTTTCACAGTAAAGGTCTTAAATTCTCAGTTTCTTTCCTGTTTTTAAGATAGACGAAAACAATTCTCAGCGTTTCTGGTTGTGATTTCGGAAATTTCTTCCCAAGTTTTACCTTTGATTTCCGCTGCCGCCTCTGCAATCTGTTTCAAATACGAGGACTCATTCCGCTTCCCGCGATACGGATGAGGGGCCAAATAGGGGGCATCCGTTTCCAGCAGCAACCGGTCTAATGGAACCCTTTCCAAAACCTCTTTAGGAACTCTTGCATTTTTAAAAGTGACTGGCCCGCCAAACGAAATGTAGAAATTCATATCCAGGCATAATTTAGCAGTCTCCCAGCTGCCCGAGAAGCAGTGCATAACCCCTCCGACCTCGCTTGCCTTCTCCTCTTTCAAGATGCGGACAACATCCTCATGCGCGTCCCGATTATGAATGACTATGGGTTTATTTACCTGCCTGGCCAAATTTATTTGCTCGCGAAACACCTTTTGCTGAATATCTTTTGGTGAGGTATCCCAATGATAGTCCAATCCAATTTCACCAATTGCCACCACTTTTGGATGACTCGCAAGGCTCTTGATCCCATCCAAATCTTCAGGCTTCATTTCGATGCTATCGACCGGATGCCAGCCGACAATAGCGTAGATAAAATCATATTGTTCCGCTAACTCCATCGTTGTCGGAATTGTCTCCCGATTGAAGCCAACATTGAGAATCCGGCCGACCCCGGCCTCCCTGGCACGCTCAATAACGAGTTTTCGATCTTCATCGAAATTGGGAGAATCCAGATGTGCGTGTGTATCAATAAGCAAAGAAAAATACCCCTTTCTTCTATAGAATAGGATGTGCGTGTCTTTTAGTCAGGATAAGGGGATAAACCGTCAACTTATGCCGAATAATTGCCGAATCCCATAGCTAAGTTTGTCGGCTTTTGACTGCAGCAGATCATCTGGGTAATATAGGTGATATTTTCCAAGATGAAGTCCCGTAATGGAACGAATAATGTCCGACTTTCCCGATATTTCAGATAAATCTCCATTAGGACCTTGCAATAATATTGGCGGCTTTTCCTCGCCTTCAGCCTCCCCTGGCTGATACACATCGTATGGAAGGTCAAACGGAAAGTCAATCTCCAGATGATAGTCTGGTCTTAATCCGGCTGCTTCAAACTCTTTGCGAATCTCATTCCACAGTGCTTCATTTTTATCATCCATGGTTATATATTTATACAATCTCCGGTTGAGGAAGCGGGCACACAGATCAGACAACAGCTCATCTGCCTCTTCCGTCCATTGCATGAATACAGTCTGAGCCATCGCTTCGTCCAGCAGGAAGTAGTCCTGTACCGTCAAATCACCTTGCAGCAGCTTTCGGAAAGAACCGGTCATATATTGGAAAGAATAACCTTCATTATATAGTTCCCTTGCTCGCCGAAAAATCTGCCGAAGTATAATTTCAGAACTGCGTGTCACCGGGTGAAAATATACCTGCCAATACATCTGATAACGGGACATCAAATAGTCTTCTACCGCATGCATGCCGCTCTCCTTCACGACAATCTTTTCCTTATAAGGCCGAAGCACGCGAAGAATACGCTCCAGGTCAAAGGTGCCATAATTAACACCGGTAAAATAAGCGTCCCGCAGCAAATAATCCATACGATCGGCGTCCATTTGACTTGATACCAGACTGACGACAATTGGTTTGTCGTAATTTTTGCAAATGACGGAAGCGACCTTCTCCGGGAAATCATCGGATACACGGCGCAAAACACGATTAACCTCTGTATCTTCAAGAAGGAACTTGCATGTCCAACCCTCATGATGAAGATCGAAGATTTGCTCAATGGAGTGGGAGAAGGGACCATGACCTAAATCATGCAGTAAAGCGGCGCACAGTGATACCCACTTTTCCTCTTGCGGCCAATCCGAATATCCGTGGCGCTCGAACTGGGAGATAATTTTACGAGTGATTTCATAGACACCTAGCGAATGAGAAAAACGGCTGTGCTCGGCGCCGTGAAAAGTCAGATAAGAGGTTCCAAGCTGCCTGATCCTTCGGAGCCGTTGAAATTCTTTTGTATTAATCAAGTCCCAGATCAACTCGTCCTGTACATAGATGTATTTATGGACAGGGTCCTTGAATACTTTTTCCTCCGCAAGCTTTAGGGTATGGTCTCGGAACATCGTTCTCCACCTCTCTGTATTAAAGCTATCAAATTTAAAATTTTTCTCATCTATTAGCGTTCGACACAGATTTGTTGTAAAATGTCGATTATAGATATATATTCGACATAATTTTGTTTATTATGTCGAATGATGTCGATATGTAGTTTCCATTGGTTGTCCTTGATTTCTCAGAAAACTTTTATTATTTTGTTCATATATATACGTCTTTTAGTAGATTTTAACACATTTTTGGGATAAAAATTAGGTTGACTATTATGGGAATGGTTGGTATTATAGATAACAGAAAACGTAGTTTTTTGTCGAATAATGACGAAACCGTTTGGAAGGGGAAACGATTGAATATGATGAAATCAACAGGTATTGTTCGTAAAGTTGACGAACTGGGACGTGTAGTTATCCCAATTGAGCTTCGCCGCACCCTTGGGATTGGTGAGAAGGACGCTCTTGAGATTTATGTAGACGGCGAGCGCATCATGCTGAAGAAGTATGAGCCCGCTTGCATCTTCTGCGGCAACGCTGAGAATGTAACTTATTTCAAAGGAAAAATTGTTTGTCATGAATGTTTATCAGAATTGCCTACACCTGTGACAAATTAAAAAAAATAAGTTATAATAAATGAATCACATTGTTAATTCTAACCTTTTTATACTCCTTGATGCCTTCCTGCGCTAGAACCCGGCCAGGAAGGTCTTTTTTTTCGGCTTTTATATTTCTTTGATCATAACCTGATTATATACATCCCGCTTGGACATCCCTCTATCCTTGCCTACCTGCTTCATCGCTTCCTTACGGTCGGACGTCAGCGCGATGTAATGTTCGACATGCTCCTCAATTGTCATGCCCGACCACCATCTGACTTCTTTGTCCCCTTCCATGGGCATGCCTGCAATGTTCTCCTCCGAACCTGCGACGATAAGGCAATACTCGCCAAGCGGCGGATTCGACTCCAGCCATTCCAGACATTGACCGATCGTGCCATGGGCTATCTCTTCATGCTTCTTGGTCAATTCCCTTGCCATCGCCATTTTTCGGTCTCCCCAAACCTCAAACATAGCCTGCAATGTTTTCTTGATTCGGTGCGGCGACTCATACATCAGCAATGTCCCCTCTTGCGTCTTCAAGTCCGCCAGCCAACTGCCAAGCGGCTTTTTATCCCGTGGGGGAAAGCCAACGAAGCTGAACCGCTCTGTTTTTAGCCCCGACACAATCAGTCCAGACAGCGCAGCATTAGCTCCCGGAATTGGTACTACTGCAATCCCCGCTTCCACCGCATCGCGTACAATATCAGCACCCGGATCGGAAATCGCAGGCAATCCCGCATCACTAACGAGCGCAATCTGCTGGCCTTCCTTCAGCAGCCTGAGCAATTCATGACCGCTTGCCTGCTTGTTATGCTCATGATAGCTGACGAGTCTGGTCGAAATCTCAAAATGCGTCAACAGCTTGCGAGTCTGCCTCGTGTCCTCCGCAGCGATAAGATCCACCTCGCGCAATGTGCGGATTGCGCGAAAGGTCATGTCCTCCAGATTGCCGATCGGCGTCGCGACCAGATAGAGCGTCCCCGTCTTCCGGCTCACGCTAAAACTTTTTTGAATGTGAATCACCTTACTCATCCTTTCGGCTGTTCATGCTGCGGGCCATAATAGATATCCATTAATTCCTTATTATATTGGTTCTTATTGTTGTACACAATGAGCGGCGGCAAAACCTTGACATCCGGCTTGCCATCGCGAAGCGCTTCAACCAACACCATATTCGCTTCCGCTTCCGCATGGGGGTGCACCAACTGAATCCGTTTCGGTTCCAGCCTTACTTCCCGCATCGCTTCTATTATTTCTGTCAGTCGCGAAGGACGGTGCACCATTGCGACTCTGCCTCCGGTTCTCACCATTCTGGAACAAGCGGCGGCCACTTCCCGAAGCGTACAATGAATCTCATGACGGGCAATCGCATAATGCTCATTAAGATTCTGATCGCCGGTATTGGCTGGCATGTAGGGTGGATTGACCGTAACCAGATCATAGACCCCGTAGCCCATGCTCAAATGGAACTGGCGCAGATCGCCTTGCATAATTTTAATCTGCGTCTGCTTTTTATTCCACGCTACACTACGGCGGGCCATGTCTGCCAAGCGTGGCTGAATTTCTACCGCATCAATCGTCGCCTCGGTCCGTGTCGACAGCAGCAGCGGTATGACCCCATTCCCTGTGCAAAAATCAAGGATGCGTCCCCTACGCGGTACCGTTGCAAATCGGGCCAGAAGTACCGCATCCATTGAAAAGCTGAAAACTTCAGCACTTTGGATAATATGAAGCTCATGTGTCAGCAGATCATCCAGCCTTTCCGTGGGGAGCAATTGTATTTCGCTACTTCGCATGATCCAATCTCCTTCGTCATTACAATTCAAAAGAAGACCCGCTAGGGGTCTTCTTGGCGCGTTCTTGCTATTTGCTCATAGCCGTATCATTCGAAATCGGGCAGGAGCTCATTTGTTCAGGAATGACAGGCAGAACAGACAATCCCCTTCGGTTCGCAAATGGCCATAATAGACGTTGCAAATATGGAAACCCTCGTGATACAGTCTGGTCAGATTATCATGGCCTTCCCCAATGGCGGTCCCATGGATGATCTCCTGAGTTGCTGCAGGCGCTTCAGCCGGTTCATGGGGGGACGTCTCATCCGTTTCCGTTGCTTCTATAGAAGACTCCTCTACAGCAAGCAAGGATTCCCGTTTGAACAAATCTCGAAGCTGCTGATTTTCTATGCTGAGGCGTTTATTCTCTTCAAGTAGCGCTTTAATCAATAATTTCATCTCGCCAAGCTCCGAATGCAGCCCGCCGACATGTGTCTCCAACTGGTCCATCCGTTTAAATAAATTAGTATTCTCCAAGTTCCCACCCCAGAGTATAGCGCAAAATCGTCGAATTATTTCACCACAACGTCATCGAAAGGCAGCTCTTTCGGTTTGCCTCCCGTTTCAAACAATTGAACGTAGACCGTTTTGGAAGAGGCATTAATACCGGTCACCTTGCCTTCACCCATTGAAGTGATGACCACTTTCCCGATTGCCGGCATTTCCTCACGGACGCTCTCATAATTGTCATGCTCGTACTTCAGACAGCACATGAGTCGTCCGCACAGCCCTGAAATTTTGGTCGGATTCAGCGACAAATTTTGATCCTTTGCCATCTTGATTGAGACCGGCTCAAAATCCCCAAGCCATGAGGAACAGCATAGAATCCGTCCGCATGGTCCAATTCCGCCGAGCATCTTCGCTTCATCGCGTACACCAATCTGTCGCAGCTCAATCCGGGTGCGGAACACGCTGGCCAAATCCTTAACCAGTTCACGAAAATCGACTCTTCCTTCGGCTGTAAAGTAAAAAATAATTTTATTGCGGTCAAACGTGAATTCAACATCCACCAGCTTCATCTTGAGCTGATGGTCGCGAATCTTGTCTATACAGGTTGAAAAGGCATTCCTGGCCGCGTTCTTGTTCTCTTCCATCACCTTGGCGTCCGTATCACCGGCAATCCGGATCACTTTTTTAAGCGGAAGAACAACGTCCTCCTCCCCAACCTGCTTCTGCCCTACCACCACTTTTCCGTATTCGATCCCACGCGCTGTCTCTACAATGACGTGCTGATTCTGCTCCACCGCATGTTCTACCGGATCAAAATAATATATTTTCCCCGCCTTCTTGAAGCGGACACCTACTACATTATACAAGGCTTTTGCCCTCCTGAAGGTTCACCAGAAATTGCTCGAAAGCTAGCTGGGGCGTTACATGCGCGCGTATCCGCTTGCTGGCCTCCAACGTAGACTCCATACAAAACACCCAACCTTCAACCGAACGTGTAAAGGCATGATTACGTATCCAGTCCAGCTGATCAACATATACAATGGCATCTTCTCTGCCGGCTTGAAAATGGATCATATCCTTGTACCACAGCAAGAGCATGGACATCAGCTGCTCCGGCTGTTGGGTGGAGCCTGACTTGAATATCGCCTGCG
The DNA here is from genome assembly GCF_016424485.1 of Paenibacillus roseus. Classification (GTDB taxonomy): domain Bacteria; phylum Bacillota; class Bacilli; order Paenibacillales; family Paenibacillaceae; genus Paenibacillus_D; species Paenibacillus_D roseus. The sequence goes on from NZ_JAELUP010000023.1 coordinate 63,113, forward strand.
ACAACGTCACCATTGCCGCCGTATATTTGATCAAGCTCTCCTTGCCTAATTGTATCACTACGTTTCTCGTTTCTGCAAACCCCTCTTGTTGGATAATCTCCCTGCAAGCATCCAGACCCGAAGCCAGATGAACCGCAACATGTACAAGCATAGCAGGATGCCCTTCCCCGATAAGCGCCTCACGCATGTCAGCAGGCGCAACCGGGTAGAATGGAACGAGTTGAGTCCGTGACCGAATTGTCGGCAACACAGCTTGTCCATTATCCGTCAGCAATAGCGCAACAACCGGCGAAGCGGGCTCTTCGAGAAATTTCAGCATGCTGTTGGCTGCCTGAACCGTCAGCTTCTCTGCCCCTTCCATGATATATACTTTGCGTCCCTCGCCTTGACTGCGGTAGGACAACTCCCGCTGCAGCTGGCGGATCTGATCAATTTTAATCGTAGCTCCATCAGGCGCAATATGCAGCAGATTCGGTTGATTGCCATGTTCAAACTTTCTGCAGGAAAGACAGTTTCCACAGGCATCACTGCCCTGCTCTTCACAGAACAGCGCTTTGGCAAAGGCCATCGCGGCAGCTCTCCGCCCTGTCCCAAGGGGACCGCTGAACAAATAGGCATGGGATACGCTATTGCGCTGAAGCGCCTGCTGCAAAATTCGTTTGGCATTCTCCTGTCCTACAATGGTTTGAAATGACATCGGTCATGCTGCTCCTCAAAAAAAATAATTTATCAACAAGCCCCGGATTTCTCCAACCCGCTCCAGAAGATCAATCCTGCCCTGCTCCGTATCAAGCAGTTCCTCGCCCATACTGAGCAAGATCGCGTCCACTTCCTCCAGCAGCTTGTATCTTTTTGTCCGTCCGCGGCGGTCCCAGCCCTTGGTCTCCCTCAGACTGACGCCCCGACGCAGCGTATCCTCAAGAAACTTCTTGACCAACTGCTTATAAATCGCTAATTCACGAACCGTCATGGACTTGGCCAAGCGCTCACCCTGATTATGAATATCTTGCAGCTTCTTCTGCAGTTGTTCCTGGGTTCTCAGGTTCTCCTGTTGGCCCATTACGTCTGCAAAATTCGTCTGAATAACAGGTCGGGACCCCACATCGGAGCGCGTTCTTTCCTGGCCGAGCGGCCGAAAGCCAGGGTTAATTTTCATCCGTTATGTCACACCCGATCAATAATGTTCGAATCGTTCTACCGGCACTACGAAGACTGCCGCTCCACCTACCTGCACCTCTACTGGGAACGGGATATACGAATCTGTGGTTCCGCCCATCGGCGTTACCGGTGTCACAAGCTGGTCGCGGACTTTGCAGTTGGAGCGGATGACTTGCATAACATCAGATACTCGTTCATCTTCAATACCAATCATAAAGGTTGTATTTCCTGCCTTGAGAAACCCACCTGTACTTGCCAGCTTGGTGGCACGAAATCCATCTTTTATGAGCGCATTGGACAATCGGTTGCTGTCCTTATCCTGTACAATCGCGATCACTAATTTCATCGTTAACCCTCCCTTATAAACTTGTAAAAGTGTGCCTGGCGAAACGTCTGTCATTTGTCTGGAATCCAAGCCGCAACTGCGGAAGGCTCCGCATGATTTCGCTTCTATCTATTATAATTTGACATTCTCTGCGAAAAAACCTTTAAGTCCGTGTTCAACAGCTGCAATTGCCTGCCGGGCCACAGCATCCGGCTCAGCACTGGCATCTATTCTGACGATTCGGTTTGGATACTGTCTATATATCTGCTCGTAGCCTGATCTCACCTTCTCGTGAAACTTAAGCCCTTCCAGATCAAGACGGTTCAGCTCACGGCAATCGTCCTTGTGTATCCGCTTTAATCCCTCTTCAGGTTCAATATCCATCCATATCGTCAAATCCGGCATGGTGTCGCCAATTGCAAAACGGTTAATTTCCCATACCGCCTCCATCCCAAGCCCGCGCGCGTAACCCTGGTACGCAAGACTGCTGTCGATGAACCGATCACATATGACGACGAATCCTTGCTTTAAAGCCGGGATCACCTTCTCAACCAGATGCTGTCGTCTGGCGGCCGCATACAGCAGCGCCTCCGTACGCCCATCCATGCTTGTATGGCGGGAATCGAGAATAACACCGCGAATTTGTTCCGCGATCGCAATTCCGCCCGGTTCCCGTGTAGTAACAACAGCAATTCCAGCAGCCATTATACGCCGCTCAAGTTCCTGGATAAGCGTCGTCTTGCCTGCGCCTTCGCCGCCTTCAATCGTAATGAATCGTCCTGATTTCAATGCAAATGCTCCTAATCATATAATCGTACCTTATTGCTATTGTAACAAAGCGTTCAATTTCGGTAAACGACATTTCCATCTAATGCCTGTAAACTTTCACATGCATCAACGAAGGGTCCGCAGCGCCCTGAAATTTGGCTCCATGTTCAGCAAGTTCCCGGATCGCCGCAATTATGCCATTGTTTATACATTCTCCCGGATACAATATAGGTATGCCGGGAGGATACGGAGTGATCATCTCAGCGCAACTTCTTCCCTCCGCCTCCTGCAACGGCACCATTTCTGTCTGAAGCGCTCCTTCCGCAGGAGTTGGAAGACGGATTGGGCCCGACAAGGGCAATTCCCCCCAATTCCAATGTCCAGCAGACAAATCTGCTGCTGCTTGGGGCGCTTTGCGGTCCAACTCATATCGCGCAGAAATTTCAATCAACGTCTCTACGATCCGATTCACCTCCTGCCGGGTACAGGATATCCCGATCAATAGCACACAATGCCTGGAATCGGCCATCTCTGCCCACCAGCCATATGCCTCCAGCTCTTTGAGCCAGTCGTAACCGGACAATGTGCCTGTCCGGTCTGACAGCGTGATCCGCAGCGGATCAGCCTGATTATAGGCTTGGGATTCCGGCTTCAAAGGCAACAGGCTTACCCACGGCAGCTTGGAGGCTATACAATCCCGAATATAGGCGGCTGCCTCTAAAGCCTGGTCGAATAAGGACGGACCTTGCTCCATGCACGCAGCGCGGGCCAAATCCAGGGAAGCCATAATTGGATAGGAAGGACTGGAGCTTTGTATCATAGTCAGTGCTCCCCGCAGTTTGGCGCGATCAATACGCTCGCCCTGGACGTGCAGCATAGCCCCCATAGTTAGTGCGGGAAGTGTCTTATGGGCCGACTGCACGACTGCATCTGCACCCGCTGCCAGTGCCCCTGTTGGAAACTCTGGATGCAGTCCATAATGAGCGCCATGCGCTTCATCAACAAACAATGGCTTATGATAGCGATGGACAAGCTCCACATAATCCTTTAGACTGGCCCCCATGCCGTAATAATTCGGATTGCACAGCATGACGGCTTCCGCTTCGGAATAACGGATCAAGGCCTCCTCCAGTTGCTCCAGGGAAGGGAGCGTGGCAAGACCGCTGTCGCGATCAATCTGCGGGGCTGCGAAGACAGCATGCGCCCCACTCAGCGCCAGTCCATTAAGGATGGACTTATGAACATTGCGCTGTGTGATCAGAATACCATCACGTTTGCAGTGGGACAGAAGCAGCGCCAGATTGCCCGCCGTACTTCCGCCCACCATGAAATATGTCTCCTCTGCGCCATAAAGATCGGCCGCCAGCCTCTGGGCTTCAAGGATTGCACCTTCTGGATGGTGCAGATCATCGGTCACCGACAGCTCCGTCACATCCATCCGCATAATACGGGCAAAGTCTTCACGAACAGAAGCGGACAACTTTCCCAGCGCCTTACCGTACTGATGACCGGGAACGTGCAAACTGCCTGGCGCAGAGTCCGCGTGCTTAACCAGTATTTCATATAAGGGAGCCCTAAACAGTGACGTAGACGACATATATAAAACCTCTCTTATTTAACTTCTATTACCCTGCTTCTACCTCATCATATCATATTCCCGCTCACCCAAATAAAAACGGTTGTATCTCCCGTTCCTCCGTGGACAGAATTGTTGCAATGTTTCACGTGAAAACATCATTGAAAACCTGTTTATTCAAAAAAATCCCCCCGCGCTGGTCATAATAAAGAGCCTGTTCTGCCCGTTATTATAATCCCAGCCCGGAGGGAGTGATTTTCCTGTCTGTCATATCGTATCCCCTATCCTTCCTACCTAAAGGATCAGGCGTCCTTCTTCAACCAGATTTGTCGAAGCTGATGAATAAAAAAAGGATACTTGGCATCCCTTACATCGGTTCTTACCATCTCTGATTCGCAAGTATCGCATATAAACTCGGACAGGACAAAAATCCCTTCTTCTTTCTCATGTCCACATACAATACAGCAAGGCTGACGGTTCTCTTCATTCATTGATCATCCCGCCCTTTACTTTTATAATCGTAAATCCAGATTACTTTACTTTTATACTTACTATTATGACACAAATCCTAGCAAGATATACTTGTTTCATAGGAAAATCGGCTACCATTTATTTGAAAACTGTTCCATATCCGCTGCCCATTTTTACATCCTATGCTCAAAAGTCCTCTGTGGTGTTTAACGGAAAACCGCGCAGTTTCTATACCTTTTGCTACGTTCACCGTAATATAAGAAAATACAGCCAAGCATTTGATTGCTCACCATATAATTTCCGTGTCATTGCTATTGCTTCAACCATGAAATAGATAGGATGAAAAATAGAACAACATATTCAACTTGCGGCTGAATTTTCCGATATCGTATTATGGTGTATTCATTAAGCGTAACCGGCTTTACCCGCTTTTGCCGGAAAAAAGCTTTGTTTTCTCGGAAATTTTAAAATAGTCTGCCAATCGTATGGAGGGCTGTGTTATGCAGCGAAGATCAGAAATACATGAGAACGCAACCGTTTATCACTATCAATTGATCAAAAAAATCCAGGTACAAAATGAATCCGTCATTAGCTACGGCATTATTGTATCAGGGCTGGGCATATTTCAAATTATAATGTACAGTTATCAGGGACTATTCTATTGGCTGGCCAGCGCTCTGGCAATCTATTGGCTGCACTGGGTTATTATTAAGCTAACAATGATTCGTGTAGATGAACCGGAGGATCGTCGTTGGGGTTGGCGCTATAAAACTCCCTGGATCGGCTATTTGCCTATCGTCATGGTTGAACATCAGTTGTTTCGGAAGCTTCACCGCCATTTGCTATGGATCGGGTTATGCGCGATCGCCCTTATCTATCCGTGGATGGGCGAGTCAGCAATGATCAGCCTCATCAGTTGGCATTTATGGGCGCTCGCACCAAGGCTCATTGTACTTAATAAGCTGCGGCGTTCAAGAAAAGACGGTCTCATCTTCTTGGAAGATACCTCTGTAAACTTCTACCATCGCTAAAAGCACAATACCCTGGCTCATGCGTTAGCCGGGGTATTTAATGCGCATAGAACACAAGTGTAAACGAAATTATAAATGCTTCTGTCTCAATAACAAAAAACCCGTTGAACCTAAAGTTCAACGGGCCATTCGTGCTTGGCGACGTCCTACTCTCCCAGGACCCTGCGGTCC